>DATMAM010000049.1:0-96286 GCA_035559995.1 Candidatus Acidiferrales bacterium
CCGTCATCAGGTCTACGACTTTGAGCATCTCGACAAGCCTCCCGTCCGTTCATTTCGCCGCGCACAATCCATGCCACGTAACCGCAAGCAGAAAAATCAATTGTCCTGCGGCCAAAACCGCTGCCGCAAAACTTGCGCGCGAGCGCCGTTCTTAGGAATGAGAAAAAATACCGGACTCTATTGGCAGCCGTGAGAAGAGCCGATGAGTTTTATCACCGAATTAACGAAAGAACCCGGGGCATGCTTCTTGCTGCACCCGCCCAGGGGGCTTTGCGCGTATGGTCGCAGAGGCGAAGCGCATCGCCGCACCTGAAAAGGAGGACAACGCCATGGACAGAATACGAAAGATCCTTGCGCCAACAGACTTGTCGGATCTGTCGCGAATCGGGGTGGGCTCGGCGATTGCGCTCGCGCGATCTCAAGGCGCGGAGTTGATCGTTCTCTATGTGATCGCGATTGCGGACGATTGGACTTCGCCCTACGACCAAATCGTTCCGGTGCGCCGCTTGTTCGAGGAGAGCCGAAGGCGCCTGGATGAATTTCTGCGAGCGAACTTCGCCGAGGCGCTTTCCGGCGTCACGGTTCGGCAGGAGGTGGAAATCGGGAATCCCTACAGGAACATCGTCGCGCGCGCGGCGGATGAGAAAGTCGACCTGATTGTCATGTCGACCCATGGAAGGACCGGCCTCGCTCACATGTTGATGGGCAGCGTTACCGAAAAGGTCGTCGGCCGCGCTCCTTGCCCGGTGCTTTCCGTGCCGGCCAGGGCGGCGCATGTCGGAGCCGCGCCGGAGCCTGCGATAGCCATCGCTTAATGAGTTCGTCGACAGATGGACCTGTGGCGCGGCGCGCCTCCCTTGGGCCAAGCCCTTCCGCGCGCGGTCGAATGCGGGATCTCGAATTATCTCAAATCTCAAATTGAAGCATCTCTCAGATCTGAAATCTGCAATTCGTCACCCTGTAGGCTCTTCAGGGCCGCCGGCGATCGGCGGACGACCGCCTACTTTTGAACTTCCTAACAAGCTCATGAATCACTTCGTGTTTGCCCTGTGCCGTTAAAAGTTTCACGGCAGGTTGTATCATGACGACGCGCGCCGTAAGTCCTGTTTACTTGCCTCCACCCTACCAGGACTCGGCTGAATATGGGCGGCTCATCCTGCGGGACGGGTCGACGGCAACGATCCGGGTTGCGGCTCCCGGGGATCGAGCGGCCTTGCGCGAATTCTTCGCGGGGCTTTCAGCGCAGTCGAGGGCCCGGCGCTTTTTCTCGCTCAGCGTCCCCGACCAAAAATTAATCGACTCATTCTGTGACAACTCCAATCCCAGATCTCAGCTAACTCTCGTCGTGACGCGCAGCCGCGGCGGTTCTCCCCGGATCATCGCCGCAGGCTCTTATGTCGCCCGAGATGAGCGGACGGCCGAAGTCGCGATGGCCGTCGACGATGCGTTTCAGGGAAAGGGTCTGGGCACGCTTTTGCTTGAGCGTTTATCGATCTTGGCGGCACAAAACGGGATCGAGCGTTTCTGGGCGGTCACGAACACCGATAACCGCCAAATGATCGACATCTTTCGCCATTCAGGCTTCCGGGTGCGGGAGAAAGTGGAGCGGGGCACCGTAGAGGTGGACTTTGCGGTGGCGCCGACAGAGGCAAGCGTGTCCGGCACGGAGATACGCGACCGTGTCTTTACCGCCGCCTCCCTCAGACCTTTTTTCAAGCCCAGGTCAGTTTGTGTTGTCGGCGTCTCCCGCAATGCGTCCGGCATCGGCCATCGGATCTTTAAGGCCCTGGCGGGCCGCTTTCGTGGTGCCGTCTACGCCGTGAATCCGAACGCGCGCACTATCGATTCGACCCAGGCGTACGCGTCCGTGCGTGAACTTCCTGAGCCCGTAGACCTCGCCGTCCTTGCGGTTCCGCGGGACGAGGTTTTGCAGATTGTCGACGATTGCGCGGAGCGCGGCGTGCGCGCACTGGTTGTCATCACGGCGGGATTTGCTGAGATCAATGAAGAGGGACGAAGGCTGCAGCGCGAACTGGTTGAAAAAGTGCGGGGCTACGGCATGCGCATGGTCGGTCCGAACTGCCTCGGGCTGATCAACGCTGATCCACGGGTTCAGTTAAACGCGTCATTCTCGCCCGTCTTTCCGCTACCGGGGCGCATCGCGATGTCCTCGCAGAGCGGCGCGCTAGGGCTCGCGATCCTGTCGCTGGCGCGCAAGCGCCAGCTTGGGCTCTCGACGTTCGTCAGCGTCGGCAACAAAGCCGACGTTTCCGGCAACGATCTCTTGCAGTATTGGGAGGAGGATGAATCAACCGGGGTTATCCTGCTCTACCTGGAGTCATTTGGCAACCCGCGCCGATTCGCGCGCATCGCCCGGCGAGTGAGTCGCTCAAAGCCCGTCGTCTGTGTGAAGGCCGGCCGCACACTGTCGGGCAAGCGCGCCGCCGGATCGCACACCGCAGCGCTTGCAGGAAACGACATAGCGGTCGAGGCGCTGTTTCGCCAAACGGGGGTGATTCGCGCCGAAACCCTCGATGAGATGTTTGACCTTTCAGCCTTTCTCGCCAACCAGCCGCTGCCCAGCGGACCGCGCGTGGCGATAGTCACCAATGCGGGCGGTCCGGGAATTCTCTGCGCCGATGCCTGCGAGGCGGGCGGCCTGGTGATTCCTGAGCTTTCGGAGGCCACCCGAGGCCGCCTGCGCGATTTCCTTCCCCTCACAGCGAGCGTCTCGAATCCAGTCGACATGATTGCTTCGGCTGGGCCCGAACACTATCGCCAGGCGGTTGCCACCTTGCTCGCATCCGCCGAAGTGGACGCTTTGGTCGCGATGTATGTGGATGTGGGCATGGCCGACAGTGCCCTGGTGGCACAGGCCATCGCGGAGGGCGTGAAAGCCGGGCGGGCGACGTCGCGCGCGCTGAAGCCTGTCGCTGTCTGTTGGATGGCTGAGCCATTGCCTGAGCCCCTGGTTGGAGGCCAGGAAACGATCCCCACCTATGCCTTCCCGGAATCTGCTGGACGGGTTCTCGCGAAGGCCGCGGCGTATCGGGAGTGGCGCGCCAAGCCGCTTGGCGTTGTGCCGGACTTTGCCGATATCCAACTGGATGCCGCGCGGGAAATTTGCCGCGGCGCCCTCAACCGGCGCGGCCCGGGCTGGCTGGCGACGGAGGAAACCCGCAAGCTCTTAGCGGCCGGCGGGCTTCCGATCACCGCCGGCGGAGTGGCGACAACAGCAGAGCAAGCATGCGAGCTGGCACGCGCGGTGGGATTTCCGGTGGCGGTAAAGCTCGCGTCCCATCAGGTCGTTCACAAGACCGAATTCGGCGGGGTTCGCCTTAACCTGAGGAATGCGGCCGCGGTGAGCCGCGCTTTTGCGGAAATTCGCCGGCGCGTGGCTGAGCAAGCAAGCCTCGATGCGATGGAAGGCGTGTTGGTCCAACCGATGGTTTCGGGCGGAGTCGAGGTCATGGTCGGCGTCACGCAGGATCCGCTCTTTGGGCCGCTTGTGGGCTTCGGGCTAGGCGGCATTCACGTCGAGATCCTCGCGGATATCTGCTTTCGCGTGACCCCGCTCACGGATCGCGACGCCAGAGAAATGATCGAGGGAATTCGCGGTTATCGGCTGCTCCAGGGCTATCGCGGCCACCCGCCGGCGGACCTTTCCGCCATCGAAGAGGTTCTGCTGCGGATCTCGAGGATGGTCGAAGAGATTCCCGCGATTACGGAACTGGACTTGAACCCGATTTTTGCTTTGGCGCCCGGGAAGGGATGCCGGATTGTGGACGCCCGCGTCCGCGTGGGGACGCCGTCCACCTGAACCGCCGCCGCCGATATCCTGTGATTAGAATGGCGCCCCGACAAACCCCTGAGGGAAGCTTGCGCGCCGACGGGGATCGGTACGGCGTCGGGCGCAGGCGGCCCGTAAAGCCTAAATCCCGGATCGGCCGGCTTAGCGTTGCAGCGTGGAAACGTATTCGGCAATCGCCTGAACTTTCAGCAGAGATGTCAGCCGGGGATATTTTCCCGAGTCGGACTCTCTCGCTTCCTTTTCGAAGACTTCGCCCCAAACGGGCATCTCCCGATCCCCGTGACCGCGAACCGCGCGGCTGCCGTCTATGGAGCTCATCACTCTGTCGAATGGGTAGAGCCCTTTGTTGTTCTTTCTTAGCAGCGTCAAATCGGGCACTTTGATCGTGAGAAAGGGGCTAACGGGACCGCTCCCGCGACCGTCCGTTCCGTGACACGAACTGCAATATTTTAAGTACAGTTCTCGTCCCTGATCCGTTTCGGCCGCCGGAATCCAGGCGCCGGAGAGAAAAAGCAACGTCGCGAGACCGGGAGCAATCAAATTTATCGACGGCCGCATAAAAATCTCCTTCTTTTCAAAGAAGGCGTTGACCTTGCACCGCCGCAGCGACAGAGTTCCCGCCTGGAAAAGGGCGATCGAGGGTGCGACAGGCATCTAGTCACGGAGAAAGAGCCTTGCAACCGGCTTTACGGCGTTCGCGGGCGCTCAAGGCCAGAGCGCCCGGAGCTCCGCCGGTAAAGTATGCTTGACGTCTTTGATCTCGCCTTCGCTGATGTGCTTCGTGAGAAGCTTGAAAACTGCGCGCGCGACTCTTTCAGGGACAACGGCCTCGTCGTTCCTAAAATGGGCCTTGATATGGGCCAGAAACTCCTCCTGGTGGCGTTCTTTCATGGGCTTGCCGGTGGGGTCCCAGCCCTCGAAATAGAATCCTCGCACGAGCATAGGGAGCTGCGCTCCGAGCTGAGCCGCTTCCTCCACGGTCAACCGATCGCGTAACGCCTGCAAAACAGCGCGCAGCGCGAGGTAGGCTTTATGCTCGTCGTCCCAGCGAAGGTCCCTCATCAATTCGACAAGCCACTCGTGAGTCTTTTGCAGCGTGTTGCGGAAGATCTCCAATCCATCGGCGGTCATGTTCGCATTCTCCCTTCTTGGCGCTTCTTGACGGCTTCACGCCAGACTACGCGCACGAATTTGTTGTTGTGCGACCATCGATAATCGACGGCGCCACCGAGCGCCTTGCGGAGACGGCGCCCCAGCCGCTGCGCGAGCTTCTCGGTGGTGGTATGAATCTTCCAGCCCGTCGGGCCGTCGGTTTCGATGGACATGATCCTTTCGAGAGGGTTTTTTTCGCGTGCTCGCTTCTCCTCGTTCCTTACGATGCGCAGGATGTCGCCTTTTTCCCGCGCGGGCGGCGTGGCAATACGCAGTTCACCGCCCGGGTAGCCGTCGCGTATTTTCCGACACGCGGGGCAGAGAACGGCGCGCCGGGGCCGCAGCTCTGCCCGCTTTTCTGTCTGCGGCGGCGCCGCCAGGGCCCAGTGGTGGCGATAATAAACGGCTCCGCAGCCGGCGCACCGTCTGATCCCTTTGGGCCGCCTCTTTTCGAGATACATATCTCTTTCGACGTCGACTTTTTTCTTATAAGCGGTGGTGTACCTTTTCGCCTGGCGCATCGCCTTCAGCCTCCTCGGTGTCGGCCTCTCCGAAGATCAGTTTCTTGATCGCCGAAGCCAAGGAACTTCTCGATACTTTCTTGAGGATGCCCTCGAGCTCGCCCTTGTCCAGCCACACGCCGCCGCAATCGACGCATTGGTCGAGCAGAAATTCCATAAACCTGTAGCTTTCAAGCCGGCCCGGGCACTTGGGGCAGCGCAAGGTTTCAGCGCCTGCCTTCTCGACTCGCCGCAGCCGAGCCTTCAGCTTCTCGATGAGCTCGCGATCCTTGGCGGCGAAATAAATATCCTCTTTTGCGCGCTCGACGAGCCGCATCGTTTCTCCGAAGCGATCCTTTTCGTTTTCCATACCACGAATCCTCGTAAGGGGTCCCAAAGGCTATCCATAATCCGTGCCAAGCTGGCCCGAGAAACGCGCCGGCTTGACTGGAAATTTTGCCGCCTGAGGAGGCCTCCGTTGCCAGGTTTCTCGAAAACGGGAAAAGCACCTCCTTCCGTTAGCGTGCATGCGAAAGCCGTCCCGCACCGATCCGGGGCGGCGGATACTCAAATTCTCAACAAATGGGCAACCGATCGCCTTGACCTAACCGGGTAGTGCAATCTAGGATGCCGGATAAGAAAAGACATTCATAGGCGGCGAAAAACGCGTAAAGCGCAGCTAGCTCCGGAAAGGGGGACTTTATGGCGGAGATAAGCGAGGTGGAAGCGATGGCATTTGGTTTAGGCGTGCCGAGACCGCAGGAAATTTCGGCTGTCGAGCGCTTGTTGAACGAATTTGAGGCTCATGAAGCCGAAGAGGGAAATTTTCTGCGACGGTACAAAGAAATTGCGGAGAAATCCAAAAACTCCGCAGTCAGATTCCTTCTTCAGCTCATTATTTCCGACGAGGAGAAGCACAACGCGGTCACGCATGCGATGGCCTCGACGCTGAAGGGCAGCCTCACCTGGAGCAGACCCCGAGAAGCGCTCCAGCCTATTTCGGACTTGGGCACCGAGAAGAAGGAGCTATTGGCGCTCACCGAACAGTTTCTCGAGCTCGAAAAGAAAGGGATCAAGGCTTACAAGAGGCTCGTGAAGGAAAGCAAAGGCTATTACCAGGGGATGTTTAGGCTGTTGCTGGAGACGATGATCCTCGACTCGCAAAAGCACATCGAGATCCTCAAGTTTCTCCGGCAGAGGTTGAAGAAGGCGTAACCGGCGAGTGCACGGCCACGTGCTTGCCTGCCGCAATCGCCCCGACGATGTCCGCTTGACTCACGATCCCGAGAAGCTCGGCGTTATCCATGACGAGCACCCGGTCGATCCGATTCGCTATCATCAGAGCCGCGATCTCCTCGACCTGCGTGTCTTCAGAGACGCTTACGATGCTCTTGCTCATGATGTCCTTCACCTGTTTGCCTTTTTTGCCGATGATGTCCGATTGGCTGACGATGCCGACGATCTGACCGTTTCTGTCTCTTACGGGGACGCCGCTGATGTTATTTTTCGTCAATAACAACGCCACCTCCCTAACTCTCGTCGACGGCGAAACGGTGATCACATCTTTTGTCATGATTTCCTTAGCGCGCATGACCGGTAAACTCCCTTCTCTTGCGTTGGCAATTCAGCGGCGGCCAACGCCGTGACAACTTTTCGGTTCGGTGCCGTCCCTCAATCATAGCGCGCGGGAGATTTCCGGCAACCGGTTCCGATACGTCGTTGATTCTCGAGCCCGTATCGAGGCGTGAAACCGTGTGGCGGATCGGCCACTCTCGCTGTATGATGGGATCAAACCCGCGCGCGGCAAATCTCCGTCATGGGCAAAGAAGTCGTTCAACGCTCTGATCTCGACGCGCTCTTCGAAGCTCTCAAGCGACGTGGCTATCGCATTGTCGGCCCCAGGGTACGCGACGGGGCGATCGTTTATGACGAGTTATCCTCGGTCTCGGATCTCCCCGAGGGCTGGACCGACGAGCAGGAAGGCGGCACTTATCGTCTCAAGCGACGGGACGATCTGGCTCTGTTCGGCTACGCGGTTGGTCCGCACTCCTGGAAGAAGTTTCTTTTTCCTCCAGCGCTTCGTCTCTGGAGCGCGGAAAGAGAGTCGGGTTCGTTTACGATTCATGCCGCATGCGAAGAAACTCCGCCGCTGGCGTTCATCGGCGTGCGGTCGTGCGAGATTCACGCGATCGCCATCCAAGACCGGATATTTCAAGAGGGTCGCTACGTCGATCCCCATTACAAGAAAACGCGCGAAAACATTTTTTTGCTCGCTCTCAACTGTGGGCAGGCCGGCGGCACCTGCTTTTGCGTCTCGATGAACACCGGTCCCCGGGCGACGTTTGCTTTCGACTTGGCTCTGACCGAAGTGCTTGACGGATCGCTCCATTATTTTGTCGTCGAGGCGGGCACGCAGAAAGGGGCGGCCATCTTGCGGGAAATACCGCACCGCCCAGCGGCGGCGCGGGAAGAAGAAGGCGCAGAACGGGTGATCGCAAGCACGGCGGCGCGCATGGGACGGACCATGAAGACGGACGGCATCAAGGAGTTACTCTACAGCAACCTGGAGCATCCTCGGTGGAATGACGTCGCGTCGCGCTGCCTGACCTGCGGCAATTGCACTCTGGTTTGCCCCACTTGTTTTTGCTCGACGGTCGAGGACTCGACGGACCTCAAAGGCGAAAAGGCCGAGCGCTGGCGGAAGTGGGATTCCTGCTTCACGATGGATCATTCGTATATTCACGGGGGCTCGGTCCGCGCGACGTCCCGCTCGCGCTACCGTCAGTGGATGACGCACAAGCTGGCAACGTGGATCGATCAGTTCGGAACTTCGGGCTGCGTGGGCTGCGGCCGCTGCATCACGTGGTGCCCGGTCGCGATCGATATCACCGAGGAGGTCCGCGCGATCCGCGGCGAGGAAGGCCGATGATCGACACGCTCGAGCCGATTCTGAAAGAGCATTCTTTCTTCCGGGGCTTTAGCGCCGAGCACGTTCGCATCCTCGTAGGCTGCGCCTCCAACGTGCGTTTCGCCAGCGGAGAGA
Source organism: Candidatus Acidiferrales bacterium (assembly GCA_035559995.1). Classification (GTDB taxonomy): domain Bacteria; phylum Desulfobacterota; class Binatia; order UBA9968; family UBA9968; genus DATMAM01. The sequence goes on from DATMAM010000049.1 coordinate 8,507, forward strand.
CGATATTCCGCAGCAACGAGGAGGCGAACCGATTCTATCTGATTCGCGAGGGTAAGGTGGCGATTGAAGTCTTTGTTCCCGGCCGCGGCGCGCTCACCATTCAGACGCTCGGAGCGGGAGAAGTCTTGGGATGGTCGTGGCTCTTTCCTCCGTACCGCTGGAATTTCGACGCGCTCGCGGTGGAAGAGACGCGGGCCTTCGCTCTCGACGGGCGCTGCTTGCGGGAGAAGTGCGAAGGAAATCACGATCTCGGCTATGAACTCATGAAGCGGTTTTCCGCGATCATCATCGAGCGCCTGCAGGCGACCCGGCTCCAGCTTATTGACGTCTACGGAGGGGAATTGGCGAAATGATCGGGGAAAATCCGCTGATCCCCGAGCCCTGGATCGTGCGCCGCGTGCGAAAAGAGACTCGAGACATCCGCACGCTCGAGTTGGGGCCGAGCCGGCCGGAAACTTCCTTCTTGTTTTCGCCCGGCCAATTCAACATGCTCTATGTCTTCGGGGTCGGAGAGGTGCCGATCTCGATGAGCGGCCAGCCCGGCAGATCGCGCACGCTGGTTCACACGGTGCGCGGCGTCGGCGCGGTGAGTTGCGCCATCAGCCGCTTGCGCCCAGGCGGCGTCGTCGGGGTTCGCGGCCCGTTCGGCAGTTGTTGGCCGCTGGAACAGGCAAAAGGCCAGGATGTCGTGATCGTCGCGGGCGGCATCGGCCTGGCTCCTCTGCGGCCCGCAGTCTATGCCCTTCTCAGCGCCCGCCAGGATTACCGCCGGATCTTGCTCTTTTACGGAGCGCGGACTCCGCGGGACTTGCTGTTTGCCAAAGAACTCGAAAGGTGGCGCGGGCGGTTGGACATGACGGTGGAGGTCACGGTGGATAGCGCGTCGAGCGCGTGGCGCGGCGATGTCGGCGTCGTCACGCGATTCATTTCAAGCTCAGAATTTGAGACCGAAAACGCGACGGCGCTCCTTTGTGGCCCGGAGGTCATGATGCGCTTTGCCGTGCGCGCGCTGCAAGGACGCGGCCTGGCAAGCGAAAAAATCTACGTGTCGATGGAGCGGAACATGAAGTGTGCCGCCGGTTTCTGCGGTCGTTGCCAGTTTGGCCCGACGTTCGTGTGCAGGGACGGGCCGGTCTTTTCGTATGCCGCCATCCGGCGCTGGTTTGAGACGCGGGAGATCTAGAGGGCCCCCTTCACCCTGGAGGCGAAAATGAAATCGGCGGCGACGCGACCAAGAAGGAGAAAGCCGACGCTGGCGATATGGAAATTCGCCTCGTGCGACGGCTGCCAGCTAAGCCTCCTGGACTGCGAGGATGAGCTTCTGGACTTGGCGAACGAGGTGGAAATCGCTCATTTTCGCGAAGCCACTCCTGTCACGCTGCGGGGCCCGTACGATGTTTCGCTCGTCGACGGCTCGATCACGACGCCGCAAGACGCAGAGCGCGTCCTCGCGGTCCGGCGAGTCTCCAAATTTCTGGTCACCTTGGGCGCCTGCGCCACCGCCGGCGGCATTCAAGCGCTCAGAAACTTTAAAGACGTGAAAGAGTTCGCTTCGCTCGTCTACGCCCGGCCCGAGTATATTCAGACGCTGGAAAAGTCCACGGCTATCAGCAGTCATATCCGAGTCGATTTCGAGCTGCGCGGCTGTCCGGTGAACAAATACCAGCTTTTGGAAGTGATCCGCGCGTTTCTTCACGGGCGAAAACCCAATATTCCCACTTACAGCGTCTGCATGGAGTGCAAGCGGCGGGGCAACGTTTGCGTCATGGTGGCGCAAGGCATTCCGTGCCTGGGACCGGTGACGCAGGACGGCTGCGGCGGGGCCCTGTGCCCGTCGTACCAGCGAGGCTGTTACGGCTGCTTCGGACCGATGGAGACTCCCAACACCGCCTCCCTGAGCGCGTGGTGGCGCCGCCTGGGAGCGCGAGACGAGGATCTGGTGCGCGCCTTCCGCGCATTCAACGCCGGCGCGGAAGCCTTCCGCAAAGAGAGTGAAGCCCATGAAAAGTGATCGTCCGCGCGGCAGAACGATTCGCGTCGATCATCTCGCGCGCGTGGAAGGCGAGGGGGGCCTTTACATCAAAGTGAAAGGCAGTCAAGTGCTCGAGGTCAAGCTCAACATCTTCGAGCCGCCGCGCTTTTTCGAAGCCTTCCTGCGCGGCCGCGATTTCCGCGAAGCACCGGACATCACGGCGCGGATCTGCGGCATTTGTCCGGTCGCCTATCAAATGAGCGCGGTGCACGCGCTGGAAAACGCGTTAGGCGTTCAGGTGGGCGGCGCGCTTCGCAATCTCCGGCGGCTGCTCTATTGCGGAGAGTGGATCGAAAGTCACGCTCTTCACGTGACCTTACTCCACGCGCCCGACTTTCTCGGCTATCCTGACGGCATCCGCATGGCCCGGGAGCATCCGCAGGCGGTGCGGCGGGGGCTCGGGCTTAAAAAGGCCGGAAACGAAATCGTGACCGTGCTGGGTGGACGAGAGATTCACCCGATCAACGTGCGCGTCGGCGGCTTTTATCGGGTGCCGTCCAGGCAGGAGCTTCAACCGCTCGAGGAAAAGCTCAAGCGGGCGCGCGATGCCGCGCTGGAAATGGTGCGCTGGACGGCAAAATTGAATTTCCCTGAACTGGAGCAAAGCTACGAGTTTGTGACCTTGCGGCATCCCACCGAATACCCGCTCAACGAAGGTCGGATCGTTTCATCGAGCGGCCTCGATATTTCCGCGGCAGAATACGAGGACCATTTCGCGGAAGAACAGGCGCCCCACTCCAACGCGCTCCACTCGACTCTAAGAGGACGAGCCGCTTACCTCGTCGGTCCGCTTGCCCGCTACAATCTGAATTTCGAGCGCCTCTCGCCGCTCGCCCGCGAGGCCGCGCGCGCGGCGGGACTGGGACCAACCTGCCGGAATCCGTTTCAGAGCATCGTGGTCCGCAGCGTGGAGATCCTCTATGCCTGCGACGAAGCGCTGCGCCTCATCTCGGAGTACGAGCCCCCGGAGCGCGCCTTCGTCGAGGTCGAGCCGCGCCCATCGTCGGGCGCGGCGTGCACGGAGGCGCCGCGGGGGCTTCTCTATCACCGCTACCGCATCGCCGCCGACGGTTCGATCGTCGAGGCCAAGATTGTCCCGCCGACATCGCAAAACCAAAAAACCATCGAAGGGGATCTGCTCAGTTTTGTGGAAAGCCACCTCGGGCTTGCCAAAGACGAGCTTCAAGCCTCCTGCGAGCAGGTGGTGCGGAACTACGATCCATGCATCTCTTGCGCAACTCATTTTCTCACGCTCGAGCTGGAGAAGGATTAGCGCCCGGATGGAGATCGACCAAGAAAAAAAACTCGTGATCGGCATCGGCGCCGAAAGCCGCGGCGATGACGCGGTCGGCCTTTTGGTGGCCCGGCGGCTACGGGGAAAAACTCCAGCGGGAGTCACGATTCGGGAAGCGACCGGTCACATCGCGGCCTTTATCGAAGACTGGGATAGAGCGTCCGCCGTGTTTCTCGTCGACGCTGCCCGTTCGGGCTCGGCGCCCGGCACGTTACATCGGATCGACGTCGCTGAGAAGGCTCTCCCGAGCAAGGGGCTGCGTTGGTCGACGCACGGCGCAGGGATCGGGGAAGCGGTGGAGCTGGCGCGCGCGTTGGGCCGTCTGCCGCGCCGTCTCACGATCTATGGCATCGAGGGGAAATCGTTCGAAGCCGGAAAGCCGCTGTCGATGGAGGCCGAGCGCGGCGCGAGGCTTGCGGTGGACGCGATCCTGCAAGAGCTGACCCGTGACGAGAGAGGCCGATGCACGGGTGGAGTGTGACGCACTCGCTACGGAGCGAGATTGCGCTTCTCGCGGCACGTTATCGGGCCGCAAAAATCCTGGCGGTCGAGACCCGCGTCGGGTCGGCCGTGCCGATTTCCCCGGGGCGGCTGCGCGATCTGCCGTGCGGGCATCGATCACAGGATCTCTTTACCGTTTGGAGTAGACGCCGTTAGGCGCCTTTCTTACTGTCGGCACTTATGGTCGCAAGCATGCCCTATCAGAACCCATTGGGGTTCGCTCTCGGCGGTTGCTTTTTTGCGAGCTTTACCAGTTCCGACCAGAGAGTGCTCGCAGTGGCGGCGGTAAAAACGACGGCCAGATCGATCGGATGCAAGGTAGAGAAACGGAAGACGTCGCGCAGGTAAGGAACGTAGAGGACGAGACTCAAAAAAGCGAGTGCCCCGCCCATGACCCAGCGCAGAGCTCGATTCGGCGAAGTTAGACTCCGGAGAAGACTGAGCGACCTGGATCGGTTGCTAAGGATCAAGCCGAGCATGCCGATCACCAAGGTCGCGAAAGTAAGAGCACGCGCGTCGGCATCCCCTTGGCCGCGGTAGAGCGCGACGGCGAAAACCAACAGCACCGTAATGAGCAGGGCGACGCCTTGCAGGAAGCTGGAGACAACCTTCTCGCGCCCGAAGAGCGGCTCCTCTGGATCGCGAGGCGGGCGGCTCATCACGTCGGCCTCCTCCGGTTCGGCTTCGAACGCGATCGAGCAAGCGGGGTCGATGATGAGCTCCAAAAAAACAATGTGGACAGGTGACAGCACGAGCGGCCAGTCCAAAATCAACGGGACGAGCGCTAGCCCGGCGATCGGCACGTGAATGGCGACAATGAAGGCCATCGCCTTCTGGAGATTATCGAAGATGCGCCGGCCGGACCGAATAGCCTCGACGATCGTTGCAAAGTCATCGTCAAGCAACACGAGCGATGCCGCCTCGCGGGCCACGTCCGTGCCCCGGCCTCCCATCGCAATGCCGATATGGGCCGCCTTTAGGGCAGGCGCGTCGTTGACGCCGTCTCCTGTCATCGCGACGATTTCGCCGTTGGCTTTGAATGCCTCCACCAAATCAAGTTTCTGCTCGGGCAGAACGCGCGCGAATATCCTTGCCTTCTGCACGCGGCGACGAAGTTCGCCTTCGCGCAACCGCTCGAGTTCTGTCCCGCTGACGACTTCGCCTGGCGCCTGTAAGCCTATCTTGCGCGCGATCGCCTGCGCGGTGGACGCGTAGTCACCGGTAATCATCACGACCTTGATGCCCGCCCGGTAGCACTCGCGGACCGCCGCGGGAACCGCCGGCCGGATCGGATCGGATAAGCCGATCAAGCCTGCGAATTCGAAATCGAATCCGCGCTGGCTCGACGGCCAAACTTCGCCGCTAAAAGTAGCCCTTGCGACTCCCAGCACCCGCAGGCCGTCGCGGGCCATGGATTCCACTTGCACGAAAAGCCCCGCGCGTTCGGCCGGTGTCAAGCGGCAGAGTTCGGCGATCGCCTCCGGCGCGCCTTTCGCCGCGACCACGCGCTCGTCGCGGCCGGGTACGTTCCAGACATGGGACAACGCGAGAAGCTCGGGTGACAGCGAATATTCGTGAGCCAGGGTCCACTGGCGGTCTTCGTCGGCCGGTTCGAGGTGGCGGTCGGCCAACTCCTTCAACGCTCTTTCCATCGGGTCGAACGGGTCGGTCTCGCTGGCGAGAACAGCAAAGCGGAGAGTCTCGTGAAATTTTTTCGGCAAAGGACTTTTCGTCCGGGCATTGACCTCGTGGATTTCGCCAGCGGCAAAAATTTGACTGACCGACATGCGGTTGAGCGTGAGCGTCCCGGTCTTATCGACGCACAGGACTGTTGCGGATCCTAGCGTTTCGATAGCGGGTATGCGGCGGGTCAGGACCTGCCGCTTCGACATCCTCCAGGCTCCCAAAGCGAGAAAGACGGTGAGAACGACCGGAATCTCCTCCGGTAGAAGGGACATGGCGAAGGCAATGCTGAGGAGGAATCCGTCCATCCAGCTCTCTCGGGTGAGCCCGTAAAGAACGACGACCACGGCGCAAAGCGAAACTCCGACGACCGCAAAGCTCCGGATGAAACGGCCGGATTTTTTTTGCAGCAGCGTCTCTTCAGGCTCGACAGCCTGGAGCACCTTGCCGATTTTGCCCATTTCCGTGCGCGCTCCGGTCGCGAGCACCCGCGCGACGCCGCGGCCCTGGACCAGCACGGTCCCGGCATAGACAAACGGCAAATCATCTCCGCCCGGGCGGGCGAATCTTTGCGAGCCGTCCCAGGCGGCCTTTCGCACGGGCACCGATTCGCCGGTCAGCAGCGATTCGTCCACGATCAGATCGTTACAGGAAAGCAGCGCCGCGTCGGCGGGAACCCGATCACCTTCGGTAAGGATCAGAAGGTCACCGCGCACGACTTCGCGGGCCGCAATTCGTTTTTGTTCGCCGTCGCGCACAACGAGAGCACGCGGGCTCGAGAGATCACGCAGCGCTTCGAGCGCCCGCTCCGTCTTGCGCTCCTGAAAAACGGTAATGCCGACGACGACCAAGACCGAAAAAAATAGAATCAACGCTTCGCGCGTATCGCCTAGCGCCAGATAGATGACGGCGCTCGCGATCAACAGCAGGAACATCGGTTCCTGGGCCACCGCAAGCACAACGGCGAAAGTGGCGCGCCGCTTCGCGGCTGGAAGCTCGTTGTAACCCTCCTGCAGGAGCCGCTGCCGCGCGGCCGCGGTCGAGAGCCCGCTCTTGGGATCCGAATCGAAGTGGTTTTGCATGGTTGGCGGTAAACGCGGGGCGAAAAACTTCAGCGGAACCGGTCGCTCGATCCCAACGGCGCCAGACGCAAGGCTTTGCTGTCAATCGGTCCGGTCGGTTCGCGGCCAGTCCCGAGCTTCTGTTATCAGCGAGCCCTGCTGTTCACCGGATCCCAGTTTTCATATTGACGCGGGGACCCGGTCGCCGAAAAAGGGATTCTTCGAGGCTTTTTAAGCCCGCGTTCAGGCGGCAAGTGCTGACTCGCGCAGGCGGCTCCTTGGCGATCGCGGCGATAGGTGATGGAGCTTGTTTGTTTCTCACTACGTTTCCGGCGGTTTTCATTGCGCTGCTGGGCGCGGTCGACGGCGGCGCGGCAGCGCCGGTCCCGGGAGCAACACGCCGCGCCGCCTTGCAGGCAGAACTCCGGAGCGGCTCAGTTGAGCCACTCCTGGACTTTGCCTTCCATAATTTCATCGAGGATTTCTTTGCAGTCGTGAACGGCCTTGTCCACGGCCTCGGTATCCTTCTGATGCGTCAACGCCCAGTTCACGGCGCCATGGAGCGCGCGAACGACTTCTTTGAGATGCTCGTCAAGCTTTTCTGCGTCCTGTGCCGGTTCCATACGGTCCTCCAATCTGCGACTACAGGTACTTTCGACCTTGCAGGGGATCGGGAACCTTTAATCCCAGTTGTTCGATCAGCGGGTTCACTTCCCGCATGTAGTCTTCTCTTGCCTGTTCATTGCTGCGCCGCTTGAGCCCCCAATAGCGATAGCGCTCGGATCTCCACGAGTTGGAGCGACCAAACATATCGAGAGCGCGGACATACCAAAAATCGAGAGCCTTCTGTACCTTTTCTCTGCTTTCGTCCCCCTTTTCGATAAGCTCCGCCGTTTTATTGGCGCCGTACTCGATATGGCCGAGCTCTTCTTGCACGATCTCGGGAAGGATTCTCTGCAACGGCAGGTAGCTACAGTCATAGAATTCTTCGAGCTGGTAGCGCCCGACGCGATCAATCAAGAAGCCGAATACGGCGAAGTCCTCCCAAGTTGCGATCAGGCCACGGAAAGCTTCGACATAACGCTTCTGGTTGGGCATGCTGAGAACGAAAGAAACGTCAACGCCGATTTCGCCCGCGATCCGGGCGAACTTGCGGAAGTGATCGATTTCCTCGGCTGCGGTGCGCGCGACGATGAGCTGGTCCATCTTCGTCGGCGCGGACGGAAGGATTTTCTCGACGTAAAGGTGCGGCCCGCCGATCTCGCAGTCTGACTGAATCGTCAACACCCGTCCCAGAAGTTCCTGATATTCCGGGTCCATTTTTGCAAAGTCTCTTTGCTCGATTTTGTCGGTGAACATAGGCTGACCTCGCTCGAAATTTCGCTAGTGTACGTATGGCAACGCACGTGCCAGGCCCAAGTCGAGCTACTTGGGCCCCATGGAGCGCGGGTTTTTCCTACTGCCGCGAATTTTCCCGGTGATCCTTCCTTTTTTTGAGAAAAAACCATGCTCCAATAAGGGAACAAACTCCGCGAATCTGTGGCATGGGGTTTGCGCCGCTCCGCGCCACAAAGAGCACAGACGGGAGGATTTCCAGTGAAGAAAGGACGGATTTGGAGCGTAGGTTTAGGGCTGGCGGCGACAGCGGTTATGACGATCGTTGGAAGCCAGCAATTCGGAAAAGTTACTGCTTCTCAGCGGCCGATCAAAGAGTTTGCCATCACGGTCTCGGAAATCGAGCACGAGCTCTATCCCGGAGGTCCGAAGGTAATGGCCTGGGCATTCAATGAACAGATTCCCGGCCCGACGCTGTGGGTAACGGAGGGCGACCTGGTGCGGGTGCGCTTCACGAACAAACATACCTCCAACCATACGCTGCATTTCCATGGACTAAACGTCCCCAACGAAATGGACGGCGTGGCATACGGACATCTGCACCACCTTGAAGTCAAACCGGGCGAGACTCGCACCTATGAGTTCGTCGCCGAGCCCGCCGGGACGCACATGTACCACTGCCACGTCAACTCGCCGCAGCATATCGATTTGGGAATGGTTGGCGTTTTGATTGTCGAGCCAAAAAACAAAACATCCGAACCGAAAGTCGACAAACAAACAGTTCTTCTCCTGGACGATTGGTACGTCAACGAGCACGGCGATCAAGAGCCTATGGCGCACCCGGCGATGATCCAGCAGGCGAATTATTTCACGGTGAACGGCAAATCGTTTCCCGCAGCGGAACCGATCAAGCTCGCGGCCGGCGAAAAAGTGCGCGTGCGACTCATTAACGTCGGTTACCAAGCGCACTCGATGCACCTGCACGGTCATTCGTTTGTGGTTACTCACCGGGATGGGCGGCCGCTGGAGGTTCACCAAGAGCAGGATACCCTGCTGATCGGTCCCGGTGAAAGATACGACCTGGTCTTTACCGCGACGAACCCCGGCCTGTGGCTGTTTCATTGCCACGTCGTTCCGCACGTCACGAACGATGGGCAGTATCCGGGAGGCCTTTTGGTCCCCGTCATCATAGAACCGAAGGCAGCGTCTAATATCGCACAGCACGCGGCCCACTAACGAATCGGGCGCCAGCCTAGCAACGGTGTTCAATCCAGTGACGTCGCGGGCGCGCTACTTTTTGGCGCTATCGCGCAACGCGATCTGACCTTTCCGTGAATAGTTGATCGACTCGCCGAGAACGCGCGCCGCCTCCTGCGGCGCATGGAATCCCATGGAGTTTTCCGCCTCGACAAAATCGAGGAGAAACTGCGCATTGCGCTGAAAGCGCTGGGCCACGACCAGCCGCTTTTCATCCTTTCCCGCCGCGCGGGCGTCCTTCAAATCGGCAATCAGGTCGAGCAACGCGTCCATTGCCAGGTTGCGCAGTCGAAACGTCCGCTCTTGGATGGTTTCGACTCGCGAGCGCAGCTCGCCCTCGGGAAACTTGTGGCAGGTCTGGCAGGCGCGGTTGATGTTCAACACGGGACTGCGCACGTGATGATCGCTGATCTTCAGCGCTCCTTCTCTCTTGTACGGCATATGGCAGTCCGCGCAGGCAACCCCCGAGCGCGCGTGGACGCCCTGGTTCCACATTTCAAACTCGGGATGCTGTGCCTTGAGCACCGGCGCCCCCGTTTCCGCGTGAGTCCAGTCTTTGAACTCCGCTGCGTCGTAGTAGGCTAGAATTTCGTCCACTTTCAGGCCCTTTGCCCAGGGATAGACCAGCCGCTTCTGCGGGCCTTGGAAGTAATATTCGACGTGACATTGGCCGCAGACAAAACTGCGCATCTCCTGCCGTGTGGCCGCGGCGTTGACATCGTAATCTTGTATTCCTTGGGATTCCTTTAAAGCTCGCATGCCCTCGATAAAGGCAGGCCGCGTGACGCGCAGCTGCATCGTGTCAGGCGCGTGGCAGTCGATGCAGGAAACCGGATGCGTGACTAGCTTGCGCGCCTCTGGGTAAGGAAGGGCGTTGAGTCTTTCAAACCCTTTGACCAGGTCCCCTCCGCCGGCTTTTTTGTAGGCTACGTACGTCGACGCGTGACAGTTTAGGCAGGTTCCCGGCTGCTTGACGACGAGCTGCCTCTCGGTGAAAGTCTGATCTTCCAGCATGTAAGCATGGCCGCGGTCTTCGCGGAAGTCTTTCGCAAAAGCGTATCCCGCCCACATGACCTTCAAGCGCTGATCTTCCTCTAAACGGGACTGTGCCACCACGGAACGCGGATCGCGCTCAGTTGGCGTCCGCGGAACCGACTCGCTGCCGCCAAAACGCGTGCGCACCTGATCGACCGTGCGCCGGTAGCCGTCGTATTGCAATGGAAAGTTTTTTCCCCAGACAGCCGGATCGTCGGTTTCATCGGTAAGTTCCACAACGCGGTAAAACGGGTTTCGTGCTTCGAGTTTCCGCTCCATAATGTTGACGAGAAGAGCCGCGCCGCCTGCGGCAGCCAATGCGGCGATAACTCCGGCGCCCGTAATCCAAGCCCAGCGTCTACCCTTTTCCGCCATGCGGATACCTCTCGTCTCGCGCCCAAGCCCTTCCGGCCATCATGACGGATGGCCTACCGCCGCATGACACCGGGTGCATTGCAAGGCCTTGCCTTTTTCATGAAACGGATCGATCGCCTCGACAATATCTCCGTGACACGCGCGACATTTCTCTTCCGCAATCGAACGATTGTGTGGCTTGATTCGCAGCGGTTCCGGAAAAGTTCCCGCGGTGAATGCCCACGAATGCCGCAAGCCATTGGAGGCCTTGGCCAGATATTTCGCCATCAAGCCCGTCGGGGTATGGCAATCATTGCACACGGCAGCCTGACGATGACTGGACTTGACCCAGCCGTTGAAATGATCTCGCATGATGTGACAGTTCGCGCAGGCCTCGGGGCGGTCGGTCAAATACGAGGCTCCTTTCGCATAGACGAAAGTATAGGCTCCGATTCCGATCGCCATTCCGAGCGCACCGGCCAGGATCGGAGCTGCCAAGGTTGCTGTCGGGAAATGCTCGACAACGTTCCGCCCAACTTTCATGCGGGTCTCAAATCGATGACGGGTCCGCTGACGCAATGGAAGGCACGGTTGGCGCGCCAAACGTGCGCGAGGCCAGCGCGCCAAAAAAATATAGCGTCTCTCGGACCACGTCAATGCTTTATCGCCAAGCCTCGGCGGCTCCGGGGAGAAACGCCTCCGCGTGGGAGTATTGATCCCCGCGAGCACTCGCGGTTAACTCCCTGTGCTTCGCATTTTTGCGAGTCCCGATCCCTCGCTCTTCTCACATCTGCGATTGTAAGATGATGGGGCCGGCAATTTTATTGCGCTTTCTCATGGCATCAGCATTGCTCGCCTAGCCGTTAGCGAAGACGCGCTCATCTCGAGCGCGGCGGGCGATAAATGAAAATTGAAATGGCAGCGAAGCGGGCGTTTCCGTTTCCCGGTATTCCTAGCGCCGCCGACGGCTCTGAGGCCGTCGTATGGGTGGAAACCAACATCACTCAAGGCGCCTGCGCCTACCCGATTACGCCCTCGACGAATATGGGCGGCGGGTACCAGTTGGCTGTCGCTAACGGGCAAAGGAACCTCTGGGGCGAGCCTCTGGTGTTTTTGGAACCGGAGTCGGAGCACAGCTCCGCCACGGCGTGCGAAGGCTTCGCGCTGGCTGGTGGGCGGGTCGCGAACTTTACTTCGGGACAGGGACTCGTTCTCATGAAGGAAGTGTTGCATGTGATCGCCGGCAAGCGCCTGCCCGTGGTCTTTCACATCGGCGCGCGGGCTCTCACCTCGCAGAGCCTCAACATTCACGTCGGGCACGACGACGTCATGGGGGTTGCCGATTGCGGGTGGGGGATGCTGTTTGCGAGAAATGTTCAGGAAGCCGCGGACCTCGCCCTGATATCGCGGCGCGTTGCCGAGGAGTCGGAAACGCCTTTCTTGAACATTCAGGACGGATTTCTCACCACGCACACCATCGAGAGCCTGCGGCTCCCGGAACCCGAGCTGATGAAACAGTTCGTCGGCGATCCCAACGGCGAGCATCGGTTGCGCAATCTGATGGATCCGCAACACCCGATCATGAGCGGAGTCGTGCAAAATCAAGACAGCTACATGAAAGGGAAATTCGCGCAGAGATTCTTTTACGAGCGAATTCCCGGAATCATGAGCCGGGTCATGGACGAATTTTACTCGTTGACGGGGCGCCGCTACGGCATGATCGACTCGTACGCGTTGGAGGATGCCGACTACGCCTTCGTGGGGATGGGAAGCCTCTGCGAAACGGCGAGCGCGACGGCCGCCTACCTGAGAGAGAAGGAGGGCGTCAAAGTCGGCACCCTGCACGTCACCTCTTTCCGGCCGTTTCCGGGACCTCAAATCGTAAGGGCTTTGAAGCGTCTCAAAGCCTTCGCGGTGATCGAGCGAATGGACAATCCGGCGGCGCAGTCCAATCCTTTGACCGCGGAAATCAAAGCTGCCTTTGCGGATGCGCTGTCGGGAGCTCCCGGCTATCCGAGGATCGCGCGGGTGCCGGTGATTTATTCGGGTGTGGCGGGCCTGGGCGGCCGGGACATTCGACCCGGCGATTTCGTGGCTGCTCTTGAACACCTGCGGGAAGAAAAAGCGCAGCGCATCTTTGCCCTGGGGATCAAACACGAATTGGCGCTGCCGCCAGCGCCCGAGCCCGATGTCCGCCCCAGAGGCGCGTTCTCGATGCGCGGACACTCGATCGGCGGCTATGGTTCCGTGACGACCAATAAAGTGATCGCCACCATCGTTGCGGACCTCTTTGAACTTCGGGTGCAGGCGTATCCGATGTACGGGTCGGAGAAGAAAGGCCTGCCGACAACCTACTTTCTTACGGTCGCCGAAGAGCCCATCCGGGCTCACACCGAGTTGAAGCGCGTCGATTTCGTGTCGCTCAACAACGTCGCCGCCTTCAACTTGGGAAACCCTCTGGAAGGATTGACGCCAGGCGGAACGCTTTTCGTGCAGCACCAGAGTGCGGACCCGGCGGAAGTTTGGAAGTCAATCCCGGCGCGCGCGCAAAATTATATCCGCCACAACCGGGTGCGGGTTCTCGCTCTCGACGCCGCGAAGGTGGCGCAGGAGGTCTCCAGCCGGCCGGAGCTGGCGCAGCGCATGCAGGGAATTGTTTTGCTGGGCGTTTTCTTGCGCGCGGCTCCTTTGGTCGCCGAGCGCGGCTTGAGCGACGAACAGGTTTATGCGGCGGTGGAAAAGTCTCTGCGCAAGTTTTTCGGCAAGCGGGGCGAGAAGGTCGTGCAAGAGAACCTGACGGCGGTGAAGCGCGGCCGGAGCGAAGTCGTGGAGATTCCGCGTGAGGTGATCTACGCGGCCGCGTAACGACCGCTGCGGGCCAAAGATGCGGGTTTCACCGCGGCTCTGTCCTCAGCGCCTCCGCGGCGAAAGATAGAGGAGCAAGCGCATGGATACGGAAACCGTTCGCGACTGGATGCACGCCGGCGTGATTAGCTGCCGGCCGGATACTCCGGTACAAGAGGTCGCTGACATCATGGAATCCAACGACATCAGCGCGCTCGTCGTCACCGATGACGACGGCGAAGCCATCGGCGTGGTCTCCCGGACCGATCTGGTCAATGCGCGCTTCGTCCAGCCTTACCTGAAGTATTGGCGCGGCATGACTGCCGAGCACCTCATGAGCAAGCCTGTCCTCAGCGTTTCCCCACAGACTTCAATCCGGGAAGCGGCGCGGAAGCTTCAGGAAAAGCGGATACACAGGCTGGTGGTCGTTGAGGAGATTGAAGGCCGGCTGCGGCCCGTGGGGATTCTCTCCGTTACGGATTTGGCCAGACGCAGCGACGATCGGGAGAGACCTAAGTGAGAGAAGAAAAGGCCGTTTTTAACCCGTTCGAAACTGAGGTTCCTGAGGTCACGCTGGCGCCCGGCATCAAGCGCCCGGGCGAGGCGATGGAAACGCATGAAGCCACATTCGCCGATTCGCATTTGCTCGAGCTGGACCTGAACCGGTATGTGGACGACTTCAACCGGCGCATCATCGGCGCTTACCAGGAGGGCAAAGGTGCGGCGATTTTACCCGCCGATCTCGGCGTGGCGCGCAGTTTGATTCCACCGGGAACGGGCGCGCTCCGCGACTTCAGCTACATCGCGCCGGAGATCCCCGAATTCATTTGGGAGAAGTGCGTCGGCTGCATGACCTGCGTGACCGAGTGCCCGGATACCGCGATTCTCGCGAAGGCGATCCCGGCTTCGAAGGTCGAGCAGGGGCTCGCGCAACTGCAAGACGAGGACGAGCGTGCGTCGGTGCGCTCGCACTGGGCGCGCACGCGCAAGTACTATGACGTTCCGCAGAAGAACGGCGCGGAAGGAGCGTTGTTCGGCATCTTTATCGATCCCACGAAGTGCAAGGGGTGCGGCGAATGCGTGGAGGTTTGTGACGCGCTGGACTATCACGCGCTCAAGATGGTCGCGAAGGACGATAAAACCTTGCCCCGATACCGTTCGGCGTTTGACTTCTTCCGCAAGCTCGGGCCCACGCCCAAAGCCTATATCAACGAGCGCGCGCTCGCGGATTTCATGCTGGCGGAAGAATCGGCGCTGCTTTATGTCGGCGGCGCGGGCTCCTGTATGGGGTGCGGCGAAGCGACCGCAATCCGCATGCTGCTCGCCGCAACGGGCTTCGAATACCAGCCGGAAAATATCGGCATTGTCGCCGCGACCGGTTGCAATACGGTTTACGGCTCCACCTATCCGTACAACCCGTACTTGGTTCCGTGGACGAACTCGTTGTTCGAGAATGCGCCGGCGGATGCCATGGGGATTCGCGCCCGCTGGGATCAGATGGGCTGGCAGAACAAAAAACTCTGGGTGATCGGCGGCGACGGCGCGATGTACGATATCGGCTTTCAGAGCCTGAGCCGGATGCTCGCGAGCGGCATGGATATCAATGTGATGGTTCTGGATACCCAGGTTTATTCCAACACCGGAGGGCAAGCCTCGACCGCGTCTTTCTCGGGTCAGGAAGCCAAGATGGCGGCGTTCGGCAAACATTCGCGCGGCAAGCGGGAGCGGCGCAAAGAGCTGTCGCAGATTTGTCTCATGCATCCGGATGTCTACGTGGCGCAAACCACCCCAGCGCACATCAACCACTTCTACAAGGCCGTCATGGAGGCCAACGCCTATCCCGGTCCCGCGGTGATCAACGTCTACGCGACTTGCCAACCCGAGCATGGGGTGCCGGATTGCATGTCGGCCCGGCGGGCGAAAATGGCGGTGGAAAGCCGCGCGTTCCCGCTTTTTATCTATCATCCGCGCAAAGGCGAGAGGATTCGCGAGCGCTTGAGTCTGGTGGGCAATCCCGCTCAGAAAGAAGACTGGTGGACGCCGCCGAAAAGCGAAAAGCCGTTCACGTTCATCGATTTCGCTCGCGGCGAGGGGAGATTCGCCCAGCAGTTCGATTCGCAAGGGAACCCTTCCGACATGCTGCTGGCGGCGCAAGAAGACCGGCTGCAGAACTGGCGGATTCTGCAAGAACTCGCCGGCCTGCGCTGATATCTCTTGAAAGGAAGGACGCGATGGCTGCTGCGAAAACGTATCTCGTGGCGGTTGACTTCTCGCCCGTGGCGGAGAGCGCGCTGGATCACGCCGTCACGCTCGCCCGCGAGCGCAAGGGGAAGATTGTTCTGCTTCACGTGATCCCCACGACGCTGGTTTTTCCGGCGGACCGGATGGCGTTCGATCTTTACCGTTTGATGGAGCGCAATGCGCGTGAAAACCTGTCCCGGCTGGTGCGGCGAAAGCGGCTTCAGGCCAGCGACTATCGTCTCGTTCTGGTGCGCGCGGCGGACACGGCAGAGGCCATTGCGCGTCAGGCCAAAAAATTTCGCGCCGCGATGATCGTCATGGGCAGCCATGGGCGCACGGGCTTCAAGCGCTTTCTCATCGGGAGCGTTGCCGAAAAGACGCTGCGCTACGCTACGTGCCCGGTGTTGATCGTCAAACAATGACGCTTTGGACGAAGCCGCGGTCATTTTTGCGGATTATTTTTCGAATTTTTGCTACACTCACGCCGTCAAAAATCCGGTGGAGTTCTCGCCAGACGACAAAAAGGAGTTGCCGCATGACGACTGAGACAGCGCGCAAGAGCGGATACGGCTGGGCCCTGCTTTTAGTCCTCGTTTTCTCGCCTGTAAAAAGTTTATCTTACGAAGAGATCGCGGTCGCGAACGGCGGCGCGGTGAAGGGCACGGTGAAATTCCAAGGGCAGGTCCCGAAACTCCCGCCGCTGCAAGTCACCAAAGCGAAAGATTTCTGCGGCAGCGTTCCCAATGAAAGCCTGGCGGTGGGAAGGGAGAACGGACTCCGCTACGCTGTGGTGACGCTCGAAGGCGTTAGCAAAGGAGTGGCGGTGGAGCGGGAAATCGTGCACGAGCTCGACAACATCAAGTGCCGGTTCGTGCCTCACGTGCAGGTTGCCAGCGTGGGGCAGTGGCTGGTTCTCAAGAATACCGATCCCATTCTGCACACCGCGCACGCGCTCTTCACCGGCCAGCCGCAATTCAACGTCGGCCTCTATCCGGGCAAGGTGAGCCGTAAACCGTTGGTCAGTACCGGCGTTACCAAGATCGTCTGCGAGATTCACCCGTGGATGAGCGCTTACGTTGTGGTTACGGAGCATCCCTATCATGCTGTTACCGATCTCTACGGCGAGTACGACATTCGCGATATTCCGCCGGGAAACTATCGCGTAAGGGTTTGGCACGAGAGTCTCGGAACCCAAGAAAAGCAGGTGGAGATCCGGAGCGGGGCGGTGAGCACGGCGGACTTTCTGCTGTCGCTGCCGCGGGGGGGCAAAAAATGAAGGCCGCTGTTTTGTCGATCGCGTTTCTGATCGGAGCCTGTGCGTCGGGGCTGGCGGCGCAGTCAGCCGACAAGGTCGGGATCGTCAAGGGAACGATCACAATTAAAGGCAGACCCACTGCGGATGCGGTTGTATCTGTCGAGGGGATTCGCCAGGAGAGCGCGAAGCCAACCAAGCCGAAGAACGCGATGATGGACCAGCGCGACATGAAGTTCATTCCGCGAGTCTTGCCGGTCGTCGTCGGAACCACAGTGGATTTCCCCAATAACGACAATACCTGGCATAACGTCTACTCAGCGTCGGAGGCAAAAGAGTTTAACCTCGGGCTCTACCCGCCCAAACACACCCGTAGTGTGAGCTTCGATAAGGCAGGCGTCGTCAGAATCTTATGCAACGTCCACCCGCAAATGGAAGCTTTCGTTGTGGTAAAAACTCATCCTTTCTTCAGCGCCACGAGCAAGAACGGGAGCTATCAATTGAGCGATGTTCCGTTGGGCAAGTACGTCTTGGAAGTGTGGCATCCGGATTTCGGTACAAGAAGAATTCCCTTTGAGCTGGTCCGCGAAGGTCAGGTGGCAACCCTCGACTTGGACTTGAAGAGATGAGCTTTCCTTCGAATCCGAACCGCCGGCCGGCAGAGGCTCAACCGGGGCCTTCCGGCGCGAGCTTTTCGCAGGCTTGCGATTTCTGGGCGATCTATTTCACAGCGCTGCGAAACTGGGCGCGACTTCGTTGAGCTCGCGTCGCATTTTGCTGGCATCGAGATTGCGAACAGGCAAACAGGGATTCGTGCCATGCGTTAACAGAAATGGAAGTCCTGCTATGCGGAGTCAGCCAAACAGCTCGAGGCCGTTGACGGAACAGGAAATCAGAGTCCTTAGACTTCTCGCGAAGGGCCAGAGCAATAAGGAGATCGCCGCGACCCTTTGCATCAGCCCCGCCACGGCAAAAAGACATCTCGAAAATATTCTCGAGAAGCTTTCCTTGAAGAACCGCGTCGCAGCCGCGGTTTATGCGGTGAGACAACGAATAATTTAGTTCTCCTTACGACCATGGAACACAGGCGGAGTTGCAACAATGGGCCGTTTGGCCACTAGACAAGGACCGCGATTGTAAATTATAAACGTAACCGCCTCCTTGTGGAGGCACGCGCGGAAAGCGATTCGCTTTCCGTGCAGTCGCGCTCGGGCTTACATCTGGTCAGTTTGGCGTCGCTGTACTCCATGGAATTAGACCCAAAGCCGAACTTTACTCCGGCGCGTCGCCCTAGATTCCCACTGTCATCCCATTCTGTTTTGCCGCACGACGCGAACGCACGCGCAGCTGTTGGAACGCTCGAAGCTACCGACGCCGCGCGCTCGTTCGCCAGCGAATCCTGCCGTGGACGAACAAAGAGGTTGAAAGCATGAAGCGACCCACCGCGATAACGGCTCTGCTGGTTTTCCACCTTTTTGCGATCGCTGTAGTCCATGCAGCAGAGAGCGCCGCCCCTGAGAAGCCCGCCGCCTATGTTGGCAACGAGGTTTGCAAAGCCTGTCATGCCCCGCAGTTTGAAAAATTTTCCAAGACCTTGATGGGCAAAATTTTTCTTTTTAACCCGCGCAACGATCAAGAAAGGCAGGCGTGCGAAAACTGCCACGGTCCGGGAAGCAGTCATGTAGCCGCCGGCGGAGGCAAAGGTGTCGGCGGAATGATCACCTTCCGCAAAGGCTCGGGAGAATCGGCGGAGGTCCAAAACGCCCCGTGTCTACAGTGCCACGAGCGCGGGGCACAGACGTACTGGCAGGCAAGCCCGCACGCGATGCGCGGGCTTGCGTGCGTGAACTGCCACACGTTGATGGAAAAAACGACGGACCGCTTTCAATTAGCCAAGACCGATGACCGCACGCCATTTTTCAACAAGCGCGCGCAGACCGAGGTCTGCGGGCAGTGCCACCTGCAGCGCAAGGCGCAGCTCATGCGCTCTTCGCACATGCCGCTGCGCGAAGGCAAAATGACTTGCACGGATTGCCACAACCCCCATGGGACGCCGAACCCCGCCATGCTGCGGCAAACCAGCGTCAATGAGAACTGCTATAGCTGCCATGCCGAGAGGCGGGGGCCGTTCCTCTGGGAACACCCGCCGGTGCTCGAGAACTGCGCCAACTGCCACGAGCCGCACGGCTCCGTCAATGACAGGTTGTTGAAGGTTACCGACCCCCGACTGTGCACCCAGTGCCATATCGCGACGCGTCACCCGGGGACTCCGCGCGGGGCCAAGTCGGTTTTCTTCTTCAACCGGAGCTGCACGAACTGCCATAGCCAGGTCCACGGCTCGAATCACCCGGCGGGATACCGTTTCACCCGCTAGAGGGCTGGTTTATGAGGACAAGAAAAATAGCGATTGGGACAGTGGCCTTGGCGTTTTTTTGTTCTTCTCTCATGCCGGCTTGGGCTCAGGTCGAGTTCGGCGATTTTATCGCCAGCGGCTCCGCTGAGGTGAGCGGACTGCCCCGGAAGAAAAACGGCGATGATTCAAAATTTGAGGAGTATCGGGATATCCCCGAGAGCGTCATTGTCCCCGAGTTGCAGTTTATGATCGGAGCAAAAAAGGAGGATTTTTATCTGGAGTTCGACTCCTCCAAGCTCGGCCGCGATGACCAGAATTATAAGTTGCGCTTCGGTCGCTACGGGCTGCTCGACGTGGAATTCGAATGGGATCAAATCCCGCACTTTTTCAGCGACGGCACAGCGCGCACGCCGTACTCGCACAACGGCAATGGCAGATACACCCTGGCGACGAAGCCGGACACGACGGCGGGAGCCGCCGTAAACGCCTGGGTGACTGACAACGCAAGCCCGCTCAAACTGAAGCTCTTCAACGGCATCGGCCGGCTGAGAGTTCGGTACACCCCCACCCCTGGCTGGAATTTTACGGCCGGCTACTCTTCGTGGAACGCTTCAGGAAAGAGAGCTTTTGGCGCGATCAATGGACCCAGCCCGGGCAGCTACAATATTAGCGAACTTCCCGAGCCCATCGATTACCAGACTCACAACATCGAACTGGGAGGAGAGTACGCGGGTAAAGGCTGGTCGGTCGGGCTCAAATACAACGGGTCTCTTTTCCATAACAACGTGAATGCCTTGGTCTGGGACAACCCGATCAATCTCACGAATGAAGTTGGCGGAGTCGTTACGGGTCCCTGCACCTCCACAGCCGCCTACGTGACCAACGGCACCGGCGGTCCGTGTCAGGGTCGGATCGACCTCTACCCGAGCAACCAGGCGCACACGTTTGTTCTCTCGGGAGCGGCGACGCTGCCGTTGAAGACGCGTTTTGTGGGAACGGCGTCGTACGGGTGGAGACTGCAAAACGATCATTTTCTGCCTTTTACGATCAACAGCGCGGTTGCGCAGCCGGCGCTTCCGCGAAAGGACCTCGACGGCGACGTACGCCCTCTTATGGTCAACGCGACGTTAACGAACAGCTTGATTCCGGGCGTGGATCTAAAAGCTTATTACCGGTTTTTTGATTTTGATAACCGCAGCAAGCGGGTTCGGTTCGAAGACGGCATTATCGTTAACGATCAAGGCACGGCAACCCGGCTAGGTTTGAGTTCCTTCCCCTATTCCTATTCCAAACAGAATGTTGGCTTCGACGCTGGCTACCGGTTTAACCGCTGGCTGACGGCCAAGTTCGGGTATGTCTGGGAAAGAATGCATCGCGAGCGCCGCGAGGTGCTCGACTCCGACGAGCACATCTTCGGTCCGGCGATCGATTTAACGCCGACGGATTGGCTGCTGGTGCGCATGAGCTACAAGCGGTTCCTGCGCGACGCGCATGATTACGACGCGGGACGAAATGTCGTCGTGTACGCTTTCGAGGCGCCCGAGGATCTCCGGGAGGAGTTTCTCGAGGCATTAAGAAAATTCGACGAGGCCGCGCGCAAAAAAGACAAGTACAGCTTGTTCGCTCAGGTCACACCGCGGCAAAATCTCACGATCTACGGCGGCTTTGACTTCAACCTCGACCGCTTTCCCAATTCGGAGATCGGCGTCCAAAACGACGTCAACTATAGCCCCTCGATAGGGTTCGCGTACGCGCCATTGGAGTGGCTCACGGTTTTTGCCGATTACAACTGGGAGCGCTTTGACTGGAAGATGAGAGCGATGGAGAGAACCAGCACGGCGCAAACGCCCGAGGCCAATCCAGACAGACTCTGGCGCAGCCGCGGGCGGGATCAGATCCATACCGTGAGCTTCGGCACGGATTGGCGGCTCATCGAGGACCTTCTCGGGCTTCGGGTCCAGTACACTTATTCCGGCGGCAACAGTCTGGTCAGGGCCAGCGGCAGCACCTGCGCGGGTTGCACGAGGGCGTCGGACTACCCTGCGGTAACGAATCGTTGGCAGGAACTCCTCGTTCGCTTGGAATATCAGTTCCACAAGAACCTGGCGCTAAGATTCGGTTACTTCTACAGCCGCTTCACGGGCAAAGATTTCGGAGTCGATATCATGAAACCGTGGATGGGCGACGTCGATACCGGCGCGAACGTGCAACGGTCGATTTTCCTTGGGGATCAGATCAAAAGGCCTTATGAAGCGCACATCGGCTTCCTCGGCTTGAGATTCAAATTTTAGGAGGAGCAGCGGTTGTGATCAAAAACGCATTGGTAGCGGGCGGGCTATTCCTTTGGATGACGTTGCCTGTTTTTGCCGGTGAAGGGCAGGACGGCAAAGCGATCTACCAGAAGCTTTGCGCCTCGTGCCACGGCGCCGACGGCAAGGGCAATCCGGCGATGGCGAAGGCGTTCGGAGAAAAGGCCCTGAACATCGCGACGAAGGAGACGGCGCAGAAAGGCGACGACGAGCTCCTCAAGGTGATCACTCAGGGCAGAGGAAAGATGCCGGCATCGGGAAAAGGCCTGTCCAAGCAGGAGCAGAAGCAAGTTCTGGAACACATGAGATCGTTCGCCAAATAGTGCTCTTCCGGTCCCTATCTCGTTCCTGAACGTTTAAAATGCAGCGGCTGACTGAAACAAAGATGCACGGACAAAAAGCGGAAAATCATTTTCCCGCGATGTTCTTTCCCGGGGAGGATCGCGATGAAACGATTGATGGTGCTTGTTGCTGGTCTTGTGGCCAGTGCGGTCCTCGCTACGTGCGCTGTGGTTTCCCTCTCCCAAGCCCCTCGTGAAGTCGCTTTCACGGGCGACTGGGAAGCAATCCCGGCGAGGACGATCACTCTCTTTTATCCGGCCCAAAGCTCATGGCAGTTTCTGACAAGTCCAGCGCATCCGGGGGCCGAGCCCCTCAAAGGAGGCATGGACTGCGCTACTTGCCACAATCCGCTGGGTGGAGCTCAGAAGTTAGGACCCAGTCTGGTCAAGCATGCCAAACTGGAGCCCGATCCGATCCCTGGTAAACGCCCCACCGTCCATCTTGCTGTCAAGGCGGCGTTTGACGACGAGTATATCTACTTTCGCTTTCAGTGGGACGCCAAAGAGCCGGGTGTAACGCACACCCTCTGGCGGTATGACGGTAAGACTTGGAGCTATTGGGGCGGGCCCAAGCCCGATGCGCTCAAGAAAAAAATCCCCCCCAGCTACGAGGACCGGCTTGCAATCCTGATTGGTGAGCGGGATGCGGTCCCAGCTTATGACGGGGCCAAGGTTACATTCTCCCAGGCCGGCTGTTTCATCACTTGCCACAACAGCATGCGCGCGATGCCGAGAGAGCCGTCCGCAGGGGCGTTGAATGCACATCCTTTCTGGGGTGAAAAGGGCCGCAGAGTCGGCGACATTCGGAAATACCTCCTCCTCACCCGAACAGGCTCGGATGATGCGGGCGCTTGGGACAAGGTGAAGAGTCCGGCGGAGTTGGAGACGTTAAAGAAAGCCGGGAAGTTTCTCGATCTCTGGCAATGGCGCGCGGCCCGCTCCAATCCGCTGGGATTTGCGGGAGACGATTATGTTTTAGAGTATCGTTTGGGCGACGCCGGGAAAAGTGTCTTTACGACTCCCGCCAAGCCGGCATGGATGTACGACGCGAGCAAGACGGGGTTTTCCGCCATCCCGGAAGCGGATCTTCCAAAAATGCTCGATAAGTTTCCGCTCGTCATCGGGCGCAACGCCGTCGCGCTGGATCCGAAGACTAGCTTCAAGACGGGGGACATCTTGCCGCAGCCGGTCTTGCAAGAGCCTTCAGGAAGCGCTGCTGACATTCAGGCGAATGGTGTCTGGAGAAACGGCCGGTGGACGGTGGACCTCAAGCGCCGGCTCAACACCGGCAATCCGGACGACCGCGTGCTTGAGCGCGGGAAGGTTTACGACATCGGTCTGGCGCTCTTCGAAGATAAGGTCTCCAACCGCCGTCATCATGTCTCCCTGCCCCCCATCACACTGGGTTTGGGAGTCGACGCCGATATCAAAGCCGAGCGGGTAAAAAAGTAGCTTCACCGCGCGGGCTCTCGAGTTTCTCCATGGCGCGGGGGCAAACGTTTGCTGTTTTCTTTGGCCGGGGGGAGATGCAGGTTTCTGTTTTCTCGCATGGATAAGCCGGCTCCTCTGCTCGTGTTTCTCTTGTGCGTTGCATCGAATCTTGGCGCGGCCTCGCGTCTTGCCGCGCAAGATCCGCTCGCTGGCTCGCAGGTATTTGGAAGCCGGGGATGCGCCAAGTGTCACGCGGTGGGTGGCGTGGGTGGAAAGGTCGGGCCTGACCTCAAAACCGTTTCAAGACCCCGCTCATTCTATGATCTCGCCGCCGCCATGTGGAATCACCTTCCGAAGATGGCGGATCAGGTACGCAGGCTGCGGGTTCAGCGCCCGCGCCTTGACGCGCGCGAGGCCGAGGACCTGATCGCCTTTCTCGCTACGCTGGATTATTTCGATCCCCCGGGTGATTCCCAAAAGGGTAAACGGCTTTTTTCCGCCAAGCGCTGTGTCGTGTGCCATCAGGCCGGCGGCGTAGGCGGCGTGGTCGGTCCGAACCTGGATCGTGTCGCGCAAGCGAGCTCTCCGATAGCGATTGCCGCCGCCATGTGGAACCACGGTCCGGCGATGGCAGAGGCGATGCGCGCCAAGGGGATCGAGAGGCCGACTTTCAGCGCCACGGAGCTGCGCGATCTTATCACTTTTTTGAAATCGCACGCGCAACAAAGGCGCGAAGAGCCGATCTACGTCCTGCCCGGCCGCGCGGAGGAAGGACGGCGACTCTTTGTTGAGCGACGCTGCGCTGAGTGCCACGGCGCCAAAGGAGAAGGCGGCCGCGTACGAGTGCCTCTGTACAGTCGTAACGCGCCCCAGAGTCTCTTTCAGTTCGCGGCCGCGCTTTGGAACAAGGCGCCGGCGATGCTGAACGCCATGCGTGAAGCAGGGGTGAAAGCGCCGCAATTGAATGCCGAAGAGATGGCCAACATTGTCGCCTACCTCTATTCGGTCAACTACTTTGCCCAAGCAGGGAACGCGGCTGGAGGCAAAGAGTTGATGGCGACCAAAGGCTGCGTCGGCTGTCACAACTTACCGGCCGAGACGCGTCCGGGGCTGATCATGATCAAACGGCTGGATCGGCCGGCCGGCTTTATCTCCGGCCTCTGGAACCACCTGGCGCTCTTGGAAACGCCGGAGCAACGGCGAAAAGTCGAGTGGCCCCAACTGACGCCGCAACAAGTTGCCGACATCGTCGCTTTTCTGTCGGACGGGCGCAAAGCCGTGGGTCAATAGAGATGGCGTCCGCGACGGTAGGGGGTCTGATTCTGCTTTTGCTCATGGGTTGGACTTTGCAAGCCGGTGCGCAGGAAGCGGGGGGAAGCTGTGTTGCGTGTCACAAAAATTTCGGCGAGGACCGTCTCGGAAAACCCGTGCAGGAATTCTCGTCCGATATCCATTTCGCGCGCGGGTTCGGTTGTATTTCCTGCCATGGAGGCGATGCGCAAGATCCCGGTATGACGGCGATGGATCCCGCGAAGGGCTACATCGGCAAGCCCAAGGGCGAGCAAATCGTTCGAGTCTGCGGCCGGTGCCATGCGGACGCGCGCTTCATGAGGCAGTACAATCCAAGCTTGAGGGTAGACCAAGTCACCGAATACTACACCTCCGTGCACGGCCAACGTCTTAAGGAACGAGCGGATTCCAAGGTGGCGACGTGCGCGAGCTGCCATGCAGCGCACTCGATCAGGCCCCCGTCCGACCCGCGGTCAACGGTTCATCCGCTTCGCGTCGCCGAAACATGCGGCGGCTGCCACGCCAATGCCGACTATATGGCGCCGTACAAGATCCCCACCGATCAATTGTCCAAGTACAGAAAGAGCGTTCATTGGCGGCTCCTTTCCGCCAAGGGAGATCTCTCCGCGCCCACGTGCAACGACTGTCATGGAAATCACGGCGCCGCGCCACCGGGAATTTCCTGGGTGGGAAACGTGTGTGGGCAATGTCACGCGCAAAACGCCGATCTTTTTAACACGAGCTTTCACGCCAAAGTGTTTGTCCAATTGGGAATTCCGGGCTGCGCCACCTGTCATGGCAATCACGACGTGTCGGAGACGCGCGACGATATGCTGGGTCTGGGCGACGGAGCCGTATGCGCGGGTTGTCATTCCAACGACGACAAGGGCGGGCAGACTGCTGCCGCGATGCGACAGCTTATCGATTCCTTGAGAGGCGAATATGAGAAGACCGCCGAGATCCTGAGAAGGGCCGAGCACGCGGGAATGCCGGTGAACCAAGCGCTATTCGACCTGAACGAGGCCAAAACCGCGCTGGTCAAGGCGCGCGCCGCAATCCATGCCTTTAGCGTCGATGCCGTAAAAAAGGAAGTCGCGCCCGGCCTGGCTGTTGCTCAAAAGGCCTATGCCAGAGGAATCCGCGCGTTGGAGGAACTTCAGTTTCGCCGCAGAGGATTGGCCGTGTCTGTCGCGATCATCCTGGCGGTGATTGCCGGGATCGTGCTCAAAATTCGGCAGATCGAGCGTAGGGGCAGAAGCCCGTAGCCGTCGTTGCCGGAGAGTCGTTGTGGAAAAAGAAATTCACCTCGATGAGATGACCCGCAGGAGATTGCTCAACTGGTTTCTCGGGACCAGCGTCGGTGCTTTCTTAATCTCGGTTTTGTACCCGGTCAGCCGTTACTTGATTCCGCCTAGAGTCGAAGAGTCTTCGTCTCGCGGCGTGACGTTGTCTTTGAAGCCGGCCGATATCAAGCCGAACTCCGGTCAAATCTTTAGGTTCGGCAGCCAGCCGGGGATTATCATTCGCACGCCGGCAGGCGAACTGCGCGCGTTTTCGGCTGTGTGTACCCATCTCGCTTGCATTGTCCAGTACCGCCCTGACCTCGGTCATATCTGGTGCGCTTGCCACAACGGGCACTTCGATCTCAACGGGAAAAATATCGCGGGGCCTCCGCCGCGACCGTTGGAGCAATATACGGTCAACACGCGCGGAGAACAGATCTTCGTCGGAAAGGCCTAGCCGGGCGATGGCCTCAAACGCGCAACGCAGAAAGCTCTGGCTTTGGCTCGATGAGCGGATCGGTCTCAGCGAGCTGGAAGAGCTCGCGAAGAAAAAGCACGTTCCGGTTCACCGCCACACCTTCTGGTATTATTTCGGCGGTATGACCCTTTTCCTATTCGCCGTCCAGGTTGCGACGGGAACGCTTCTTCTCTTTTACTATCGCCCGAGCGCTGAAGAGGCTTACGAGTCCGTTCAGTTCGTGATGACGGAGGTGGAATTCGGCTGGCTCATTCGTTCGATTCACTCTTGGGCGGCTAATCTGATGATTTTTACGCTCTTTGTCCATTTCTTCAGCGTGCTGTTTCTCAAGAGCTACCGGCGGCCGCGCGAGCTAACGTGGCTTTCCGGGATGGCGCTGATGGGACTCGCCCTCGCCTTTGGCTTTACCGGTTATTTGTTGCCGTGGAATGAGCTCGCCTTTTTTGCGACCCGCGTGGGCACGGAAATTCCGGGCGTGATTCCGGTGATCGGATCTTTTCTCCGCCGCCTCCTGCGCGGCGGCGACGACGTGACCGGAGCGACGCTGACGAGGTTCTACGGGATTCATGTCGCGGTCCTTCCGGGATTGACGCTTCTGCTGCTGGGATTTCACCTCTTTCTCGTGCAGAGGCACGGCATCAGCGTCCCCTTGAGCCTGACAGAAGAGGAAAAGAATCGGCCAGCGATGCCCTTTTTCCCAAACTTCTTGTTGCGCGATCTGGTGGGCTGGCTCGCGGCGCTCGCCGTGCTGGCGGCGCTGGCCGCGTTCTATCCAGCGGAGCTGGGATCGAAAGCGGACCCGTTCAAGCCCGCGCCTGCGGGGATCAAGCCGGAATGGTACTTCATGTTCATGTTCCAAACTCTCAAAATGTTGCCAAGCTACGTTCTCGGGATCGAGGGAGAACTGTTGGGTGTACTCGCTTTTGGGTTAGGAGGCCTCTTTCTCGCGCTCATCCCTTTCCTCGATCGTCAGAGCGCGATCGGAAGACCCGGAAAATTTTTTACCTGGATCGGCATTTTTGTTCTAGCTTATATGATCCTCTTCACTGTTATCGGGTACAGCGTGAGCCCAACGAAATGAGCCGGGGCGACTGCAGGGCTTTTGGGTGCTCACGTTTGCGACGCTTATCGACTGACAATGGCCAGCAGATAAAGGGCGATACCCAGCATCACAAGCAACCCACCGGCACCGATGAATGAAAGGAAGCTCGTCGGGTTGGACCAGTACAGCGTCGTCGCTTCTATGACGAGACCACCGATGATGAGCCAACCCGCCGTTTTCAGTTTGCGCTGCAGGCGCGGGCTCTCTTCGGTCATTCGTCGGCTCCTTTCCAGAACTTTGCTTTATCGAGATCCGCCACATTATGGATCATATTGTGGCACGTGAGACAAGACATTTCGTTTGCCGTGAGCTGAGCTCGCATTTCTCTGTGCGGGGATGTTTCCTCGAATGATCTCGCGCCGGCATGGCAATGCAAACACTCACGGTTGTTGTAAGGCTCGTAGAGGGCCAGTTTCTTGGGGATTTGTTTGAAGTAATAGACATAAAGGTGCTCCAAGCCGCGGATTTTCGCGTTGACGTCGCCAAACATCGTGTAGTCGGTATGGCACGTAAAGCACGCCTTGTCCCGCGGAATCCTGTTGTTTTGAAAATGGCCGGCGGGAACGTAGCTGGGATCGTCAACGTAGAGGCTCTTCCCGTACGGCTCCATCACATGACAGGAGAGGCAAAAGTGGGTCGCTTTTGACTGTTCAAGGTGAATAGCGGCTCCGTACACTGTTGCCACTATCGGCAAAATGAACAACGCGACGAACGCGAAAATTTTGCCTTCCCGGGAGGCGGTGAGCGATGGACGAACAACAAGTAAAGCGATGAGGCCAACCGTGACGATTATGAGGACACTGAAGATCTGCTTGTCCAACGCGATCTCCTTTGGCCGCGGTGCATTCGTACGCAAAAAAGTGGGTGCTTTCACACCATAGCGGAAGGCTCTTTTATTTTCCAGTTCAAAGATTACAATGGCGCATCTCAACAAGGAGGACGACGTGAGACGTAATTCGCTTCTTTTGAGCACTGCCTGCCTTTGGACTTTAGCGGCGGCTGTGTCACCCGCGGTCGCGGCGGATGCGAAGGCGGGCAAGGCCATTTACGAAAAGCGTTGCTTGAGCTGCCACGGCGCCGACGGCAGGGGAAATCCGGCGATGATCAAGGCGATGGGAGAAAAGGGCCTCAACCTGACGGCGAAGGAAGTCGCGGGCGCCAAGGACGACGAGCTGATGAAGGTGATCGTTGAAGGGCGAGGCAAAATGCCAGCGACGAAAGGCCTGACCAAGGACGAGGCGAAGCAAGTGCTCGAATATACGAGGTCGTTGGCTAAATAGCCTGGCGCACACCACGCCGGTTCCCTCCTCGGGTGCGGCTTTTGAGCCGGTTCCTTCCTGAACGCCGGGGTTTTCGCCCGCACGAACCTCTTAAAGCGCCTGCCTCCGCTTCGGGATCATCCTTTAAGGAACACGATCCGCGAGGGCCCTTCCCGCGTGCGCCCGCGGCGCGCCTCTCCTTGACAGCAGCTTTTCAGTTTGGTAGCCATGCGAAAATAAATTTTCAGGAGAATCGAAGTCCCCGCCGCCGTCGAGAGAC
Source organism: Candidatus Acidiferrales bacterium (assembly GCA_035559995.1). GTDB lineage: Bacteria > Desulfobacterota > Binatia > UBA9968 > UBA9968 > DATMAM01. The sequence goes on from DATMAM010000049.1 coordinate 37,522, forward strand.
CGCTTGCGGGTGCGGCGGGCGCCGGCTGATCTCAACCGTGAAAATCCGTATGCGAAGATGTTCGGTCGACCCGAGAACAGGCGTTTTTTTTAGCGGCCTTGCGGTCATTCTTTCTCTGGCGCTCGCGCGCGGCGACGCCGGCGCTCAGCCGGAGCCCTTTTACAAAGGAAAGACGCTACAAATCGTCGTCGGCTCAGCGACGGGCGCGGGAAACGACATGCGAACGCGGCTTTTCGCCCGGCACTTGCCCAAGCACCTTCCCGGCGCTCCCAACGTCATCGTGCAAAACATGCCAGGCGCAGGCGGGTTGCGGGCGCGAAATTACGTCTACAATATCGTCAAGCCCGACGGCTTGACGATCGCGCAGATTCTCAGAGGCACGGCGTTTCAGGAGGCGATCGGCGACCCCGAGGTCAAGTACAAGGCCGATCGGTTCAACTGGCTCGGGAACCTGACGGCGGACTCGGCCGTCTGCATCGCGCGCATCGATCGCGCCGGCACGAACCTGAAAGAAGCGATCAGGCGCGCCGCCGAAAGCCAACTGCGCAACGCGGAGTCGGGCAGCACGAGCACCGGCGCCGTGATCGCCACGCTGGTAAGGGAGTTCACCGGCCTCAACCTGAAGGTGGTAACCGGCTATGCCGGCGGATCTGCCATCGATCTGGCGATCGAGCGCGGCGAGGCGGACATGCGCTGCGGGCTGGTCTGGAGCTCCGCGAAGACCAGACACGGAGATTGGTTTCGAGAGCTGGGAAGCAAAACTCCGTTCGCCGCTCCGCTCGTGCAAATTTCCGAAAACCGCTTGCGCGACTTGCCCGATGTCCCTACGCTCATTGAACTTGCTCCCGATCGCTCCTGGCGCGGCGTGGCCGAAGCGATCACCTTCACATACGAGAATGCCTATCCGATGCTCGCGCCTCCCGGCGTGCCGGACGAGCTTGTCGCGCTTTTGAGAAAAGCCTTTTGGGCTACGGTTCACGATCCGGAGTACCGGGCGGAGGCGAAGAAGATGAAATTTTTGGACGACGAGCCCGTCCCGGGAGAGAAGGTGCAGAAAATCGTCAAGCAGATCCTGGAAATTCCGGACGAGGCCAAAACCCGGCTGCGGAAGCTGTTAGGGCTCGCGTGAGTCGACGCGACATGACACGGGCGGAATGGCTTCAGAACGTCCCCGATAAGCTCACTCGCAAGATCGCGGAGTTTACGGTCTCGTTTAAGCTGGAAGCGGCGCCGAAAGCGGTCTTGGAGAACGCCAAGCTTGCGATCCTCGACTGTTTGGGCGTTGCGGCCCTGGCGACTTCGCAAGAGATCGGCGCCGCTCTTCTGCGCTTTGCCCGTGAGAACAGCCCGCCGGGTCCGTGCACCGTGTGGGGCACGCGCACGACCACGACTCCGCGCGACGCGGCGCTTCTGAATGGAACTCTGGCACACGGCCTGGACTACGACGACCGCAATCATTCGTCGACTTATACGCTTGCGACCGCGATCGCGGCCGCAGAGCCGCTCGATCTTTCGGGCGCGCGCGTTCTGGGCGCGTTTATCGTTGGCAGGGAAGTCCGCAACGCTCTCGATGGCCTCTTCGGGAAGCGTTCGAGCGGCATCGGGCCGGGAGCCAAAGGGTGGCACAGCAATGGCATTCTCGGGCCGATCGCGGCCGCCTGCACGGCGAGCAACGTCCTTGGGCTGGATGTCAAGCAGACGGTCGCCGCGGTCGGTCTAGCCGCCGGCTCTTGCGGCGCCCTTACCAGAGACGGCGGAACGATGGCGAAGCCGTTTCGGGCCGGACATGCGGCAGCGACGGGCTTGACCTGCGCTCTGCTTGCCAAAAACGGATTGAGCAGCGACGAGACGGCGTTGGAGAGCCGCTATGGCCTGCTGGAAGCGCTCGGGCCGCTGCCGAAGGATATTCTCGAGGGGCTAGGCAAAGATTTGGGCTCGAAGTTCCACCTCGAGAGCGACCCGCGCATCAAGCCCTACGCCTCATGCACGGCAACGCACAGCGGAGTGGAGGCGATGCTCAGGCTCGTGCGGCGCAATCCGATTGACCCGCAAGCCGTCGACGCAATCGAATGCGATCTCAAGCCCTACCCTCTCGTAAGATATCGGCCGGAGCGCGGCTTCGAAGGAAGATTCAGCATGGCCTTCTGTCTCGCCCTTGCTTTGATCAACGGACGGATCAACCCCGACGACTTCGTGGACGAACGCGTCAACGATCCGCTGGTTCAAGAAATCATGCGCCGCACGCGCCACACGCCCGAAGCCCCCGCGCTCGTGGTGATTTTAAAAGACGGCACGCGACTCGAAGAGAAGCTTGCGGTCGCAAGCGATTTGCGCGGATGGAATCAGGTGGCAAAGAAGTTCCAGCGCTGCCTCAGCGCCGTCGCGCCGGATCACCTCGCCGACAAAACGATCGACCTCGTGCGCCAGCTCGAGACGGTTTCATCCATCCGCGGCTTGACGGCGGCGCTCAAGTTTGGCGCCGCGCAGGGCTGACGTCCGCGAGCGGTTGTCCGCGCCGGACTAGCGGTGACTCCCTTCCGCGTACGCTTCGATCGCGTCGAGCTGCCGCAGCGCGTGCAGCGCCTTCGACTTGTTTCGGTTCGCCACGCCGATCGCCAACGCGTTGAGCAACGCCATCGGAGCCGCCAGGGACTGCGTGATATGGGTTTGTCTTCGCGCCAACAGGCAGACGCTGGCCTTGCGCGCGATCTCGGATGTCTTGAGATGGCTGATCCCCAAAACGGGAATCCCGCGCCGGCGCGCGTAGTCCACCGCCGTCCTCGTCTCTCTCGGCGTGTGATCGAAAGCGATGGCAATCACAAGATCCTTTCGGCCGAGAAGCACCAGTTGTTCCATCAACGAGGTCCCGCCCGTGAGAAAAGCAAGACGCGCGTCGAGGCGCAGGCGCGCGAACCGAAAATAGAGGAAATAAGCCAGCGCGAAGGCCGATCGAAAGCCGACGATCAGGATCCGGCGGGCCTTGCAGACGAGGTCGATCGCCCGCGCCAGTTCCGCTGCGGCAAGGTCGCTGCGCGTCTGCTCGATCAGCTCCATATCCTGCCGCAGCAGGGTGTCGAAAAACCGCCCCGGCCGCACCCCGCTTACGGCCCGGCGCAAGCGCGCGGCGTTACCCACCCTTTGGCGCAGCTCTTCCTGAAGCTCCTTGCGAAACTCGGGGTAGCCTTTAAAGCCCAGCAATTGGGCGAAGCGCACGATCGAGGGTTCGCTCACGCCGATCTTTGCCGCCAGCTCCACGATGGAGTCGAAAGAGATCTCGACGCCGTTGCTCGCGATGTAGTCGGCGATTTTTCGCTGGCTGGCGCTGAGTTCGCCGTAGCGTTTCTGGATTTTCTCCAGCAGCTCCATACTGGCCGAAGTTCAGGCGCGCGCCGGCGCGGTTGGCCGGAGCGCCGTTCTTGACACTATGTTTTCACTGTGATAGCCGGATGAAAATAAATTTTCAAGGGCATCTTCGCGCCGGTTTATTTTTTTGCCACAACAGAGCTGAGGCTTCAGATAGACGCTAAGGAGGCAACGATGGAACAGCCAACATTTTTTTCTGCGGACTCGCACGTGAACGAGCCGCCCGAGGCGTGGGAGAGGATCCCCAAAAACCTGCGCGCTCACGGCCCGCACTTCGTGAAAGATCCGCCAGGCAAGAAAGGCCTGTATATGGTGTTCGACGGCCACGAGCCAGACCCGGTGGGGATGACCTTTACAGCCGGCAAGGAGCGGGGGAGCGGCGAGTTTCGCAAAGTCATCGAGACGTTTACCTGGGAGGATTGGCGCGGCCCGTGGGACCCCAAAGCCCGGTTGCACGACATGGATCTGGACGGGGTCAAGATGGAGACGCTTTACCCAAGCATGGCGCGGAACTTCTACAGCCTCAAAGGAGAGGAAACACCGCTGCAAAAGGCGGGGCTGCAGGCCTACAATGACTGGATTCGCGAGTATTGCGCTGCGGCACCCGATCGTCTGATCGGTCTTGGGCTGCTCTCGGCCCTGGATGTCGAGTGGTCGCTGCAAGAACTGGCGCGCTGCGCGAAGATCGGTTTAAAGGGAGCCGTGCTCCCCTCCGGTTTGCCTGAAGGGATGAGTTACGCCGATCCCCAGTTCGAGCCGCTGTGGGCGGCCGCCGAGGACATGAATTATCCCTTGCACTTTCATGTCAACATCTTGCAGGGACGAGACCGGATGGCGGCGCGGCTTAAAGTCATCACGCCGGTGCAACAGGGCCGCAACGCCGTGCGACGGGCGATCCTGGAGCCGCTCGCGCTTCTTACCGACTTGGTTTTTGGCGGCGTTCTCGAGCGCCACCCGCGGCTTCGGTTTGTGTTCGCCGAATACGATCTCTCGTGGGTCCATTCCTTTATGAACAAGATGGACGGCTCGCTGATAAGAGCGCGCTCCGAGACGCCGGAGTCGCCGACCGTCGCCGCGCTTCCCAGCGAGTGCATCCGGCGTCAGGTCTACATCACCTTTCAGGAGGACCGCGTGGGCGTGCTCGGCGCCGAAGCGCTGCAGATGACCGACAACTGCATGTGGGCGAGCGACTACCCGCACGGCGGCTCGACCTGGCCGCATTCGAGAGAGGTGATCCGGAGCCAATTTGCCGGCGTGCCCGAAGCGATCAAGCACAAGCTCACTTGGGCCAACGCGGCGAAATTCTACGGCGTCGGGTGAGCCGGGAATCCTTTGCCTGGCGACTCCTGACGTGCTTGAGAGAACGGCGCGCGGCGGCCTTTGATGAACATAGATTCAAGTTCGCTTCAATCGACAAGATAGAATAGATTCAGCCCTCCGCCCTGCGACATTGCTCGGCACAATCGTAGGGCGGGTTGAGCGCCCCGCGAAACCCGCCGGAAAGGCGGGACAACGCGCCTTTACCCATCCTACCGATTTTGTTCATTTGCAGTGCTGTAGGCGAGGTACACGAGCCAGTGTGTGAAAAAACCCGGTTCGGCGGTTAGCCGCTTTCTACCTGCCTTTTTACCGAAACGCGCCAGCAGCGGCGGCATTGGCGCGCGCCGAGCGCTTTTCGGCCGCCGCAAGACGGGCAGCGGTAGCGGCGCGGGTTCTTCGTGCTCTTTTCGACCGGCTTGAGCGGCGTCAACGCGAGTCTCAACTCGCGCACCTCTTCGTCGCGCGCGCGCTCGGGACAGTTGCCGCGGCGGCGAAGCCACGGCCAGACGAACGGGATCGCGCGCGCATCTCTGGCGCTGATCGTCCTGAGCTGGTGTACGCTCCCGCACCCGAACGTTTTCTGCATCTCGGCGCATTTTAAGATCGCCATCCCGCTTCTTTTCATCGGGCACCAGACCATGCCGCTCGGGTAGCCGCACTCATCGGTGGCAAAAGCGCGGGCTGGCGCGGAGGCTTTCCACGAATCGAATTTTCTGGCCGCGCCGTTCATCGGTGGAAACCCCGTGCGCGCCGCACGTTACCTCTTGCTCTCTTTCGGGAATCCAAAGGCTTCGACCGCCATCGCCATCCACTTGCTGGAGTTGTGAAAATCGGCGAAGCCGTTGACGCAGAGCCTCTTGCCCGCGAGCGCCTTCGACATGTTGCTTCTCGGATAAAAGATCGAGCCCACGAAATCCTGCTTATCGATGATGTCTTGACCTTCAGGACTTGCCTCGTGCTCAAGAAACAAGAGCGCGGCGTAGGGATGGGCCGCGGCGGCAAGCACAAGCTCGAGCTCCGTCAGACGCACCGGCACCGGCTCGACCATCTTGAACTGGAGCGCGCCGGTCAAATCCTTGGCCATGGCTCTCATGACCGACTGGTAATGGGTGGCCGAATGCAGCGCGTACTCGCCGGCCATAATGGCGTTCAAAGCCCGGCTGTGGCCGCGCGACCAGATCGGCTCCTGCTCGCGTAGCCCGCGCGCGTACCTCAACATCCATTCCAATCCGAGCCCCTCTTCCGGGCAGGCCGGATACGCCGCAAACGCGTGCGGCCGCATATCGACCAAGAATTTTCTACCTTTGAATTCGGGCTTGAGAAAGTCCTCCCACCGGTTCGGCACCTTCTCCGGCGGAATCAGGTTTTTGTTGTAGGCAACCACCGCGATGGCGCTGCCGAGCGCGGCGATCGCCCGGTGCCTGGGATCGATCATTTTCGGCGAGATGCGCAGCACCCCATGCTCGGCCATGCCCAACAGGTCGAACTTTTTGGCGAACGGGATGTACTCCGGGTAGAACTCGGTCGAGGCGTGCGCGACGTCGAAATCATTCTTCGCTCCGGACTTAAGCTCCATGATGAAGCGCTGCGCGGCATCGGGTCCCGTGATCTCGACCATCTCGACTTTGAGAAACGGGTATTTCTTTCTGAAGCTCGCCATCATGCTCGGATAGACGCCTGGATCGAGCCCGCTCAGCACTTTCACCGCGCCTTCTTTTTTCGCTTTTGCGACAATAGCGTCGCGATTTGTCTCGAAGATGAAGCCTTTCGCTTCAGCTTCTTTCTTGGCCTTCGCCAGAGCGGCGCCGGATTCCGGCGCGGACGCGATCGCGGACGCGGAAACTCCCGCGATCCAAAACCATACGCCCAATTTGAGAGGAGTCGTTCTCACGGTGGGATCTCCTCGGCGCCCCCTTGCTCCAGCCGTGGATGGTCGTTTGATTCGCAATATCTACCCGCTATTTTTGCGAGTCAAGTCTTGCCAGCGCGGCGCCAACGGCGCTAGCTTTAACGGCCGGAAAAACGACTCACGAAAGGAAGGAAAGAGATGCTCAGCGCGGAAGAAAACCAAATTCTCACGCGGACAGGCCCAGGGACGCCGATGGGAGAGCTCTTGCGCCGCTACTGGCTTCCGGCCTTGCTGCCCGAGGAGCTGCCGGGCCCGGACTGCGCTCCGGTGCGAGTGCGGCTGCTCTCGGAAGATCTCGTTGCCTTCAAAGACAGCAACGGCCGGCTCGGGCTCATCGACGCGTACTGCGCGCACCGGCGCGCCCATCTATTTTTTGGGCGCAACGAGGAGTGCGGCATCCGCTGCATCTATCACGGCTGGAAATTCGATGTCGACGGCAACTGCGTCGATATGCCGACCGAACCTCCCGAGTCGAGCTTCAGGGACAAAGTGAAGTTGGTTTCTTATCCGCTGCGCGAGCACGGCGGCATCCTGTGGGCCTACATGGGACCGAAGGAGCGCATGCCGGAGCTGCCGCAGCTGACCTTCACTGCGGTGCCGGCGAGCCATCGTTTTGTGATCAAGCGGTTTCAGGAATCGAACTACGCGCAGGCGCTGGAAGGGGGCATCGACTCGGCGCACACGAGTTATCTCCACACCACGCTCGATTTTCATCGCCGCACGGAGGCCTACCTGGAAAGGGCAAAAGCCTTAAGGGAGCGGTTCGAAAAAGAGCCGCGCAGCCTGAACCCGGAGGAGCTGGACTTTCTTTTTCGCACGCTGGACAAAGCGCCGCGGGTGATGGCCCAAGATACCGCTTACGGCCTCATCGTCGCGGCGCGCCGCGGCGTCGGCGATCAGTACTACTGGCGCTTCAACCAGTTCTTGATGCCTTTTTACACGATGCCGCCGCGCGGGCCCGGAGGGCACGCTTTCGTTCCGATCGACGACGAGCGCTGCTGGGTTTGGACCTTCGGCTGCAGGCTCGATCGTCCTTACACGGTTGACGAGATTCTCGGGATGAAGCGCGGCACCGTGAGCGGTCCTTTCGGCGCCGAAGTGGACGGGAACTACTTTCCGCTGCACAACAAGGCGAACGATTTTCTTATCGACCGCGAGATCCAGCGGACCTACAATTTTACCGGCATCGTCGGCACCGGCAATCAGGACATGGCCGCCCAGGTCAGCATGGGGCCGGTGACGGACAGGACCAAAGAGCATCTGGGCGTCACGGACGTGGGCATCATCGAGATGAGGCGGCTTCTCATCGACTCGGCAAAGGATCTGTGCGAGGGGCGAGAGCCGCGCGCGGCGGCGCACCCGGAGGCCTACGCGGGGGTCCAAGGCGTGTCGCTGGTCAGGGCACGCGGCGTGCCTCTCGATCGCTGCGTGCAAGACGCGATCGCGACGTTTGAGAAAACGCGCCTTCGGGCCGAGGAACTGAAGAAGGCCGCAGCGTAGGCCGCGCCGAGCCGAGCGCCGGCGCGCGGCGCGCGCCGCCCGACTCTTTTTTCATCCTTTCGGCGGAAATTTTTTTTGCGTTCTTGCAAATTTTAAGCTATAGAGCGGCGGTTAGAATTTTTTCCAGTGAAGTTTTTCTTTCACGCGACCCTTCTCGCCCTGCTCTCGCCTCTTACCGCGGCCGCCGCCTTCCTCTCCGGGCCGGATCAACTGCGGGCCGAGGGCGCCTCCTTCAATTGGGAACAGGCGAAAGCGCGAAGCTTAAAGATCCTGGTCGAATATCGCGACGGCCAGATGCGCTGGAAGCGAGCCAATCTGGGGTCGGGCTTTTTAATTTCACCCGACGGGCTCTTCGTGACCGCCTACCACGTGGTCAAATACTGCCTGGAAAAGCAAAAGGAGATCTCGGGCTTCGCCAGCCCGGTCGACTGCTCTGCCGCCCATCCCATCTTCAGATACAAAGCGGTGAGCGGGAACATCGAGTCTGGATTCGAAGTCCTTTCCTACCTCCGCGAGCGCGACTCATTGAGCGGCAAGGGCGCGCAGACCCCCGACGATACGATCAAGCACAGAGACTTCGTGGTCGGGAGGCTCAAGGCCGGTCCGCACGCGCGCTTTGAGTGGTGGCCGGTCAAAGATTTCGACCCGGCCGCGATCGATCTTTCCGACCCGCAGGCGGATTTTGAGCTAAAGCCGCTCTTGCCGCCGCGGAAGGTCTTTATCGCCGGCTACCCGCTCGACGAGGGTTTCGCGATAGCGCACGGCTTTTTGAACGTCACGGAAAAAAACCGCCGCGGCTATTTTGCGGCGGATCTGAAAATCTACGATCCAGCCTATCTGGAGACACAGGGCATCGCGCCCGATACGCGGTGGGGAATCCGGGTCGAGAACCACATGAGCGGGGGCGCGGTGGTGGACGCCGAGGGTTACGTGGTTGGCGTGCTCGTGAGCGGCGACGGCCGAAGCGCCGGCGTTCTCTCGATCGAGAACGTCCTCGGAACGTTCTTCGCACGCGCGCACGATGCCGCTGCCCCCGGGGCGGTTTTCCTCAGCCCCACGAACGCCCCGCTCCATTTGAGGCGGAGCCAAGACTAGCGCCGCAGCGGTCGGCGCGCGCTGCGCCGCTCGCTATCGCTTGAAAAAAATATCTTGCCCGCTGACCGGGTTGGCGACCGCCTCTTCCAGCGATCTGACCCCCTTCCATTCGCTGGCGGGACGCGCGCGGCCGTCGGTGCCGATCTGGTCGATCCCCCAATAGACCTCGATGGTGTGGCGGTCGGGGTCCTCGAACTCGACGGAAATTTGACACCCCGCTCTCCGGCGCCCCTCGAACGTGAGCGGTATGTTGTGCTCGCGCAAGCGCTCGCGCACGCGAAAGACCTCCTCCAGCGTGCCGACCTCAAAAGCCATGTGATGGAGCTCGTGATGTTTGGCTTCTCCTGGGGCGTCCCCGACGAGCGCCAGGCAATGATGGTCCGTGTTGCAGCGCAAGAAGGCAAAACCGCCGGGCTGCATCTCTTCGGGATAGATGTCGGAGACCTTGAAGCCGAGAACCTGGGTGTAGAACTCGACCGAGCGCTCCAGGTCGGTGACTCGCAGGACCACGTGCCCCAGCCGGCGAATCTGAAACGGCATGCCGGAAGGCGGCGCCAACTTTCTCAGTTTCTCGACGTCTAAGGCCATAGCTTTTCCTTTCGTCCCTGTCGTAAAAGCTTACTCTACAAATTTCCCGCAAAAAGATATAGCGTTTTGATTCTCGCGCACATTGCTGACAGGAGGATCACGATGCGTTTTGGACTTCATGGATCGGCGCGCAACCGGAGCGAACCCGTCGAGCGCTCGGTCCGCGCGGAAGCCTTGGGCTTCGACGCGATTTTCTTCGCCGATAGCCACATGAACAACTTGGATCCATTTCAATCGATGACGCTTTGCGCGCTCGCGACGAAAAACATCCGTCTTGGGACCGCCGTAACCAACATGGTTTTTCGCGACCCGACGATTCTCGCAAATTCCGCCGCGTCGCTGAACGAAATTGCCGACGGCCGCGCGATCCTGGGGCTGGGAACCGGCGATGGACCGGTCTATAGCCTGGGTCGGACGAAAACGCGCCTGGCGGACTTTGAAGCCGGGCTGCGCACGATTCGAGATTTGCTTCACGGCAGGGAAATCGCCGTGCCCGAAGGCAAGGAACGACGCTCGGGCAAGGTACGCCTGCGCATCGGCAAGCTGCCGCTGCCGATCTATATTTCCGCCGAAGGCCCGAAAACGCTCCGGCTGGCGGGAAAGCTCTGTGACGGCGTCATTCTCGGCACAGGCTTTGACCTGAAGGTGCTGGAATGGGCGCGCAAGCAAATCGCGGCCGGAGCCGAAGAAGCGGGACGCTCGCTCGCGGAGATTGAGATTATGCCTGCCGGAATGATTGCCGTGGATCCGGACGGCGATAAAGCGCGGCGGCTCGTACGCGCTCGCCTCGCAAATCGCGCTCATCACAATTTTCGCTTCACGTTCGAAACGGTTCCCGAGGCCGAACTGCAAGGCGTAAAGAGATTCATGGAGGCGTTCGACATCAGCAAGCCGATCGAAGAGCGGGTCAGCCCCGAGTTGATCACCGACTACTTGGTACGTCGCTTTTCAATCGCGGGCACTCCGCGCGAATGCATCGATCGCGTCAACGAGCTAGAGGCAGCCGGGATCGGCCGAATCATGCTCACCCCGCCCGGCGCCATCTACGATGCCGTTATGGAAACGTGGGGCCGCGAGGTGATCCAGCGGATGTGAGCACGGCGGCGGCGCGGCGGAGGAGCGCCGCATCAGAGGACAGCCCTGCGCCTAGGCGCCGCGCAATTCTTCCGGCCGAATCGGCAACTTGCGGATGCGCTTTCCCGTCGCGGCGAAGATCGCGTTGCACACCGCCGGCGCGATCGGCGGCACGCCCGGCTCGCCGACGCCGCCCGGATTCTCGTTGCTCTGAACGATATGCACCTCGACGACCGGCATCTCGTTGATCCGGAGCATCGGGTAGTCGTGAAAGTTGCTTTGCTTGACGCGCCCGTTCTCGATCGTGATCTCCCCGTAAAGCGCCGCGGTCAAGCCGTACACGATGCCGCCTTCCATCTGCGCTTCGACCTGGTCGGGGTTGACGTACATGCCGCAGTCGACCGCGCACACCACGCGGTGCACGCGCACCTTGCCGTCCTTCGCAACCGAGACTTCGGCAACTTCCGCAGCGTAGCTGCCGTACGAAAACGCCACGGCGATGCCGCGAAAGCGCCCCGGCGGCAGGGGCTTCCCCCAACCCGCTTTTTCCGCCGCGAGCTCGAGCACGCGCTTGTGCCGCGGCGCCTTGACCAGTAGCTCCCGGCGAAACTCAAACGGGTCTTTTCCCGCCGCGGCGGCCAGCTCGTCGATAAAGGACTCCGTGATGAAGGCGTTCTGCGACGCGCCGACGGAACGCCACACGCCGACGGGAATGCCGACGTCTCTGTAGATGTACTGGACTTCCAGGTTCGGTATGGCATAGGGCAGCTCGCCGGCCACCGCCAGCATCGAAGGATCGAGGCCGCCTTTGAGTGTCTGTCCACGCTGCGCGCTAATCGAAGGACCGACGATCCGGTGCGTCCAGGCGATGGGCGCTCCGCGCTCGTCGAGCGCCGCGCGAAAGACGTTGTACGTCGCCGGCCGGTAAAAGCCGTGCCGCATATCGTCTTCGCGCGTCCAGATGACCTTGACCGGCGCCTTGACCGCCTTTGACGTTTCCACCGCTTCCCGGACGAAATCGACGTGACCGCGACGGCCAAAGCCGCCGCCGAGCATCATGGTGTGGACTTTCACGGCTTCGGGCCGGAGCCCCGTGATGCGCGCGCCTTCCGCGCGCGTGCGCGTCTGGTTCTGCGTGCCCACCCATATGTCGCAGCTTTCCTGGGTGACGTGCGCCGTGCAGTTCATCGGCTCCATGGTCGCGTGCGCCAGAAACGGGACCTCGTAGACGGCTTCGAGCTTTTTCGCCGCCGCCGCCAGCGCGCTTTCCGGGTCGCCCACTTTCTTTGCGACCGGCCCCGGCTGCTTTGCCGCCTCGGCCCAGAGCTTGGTAATCGCGGCGCTGCTCTGCTGCGCGTTCGGCCCTTCGTCCCAAGTGATTTTGAGCGCGTCGCGCCCCCGTTTTGCCGCCCAGTAATAATCCGCGACGACGGCCACGCCTGAGCTGATCTGCACCACGTGGCGCACGCCTTTGACCGCTTTGGTTTGCGTCGCGTCGAAGCTTGCGACCTTGCCGCCAAAGACCGGGCAGCGCTCGACCGTCGCCACGAGCATTCCGGGAACCTTCACGTCGATGCCGTAGAGCGAGCGGCCCGTCACCTTGTCCGGGACATCGAGCCGCGGGATCTTTTTGCCGATATAACGGAACTGATCGGGAGATTTGAGCTTGGGATCTTTGGGCGGCGGAAGCTGCGAAGCTTTCTCGGCCAGCTCGCCGTAGGTTAGCTTTCGCCCCGTAGGCCGGTGGATGACCGTGTTTTGCTCCGCGTAACATTCCTCGGCGGGCACCTCCCACTGGCGCGCCGCCGCGCTCACCAGCATCTCCCGGCCGGCGGCGCCGATCTTGCGCCAGTGCGTCAGCATGGTCCGAATGCTGCGGCTTCCCGCGGTGGACTGCTGCCCTCCGCGCGCCGGATCGCCAAAAGCGGGATCGGCGGGGGCCTGTTCCCAGCGCACTTTGGACCAGTCGGCTTCCAGCTCGTCGGCGATGATCATCGGAACCGAGGTGATGATCCCCTGGCCCATTTCCGACTGGCCGACGACGATCGTCACGGTCCCGTCGCGCGCGATGCGCACGAGCGCGCTCAGCGGGAACTCCTCCGCCGCCGCCGCCCGGGCGATGCGCCGCGCGGACGGCCAGTAGAGGCCGAGAACCAGGCCGCCACCTGCGGCCAAACCCGTCCTCAGAAAATCGCGCCGGCTGAGATTGACGATCGGATTCATTTTGCACCTCCTTGCGCCATCAAGCTTGCCGCACGATGGATCGCGCGCCGGATGCGCTGGTAGGTGCCGCAGCGGCAGATGTTGCCCGACATCGCGGCGTCAATATCCGCGTCGCTCGGCTTTCGGTTCGTCGCCAGAAGCGCCGCGGCCGACATGATTTGCCCGGATTGGCAGTAGCCGCACTGCGGCACGTCCTCGGCGATCCAGGCCTTTTGCACGGGATGGCTGCCGTCCGGCGAGAGGCCTTCGATCGTCGTGATCTTTTTGCCGCTGGCGGCGGAAACCGCGGTGGCGCAAGAGCGAATCGGCTTGCCGTCGAGGTGAACCGTGCAGGCGCCGCACTGCGCGATGCCGCAGCCGTACTTCGTGCCGGTCAAGCCGAGCGTCTCGCGTAACACCCACAGCAGCGGCGTATCGGGCTCGGCATCAACGGTATGTTTCTTGCCGTTAACGATAAGGGGAATCATTCTTTTCCTCCTTGTCCAAAACTATATTGCAGTTAGCCGCTGTCCTTCGACGGCGCTCAGACTCCTTCTGAGTTCATGACGCGAGCAAGTTTGTAGGATGGGTAGAGGCGCGGTGCGCCGATACCCACCGTCTCTGTCTTCGCCGATGGGTATCGCGAGGCCTGTCGTGAGTCCTTCGGCTGTGCTCAGGATAGACTCTGTCGAACGGCCTGTCCTGAGCATGTCGGAGGACTCACCCCGCCCTGTCAGGTTTATCGCGAATTATAGGCTTGCCAAGCAAAAAAAATCTAGATAGGGTGCCTACCGACTGGTCGGTCGGTTCAATGCAGATCCCGGAAAGACAAACGGACCTCACGCGGCAGCGGATCGTCGAGGCGGCGCTCGAAGTGTTCGCCAAAAAGGGCTACCACGGGGCGACCATGGACGAGATCGCCTCGGTCTCGCGCGTTTCCAAGGGCGGCCTCTATTTTCATTTTCCCAGCAAACAGGACCTCTTTCTTGCGCTCGCCGATGTCGCGGCCAATCTTCTGATCACCAAGATGACCGAGGCCATGCAGGCGAGCGGCCTGCGCCGGCGAGAGAAAATGCGCCTGGCGATCGCGTCGGTGTTTGACCTGCTCGAGCGCCACCGGACCATGGCGAGGGTCGTGTTCCTCAAGATGGCAAGCCTCGGCCCGCCGTTTGATCGAAAGCTGATGGAGATCCACCGCCGGATCGCGCGCTTGATCCAAAAAGAGCTGGAGGAGGCGCAAAAGGAAAGCAGGATTCCGGTCGGAGATTCGGAGCTGGTGTCGCTCATGTGGGTCGGCGCGCTGCACGAAGTGCTGGTCTGGTGGCTGCACGAGCCGAAGCCGAAGCCGCTCATGAGCGCTTTTCCGGAGCTTTACATCACGCTGCTCAGAAGCATTGGACTCGATCCGAAAGGAAAAGATGCCTAGCGAGATGATATTGAGAAGCAGCTCGCTTCTTACCGGACCATTGCAGTTTCTTGTTCCCTCTCCCCTTGCGGGGGAGGCTCCAAACCAATGCGCTTTGCTGATCAAACTTTAATTCCCATCTGGGAAAGGGTTCACGCCGGGGAGCGCCTGTCATTCGCCGATGGGCTGGCACTGATGCGCAGCCCGGATCTTCTTGGCGTCGGGCGCATGGCCGACTGGGTGAAAAGCCGGCGGCACGGCGAGCGCGTTTTCTTCGTCATGAACCGCTACATCAACCCGACGAACGTCTGCGTGCTTACGTGCGGATTTTGCGATTTCGCCAAGCGCAAGGGAGCAAGCGACGCCTACGAGCTCACGAACGAGCAAATTCTCGAGCTCATCAACGAAGAGATCCGCGAGGTGCACATCGTCGGCGGGCACCATCCGGACTGGCGCTTCGAGCGCTTCGAAGAAATGATCCGGATGATTCGCCGGCGCTGGCCGCACGTTCAGATCAAAGCGTTTACCGCGGCCGAGATCGATTATTTTTGGCGCCGCTGGAAAATACCGCCGGAGGAGGCGCTAAGCCGTTTGAAACAGGCGGGCCTCGACTCGATGCCGGGCGGCGGCGCGGAGGTTTTTAGCGACCGCGTCTGGAAGCTTCTCTTCCCCGGCAAGGCCGGACCCGAGCGCTACCTCGAGATCCACCGCATCGCGCACCGCATGGGCATTCCCACCAACGCGACGATTCTCTACGGCCACATCGAGACCGACGAAGAGCGCGTGCGCCACCTGGTGCGGCTGCGCGAAGTTCAGGACGAGGATCCGGGATTTTTCACCTTCATCCCTCTGGCGTATCAGATCAGCAGCCACCGATTGCGGGAGCGGCAGGCCTCCGCCATCGAGGACCTGAAGATGATCGCGACCTCTCGCCTCATGCTCGACAACTTCGAGCACATCGAGGCCTTCTGGATCGATCTCGGCGTCGAGTGCGCGAGCATGGCGCTCCACTTCGGCGCTTCCGATATCAACGGCACGCTGGTCGAGGAAAAAATCGCCCACGCCGCGCGCGCGCAAAGCCCGGCCGGCGTCACGCGGCAGCGGCTGCTCCACATGATTCGCGATGCCGGGAAAATTCCGGTCGAGCGCGACGCGCTCTACAACGTGATTCGGGTCTACGAGCGAAAAGCCGACGAAGACGCGACCGATTCGCTCGCGAGCGCGAACCCCGATCGCGAAAAATGACATGGTCCGCGTCGCCCGTCTCACCTATCTGAACTGCGCCGCGTTTTATTGGGGCTCCGAAAATTGGCGCGTGCCGCTCATTCCCTGCGTGCCGCGCGAATTGGGCCAGCTTGCCGCCCGCGGCGAGATCGACGCCGGGCCGATGGCGGTTGCCGACTGGTTCAGGCTCGAGAGCGAATTTGAGCCGGTGGGACCTTATGGCATCGCCTCGCGCGGTTCCGTGCTGAGCGTTTTGCTTTTTTCCGCGAGACCGATAGAAGATTTGGCGAGCGCCACAATCGCGGTGACCGAAGAGACCTCAACCTCGTTTCAGTTGTTGCGGCTTCTTTTGGAGCGGCGCTACCGCCTGAGCGGCTGCAACTACCGGCGCGGCGACAGCGGCCACGCGCGCCTGCTGATTGGCGACGCCGCGCTCGAGGAGATGAAAAAGGCGAGCTGGCCGTTTGTCTACGACCTCGCCGCCGAGTGGCAGCGCTGGCAGGGCTCGCCTTTCGTCTTTGCGCGTTGGGTCATTCGACGGAGCCTCCCCGGTCCGGAGAAGGCGCGCTTCGAGAAGCTGCTCGATGAGTCTTTCCGCCTGGCCATGGAGCGGCTGGACGAGGTCGCCCACCATTTTTCCGGCCAAGGGTCGCTCGACAAAGATGAAATTGTCGCCTATTTAAGAAATCTTGTCTTTATCATCGGCGCCGATGAAGAGCGCGGCCTGGCGGAGTTCAGAAGGCTTCTCGCAGCGAAGCCGCAGCGCGCGCGCCTGGCTGCGGACATGCCGCGAACCTAAAAAGGAGATCTCTATGTGGCATGAGATCGAGCGAAAAGTACTTGCCGGCGAGCGGCTCGCTGCCGACGAGGGCATTTTTCTTCTGACCGAGGCTGAGCTTCTCGCCCTGGGCGAGCTGGCGCAGCAGGTCCGCTATCGCCACAACCCCAAGCCGTACGTCACGTTCCTGATCGATAGCAACCCGAACTATACGAACATCTGCGACACGGACTGCCTGTTTTGCGCGTTTTACCGCAAGCCGGGCGCGGCCGACGGCTACTGGCTGACCGTGGAGCAGGTCATGGAGAAAGTCGCTCACGCCGTGAGCCGCGGCGCGACCACGGTCCTGCTCCAGGGCGGCCACAACCCGGCGATTCCGCTCGAGTACTATCAGGCGCTCGTGCGCGAGACCCGCCGCCGCTTTCCCGAGGTCACGCCGCACTTTTTCTCGGCTTCGGAGATTCAGGCGATGGCGCGCTACTTCCATATGTCGGTGCGCGAAGTGTTGCAGGCGCTCAGCGACGCCGGCCAGTACTCGCTTCCCGGGGGCGGCGCCGAGATCCTCTCCCGGCGCGTCCGCCAGCGCATCGCCGCCAAGAAGGGCGGACCGGAAGACTGGATCGAGGTCCACCGGGAAGCTCATCGGCTCGGCTGGCGCTCGACCGCGACGATGATGTACGGCCACGTAGAGACGCCCGAAGACATTGTCGAGCACTGGAACTACATCCGCGATCTGCAGGACGAGACGGGCGGCTTCACGGCCTTTGTCCCATGGTCGTTCAAGCCCACGCACACGTATTTGAGCAAGTGGGTGCCCGTCGGCGCCGGACCGAACCGGTATCTCAGAATAATCGCCGCGAGCCGGCTCTACCTCGACAACTTCCCGCATGTTCAGGCGTCGTGGTTCAGCGAGGGAAAAAAGACCGGCCAGGTCGCGCTCCATTTCGGCGCCGACGACTTCGGCGGCACGCTGATCGAGGAGAACGTTCACGCAGCCGCGGACTACGTCAATAAAACGACGACGGACGAGACGATCGAGATCATTCGCGAGTCGGGCTTTGTGCCCGCCCGGCGCACGACGCTGTATGAGATCATCGAAGTCTACGACGGCCCGGCGAGTAGCCAAGCGCGGATCTCCGAACGATAAAGGCGGAATTGAGCATTGGGAAGCCCGTTGAACGCCGCTGCAGTAAGAATCATTCGCTTCGGCCACAGCCCGGACGCCGATGACGCGTTTATGTTCTACGGGCTGGCGAAAGAGATCGTCAGGATTCCGGGCTACCGCGTGGAGCACGTCATGCAGGATATCCAGAGCCTGAACGAGCGCGCGCGCTCGCTCGCCGATCTCGAGGTGACGGCGATCTCCACGGCGGTCTATCCCGAGATCGCCTCGCGCTATCGGATCATGAGCAGCGGCGCGTCGATGGGCCGGGGCTACGGCCCGCAGGTCGTAAGCCTAAAACTCGCTTCCGCAAGCGAGCTTTCCGGAAAGCGCCTGGCGATTCCCGGCGCGCACACGACGGCCTTTTTGGTGCTGCGCTTGTATCTCGGGGATAACGCCAAAAGCGTTGAGTTTGCGCCGGTGAACTTCGATCAGATCCCGCAGGCCATCTTGGACGGAAGAGTCGATGCGGGCCTTTTGATTCACGAGGGCCAGTTAACTCACCCCGAGATGGGGCTGCACGAGATCGTCGACCTCGGAAAATGGTGGGACGACGAGACGGGCTTGCCCCTTCCTCTCGGTCTCGACGTCGTGCGGCGCGATCTCGGCGAGGAGCTTTCCGCGCAAATCAACTCGGCTCTTCGGCGGAGCATCGAGGTGGCGTATGCCGACGAAGAAAACGCGCTCGATTACGCCCTTTCCTTCGGCCGCGGCATCGAGCGCGAGGTGTGCCGCGCTTTTGTGAAGATGTACGTCAACCGGGACACGCTCGATATGGGAGAAAGCGGCCGGAGGTCGCTCGAAGAACTGTTCGCAAGAGCCGCGACGGCCGGGCTGGTGCCGAAGATGCCGCCGTTGGATATCGTGGCGGCTGAGTCCCGACCCGGCTAGTCGCGCGGCGACCGGGATCTCACGCCGGCGTCGGTATTTCGTCGCTCCTGCCGTATTGCAACACGCTGGCCCTTGCCGATTCGCCCAGTCGGGCTTTCGCCGGGCTCGTTCCTCACCCCAGCAGCGCTCAGGCATGGCGCATCGCCCGGGTGACGCGGCTGAAAGTACAACACGGGCTTCGAGCCGTCACTAGCAAAAGGGCCCGGGCTAAGCGGCCAACGAGCGCGCGCTTGAAAATTTTCTTTTAGGCTGACAAGATATTTTGGTCCGGGAGATGGCGTTCTCCCACAACCGCCCACCAAGGCTGATAACGCCTAACCTCAACAGCGCGAGAAAAGCATGGAACAGCTTTGGTGGGACGCGTCCGTCTGGGTCGCTCTGGCCCTTGTCTCGAGCCTTCTCTCCTTAAGGGTCGGCGTATCCGTCGCCCTCGTCGAACTCATCGTCGGTATCGCCGCCGGCAACGCCTTTCATCCCGAAGTCACAGACTGGATAAATTTCCTTGCCAGTTTCGGCGCCGTCATCCTGACGTTTCTCGCGGGCGCCGAACTGGAAAGCCGCACCTTGAGGCGGTTCTGGAAAGAAAGCCTCGTCCTCGGGCTTGTGGGATTTTTTGCCCCTTTCGCGCTGGCGTGGTTTGTCGCGCAGTTCTTTCTCGGTTGGGATCTGAAAGCCGCGCAGATCGCCGGCATCGCCCTCTCGACGACCTCCGTTGCCGTCGTCTACGCGGTGATGGTGGAGACCGGGCTGAACGAGACGTCCGTAGGAAAGCTGATCCTCGCCGCCTGTTTCGTCAACGACCTGGGAACCGTGATCGCCCTTGGCCTGCTGTTCACCAGCTTCGGAAGGTGGTTTTGGATCTCCGTCGTCGCGACCGTCCTGGCTCTCTTTTTTCTTCCCGGAGTCACGTCGCGTTACCTCAAGCGCGTGAACTCCCATCCGAGCGAACCGGAGGTCAAATACCTCTACCTCATCCTCTTGGTCCTCGCTTATCTCGCCGCGAAAGGAGGAAGTGAAGGGGTCCTCCCCGCCTACCTCGTCGGCATGGTTCTCGCCGACACGTTTTTGGGAAACCGGGAACTGATCAAGCGGATGAGAGCGACCACGTTTGCGCTCTTGACTCCCTTCTATTTTCTGAAGGCTGGAAGCCTGGTCGACCTCGATGCGGTCATCGCGAGCATCGGGACGGTGCTCATCCTTTTTCTCTCGAAGAGCGGCGCAAAGTTTGTCGGCCTGTATCCGGCAGGAGCCGCCTTCCGCTTCACGGCCAGGATCAACCTTTACACGACGCTGATGATGACCACGGGGCTCACCTTCGGCACCATCTCCGCGCTGTACGGCCTCAGCCACCGGATCATCACGCAGGACCAGTATTCCGTTCTCGTCGTCGTCGTGATCCTGACGGCAATCGTTCCGACGCTCATCGCCCAGGCCTTCTTTGAGCCGAAGGGCGCCGAGCGGGACGCCATCGCGCTTGAGGTCCGCGATAAAGGAGGGAAAAGCGATGTTTAAAAAAATTCTCCTGGCTTACGACGGCTCCGAGGGCGCCAGATTCGCTCTCGAAAAGGTCGTCGCGTTGGCGAAGCTCGCCGACGCCGAACTTCACCTTCTGGCGGTCGGCCGGATCCCCGAGTATGCCGAGACCGTAAGCGAGACCGAAGAGGCCAAAGAACAGGCCAAAGGGTACTATTCCAAAATCATGGACGATGCCGTGACGCATTTGAAGCAGCAGGGGCTCGCGGCAAAAATCCATATCGAGTTCGGCAAGCCGGCCGACACCATTTTAAGAACCGCCGAGGCCTTGAGCACGGATCTCCTGGTGCTCGGGACCCATCCTCACTCGGCGGTCAGGCGCCGCGTCCTAGGGGCCACGGTGGACAAGGTGATCGACCACGCCCACTGCTCCGTCCTGGTGGTGCGGAACTAAGTTGGTTGCGCCTCATGGCGAATCGGAAAACAACGCGGCCGGCGTGGCGCGAGTCGGGCACGACGCGCGCGAGCTACGAGATCTGGGAGGACGGAGACGTAAGATTCTATCGCCGCGCCTGCGACGTCAAGCGCACGATCGCGCTTCTGCTTTTTCGCCGAGCGTCGCGAGCGCCTCGCCCGCGCCGATCAGGCGACTTTCTCGAAGAGAACAGAGAAGCGCGCCGATAACTCGTCGGCGGGGAAAGCGCGCCAGGCGGCAGGCCGTGGCATTGCGCACGGCCTCCTCGGCGAAGCGCCGCACCGGCCCGAGGCTTTGCAGGTCATGGCTATGGAGGACGCGAATGAGGGCGTCTATGGCTTTGTCCCCTCCGATCGCTCCCAAGCACTCGGCCGCGGCCACCCGCGGTTCAACGAAAGTGGATGGCGGCGAGAGCAGCAACTCGGCGAGAGGCTCGACCGTTTCTTCTCCGTGGGCGAGAACTTCCCCCTGAACGCGGAAGATCTCGTTCAGGTTGTTGAGGCGGGCCACGAGGGCCCGTATTTCAGCCGGGCGCGACATCAGGGTCCTTTCAGACCGCCGCTGGCGAGAATCATGCCCAGCTGCAGGATCGCGGAACGGCTGAGCGGAGGTTTCTCGCCGGCCGCGCGAAGAGATTCGCCTGTCTCTTCCTGGAAGGCTGATCGCGATCAAGCTTCTAGGCCTCACCCGAGACAAGGCCGCGATTGCCCGCCTCGAGGACCTGCTCAGGGATCCGGAAGAGATCATCCGATACCGCTCGGTTGCGGCGCTAGGGAATTTTGCCGATGCGCAAGCGCGCGCCGCGCTTGCGAGGGCGGCGCATGAGGATCCCTCCAGAAGGGTGCGAAAGAGAGCCCGAGAAGCGCTCAGCATGGCGGCTCGAGAAAAGACATGAACGAACCGTATGGGCCGAGCGCGCCGAAATTGGCCAAAAAAGCGGCGCTCAAGTTTGTCGTTCTGATCGGCGCCGTGAGCTTCTTCGCCGACTTTACCTATGAGGGCGCCCGCAGCATTACCGGCCCGTTCTTGGCGCTTTTGGGCGCGAGCGGCACCATCGTCGGCATCGTCGCCGGCTTGGGTGAGCTTCTGGGTTACGGGCTTCGCCTCGTTTCAGGAAGGCTGAGCGAGAAGACAAAGAAGTTCTGGCCCATCACCCTGTTTGGATATCTCGTCCAGATGGCGGCCGTGCCGGCGCTCGCGTTGGCCGGCAACTGGCAAATCGCTGCTCTGCTTATCGTCGTCGAGCGCATGGGCAAGGCGATTCGCAATCCGCCGCGCGACGTGATGCTCTCGCATGCCGCAAAGGAGATCGGCTACGGCTGGGGATTCGGGATTCATGAAGCGCTCGATCAGTTCGGCGCGCTCTTCGGGCCGCTGATGGTCGCGGTTGTGCTCGCGCATCAGGGCAGCTACCGCATTGCCTTTGCCGTTCTCGTCATCCCGGCAGTGATCACCTACTCGATGCTGGTCGTAGCGCGCCTGCTCTACCCGCGGCCGGAAGATCTCGAAGCGCAGGTGCCGGACGTGCACGCCCAGGGTCTTCCTCGCATTTTCTGGATTTATCTCACGGGCGCGGCACTTGTAGCAGCGGGTTTCGCGGATTTCCAACTCATTGCCTATCACTTCCAGAAAGCCGATGCCGTGAACGGCATTTGGATTCCAGTTATGTACTCGATCGCGATGGCGGTGAGCGGTAGCGGATCGCTGCTTTTCGGCCACCTGTTCGATCGGCTCGGCATCGGCGTGCTGATTTCCCTCACGCTGGTTTCGGCCGTGTTCGCTCCGCTGGTGTTTCTAGGTGGCTTTTGGCCGGTGATCATTGGCTCGGCGCTGTGGGGGCTGGGGATGGGAGTGCACGAATCGATTGTGCCGGCGGCGGTCGCGACCATGGTGCCTCCCCAGCGACGACCGTCGGCCTACGGGCTATTCACGGCAGCCTACGGCGTCGCCTGGTTTATCGGCAGCGCGACCATGGGCGCGCTTTACGATATCTCGATCAACGCCGTTGTGATCTTTTGCCTTGTGCTCGAGCTTGCCGCAGTCCCGATCTTCCTGAAGGTAAAAGCGATGGCCACTTCCGGATGAACGGGAGAGTGGCGCGCGTTTATTCGTTCTGGCCGAAGCGCGCGATGTCTTCCGGAATCTCCTCTTTCGAGACGACCGCCTCCTTGCCCTGCACCATTTGGCGAATCTGCTCGACCACGTCCGGATTCGCGAGCGTCGTCACGTCGCCCACGTCGCGCCGATTGGAGATCGACGCCAGCACGCGGCGCATGATTTTTCCGGAGCGCGTCTTGGGCATATCCGGCACAATGTAGACCTGCTTCGGGCGCGCGATCTTGCCGATCAACTCCTCGTTCGCTTTGACCACGCGGTCACGAATGTCCTGGCTCGGCTGGATGCCCGGCTTGAGCGCGATGTAGATCTCGGGCACGCGCCCCTTTAGCTCGTCGACGACCGGCACCACCGCGGCTTCCGCCACTTCCGGCACAGTGAGGCACGCGGACTCGATCTCCTTGGTCCCCAGCCGATGGCCCGCGACATTGATGACATCGTCAATGCGGCCGAGGATCCGATAATAACCATCGCGCGCCTGAACCGCGCCGTCGCCGCAGAAGAAAGGCCAGTCGCGCCAATCCTTGCTGTGAGGGTTTTTGTTGTACTTGGCATAGTAGGTTTGCACGTAGCGGTCAGGGTCGCCCCAAATCGTCTGCATGATCCCGGGCCAGGGATTGCGAATGCAGATGTTGCCGGCCTTGCCCGAGCCTTTCGGGATTTCGTTGCCGTTCTCATCGTAGATCACGGGATGGATTCCCGGCGCGCCGGGACCGCAGCTTCCCGGCTTCATCGCGTGAATGGCGGGAATCGTCGTGCCGAGAAAGCCTCCGGTTTCGGTCAACCACCACGTATCGGTGATCACGGCCTCGCCCCTGCCCACCTCGTGGTAGTACCAGCGCCAGGCCTCCGGCTCGATCGGCTCGCCCACCGTCGTCATCAACTTGAAATGGTAATTGTACTTGCGCGGCTCTTCGGGCCCGAGCTTGCGCAGCATGCGGATCGAGGTCGGCGCGGTATGAAAAATATTGACGCCCAGACGCTCGGCGATGCGCCACGGCCTGCCCGCGTCGGGAAAGGTCGGCACGCCTTCGTGGAGCACGCTCGTCGCCGCGTTGGAAAGCGGCCCATAGACGATGTACGAATGCCCGGTGATCCAGCCGATGTCCGCCATGCACCAGTAGGTATCTTCGGGATGAATGTCGAGGATCCATCTTGCAGTCGCGGTGACGTAGGCAAGATAGCCCGCGATGCTGTGTTGGGCGCCTTTGGGCTTGCCGGTTGTGCCGCTGGAATACATGAGAAAAAGCGCCCCTTCCGACGCCAGCGCAGCCGGCTCGACCTTTCGATTTTTGTAATTTTTGAGAAGCTCGTTCATGAAGAGATCGCGGCCTTCGACCATCGGCGTCTGAGAACTGTACTTGCCTGGATAGCGCTGCCACACGAGCACCTTGTCGACCTCTTGCCCCATGTCGCGCGCGGTCTTGACCGCGATGTCGGCATTGGCCTTGTGATCGATGAGCGTGCCGTTGCGCCAGTAGGCGTCCATCGTGATGAGCAGCCGGCTCCCCGAATCCTGGATGCGGCTGCCGCAAGCCTGGCCGCTGAACCCGCCGAAAACCTGCGAGTGAATGATTCCGAGTCGCGCGCACGCGAGCATCGTGATCGGCAGCTCCGGCACCATCGGCATGTGGAAGGTGATGCGATCGCCGGTCTTGAGTCCCAAGTCGCGCAGCAGCGCGGCCACTTCGTTGACGCGGTTATAGAGCTCCTGGTACGTGAGCGCCGCGTGCGGCTCATCCTCCGGCTCCGGCACAAAAACAAACGCCGCCTTGTTCCTGTACTTTTCAAGATGGCGATCCACGCAGTTGTAACAGGCGTTGATCTTGCCGCCGACAAACCACCTCCAGAAGGGGGCGTTGCCGGTATCGAGGACGGTATGATACGGCTCGAACCAGCTGAGCATGTCGGCGTACTCTCTAAAACAGTCGGGAAAATTTTCGAGGCTGAACTTTTTCAATATGCGCCGGTTGCGCATATTTGCTCGCGCTTTGAATTTTTCGGAAGGCTGATAGTATTCCTCCTCTTTCCAGTGGACCGCGATCTGGGCCTCACTGATATCGGTTCTTTCCGTCGTCTCAACTTGATCAGCCATCGGCTCTGCCTCCTTTGGGAGAAAGACTAGGCGATAACGTCGGGCTATGTCAATTAGCCCGCGGCGAAATTTTTTCGCTCTCTGTCGCGCCTGTCGATCGCTCTCGGGCGCAGGAAATCCTCCGGCGCGCGGCTTTTGGCCCCGCAAGCTCGCCTGTTGAGGATTGACACGTTTTTCCCCGTGCGCTAATTTGTTTTTGTTCTGTTCAGGTGATGGGGTTCACCTCTAACCATCCCGGCATATAGCCGGGATTGATAACCCCTACAGGCCGCCCGCGCCGTAGGGGTTAAGGGTCGTGAAAGTCAAAGCCCCAGGCCCGTCGGCCTGGGGCTTTTTATTTGGGGGTGAGTTCCGTGGTCTATTACGGTCAAATTGTTGGGAGGAGATTCCAACCGACTGCAAAGCCTGTCGCATGAGGTTTCTTGATAGGAAGAGAGAACTTTCACCGAAGGCGCGCCCGCTACCAGAGCAGGCGGAACCGACTCGAGAGCGTTCGGCGTGGCTTCAATGACTGCAACAATCAAAACGGAACGACCCGCGCCAAAATTGCCGCCGCCGGGCGCGCCGAAACAGCTCTTCGCCCGCGTTGCCTAGCTTAATTCGAACAGCTTGGAAAATGGACAAGAGCTATTCTTATTTCAAGCTGCTGAGCGCGTTTAAAAGAGACGGCTGCCCGATTTGCCGCCTCGTTGTGGAAATCGGCCGCCAGTACCTCGATCAACTTTTCTACGAGTCGGTTCTCGATGTCCCGACCCGCCTGAAACTGATCGAGTCTTTCGGATTCTGTAATTGGCACACGTGGCAAGTCCCCTCTCTGCCGCCGATCTGCTCGCCCGAAGCCGGGTTCTCGATCTTCGCGTCCGATCTGCTAAGAAAACTGGCCCTTGTCACCGAAGACGCGCTAAAAAGAGCGCGCGAAAAGAAGACCCTGAGATCTTTTTTCCGGAAAATTCGCTTAAGGTTCTCCGACGCTCTCAAGCGGGCTCCCTGCCCCGCGTGCCTGTATGTCAGTGAATTTGAGGCCTACTACTTGCAGGATCTGCTCGATTTCATCCGGGATCGCGAGCTCCTGGCGGCCTACGAATCCTCGCAGGGCATCTGTTGGCCGCATTTCCGGGCGTTAGAAACGCGCCGCGCGAAACATCCGAACTTGCCGTTTCTCGCCGAGCTGCAGCAAAAAAAGGCCCACGCCTTAAGAGAAACGCTCGAGGAATTCATAAGAAAGCTGGATCATCGCTTCCAGCGCGAGCTGACGGTCGAGGAACGAGGAGCCTGGAAAGTCGCCATGGAATTCCTTGCCGGAAAGCCGGGGGTGTTCACCAATGAGATGAGGCATGATCTTCTCAAGCACGGAACCGAAGCCGAGGCGTCAGACGAGATCCACACCGCGGATCTGGCTTGGGACCGGCCGACTCTCAGAGAATGGCTCGACAGCGCGAAAGCCACTAAGCAGCTGGCTCTCTACGCGAGGCGCGCGCTTCCCGCCGAGCTCCTGGAGTTCCTGGAGGATCTCGCCAGCTCCCGAGCGCGCCCGCAGGTCGAAATCGTGCTCGAGGATATCGAAGACATCCCGCAGCTCCGGCGGTTACACGCCGCGGGCTTTTCCCTGTTTTACGGCCTTGCGCTTCCCCCGCAGCCGATCATCTTTGCCGACCGCGAGCGCGCCTATGCTCTGGAAACGAACGGGCCGGCCGGAGGATCAACTCTCAAGCCGCTAAAAAACCCCGACGATCTCCATGCGAAGCTTTTATGGCGGCGGTTCGGGACCGCGGTTTCGCTGTCGGGGCGGGTCAAGGAGAAAGATCTCAAAAGTAGGCTCTTGCGCTTGACGATCGACGGCGAAAGGGAACTATGGTGCCGCGTGCAGGACTCCATCGCGACAGCCGGCGTGGAGCCGGGCGCGGCAGTTGAGATCTTCGGGTGGGAAAAGTGGCTCACGCGCGTCGTTGAGGTCCTGGAGATCAGGGCCTTGCGCGCCTGAATCGTGGAGCGGAGTTCAGCCGGGGCGAGAGCGAACGAGAAACGAAGCCTCGTTCGATTTACGCCACGGCACGCTCCCGCCGCCTTCGTAAGCTCGCTGCGCTCGACCGCGCAAAAGGTTTGTGAGTTCGTGGCCGCGAGCTTGAGACGTTGTCAAGACGAGGCGGCGGTGAACGCAGCTCTGCGCGCGAGTTCCCGCGGCTTCGTGGCGCCCCGCTCCTTTACCACAGATGGATGGTAACTCCCGCTTTCACGGTAAAGGGATCGCCGGGTGTGAAACAAGGCATCGCGCCGAGATCCTCGCCACGACAGGCGCGCTGGCTGGACCTTACAGCGCAGCCGCGCTTCCGGCGGGAGTCATCGCGGTCATTTTTGGATTGGTGCCGGTCTATTCGGGGTGCCTCTCGAGCCGCGACCGGCCGGAATCGCTCGTGAGTGGCGGGCGCACCCGTTGAGGCTCGACGCTACTTCTCGGCTCCCCCGATCGACTCGACGCCTCTACGGCGCGATCCAGCCCGCATCCTTCGTGACCTCGTCAATCGTTTTTCGGTCGTTGTCGGTAGGAAGGACCTCCTCGAGATGGCGCTCGTATGCGGGCTCGTCCAGCGCATCGCCGTGAACGCTGTAACGCTGCCCCTTAAATTCGCCGATGGCGCGGTGAAACTTGATGTCCGGCGCGTAAAGCTTCGGTCGATCGTCGGAGATTTCTCGGTTTAGAACCTCAATGAGGCTCTGGACTTCTTTGTAGTAGAGTTCTCTTGCCAGCTCGTTTACCCGTTCCGGATCGGCCACAGGCGCGGCCTCCGGTTCGTTGAAGCGACCTTTGAGGCCCCACCGGTAGGCGTTGCCCGCGCCTCTGGATCTCTCGTGCCCGAACAGATCGTAACAAGCGGAGAGCCAGTAGTTGAACCTCCGCTGTATGATGTCCAGCGGCATCCTTCCCGCGCGCCGGATTCGCTGAAGGCCCGTAAGGCCGGTGACCAGGTGGTACGATTCTTCGTTCAGCATCGGCCCCGTGCTGCGCGCGAGCGGCGCAAAGCCCGAATAGCTCTGCATTTTGAGCTGGTACATTCCGTCCCGGTCGGCGAACGCCGTAAAGGTGAAAACATCGAGCCCGCTTTGCAGGGTCTGATTGAACGCGCCGAGAATGCGCTCGCCGCGATCCGCGGAGCGCTCCAGGAGTTTGAGCGCTTCTGACCTCCGGCGTCGCCGAAATGCTCCACCAACAGATAGCTCATCTGCCAGCCGTGGCGCATCTCCTCGGCGTTGATCCGCACAAGGCTGCGCAGATCCTTGTCGGCCGGCGCGCGGTCGATCAGCCGCCGCCGCTGCTCGACCGACGCAAATTCGGTGTCGCCTTGCACGGTGATGAGCTTGAGCAGGAGGTCGCGCGCCTCAGGTTTTGGTATATCCGCCAGCTTCTCCCGTGCGGGCTGGCCGGCAAACTCGCCGAACAAGATCCTCCCGTTTTCCGGCTCGGAAAACTTCTCGGCGAATTCGTAACCCTGAAACACCGAAGAGAACAGGCTCGTGTCGTAGCCGATCTCCTTCTGCCAGGAGCGAAACACGTCCAGCCAGTCGTCGAACGTCGCAATGTTCCTCTTCTCGATCCGGCGGCGGCGTCAATGCAGGCGCGCGGCCCGCGCTGCGCGCCGCTCGACGACGGCTTCATTTTCGTTCGCCGCGAATCGCCCAGCCGCGTGCGACCAAATGAATGGACCCGTCTGCCCGTACCGGCAGTCGTGCACGAAGCGGTGCGCGCAACCTCGTTGCAAACGCGATCGCGATTGCCGCGAGGAGCTCGGCTTTCTGCAGGGAAAAACGGCACAGCCAAAACGAGCAGGCTTCGGGCGTCAGGATGCTTGCCGGCCTCGGAGCTTGGCGGGCAGCGCGCGCCGGCCGTTTTTTTCGTCGCGGTCGAGCGCGCGGGTGGCGAGATTTTGGTGGAGGCGGGGGGAATCGAACCCCCGTCCGAAGATACTCCGCCGAAAGCGACTACATGCTTAGCCGGTGTTTTGCTCTCGTCCTTCAAGCTCCCACAGGCAGGATCGTGAAGGACCAGCCGGTTTGCGTCTCGGCCTCATCCCCTCCGGCAGGAGAATCGGCCCATCCCACTGATCGACGCCTTAGCCGGCCCCGTGGGAGAAAGCCGGTAAGACGCTAGCTGCGATTAGGCAGCTAGAGCGTAGTCGAAGTTATCTGCAGTTAATTTTGCAGCCTGTTTGTTTAACGGGATGAACAGGACCCCGGCATGCCGCTTCGACTTCATACCTCCGTCGAACCCAGATCGCCCCCAAAAAGATAGCCAGCGGTCAGCGGCCTCGGTCCGCGGCGATTGACATTGAACAGTTTGCAGTTTCGGGTTTGGCGACAACGCAATAGGAAAGCTTCCCATCACGGGACTTGCTTTCGGGCTGACAACCGCAAACCCGGAACTAACGCGACTTCAGCGAGCGCTCGACCTCGCGCTGCACGGCCCTCTTGCGAAGGCTCTCGCGCTTGTCGTAGAGCTTCTTGCCGCGCGCGAGCGCGAGCTCGGCTTTCGCCTTGCCATTCTTGAAGTATAACCGCAGCGGGATCAGGGTCAACCCGCGCTCGGCGGTCTTGCCGGCGAGCCGGCGGATCTCGCGTTTGTGAAGAAGGAGCTTTCGCGTCCGAGTGGGGTCGTGGTTGAACTGGTTCGCCGCGGGATACGGACTGATGTGCGCGTTCAGAAGAACCGCCTCGCCTTTGACGATGCGCACGTGGCTGTCTTTTAGGTTTGCGCGCCCGTCGCGCAGCGACTTGACCTCGCTGCCGGTAAGGACCATCCCCGCCTCGAACGTTTCTTCGATGAAATAGTCGTGCCGGGCGCGGCGATTGACACAGATCGTTTTTTCTTCCGGCGCCACCACGGCTAGCGCTCGCCGCGACGGAGAATCACGTTGTCGATCAGCCGCGCCTTGCCGATCCAAACCGCCAGCGCCAACAGGGCGGCACCGTTGACTTCGCCAACCGGCTGCAGGGTCTCGGGGTCGCACAGTTCGGCGTAGTCGAGGCGCGCGCGCGGCTCGCGCGCGATCTCGCTTCGGACGGCGGCAAGGAGCGACTCGCCGTTTCTTTCCCCGCGCCGAACCAGAACGCCGGCGAGCTCGAGCGCGCGGTGAAGGCAGAGCGCCGCCCGCCTTTCGTTCTCATCGAGGTAACTGTTGCGCGAGCTCAGCGCGAGACCGTCCTCGTCGCGCACCGTCGGGTGGCCGACGATCTCGATGTCGAAGTTGAGATCGCGGACGAGCCGGCGGACGATCTGCAGCTGCTGGAAATCTTTTTCGCCGAAGACGGCGACGTGAGGCCGCACGATGTTAAACAGCTTGGTCACGACCGTGGCGACGCCGCGAAAATGCCCCGGGCGCGCGCGGCCGCAGAGCGGCGCGCTCAGTTCGGTCACCTCGACATAGCTCTGGTAGCCCTCGGGATACATCTCCGCCGCGGCCGGGCAAAACAGCGCATCGACGCCTTCGCGCCCGAGCAGCTTGCGGTCGCGTTCGAGGTCGCGCGGATAGCCCGCGTAATCCTCGGCGGGCGAGAACTGCTTCGGGTTGACGAAAATAGAAACCACGAGCCGGTCGCCGCGCCGCCTTGCGTCGCGCACCAGCCGCAGGTGCCCCTCGTGGAGAAACCCCATCGTCGGCACCAAGGCGATGCGACCGCCGGCGCGCCTCTCGCGCTCGCTCCAAACGCGCATCCGGTCGATCGATTCGATGATTTCCATAGCGGTCAGCCGTCCGCTTTCAGCCCCGGAAGTTCAAACCCATAAAGCCCGCTTTTTCGCCGAGAGCTTTGTCGCCGGTAGCTTTGTCAGTGAAACGAATGGCGGTCGTCGGGAAATTTTCCTTCTTTTACCTCGGCGACGAAGTTCTGCACGGCTTCGGTGGTCACCGCTTTGAGGTTCGCGTACTGTTTCACGAATTTCGGCTTGTACATGTCGAAGAGGCCGAGCATGTCGTGCATGACCAGAACCTGGCCGTCACAGTGGGGGCCGGCGCCGATTCCAATCGTGGGAATCGACAGCCGCGCCGTGATCTCGCGCGCCAGCTCCACCGGCACCGCTTCCAAAACGACCGCAAAGGCTCCCGCCTCCTCGACCGCGATCGCGTCGCGCAGGACCGCCTCGCGCTGGTCCTTTTCCTTACCCTGCACGCGATAGCCGCCGAACCGGTGGATCGACTGCGGCGTCAGGCCGACGTGGCCCATGACCGGTATCCCTATCTGAACCATTGCGGCGATCGTCTCCGCCAGCGCGACGCCGCCCTCGAGCTTGACCGCTTCGGCGCCCGCCTCCTGAAGCAGCCTTCCGGCGTTGCGCTTCGCTTCCGCGGCGCTGATTTGGAAACTCATGAAAGGCATGTCCGCGACGACGAGCGCGCGCTCGCGCCCGCGCGCGACCGCTCGAGTGTGATAGATCACGTGTTCCAGAGTGACCGGCAGCGTGCTCGCCTCTCCCTGGATCACCGAGCCGAGCGAATCTCCGACAAGAAGGATGTCGATTCCCGCCTGATCGAAGATGCGGGCGAACGAATAGTCGTAGGCGGTAAGCACGCCGATCCTTTCGCCGCGCTCCTTCATTCTCTTAACTTCCGGCACCGTGACCTTGTTTGCCATCGATCCTCCCGCGAACAAAAAAGCCTCCCGGACCAAGCCGGAAGGCCTCTTTGCGGGAATCAGTTTGCGCCCTTGCGGGCGCCCAAGTCCCTGCGACGGCTCCGTCTCGGTCCAGTTACCTGGATCCAAGCGGTATATAGTGCTGGGTCCCCGGACCCATATTGTTGATTTCCTTGATCAAGTCAGCCAGATCGTTGCTGCTCTCAACGAAATCAATATCCGAGGTGTTGACGACCAAAAGCGGCGTATCGTCGTAATGAAAGAAGAACTCGTTGTACGCCTGCGCCACCTCTTTCAGGTAATCCAGGGTGATCCCGCGCTCAAAGCTTTTATCCCTCTTTTTGATCCGCTTGTAAAGCACTTCGGGCCGCGCCTGGAGGTAGATCGTCAGGTCGGGTTTCGGAACCCGCGGGTCCAGGAGCTGATAAATTTGCTGATAGAGCGCCAGCTCCTCGCCGCTCAACGTGAGAGTGGCGAAGATCTTATCCTTGGCGAAAAGATAGTCCGAGACGAGGTTCTGCTTGAAGAGATCCTGCTGGCCGAGATCGCGCTGCTGTTGGTAGCGGCTCAGCAAGAAAAAGAGCTGGTTCTGAAACGCGTACGTCTTGCGGTCCTCGTAGAACTTCGGGAGAAAAGGATTGTCCTCCACGCGCTCAAAAACGGTGCGCGCCTGGAACTCGCTGGCCAGGCTTTTGGCGAGGCTCGTTTTGCCGACCCCGATCGGGCCCTCGACGACGAGGTATCGACTCTTCTTCATGGCACGCGCGCCAATGTACACAAAGAGGCGGGAATTTTCCAGCGCGTCAAATTTCGCGTTTCGCGCACCGCGGCCCGCCCGAAGCGCGGGCAGGTTCGAGCCGCGCTGTGATATAGTTAAGACGTGGCCGAAACCTTTATCGAGGAAGCCGTCGGAGAGATGCTCATGGTCGGCATCGCCGGCACGGAGCTCACGCGGGAAGAAGCGGCGCTCTTTGGCAAGTATCGCTTCGGCGGCGTCATCCTCTTTCAGCACAACCTGCGCGCGCCGAGGCAAATCTATTCCTTGTGCCGCACTCTGCGGGAGCGCGCGCCCGCGGACAAGCCGCCGCTCCTCGCGGTCGATCAAGAAGGCGGCCGCGTTCACCGGCTTCCGGCACCGTTCACCCGCTTTCCGCCCGCCGCCGTGGTCGGACGCGCCGCGGATCCTGAGCTGGCATTTGCGATGGGACGCGCGACCGCCCGCGAGCTTAACGCCGTCGGCATCAACGTGAACTTCGCCCCGGTCCTGGACGTTCTGTCCAGCCGCGCGAACCCGGTTATCGGCGATCGCGCTTTGAGTTCAGATCCGGCGCTGGTTGCAAGTTTGGGCTGGCGGATCGCCGAGGGGCTGAGATCGGGAGGGGTGATTCCGTGCGGCAAACACTTCCCGGGCCATGGCGATACCGCCAGGGATTCTCATCTGGAATTGCCGGTGGTCGCGCGCGACGCGCGGTCCCTGCGCGCGCTCGAGCTGCCGCCGTTCGTCCACGCCTGCGCGCGCGGGATCGAATCGCTGATGACCGCGCACGTCGTCTACCCCGCTCTCGACCCCGATCGGCCGGCGACCCTTTCCCGCGCGATCGTTACGGGCCTGCTCCGCGGTGAGCTCGACTACAACGGGGTTGTTTTTACCGACGATTTGGAAATGAGCGCGATCAGTCGATATCGCGACGCCGGGGAAGCGGCGCTTGCCGCGGTCGAGGCCGGGGCGGACGTGCTCTTGTTCTGCCACGAGATCGAACGCGCGCTCGAAGCGTTCGACCGGCTCGTGGACCGCGCCGAGAACGATCCCGGTTTTGAAAGCCGCGTCCGGGAAAGCGCTGCCCGAATCGCGAACCTGAAGCGGCGCTCCCTCAAGGCTTTTCCCGCGGAAGACGCGTTTGCCGAACTCGATCTCGCGGCCCACCGGCGGATCGCGCAAGCGATCACGGAAGCTTGTAGGCGCTGTACTCGATGAGCTTGTGCACGTCGCGCGCGAGCTCGCCTTCCCATTTTTCCACGATGATATCGGCGGGGCATTTCCCGCGCGCCAGCAGGTCCCGTAGCGGGCTGAGGTAGATCGTTTCGTCCTCGCCGTTCTGGTTCAGCGCCCGCTGGCGCCGCAAACCTTCCCAGGCGATCTGGACGAGCTCGTTGGCGAGATCCTTCAGCCAAAAGCGGCGCACGCGCGCGGCCAGCGCGCTCTGATGCGAATCGAGATAAGCCTGCATCCGTTCATCCCAGGACCAATCCTTGACGAGATCCCACGCGGCGTCCAGACAGTCGGCCTCGTACAGAACGCCTTTGACGAGCGCCGGCAGCGCGGGCATCAGCTCCGGCGGCTGGCTATCCGCGCAGCGAACCTCCAGGTAGCTTTTGATTCTCACCTCGGGAAAGAGCGTCGTCAGGTGAAGCTTCCAGTCGTCGAGCGTCGCGTAATGACCCATGTGACCGCGGGTCATGAAATGCCGAAACGTAACGCCGGTGAAATCAATATACGCGCCGTCCCGGACGATAAAATACATCGGCACGTCGAGCGCGTATTCCATATAATGGTGGAACGAAACGTCGGCATTGAAAGCGAAGCGCAGCATGCCGGAGCGGGCCCGGTCCGTTCTCGTCCAGATGTGCTCGCGGAAGCTCCTGAAGCCGGTGAGCTCGCCCTCCACGATCGGCGAGTTGGCGAACATCGCGATGATGAGCGGAACCAGGCCCATCGCGGTGCGGAACTTGGCCATCGCGTCCTTCTCGTCGCTGTAATCGATATTGGCTTGCACCGTCGCCGTCTGCTTCATCATGCGGTGGCCCAGCGTTCCGACCTTGAGCATGTAGGGCGCCATGATCCGGTAGCGCTGTTTCGGCACCCACTCGATTTCGTCCAGGGAGCTGAAAGGCTGCATGCCGAGCCCGAGAAAGACGACGTTCAATCGCTTGGCGATCTCCAGCAGCTCGCGGATATGCTGCGTGAATTCGCTATGGGTGCAGTGAATGCTCTCGCACGGCTCGCCGCTCAGCTCGACCTGTCCTCCGGGCTCCAGGTGGATTTCGGCCTTGTCGCGTTTGAGCGCGATGATGTGGCCGTTTTCCTCGATCGGTTGCCAGCGGAAATCGTCGACGAGCGCTTTTAGAATCGTCTCGACTCCCCGCGCCCCGCCGTACGGGATCGCCTTGCCCGTCTGCCGGTCGATCCCTACTTTTTCGTACTCGGTGCCCACGCGCCATTCTGCGCGCGGCTTGCCGGAGGCGTGAAAAAATTCCTCGAGCTCGTCTTTTTTGTTAACGGGCAACATGCGCGCGAATGTTTCGCGTGAACGGGGGAGCGATGACGCCTTTTTCCGTAATGAACGCCGATACCAGCTCGGCCGGCGTGACGTCGAAGGCCGGATTGAGCGCGCGCACGCCCGCCGGGTTCACCGGCTTTCCCAAGAACTGCGACACTTCCTTCGGATCTCGCTCCTCGATGGGAATTTCGGCTCCCGACCCGCAGTTCAAGTCGAACGAGGAGGTCGGCGCCGCGACATAAAAAGGCACCGCATGCCGGCGCGCGAGAACCGCGAGAGGATAGGTGCCGATCTTGTTGGCCACGTCGCCGTTGGCCGCCACCCGATCGCAGCCGACGATCACGACGTCGACTTTTTTCTTCTGCAGCAGATAGCCCATGCTGCTATCGGCCACGACGGTGACCGGGATGCCCTCCTTCTTGAGCTCCCACGCGGTCAGCCGAGCGCCCTGCAGAAAAGGCCGCGTCTCGTTGGCGAAGACCTCGATTTTGCGGCCGCTCTCTTTGATCGCGCGCACCACCCCCAGCGCGGTCCCATAGCCGGCGGTCGCCAGCGCGCCCGCGTTGCAGTGCGTGAGCACGCGCGCGCCATGGCCCACCAGGCGCGCGCCGTGCTTGCCGAGATTCCTGTTGGCGGCGATGTCCTCGGCGTAAATCCGCAGCGCCTCTTCCTTGAGGCGCTGCTTGACGACCTCGATACCGCGGCTGCGGTTTTCCGTGTAGACCTTGCGCATGCGCTCCAAAGCCCAGAACAAGTTGACCGCGGTCGGCCGCGTCTGCGCAAAGACTCTCAACATCCGCTCGAACTCGCGGTCGAAGCCGCGCTCCTTCGCCTTAAGCGCGCCCAGCGCCACGCCCATCGCGGCGGCAACGCCGATCGCGGGCGCGCCGCGGATCACCATCGCTCGGATGGCCTGCGCCACGCCCTTGTAGTCGCGGTAACTGCGATAGCTCTCCTTCCATGGTAAGAGCCGCTGGTCGAGCATGATCACGCGATCGTTTTTCCACTCGACAGTTCTGACGGTCATGGGGAATTTTTTCGCTTCGGCAGGAAACGATCCATATTATTAGGGACGAAGACGAACGGTCAAGGGGGGCGAAAGAGACGCGAAATCAAGACTCAAGCGCGCGAGAGAGAACCCGCAAAGCGTCGACAAAAAACCGCGCCTTACTCGGACTCCGCGATCACGAACGCCATCGCGTGCTCCTCGGTGTGCGTGAGGGAGACCGCCAAGCGCCGGATGCCGCGCTCTTCGGCCAACCGCCGCGCGGCGCGGTAAAGCGTGATTCGCGGCGCGCCCCCCGGCGCGTTGACCACCTCGATGTCGCGCCAGGCCAACTTGGCGCCCCAGCCGTGGCCGAGCGCTTTCATCACGGCTTCCTTGGCGGCAAAACGAGCCGCGTAGCTCTCGTGCTTGCGCCGGCGCTTCTCGCAGTAAGCGATTTCTTTGTCGGTAAAGACCCGCTCTCGCAACCGGCGGCCGATCTTGGGATCCTCCAAGGCGGCGCGAATGCGCGGCACCTCGATCAAATCGATCCCCAGGCTGACGACCATGCCCGACTCTTACGTTGTTTTTGTGGCTTTCGTCAATCGTGGCGCCCGATGAGCTGCTCGGCGGGGAGGTGACTCGCCACGAGCGCAAACTCGATCTCGCCGCGAAACGCGCGCGCGCCGACGACGCGCACCACGACCCGGTCCCCCATGCGAAACGTGCGCCCGTGACGGCGCCCTTTGATGAGGTTTTCTTTTTCGTAATAGTGATACGAATCGTCCTGGAGGCTCGCCAGGCGCACCAGGCCTTCGACGAAATAGGTCGTAAGCTCGACGAAAAAGCCGAAAGAGGCGAGCGCGACGATATAGCCGCTGTACTCGTGCCCGATCTTGTCGATCATGAACTGCACTTTCTTGAGCTCGACCATCTCGCGCTCCGCGTCCATCGCGACCCGCTCTCGCTCCGACGTGTGCTTCCCCGCCTCCTCCAGATAGGCCCAGAGGTCGTCCTTCTCGGCGGCGGTGAGCTTTTTCCCGTCCAGCGCGATGTCGAGCGCCCGGTGCACGGTAAGATCGGGATAGCGCCGGATGGGCGAGGTAAAATGCGTGTAGCAGCCCGAGGCCAAGCCGAAGTGGCCGACGTTTTCGGGCGCGTAATGCGCCTGCTTCATCGCGCGGAGCAAAAGCCGGTGCAGGACCCTTTCTTCGGGCTTTCCCCGGCAGGCTTCGAGGACGCGCTGCAGATCTTTGGGCGCGAGCTTTTCCCGTTTGAGCGGCAGGCGATAGCCGAGGCTCAGAAGAAAAGGCTCGAGACCGCGCAACGTGGACTGGTCCGGATCTTCATGAACGCGGTAAAGAAACGGGAGCCCGCGCTCCTTGAGATGCCGCGCGACGGCCTCATTGGCGGCGATCATGAATTCTTCGATGATCCGGTGCGCAATGTTGCGCTCCGCGCGCACGATGCTCTCCGGGGCGCCCTGGAGATCGAGGACGATCTCGGCCTCCGGAAGATCAAAGTCCAGGCTGCCGCGCGCCCTGCGCGTCTCCGTGAGCAACTCGGCCAGTTCCGCCATGAGCGCAAACTGCGCCACCAGGGGGCGGAAGCGCTCGACCGCGTCGCGATCGTTATCGACCAGAACGCGGCGCACGTCCGTGTAGGTCATGCGCGCGTGGCTGCGGATCACGGCGCGAAAAAAGCGGCTGTCGATGACCTCGCCGCGGCGGTTGATCTCGAGATAAACCGTCTTGGTCAGACGGTCTTCGCCGGGGTTCAGGCTGCAAATACCGCTGGAAAGCTCCGCCGGCAGCATCGGCAGGGCGCGATCGGGAAAGTAGACGCTCGTGCCTCTCTCGTACGCGTCGCCGTCGATCGGCCCGCCCGCCACAACGTAATGCGCCACATCCGCGATGCACACGTAAAGCGCGTATCCGTCCGCCGTCTTTTCGACAAAAACCGCGTCGTCGAAGTCGCGCGCGCGCTCGCCGTCGATGGTCACGATCGGCAGCGAGCGCAGATCTTCGCGCCCCTGGAGCTCGGCGCCGTCGACGCTTTGCGCGTAAGCCGCGGCGGCGCGCCGGGACTCGGGCGAGAACTCCGTCGGCAGCCGGTAGCGAAAGATGATGCTTTGCGCCTGCGCCTCCGGGTCGTCGGGATCGCCGAGGACGCGCACCAGCTTCGCCTGCGCGCCCCGGTAGCCGCTCGGATAGCGCGAGAGCTCGACGGCGACGACCTGGCCTTCCCGAACGGCCTCGGGGGTCCGCTCCAGCGGGATCGCCGGCGCGACGCGCGCGTCCATGGGAATCACGTAGCCGCCGCCGTCGATCTTTTGATAGGTCCCGACCAGCCGTTTCTGCCCGCGGTCGATCACCTGGACGACATGCGCGTCGCGCCCGTGCCGGCGCGTTTCGAGGCGCACCAGAACTTCATCGCCGTGCATCACCCGGCGCATTTCGCGGCGGCTCAAGTAAATATCCTCGATGTCTTTGCGCTCGGGAATTAGAAAACCAAACCCGTCGGGATGGGCCTGAACCCGACCGCGAATGAGGTTCTGTCCTTCGGGAAGCGCATAGTGATTTTTCTGCAAACGCATCAGCCGGCCTTCGCGGACAAGCGCGCGCAGCGCCTCCACGACCGGCTCGAGATCCCGCTCGCCGATCCCGGCCCGCCGCTGGATCTCTTTCGGCTTTAGCCTCTGGCGCGGATGAGAGAGAAAGTAGGAAAGGACCTTCTGTTTGACGCGCTCGAGGGAGTCGTTCATGACGGCTCGGCGGCGCTGGTCGCGAGTTCGCGCATGAGCCAGTCGTCGGGGAGGTCGGCCGGCCGGGGCACTTCGCTCAGCGGCACTTCTTTTTTCAGCGCGTCCGCGAGCTGCCGCGCCGTCGGCAAGAAAGACTCCGTCGCCAGAAGCACAATCACGGCTTTCTTGCGATCGACCGTGCGCACGATCCCGACGCCCTCGTAGGACTCGACGACGAACTTGACGTAAGCGATGTCTTCGGGCGAAAGCTCGAGGTAAATCTCGTGCAGCTTCATCTTCGCTTCCCTCGCTCCGCAGCCGTCGTGCTTGCGCGCGGCGCGGGCTCCCGCCCCAGAAGCCCGTTTCGGATGATCTCCGCCAGGCGCCTGACGTCGGGTTTGATCTGGGGCCGCCGGAGCGTCCCTTCGATGCGGAACGGAACGACGAGGCGCCCGCTCCGGTCGAGAAGAAAACGCGCGTTGCCGCGCTCCCGCGCCACGATGCGGCTGAACGCGGGCGACATGACGAGCGTCGCCTCCCAGCGGGTGTGACGGTCGCGATCGATCCAGCCGTCGCCGAACGCCGTGTAATCCTCGGCCCGCCAGACCAGACTGCGCACCGTGAGCTTTTCTTTCTCTATTGCGAACGCGCCGCCCAGCGCCTCGAAGACGGTGTCGGTCTTGGCCAAGATCCTGTCCTTTTCCGGCGCGCTTCCCGCGGCGACAAGATTGACGCCGGGAAGGCCCTCAAGATTGGTCAGCACCGATGCCGCGAGATTGAAGTTTCTGAGCGTCCCCGACCTGAGTTCCACTTTGCCCTTGCCGGTCAAGCTCCGGCGAAGCTCTTCCCAGTTGCTGCCGCTTCCGTAAAAACGTCCATCCATACTGAGCAGCCCTTCCAGCGGATAGGCCGGGGTCAGATATCCGTAAGCGAAAAACTCCTTGAGGTCCAAATCTTTGACGCGAACGGCGAGATCCAGGGCGGTTCGTTTCGCATCCGCGAGCCCGAGCCTGCCATCGACCGAAAGGCGCCCGCCCATGGCCTCGAGCGATAGCCTCTTGATGCCGAGATCGCCGTCGGCCCAAACGAGGTCGGCGCTCAGGTTGCGGTAACCCACCCCCTGCCACGAGCCGCTTGAAGCGAACAGCGCGCTGCGAACGACCGCCCCTGCGTTGGCCGAGCGGATTTCTCCCATGGCGTGGAAACCCGTCATCTGATCCGAGCTCTGAAAGGGCGGTTCTATGAAATCCGCCACCCGGACCTGGGGCGAACGGAGCACGTACTGCACGAGCGGATCGGAAAAGTTACGCACCACCGCTTGAAGCTTGAGCGGGGTTGAGCCCACGCGCAACGAACCGTCCGCGATCCGGCCTTCCTCGCCGTCAAAGACCATTTCGAACGCGGCCTCGTCGATGCGCCGGCGCGTTTTGGGATCGTGCACGCTGGCTCCGCTGACGCTCCAGTTTCCGCGGATCGTTGTCCGCGGCGCTGCGGCGTCGAACGCGCGCACCACGGCGAGATCGAACTGCGTTTTTCCCCGCAGCCGGTAGCCGGCGATCGGCGCCAGCACCCTTTCCCACCCGCTAAGCTCGGCACCATCGGTGCGCGCGTGCAGCACGATCCGCTGGCGCGGCGACCGCTCCGCCGATCCCGACAGGTAAAGCTTGAGGTTGTGAAGCCTCAAAAGCGACTTATCCAGGCGCGTTTGGTCTTTCTGCACGGCCATCGCCAGCTCGAGCGAAGCCGGCATCCCCTTCGGCTTGACCAGCCACGGCCTCAGCCGCAGCGTGCTCTGGCGGGCTTCGACGCGCGCGTTGACTTGAAGATCGCTGAGTCTCCCGGCCAGCTTGGCCGCCAGGGTCAGCGGACCTTCCGCGGACAGCGCTTCGGGCACGATCGGCGCGAGCGCGGGGATTTTTCTGAGCCGCTCGAGGTCGGCGGAGTCGATGTCGATCTCTCCTTTGGCGGACGGGTCGTCGCACAAAGCTTCGCCCGGGCAGTGAAGCTCACCTGTCAGCCTCACGTTCGGCTTGGTCGCGCCGAAAAATGCCCCCGTGAGTTTCACGTCTTGAATATCGGGCCGGAGGAAGGTTCCGCGCACGCGGGCCTGGACGCGTACCGGGCCCACGACGCCCAGATAGTCCGCGAGATTGTCTCTGAGGATCGGCACCGCGCGCACGAGATTGGTGATCAGCAGGCCATCGGTTCGGATCCACAAGTTGAGCGGCGAGCTCGTCCAATCGGCTCCCGCTTCCGGCGGCTTGACCCAGCCCTCCACGGCGAGATTCTCCTCGCGCGCGCGCCCGGGCAGAGCGTTGGCCGCCACGCGCAGCTTGCGCCATCCGTTACCGTCGCGTTCGGAAAGCTCCAGGTCCACGCTTTGGATCGTGATTTCGATCGGCTCTTGCGCCGAGCGATCGACGAAGGCGATCGTGCCTTTTTCGATCTCCAGCGCCCACGCCAACCAGCGCGCCTCGGCGGCGACGGGACTGCTCCAAAGATTGAGCCGGCCCCGCTCGTCGCGGACGATCTGAATCTCGGGCTCGCTCAAAACGAGCCGCTCGATCTCGAGCCGGCCCATGAAAAGCGGCAACCAGCGCAGCGGGAGCCTGATTTCCTTGGCTTCGATCAACGGCGTGGCGGCAAAATGCGGGTCATCGGCAACGCGAAAGTTCTGCGCCGTGAGCGAAAAGCCGCGCCACGCGCTGAAGCGCGCGTCAGCAAAATCGGCCGCGCGACCAAACGCGGCCTCGATCTGTTGACGGAGCGCCGCGCGATTTTGCGTAACGAGGCGATCGAGGAAACTCGGTAAGGCGACCCAGCCCGCGGCGAGCAGAACGAGGGCGGCAATCGTAGCTTTGCGCGCCATGAAGCGTGGGCGCTCTCGGGCCGCGAAAAACGACAATGAACGGCGAAGCGTCTTCAAGGGCTCGCTAACGCGACGACGAGCTCATGCCTGGGCCGCGCGCTCGACGATTGTCGCGATCCCCTGGCCCACGCCAATGCACATCGTTGCCAGCCCGTAGCGGCTGCCGCGCCTTTGCATCTCGTGCACGAGCGTGGTCATGATGCGGGCGCCGCTGCAGCCGAGCGGGTGCCCTAAAGCGATCGCGCCGCCGTTGACGTTCACCCGCGCCGGATCGATCCCGAGTTCCTTGATGCAGGCGAGAGATTGGGAGGCGAAGGCTTCGTTGAGCTCGACGAGATCGATCTGGTCGATCCTCAGGCCGGCGCGCTTGAGCGCCTTGGTCGTCGCCGGCACCGGCCCCATACCCATGTACGAGGGGTGAACGCCGGCGACCGCGGAACAGACAATGCGCGCGAGCGGCTTGAGCCTGAGCGCTTCCGCCCGCTGCGGCGTCGTCAAGATCAGCGCCGCCGCGCCGTCGGAGATCTGCGACGAATTGCCCGCCGTCACGGTTCCGTCCTTTTTGAAAACCGGTTTGAGCGCGGCTAGCTTTTCCAGCGACGTGTCGGCGCGCGGCCCCTCGTCGCGCTCGTGAAGCACGGGCGCGCCTCTCGGGGAGCTCTCCTCGATCGGGACGATTTCCTCCCTGAAGATACCGGCCTCCGCGGCGCGCAGCGCGTTCCTGTG
The DNA here is from genome assembly GCA_035559995.1 of Candidatus Acidiferrales bacterium. Lineage (GTDB taxonomy): Bacteria > Desulfobacterota > Binatia > UBA9968 > UBA9968 > DATMAM01. The sequence goes on from DATMAM010000049.1 coordinate 79,413, forward strand.
GCTTGCGAGCGCGAAGCGATCCTGCTCCTCGCGGCTGATCTGATACTTTTCCGCGACGTTTTCCGCGGTCTCGCCGAGCTCGATCAGCGGATAGAGCTCGCCCAATCTTGGATTGGGAAAGCGCCAGCCGATCGTGCTGTCGTAAACCGTGACATGGCCGCGCGGGAACGCGGTCTCGCCTTTGCGCATGACCCACGGCGCCCGCGTCATGCTCTCCACGCCGCCGGCAATGAAAAGTTCCCCGTGATCGGTTTCGATGGCGCGGCTCGCCTGGTTGATCGCCTCCAGCCCTGAACCGCAAAGCCGGTTTACGGTCGCGCCGGGAACGGTGTAAGGAATCCCCGCGAGCAGAGAAGCGTTGCGCGCGATATTGCGGCTGTCCTCGCCCGCCTGATTGGTGCAGCCGAGATAAACGTCCTCGATCTCCTCGGCCCGGATGCCGCTCCGCTCGATGAGCTTGGCAATCACGTAGGCCGCAAGATCATCCGGGCGGATGCTCTTGAGGATCCCGCCGTGGCGGCCCATCGGCGAGCGCACGGCGCCAACGATGACGGCTTCTTTCATTGCTCCAGCTTCACGCGCAACCCGCGTTTTGTCCTTTCTCCGAGATAGCCGGCCTGGACCATTCGCTTCAGCAGGGCGGCCGGGCGGTAGCGGTCGTCACCGGTCTCGCGCTGCAGCCCCTCGAGGACCGCGAGCACTTCATCGAGGCCCGCCTGATCCGCCCACTCAAGCGGCCCCCGCGGATAGTTGACGCCGAGCCGCATCGCCACATCGATCTCCTCGGCCGCGGCGATCCCCTCGCTCAGAGCGCGCGCCGCTTCGTTGACGATCAGGCTGAGGACGCGAGGGAAAACCAAGCCGGCGCCTTCGCGCACGCGCACCGTCGCTTTCTTTAGCGTCGAGAAGAAGTTCTCCGCCGCCTGAAGCGCCCGCTCTTCGGTCCGCAACCCGCCGCTTAATTCTATCAGCTTTCGCTCCCTGATGGGATAGAACGTCGCAAAACCCACGACGCGCTCCGGCCTGGTCGTCCAGGACGCAAGCTCCGTAGGAGAAAATCTCAGGCAAGAGGTGACAATCACGCATTCGGGTGCGACGGCGCGCGCGAGCGCGCTCAAGATCGCTCTCTTTTGCGGCTCCTCGGCCGCCGAGGTCTCAACGACCATAGCCGGCGGGACCGAAAACGCGCCGGGCTCGGCCCGCTCGACCGCGCATCCCGCCTCCCGGCAGAGCTCGAAAATCTCCTGCGCCAGCGGGTTGGTGCCGACGACGGCGAAGCTACTTGCCATACTTGTAGAAGCCCTGGCCGGTTTTCCTCCCCAGATTTCCCGCCGCGACGAGTTTCTGCTGGATCGGGCTCGGGCGAAAGCGCGGGTCCTCGAAAAACGAGCGGTAGAGCGACTCGGTCGCCGCGAAATTGACGTCGTTCCCGATCAGATCCATCAGCTCGAACGGCCCCATCGGAAACCCGCCGGCCTCCTTCATGATGCGATCGATCGTCTCCACGCCGTTGCCGCCCTCTCCGAGAATCCGCAGCGCCTCATTGTAATAAGGACGGGCGACGCGGTTGACGATAAAACCCGGAGTGTCCTTGGCGCGCGCCGGTGTTTTCCCGAACCTGCGCGTAAGCTCCACGGCCCTATCCATGGCGGCGTCGGACGTGTGATCTCCCTGGATGACTTCCACCAACGCCATCAGTGGCGGCGGGTTGAAAAAATGCATGCCGAGCACGCGCTCGGGATGTCGGGTCGCGGCGGCGATCGCCGTGACGGACAACGACGAGGTATTGGTCGCAAGCAGGCTTTCCTTTTCGCAGATCGCGTCGAGCTTGGCGAAGGTCTCGCGCTTGAGATCGAGCCTCTCCGGCACGGCTTCAATGACGAGGCAGGCGTGTGTGAACTCTGCGAACTCGAGTGTGGGATGGAGGCGGTTGAGGGTTCTTTCGACCTCTTCGGCGCTGATTCTCCCCCGGTCGCGCGCGCGCGCGAGAAAACTTTCGATTCTTTTGATTGCGTTGTCGATGAACTCTCTGGAGACGTCGTAAAGAACGGTCTCAAATCCCGCCTGCGCCGCCACCTGAGCGATGCCCCCGCCCATGGTGCCGGAACCGACGACGCCGACCTTGTTGGGGTTAACGCTCATACCGACCCGAATTCCCAAAAGATCCCATACCAGTTCGAAGTTCCCGCTCCTTCATCCTCCCCCGCGGCGCGGGGGAGAAAAGAACTGGGGGTTATCTGCGGCTATTTGCCACTGAAAACCGGCGCCCTTTTTTCCAGAAACGCCCGCACCCCCTCATCGTAATCCGCCGTCCGGCCGGCGATCTCCTGAAGGTAAGCTTCATAATCGAGCTGCGCTTCCAGCTCGGGGAGCAAAGAGCGGTTGAGCGCGCGCTTGATCAGGCCCGTGCTGCGCGGCCCGCGAGCGATCCTCTCGGCCATCTCGCGCATCGCGCCCGGAAAATCCGCCGCGGGGACAACCTTCGCGACCAAGCCGATGCGCTGCGCCTCGCGCGCGTCCAGCGGCTCGCCGAGAAGAAGCAGCTCGAACGCCTTGCTGAGGCCGACGAGCCGCGGCAGAAAGAAGCTCCCGCCCGAGTCGGGGGCGAGGCCGACGCGCACGAAGGCCTGAATGAAGCGCGCCTCCTCCGACGCGATCCGAAGATCGCACGCGAGCGCGAGATTGCATCCGGCGCCGGCCGCGACTCCGTTAACGCCCGCGACCACAATCTTCTCGGTGCGGCGGATGCGAAGGATCATCGGATTGTAGCGCTCGCGCAGGGACTGGCCGAGCGAGCCGCGCTGCTCTCGGGTGCGCCCTTTGAGATCCTGGCCGGCGCAAAAGGCGCGCCCGGCGCCGGTGATCAAGATGCAGCGAACCGCGGTATCGGAGTCGCCGTCCTTCAGCGCCTCCTGAACTTCCGCGTTCATTTGCGGCGTAAACGCGTTCAGCGCTTGCGGCCGGTTCAGGGTGATCGTGGCGACGCCGTTTTTTTTCTCGTAAAGAATCGTCTCGTAGCTCACCGCTCGGTCATTTTCCTTTAAAGACGGGCTTGCGTTTCTCGATGAAGGCCTTCATGCCTTCCTGGCGATCCTCGGACGCGAGCAAGAGATAAAAAGACTTGCGCTCGAACTCGAGCGCTTCGTCGAGCGGCGCGTTAAAGGCTCTGAGAATCGCCTGCTTGGCTGCGGCGACCGCAAGCGGCGGTTTGCCGGCAATCTTTCGGGCGACGTTTTTCGCTTCTTCCAACAGAAGCTCGACGGGAACGACCCTGTTCACCAGGCCCAAACGCTCCGCCTCGACCGCGCTCAGCTGCTCTCCCGTAAGCACCAGCTCCATCGCCCGGTACTTGCCCACGGCTTGGGTCAGGCGCTGCGTCCCCCCCGATCCCGGAATAATGCCGAGATTGATCTCGGGCTGGCCGAAGCGCGCGCTCTCCGAAGCGATAACGATGTCGCAGCTCATCGCCAGCTCGCAGCCGCCGCCCAGCGCAAACCCGCTGACCGCCGCAATGACGGGCTTGGAAAGTCGATTGATGCGATCGCGATAAGCGAACCGCGCGCGCAGCCGCTCATCGAAAGGGCCGGCCTCCGCCATCTCCTTGATATCCGCGCCGGCGGCGAACACCTTTTCGCCTCCCGTGAGGACGATCGCGCGAACCTCAGCGTCCTGATCGAGCGCCTCCAGAGCTTCGGCCAACTCCCTTACCAGAGCAAACGAGAGAGCGTTGAGCTGCTGCGGCCGATTCATGGTGACGACCGCGATGGCGTCCTCTTTTGTCACCGTGAGGTATTCGTACGCCATGTAGCCATGAGCTATAGCCCATGGCCAGCGGAGTTTCAAGGTAACGACGCGAGGGATTTTAGATTTGGGATTTTCGAATTTGGGCTAATTTCTCCGCGCCGCGCCGCAGCTTGACTTTTCCGGACTTCCTAACATATGCGTTTTTTAGGAGGTGCTGGGACCACTATTTTCGATCGAAAATGTAAAACTTATCCTGAGCCCTTCGGCACGGCTCAGGATAAACTCCGACGAAGGACAAGATCGAAAATCGACAAATCTTAAAAATAACCCAAATCTAAAATCGATTTAAGGAGACCCGGCCATGGCCACTATCGATGCCGATGCGCACGTGATCGAGACGGAGCATACGTGGTCCTACATGACGGAATCCGAAGCGCAGTTTAGACCCCGGATCGTGGGCCCGCAGAACCCGACCGATACCACGGCAACTTACTGGGTGATCGATGGCCGATTGCACCCGCGAACCAACGTCGGAAAAGAAACGCCTCAGGAAGCAAGGGAGATGCGCGACATTGAAAAGCGACTCCGGCACATGGACGAGCTGGGCGTCGATGTTCAGGTGCTCTACCCCACGCTGTTTTTAACGCCGATCAGCCGCAGGGCGGAAGTCCAGGTCGCGCTTTATCGGAGCTACAACCGCTGGCTCGCCGAGATTTGGCGCAAAGCGCCGGACCGCCTGCGCTGGGTGGTTGCGCCACCGCTGTGGAACATGGAGCAGGCCTTCGCGGAGATGCGCTTCGGCAAGGAAAACGGCGCGTGCGGCGTTTTTGTCTGCGGCCTGGAAGCGGAGCGGCGCCTGAGCGACCCTTATTTCTTTCCCTTTTACGAGGAAGCGAGCCGGCTGGACCTCCCCGTGTGCGTCCATTCGGGCAACGCGAGCTTCACCGTTCATGACTTCTTCATGCACGATTCCGGCTTCGCGAAATTCAAGTTGGCGGTGGTCGGCGCCTTTCACGCGATCATCTTCGACCAAATCCCCGAGCGCTTCCCCAAGCTCAAATTCGGCTTTATCGAAGTGAGCGCGCAGTGGCTTCCCTATGTCGTGCGCGATCTCGGCAGGCGTTTTCGCCGCCGCGGCCGGCCGCTGAGCGAAAATCTCCTCCGCGACAACAGGATCTATATCGCCTGCGAGACGACCGACGATCTCGCCTACGTGGTCCAATACGCTGGCGAAGATCATCTCGTGATCGGCTCCGATTACGGCCACGCGGACACCTCGGCCGAGATCGAGGCGCTCCGCCGCCTGCGCGAAGAGGGAAAAGTTCCCGCCCGAATCGTCGACAAGATCCTCGACGCCAACGCGCGCGCGCTCTACGGATTGTAAAAGTCGCGCGCCTTCAGGATTCGGGTTTTGCGGCGTCCGGATTAGTCTCCACCCTCGCCTGACCGGCTGGGCCGATCCGACGGTTTGTTCCGTTTGACTTTTTTGCATCGCTTTTGACACGCGCCGAGTAAAGACCTACTGACAACCCGCGCTTTGCCCTCTGCAATCGAGTCACCCGATCGACATCAAACTTGACGGGCCGATTTCGGCAGGTAAGGAGCGCGAAGCGAAGTTCAGGGCCAGCCACATTTGCCGCGAGTGTGAGCTGGCTCTTTTAGTTTCCAGCCCTGTTCTTCGATGCGCCAGCAGAATTGAACTCCCAAATGTCGCGCCAAGTATCGAGATCGCGAACCCGCATCCCGATCCCGCTTATTGCTTCACCGGATCGCGAGCTTCGCCGTAAATGGGGCGAGCGGCTCGGGGCAGCTTTGTCGCTGGAGGTGACGGGCGGGCGAACCGGGGTGGAATCGCTAATGCGCGAGCTTAAGCCGAGCGTTCTCTTCTCGATCTCGAAGTGCGACGGCCGGCGAAATCCGGAGTCTCCCGGCCATTCAGAAGTTAAGCCCAGCCGCGAAGATTACCGCGCTGACCGCCGCTCTAAACCCCGCTGAAACGCGGCGAAAATCCCACAAAACCGGCTGGCCGTGCCCGACAGCTTCGCAGGGTGAGAAAGCAGTCGAAGTCTTTCTCCTCCTCGTCGGTCAAGCGCTAGGTTCGCGGTACGCTTCTCGACTCCGCCCCGCTTGTTGGCCCTCGAGCGCGCCACTGATCTCGTCAGAAAACGAGGTGATAGCGGTTGCCAAAATTGTCCTTGCAGGTTCCCTTCTTTTGGTCGAAAGCGCCGGTGTTTCCGAAAGCGCATTCCAAAACCGTATCCCCACCGGAAAAAATGCCTATATGCCACGGGACGTTGTCCTTGAGCCCCAACTGTTTCACCGCCGGCACGTCGAGGACCTGTAGATCTGCAACTTGCCCCGGTTGAATGATCCGGTATCGGCCGTTGAGGACATTGGAGTTGCCCGGATAGACAATTCTCGCGCTGCCGTTGCCGTTTCCTTCGTCAGTTAGCGTGGCATCCAGGATGACGCCGTATTTCGTCTTTGGCCCGTCGAACTGGACCAAGGAAGCATAGATCGTTTTGGTCGACTTCGGCTCGGTTCGCCTCTCGATCGATGCAAGCTGAGGCGCATTTTGTTGAGATGCGGAAGGCGTGGTAGAAGGTTGGGCGACCGCCGGCGCTTGAGAGAGCGACGCAGACAACGCCGGGGAGATAATGCTTCCTTGCATGGTGCTCGGCAGAAGCTGTACTCCGGCCTGAATCTTTTGTTGTATTTCCAGCCGGGCATTGTCGGCGTTGACGGCGCGCTCGGGAGTCGACGGATGGGTGGCGAGCAAACCTCTTTTCATGGTCTCGGGTCGCTCCATCGCCATTCTGCGGAAAACCTGGCTGGCTTTGGTAATGTCAAACCCAGCTTGCGCAACGAGATACAACCCTAAATAGTCCGCTTCGAGTTCGAACTCCTGCGAGTAGGCTATTGCCCCAGCATCGGCGCCGGTGCGCATACCCAAACCTCTCGTATCAATCCTGGCGCCGGCTGCGAGGCCGATATCGAAGATCGCGCCGATCAACGCTCCGACGGCCGCATTGGCCTTCCTTCGATCGACATGGCCAAGAACATTGTGAGCGATCTCGTGCGCGAGAACAAAAGCAAGCTCGTCATCGTCCCTGAGCGCGCGCATCATGGCGGTTGTAATTCCAATGCTGTCGCCGTCCGAAAAAGCATTCGGCGAGTCTAAGTAAATGAGGTTCACCGGATACCGGCACGCCATCCGCGGCCTGAGCTGCAAATCCAACGTCCTACCACCCCGCTCAACTTTAATGGGAACCGTTCGATCGCCGGCCCTGGCAATTGTATTGTTGGCAAACTCCGCAGGGCTCTGGCCCACGAAATCTGAAAAAGACACCCGGGCGCCGTCCACGTGAGTAATAATGTCGCCCGGTCGCAAACCGGCGCTGGCCGCAGGAGAATCCGGGACAAGAAAAGTCACCTTGGCATCGCTCGCAGTAAGGTTAAGAAGCTTGAAAGCTAAGTCGCGATTCTCTTTTGGAAATACACGCTGGTCTAAAATGACCGCCCCAGTGAGCGGCTTTAACTCGCGACCACAGAGCGGGGCGGAGCGAAGCTTGAGGGCGGTAGCGACCTTGAAGAGCCTTTCAAACATTTCAATGTAGTGCTGCATGGCCAACTCCCTTTGAGTCTCCAATTCCCTCCCAAGGAGGGCCTCGGACATTATTGGTCTCTGGAGTTGGGGACCATAGCAGGCGGAACTCAGCAGGGTTGTGAGAAGAAGGAGAAAAATCGGATAAAGCATGTCTGGACCGAACAAAAGTCCGGCTTTTTGGCGGAGGCAATGATAGGCCGAGCTGAAGACGCGCGTCAAGCAGGGCAGCTCCCGATAGGTTGTCCGATAGGTCGCCGCTTCCAGTGCGGGCTAGAAGTGAAGGCCCGCTGTCAGCGTCGGCAACGATCCATAATCCGAAAAGGGCTTGCGCGAGGCTTCAGCGCAGGCCCGAAGGTCAAACCCCGGATGAGGGCTGGGACCGCTGCTTCGACAAAGTACTGGAGGCTTTTCAGAAGAGATCGGGCTTGTCGCGGATGCTTCGGTCGGTGTTTTCTCCGGCTGCGCATGAAGCGTCTCAGCGAGGGCAAAGACACGTCGGCGACGCGAGGCGCCCCAGGGGTATTGAGCGAGAGCTCAACGACCGCGGCGGCGTCAATTACGATCGCCGCCGCTGACGCTCTTCCCGCACCGCTTTGGCGCGGGACGGGTAATAACCGGCATCGTTGGGCGAGCCGCTGTCGTATTCCGCCAGCGCCGGCCTTTCGGCAACGCGCCTCACCTCGCGCGCGAGATAGTCCGACAGTGAGAGCCCTTCCATCGCGGCCCGAGCCTTGAGCCCGCGATGGAGATCGCCGGGCAGGTTCCTGATTTGAATGAGCTTCGCCACGCCTCTAAAACTTATCTACATGCGGGGCAAGTCAAAACTGACACGGTGAGCGGTACGGCCGGTTGGCCTCTTACCCCCCGAGCGCAACGAGCTTGACCACCCAGGGATTGCCGAAAGTTGACGCGCAGCCACCAAGGAGCTATTATCCCTACGAAGTAGCCACTTCACGATGAAGGCCGTATCGGCGAAAGAGCTAAAAAACAAGACCGGCGAGGTGCTCCGCCGTGTGGCAGCGGGAGAGAAAGTGCTCGTCACCAAGAGAGGAAAGCCTTATGCCTTGATTTCCCCCGTAGAGGACAAACGGCTCCTACAGGGGGACGTTCGCCCATACGAAACGGCGTGGGACGCGATCGAGAAGAAACTCAAACGGACAAAGCCCCGGCATAAAACGTGGCAGGAAGCGGTTCGGTGGTCGCGGCGCCAGGATTAATTGTCATTGACACGCCTATTTTTGTTATCGACCTCCGGTACAGGCGCGACCGCTATTTCGCCATGAACCGCTCTTTTCTCAGCCGGATCTCGGAAGAAGGCAAAGGGGCAACGACGATCTTTAATCTACTGGAAGTCTGCGGAATCTTATCTTTTAATCTGGGAGAAAGAGAGCTAAAAGAACTGTTTCACTACTTCGCCGAGCACTACAAGATCGAAGTACTTCCGCACGGCAGCTTCGAAAGTGCGCTGCCCGTTTTAAAGACAGAGGACGTGTTCGGAATTATTACGAGGAAAATGGGCTTCGGTGACGCTTTGATCGTTGCGGCCATAGAAAAATCTATTCCTCAGGCAGGCCAGTTTGTGTCGTGGAATGCTCGACATTTCAGGGGTCGCCTCGCGATCCCTGTTCTCACTCCAAGAGAGTTTCTCGACAAGTCTTTATGAGTCCGTTATCTTGTGCTTTCTGTCGACATTCCCGGCGCTCCTATTTGACAGCCCGCAGGCGTTTTGCCAAGATGATTTTCGTTCATGCCCAGCCGTCCTGAAGCGCCCACCCGCCACCACGACGAAAAGCTAAGACGGATTCTTAAGGCGGCGGCGAAAATCTTCGCCGAGAAGGGCTTCCATTCGACCTCCATTCGCGACATCGCGCGCGCAACCAAGATGAGCCTCGCCGGGCTGTACTATTACTTTCGCACCAAGGAGGAGTTGCTGTACCTCATCCAGGAGCAGTGTCTCCTGACCTTGCTGCAGCGCTGGGAAGAGACGGCGAACCGGGAGACCGATCCGCGAACCCGCATTCGGCTCTTCGCCGAGAACCATCTCGGATTTTTCCTCCACAACATGAACGAGATGAAGGTCATGGCGCACGAGGACGAGTCGCTGACGGGAGAGTTCGAAGAGAAGATGCGGGTCCTCAAGCGCCGCTACGTGAACGTTCTGATGGATTTAATCGCCGCGGTGCAGAAAGAAGACGGCGCGGGCATCGACCTGCGCGTTGCGACCTTTGCGTTGTTCGGCATGATGAACTGGATCTACACCTGGTACCGTCCAAAGCGCGACTTGCCTCTGCCCGAGCTGCTCGAGCAAATGCTGCGCATCTATCTGTTCGGCGTCTTAAAGGGCGCCCAGGCGCAGGAGCCGTGGCTTGCGATCGGGTGTTCGGACTCCGACAAGAAATCCTTTTCCCTGTGGCGGAATCCGACCTGAAAAACGTGATCGTGGTCGTGCCTGGTGCTCGTTTGGATCTTGCGACATCCAGAGCGGGCCGTCCTCGCTCACGCGACTATCCCCGTTCGAGTAAGCTTCTGAGCCGCCGCAAGTTCAATCGGTCTTCCTTGAGGTCCGGGCCTTTGGGGGTTTCCAGACACATCGGAAGCCCCCAGAAGCGCCGATCGTTGAGGAGCAAACGAAAAGCTTCAAGGCCCAGCTTGCCCTTGCCAATGTGCTCGTGCCGGTCGACGCGGCCGTTTAACTCCACTTTGGAGTCGTTGAGATGAAAGGCGACCAGCCGCTCGAGACCCACGGCGCGCTCGAGCTCGTCAAAGGTTCTTTCGTATCCCTCGCGCGTGCGGATGTCATAGCCGGCGGCGAAAGCGTGCGCGGTGTCAAAGCATACTCCCAGCCGGTCGCTCTCTCTCACCTGCCCGATGATCCGCGCGATCTGCTCGAAGCGATAGCCCAGGCAGCTTCCCTGTCCCGCCGTGATCTCGAGCGCGATTTTGACCCGGTATCCCGCGCCGGCCGCATGCACCTCGTCGAGCGAGCGCGCAATCGTCTTCATGCCGATTTCTTCGCCCGCGCCCATGTGCGCGCCGGGGTGGGCAATCAAGTAGCGAATCGATAAAGTCTCGCAGCGCTCAAGCTCGTCGATAAACGCGCGCACGGATTTTTTCCGTAGCTCCTCGTTCGGCGAGCCCAAGTTGAACAGGTAGGAGTCGTGGGCCATCACCGTGCCGATGCCCGTTTGCGCGCGGTTTCGAGCGAAATTTCTGATCTCCTCTTCCGTGTAGGGTTTCGCCGCCCACTGGCGTGACGAGCGGGTAAAAATCTGGATCGCTTCGCAGCCGACCTTTTTGCCCAACAGCAAAGCGCGATCGACGCCGCCGGCGATCGACATGTGCGCGCCGAGAAGCGGACCTTCAATCGTTTGTCGTGGCCCGTGACCGTCGCTCGAAGAGCAAAAATCCGCTCACGAACACGGCCTTTCTGATTCATTGTGCGAAGTGTCTCTTCTCGACCAGGGGCAGCGAGATGCTCCCGGAAGAAAGCAGCCGGTCGTGAAACGCGCACAGGTCAAAGCGCGCGCCGAGCTTCGATCTCTCGCGCGCCCGCAGTTCGTTGATCATCGACCAGCCCAAAGCGTAGCCCATCGGGGTCGCGGGCGACTGGCTGTACCAATTCAGATCGGCCTCGGCCTGCGCGCGCGGGAAATGAAGCTCGCGCACCATGAGATCGGCGGCCTCGTCGTAGGACATCTGATTCGTCTGCGTCTTGACATCGATGATGATTCTGAGCGCCCGCCACACTCGATCTTTGAGCATGACAAAACGGTGCTCGGGGGTCTGGAGAAACCCCTCCTCCTGCATGAGCTGCTCGCAGTAAAGCGCCCAGCCTTCATAGAAAACCGAAGACTCGTTCATCAGCCGCGGCAGGGTTCGCGACTCCGGGCGCGAATTGGCGATCGTAAACTGAAGATGATGGCCGGGATAACTCTCGTGCACGGAGGTGTTCTCCAAGCCGGTCCAGTTGTGCTCGCGCAGAAGCTCGTCGTCGGCGACCGGCGTGACGTAGTAGTAGCCGATCTGCTCGGGATCGGCGGGCGAGGGCGAAAGATAGGCGGCGAAGGGGATCTCGTGGCGGCGAAACTCCGGCGTCGCCACGACGCGCAGCTCCTCGCGCGCGGGAAAGCTCACGAGCTTTTTATCGCGCACAAAAGCGCGCGCCCGCTCCATCGCTTTTTGGTAGGCCGGGAGAAGCTCTGCGGGCGAGGGATGATTCTCTTGAATCGCCCGCGCGACCTCCTCGACGGTTTTCCCCGGAGCCAGCGATTCGGCGAGCGCCGCCAGCTCCTGCTTGGTCTCGCGGAACAACCTCTCTCCCAGAGCCAAAAGCGCCCCGGCGTCCTGGTTGAGAAAGTGCTTCTTTTTGAGAAGCAAGTTGTAGTGCTCGGCGCCGACCGCGTACGTGCCGCCGCTCCGCAGCAAAAGCTCCCTTGCGAGAAAATCACGAAACTGCGACACCGCCGCCTCTGCCTTTGCCAGAGCGCTCTGGAAGCGCTCCGGACGGCCGAGCGCGTCTTTGATCTTCGTGTGGCCCGGAAGGCCCGCGAGAAACTCGAGGGCGCCGGTTGCCGACTTTATCGCCATTTCGGTCCACAGACGCGGCGGGTTCGCATCGGCGCGGCTGAGGTTGGCGATCCCCTGGCCAATCACTCGGGGGAACTGCTCGAGCCGGCTCGTGATGTTTCCGACCACGTCGTTCGTCGGCCTCACCGTCAGGATGTAGACGTGCGGCGTCGGCAGGTACAGATCCGGCCACTTGAGGCGGTAGTCCTCCTTGTCAAATTCGTAGTTCTCGATGGTGAGCCGCCCCTCCATCAAGGCGTAATCGAGAAGCTCGTCTCGGCTGAGCCCCTTGACGGAAATCGCGCGCAGCCGCTTGAGCGACTCGTGCGCGAACGCCTTTTCCTGTTGATAGAGCTCGTCGCTGTAATCGCGCAGCAAATGGTCGTAGCCGGCGATCCCATAGTGAATCGCCTCGGTGGGATTGAGCTCGAAGTACCGCCGGAAATACTCGCTACAAAAATCGGCGAAAGCTGACATCTCGACCCCGCGCGCGTCGATGGACCTCGTTGATAGCCTCGGCCTAAAGCTTAGTCAAGCCGGCCGAGGCGCGCGCGTAAAAGATCGCGCGCGATTTTATACTACAAAAGGGCGTCCTGCCTGGCCAAAGTCAAGGGTGGCCCCGGGCCTTGACACGGCCTCACAAAATGGCGTTTAAACTCAGCCAGCAAGGAGGTTTTCATGGCAAACCGATGGCTGTTTAAAACCGAGCCAACCGCCTACTCTTTTCAACAACTGCAGAAGGACAGAAAGACAGTCTGGGACGGCGTCAAGAACAATTTGGCGCTAAAAAACCTGGCGGCCGTAAAGAAGGGCGACGAAATCCTCATCTATCATACCGGGGGCGAGAAAGCCGCGGTCGGGATCGCGCGCGCCGCCAGCGCGCCCTATCCCGATCCGGAGAAAAAAGACCCCAAGCTGCTGGTAATCGACGTCGAAGCCGCCAGGGCCCTGCCGCGCCCGGTGACGCTGGCCGAGATTAAATCCAACCCAAAGCTGGCGAAATTCGATCTGGTACGATTGCCGCGGCTTTCGGTCATGCGGGTGACCGACGAGCAGTGGAAACTGATCGAAGAGATGGCAAGAAGAAAGTAAAGAAGCCCCGATCAAAAAGAGAATACCGAAATGAAAAGTAAAACGGAGGACAAACACGAACACCGTCACGATCGCGGCCACCCGACCCGCTTCCACGATCCGACGCACGCGGCGGAGTACGACCGGCGCTCTTCGATGGGAGCGATCCGCGCGGATCTCACGACAAAGCTCGTTGACGCGATGAGTCTCAAAGGCGACGAGCTCGTGCTGGATTTGGCGACGGGAACGGGGCGGGCCGCCCGCCCGCTCTCCGAGAAATTGCAGTCGGGGAGGATCATTGGCGTCGATCAGGCCAAGGCGATGCTCGACGTCGGGAGGCGGCACGAAGATCCGATCCGGAAGTACAGCCAGGCTGCCGGCCAAGCGGACTCGCTTCCCTTCAAAGCCAACGTCTTCGATTGCGCTTTCGTCTTCTTTAGCCTCCATCATTTTGCCGATCCGGATCGTGTCGTTCGGGAGGTGCTGCGCGTCCTCAAGAACGGCGGCAGGTTTTTTGTCTTGGATCCGATCGTCCACGAGGCGCGGGATGCCGTGGATAGCGCGCTCGAGCACAAGATCAACCAGGTCTTTCGCCGCACGCACGGCGCGGCCTTTCGGTTTCATACGGCACGTAGCATCCAGCGGCTGCTAGGCAAAGCCGGATATCGCATCATCCGCAGCAACGTCTTGACTTACCCGTTCGACCAGGAAGGTATGGACGGGATCCCCACCGGACCCCATTGGTTGGAAGCCGCGGAGGAGCTGGAAACCGAAGCGCCTGAGCTGGCCGAGCGCATGAGGCAAAACTATTTTACGTGGCACAAGCACGGCGAGACCGTCCACGTCAAAGGGAGCTTCTCCTACGCGCTGGTCTGCGGCGAGCGGCCGGTGTGACTGAACGGGCGGGAGGCTAGCGAAGCGGCTCGGAGGCGGCGTTTTCTTGAAGCAGGAGCCCCGAGGTGTTAAAGAAGATTCCTCCGGTGGTCGCATAGCTCAGCTGGTTAGAGCGCTTGCCTCACATGCAAGAGGCCGTAGGTTCGAGTCCTACTGCGACCACCATGGCTTCTTCTCTTTCAGCCGCGCGCATCCTTGATTTTCGGCTCGCGTATCGCGTAAGCGAGGTCTGAGAGGCCCATCATGCCTGGAACCAGCCGCGGCGCGACCTTGGTTGCGCCTGGCGTTCTCGAGATTCGCGAATATCCGCTCCCCGAGATTCCGCCGGACGGCGGCCTGGTCGCGGTGGAGCGGGCCGGCGTCTGCGGCTCCGACGTCAAATACTTTTACGGCAAGATCGCCCTTCCCCTGCCGGTCATCCTGGGACACGAGATTCTCGGGCGAGTCGTCAAACTCGGGAGCGCGGCCGCGGCCATCCACAAAGTGAGCGAAGGCGATCGCGTGATTTTCAAAGGCGCAATCGGCTGCGGCCGCTGCGCCGATTGCCGCCGCGGGGCGAGTCGCTTTTGCCGCCAGCGAACCAGCTACGGCGGCCGCACGAGCTCGGCAAAGCCGCCGCATCTCTTTGGCGGCTTTGCCGATTACGTGTACGTTGCGCCGGACGTGCTCCTGACCAAAGTGAGCGACAGCCTCGCGCCCGAGGCCGCAATCCTCGTCGGGGCGGTGATGGCAAACGGCTTTCAGTGGGCGATCCGGCGGGGCGGGGTCAAGATCGGCGATTTCGTTCTCATCCAAGGCCCCGGCCAGCAAGGGCTTGCATGCGCGTTCGCCGCGCGGCACGCCGGCGCGGCGCGCGTGTTCGTCTCGGGCCTAAAGCGAGACGGCGCCCGCCTTGCTTTAGCAAAGCGCTTCGGAGCCGATCGCGTGATTTGTGTCGAAGAAGAGAATGTGTTCGAGGTCATCCGCGCGGAAACGGACGGCGCCATGGCCGACGTTGTCGTGGACGCTTCCGGGAGCCCGCAGGCGATCCAAGTTTCGCTCGACTGCCTGCGAAACCAGGGGACTCTGGTGCTCGGCGGCCTTACCGGCGACTCGACGATCACGCCGCTTTTGCTGGACAAGCTCGTCTGGCGCGAGCTGCGCGTGCAGGGCGTGTTCACCGCCGACAACGACGCGGTCGACGCCACCCTGCGGTTTCTCCAGGCGATAAAATTTCCGGTCGAGGAAATGGTGAGCCACGTGTTTGCGCTCGCGGAGACCGAGCGCTGCATCCGGGCGGTCGGCGGAGAAATCCCCGACCTCTTTCCCACCAAGGCCGTGATCAAACCGTGAAAACGATCGCGCAATCTCTGGCCGAGCTCGCATCGAGCATTCGCTACGGCGCCCTGCCAGCAGAAGTCGTCGCGGAAACAAAGCGCCGCCTCCTCGATGCCGTCGGCTGCGCGTTGGCGGGGCACGATAGCGGCCCGGCGCGCGCGATCCGCCACTTGATCTCGGATCTGGGCGGGCGCGCCGAGTCCACGGTTTTTGGCGAGCGGGCGCGCACTTCCTGCGAGAAAGCGACCCTCGCGAACTCGACGATGCTGCGCTACCTCGATTACATGGATTCGCACGCCGGTCCCGACCCTTGCCATCCCTGTTTCAACATTCCCGCCTGCCTGGCTGTGGCCGAGCGCGCGGGCGCGAGCGGCCGCGCGCTGATCGAGGCGATTGTCACGGGATACGAGATTCACATCCGCTTTCAAGAGAGCGCCGGCGATCCCGACATCGGCTCCAGAGGCTGGTTCAGCGGCACCCATCTCCAGTTTTCGGTTCCTTTGGCCGCCGGCAAGCTGCTTGGGCTCGATCCCGAGCGGCTTACCCACGCCGTTGCCATCGCCGCGACGCATTCGAACTCGCTGAACGCGCTCAGTCGCGGCAGCATCCCGTCGAGCAAGAGCATTGCCGATGGCATGATCGCGGCGAATGCGGTTGTTGCCGCGCTCCTGGCCGAGCGCGGCATCACCGGACCTCAAGACATCATGGAAAGCCGCGGCGGCTTTATCAGAGCTGTGGCGGGAAAGGTCGACGGGGACAGGCTTCTCGCTCCGGTTCAAACGTACAGGATCATGGAAGTGAACACCAAATATTTCAACACGATTCGCATGGCTCAAACGGCGGTTGCCGGCGCGCTCCGTTTAGTTCAAGAACACGGCCTAAAGTGGACCGATCTCGCCTCCGTCACGGTCTACCTGCCGACGCGCGAGCATGCGAGCCACGAGGGAATCTGGAACGATCCCTCCCGGCTTCGCCCGCAGAACCGCGACAGCGCCAATCATAGCATCGCGTTTAGCCTGGCCGCGGGCCTGGTCGATGGGGAGCTTGGACCCGAGCAGTATCGCGAAGAGAAACTGCGCGACCCCGACGTGCTCTCGCTGGTCGACAAGATCTCGCTACAAGCCGATCCCGCGCTCGACGCCCACTGGCCGAAAGCCGCGGTCACGCGCGTCGCCCTGCGGGCGCGAGGCGGCAAGTCTTACGAGGCGACGACGCTCTACCCGCCGGGTCACCACCGAAACCCTCTGACCGATGAACAGCTCAACGAGAAGTTTCGCAGGCTGGCGAAAGCCGTCCTGAGCGCCGCGCGAGCGCAGCGCGTGATCGAGACCGTCGCGCGTCTCGACGAGCTGAGTTCCGCCGCTGAGCTGACGCGCCAGCTACGGCCGCACTGAAGAGGCCACAGAGGCCGATTTTGCGGCTCAGCTGCGGGTCGGGACGTGTCGCCATGGACCCCTTCGATGAAAAGACGGACGGGCGCGTTTTTTACGAACCTTTGCTCAGCCTTAGCCCAAGGTTTTTTGAAATCGTATAGAAGCCCTTTATCCGTTTGCTACGCGCTTTCAATCCGCATATCCAATGGTCAAGTTTGTGCAAGCGTCCCCACAGATAGTGCGGGTTTGGCTACGATACAGCGCTGAGAGCGTATTTTTCGAAAACACCCCTGCGTCAGCTG
>DATMAM010000050.1:0-115786 GCA_035559995.1 Candidatus Acidiferrales bacterium
AATCGTCGATCTGCCGCGTCGAGCGGTAAAAGCTCCCCAACACGTGCAGCAACCCCTCGTTCTCAGGATCCTCCCGCGTCGCCTGCAGCAGCTCCTCCTCCGCCTTTTCCTGCTCCCCCAAGCTCAAATAAAGACTCGCCAAACTGATCCGCGCCCCGTGCAGCTTCGGCTCCATCTCCAGCGCCTTGCGGTACGCCGCCTCGGCCGCCTTGAAGTCCTGCTTGGCGCTGTACACGGCTCCGAGCTCGAGGTGCGTGGCAGCCCGTTTCGGATCGGCCGCGGCAATCTGTCTCAGCTCTTTCAGCGCCGCGTCGAAGTTCTTCTCGACCATGGCAATCGCCGCGGCCAGGGACCGCGCTTCAAATGATTCCGGCTCCTGGTCGCGGATGTGACCCAGCTGCTCTTTGGCGTGCGCCACATCCCGCGCCAGCAGATGGATATTTCCCAGCTGGAATCGGGCCTTGATCATCTTCGGATCCAACTCCGCCGCGCGCAGAAACTCGCGCGCAGCGCCGCGCAAGTCCCTCCTCTGCTGCAGCGCCGACCCCAGCTCGTAATGCGCCTCGGCGGACGCGGGCTTGGCCTTCAGCGCGTTTCTGAACTCGACGATCGCCTCATCCACCTTCCCGGCGCCCATGTACTCCCGGCCTTTTTTGAGATGGCGCTCAAGCTTCAATTCGGGTCCGGCGAAGATATCGGAATAATACGCCGCGCCTATCCCGCCGACGGCCAGAATCGCCAACGCGGCAAAGACAACCACTTGTTTCTTCATGAAGGTCCTCCTACTCGATCGGAAAAAAAATCGTCACTATCGCCGGCCCGAGGCCTGTCAGCGGGATTGGCTCTTCATCGCTTCGACAGTCTTTCTTAAGCCTTCCTCGACGCCGATGAGCGGCTTGTAGCCAAGCTCGCGACCGGCTTTGGTGAGATCCGCAAGCGAATGGCGCACGTCGCCCGGCCGGGGCGAAACGTACTCGACCCTGGCCTTGACGCCGATCACGCCTTCCAACACCTTGATCAGTCGATTCAAGGTCATGCTCCGCCCGCAGCCGACGTTGAAGACCTGGCCGGAAGCGGCCGGCGTTTTGAGCGCCAAAAGGTTCGCCGTCACGGCGTTCTCGACGTAGGTAAAATCCCTCGACTGCTCGCCGTCGCCGTAGACCGTCAGCGGCTTTCCGGCGAGTAGGCGCGCAATAAATTTGGGGATCACCGCGGAATATTCTGAGTTCGGGTCCTGGCTCGGACCGAACACGTTGAAATATCTGAGAGTCACGGTCTCCAGGCCAAACAGCCGGTAATAGAGCTCGGCGTAGCGCTCGCCGACGAGCTTTTGCAGTGCGTAGGGAGAACGCGGATTCGGCGGCAGATCTTCGCGTTTCGGCGAGACTTCGGCGTCGCCGTACACCGAGGAGGATCCCGCAAAAACGAACCGGCGGACCCCGTGGCGGCGCGCGCTTTCCAACAGGTTCAAGGTCGCGGTCACGTTGGCCCGGTTTGTCGCGACCGGATCTTCCACCGAACGCTGAACCGAGGGAATCGCGGCCTGATGCAGCACGCACTCCGCGTCGCGCACGGCGCGATCGCATACCGCCGGATCGGCCAGATCGGCGCGCTCGAACTCGATTGCCGGCAAGAGATCCTGGAGCCGCTCTTTTTTGCCCGTTGACAGGTCGTCGACCACCCGCACCCTGGCCCCATCCCGCACGAGCCTCCTTGCGACATGAGAGCCGATAAATCCGGCGCCGCCGGTAACCACTACAAATTTTTCCATCTCCGCCTTAAGCGCCCCTTATTTTTTTCAAGCCGGCAAGATCCTGCGAAGCGCGGGATAGACGCGCTCGACGACGCCGGCGATGCGCGCCTGAGCGTTCTCGGGCGGCTCCCCCTCGCGCACCGCGGTCGCGATGCGCACGACCGCCCCGTCGGTGCGGCCCTGCAAAATTGAATTTCGGATCAGCCGCCAGCGGTATTGGACCTCATCGCTAAGGCTTTCGCCGCCGACCTGATACCAGAAGACAACGAGCCTCCGGCTCGAGCCCTTCCGCGTCAGCATCGCGGTCGCCCGTACCGACTCCGCCGGCGAAAGGCGGAAAGATTTTGTCTCGATGGCCTCGTAATTCCAGCCGTCCGGAAAGTACAGCCGCGGCGAGCGCAGCCGGCTCTCGGCGCTCTGCTGCCCGCGAAAGCCAACGTAGAGCTCGACCATGCCGCCGTCCGGGGCGCGGTAAATCCGCGACAAGGCCTCCTCCGCATTGGCGTCGCTGTAGGCGCCGGACCAGCCGGCGCCGTTCGCTTCTTCGAAGCCGAGATCGGCAGCCGCAACTTGCAAATCGCCGGCGAGCGCGACCGACCTGCGGCTTTCAAGAAAAATATTGCCGGCGTAGCCGAGCCCGAGAATCAAAAGCGCGAGCAAAAAGGACGGCGACAGTAACTTCAGGCTATCCGCGGTCCGCGTTTCCGGGGCCGCGGGGGCGACTTCGCGCTCTACGACTGCGCCGCGCCGCCGCAGCGCCTCGCCGAAGCCGACCACCAAAACCAGCGAGAGCAAGAAGGTCAGCGTGCCGCTGAAGGCGTGAAAAAAAGACTCGAGCATTGCGGGGCCGAAATAGTACGCGAGCGCGCAAGTCAGCACGATGCGGAAAAGATTGACGACAACGGCAAACGGCGCCGCGCTCGCGACGACGCAGAGCCGCGCGGCGGCGCCCGCGGGAAGAAAATAGGCGTAGAGCGCCGCCAGGGCGAACAGCGTAAAGAGCGAGGACACGCCGCTACAGACGTCCGCGACCTCGAGGTTCATCCCGGGAAGCTGAAGAAAATAGGAGTCGCGGTAGACGGGGATGCCGATGAGGCGGAGCATGCCGGCCGCCAAAACGGCATCGAACAGGCGCAGATAATACGAAAGTGTTTTGACGAAGGCGTAAGGCGCCGGAATCATCAGAAACAGATACGCGAGCGGGAAGAGGAGAGCCCGCATGAAACGCCTGCCCAGCAGCAGATAAACGAGCGCCGCAAGCGCCAAAATCATGCCGGCGCGCATGACGAACGAGTCCTCCACGGCCCTGCCCAGCAGGCCGATAACGACCGCGCCGAACAGCAGCAGGCTGGTCCATGGATTCGCTTCGATCGGCAGAGAGCCCAACAACCGCCGGCGATCCCAAACCAGATAAGCCGCGATCGCCGGAACCAAAAACCCATAAGAAAAGGACGGGTGCTCGTACCACTCGCGCGCCAGCTCATCGAACAGCGGACCATAAAGGGCGAGGTAAAGGCTCGCCAAAAGCGCAAACTGCACAAGCAGCACCGGCTGGAGCCTGGCGCGCCATGCCGGGAGGTCAACGGTCGCTTTCATTTCACCTCCGCGACCGGCGCCGGCGCGCGCTGAGAAGACGCCAGCCCCTGCCCGTTGTAAGCCGCAAGCCAGTCCTTTCTCACCGCATTCCAAGAAAAATTTTGACAGATCTCTCTGGCCTTCGCCGTGATACTCCGAACCTTCGCCGGGTGCCCGAGGAGAATTTCTATTTTTTCGGCCATGGCGGCGTCGTCTCCCGCCTCCACGAGCAGCGCGCTTTCCTCGTCGCCTACCAGATCGGCGATGCCGCCGACGCGCGTGCTCACGACCGGCACCCCCGCGGCAAATGCCTCCAGCAGGTTGATCGGCATGTTATCGACGCGGCTCGGGTTGAGCAAAATGTCGGCCCGCTCAAGGTAACGCGGCACGTCCTCGTTGGGGACCGCGCCGTGAAAGTACACGTCTTTCAGATTCCGCGCGCGAACCCAGCTTTTGAGCTGCGCTTCTTGCGTGCCGCTTCCGAGGATCTCGAGCCGCGCCGCCGGGTATTTCGCCTTCACGCGCGCAAACGCTTTGAGAGCGAGCTCCACGTTGTAAACCGGCTCGAGATTGCGGCTGACGAGCAGATTGGGAGACAATCGCTCTCTCTTGCGGAAGCGAAATCTCTCCAGGTCGACAATGTTGGAAATCACGCGCGCGCGCAAGCCGTGCTGGGCGAAAACGCGTTCGAGAAAGGGCGACGGCACGACCACGACATGGGCCAGGCGCAAGACGGCGCCCAGCAAACCGCGCCACCTCGCGAAGAAGCGGGGCGCGGCTCCTCCTCGATAATTCAACACGACGCGGCATCCCAGACACCGCCCCAGAAGCACGGCGGGCACGACCCGCAGAAAGAAGTACCAGTAAGAAGCGGCCAGAACGTGAACGACGTCGGCGCCTGGAAGCGCGCGGGCCAGCGAAGCGAGATAGACGCCCGTCTGGCAAACGGTCCGCACGCCGCGCGCGCGCGCTATCCGGCCCCTCAGCGGCGGGTTCGTGACGACCCTCGCCGCCTCGATTCCCTCGGCGCGAAGGTGGCGCTCCAGCGCTTCCGCTTGCAACGCCATGCCTCCGAAGGGAGGCGGGCCGGGAGCGATGAGAACGACTTTCATGGCAACTCAATCGGCTGTTCCGGGGCAAAAAGCGCCGTCCGCCGAGCTCCCTCGGGAGCCAAAGGCGGCGCGCCGGGGCCGCCGCTTTAGATGCGTTTCCTCCCACAGGCGAAACATGAGAACGGTCCAGAGCTCCGTGCCGAAGTCGCTTCGGCCCGACTGGTGCTGCTGCCACAGAACGCTCACCCCGCGCCGATCGAGCACGCCCAGAGGGTCCGGAGTCAGAATCAACCCCGCCGCGACGTCTTTAAGCTCGTTGCGCAGCCAGGAGGCCAGCGGCACGGCGAAGCCTTGCTTGCGGCGCGCGAGCACGGTCTCGGGAACATACGGCCGAAGCGCTTTTTTGAAGATGTACTTCCCTTCGCCGTTGTTGAGCTTGAGCGAGGAGGGAATGCGCGCCGCTAGCTCCATCAGCTTGTGGTCCAGAAGAGGGCAGCGCACTTCTAAAGAGTTGGCCATGCTGGCGCGGTCCACCTTAACGAGAATGTCGTCGACGAGATAAGTCTTGATGTCCAGATACTGCAAGCGGGTAAGGTGGTCGGCTCCCTGGGGACGGCGATAGTAATCCTCGAACAGGTCCATCGGCCGGTAGCCATGAAGCGCGCTCTGGAAATCGGCGTTCAGAATCGCCTCCTTGACGTGCGGCTTGATGCCCGAGACCGAATAAAAGTACCCTTCGAGCGGCGTATGCGAGAGCGCCCGGAAGGTCGCTTGCGCGCGCAGCACGCGCGGCGCCCAATCCATTTTGGGGTACCACCGGCTCAGCCAGCCGAAGATCGCCGCGCGCGTCCGGTCCGGCAGAAACAGGCGGAGGCGATTCTCCAGAAAATCGCGATAATAACGGCGGTAGCCGGCAAAGTTCTCGTCGCCGCCGTCGCCCGAGAGCGCGACGGTCACATGGCGGCGCGCCGCCTGCGAGACGTAATAGGTCGGCACCGCCGAGGAGTCGGCGAAGGGCTCGTCATAGAACCACGCCAGCTTCTCGATGACGTCGTTTGCGTCGGCGCGCGCTCTCTCCTCGTGGTGCTCGGTCCTGAGCATCTGGGCGAACGCGGCGGCGTGCGCCGACTCGTCGAACTCGCGCTCGGCAAACCCCACCGAGCAGGTCGTCACCTGCCCGTCGCCGAGCGCGCGCATCAGCGCCACGACCGAAGACGAGTCGACGCCGCCGCTCAGGAACGCTCCGAGCGGAACGTCGCTTCGCAGGCGCAAGCGCACGGCCTCAAAATAAGCCTCCAGGAGATCCTTGCACCACTGCTCCTCGGTCCGCGCCGCGTCCGCGTCGAAACGGAGGTCCCAGTACTGCCGCTCGCGCACCCCTTTTTCGTCGACGAGCAGATAGTGCCCGGGCCTCACCTTGCGCGCGGCGCGAAAGACCGTTTTCGGCGCAGGGATGTAAAGCAGCGAGAAGTAGTCGGAGAGCGCCTCGGCGTCGATGTCCCGGCTGAGAGCTGGATCCTCGAGCAACGCCTTGATTTCCGACGCAAACAGAAAGCGCTCGCCGAGAGCGGCATAGTAGAGCGGCTTTTTTCCCAGCCGGTCGCGGGCGAGAACGAGCCTTTGTCGAACGGCGTCCCAAAGCGCGATCGCGAACATGCCGCGCAGCTCCTCGAAACAGGCCTCCCCCTTTTCCTCGTACAGATGCACGATGACTTCCGTATCCGAAGAAGTCGCGAAACGGTGACCCCGCTCGACCAGCGGCCCGCGCAATTCCAGATAATTGTAGATTTCCCCGTTGAACACGACCCAGATCGTTCCATCCTCGTTTCCGAGCGGCTGCTTTCCGCCCTCGAGATCGATGATGCTGAGCCGACGATGGGCAAGCCCGAGCCGGCCGTCGAAATAAAAGCCCTCCCCGTCCGGCCCGCGGTGCGCCATCGCGCGCGCCATGCGCGCGAGCGTCTTCTTTTCCGGCGGCGTCAAAGGCCCGCTTCCCAGGATGCCCGCAATTCCACACATACAGGATTCTTTCGGTCCGGCGCCGCCGTCAGCGCCTGTAGCGGTACAGCCAGGTCCCCAGTTGATAATGCGCGAGCACGGCGACGTTGTGCTCGCTGTCGTAGGCGAACATCATGTGCTCCTTGCTCGGGCCGGGAGCATTTACCGGCTTCATCTCGGTCCATGCGTCGGCCTTGGCGTCGTATACCCAGGTGTCGTTGTAGAGGTCGGCTGGCGGGCTGTTCCATGCCCCCGGGCCCGAGCCGCCGAAAAGGATGTGCACCTTGTTTTTCGTATCGTAGGTCATCCCCGCGTACTTGCGCGCTGGCGGCCCCTCGCCGCGCATCCTCGACCACGCATCGGCTTTAACGTCGTAAGTCCAGGTCTCGCCGGCGCGTCCCAGGTTACCGGTAAAGTACACGATCCGGCCGACCTCCGGATCGAAGGTCATGGTCCTGTAGCCGTGATCGCCCTGCGGCCCCGCCCGCCTTTCGAGCCACCGTTTTTCGCCGATCTTGAATACCCAGGTGCGTGCGGGTCCGCCGCGCCCCAGCGTCACCAAAGCGTCGTTGATCGAATCGTAGGCCATGGAGTTTGCTTCCAGCCGCTGCGGGCCGTGATTGACGAAAGTCCAGCGGCTCGCGGCGGCGTCGTAGAACCACAGGCCCAGATTCTGGTTGCTCATAGGGGTCGCCCCGCCGTAGATCCAGATGACGCCGCGGCGGGAATCGAACGCCATGCCGCGGGAGCAGGCCGCGCCGGGGCGGTCTTTCACGCCTTCGGGTTGGTACTTGTAGCGCTGCGTCCATCTTTCCGCCCCCAGGTCGAACACCCATTCTTCGTTGGTGTAGCGCGGCGTGCAGCCGCCGTAATGGACAAAGATGCGGTTTTTGGGATCGTAGACCCACGGCACCTCCCAGCCGCCGGCTTCCTTCGGCACCTTGATGTTCCAGTTCATCCAGGTGTTGTCCGGAATATCGGCGACCCGGGCGTTGCGCGGCCCTCTCTCGTCGCCGTACAGCGGGAGCGCGCGCGCCAAATGCGCGAGCGGAAGACCGAGAGAAACGCCGAGGGCCCGCTTTAAGAACGCGCGCCGCTTCATGGCCGGCACCTCCCGGCAGTGATCCTAAACTGCAAGTTCATGCTTTCCTCCTTGAGCCTGATCGCTCGCCCGCCATAGCTGCCAGCGGCCCATCGCGGCCCGGAATTCCCGCAGCGCTTCCTCGTAAGGCTCCGCGTTCCAGCGCGCCGGGTCGGGCGAGTAAATCTCGTTGCTCTTTTTTCCAGCCCATCGCTGTTGCAGGACAAAAGGCAGCCAGTGACGGTTGTAGTAAAGATACTTGCACGTGCGAGCGGGCTGTTTCCTCAACGCCAGCCGGTAGTTTCCCAGGATCGTGCCGGAGTCGGCCTTCTGCGAGACGAGCGCGATCACTTTTGCCACGCGGGGAAAATCGCCCGGCGCCAAAAGAACGCGCGCGCCGCAGCCGATCGTGATCGACTCATACCCGAAAGCTTCGTTCAGCGCCGCCTCGAGAATCGCGCTGCGCGTTTGCAAAACGATCGGCGCCGGATGATCCGGCGCGACCACCGTCACCCGGGCGCTCCCGCGCGCGACGCTCGCGTGGAAGCTTTGCCCCGGAGAGTCGGCGAGATCGATCCGGAAACTCACGCTCGTCCCGGGCGCCAGGATGTAAGCGCTTTTTCGCTCGGCATGAGCCTCGAGCCGGCGGCGAAACGACTCGATCCATTCTCCGGAAACCGGCGCCAAGGATTCGATCGCTGCGATCTCCTTTTTATAGATCGACTCGATTTCTCTCGCCGCACAGCCGGGGTCCGGCCTTCGCCGCGGTCCCCGAAAAACGCGCCCGGCGTCCACGGCGTCGCCCGGCATCAGATAAACCGCCTGAACTTCGGGGCAGTCGAGGACAAAGCTCGGGTCGGGCACGGAAAACTTCAAGCGGTTGATCCAGCGGTTTTCTTTTTCCAGCAGCACGAACGAAGCCGCAAACGGAAACGCGAACTTCGGCCGCAACCGCCGCGCGATGCGGGCGAAGTTGCGCGCGAACAGAAACTCCCTAAAGGCGGGATCGGGAGGCACGCCGCCGTTCGTGAAGCGGAAGCAGTTGGGAAACCAGGACGCTCCGCCGTATCCCATGAACATGTAGTCGATGCGGGGAAAATCGCGCTTCAGCCGGCGGCACAGGTGGTCGATCACCGGAGCGCTATCGGCGTGCAGCGCGTCGTTGCCGTTGAGCAACACCTCGCCGTCGCCTTCGAGCACGAGCATGCTGTCGTCCTCGTTGTTGTAGCAAGTCGCGACAGCGCCGTTGCGCAACGGCACTTTTCGCCCGCTGGGACACTCGATCACGCGGGCAAAGCCGAACGAGCGGATGTAGTCCGCCAGCCCCGGCTCGAGAAGAAACGGCACCACGACCGCGGCCGTCTTCGGCAACCGCTGGAGCGTGGGCGGGTGCAGGTGATCCTCGTGCCCGTGAGAGATGTAGATGTAGTCGATGCGCGACAGAGCGCTCGGGTCGACGGCCGGCAGAGGATAGGGAAACCACTGGCCCTGGTAAGCCGGCCCTTCCCACCAGGGGTCGGTGAGAATCCGGAGTCCCGCGGCCTCGATAAGAAGCGCCGCATGCCCGATGACCTGAATCTTCATCTGGAGATCTTTCCTTCCGCCGCCGGCGCGAGCGCGGTTCCGGTTTCGCCCGTTTTATGTCCGGCGGCGAAGTCCCTGCTCAGGTAATACAGAAACCTCTGCGGCCCGCGAAAAAACTGCGCGAAATCCCTCATCCTGGAGGTCGCGCGCATCTGCTTGAGATGGCCCGCAAAAACCTCCCACGCCAGATCCCAGTATTTTTTCTCTCCGGTGTGCTCGTAGACGAACCCCAATCCGGTCGCCAGCATAATCCGATGGGTGTGATGGCGCCGGTACTGCCGCGTTTGCGGATCCCACTCGGCCGGGTTGCGGTAAATCCAATCCACCGCCCTTCGGGCGTAGGCGGGCACATCGCCGTTGCCGGTGACCTCGTAGTACTGCTTCATCCCTTCCAAAGCGATCCCCGACATCCACGCGATCGGCCCGTAGCCATCCCTGAGCCCTCGCTTGTTCTCCCCGTCCTGGAAGCGGTGCGTGCGCGCGACGACCCAGTGGGCGCGCTCGAGATATTTTCTCTCTCCCGAGACCTCGTACGCGGCGAGAAGGCCGAAGAGCCCGTGGCCGACGCTCCGCGCGTTGTTCGGCAGATCCCAGCCGTCGTGGCGGAGCAAGAAATCGGCGCCGAGCATGCCGGCGTCCTTGAACCAGCGGTTTCCGGTCAAAAGGTAGCCGTACAGAAGGCTTTCGTTTTTGAAAAAATTCCACGTCGGGCTGATGCGCCACGCGCCGTTCTCGTCCCAGCGCCAGTGATCCAGCGCCGGACTCGGCCGAGCGCCTCCCGTGAGCGCCCCCTCCGGGTCGTGGTGAGCGATATCCACGTCCGCGAGATGCGCCGCCGCCTCCAGGGCAATCTCCATCGATCTTTCTCGCCCCGTCCTGAGAAAATGGAGCATCAGGGCGTACGGGAAATCGTAGTAAATATTGTCCCAGTGAACGCCGAAGGCGGGGTCGCTCTTGTTGCCGTCGTTGATCACGTGGATGGCGTCGCCGAAGTTCATCATGCCGTAAGCGTCGACGCGCGCGCCGGCAAACGCGTGCTCGCGATCGCGCTCTTGGACGACGCGCTCGCGGCTCGCTTCCAGCAGCCGGTCGAAGTTTTGCACGAGCGGCCAAAACTCGGGCCTGTAAGCGTCCGGACTGCTTTCCACCATCCGGCCCATCGCGCGCGCCTCGCGCATGACCCATCGCGGCGCGACCGCGGGAATCGGCGGCTTTTGCACCGCCGCCGCCGTTTGGCGCGCGGCGCCGGCGTCGAACGGTCCATGAAAGTAGAGCCAGATCTCATGCGTCTTGGCGACACCCGTATAGATCGGCTGCGGCGGCGCCCACGGCGGAAAGAGATACGCGGTTAAAGTACCGTCGCCGCCGGCCGCGAGCGCCTTGGGGTAAAGCTGCCAGAACCACTTGATTCCGGCCCAGAGGCCGCGCGATCCGTCGTGCAAGTCGACCCAGCCGAAATCGAGCGGCTTGCGCGTTTTGCCGTAACCCTTGCGCTTTTGCCCGTCGGCCAGCTCGTACTCATCGCTCGCGCTCTGGTAAAGGTAGGCCTGCTCTCGTTGCTGCAGTACTCCCGCGAGCGCCTTCTCGCCGGTTCCGAACTCATAGCGGCGCTCGCTCAGGACCAAGGGCACCGAGAGGCCCAAACTTTCGAGAGAGACGGCGTCGCTCAGCTTTTCACCCTGGCGATTGATGATGGAATAGGAAAGTCGCACGGTCGATTGGCCCGCGTAGGCGTAAAGCCGCAGGACGAAGTCAAGCGCCCTGCGCTCTCGCGCCGCATCCCAATGGGAGCCCGCGATCCTAATGACCGCCTGCAGCGGCCCGGCTTCCTCGACCTCGATCTTGGCATCCTCGCCCGCCGTGAAAGTTACGCCGCCGCTTCTCAAGGTAAAGCCGGCGCCGGAAGCGCCGACGATTCGCGTCGCGTCATCGAAGCGCCGGTTGCCGCTCGGGTCGAACCACGCGCCCTCGATGATTCCGCCACGATCGCGCGCAAGCCTGAGCTTCAGCGGGCCCGTGACGATCTCGATCGCGGCGCCCAGGTCGGCGACCTGAAGCTTTGCGCCGTTGGGCGATGCCGCCGCGGACTGCACGATCCGATATTCGCGCGTTGAACCGGCAGGGAGATCGACAAAAAAAGTGCAATGCGCCCACTTGACGCTTTGATCCTCCCGCCACCGGCTGGCGACGCTGAACTGGGCCGCCAGCGGCTTTCCTTCCGCGTCCACCAGCGCCAGCGCGCCGGCATCTCGAAGCGCTCCCTTTGGGAATGGGACACCGAAGGTCGCGGGAAACTGCCGGTATCCGTAGCCGGAGCGGTCGCGCACCGTAACCGGTATTTGCAGCGCCTGGCTCAAACCTGAAAAAGCCGCCAGCGCCGACAGAAGAAAAATCCAGAAAGTCAGCCGGTCCCGGCGCAACGAAACCCAGCGGCGCGCGCTCATGCGGCTGTTCGCGCCCCGTCTTCCAAAGATGAAACAAACCACGAGCATTTGCCGGAGCTGCGGCGCTCCAGGGCGGGAGGAAACTCAAACGCAAACTGCATCTCCTCGCCCAGATACTTGCGCAGCGACCGCTCGATCGCCGCCTGGTCATCGCGGCCGTAGCGGCCGTTCCGCACAATGCGGATGCGGAGAAAATCCAAACGCTCCTGAACCACCTGAAATTCCCGCACGCCGGGAATGTCGCGAAACGTGCGCGTCAGCGCGAACCCGGGAACCAGCTCTCCCCTGGTAGAGCGCAGCATCTCGGTGGCGCGGCCGAAGATCCGGCGCATCACGGCAAGACCCCTGCCGCACGGGCACCTTTCGTCCGACAACTCGCCGTAATCGCCGATTTGATAGCGGATAAACGGCTGGCCGTAGTTTTCGAGATCCGTGATCAGAAGCTTTCCGCCCGGAGCGCCGCTCTCGGGCGCGAGCGCCTCCACGTAAACTTGCTCCTGATTGACGTGCAAGCGGCCGGCCGGGCACTCGAAGGCGATCAGTCCGCCGTCGTGCGCGCCGTACTCGTCGGCCACGCCGGCGCGGAAAAATTCGGCGAACAGAGCGCGCTGCGAATCGTACAGGTTTTCCGCCGAGCAGACGATGACCTCAGGAGCCCAATGCGTCGCGTCCACGCCCCGCTCCTGCAGGTAAAGCGTAAAGCGGAAAAACGCCGAAGGGTACGCGTAAACGAATCTGGGTTTCCAGCGACGGAAGGTCGCCCACGCTCTTTCCAGGGCCTTCTCGCTGAGGTCGAACGCCGGCACGCGCCGGATGTTGAGCATTCGGTCCCGAAGAGCGACGGCTGCGTCTTTGGCGTTCCGATCGCGCGCGGGCCCCCAAAAATCGAGCTCGCGGTCGCCGATTTCCAGCCCCCACCACGCGCGCCCGCGCAGCTTGGCCGCGTTCAGCGCCGCTTCCCGGCGGGCGGTGGTAAAAAAAACCAGCGGCTCGCCGGTCGAGCCCGAAGTCGAGTTCCGCACCAGCCCCCGGCCGCTCCGGTACTCGTCGCTCAGCAACGCCGAGCGGCTCTCGCGGATGAGATCCTTCGTCAGAATCGGCAGGCGCGAGAAATCCTCGGGCGTCGAGACGTCGCCCGGGCGGGCGCCCAATTTTTGAAAAAGCGCCCGGTAATACGGCGTATGGTCGAAGGCGTACTGGAGCAGGCGTTTCAACCGGCGCCACTGTAGCTCCCTTAGCTCGTCCGGGCTTAAGCTCTCCGATTCCTTGAGCGCCGCCAGGATCGCGAGCGTCGGCCGCGAGCGCAGCGCCTCGTGCCACGCGAAAAGCTTTTTCACGAGACGGGAGTCCATCGCAGAATTTGCTTCACCAGCAGATCCCCTGGTAGTAAAGCGGACGATCGCGGCGGCCGAAGACGCCGACCAAGTCGAGAACTTGCACTTTGCCGTTCAGCGCCGCCAGCCGGCGCGGCACGCCGTCGTAGTGGTTCCCGAGGACGACGACTTCCGCATTCGCGAGCAGCTCCTCCAGCGAGCCGCAGAGCACGCTGCGCACGTGCGGAATTTTTTCCTCGATGTACAGCCGGTTCGCGCCGACGAGCCTGTCCAGAACGAGGCTGGGATCGTAAACGCGAAGCTCGATCCCCTTTTGCATCAGCGTCTCGCACAGGTTCACGAGCGGGCTCTCCCGCAGGTCATCCGTTCCCGCTTTGAACGTGAGGCCGACCAGGCCGACCTTGTTTTTCCCGAAGCCCAGTACCAGATCGACGGCGCGCTGAATCTGCAAGCGGTTGCTTTCCAGGACCGCGTTGAGCAGCGGGCTGGAGAGATTGAGCCTTCGGCATTCTTGCACGATCGCGCGCAGGTCCTTGGGAAGGCACGAGCCGCCGAAAGCGAAGCCGGGCTTCAGGTAAGCCGGCCCGAGATTCAGTTTCTTGTCTCGGCAGAAGATCTCCATCACTTCGTGAGAGTCAATGTCGAGCGCCTTGCAGAAATTGCCCACCTCGTTGGCGAACGTGATCTTCAGGGCGTGGAAGGCGTTGCAAACATACTTGAGGACCTCGGCGGTTTTGATCGAAGTCTGGATGAGCGGGCCGATCCCGTCGTAGATTTGGGCGAGCGCCGAGCGCGCCGCCTGGTCCCGCTCGTCGCTGCCCACGATGACGAACGGCGGCTCCTCGAAGTCCAAGAGCGAGCTGCCCTCGCGCATGAACTCGGGATTGACGCAGACTTCGAAGGCTTCATGCGCCGCTTTGCCCGAGATCTTCTCCAGCTCGGGGATAACCAGCGTTTCGGTCGTGCCGGGAAGAACCGTGCTGCGGACCGCGACGACATGTCTCGTCTGCTTGCGCTTGATGCCGTCGGCGATCTGCCACACGGCGCTCAGCAGGTGGCCGTAGTCGAAGCTGCCGTTCGGCCTCGAGGGCGTGCCGACGCAAACGAGGGAGACGTCCGACTCGGCAACGGCCGCAGCCGCGTCGGCGGTCGCGTACAGCCTGCCGCGCCGCACCGAGCTCCCGATCAGATCCTCGAGGCCCTTTTCCACGACCGGCGATTCCCCGCGGTTGATGACGCGCACCTTGTGCTCGTTCACGTCAACGCCGACGATCGAATGGCCTCTTTGCCCCAGCGCGGCCGCCGTCACGCATCCCACGTAGCCGAGCCCAAAAACGCTAATCCGCATGCTTCACCTTCCGTACGGTATCGAGGCATATCTGCTCGAAAGCCCTTCCCGCCTCTTCCCAGGAAAACTTCGCCTCGACCAGAGCCCGGGCGCGGCGCGCGAGCCCCTGCGCGAGGCTGTGGTCGGTCAGCACGCGAACGCACGCCGAGGCGAACGCTTCAGGGGTGTCCGCGAGCAGAATTTCACGGCCATTCTCGAGGGGCAGGCCTTCGGCGCCGACCGACGTCGACACGACCGGCGCGCCGGAAGCCATCGCTTCAAATATCTTGATCCGCGTCCCGCCGCCGACGCGGAGCGGGACGACGACGGCGCGAGCGCGCTGGAGATAAGGGCGGACGTCGGCGACGGTTCCCGTGACCTGCACCGCGGGAACCTCTCGCTCGAGCCGCGCGATCGATGCCGGCGGGTTGCGCCCCACCACGGTTAGAACCGAATCGGGAACGCGGCGCCGAACGGCGGGAAAAATCTCCTTGACGAAATAGCGAACCGCGTCCTGATTGGGAACCCAATCCATGGAACCCACAAACACCAACTCCGGCGCCGCGGGCCGCCCGTTGCGCGCGCTAAAAGAGAAAAACTCCGTATCGACGGCGGTAGGCACCGCGTGCACTTCGCGCAGTCGAAATCGCCGGCGAAAGAAATCCCGGTCCTGCTCGGAAACCGCGATGCACGCGCTGAAGCGGCGCAACGTCTTTTCCTCGAACGCCATGAGCTTGCGCGCCTCGGACCTGAGGTACAGGCGCTTCAGCGGATTTTTTTCCTGCTCGGCCAGACGGTCCCAGATCACGGCTTCCACGTTGTGCTCGAAGATGAGGCTCGGGATGCCGACGTTCTCGGGCACGCACGGCGCGGGCGTCAGGTAATCGCAAACCAGCAAGTCGGCGGGCCGCCGCGCCAGCGTCGACTCCAGCGACGCGCGCAGATCTCCGACCGCGTACTTGGCGATCACGTACGGAAGCGGATTTGCGAGGTGCCGCAGCGCGTCGCGGTAAAGCGCCCACCCGCTCTTTTTCGCCGGCGGCGGAACGGCCACGATCTCGCCGGCGATCTCGCCGAGCCGGGACCCGGCCGCGGTTAGCGCGCCCCGATCCGCGAACGTGACCAGTATCACATCGTGCCGGCGCTTTAGCTGGCGCAAAATATGATACGTCCTGATCTGCCCGCCGCTGTCGAGCGGATAAGGCAGCCGGCTGCTGAGCCAAACGATCAGCAATGTGGGGGATCCTTTTCGACTTCCTCGATCTTGCGGCCTTGCAAGAGAAAGGCGTGTCCGAACAGGCTTGCGGCGAGCGGGCCCGTTTCCGCCGACGCGGCATTCAACCACCCTTGAACCGCTTCCGGGACTGCGAGCCAGCTAACGCGCAACGCGCCAAATCCAAGCGACTCGACTTCGCGCGCCAGCGCAAACGGATCGTAATAGCGCATCCTTTCCTGGCGGTAGATGCGCTTTTCGCGCCACGATCTCATACGATGCAACCAAAAGAGCCGGTTCAAACCGTCAATCATGAGATGGCCGTCCGGCACCAGGACGCGATTGATCTCGCGCAAGGCTTGGAGCGGCCGGTCCAAAGACTGTAAAACGCCGATGCATATCACCACGTCGAAAGCGTTGCGCCTGAAAGGCAGGCGATAGGCTTCTCCCTGAACATAAGACTCGTTGCCGCCGCGCCGGCGCGCCGCATCGATCACCTTTTTCGAGTAGTCCAAGCCGAGGCAACGGTGCCCGATTTTACTGATCGCCCGAGTGTAAGTACCCGGACCTGCCCCTAAGTCGAGAACCAGACTGTTGGGTTTTAGGTGCAGCGTACTCAGGCGCTGCAAAACGAGTGCCAAGCGGCGCTTGAGCCCTGCCTCCGACCAGCCGGCGATGCGATGATCTTCGGCGTGCGCGCTCGCCCAGCGTTCATAGCGCTCGAGCCACGCCTTTTCGAGCTCCGGCAATTCGCAACTCGCCGCGCCGAAAACCGCTCGAGCCGGCGCGCTCTCAGACACCCGCGCGCTCCGCCGCGGCCAAACTTTCGGGCTTTCCTGAGGCAACTGTCGCCGCCATGATGGCGATAAAGCCGACGAGGGGCTCGTGGTGGCGGCCGCCGCTCTCAAAGACGCTGTGAACCAAAAACAGGTAAATAAAGCACAGCATGAAAAACAGAGACTCCGGCGCCTTCACCGGGCCGATGTCCCGGTAAATCCAGAGCGCGGCGCAAACGAGAAACCAGATCGCGTACCAGTAAAGATTGGCGGCTGTTTTGGCGAACACGTACGCGGCGCCCCCAATCTCCAGGCCGCGTTTCAAAGTTTCGTAAACGCCTTTGCTGTCGTCGCCGAGAAACAAGACCTGTTTCGCCCAGGCAAGCCTTAGAAAGCCGCCTGGATGGTCGCGAATCCATTCCCGGCCCAGCCGAAAGCCGATCTCTCCTCTCTCGATCTCGTTCAGTCCCGCCAGTGGATAGGCGCCCGCCGCCACATAGCCGCCCGTCGCGAGAGGATTGTTGGCGCGGTAAAAGACGTCGCCGCCGTTGGTCGAGATCAACACGCACCGCTGCAGAACCGCGCAGTTCCGGATCGTCCACGGCAGAACGACCGCCGCCATGCCGATCCCGGCGATCGCGAGCCTTACCGCGCTTATCTTGAGTTGCGGCCGCGCGAGGAATTCGTAGGCGAGCAAAAGCAGCGGGACTAAAACCATCGTAGGCTGGCTCAGGCTCGAGTAGCCGAAGCACAAGCCGCTCGCGAAAAAGCCGACGAGCGCGGCGCCGCCGGTCTCTTTGCCGGAGCTGTAGAGAAGAAATCCCAGCGGCAGCAGGGCCGCCGCAATCATCTCCTTGCTCGCCAAGCCGGTCAAAGCGATCGAGTTCGGCCAGGCCGCCAGCAAGAAAACTGCAAGCCGCGCCGCCGGCCCGCCGGCAATGAGCTCGGCCAACCGGTGAACCGCCAAGGCGCAAACGCCAAACAGAAACAGATTTGCCAGCGCGGGCACCCATGGCTTGACGCCGAAGAGAAAAAAATTTGCGTAAAGAAAGAGCGGAAGCCCGGGCGGCCAGTAGGCGTATTCGCCGCGCCCGTCGCGATAAGGCTCCCCCGCGGCCAGGCGCGCGGCAATGTTGAAGTAGACCTCGCTGTCGGAGCGCTGCGGGGCGGGAAACGCCGCCACCCAGGCAAGGCGGAGCGCAACGCCCGCGAGAATACAGCCCCACAGCCAGGTTCGGCTTGGAATGGCGCTCAAGCGCCGCGCGGCC
Source organism: Candidatus Acidiferrales bacterium (assembly GCA_035559995.1). GTDB lineage: Bacteria > Desulfobacterota > Binatia > UBA9968 > UBA9968 > DATMAM01. The sequence continues at coordinate 17,406 of DATMAM010000050.1, forward strand.
AATCGAAAACAAGCGCCGAGTTCAAGGCGGTAACGTTTGAGAATCCACGCCGCCCCTGCGGCGCCGGCCAGGCCGCCCAGCGCGCTTGGCAGTTGGCCGGCGCCGGCCAATTCGAAAGCGAGCTTGGGAATGCTGAACAGCGCTTGCCAAGAAACGACGGTGAAAAGTCCAGAGACGACCGCAGCCAGAAAAGCGCGGTATCTTGAAACCTCGGGGAATCCCCAGGCGCGGCAAAGCATGCGCAAAGCTCGGAGCGAGGTCCCGCTAAAAGGCGATGATGTACTCGGAGGCGTTTCCCGCCGCATCCACCGCGCGCACTCTTGCGGGTCCGTCGACGACGCCTTTATACGTGTGCGAGTACGAAGAACTGCCCGCCGCCGGGATGTTCACCTGGTCCACCCATGTGGCGCCGCCGTCCTCGGAGCGCTGCAGCTCGTAACGCTGCACGTCTCCAGGATCGCTCGGGCTCGCCGCCCAGCTCACCGTCAGATCTCCCAGGTTGCTCGGGACGAAATTCGTATTGCCCGGCCCAGGCTCCTGGGGCGGCTCGTCGTCTATCGATAGCGAGTGCTTGAAACACCATGTCTGGTAGCTCTGCCAGTAGGCGGCGCTGTCGAGCGCGCCGGCAGCAGTGCAGAATCCGGCGACAGGATGAAAGAGCGCGATGCCGTACCTTCGCCGCGTGGGATAATCCACGAGCGCCGTCCCCGACGGCAGGGGCAGCTGTTCCCACGTCCAGTTCGACAGGTGAAGAATCCACACACGGGCAGAGCCGCCTTCACCCCCCACCAGATAGACCACGTTCTGCACCGAATCATAAGCCATGTGCCCGTTGTATGTGCCGGGCGGCGGATTGTTGTGCGCTATGGGCATCCACGTTTTGCTGGCCGGATCGAAGAGCCAAAGATCCCGCAGCGCTCCGGACGCTCCGCGCCCGCCGAAGAGGAGGAATTTTTTTAGCGACGAGATGTAAAGAAACTGGTGCTGGATATTTTTCCGGTTCGGCGGAATGCCCGTGTACATTTCGCTGTAGGTCCTGTTTTTTAAGTCGAGAATCCGAACCACATTGCCCACGGAGACAGAATTCGACCCGTGCGCGATCACCATGAGGTCATGGTCCGGCGACGTCGCGATGCCCGCGCCATCGATAAAGCTCCGGTCATCGAGGCCGGGGAAATCCGCGTCCGTGAGCCTGCGCCACGCTTTCGTTACGGGATTGAAAGCATAAGCCCGCCAGCCCACTTTCGACCCGTCGAACAGGAAATACTCCTTGCCGATATGATCCCATCCCCAGGCGTGGAGATCGCCGCCCACCGGCTGGCTCGCTGACTTGTTTCCGGGATATACCCGGGTCCATTTGTTGATCGAAGCGTCGTAGCAGAACACGTCATTTTCCGGCGTAACGGCGGAATGTCCCGAAAACAAGCAGAATTGCCCGTCCAGGTCGTTCTGCGCCGCGTTTAGCCAGCCGCGAGTAACCAGCAGGTTTCCGCCCCTGTTCCGCCACTTATTGACGTCTTGAGCCGCGGCGGCGAAAGCAAACAACAACGGAGCCGCCAACAGCAGCGTTATCTGTATTTTCCGCATGGGAAGCCTCCTGCTTTCAGGTTCGGGTTTTGCGGCAACTCAATTCTCCATAAATGTGCGGCGGCTTTTTTCGCCCCACAGGCGTTGATAAAGGCCCGCGTAGCGCTCGGCCATCACGGGCAAGGCGAATTCCTCAAGCGCTCGCGCGCGGCTGCGCGCGCCATGATGAGAGCGCAGTTTTGGATCGGCGAGATAACTTTCCATCGCGCGCGCCAGAGCCGATGGTCGACCTACGGGTACGAGCCAGCCGTTCTCTTTGTCCGCGACCAGCTCGCCGTTCCCTCCGGTGTCGGTCGCGACGATCGGTAGCCCGGTCGCCATCGCTTCGAGGATCGTGTTGGACATCCCTTCGAACAGAGAAGCCTGAACAAAGACGTCGAGGCAGCGAAGAATCGCCGGGACATCCTGCCTTTCGCCGAGCCAAAACACGCGCCCCTCGAGATTCAGGGAGCGGGTGAGTCTTGCCAGCTCGCCGCGCAAAGGCCCGTCTCCCGCTATCGCCAGGCGCGTTTCGGGAAAGCGCTTTTCGATCTCCGCGAAGCCTCTGAGGAGCGTCGGAAAATCCTTGACGGGATCCAGGCGCCCCACGCTGCCGAACAGCGTTCCTTCACGAGGCAAACCGATCTTTTCCCGCAACGATCCTCTGGTCTCGGCCCCGGGGCCGGCCGCGCCGTTGGCGCCGATCGTGCCGTCTTGACCGACAGGAAAAAATCTCGCCGTGTCAACGCCGTTCGGAATGCAAACGATCTTATCCGCTTTGATCCGGCACGCGGCTTGGAGCCAATCGCGAAAAAATCGGCACACGACGACGTAGCGGTCGATGATCCGCCCGGCCAGCCAGCGCACCCGGTTTCTTTTCCAGGCAGACCCGCTGACGTCTTTCCAATCGCGCCCGTGTTCGCCGTGCACAACCAGCGGGATGCGCGCCAGCTTGGCCGCGAACACCGCGTCGATCGTTCCCCACCCCCGCGTATGCACCAGGTCGGGCCGCAGGCGGCGAAAAACGCGCGCCAGCGCGATGAGCGGCAAGCGGAACTGCTGGGTCGGCAGGTTCAGCTCCACGATCTTAACATCTTGTGGAATGCGCGCGGCGAGCTTACCGGAACGGCTGAGACAACAGATGACGTGCTTGAAAACCTGCGGGTCGAGCCGGTTGACGAGATTGACGACGCCGTTTTCGAGCCCGCCGATCTCCAACGAATGCACTACGTGAACGATCTTCAAGATACGCGCGGCGCATTTACGACGGCAACTTGAGTTGCGCGCGCCAGGGCACGCCGGCGACGGCGGCATCGGCGTCGGGTACGGTTTCCGTCACATCCGCCGCGGCGAGCTGCCTCATCGCCAGGCTTTTCAAGACAACGACCAAACCGATCAAATGAAAAAATAGATCGAAGTAGGCAAAATCCAAAAAAGTGCCCGTCACCGCGAACGCGCAAAAACTGACGGTCAGCAGGCTGGCGTAGCTTTCCATCCAGTAGAGAGAAGGATGCGACCTGGCGGCGGCTTTTAGCCACCTTAGGCTGAAGAAGATCGAGACAAAGAGGAGGACGTAAAAGAAGAGGCCGATAAAGCCGTGCTCCGCCAGCATCGCGAACCAGATACTGTGCGCGTCCCACCATCGCCCCACCCAGTTCGCGGCCTGGTCTGCCGGAAGGGCCTTGAAGAGATAGCGGTCAAAGAGCGCGCCGGAATAGAGACGAAAGCCGCCGCCCGTCAGAGGATGTTCCAGGGCGAATTGCCACAGCACCCTCCACGTGACGATCCGGGACATGGCCGATCGATCCTCCTCGTATTCCTGGATCGTCTCCATCTTCCCGTACCAGCGCTCCGGCAAAAACCACAGCACGAAAGCCAGCGCGACGACCGCCGCCGGCGCCGCGAGAAACTTGTATCGGGACTTGACGAGAAGAAAACCGCCGACGACGAGCAGTCCCAAAAATCCGCCGCGGGAATACGTCAGCAATGCCGATAGCCCCGAGAGCGCGAGCGTGACGTAGCAGATCATCTTGAGCCGCGCGCTGCTCTGGTCGTCGCGCGCCAAGATGAGAAATAGCGGCAGGACCATGTCCAGAGCGACCGCGACGGCCGTGTTCGCCTCGAGAAAAGATCCGGGAGGCCCGAGGACCATATACTCGCCTCCCGTCCTCAGCCCAAACAGAGCGCCCTTGACGCCGACAAATCCGACGGAGAAGGCCGTCACCGCGGTCATGGCCTTGATCCAGTTGCGGTCCCATTCGAGGCACAAAGACAAAAAGACCATCAACAGGATCTTGCTCACTTCCGCCCACTTGCGCCACGCGTCCGCCGGGTGGATGGCGCCGAAGCAGGTCAACGTCCACAGGCCCCACAGAATCAAGAGCAGGATAACCTCCCTTTGCATCGGCAGGTTTTTAAGGCGCCTGTGGAACAGGCATCCGGACAGCGTCGCGAGCGCGATAAACTGCGCGTACGGGAAGTTGCGCGAGAACCCCCACGTGTAGCGGTGCGGGCTCATCAAGCCGAACCAGATCCACGTCAATATGCCGATCCTGGCATCCTTGAAACACTGCGGCAGCAGCAGGCCGACAATAATGGTTAAGACGATCCCTCTCATAAGTGAAGTTTCCTGGCCTGCCCTATTATCGGCGACGTGATAAACTCTTCGCGCAACAGTGTGGAGAAATGGCCAGGCTCCTAAGACAACCTCTGCGCAACAATAAAGTTTGTCACTCCCAGACGGTTAACCACCGGCAAACAAGATAAACCCCGTTCAATGCGAACGAGCAAATCGAACACTTTCTAGCGGGTCTCCAGGTTACTTGTCACGGACTCCGCGATGGTCGACTTCGGAACGTAACCAACCGTCAATGCCCTTACGATGAAAAATCCAGCTTCCCTAATCTTGTGCTTCAACTGACCTGGGCTGAAAACCCTCTCCATCGCCATGGGAACAGCCTCGCCGGTCTGGGGATCTTTATAGTCGTTCGTTACGAAATAAATCGTTGATTCCCCCAAACGAGAGAAGGGACGATAGGTTCTCCAGTACTCTCTATACAGTTCCCATCTCACTTTTGGGTGCAACCAATTGGCGTCTGAAACAACCAGCAACCCTCTCGGGCGCAAGCAGCGGAAACAAAGTCGAAAAAAATCTTCGATGGGATGGATGTGGCTGACAGCCTCTCTTAACCAAATTAGGTCAAAGCTCTGGCCCCGCAAAAGCTTAAACAGATCCGCCGCGAGAAAGTCCGTTTGTAATTCACGCCGCATCTCTCGCGAAAAAAACTCGGCTCTTTTGCGGGCGAGCTTCACCCTTTCTTCCACCAAGTCAACTCCCAAAACGCGCAGGCCAAGAGCGCTTAAGAGGATGGATTGGGAGCCGATACCGCACCCGCCGTCGAGACAAAAGACGGATCGATTGTTTGAGCAATGAGGCAGAATGTGGTTCGTGATTTCTAGATAAGCATTGGCTCGGACATACCGATCAAACTCGGACGGCCGATGGCCCCAAGGCGAAAAATTGCGATAGACCTTGCGCACCTGATCTTCGTACAGCTCTTCTTGCAGCTCGAACTCCCGACTTTCGGCCAAAACATACAAGCCGACCACGGTCTGGACATCCGTTGCATTCATTGTAGCCGACTGCTGGAAATCTCCCGTCACGGCTTTGTTTCCCGCTCAACAGGCCAACGCGGCAGATAATATTCAAAGAAGCCGATGCAGGAGGCCAAAAAGCGTTCCTCTCATCGGTTAGCGAGCCTTTTCGAGCAGCAAAATGACCTCTTCGGACAAAAACGGCGCGGTCCAGAAGCGCCGGGCCTCGCAGAGCCCAGCGCCTTCAATTTCATCCGCCAGTTCTTGGCCGGTCACAACAAAGCGCACCGGCGTCCCGCGATGGAACGTGTACTTGATCCGCCGGCGCAGGCGCAGCCACGCGGAGGAATAGGCGTACGAAACTATCACAAACCGGGCGCTGACCCGCGCGAACTCGCGCAGGAACTTGCCGCGGCTCGCGCCGTCAAAGTGCGAGAGGAAACGAATCGACGTAACGCAATCAAAAGTCGCATCCTTGAACGGCAACCCCTGGCCGTCCGCGAGCTGGTACGCAACGTTGCCGTCGTAACGCTGGAGCCTTCGCCGCGCCACGGCAATCATCGAGCCGGATATATCGGCGCCGACCACACGATGGCCGCGCGCCAAGATCCAATCCGTGATCCGCCCCGTTCCACAGGGAATATCGAGAACGAGGCTGGAGCGCTCCAAACATCGCAGCGCCGCGCCGACGCTCCTTTGTTCAAGCCGATTGAAGATGCGTCCGGCCGGTCCGGCAAACCGATCGGCGTCGTAGCTCTCCGCGATCTCTCGCGAGAGGTAATGCGTTCTGGGATCGAATCGAGCCACAACAGCCTTCCGCGTCATTTGCGCGAACCGGCGCGCCCGGCCGCGGAGACTCGCGTTCGTTCGTCGCTCCGTTCGGGCCCAAGCAGTGGTTTCATCGGGCGCTCCCCTCGCCGCACAAGGCCCCCAGAGCCCCGAGCGCGACGCGCCGCAACTGCCAGGCCCGCCAGCTTGCCGGCTGGCTTTGCGCGGCATGGAGGATCCCGGCCAGGCCGATGACGCGAAAAAAACCGATGGCCTCGGGGGCGTACGCCGTCGTAGCGAAATACCCCGCGAGGAAGGCTTCCTGGAGCCGGCGCACTTGAGCTTTTGAGTAGCGCCAGTTGAGCGGATGAGAATAAATCAGGTCGAGATCGTTGAGGAACGCCGCCACATCGAGATACACGCAGTTCGCGCGCGTCGCGTCGATATCGATGCCGGAGGTCCGAGTTTCGGAGCTGATGACGTTGGCCAGCTTGAAATCGCCGTGGACGGCGCTGACGGGAGCGGACACGGCGGCGCTCGCTACTGCAAGATCTTCAATGGTTCGCCGGACGCGGCTGATCGGCCGGCGCCACAGAATTTCGGCCTGCGCGAGAAAATACTCCAACTCCTCCCGGTTCATCTCGAAAAATAGCTGGGCCGGGACCGGCTCCGCTTCCGCTCGCCGGGTAATTCTGTGGAAAGCGCTCAGCCACTCCCCGCTTTGCCGCATGCGCGCGCCCATCCTTTCGCCGTCAGCGGGAAATTCCCGCAAAAGCAGCTGATCCAACGAACGCCCTTCGAGCTTCTCCATCAAAAGCGCGTTGATTTCCGGGACGATCGCCCGTGGCCGGGGGACGGAATATCGAGCATCGAAAGATTGAAACCTCGCCCACAAATTTTGCAGCAGCTCATATTGGCGGCGCGCCTGCTCCGCAGTCGGGAAAATTTTCAAGATGAACGTTTCCTTCGCGCCGTTGGTCGAAACCGCCTCGAAAATTCGCTGCTGCGAATCGCGCCGCCGGAGCGGCCGCAAAAGGAAACGCGCGCGCAGCTCGGCTTGCGCGAGAATCGATGGGGAGCCCCAACCGGCCTCAAGACGCGCGGTCAAGCATCGCCTCCAGCGTCGCAGCCAGCCGTTGCGTCAAGCTCCGGCGCTCGTACCGCGCAATCGCCTCCCGACGCCGCGCCGCGCAGGCCCTGCCGTCGCCGCTCGTGATGAGCGTCAACAGCGCGCGCCGCATCTGTTCGGGATCGCGCGGGTCCAGGAGAAGACCGGAGCCGGTATCGCGGACGAGATCGGCGGTCGCTCCCTCCTGCCCCAGAGTAATAATGGGTCTTCCCGCGCGCAGGTACTCGAACGCTTTCGCCGGGATGAGGTTGCGCGTGTCCTCCGAATCTTGGAGCAGAAGAAGCGCGTTGGAGCGCAACAAAAGCTTGAGACCTTCAGCGTAGGGAAGCCGTCTTTCAACTTCGACGATCTCCGGCGCCGCCAGCCGTTTCACGCGCGCGCGAAAAGCTTCTGAATCGACATAAGCGCCGCCGCCTAAAAAGCGCACGCGCACTTCTTTTGGCAGCTTTCCGCTCTTTGCCAGATCGGCCAGACACTCGAGGAGCGGGAAGGGATCGCGGTAGTCGGGATTGACCATGCCCGCGTGGAGAATTAGAAACCTTTCCTCCTCGGGCCGGATGTCGTCTCCGATCTTGAGGAAGTCGGCTTCATCGAAGCCATTTTCGATGACGACGAACTTGTCCTTGCGAACCTCGGGAAACCGCCGCGTCAGCTCGCCTTTTAGACCGCTGGTCGTCACGGTGACCCGGTCCGCGTTGAGGATAACCTTTCTCTCGAGCGCGGATTCCACGCGGTATCGCAGGCTTCCCGGCTTGGGCCAGATTCCCTCCTCGACCCAGGGGTCTCTAAAATCGGCGACCCAGGGAAGGTGAAAGCGCCGCTTCAACCGGTAGGCGATCAGATGCGCTGACGGGATCGGGCTGGTCGAAAACAGCGCGTCGATACCCGCGCTGGCGACGATCTTCTTTCCCGCGCTCACGCCGAAAGGGACCCAGCCGACAAACCGGTCGGGCACGCCGAGATACCTTTTCGTGTCCAGCGCGCGCGTGCGGTGAATCGTAACGCCGCTCGGGATGTCGCCGAGCAGCTGCTCGTCCGTTTGCCGGTAGAACTCTTGTCTCAGGGTGAGAACATGGACCCGCCAGCCAAACTCGGGCAGGTACTTGGTAAATTTGAGCGTCCTGAGCACGCCGCTGCTGCTCCCCTCCGGAGGGTAGTGGTAAGCAACGAGCAGGATTCTTTTTACGGTTCGGTCCAATCTTCTCCGCTTTCCGCCGCTTATTTCCGGTCTCCAGGCGCGACCCGTTCTTGGCTTTTGACCCACATCAAGGTCTGCCCGTCCCCAGGCGAAGAAGAAAGATTTCGCCGCCGTTGTAGCCGAATCTGTCGGCTTCCCTTCCCTGCCATCCTCCGGTTCCGCCCGTTTGAACGATCACGTTGTTCTCGGCGTCAAAGGCGATCGTCTCGCCCTTGCGCGGCGGCGGGATCGCGCCCGAGGCGTTCAATTTGCTCCATTCATTTCGATCCGGGTCAAAAATCCAAAGATCGTTTAGAGGCTTGACGTTCTTTGCGCCCTCGTGATTATCGTAGCCGCCAAACAGCGCGACCCGATCGTTGACGGAATCATAGATCATTCCGAACACGCTCTTCGCCGGGAGCATTTGCTTTTTGAGCAGCGAAGCGCGCCGGGATTTGAGATCGTAGCTCCAGGTCTCGCCTTTCTTTGAAAGATACATGACAGCTCGCTGCCGGCGCGTGTCCAACGCGAACGAGAGCTTTCCGAGCAGCGGTTCGTCGGCGCCAAGCCCGCTAAACGCCCAGCCGTTGACGATCTTCGGCTCGTTGAGGTCGATGTTTCGAAGAGAAAATGTGGCCATCAGAGAACCGGAACCGGAATCAAAAGCGGGAATGATAAGCTCGTCTCTGAAGGGATCGTACGCCGCGTATTCGAGCTGCGTGCCCCCTTTCCGGCGCGGGATCTCATAATTCGCCGGGCCTTTTTTTCGCCACGTCCGCGTCTCGGGAATAAAAGCCCACAACCCTCCCTTGATTAGTTTACCCTGCTCGGTCGTGTAGACATCCTCGCCTCCGGTCATCCACACGACTTTTCGCGTGGAGTCGTACGCCATCGCCGGCAGACAGCGGCCGGTGGGAAAGCCCTGGGTTTTCGAGGCCTCGTTGTCGAGGATGAGCGTCCAAACGTCTTTGGCGACGTCGTAGCTCCAGAATTCCCTGTGCCCGGAGCAGCCGGTCGCGACACAATAGTCCCCGCCCCATGCGTAGACCAGGTGACGGTCCGAATCGTAAACGAGCCGGACGTGTTTCGAGGCTTTGCCAATCGAGCCGGGAAAGGGCGGCGTTTTTCGAACCACCCATGTGTTCGGCGGAATGTCGAGAGACTTGCCGCGCGCCTCGCCCTGGCGGTCCGGTTCCGAGGCGCGCGCCGCTCCGAGCAGCATGAAAAAGGCAAGAAGCGATGCCGCAACACCGAAATAGTCCCGTCGCTCTCGTTCCCGGGCCATGACTCCGTCCTTCCTTTATCTTGCTTTAGCGGGACTGTTGCAGGGAGATCCTGCGGGCCTCGTAGAGAGCCCCGAGATGGTAGTAGCAGTCCAACTTGTATTCGTATGCATCCGCAGGCTTGAAGCGAACGCAGCTCAGGCCGAACTTCAAGGCGGAAGTGGCGAGCTGGCGAAAAATATAGCGCGGAACGCCAAACACGCGGCGCGCGCGGCCGTATTCAATGTTGCGCACGTGCATGCGGCCGGCATCGAACAGATGCTTGCGAAAATAGGCCCGCGTCATGCGCTGCGGATCCACCGGGTGGTAGACCGCGACGTACGGCACGTAGAGAATCCGTTCGCCGTGTTTCTGAAACCGCAGCAAGAGTTCGGTCTCCGCTCCTCCGGCCACAATCTCTCTTCCCTTTGGCCCAAGCTTGACATCGTAATAACCGTAACGCTCGAAGAGGTCGCGCCGGCAAAAGAAATTCGCTCCGATCGGCAGCCTCATGCCGTGCTCGTAGAGCCGCTCCTCGTCGCCGTGGTCATGAGCCACGATGCCGCCGCGGCTGTGGCGAAACGGCTTGCCTCCGGTAATCCAGCGCGGCGGATCGTACGGCCATAGCGGGAAGACGCGGCCGCCGAAGATGTTAACGTCGGGATGTTCCCGGCGCGCGCGCTCGAGGCCGACGAGGTAATCTTTCTCGAGCGCAACGTCGTCGTCGAGAAAGGCGACGAACTCCCCGCGCGCTTCTCGCACGCCCGTATTTAGCGCGAAGCAGTGGCCTTGCCGCGGCTCGAACAGATATCGGGGCGCAATTGCGCTCTCCTGCACGACCCGCTTCGTTGCGTCAGTCGAATTGTTGTCGACAACAACAACCTCGAAGGATAGCGATCCGGGCAAGTGAAGCTTTTGAAAGCTGCTAAAAAGCTCCCGCAGTCTTGCCTCGCGATTATAGGTGCAGATCAAGATGGTAAAATCCATCGCCGGTGCCGGTGTCTTACGCAAAATAGATGCCTTGAGATTTTCTTGTCTCGCGCCAGGAAAGGGAGGCCGCGCTGGGCCAAGTTGCCCCATGGGCCTGCACCCGCGGCGGCGGAGGGCTGAAAAGCCCGATCATGGGATCCGGCGCCAAGCTAAAAAGGCGAGCGTGAACGGGAGGGTAAAATCAGACGGCTCAGTGGCTCGCCTGCCGCGGGAGCTGCGCTTCGCCTTTCGGAGCGGCCGAGCAGCTTGCGTCCGCCGGCGTATACTCCTTCAGGAAATAGAGCGGCCGGCCCTTGGTCTCGTCGAACATTCGGCCCAAATACTCGCCGATGACCCCGATCGTGATGAGCTGAACGCCGCCGAGAAAAAGGATGACCACCATCAGGGAAGGATACCCTGCCACCGGATCGCCGTAGACCAGCGTCTTGTAGATGATGCGCGCGGCGAAGACAAAAGCGGCGATCGCCGTGACCAGCCCCACGTAGGATGCCGCTTTGAGAGGGGCGATCGTAAACGACGTGATCCCTTCGAGAGCAAAGTTCCAGAGGCGCCAGTAGTTCCACTTCGTCTGCCCGGCCTTCCTCGGATCGCGGCGGTAGGGAACCGCCTTTTGCGGAAAGCCAATCCAGGCAAACAGTCCTTTCATGAAGCGGTGCTGCTCCTTGAGCTGCTTGAGCGCCTCCACCGCGCGGCGGCTGAGCAGCCTGTAATCGCCGGTATCTTCGGGAATCTTTACTCGGCTCACCCACTGGATGATGCGGTAAAAAGCGTAAGCGGTGCCTTTCTTGATCGCGCTTTCGCCGGCGCGCGAAAGCCGCTGCGCGTAAACCGTGTCGTAGCCCTCGTAAAAATGCTGCACCAGCTGCGGTATCAGCTCAGGGGGATCCTGCAGGTCGGCATCGATGACGACGACCGCGTCCCCTTTGGCGTGGTCCAGCCCGGCCGTCAGCGCGATTTCCTTCCCGAAGTTGCGGCTCAAATCGACGATCGCGACGCGCCGATCGCGATGGCGCAGCTCCCTTATAATCTCGAGGCTGCGATCGCTGCTGCCATCGTTGACGTAGACAATCTCCGCGTTCAGCTGGGCGTCCGCGAGCACGGCCGCCAGTCGATCGTGGAACTCGCGCAGAACTTCCTCTTCGTTGTAGACGGGCACCACGACCGACAGCAGGAAGCTCTTGTCGCGCGGCCGCCGGAACACGGCCGCGCCCGCATCTTGTGCGTTGGCTTGCGCCACCGTCCAATCGCTCCTTAAGATCTCCTTCTCATGTTCAACCGCAAAAGGAAAGCCTTCCGTAGGGCTAGAGCTTTTTCTCGACGGCCGCGGGTCGCGCGTTTCCGCTCGCGCTCACAAGCGCTGTTCCGCGGCGGAACTCTCCCTCGATGAGATCCGCGTGCTTTGCGAAGAGAGCGCGCGCGGTGAAGCGCGACAAAACGTGGCCGCGCGCTCTTTCCCCCATGCCGCGCAGGCCTTCCGGGTCGGCTCGGGCGGCGCTCTCCATCGCCCGGTAAAAGCCCTCGCGATCGCCCGGGTCAACCAGCCAACCCACGTCGGGCCGGGTAAGCACTTCCGGCACGCCGCCCACGCCCATCGCGATTGGACAGCATCCCGAAGCCATCGCTTCCAAGAGCGCCAGCGGCAACCCCTCGTTCGTGCTCGGCATGATAAACACGTCCAAGGCAGGGTACGCTTCCCAAGGCCTTTCCGTAAACCCCGGAAAAAGCACGCGCCCGTCGAGGCCTGCGGCTTGGGCCTGCCGCTCAAGCTCCTGTTCAATCGGGCCGCCGCCCACGAGAACGAGGCGCATATCCCTTTGCGGCAGCGCCGCCACGAGCCGCCTGAAAAGCTCGATCGCGAGGTCGAACCCTTTGACTTTCTTGAGCCGCCCGACCGCGCCGATGGCGAGCGCGTCGTCCGGAATAGCCCAACGCCTGCGCGTCTCGGCGCGATGCTCCCGGCTTCGGCTGAAACGCGGCGCGTCAAAGCCGTTGTGGATCGTGACGAGCTTGCCTTGCGGAAACCGGTAGTGCTCCACCAGGTTGCGGCGCGTGAAATCGCTCACGCACACGATCTTATGCGGCGCAAGCGAGCGCAGATGCCGCATGACGAACATTTGATACCACCACAGGCTCAGCCCCGGCACAAGCCCATGGAAATGCCGCCTGCTTGTCTTTGGCGGCATCGGCTCGCACGTCAGCTGTTCGACCGTAATGTACCGCCGGAAAAGCTTTCGCGCCGCAAGATCCAGTTGCAAGCTTCCCGTGTCAAGATCGCCCTTTTCAAACACGCAGACATCGCCCCTGAACGGCTCGAGGATACGGAGCCACCGCCGCCATCCGATTTTCTCAACGGGCTGGGTTAACGGAACCTCAGCGATGCGAATTTTTCGCCTTGGATCGAGCCGCACGCTGCGGTAAACATCGTGGCCCAGCTGGGCGACGACCACTTCGTGACCGCGCGCCTCCAGAGTCTCCGCCAGTCCGACGGTATGAACCTCGGTTCCGCCCCACTCGCTCGTCGACGTCAAAAAACAGATTTTCATGGATGCCTACGAAGAAACGGATCTCAAGAGACGGCCGCAGAGGACAGCGACGGCCGCGCGCGAGCGCCGCCCAGGGCGCCTATCGTTCGCTCGACGGCCTTGTCCCAGGAAAACCAGTCGGCGGCCAACTGCCGCGCGCCGCTTCGTAGCCGGCTCAAGAGGGCGCGATCGGCCGCCAGCCGCTCGATGGCCTGCGCCATGGCGCAAGGATCTTTGGGCGCGCAAAGAAAAACATTTTCTCCGTGGACGAACGCGGCCTCCATGTTCGGCGCGCTTGTGGTAAGGATGGGCAGGCCGTGCGCCGCGGCGGCGGCAATGGTGCTGCGGTTAAGCGTTGCGCCCTGATCGAAGGGCAGAGCGCAGAGGTCGGAAGCGCGCAGGCACGCTGACGCCCCGTCGCTGTTCCAATCGTAGTCTCCGAGCCAGTGAATTTTGCTTTCCATGCGCGTCTCCCGCGCGAGCGCGCGCATCGCCGACGGGTAGTCGGGCTGATCGGGATACTCGCGCGCGATCACCCCGCCCACCAGCATCAAGCGCAGGTTGCTTCTTGCGCGGCTTGCCAGCGCAAAAGCGCGCAAAAGCGTCTCAACCCCTTTGCCCGGAAGAACGTAGCCGAAGAACGCGATCAAGAATTCATCGGGCTTCACCCCCAACTCCTCGCGCTTGCGCGCGCGCGTCGCGCCGTTCTGCTCCGGAGCGATGGGCAGCAGGGGGGGCGGGGGAATGAGCACGCTTTTCTTCTTGATCTCGCCGAGGCTTCGCGCCAAGACGGCCTCGTGATGCTCGCTCAACACGATCACTCTGTCGCTATCCCGCAGCAGCGTGCCGAACGCATAGTCGACTTTGGCCCCTCCGGCCCACCGCGACGCGAGTTTGCGGATGAGGCGCGCGCTCCGGGAGAGCTCTTCCGGATGCGCGCCCTCGGCGTTGGCGAACTGGGTGACAAACGGGGCCTCGGGAAAAATCCGCTTCGCCAGGGTCGCCGCGTAAGTGACCATCGGATGATAATCGTAAATCCAGCCGATGTACTTTAACAGGACGGCGTCGGGCGAGCAGCGCTTGATGAACCGCGCGAGAAGCGGCAGATCGCGCCACGACCAGTCGCGAACCAGCGGGTACACGCGAAACGGCAAACGCTCGCGGACGACGTTCGCGCGCGTGGTCAGCACATGGACGTCGACATCCCGCTCGGCGAGATACCGGCACAGATGAAACACATGGTCGGCCTCGCCCGCGCGCATCGGCGGGAACGCGGCCGATATGACCAGAAGCTTCACGGCGGAAGTGAGACGCCCGGCGGCACGACGGAGCGAGCCGGCAAGCGGGCACGATGATTCGGCCGTCTCAAAAACCGGCCGGCACCGAAGCTGCTCCGCTCCGGACGCCCGCCCGATGCGCGCGCACCTGGGACTCGATCCATCGGTAGGTGCGGGTCAGCCCCTCTTCCAGCGAGATCGCCGGCTCCCAGTTCAGAACTTCCCGCAGGCGGCTGTTGTCCGAGTTGCGCCCGCGCACGCCCTGCGGCCCCGGAACATGTTTTTTCACAATTTTAACGCCCGCGATCCGGGCGATCATGTCCGCCAACTCGTTGATCGTCACCAAACGGTCCTGCCCGAGATTGAGCGGGTGCGGGTAGTCCGACTGCATCAGCTTGTAGATGCCCGCGATGCAATCGTCGATGTAGCAGAAGGACCGCGTCTGCTCGCCGTCGCCCCAAATTTCGATCTCGGGATTGCCGGTCAGCTTCGCAACGGCGATCTTCCGGCAGAGCGCCGCGGGCGCTTTCTCGCGGCCGCCGTCCCATGTGCCGAGCGGGCCGAAAATGTTATGAAAGCGCACGATGCGCGTCCGCATCCCGTACTCTTCGTGATAGTGCTGGCACAGCCTTTCCGCCATCAACTTTTCCCATCCGTAGGCATCCTGGGGTTGCGCCGGGTACGCGTCCTCCTCTTTGAGAGGCACCACATCCGCGCTGGTCTGCCGGTACTCGGGATAAACGCAGGCCGACGACGTGCAGAGATACCGCTCGACGCCGTTCACGCGCGCCGCCTCCAGCGTGTGGATGTTGATCAGCGCGTTGTTGTGCAGAATCTGGGCGTGAAATTTCGAGATAAAGCCCATGCCCCCCATGTCCGCCGCGAGCGCAAACACTTCGTTCATGCCCGCCGTCGCTCGAAGGCAGTTTTCCCAGCGCCGGAGGTCGAGGAGCAGAAACTCATCCGCCTTGCTGGACGCAAACTCGGGCTGCTTGAGATCCACGCCTCGCACCCAGTAGCCCTCGTCCTTCAAATAGTTGACGAGATGGTGGCCGATAAAACCGCCGGCGCCTGTAACAAGAGCTTTGACCATCGTTTGACTCCTTTCGAAAGTTGCAAGATCCGCTTCCGGTAAAATTCTCTTTTGTTCACGCGCGATGCCTGACCACGGAATCAAGAACGCCGTAAACCTGCCCGGCGTAGCGCTCGATGGTGAATTTAGCGCGCGCCACCCGCCACCCGTTTTGCCCGAGCTGCCTCGCCCAATTTGGCCGCTCGATAAACCGCTCCATGCATTCGGCGAGCTCCTCAGGCCCGCCCCGATAAAGCAGGCCGGTCGCCTCGTGTTCGATCAGCTCCGAAGTCCCCGCGGAGTCATAGCCGATCACGGGCCGGCAAGACGCCATCGCCTCGATGGTTGCCCGGCCGAGGGCCTCGTGCTTCGAGCACATGAGCACCGCGTCGGCCGCAAAGTAAGCCGAGTAGGGATTGTCGATATATCCCGGGAACTCGACTCGTTCGTCCAGGCCCAACTCGTGCGCCAGCCGGCGGCACTCATCGGTGTCCCTCTTCCGCCCTGACCCGACGATCAAGAGCCGCGCGCCGGGAAAACGATGCTTAAGCCGAGCCATTGCCGCCAGCGCGTCTTTTTGTCCCTTCGCCGGGTGAATCACGCCCACAAGCGCAAACGTGTACCGGGAGCCGTCCGCGTGCTTCCTCGAGGCCTGTTGATAGAACCGGTCGAACTCGGCTTCCCACGCTACGCCGTTGTGGATCACGTGAGTTTTCTCTCGTCCTCTTTCGCCGACGAGGTGGGCGCGCACCGGCTCCGAAACCGCTATGATCGCCTCCGCCCACTGCAAAACCGCGCGGAACGGTCTTTCTCCCCAGTCGTAGTGAAACCCGTAATCCAGGCCGACAAATTCGCGCAGATGCCAGATATGCGGCCGCTTGAGGAGCTTTGCGGCAAAAGCGCCACTGGGAATAACCGCTGAGTTCGTATAGACGGCATGAACATTCCACCTGCGCAACTGGCGTGCCAAACGAGGCAGAAGCCGCAGATTCGAAAACAAGCGCGCTGCCTGCTCCCTGCGCCACCGATAGGGCGAGACCCACCATTGCAGCGGCATCGAAGCAAAGGGAACCTTGCGCGCGCTCAGTTCTCGCGCAAGATCTCCCTCTTCGGGCATGACGACGCAAGACTCGACGCCGTGCGCGCGCAACCCGTCGATGAGGTTCAACAGCGACCGGTTCGCTCCGTAAAGGGCGGCGTAGTGCGTAACAAAACCGACGCGCACAGGTCGGTACAAATAATGCGGGAAGTCTCGCGCCTATCGAGCGGGCGGAACGCGGTCGCGTGCGCCGCGGGATTTATAATTCGCCGCGCCGCGGTTTTTTATGCGCGCGCCGCGCATGTACCCGCAGAGCGAGACCAGCTCGGAATAGCTTTCAAAACGCGTCCGCGGGTCTCTGCTGAGCGACGCGCAGAGCGCCTCGAAGGTTCTCTTTGCCAGTTGCTTAAACGTCCAAAGCGGATATCCGAAGATTGCCGGGTCCGCACGGCGCGTATCGAGCCCGATGGATATGCCCTCCCGAAAGTTCCGCTTCAACGCCCAGCGGGGTGAACAGCGGGCGCTGGGAACGTAGTGCCAGACCCAGGCAGCCGGCAGATAGATGCCGTAGAGGCCGTTTCGAAGAAGCCTCATCTGCATGTCCGTCTCTTGACCCGTGCTGCCGCTTCGGCTCCCCGGCCCTTTGTCGATATCGAAGCCGCCGGCATCTTTGAGATCGGCCGCAAAAGCCGCCCAGTTGAATCCCAAGAAGTATTCCCTACCGTCCGGTTTCCATTCATTGTGCGGCGCCCAGCCCCGCGCGGAAGCCGGCAAATACGGCTTTAGCCATTCCAGCGGCGGAACTTCATAGTCGACGCCCACCGGCCCGCCGTAAAAGCAGCCGTGCTCGGTTGCCGCCGAAGCCTCGGCATAGAGCGCGAGAATATCGGGATCGAGCCGGACGTCGTCGTCGGTAAAGAAGATCAAGCCCTCGTTCAAGTCTTTCAGGACCTTGTTGAGCGCGGCGCTTTTGTTTCCCTGAATCTCGTAAACATAACGCGCGCTAAGATTTCGTGGCGCCTGGCGGACCACGTCTTGGGCTCCGGCGCGCGGGCCGTTTTCGACCACAATGGTCCCGCAATAAATTTCCGGCTTGCGGCACTCCGCGAGCGAAACGAGCGTTTTGCGCAAGAGCTCCGGCCTCCTGCTCGTTGCGATCACCACCCACAGACAGCGCGCCATAAATTGATGAGCAACCCTTCCGACCGCGGCGAGGGCAGCCTTTTTTCAAAGAGGGAAATTTCTTCCGTTCGCAAAACGAAAACAGGACGGATTTCTTTTATTGGAGCTAGCGCCACGCTCCGGCGCGGCGGCAAAGTTCCCGGAACGATGACAAGAACGCGGCGCGGTTGTGCGTGCGCGTTACCCAGTCCCTTCCCTCCTTGCCGAGCCGGACGCGAAGCGATCGATCGGCGAGCAAGCGCGTCAAGCCCTCGGAGAACTTGTCGAGCGCTTCCATACCCGCGCCGTCCCAACGCCCGACATAGATTCCAAAGCGCGACACCAGGCCGCCCGGATCCTGGCAGCTGAGAAGCGGGGTTTCGCATTTGAGGGCTTCGAGGAAGCTCACCGCCAAGGCCTCGTGGATGGAGGTATTAATCAAAACCCAAGAAGAGGCCAATATCCTTACTTTGTCTCGACCCTCGGTATGCCCCAACAGCCGCAAGTTGTCCGGCACATCCTCGGGTTTCCACGCACCTTTGCCGGAAAAATGAGCTTGCCCCAAAACCAGGAACTCAACCTCCGGATGCCGGCGCGCAAGCTCAACGACCAACCACGGCCGTTTAATGGGATCCAAGCGCCCAAGAAAAACCGCTCGAGGCTTTTCGCTCTTGACGACCGTGCCGGGATCGAAATCGATAATGTTCGGCAGAAACTCAACGTCCTGCGCGTTCACTCCGTAAGTGGCCGGCACGTTCGCTGCGAGATGAGGAGCCGGCGTGGCGAAGAGCAATCGTCTCCGCAGCCAGCGCGATTGGCTCGCCACCTTGCCCAGCGAAGTGCAGTCGACAGGATCGATCCCCTGCGGGCGATCCTCCGCGCCGGGTATCCGTAGCGTGTTGACCTTGACAACGTCCTGGGGCGTGCGCGGGTCTCGGACCCAAACAATAATCGGAGTAAAGGGTAGCGCCGTAAACACGGCGCGATAATTGGGCCGGTAATCGATGGCCAGGAGAAGATCGATGCGCTCGCGCCACAAATTCCAAAGGTCCCGCCGGCTTCCTTCGCGCTTTTTCAAAAGCCGGACGCCGTGGATTGCGTCCCCCGCATTGTCGATAATCCTCGGCCAGTTCGTCACATAAACGGCTTCGACGCCGAAGTTCGACCCGCCATTCAGGCATTCCGCGACCTGGCGGGCGGCCCATCCGAACCCGCCGGCCCGCCCTGCGGGCGCATCGAAAAACTCATTCGCGACGATTCCCAGCTTCATCGGCGAGGGTATGAACCTGCCACGCGCTCGATAACGCCCCACAGATTTTTGAGGGTTTTTGTCGCGGAAAATTCCTCTTCGATCCGCCGGCGCGCGGCCGCGCCCATCGCGCCGGCAAGGTCGGGATCGCGCGCGAGCCGGCCCATTCGGTCAGCCATCGCAAAGACATCCCGCTCCTCTATCAAAAAGCCGGTCTCGCCATCCGCCACCGCATCGGGAATACCGGCATGGCGAGTCGCGACCACGGGCAAACCCGCGGCGCCCGCCTCGAGAATGGCCAGCGGTGTTCCTTCACTGTCGCCGTTTGGCGCCACAACGGAGTGTTGCACGTACGCTCTCGCGTTGCGCATCTCCTCCCGCACGATCGCAGGCGGCTGAAACCCGAGAAACGCGACCGCTTCGGAAATTCTCAACGCGCGCGCGATGTCGCGGCACGCGCCCGCCAGAGGGCCGTCGCCGATCATGCGCAGCCGCGCTTCGGGATGCCTTTGATGCACCTGGGCGAACGCAAGAAGCGTAAGCTGCGGGGCTTTTTTCTCGACGAAGCGGCCGGTGAAGAGAAAAACCGGCGGAGCTTTCCGTGGTTCGGCCCCGGCAAAAAAAGAGGTATCCACGCCGCACGGATTGTAGATGACCTTCGCAGGCGGAGCGCCCCAGGACAAAATCTGCTTTTCCATGGCGCGCGATACCACAACCATCGCCGCCGCCTCGCGCAACAGCACAGGATAGGTATCGGCATGTTCCTTGAGAACGTCTTCGTTGCTGGCGTCAAAACCATAAAAGTGGGCGACCAGAGGAATGCGCGCCCGCCGGCAGGCGTCCATAACGAGCACGCCGCTCACCCCGTATTCCGCCAGAACCACATCCGGCTGCAGTCTCTTGAAAGCCTCGAGATAGGCCAGCGTCGCTTCCGATTCAGCGGCGCCGTTGCCAAAAAAGCGCGCTGCCTTGCGATAGAGCCGGGTCTTCAAATCTTTTCTCAACACCGGCCGCCCTTCGACGCGCGGCACCCGCCCTTCCAGGAGAGAGACTCTTGCCGGAAGCCTTTCCACGTGCGCGCGGATGAAGGTTTCCGTCTCCGTCAGTTCGCGGTACTTGACGACGCAAACGTGCAAGGTCGCCTCACTCAGCGTGTCTTATGATCGCGTCTGCGGGGCGGCGGCGAGGAGAACTCTTTCTGCTGCGGATCTCCAAGCGGCGATTCGATTTTCGGCCTCGAGCTTCGCGGTCGACTCGAAGCTTGGAACGAAAACGATCGGAACGGGCCTGATTGGAAGAGGCCGTCCCGAACTTTCACTGCATGCCGTGCCGCCGGCCCCGGGGCGGCAGCCGGCCCGCCGACCAAAGCTCGCGGATGCCGCGCATCGTGCCGAGCATGGATCTAAACTCGACGTATTCCTCGTATGCTTTTTGGCCGCTAAGACGAGTCTTGAGCCAGCGCAGCCACAGCTCCACGGCCCGTCGATACATCCATCGGGGTACGCCGCCCAGCGTTGGCGTCGAGTCGAGCCGGGGCGGGTCGGCTAGAGCAAGATACGCCGCCCCTGCCTCCGCCCGCTCGGCGATATGCTTTAGCGTGCACTTCCGCGCGGGAACATTGTGACGGACCCACGCGCCGGGGACATACCACGGAGAGAATCCCCGCAGGCTTAGCTGCTTCATCAGGTACGTTTCTTCCCCGACTCTTACCTTGCCGGACGAAGGATTCAATCCCATGTGAACATTGAAGCCGCCCAAGGCTCGGACCGCTTCCAACGGGCACGCCCAGTTGACTCCAATGAAGCATTCGCCGTTGCCCAGAATCTTGGGAGCGTCGCCCCAGTGCAATCCCTTGACGGAAAAGGGGGCGAACCGCAGCAATGCTTCATCCGGAGCGGTCCCTTCGAACTCGCTTATGATGGGCCCGCCAAAATAAAATCCGGAAGGCTTTTCTTGAAAGGCCGACCAGTAGCTGGCGATCCATCCTTCACAAGGCTTGACGTCGTCGTCCGTAAAGACCGCCAGGCGTCCGGAGGCCCTGGCCAGGCCGGCATTGCGCGCCCAGCTCAATCCTTGCCGCCTCTCGTAAACGTAGGCAATCGGCAACAGCCTCGTAAAGCTATGAACCACCTCTTCCGTGCTGTCGGTAGAATTGTTGTTGACGACGACGACCTCCCACTCGAGGCCCTCGGGAATGTCGCATTTTGCAAGCGCAGTGAGAGCGCTGCCCAAAAGTTGGCAGTTGTTCCACGTGCAGATCATAACCGAGAGATCCATATTCGAATCAGTGTGAGCCACGCACCGCCGGCGTCGTCCGGAGTCCGCGAGCGGGCCGCGCGCCCGGACTTACCGGCCGGCCGCCCATTCGCCGGGGGCGCTGGCCCGGTTTAGACTTGTTGTTGCGGCGATGAATCCTTCGATCGGGGCACAAGAACGCGCGCGCGGCTCAGCGCCTCGTCCGGAGAATCCGCCCAGCAGGCCGAATCGCAGTCTTTTGTCCAGGTCGAGTAGAAGTCGCTCACTTTTCCGTAGCTGTTGTCCAGAACGACATGGGGAATACCCAAAAGGATGCTGAGTATATGGCCGTGCAAGCGGTCGGTGACAACCACCCGGCCGCCGCTCAAGAGCCTTGCGCCCCGCATCACGCGCTGCCACGCCAAACGGTCACGGAGAGTCGGACCTAAGAGACGTCCACATATCCGCGGATGACGCACCATGGGTTGTTTTAGGCGTCCGTACAGGCGCTTCGCGAGAGTTGGATTTTCTGCCAGCCAGTCGGTCCGGCACACGCCCATAGCGTCGAGAAACGAGGCGGCACCCCTTGATTCAACGTCGGTCCGAGCGAGCCACAAGATGTCCTGTTGACTTTCGGCCGGGCGAGCCAGAGGTCCCAAAATGAAAGCAAGGTCCGGGCAGAGCGCGCTAGCCGCCCTGAACTCGTTCCTCGCAAACTCGAAGCTCCTTCGATCTCTGGCCAGAATAACTAAATTCGAGTGCTGATTGAGAACGCTTCGCGCGCGCCGCAGATTCGAGCTGTCCTGGAAGAAGATGGTCTGGGGCAAAATAACGATCTTGTTGTCAGGAAATTTGCGGATGACTCTTTCACGAAACAACTCTCTGGTGGGCCAGACATCGCCGAAGTTGCCGCCTCCGTGGAGAAGGATCACTCCGTTTCCGACGCGTTCGGCCAAAGCTCGCTCGGAGTATGTAACGAGATCGCATTCGTATACGATTCTTGCGCCAATGCTCTTGAGCAACGCTTTTTCCCCGAGCCAGATCGCGCTATCGCCCACATTTGCGTGATCCGGAAAATCGAGGAGAGCGCAGGCTGAGCCCGGAGGAACAAAGTTCACGACGACCTCGCGCGCGGCTCCGGACAGGCGAGTGATCTCCCGGGCCGGCGGCAAAGTCGCACAGCTTTCGGTGGCAGGCCTGCGGCCGGCTGTTTCCGATCCCATGATCAGCAAGGGTGGTCTTTGAGCCAGAGCAAAAATCCCAGAACCGATTTGATGCCGGAGACGTCGATTACCGGATGTTCGTACGCAATAGGAGTTCCCGGCGCTGGAAGAAGGGCGTCCAGCTCCTTCTTCTGAAAAAACTCATAGGCATGCTTGCGAAAAGGCTCCGCCTCTCGCCTGACACTGACCCACCCCGGGCCGTTGATGTCGTACAGGCGATTGATTCGGCCGCGACTCCGGTTTTTTCCATCGGCGCCGAATTTGATCCATCTGCGCAGAGTCCATTGAACGTGGCGATTGAGCAGCCAACGCAAGCGGGGTTTGAGGGGTTCGTTGTGGAAATTGTCCAGGGGAATCTCGGCCAGATCCGGAAATCGAGTTTCGAGGAGACGTTTCTCAGCCAATCCTTCGGCCAAGGTTGCGGCCGGCATACCGCCCGCGCACGCGAGCACCGCTTGATCGGCAGCCGGAAGAATAGGCCAAGCTCCGAAACTATGTCGCCAGAGAACGCCGCCGACGTGAAACCTCGCGCGGTGATTGATCTTGAAGCACCAGGACCGCTGCCACTCGAGATCGGAATAGCCCCGGTAAATTTCTCGAATTCGACCGATGCAAGCGTCGACGGCGTCGCCGAAGATATCCGGCCGCAGCAGCTTTCGCAGCCTCTCAGCCCGAACGCCGTAGCTGTTGATGAAACGAAAAAACCTCCCAAAAGTAGGTGGACCGGCAAATTGCTTATATTCGAGCCGCGGCCCCGTGATCGTATCCATGAGATGCCCGCCGACCACGTATGAAGCCGAACTCCTAAAAAGAGCATGGATCCCCCACTCCATAATAGTGGAAAAACCGGTTGTGCCATGCTCCCAGAGCGCCTGAAGCTGCGCGAATCGAGGGTATTGATCTTCGTCGACCTCGCGAATCTCGTGCTCGAATCCCAGACATGCGGCAACGCGCGCGGCGCACTCGATTTCACTATCGCCGCGTTGACCAAGAGATAAGGCCACGGTTGCAACGCCATGATCCCGAAGGTAGCCAGCCAAAATTCTCGAGTCCAAACCTCCGGATAAAAGAAGAAGGTGCGCCTCTCTTTGATCCGTCTGGCGCAGAACGGCTTGCTCCAGGGACTCGTCCAGAAGCCGGACCTGAGAAGAGAACGGGAGATCGAAGTGGCGCAGAGAAACCGGCATCGAGTACTGGCGGGCCTCTTTAATCTTTTGCCTGGAGTCCCAGTAGAGGCAATGCCCGGCCTTGAGACGCTTGACCCCGCGAAGCAATGTTTCACCGTCAACGGCATGCATCAACAGCAGGATGCCTACCAACCCCGCGGGATTGAACTCAGATCTGAAGGAAGGATGAAAACGAAACAGCTCCGGGCTGGAACCGACCAAAAGAACTTCGCCGCAAGCATAGTGATACACCGGAAACAGCCCCAAAGGATCGGCTCCGATGAGCGCTCCGCCTGCTTGTCGATAAACTGCCGCGGCGTAATAGCCATCGAAAACTTCCGGAACACGCTCTGGCGGGATGTCCCAAGCTTCCCCCAGCTCCGCCGCCGCGGCTTTTTCTGAGCTCCCGGGCCGGAGCGCTCGGCCCCAGATGATCGCCGCGCCCGCGTCAGTCACGGCGGTATCTACCGGTGCCTTCTCGGAAGCCGCCCACGCGGCAAAAAAATCCCCCGTAGAGCAACTGGCCGCTTTGAGGCCGGGAAGAAACGCGAGCCTGGGCTTGACCGTCTCGGCGAATCGGAACCGCCGCTCCGCGTCGGGGTCTATGACGACGATAAAGTTCGCCATGAAATGGCTTCGCGCGAAAAAAACTTCTATTTGTAGGGCGTAAGATTCTTGATGTATTCGGCCGTTACCCGGCCTTTGACGGCAAATCCAAGATGCGGAGAGCTATCACCCATCCCGTAGCCCGCGCCCCAAAAAACCGGCTGCGGCTCTTGAAACACGTCTCTCCACAAGCGGTCGTCGAAAAAATTCTGCAGCACCTTGATATAAGCGATATCGTGCGAGAAGAACACCCCGCCTTCGGAAAGACGCGGCCAAATATGAATGAGGCATTCCTTCGCGGAGGAAGGAAGATCGACGTCGGTAAACGCTAACGCGATCTTCTCGGGAAGATTCGTGGCCAGAGTTTCGCTGAACCAACCCTTAACAAACGTGCAAACGTCGATCTCGCCATATTTTTTGACGTTCTCCCGCACCCGCTCCAGGGAAGCCGCATATTCTCCCGGCGCCCAATCGCGCTTGACGCTCATGCTGCGCCTGGCGTGAAAGTCCCGGATATTGTCCGCATCCGCCTGCGGCAATCCCTCAAAACTGTCGAAGACGAACAACCTCCGGCCTGTAAGTCGCGCGAGAATCGATAGCTTTGCAGTGCTCCCTCCGTTAAAGCAGCCGCACTCCACAACGGCCCCCGGACAGTCGAGAGCCAATAGCGCTTCAGCCAAGAAAAGCCCGTCGGTGGCGGTGCTTTGAATGTCGATCTCTCGGTCAACCCGCTCGAACCTGTCGATAATCTCACGCCTCGCGGTCCGGTCATACCGCGAACCGCCGGCCGCATGATTCAAAAACAGCCCCTTCAATTTTTCGTATCCGTCCACGCCGGCATAGCTATGGCCCGGGAGTTTCGGGCAGGCCTTTTCTGCCGCGTAAGCCAGCGCATAACGGATCGCACGCACGCGCCGCGCCGGAGGCACGACGGCCGCGTCGATAATTCTTCGCACCGCGGCTTTGGCAAGGTCTCGGAGAGTCATCGGAGTCCCGGCGTTCACCCGACTTGCGCGCTGTGCACCGAAGGCTTTACTCGAATCAGGCCCCAGCGATCATAAAAGCTGATCGCTCCGGAGACACGATCCAGCTCCAACGCGTCGCTCCAAAAACGGCGCATCTCGTCGCTGAAATTAATGTCGTCGAACATCAAGTAGCCGCCGCGTTCCATCGCTTGAAGCGCGGCGGCGAACTGAAGCGCGGTGCTTTCCGGCTGTTTGTCTCCGTCAAAAAACACCAGATCGAGCGGCTTTGCCCTTTCGAGGGCGCGATTGAAGGTCAGACGAAAGTCGCCGTCAAGCACTTCCACATATTCCGCCAAGCCAAACCGCCGTATGGCGGCCCTGCTCAGTTTGACCCGAACCGCCATGCCCGCTAACGTCAACAGCTTTCCCTTGCTCGTCGCCCTCAAGGCCGAGCCGATATACAAAGCGCCGTATCCGTGCGCCGTTCCAATCTCGATAACCCAGTTGGGCTGGAGAACGCTCGCGACCGCGAACAGTAATCTTCCGCCGACGCTGGGCGTGGCGCATCCCCTCAAGGCCTGAGCTTCGGTAGTGTAGCGGGTGGCTTCAAGCGGGCTCGGATCGGCCGGCATATCGCCCAGCTTTTTTATCGTCTTCCGCTTGTCTCGCTCCACGGAAGCGACGATCTTTTTGCAGGATGGGCTGTCCGCAACAGCGCGAATGCGCTCGAGCAGCGATCCCAACGTCTCCGAGTCATCCTTGAGAATGAAAATCTTCTCTCTCGGCAAAGCGGCGCGCTCTTCCGCGTAGCGCGATAGAAACAGGCGCACCCGCCAGGGGACTGCGGCCGCAATTTTCCTGACGGGCAGCTTTCTAATGACGGAGTCCAGCTTTAGCCGCCGTTCATTGCGCCTGACGCAGCGGGCGAGGGCGGCCGCCCACGACTCTCGGCTGAAAGAGCCCTCGGAAGCGGCCTTCAGGATTAGTTTGAGCTCCGAGAGCTGCGCGCGGTTCGAAACGCGCAAACGGACTATTTCCGCGTCGGTCACATCTCGCTGGAAGCTTTCAGGCAACGACATGCCGTTTACGCGAAAATTCAATGCCGTGCGAATGCATTTTTCACAGCGGCCGCAGTTTCTGTCGAGCTGACCTCCTTCCCAGCACACCCGCAAGTGGCGCAACGCCTCCGGCCAGCCGGCCAGCACTCGGACCTTCTCGCTCCTGCTGAAGCCGGCCCCATCGTGGACAATTTCGAAAGAGCGGCTTGATAATAAATGATCGGTCAGGGGAGTGGATCCCCAGGGAAGAACCAGCGACGAATAAGGCTCGCCGCTGGCTATAAGCCCGGCGTCGTGCCCTTTCTGGAATAGGCTTAGACAAGACGCCGCCGCCGCGGCAAAACAGTGCCTCCAGTCCAGACCGAGCTCGCGAAAATTGGTACCGACTGGGATAAGCTCGACATCAAGGCTGTCGAGCATTTCCTTTGCGCGGTTCAGCGAACGCTGGAAGATGTACGGCTGATTGAGAGGAATATCAAAGCCTTGCACCATGATCGCCGCGGAGACCTCTCTCTGAGATCGGCCGGCCAGCCGCTTTCGATGCCTGAAAACAGTGAACGACGAGTCGACGCCCCCGGAAAACGCCACCAGAGCATGCTCGGGACGGTTGTTCCCGACGACCTCGCGCTCCGCGTCGGCTATGATCTCTACCCGCTCGTACGCATCCGGAAGCCAGCAATGCCACGCCGTCTGAAACTCATCCAAATTGCGCAGCAGCGACGGGGAGACTTCGCCGTGAACAACGAGATCCGTTCTGTCGCGCATCGCGAGAAAAAGCGCCGCCAGAACGAAAGGTTCCGCGCGCTCGGTGACCGCCGCGCGCTGCGCCGCGGGAACGCGAAACCACAAGCGCATCGGCCTGCCCGCGCGTTCAATTACCGCGCTGGTCGTGACGACGCTTCCTTGCTCGCTTTGACCTTCAGGCCAGATTACCGTTTGAGCGGCCACTGTAACTTTCTCGCGAGATATGGCACTAGTGGCGTGCTGGTTTTTTGCTCTTCGGCTTTCAATACCCGGAACTTCGGCCAATGACAGATTTGATGCCAGCGAGGGATGCGGCAAATTCCGAGCGTGCAGACGAGCCTTATTTCTGCGGGCGCTGCGATGCCGGACATCTCACGGTTGACGGCGCGAGCCGTTACATCCGCGGCGGTTCCCGTCCAGAAGGGTTGTTCGCGGAATGGAACTGGGATGGAGTTCGACTAATAGCGCGCACAGATCGCTACGGGCTTTATCCTTTATTCTACTTCGCGAAAGGAAACGAGATCTGGATCTCGCCGTCGCTGTTGCAGTTGCTGCGGCTCGGCGCGCCGCCCGAATTTGACGATGCGGCGATCGCCGTTTTCCTGCGATTAGGCTTCTTCCTGGCAAACGATACCCCGTTTAAGTTCATTCGCGCGCTTCCCCCCGGCGCGCTCTTGGAATGGGATGGCGGCGCTCATCGCCTGTCGGGAGGCTTCTTTACGCCGAAGCCGCAAAACCTGGGGCGAGAGCAGGCGGTTGAAGGCTACATCGACTTGTTCAAGGCGGCGATTCGGCGGCGGCTTCCGGCTGATGACAACTTCGCCGTTCCGCTCAGCGGCGGCAGAGACTCGCGCCATATTCTGCTGGAGCTCGTCGCCGCCGGGCGCAAACCGCGAATATGTCCCACGGTAAAGCATTTTCCTCCCCGCTCGAATTCCGACGTGGAGGTGGCATCGCGCCTCACAAGCACCTTGAAGCTCAACCATGCGATTCTCGCTCAACCCGCGTCGCGTTTCCGGGCGGAGTTAAGAAAGAACCTCGAAACGGATTTTGGCTCCGATGAGCTCGCGTTTTTGTGCCCGCTGGCGGACCATCTAACCGGAAAGGTAAACACGACGTACGACGGGCTCGCGGGCGATATTCTCTCGGCCGGCCACCTTCAAGATCAAAGTCAATTGGCGCTCTTTCGAGCCGAATCATGGGGCGAACTGGCCGCTTTGCTTTTGTCGAACCGCGCTTTTCTATTGCCTGAGGCCGTTTTGGCCGGGCTCTTGGCGCCCGAATTTTACGCCAGGTTTGGCCGCGACCTGGCTATCGCCCATCTGGCCGGCGAACTCGGGAAGCACTCCGCCGCGGCGAATCCGGCGGCTTCATTTTTCTTTTGGAACCGCACTCGCCGAGAGATCGGCCTGGCTCCCGCGCGCATTTTTTCTAAAATCCCTGAAGTTCACTGCCCCTACCTCGATTATGAACTCTGCGATTTCTTGCTCTCGCTGCCGGCGGAACTGACGATCGATCATCAGTTTCACACCGAGGCCATCCATCGGGCCCACCCGGCGTTCCGCGAGGTTCCTTTTGCGCAGGTCCAGCACGTGGTGGACGATCGCTGGCACCATCGAAGACTCGCCCTCGAGATGGCGGCGTATACGGCTCGCGCTCAGCCCCGTGCGATTCAAAAGCGCTACCTGTTCTCGCGTCTGTCGCGGCGCCTGCTGGACGGGAGCTTTCAAAAATTCCGCTGGCTCCAACCATCCCGTCTCATCTGGCTGGTCCAACTGGAAGCGCTGCTCGAGGGGCGATGAATCTGGTCGCGAAGCCCGGCTCGGCGCTTCCGTTTCGTAGCGTATGCCGTCCGGCCGGTTGTTTGTGGTCGCTGTAGGAGCCGACTTGATGCGCGGTCATGCAAGGACGGAACCACCGCGCATCGGGATTTGCCGTTGAGCGAGGTACTGATACAGCCGCTTGCCGGTCCAATGAATGCCGGGCAACTTTAAAGCCGGTGCGACAAAAAACGCCAGCGGCAATGCGCCCATGATCTCTATCAGGGCATCAAAGCCGAAGACGCGGCGGGTCCCGTCCGCACACTGAATAGCACTCGCCGAGTTCTCGCTCCGATTCCCGAAATCTTTCAGTGTTTCCGGTTCCCTCCGTGCGATAAACCTGTGGACCCCGAGAAAATCAAGTTTTGCCAGGAACGAAATCCACCGGCGGCAAAAGCCGCACCGGTCATCCCAGATCACTACCTTCGATTGAGGCCGCAGGTCTAGAAACAGAACGTACGGCGCGAGCGACGCGATACTGAAAACGAGCAACTCCACCCTGTATTTCGGAATCAGAAAAACAATTGCGGTATGAAAAATGGCACCCAATAGCACCGCTCCTTGTCGCAACACTGGATGCCAGAGAAATAGCGCGAGCGCGACCTCGCCCAAGATCACCGCAAGCGCGAGCGGCTGCATGAGCCCGGAAGTCTTCAGGCTCCATGGCAAATACAACTCCCGAACTAATACCTCGCCCGAGATGAATTTTGGACTCAGAAGTTTTGCTATCGCCGTGAGCATGTACATCATCGAAACTTGCACCTTGATCAGCCAAACGGGCCAGTACGGAACCGTGGCGCGCTCATTCGCGAAAACCGCGCGATCGGAATGGTCCCGCCCGGCGATCGCCAGCGTCAGCAGCATGGTCCAGAGCGCAAGTAGATACTCGTGGTTCGAGAACAGGCCCTGGTCGAGCAGGAGCTTGTACCAGACGATTGCCGTGAGAATGATTCCGCTGCCATAGCCGCAGATTCCAAAGGCGAACGTAACCGAGGCGAGCAGCCACAGTGCGATATAGGGCAAAACCAGGGCCGGCGTGAGTTCGGGAATGAAGGTCAGGTCTCGGGCGGTTACGGTTTCGGCACGGAAATAGTCATGCAGCAACCGCCATGAGACAAATCCCTGTATAAAGGCGGCAACCCCGGTACAGAACCGAACCCAAGCGACCGGGGACGCTGGAGCGCGGCGGGAAAAGAACTCGGTTACGGACATCGATACAAGGTTGGCGTTCCCCCGGCTTCAACGATCACGGTTCGCGCGTCGGGAAGCCGGCGGCACAGATGAGGAGGAACAAAACGCGCGCGATCGACCTCGGGACGCCGAACGACAGCTACGGCCTTTTGACCGTTTAGCTCCGTAAGGCTTCGCCGCTGGCCGTTAGAAAAAATCACGATAAAGTTGATCGGGGGGCCGCCGTCAGGGACAAACATCTTCCAAGAAAAGCGGCTTTGCCTCGGTTCAATAAGGCCGCTTAGCGGCACGAAGAGCTGCAGAACTAAATACGACCCGGTAAAAGCAACCGCAAACCAGTTGCGCGGCAAGCGGGAACTCACGGCACGTTGTCAGCTGCGTCTACACAAGAAACCGGCGGCAGTTGACCTCTGCGCCTGACTTTGACCTTGATAGCGTCAAAGCTCGCCCGTTGGAAAATCGACGCGCGCGTCTCGAGGGCGCTGCGCGCGGTAGCAGAGTGACTTGAGCGGCGCCGCGGCTCCGTGAAAAAGAAAGCAAGCCGCGCGGTTAGATTGTGATGCGAAGCTTCAAGAGCGCGGCGACTTCCCGGAAGATATCGGCCAGCTGCTGGGTTACGTTTCCGTTGACATCGACCGTGAAGACCCTGCCCTGTTGTTGGTTAGGGTCGATGCACGAGCTCGGATTCGTCGCGCAGCTCGTCCAGGGAATCCCTTCCTTTAGATCCGCGTGCGTGTCTTGGTCGACGGTGGTGAAAACCGAGCTGCAACTTCTTACGGTTTGAGGGTCATTGGCTATGCGCGCGAGCAGGCATTTGGCGTTGTCGTCGAGGCTCGACTGAGGGTCCCCCGGCTCGGGCCTGCCGATGGCGATCGCGAAAACAACGACGTCTCCGCGCCCGTCCGAGTTTCCGTCGAGATCTCTGATCCGGTCTGCCTCGAACATCGCGCCGTTGGTATCGCAACCCTGCAGGGCGCGCGTGCAACGGATAAAGTCGCGGTACAATGCTGCGCTGGTTCCAGGGTTAGGGATTCTCTCCAAGTTCGAAGTGCCGCCGCTCGTAAGCGGCTGGCGATAGACAAAGTTGAACGAGCCCGATGGAACGCCGTGCTTGCAGCCGGAAGGGAAGGAGCCGGTTCCGCCCGGCGCAGGAAGAGTGCTTCCGTTGCGCGGGTTCTCTTTACAGTCACTGTCGCTATCGCGGCGCATGAATGTCGGCTGGCCGTCCGTGACGAGAATAACGGCTTTTCGGCTCGCCGCCCGTGCTCCGTCCGCGAAAGCCGCCGCGACGGGACCGCGAGCGGTTTGCAGAGCTTCCATCGTGTTGGTGCCGCCTACGGCCTGCAAGCCGTCGACGGCGGTCTTGAGCGTCCCGATGTGCGACGACGATGCCAGATCGAGCGGCACGTCGGCGCTGCAGGCGCCGCTAACCGTCGAATCCACGCCTCCGCTGCCGCACCCGCGTGTCGCAAACGAGACCAGGCCGATCCGATCGTCGGCAGAAAAAGCGTTGTCCAGGAACGCCTTCACGGAGATTTTCAGCGCTTCGATCTTGGTTCTTCCCGACCCGTCGGGCTTTGTCATCGAGCCCGATCTGTCAAGAACGAGCATCAGATCGACCGGCCGATCGGGCCCGGCCTCGGCAAAGGCGGAAACCGACAAGCGGTCGTAGCTGCCGCCGACCAACAAGCTCAAGAGGCGCATGAACGTTGTCGGCACCTCCGCGGTCCCGGTAACCTGGGCAAAGCGCATCGGCGGGCCGCCGGGAACATCTTTGTCCACGAAGTTCACCACCAGGTCGTTTCCCGCATCGCAACAGCTGAAGCCGTTCATGCGCGCGGCGTCGCGCGCCGCCTCCCGCGCCGAAGCTTCGTTCGCGGTCTGGCCTTTGAGAACAAAAGCCGCAGCTATCGACGCGGCGTCGACGACGCGCTGTAAGCGGCTGTGCGTCAAGTATCCTCGGCCGAGGTCGATCGCCAGGCCTACGAAGACACCGAGCAGGGCAAACCCGAGCGTCACCGGAATCAGCACCTGTCCTTTATGGTCGTGTGCTATCATCGTGCGCCATCCTATAGCTTCAAGAATCGGAAAAGATCGTCCGGTCATAGAAGAAGTCCGGAAAGACGAATTGGAGAAAATTCTCAATCGGCGTCATCAATTTCGGGCGGTAATCGTAGAACGCCTCGACAACGTGAAAAGTGCGGTTTGGAGCCATGCTCTTGATGGTGGTCTCGAGTTCCGCGCTGGCGCTGACGCAATCGCCGTTGTTTCCGAGCTTGCTCGCTTGCGTGTAGGTTCCCTTTACCCAAGAGCCTTGCCGGAAAATACGGTAATAGTCCGGTTGATTGCCGGGGCTTGTCAGTGCGCTGCCGCAAGGCGGCTGGGAAGAGTCGTAAATCACCTGCGAGTAGACCACGTACCATTGACCCACGTTTGTGGCGCACCCCGTGCCGTCGTCGCAGAAAGTCGGCTTGGCGGCGTCAACGACGGTGTTCAGATAACCTTGGATGTCCGCCTCCGACAAATCTCGGTCGCGCGAGAGCAGATTCGCGCCTTCGCGTGTCAAATGCGTAAGGGTGAGATGAAGATCGAGGATGTTGGAAAACTCAATGACGCCGAAAGCCATTATCAGCAACAGCGGCAGGATCAGCGTCAGCTCCACGAGGGCCTGCCCGTTTGTCTTTCTCGACGGCTTCACGGCTATCCTCCGCTCGCCTCGAAAGGCTCGTTTCGCCATGTCGTGCTCATGGAAAAGCAGAGGTGCCCTTTCGGGCAGCCGTTAGAGCCACCGAAGAAGTTGCCGAAGTAAGCGATAAAGAGGGGCTTGTGAAACGTCGCGGTAAGCGTCACCGTCTCCTCGGCCGTGCCGCCGCTGCAGGGCGAACCGTCCTGGCAGGTCAGCACAAACCCTTGCAGGCCCGCTCCCGTGCCGATCAGCCATTTCTCGAAAGTCCGTTCTATTGCCTCTTCGCGCGGGATCGGATTCCCGGAGCCATCGGTCAATGTCCTGCCGGTTACCATAAACCTGCCGGCGTCCCCGATGGCGTGCCGCACCGTGAGGCGCACGTAAAAGAGATGGGCAAACTCGATAATGGCGAAAAGCAGGATGAAGAAGAATAGGGCCACCAGCGAGAACTCGACGACGGTTTGCCCTCTTTGGCCATCCTTATTAATGGTCACACGAACCTCCAGGCCTTTGGCTCGCACGGTGCCTGATTCCTCAGCCGAGCGTCTTGCTTCGCCGCTTGGCTGCGAATACCCCGGCGCCTCGGTTACGAATGCGCCGTTGCTGGCGTTGCCGGTTTCACCATTTGCTCCCTGAGGCCCGTGGTGACCATGTCGGACTGCTCAGTTCATCGCATCAACGCTGGAGTAAAGCGACGCAATATCTCTGCCAGCCGCTCCTGTGTGCGCAATGTCTACGATTTTTCCAAGCACTACTCAGAATTCATCAAAATGTTCGCACGTCCGAGGAATAACTCGGAACGTGAATCGCGACAGAAGTGACAATGAATGTCAGGCCCTGTGGCTGAGTTTCGATTCGCGGCAAACGGTCGGCAGTCGTTTTTGCCCGGCACGATCTTGATAGGCTCATTATCGGGAGGATGAATCACAGGAGTCCATTCGAAGTCAAGGCCTGCGCTCGTCCTACGGTTCGATCTGATCTTTCTCGCTGCCCCGCCGGCTTGCGGTTCCCGCTCAGATATGCGGCCCCTCTGGACCAGATAGACTTATGTAGCGCCGCCACGCTTCCCGGTCTCCCAAGTTCCTCCAATAGTCGCTAAGTAGCCTAAGTCATTAGGTATTTCTCGTTTATTCAGTGGGCTTTTCCCCAACTTCCTCCCGACGAAATACAAGGACCGCGCGAGGCTTTTCTAACTCGGCGGCAGGTGAGGCGGGAGGCCCTCGTAGGGTCTATCCAGACTTGGAGGAGCGAGCGCGCAGTCCGAGGGCACGCGAGATGTTGTGACTGCTTTATCCTACTTGAGTCCAGGATCGGTCATCGGTGTATGCGTTTTGATACAGAGATAAATGACCTCACTTTTTACGAGGCCGAATCGGAGCAATCTTCGCGAACCCAGGTGCTCTGCGAAGGGGTCGGCTAAAACCGTGAACCCGGCGCGCTCAAGCCGCTCCTTGTAATCGCGCCCGTAGATCCTCACGTGGTCGCTTTGACCAAAGATGCGCAAGCGATCTTCAGGCGTCGTGACCGAAGGGTCCTCGAAGGTAACCTCTCTGTTAGTGTCGATCGGGGAGAGCAAGATCGCCCAGCCCCGAGGCTTGAGCACGCGGCGAATTTCCGCCAAAGCCCGCTTTTCGTCCACGACATGCTCCAGGACATGGATGCACAGGACCACGTCGAACGAGTGCTCCGCGAAGCCCAACTCGGTAATGTCCGTTCGCACCATCGCGTTGCGGGACATCAGATCCGCGGAGACGTACTTGAGATTCGGCAGCCGGCGAAAGATTCGTTGATAAATCTCTTCCGGCGCGATGTGGAGAACGCGATAAGGCGCGCGGAAGAAATCCGTTTTTCGCTGCAGATAGAGCCAAAGCAGCCGGTGCCGCTCCAGCGCGCCGCAGCCGGGGCACAGGGCATTGGGTCTGGGCCTGACGCCGAAGGGCTCGAACTTCGAGAAGAGCTGCCCGCAGCAAGGGCAGAAGACCTGACGCGGAGCGTAGAGCCCGTAGATCTCCTTTACGGGCGGCAGGTACTTTCTCGGGACCAGGCGCTTAATCGCCGTCCGAGCTTTGGCGGAAAGCATGGTGACAAAAGATCAAAAGGAAACGGGCTGGGCGAACCCGGTCACCTGTCTCAGATAAGTCTCGAGCGTGAGAACCGACGAAAGCACGCGCAGCTCATGGGAATGGTTCTTCACGGGCGTTTGCAGGATCGCGCGGGCCGCTCCTTGCAAAAGATCATCCGCCAGAAGAGGGCGCTCCAGAAGCTTTCTTTGAACCGCGCCGGTGTTTAAAAAAACCGCGTAATCGGCGAAGCCGCGGTCGATGGGCTTGGTCGAGCGCGCCAAGCGCCACATTCCCGGAACCGACGCGGAGCAGGAGGCGGCCAAATCGTGCAGGCGGCGTCTGCCTTCCTCGGCGAAGTTGCGCCACACCCGCAGCGGCAGCGGCTCTAAAAGGCCGCGCCCGGTCCGCTGGTACGGGATGCTGCGAAAGAATCTCGGATACCGGCGCACCAGAAATCGGCCGAAGAACCGATTTTCTCTTCGGTCCTCGTCTCTTAAAGAGCCGAGCACGAGACTGAGCAATGGAAAAGAGCCGTAGGCCGGAATCACGTAGCAGTAAGAAGCGAGGACAAGACCCCCATAGATGCTAAATCGGCGGCTGCGATGGCTGAACCCAAAGCAGTCGGGGCTTGGTCCCTCGACGTAGCGCTGCGCGTCGGGAGCCGAGGCCGATAAGACCTCCTCGCGCGAGAAAAAAGGATTCTCTACATACTTGGACAAGAGAACGCTGCCAGGATTCCTTCGCCATGTGCCCTCGGGCTCCGAAGAGACGTTACGCCCCTGAATGATAACATCGGCCGAGATACTTTTTAGGCTGTGAAGCCTGATCGCGTGCATCTCGTTTCGCGCGATGACCACGTGATGATGGAGCGCGTTCACCAGCCCGTCGGTTTGCCAGATCGACTCCTCCCGTCCCTCCCACCAGTTCTTCTCCGTCAACTCGAGACAGCGGTGCGGAACGCCCGCCAGCCCGGCGCACCGCGCCGCAATCCTCATATCCTCGCAACCGCGCGCGCCGAACGTGATCGCAACCACATCGGCCCCCTGCTCCCGCAATTCCGCCAGCAAACAGCGCGAATCGATGCCGCCGCTCAAAAGCAAGGGCATCGTTCCCGGCCGCGCGCGCCTCTCGACCGTTTCCGACCAGACCCGCCCGAACTCCTCAATCACGTCATCGACCGGCCGGGGGTCCCTCTTGATCTCCTCGAAGCTCCAGTAGCGGCGTTTCGTCCAGCCATTGCTGGAGCTGTCTTGCTCGCCCTTTCCGCAAAAGCGCCACAAGCTCGCGGGCGGCAGCAGCTCGATCCCCTGCCACCACGTCCGCTCCCCAAGCATGTGCTCGAAGCCGAAAAACTGCCGCAGGCTCACTTCATCGATGGCAGGCAGCTTGTCCAACACCGCGAGGAGCGCCTTCACCTCCGCGGCATAGGCAAAGAAGTCTTTGGTTTCCGTGACGTACAACGGGCGAAAGCCAAACCGGTCGTTGGCCAGAACAAGCTCGCACGCGCCGGGATCGTAGCACGCCAGAGAGAATAACCCGTCGACTTCCCTAAGCTCGTCCCCGCCGTCGCGCGCCAGGGCGATGATGTCCCCCGGGCCCGGGTCCTTAGGGATGGCCGAGCGGGCCTGGTAAACTTCTCCATCAAACCAAACCAGAGGGCCGTCTTGTTCGCCCTGCATCGGCTGAGGATTTGGGTTCAAAGCACCCAAATGAACGCGGCGCCGCAAAAGCGCGTATCGCTCCAGATCTCGGTGCGCAGCCACGGAACATGGCTCATCGCGGCCGCCATGCGCTTTCCCGCGTTAAGGAGATCCTGCCGCGTCAATCGCGGCGTCTTCGCCAGAATGCCGAACAGGCCGGGCATGATTCAGGAGCGCCGCGGGCTGCAGGAGGTCAAAGCGGCGCGAGAGAAATTTAGCGGAAAGGCGCGCGGGCCTGCTGCCGAAAGGCCGGCCGATTCGAGCCGCCTTACGGCAGCTCGTAGCGCCGCTCGTCGCCTTCGTCGAGCAGGAAACCTTTTTCGATCAGGTAGCGAATAATCGCGCGCGCGTTCGTTTCGGGCGCGCAGTCCACCGTCGTCAGCCGGAGCTCCGGGGCCAAGGGCGGCTCATAGGGGTCGTCGATGCCCGTGAACTGTTTGATCTCGCCGCGCCGCGCCTTCGCGTACATCCCCTTGATGTCGCGCTGTTCGCAAACCTCGAGCGGCGTATCGACAAAGATTTCAATAAAACGGTCCTCGCCGACCATGCTGCGCACCTCGCTTCGCGTTGCGCGATAGGGGCTGACGGCGGCGCAGATCACGACCCCGTGATGGCGGACGATCTCGGACGCGACGAAGCCGATGCGCCGGATGTTGGTGTCGCGATCTTCCTTGCTGAAGCCGAGACCTTTGGAAAGGTGGGTGCGCACGACATCGCCGTCGAGCAGCGTCACTTGCCGGCCGTATTCCATCAGCAGCACCGCAAGGATATCGGCAATCGTGGATTTGCCGGCGCCGCTTAGCCCGGTGAACCACAAACAGAACCCTTTCTGATGGTTGGGCGGGGAGAGCTTCGCGAGAATGGCGGCGGTCTCGGGCCGGGTGAACCATTCAGGGAGCCTTTTGCCGTTGCCGAGATAGTTCTCCCTCACCTGGGTGCCCGAAATCGAGGCGACATTGACTCCAGCCGGGACCCGATCGCTTTCCTCGTACCGTCCCTCATCGATCAAGTAGACCAGCTCTTTGAACGGCACCATTTTGACGCCGATCTCATCCTCGAATTCCTTGAGCTGCTCCTGCGCTTCGTAAGGGCCGTAAAACGGCTGCCCGCGAGAGTCCTTTCCCGGACCGGCGTGGTCGCGCCCGACAATAAGATGGTTGGCGCCGTAATTGCGGCGAATGATGGCGTGCCACAGGACCTCGCGCGGGCCGGCCATGCGCATGGCGAGCGGCAGCAAGCTCAAGACCGTCCGGCTCTTGTCGTAATAGCGCTCCACCAGTGCCTTGTAGGCGCGCACGCGCGTGAAATGATCGACGTCGCCGGGCTTGGTAAGCCCGACCACCGGATGAATGAGCAAAGCGCCGCCGACTTTCTCGGCCGCTCGCTTGGTGAGCTCTTCGTGCGCGCGGTGGATCGGGTTTCTGGTCTGGAACGCGACCACGTTCGCGTATCCGAACGATTCCAGCAGGCGGCGCACTTCCGCCGGCGTTCTGCGCAGCTCGATGAAGTCATAATGCTTGGGCAAGCTCACGACCCGGAGCGGGCCCGACACGTAGCGCCCTCCCCAAAACTGCATTTCGGCAACCAGCGGGTGGCGCGGGTCGGTCGTCCGATAAACCAGCGATGCTTCGCGCGCGGGATCCCACGAAAAAACTTCCGCTACCTGCAGCAAAGCGAGGATGTCGTTTTTCGGGCTGCGCAGGACGATCTCGCTTCCCTCCTCGGCTTTGAAGCCGTCCGGAACGGGCAGCGTGATCGGTATGGGGAAGAGCGTCCCGTCGGCAAGCCGCTTCGTCTCCAACACCGATTCGTAATCCTCCCGCCCCATGAAGCGGTCGAGCGGCGAAAAACCGCCGACGGCCAGAAGCTCGAGATCGCACAGCGAGCGGGCGGAAAGTTGCAGCGAGGGAAGGCGGCTGGCGCGCTCGATCGCGGCGAGACGCGCTTCGCCCTCCAGAAGCAGGTTTACGAGCCTTCCGCCATAGGGAGAGATCAAGTTTTGGCCCCGGTTCCGAGCGATGCTTTCATCCATGAAGATCTACCCTTTCGTCGGTCGTGGTTTGCGCAACAGGTTCTTATTATAACTGCAAGTTCACTCGATTTCCTGCCCCGGCATCAAGTTTTGCTGTGGCCGGCCACCGCTCCGCGGCCCGCCGCTCACAGCCGCGCCGGAGCGAGAGACGTTTTCAGCCTGCGCCTGGCCCGCCGCAAGAAAGCGCGCGCGACCTCAGCCGGGTCTTCCCGCAGCAGCATGGACAACAACCCCGAGCGGCGCATGTCCCCGAATTGGCTCGCCGAAACCGCGCCCAGGATGAGGCCAATCCAGCGGCGGCGCAGGGCCGGAATCGTCTTTCCGTCTCCGCGGCTGTTTTTCCTGAACGCGCGCAAGATCTCAAGCAGGAGCCTGCAGGCGGCGAAATCGCCGCCGTCCAGCTGGCGCGGAAACTCGTGAAACCAGGCGCGCAGCTTTCGCAGCTCCTCCGGCGCCGGAGAGACACCGAGACTGCGGATGTTTCTCGCCGCGATCGCCTCCGCGGCCTCTCGCTGCGCGGCGGCGGCGATGGAGCCGATCTGTCTTGGATGGAGGCGATGCTTGACGAGCGGCGCCTCGAGGTTCGCTCCCGCCCCAAAAGCGAGCACCCGCGACCAGAGATCGTAGTCTTCCGCGTGCTTGCATCCTGGGTCATAAGACAATGCGCGCGCGCGCAGGACGTCTTTCCGCACCATCACCGACGCGTGGCAAAAGCTGTTGTGAAAGAGCATCTGCCAGCGGATGGCCTCATCGGCCAGCGGCGGACGCGCGACATGCATCTGAGCGCCGTCCTCACCGATGACCGCGTAAGCCGATCCGAGCAGAACAACCTCGGGATGGCGGTCCATGAAGTTCGCCTGGCGCCGCAGGCGGTCGGGCAAAGCGATATCGTCCGCATCGTGACGCGCGATGAGTTCTCCGCGCGCCGCCTCCAGGCCGCGGTTGAGCGCGGCCACAATCCCGAGATTCGCGGGCTGCCGCAGACGGACGATCCGCGGGTCGCGGTACTGTTCCAAGATCTCGTCGGTTCGATCCGTCGAGCCATCGTCGACGATGATGAACTCAAAATCGCCGAAGCTCTGCGCCAAAACGCTCTCGAGCGCTTCGCGCACGTAGCGCTCGCCGTTATACACCGGCATCAGCACCGATACTTTGGGCTCGGCCATGCTCGCGCGCGATTCTCTGAGAGCGGCTTGGGGAAAGGTCGAGGCAGCGCCCACCCTCGACAAACAGCGGGCTCAAAGCCGGCGCTTCAAGCCACACCGCCGCGGGGGGTCCTTTTCTGCCGAGCGGCGCGGTCGGCGCCCGGCTTATCCTTCAGCAGCTCCCGGTAGAATCTGTTCTGATACTGGACCCAGGCGGCGATCCGCCGCTCGCCGTGCCGCACGAATTCCGTCATTTCGCCGGCAATGTTCGTCCTCTCCTTTGGATCCCGGCGGAGATCATAAACCTCGTAGACACTTCTCGATGCGTCGATGATCAGCTTGAGATCCCCGTCGCGAAGCCCGAACAGGAACCGCGAGAACGGCGAGAAAAAGTAGGCGCGCCCGGCTCGTCGAGAGCTAAAAAAGCTCCGCCCCTGCCAGCCGGAGGGCGAGGCCAGCCCGAGCAAGTCCATCACCGTCGGGGCAACATCGATCAAGCCGCCTATGGTTTCGTAGCGCTGCCCGCTGAAGCGCCGTCCGTTCAGCAGGATCAACGGCACATGAATGTTTTCCTCCTAAATATGGGACGCGTGAATCCACTGGCCGTGCTGCCCGAACGCCTCGCCGTGATCGCCGACCAGGACCACCAGCGTGTCTTCCGACAGCGAGCGCGCCTCGAGCCATTTCATGAGCCGGCCAAAAAGCTGGTCGACTTCCCGCAACGCGTTTAAGTAGCGGTTGAAATCTTCCCTTGCGACTCCAAAGTTTTCCTGCGTGCCGACGACCGAGTATGGATGATGCGTTTGCACCGGCCACAGCACGGCAAAAAAGGGGCGCCCTCTGTCTTGATCCGCCCATTGGGCGAAAGGATCGAGAATGCACTCGTCGGCGTGGTGGTCCTGAAACGGCCATGCGGCGGTGCTGTGGGCGAAGCTCTTTTTGGCGCATTTTAAGTCTCTGTAGCTGACCGCCGCGTCGAATCTTTGATGCTCCAGGAACTCGTGTCCGCGTTGGAAGCGCGCGTCCCCTGAGGAGAAAAAGCCGGTCCGAAAGCCGCGCCGGCGCAGCTCGTTGCTGAGGCAGCTCAACGGCGCCTCGGGATTCTCCTGAGTCAGGCTCTTGTACGAAATCAGCGGATAGACGGAGCAAAGAAGCGAAACCAGAGATTTATTGGAAGCCGGAGCATGGGCATAGACGGCCCCGAAAGATGCCGAGTGGTTTTGATAGCGCCTTATCTCCGGGACGGCACGGGACGTTACGGGGTCGCCGCCGTAGATGTACTCCGCCGCGACGGATTCCAGCACAAAGAAAATGACATTGCGTATTCTCGCCCGCTCCGAGCTTGCGCTGCCGGCTTCAGGAAGGCTCCGCGCCGCGGGCTGGAAATCTTCTGCGGCGGCAGAAGCTTCCATGGTGAAAAGCTTAGGTCCCGTCGCCGATGCCACAACCGATTCCAGGAACGAGACAACTGGGTTGGCGAGCCGGGTCTTTTCGTAATCGCTCCCGCCGCCGGACCGGGCGGCGGCGACCAAGCAAAAACCCGCAAGGAGGGGTAAGCCGGCGGCAACAGCCGGGCCAAGTCCCGCCCGCGCCTGCCGACCGAGCTTTCGGCTCAAG
Organism: Candidatus Acidiferrales bacterium; assembly: GCA_035559995.1. Classification (GTDB taxonomy): domain Bacteria; phylum Desulfobacterota; class Binatia; order UBA9968; family UBA9968; genus DATMAM01. The sequence goes on from DATMAM010000050.1 coordinate 58,463, forward strand.
GCAAAAGCGGCTATCAAAAAAGCCATATTCGCCGCGAGCAGAAGCGCCAACGCGCTCATTGAGACGTAAGAGAAAACCGCCGTGCGCGCAGTCTGTCCGGACAAAAAATCGGAATAGTAAAGCCACTGGTAATTGAAAGGGACTCCGAGGACGCGCGATATCTTGACGTTGAGAATCCCGACCGAGAGGGAGCCCGCCGCGATCGCGGCGAAAACGCGGTAAAGCATCCTTTGCGCTTTGCCCCTGCGGTGAAAAAAGCAAGCCAAAGCCGCAAAGGCGGCCGTAAGCGCGCCGACGTACAGCAGGTCATAATAACCGGACAGGATAAGGCCGAGGAGGCTGAAGGCATGGCTGTTGGCCTGATCCTCAGTGAGCGCATCCGTCGCGCGCACCCCCAGCAGAAACAACCAAAGAACGGCGGCAACAGAGAGGATCTTCGCCAAGGGGACGGCGGCGGGCGAAGGCACCCACCGGGCGGCAACACCGGCCGCTGATCCCAGCATGTAAATCCCGGCGGCGACGAGTATGGCGTCGGCAATCCGGCCAATCCCGGCCAGATCGCTGCGCATCCATTTTACGCTGACAAAAACGCGGTCGTGCCAATTGTTGCTTCCCTTTGGGCCGGGCAAGGCCTCGACGATCAGCTGCTCGCTCCCGGCCGGCACGCCGACCGCCGCTAGCTCCCACAAACGCTGCTCCGGACGCCGATGGAGATTCAGATGGACGCTCCCGGCGGGCTCCAGCCGCCGGCCCCGGACGATCAAAAAATTCACATCGACGCCGTCCCCGCCTTGGTAGACGCGTTTCTCGGGATCAAACACGGACCACTCGGGCTGAGTGACCAAAAATTCCACCCTGCCGCCCAGGGCCTGGATATCTTTGGGCAGCCGCGCCTGAGCGCGCCACATCCAGCCGCTGTCGTTGCCGTCCGAAGCGTGAAGCTCAATCGCAGGATATTGTTCTCCCCAGGCCGAGCGGTCCGTGACCGGCGCTTGTTGATTCGGAAAGTCACCGGCTGCCTTTATCCACACCACAGACGGCGTTCGGTCGGGCGAAACGATAGCAAAAAGAACGCCGAGAGCCGCGGAGAGAGCCAGCAAAAAGCCGTGCGCCCGCGAAGAAGTCGTGTCCGAATGCCAGCGGGTTCTCTTCAGGAGCCAAGAGAAGCCCGCTGTCCCGGCCGTCCCCAGCACGATAATGACGGTTGCCAAACCGCGCCGATCGCCGAAGAAATCGACGAGGAAGTGGTGCGCGAGGCTTACCGCAAGGCTAAAACCAAACAGCGCACCCAGGACCAGCCTGGCCGCAGGCCGCTCAATGGGCAGCGACAATTTCATCAGCTCAGCGAAGACCCCGTTCTTCGGCGATCCGGCGCCAGTTGTCCCTTTGCTCGCTCAACCACGCCCGGGCGCGCTGCAACTCTTCGATCCACGCTTGTTGCTCCGCGACAATCCGCTGCCGCTCCTCAGCAAGCGTTCGCCAGTTCAGAAGTTGCTGATCGAGCCAGACCCGCGCCTCTTCCAGCTCGCCGATCCACCGGCGCTGCTTTGCCAGCGCCCGATGAGAGCGGTAACCATACGCCGCCCGGCTCAAGACGAACCGCACTGCGCTCACGACCAGAACCGCCCAGATTAGCGAACTCAAATCGGAGATTTCAAAAGCTATACCGCACAGGCGGCTAAGCCACGCGCTCACCATGAGGGCGATGCCGTTGAGCAAGATTTTCATCGGCGCCACGCCCGCCAACACGAGCGGAAACGTCAACAGCCAGGCCGCCGAGCGCAAGAAACTGCTGAGCGAGCAAAACAAAACGGTCGTGATCAAAATACCCGGAATGTCGCCCGGAGCCTTGACGCCCGGGACAAGCCACATCACCAGCCACAGCGCAACGCCGTCAAACAACCACCGCAACGGCTGAGGAGTTGAAAGCATATCTCTCTACGAAAGCTTCGGTCCGTCGTCAGGCGACGCGCCGTCAAACCGATTGCTTGTAAGCCTTGTCTCGGTCGCTTTGGACAATGGCTTCCCAGTGGCAGCGCTCCTGGTCGAGCGCTGATTTTTCGCGCTCCAGCTCTTGGATCAAAAGCTGCTGTTTTCGGATCAGCCTTTCGCGTTCTTCGGCCAACCCGCGCCAAAAGTTCACCTGTCTTGCCAGTCCAGCTTTCTGGTTTTCCAACTGTCTGATACGCGCCTGTTGTTCCCAGAAAAGCGCCGGCCTTTGCGGCTCGCGACCTTCAAGTTGCAGCCATTGAGCGTATTGCTCCGACCAAACTTTGCCGGACTCGACCCGGCCAAACCAAGAGGAACGCACCCTGATCGCCCGAGCCAGGCTGCCACGCTCGGAGCCGCCGCCGTCATTTTCCAGCGCCCCGGCCAAGGCCATCGCCTCGAGCAGCGGCCCGGCAAACTTGCTCAACAGAATGGGGCGCAGGTGAGCCCCGCGCAGGGGTTCGGCTCCGGCCTCCGGAAAAACAAACCCGACATGCGCGCCTGCGTAGCGAATGGCGACGGCGGCCGGCCTCGCTAAATCGAGGCGAGCCTCGGCTCGCTCGAGCCCCTCTGACAGATCGATGTCAACCTCCGGCCCGCTCGCGCCGGCTTCGCCTCGGTCGAGCAAGGCACGCCAGGCGCTCCAGCCGATTTCGGAGGCGACCCCGCGCCAGTACCAGTAAAGCTTTACGGCGTCATGAAGCGTTCTCCAGGACTCGCGCAGGCGCGCGCGCTCGAGCGGCCAAAGCAGGCGCGCGCATATTCTCGCGACGTTGTCGCCCATGTCGGGAGCGGCGAACGCCAGCGCGCGCAGGAACCGGATGAACGGAGTCGGGGCGGAATCGGCCAAAGCCAGAGGAAGCGCTGCGGAAATTTCCGGGTGAGCGCGCGCCAGCTGAACGTCGGCGCGGCCCTCCTGATATTTGCGGGCGAACAGGGACCTCAAACTATCCTGCTGGTGATGGTACGCGAGAGCTTCGGGCGCAAAGACGAATTGCGCGCCCGCCCGGATCAGCCGGACGCCGAGCTCATAATCCTCGTGACAGTGAAAGTCAGGGTTAAAGCCGCCCGCGCGGAAAAAAAGTTCCCGCTCGATCGAAAAGTTTCCGCCGAGCATATCGGCGAACGAAAAACGGTGGCCTAGCTGGCGCATGCAATAAAAACGCGCGTCCCACCAGGCGCGCTGAGCGATCGCGAGAAAATCCATTGGGGTTCTCTCCGCGAGCGGATACGGCCCGATCACCACGCGCTCCGCACCGCCGGCGTGGGCGCGCCGGTGCGCCTCGGCCCAGCCGGGTAACGGCTCCACATCGTCATCGATAAACAGCAGGAGCTCCCCGCGGGCGGCTTCGGCGCCGCGGTTGCGCGCCGCCGCCGGCCCTCGCGCGGGCTGCTCGATCACGGTAAGAGCAAAGGGCGGCGCATAGCCGCGCAGCATCCGTAGCGTCTCATCCGTACAGCCGTCGGCCACAACGACGACCTCTAGCTGCCGCAAGGGATAGCTCTGGCCGCAAAGCGCGTCGAGGAGCCGTTTCAAGCTCGCGCTTCGATTATGGGTGGGCACGATGATACTAACCGGATTGCGCTCCATAACGCGGCGCTCTTCGGTTTACCGACCAGCGAGAATAGAGATAAGCCCACGGGCCTACCGCGCAGCCGAGAAAATGGCGGAGCAGAAGATCGAGCGGTATACCGCCGGGGCGGCCCAGGAGAGAACGGGTCAGCGTCGGCCAGAAGGTTTGGCTCCATTTCTCCGCCTGCCTGAGAACTCCCGCCTCACCGTCGACGAGCAGTGCTCGCGTCCAGGCGGCAAAACCGCCCACGCCGTAGCTGTAGAACTGCTCTCGCAGCTCCTTCCAGGAATAACGGTGGCGATGCCAATTGAGGGCCTCCGGCTCGTACACAATGCGATAGCCGGCGGCGAGAACGCGCCCGAACATGTCGTTGTCGCCGCCGCTCAGAGTCGGCGTCCCGGCATCCAGCGCTTCGTCAAATGGCCCCACGCGGTCCAAAACCGCGCGACGCAATGCCATGTTGACTCCCGCCCCCGCCATCCAGCCTTCGAGCGGATTGTGGGTGGCGGCCTCGAAGACCGTCCGCCGAAAGCCCGCAGCAAACCCGATGAAATGTTCGAAGCACTGTTGCGCCTCGGTAGCGAGCTCGCGCGGCATCGTCAGCCCGGTCACGCAAAGCACGAGAGGATCGCGAAAGTTTTTCACGAGCGCCCGTAACCATCCCGGGTCGGGCGCGGCGTCATCGTCGGTAAACGCGACGATATCGTGCGCCGCCTCGCGCAGCGCGCGGTTGCGCGCGACATTCAAGCCCGGTCGATCTTCCCGCACGTATCGGACTCTTCCGCAGGCTTTCACCAGACGCCGGGTCGCGTCCGTCGAGGGGCAATTGTCGACGACCAGCAATTCTTGCCCGTCGTCGGGAAGACGGATCAACGCCGCCAGGCAGCGCTCCAAGTCCCGAGGCCGGTCGCGAGTGCATACGGCTACGGTGGCCGCCGGGACCCCGGCCGTGTCGTTCTCTTCTTCACCGCAGCTCAGATAATCGCGCAGCCAATGCTGCCAGAAACTCCAGTTTGCTGCTCTCATGAGGGCTTCGCTGAGAGGCCTCTCCCCGCCGATCTTGCCATCGACGACCGGGAGCAAAGCCTGGCCAACGGGCCGGCCCCTCAAGCGAAGCAATACAAGCGCGGAGGCGTAGCCTCTCAGGTGAGGCAGGCTGGCCGGGAGATCGTTGAAGTCGACGTCTATTACGGCCATTGCCTTTTTTGTCTTGGGCTGGACCGCGGCCGCGCCCTGCTCCGGTTTTCTCACGCGAAAGGCTCGTCGAAAAAGAACGAACGCTGGGGTGGGCGGCGCAGGCTGGGGGTTCCCGCCTACGGCCCGCCCGGCGCTAAATGCCGCGCCACAGGCGCCGTACCTCGGCGGCGAAGTGGACCCTTTTGTAAAAGTCGCTCTCGGCGCGCGCCCGCTCCAGAATTGAACTTAGATGCTGCTTTAGCTGGTCCGGAAGAGACCCGAGGTCGCGGACAATGCCCGCGCGCACGTCGTCATCGTTGGCCTCCTCGCTGATCAGTTTCCTGAGCAAGCTTTCCAGCCTGACGACGATGCTCCCTTTCGGCCTCTCGAAAACACACACATAGTTCCACCCTTCCTCGTGACATTCCGCGAGCCTGAGCCCGCAGCGTTCATACATTCTGCGCAAGGCTTCCGGGCTGTAATAGTAGTATTGCCCGAGGGTGTGGCGCCCGAAACGGTACCAGTCATTGTTTTGTTCGATTCGATCCCAAGCCGCCGGAATCGAATTGATCGCATAATGACACACGCCTTGACCGCCGGGAGCGAGCACGCGGGCGATCTCCTGAGCATAAGGCCAGGTATCCTCGAGCGCGATGTGAACGAAGACGTCGTAGCTAAAGAAGAAATCGATGCTCTCGTCGCCAACCGGCTGAAAGTCCTTGCCGTTGGCAAGAATGTAATCGACGTTCGAGATCTGCTGCGCCTCGCACCGAGACCTGGTTCTTTTGAGCATTTCCTCGGACACGTCGAGGACCATGACGCGCTTGACTTTCGGCGCTATCCTCACCGTCCACTTTCCCCCTCCGGGGCCGACCTCCAGGACAGTCATATCGTGACTGATGAACCGCTCGACGTAGGAGTGGAAATAAAAAGCGTCGCGCTTGCGGTCCGCCGTGCCGTCGTCGTTCCACTCGTCGCCAAGGTGGCTGTAGGTACGGCCGTACTGCGCGTTCCATTGTTCCGAATAGGCGTCCCAGTCCCGCTTGTACCGATCTTGAGCCATGTTTCCCCCTCTCGCTTGCGCTCTTTCCGCCCAGACTCCGCCCGCCGGCCGCTCCGGCCAAGCAAAGCGAATTTCGCGGCTGCGGCTTACGCCGGCTGCGTCAATAGCTGCTTCAGCTTTTCCTTGATCGGCACGAGCCAGGTGAAGCCGACGTTCACCGCCCAGCTAAACGCCGGCTCGAAAAATCTGAGCGACTGATAGAATTGAACGCGCCAATCTTTCGACGCGCGCGCGACCCAGAGTTGGTCCGACAAACGGCATAGCCGGACGTACTCGATCGCCGTCGCCGCGCACGCCCTTCCCAGCCCCAGGGCAGGAAGCGGCCGCGGCGCGGTTCTGTAAAGCTCGACCGCTTCGTTCACGAAACGCGCCATGTTTTCTCCCATCTGCTCGAGGGTGAAATGACCGACGACCCGGTCTCTGCCCGCGCTTCCCATTCGCCGGCGCAGCGCCGGATCTTGCACTAACCGCGCGAGCGCCGCCGCGTAGTCGTCGACTTGCGCTTGTTCCGCGCCCCGGTTGATCAGAAAGCCGCACTCGGGAGTCACCAGCTCTCGCTGGCCGCCTACGTCGCTCGTGACCACCGGCAGGCCCGTGGCCATCGCCTCGTACAAAGTCAGCGCGATGCCTTCCCAGTCGGAGGGCAAAAAGAAGATGTCCGCCGCCGCCATGAGTTCCCTCACTCTGTCGAGCGGGACCGTTCCGAGGAGGAGCACTTGGCCGCTCAGCTCGGAGGCCTTGACAAAGCCCCGCAGCCAGTCCAGCTCAGGACCGTTGCCCGCGACGACTGCCGCGAATCGGTGACCGTCCGCCTGCAGCTTCAGCAGCGTTCGCGCGAAGACCTTGGGCTGCTTTTGGGCGCACATGCGAGCCGCGTACAGGATAACCGGCACCTCTTCGGACAGCTTGAGCTCGCGCCGAACCCGCGAGCGGACCTCCGGGTCGGGGCGCCACTCCCCGGTGTCGATGTTCGTGTAGCAAACCCGGATGCGCGCGGCATCCGCGCCTCGCTCAATCATCCAGTTCTTCAAGTGCTCGGACGAGACGACGTTCAGATCCAAGAGTTCCTGATACTCGACCGCCATCCGCGGGTAGCCGCCGTTCTTCCAGGAAAGCTCCTCGATGTGACAGAAGTCCATGAACGCGGTGTCGGGAGCGTGCGCGCGAAGATAGGGCAAAAGCAGATAGGCCAGCTCGCTGTGGGCGATGCAAACGGCGTCGAATCCGCGGGACGAGATCAGGTAGCGTAGAAAGCGGGGATAATCGACCAGCCGCAGAAAATGATCCAAAGCGAAGATATCCGGCGTGAGCCGGGAAAATTCCGCCAGCCAGGAGTGATCGCCCTGAAGCGTCGTGGCGATACTCACTTCCCAGCCGCGCATTTTCATCTGCCGCAAGAAATCCAGATTGAATTTGTCCGCTCCGCCCGCCGTCAGCCAGGGCGCGATTAACAACAGGCGCGGACCGTCTTTGCGCAGCGCGTTCGCGCACGGGAGCTCGTCCGGTACGGTCTCGTTTGGCAGGTGCCAGTGCGGCGCAACCCGCGGGAACTCCCCGCGCCATAGCTTGATGTAGCGCTCGCGTAACCTCGCCCGAAAAGCCGCCTGTCGCTCTCCTCTGTCCCAGTTTTCCCACCGCTCGGTATGATTGGCGCGGCGACGATACCAATCCAGATATTCCGGCACGCTTGCGCCCCAAAAGCCGTGACTCGCGCAGCGCAGCCAAAAATCCCAATCTTCCAGCCCCTCGCGAATGGCTTCGTCGTACCCGCCGACCGCCTGGTGGACGGCTTTGCGGATCATGCTCGTGGTATCGACCTGATTGGCGTCCAGGAAGGCCGCGCCGCTGTGAAAGCCTTGGCTCCACAGGTACTGCTGGGCTCCGAACCCGACCGAGTAGCCTTTGACGAACGCGGCGCCGGGAAACGAAACCAAAAACCACAGCCATTTCTCGATTGCCGTGGGCTCCAGCAGATTGTCGCTGTCCAATTGGACGACGAACTGGGATTTCGCCGCGCCGAAGGCAGTGTTCCGCGCGGCGCTCGGCCCGCGGTTTGTGGCATGATGGACTACCCGTATGCGCGGATCGCTTGCTTGATATTCATTCAGGATCTCGAGCGCTTGCGGGTCCGTCGAGGCGTCATCGACAATGATCCACTCCCACTGCTGGAAAGACTGCTGCAGCACGGACCGTGCCGTCTCGTGAAAAACGGGCCCGGCGTTAAAAAACGGCGTGATGATGGAAACCTGCGGCTGCGCCGCGATATCCGCGGGGATATAGCGAAAGCGGGCGCGTTTCTCCGACACCGGAGTGTCTTTATAATCGGGTCGGCTTGGATCAATCATGGCATCGGTCGTTGGGCTCGGTCTAAATACGTCCCCGGAAGGAAATAATTTTCGTCATGTCCACGACGATGGACGCCGGCGGCGGCCTGAACGGCGCGTCCGCGGAGACAAGGTCAACGGGCGTTCGTGCCTTCTCGGGCCTGCTCTCGCGCAGCACGATGTAGACCGCCGGTTTGACCGCGTACGGCTGAGCCGAAAAAGGCAGGCCGAACTCGTCGTAGCGCACTCCCGGAGCGATGGACTCTCTCCAGCTGGCGGCAACGACATAGATTCGGCGCGCCGCGGCCAATTGCTCGGTCAGGACCTGGGCGCGCAGCCACTGGTACTCGATCGACAGCGGCAGCGAAAAATAGTTGTGCACGTTGTAAAAAGCTAAAGCGCCGCAGAGGAGGCTCGGCAACGCTAGCACCCCGGCCACGGGCGGAACGGCGGTAAACCGGCTGAGCCGCTTCAGGTATCCGCAAAGCGCAAAGAACGCGTACAGGGTGAGAACCGCGGTAAGCGCCGGCAAAGTGCGATAAGCCGGCCAGTTTTCCTCCGCCAGCAGCCCGGGAAGGTAGGACAGCGGCGCAATCAGAAGCGCCAGCGCCAGCTTGGCCAGACGTTTTTCCGGAGACTCCTCTAGATAGAGGAGCAAGCCGATAACAATGGCCGACCCGGCCACCACAGCGATCCACGAGGCAGGAAATAGCAAGAACAGGTTAAGCGCGTTGGCAAGCGGTTCCTGGCCGAACCATCGCAGTTTCTGAAAGACGTCGGCCGGCAATTTGAAGGCGCTCGAATCTGCGGCCGCCTGACCGTGAAACAAGCCGGCCCAGCGCCCGCGGGTAAGATCCAGCGCGAGGCTTGCCGCCACGACCGCCGCGTAGGCGGAAAATCGCGGCACCATGTGTCTTAGCGAAGCTCCGGGGCGAAACAGCACGACGGCCGCGGCGGCCCAGAACAACATGGCCGCCGGCGCGGAGATCGCCAACGCGAGCTGAAGCAGAATCACCGCCGCCAGCGGCCACGCGTACCGGACCGCTCCCGATCTGCCCGGCTCGCTTGCACGGAACAATTTTTCCGCCGCTACGAGCGCGGCCGCGCCAAGCGCTCCCGCGAGCGGGTACAGGTACAGGCTCGCCCACGAGACGTAGACCTGAAACGGCGGCATCGTCACGACCATGACGGCGACAAAGAACGCCTCGTAACGACCCCAGCCCGCTCCTAGACAGATGCGGTAGAGGAGCCATGAAACTACAGCGGTGAGAACCACCGCTAACAATCTAAGGTACGCGAGCTCTGCGAAGCCTCCGACCGAGGCGAACGCAAGGTTCGTGATATACCAGTAAAGCGGATGATCGCCGGCGATGTTGAACGGCGGCGCGGCGCCGCGGTTTTCGAGGGTCGCGGCCAAAAGCGGAAAATCACTCGACACCGCGTACGCGGTGACGAACGCCGGGAAATAAAAAGCCAACAAGATGACGAGAAAGCCGCCGAGCGCTCTCATCTTCTGGCTCCCGGCCACAGGCGCCGCCTGAAACAGGAGCGCGCCGATCTTTTAAAGCCGTGGCGCACTGCGGGAGACGTCACGCTGTCGCCGCGGCGCTATCCAGGCCGCTTGAAAACCGACGCGAGCGCTCTTTCCCGGGACGGGTTGCCTTGCTCGCCCGCGTCCTGAGCTGGGCGCCGGCCGCCGGCCAGCTCGCGCTCGAGCAAGTCTTTGGCTCGTTCGAGCTCGCTAAGCCGGGCCTGCTGCTGGGCGATGAACGCCTCGCGCTCGTGTGCCAGCCGCTCCCAATTTGCGCGCTGCTCATCCAGCCACGCCTTGGCGCGCTCAAGCTCCTGGATCCAAGCCTGCTGCTCGGCGATCGCTCTTTCCCGGCCTTCCGCCAGCTCCTGCCAGCTCTGGCGCTGCTCATCCAGCCGTTTTGCCGCCTCTTTCAGCTCTTCGACCCGGCCGCTCAAGGTTCGCGCCATTCGCTCGCGCTCTGCCGCCAGCCGCCGCCAGTTCGCCACCTCTCTCTGCCACCACCGGATCGCTTGCTCCCGGTTATTGGCCCAGTCGCGCAGCTCGGTCCAGCGCGCGGCGTGCTTGCTCATCACTTCCGGAAGGTAAGCGCGGTAGCTCGCCTCGTGGCGCCGGAGGAGTTCCAAATTGAGACGGCGCCAGATTTCAGGCTCGTACATCCCCGCGGACATCTGGTCGGACCGGATCCGGTAATCCCAGACGATCTCCGGGATGACTTCGGCGCGATATCCCAGCTCGAGAAAACTGATCCACAAGTCCCAATCCTCGATGCCGCTCGCGCTGAACGTCTCGCAATAGCCGCCTGCCTTCTCCCAGCCGCTGCGCCTGAACATGGCCGGCTCGATCACCTGGTTGAATACGAGCAGGTCCGGGAAGCCGCACGCATCGTAGCGAAAAACGTCATCGCGCTCGTCGAACATCGAGAAATGGCCGGACACCAAGCCGACGTCCGCATGCTCGTCCAAGATGGCGACCGCCTGAGAGAAAAATTTCGGCCGCAAACGGTCGTCCGGATCGAGGCAACAGAGGTACCGCCCCCGGCTTTGGCGGATTCCTGCGTTGCGGGCCGCCGCCAGGCCGCGATTGGCTTGCCGCACGATACGGGTCTTCGGGCGCTCAAAGTGGCTCATGAGCCAGCGCGTATACTCGTCGGTCGAGCCGTCGTCGACGATAATCACCTCGAAATCTTGAAACGTCTGCGCGAGGACCGATTCAACGGCCTCGGGCAAGTACCGGCCCAGATTGTAACAAGGGATGATGACGCTCACGGTGGGCTCGCCCGCGACCGGCTCGATCGTGCCGTGCTTCGGCGCGCGCGTCCATAGGGGCAATAGCTCCCGCTCCCGGTCTGTGAGGCGGTCGTGACCCGGGAAGTAGCCCAGCGCGGGCCAGCGGCGAAAACGCAAGCTTGCACGATCGGAGAATTCGTCCGGTAAGACGCGCTCGATCGCGGCAAGCGTCGCAAGGCCGGCCCAAAGATTTTTTTCCCAAGCTCCTCCGGGCTGCTGCTCGCCGGAGACACTGTCTCCAGGTTCGCCGCTCAGGTCTTCAAGCTCATCGATGACAAGCTCATAGAGGTCCAAAAGAGCTTTTTTGATCTCGCCCCGATAGCGAAATGTCTGGCGGCCGAGGATCCCGAGCAGCAAAGCCATGCCCCAACATGCTTCGGTATCCGGACGCCAGCCATCCAGCGGACCCTGAGTAAGGAGCGTGTCGATGGCCTGCGATTTTCGTAGCACGGGCCGGCGCACGTACTCATAGAATGGGATCAGGCAAGCGGCCGCGGCCACAAGGTCCGGCGGCGCAACGTCGTGGTCCATGGTCCAGAAGCCGGTGACACGGTCCTGCCTCCGATCGAGCCAGTCCAGAATTTGGTGAAGCTCGCCGGCCGCCGCACGGTCGCGCTCGACCTCCGCTCGAACGATGAGAAACGTCAAAAGGCGCATCAGGGCGCGGCTCTGAGCCCGGGTTTGGCTCCAGTCCCAACCCTCAAGCGCCGGTGCAACACCGTCAGAAGATCGCAACCGATCGACAAACGCCAGGCGATGAAGCGGCCGCTCGCCAAGCGCGTCCAGAGCCTGCACGGCTAGATAGGTGCGCTCGTCGTCGCCGAGGCCGCCCGCGCTTGCCCGCGCATCGGGCTCGCGAAAAATACCGTCCGCCTGATCCTGGCGGCCTTGAAGGTACGAAACCAGCCGCGCGCGCTCGCCTTGCGAAATTTCGGCCAGGCGGCCGAGACCCTCGAGAGCGAAAATCTGGTAGCACGTCGAAAACAAACCCTGCGCTTCCCAGTCGGCGATACCGGACTGCTCCAGGCGGCGGCGTTCTTGCAGCGCCTTAACGGCGCGGGCGCAGGCGCGCTCGCTTCTGTCGGCTGTTCGGTCGGTGGTCAAAAGGCTACCCGAAAAAAACGGAGCCGTGGGCGCGGGCCCGATCAAGCGCTATCGGGCGGCTCGCTCGTGAGCTCGACCCGCGCCGCGACTTTCTCCGTTCAGCTTGGAGGGTGGAACACTTCCGCCGGATGATTCGCCTTCGGCCGGGATGCAAGAAGAGGCAGCACGCTCACGCCCTCGTAGCTCCGCGGCGCGGGCGCGCCGAAGAAATCCAAAACGGTGGGGGCGATATCCACGGTACGCATCTTCGCCGCGATCTCGCCCGAGGCGAATTCCGGGCCCGCCGCCAGCAGAAGCGCGTGCGGCCAATGACTGCCGGTGCGGGAGCCGGGAAAGACTCCTTCGACGGTTCCGATCCGCGCCGACGAAAGCGCCGTGATCGGGGCGCTGTGGTCCCATTCGACGAAAAGATCGGGAAGACGATGAAGCATGGGGCCGTCGTAAAGATCGCGCGCCCGGGCGACCCACTGAACAGCTTTCCTTCCGGTCGCGGGATTCTGCAATTCCATGAGCGCCTCGGCCAGCTCGCGGCAGAGCTCGTCGTATTCGGCGCCCGGCTCCACCTTGCCGGCCGGCTCTCGACCTTTCACGTTTATGCGGATGGCGCCCGTCATATTGCTGGACGGCACCTGGAAGGCGCGCGCCCGCGACCAGGGATGCGGCTCAGGATGCGTCCATCGCCAAAAGCGACCGACGAGCTCATGAGGCAGCCGCGCCTTGATTCGGTCCCGGACGGCCCGCGGCGCGAGCCGGCTAAGGCTCCAGACGAGGCTTCGCCCGGACGAGATCTCGTACTGGGCGCGCGCGCCGCCGGCTCTTTGAGGCGTCGGCTCGTCCATTCCCAGTCGCTGCAGGATATGATCGAGCAGATGCGAGCCGTGGTAGTAAGGCCCCATGCCGTGGCTGAACAGAATCAGGACATGAGCTGCATCCGGCAACGCTTGGATGAGCAAGCCGAGGCCGCGGTCGATCTCCCGGTAGACGTCGCGTATCGCCGCGTTGAGATCGGCGCCGGCTCCCGGATCGTAGCGCGGGTGCGAGGCGTCGAAGAAATGCCAGAATTGATGACCGACGCAGTGCGATTCGGAAAACACGCCAAAGAAAAAATCCCAGTCCTCGAGATCCAGACAGTAACGCAGGAGCCGCGCCTTGGTCCGCGCGCCCCGGAGCAGGCGCTCGCGCAGGTCGCGATACTCCGCCAGCGTGCGCTCTTTTTGGTCGCACATGCCGACGGGATGTTCGCCGAAGCGCGCGCAGAGGTCGCCGACGAGCCGCCGCGGCCAGGAGGAAGTCGGCCAGCACCACGGGTCATGGGCGCCCCAGTTGGTGACCTGAAGACCGCGAAGATTTCTTAGCGGCCTTGCAAACGGCGCGTCGATCACCGTGACGCGGGCGCCAGCCTGGCCGAGAAAGAACCAAAACGGCGGCTGGGTGATGCGGTCCGCCGTCATCGCGATCTCGAGATCGTAGGACCCTGGAATAACCTGCCGGTAGGCGAACAGGCCATGATTCCCGACGGACTGGCTCGTGAGGAGCGTCGGCCAAACCGCTCCTTCCAAGACTCCCGGAGGAGTGGCGATCGGCAGGCTGATCCCCTTTTCGAATAAACGGGCAAGGGTGGGCAGGTAGCCGGCGTTCGCCCAGCGGCGGGCGAGCGCGCAATCGGCGGAGTCGAGCGCGAGCAATACGAGCTTTGGACGCGCGCCTCGGAACGACATCGACATCTTGCGGCTGCTCCTTATTCGGCGCAGGCTTCCGCCATCCCTGCATCTCGCGCTGTTCGAGGCAGGATGGCCTCCTCTGAAACGAAGAGCTTCATCCGTGATCGCACCCCCGCCACGTGGCGAAGGGCATCCAGGCGCCGCCTGTGGCGGCGCATCGCGCCGCGCGCCGACTACCCGGCGCGGCCCGCAGCCGTCGCGACCCCTCCCGCGGGCAGATCGTCGGCCGTCTCCCACGTATGGGGAAAAATAAAATGTCCCGAAGCCGCGTTCGGCGGGATATTGGGCCCGCCGACGACGAGGGTCACGGCGTTGGGAAACAGGTCGACAATCTTCCCCGTGTCTCGCTCTCGAATCGAAAGCGAGACCACATAGGCGCCTTTCATGAACAACACGGGAGAAAGTTTGAAACGAAGAATCCCGGGCTCGGTCACCCGGCCGAGGTCGAAGCCGTCGAGCGACGTCGCGACGCTCCCGACATGAGGTCCCTGAACGTCCTTGAAAGAAACCGTGAAGACCGGCGAGGCGACAGGGGCCGCCAGGTCGTAGCGAATCTCGACCGTCGCGTCCTCGCCGGCACAGAACAGATCGCGCGCCCGGTCGTTGCCGTCCAGCAGCCGAACCTGGGTGATCTGTATCGGCTTCTGCGCGCTGTCGAGCCGCCGCTGCGACGAGGCGCCGGGCCGCTGGATCGCCAAGCTTTGCAGATAACGGTCGACGATTTCATCGGGATCGCCGACCGCGGCAATCTGGCCCCGCGTCAGCCAAATGGCTTTCTGCGTATAGTTCCTGATGTTCGAAAGCTCGTGCGAAACCAGGATCGTGGTTTTGCCGCTCGCTTTCAACTCGGCGATCTTGTTCAGGCATTTGACCTGAAAAGCGGCGTCGCCCACCGCCAAGATCTCGTCGATCAGCAGGATGTCCGGATCGAGATGCGCGGCGATGGCGAATCCAAGGCGAATGTACATCCCCGAAGAGTAAAATTTGACGGGCGTGTCGATGAACTCCCCCACGCCGGCGAACTCCACGATGCTTTCGAAGCGCCGCTCGATTTCCCTTCTTTTCATGCCCATGATCGAGCCGCTCAGAAACACGTTCTCGCGCCCGCTGAGTTCCGGATGGAAGCCGGCGCCGACCTCGATGAGCGCGCCGATCTTTCCATCCACCGAGACGGACCCCGAGGTCGGCGCCGTCACGCGCGAAAGAATCTTGAGAATCGTGCTTTTGCCGGCCCCGTTGGCGCCGATAATCCCGACCGACTCGCCCTCCTCGACCTCGAAGCTGACATCGCGCAAAGCCCAAAAAATTTCATCAGTCTCTTCCGCGCCGTTGCGCGCAAGCCAATTCTTGGCGCGCCGCGCCAGCGCCGCCGCGTGGTCGCGGAGCGAAGGGTACCAACCGCGTCTTAGCCGGTACCTCTTCGAGACGTTTCTGAACTGAACCACGGGATCCATTTTGTCGCCCGCTCGATCAAATAACGTCGGCAAAGTGAAGCTCGCTTCTTTTGAACAGCGGGTAGAAAATTCCGAACAGCACCGCGGCGGTGAGCAACGAAGCGGCCAGATACTCGAGATTGGGGCCGGTGTTGAGAACGATGACGCGCCGATAGCTGTCCATGATGGCAGCCATCGGGTTGAGCAGATAAAACGGCAACAGGCTCGCCGGAACCGCCGAGAGCGAGTAGGCGACCGGGCTCGCGAACATCCAGATCTGGTTGACCAACGGCAGCGCGTGCCCGATGTCCCGAAAACGCACGTGCAAGGACGATGTCAGCGATACCAGGCCCAGCGTGAAGAGCACCTGCACCGCCAGGATGGGCGCGATCCAAAGCAGGTTCCAGGTAAGCGGCAGAGCGTAGTAGGCTCGCAAGACCAGCAGCAAGGCGAACGAGATCGCCAAGTCGGCGGCGGCGGAAAAGAAAATCGCCAGAAAACAGATCTCGCGCGGAAAGTAAACTTTTCGCACCAGGCTCGCGTTTCCCACCAGCGAGGTCGTGCCCTGCGAGAACGTGAGCGTGAAAAACTGCCAGAACACCAAAGTCGAATAGACGAAGATCGGATAGGGAATTCCGTCGCTCGGCAGCTTGGCGATGCGCGAAAAGACCAGGGTCAAGATCAACATCATCGACAGCGGCTGCACCAGCGCCCACGAGATTCCGAAAACGGTCTGCTTGTAGCGCGCCTTCAGCTCGCGAAGGCCGAGGCTCAAGATGAGTTCGCGGTGCTCGTAGAGCTCTTTCAGATGGCAAAACATATTCGCGTTTTCCTCAGTAACCGGCCTTGTTCAAGCGTTCCTTCAAGGTCTTGTACGACACTCCATACTCCTCGGCCTTTTCGGCGTGCTTGCTGGCCAGATCGTATTTTTTTTGCTCGAGGTAGAGAATTCCCAAACTGTAGTGCGCCCGGCCGTACTCCGGCTGGAGCTCGATCGCCTTGAGATAAGCTTCCTCGGCCTTTTTGAGCTCCTTTCGCTTGTAGTGCGCGGAACCGAGATTGAAATACGCCTCGGCATACTGCGGTCGGAGCTCGATGGCTTTCTGGTAATGCTGGATCGCCTTGTCGATATTGCCTTCGAGATAGTGGATGACGCCGAGATTGAGGTAAGCGACGGGCTTGAGGCCGGTGTCGTACTTCATGCGCGTGACGAACTCGAATTCCTTTTTCGCCCAGTACAGGCGCTTGTCCGCCAGATCCTGAAGCCCATTGTTGATATGCCTCAAGGCGGCTTGATGCTCGCCGTGGAGCAGGCCGCCGGATATTTCTGCGCCGAGTCCCGTCGCGCCGGGCAACAGCAAGAACGCCAAAACAAACGCGGCAACTTTTTCTTTCATGGCCCTTCCTCGACTTTCATGCGCGGTTTGCAGGAGACATCGCCTTCCAATGGGTCCACTTCATCTTGGTCGCGAAACTCGGGAGATGCTCCTCCCAGGGATTGATCCTTCTGAGCTCCAGCGGGTCGGCGGGCCAGCGATTGAGACCGTCCAGCGTCGTGAGCCCGCCCTCGTAACCTGCCTCGCGAACGAGCGCCTTGACCGCCGCGTTGAAATCGCCGGCCTTCCCGTTGGGATAGGCGAGCAGCGTCACGGGCTGCTCCACCTCGCCTTCGATCGTGGCTTTCGAAGCGGCGATCTCATGGCGCGCCGCGTCGAGCGGCACGCGCGTGAGAATCCTGTGATTCACGGTGTGCGAGCCGATTTCCCATCCCTCCCGCGCCATCCGCCGCAGCTCGTTCCAGGACAGCATCCGCGGGAAGGGCCCGCGGGAACGCCAGCCGAGTTCGGCGACGAGCCGATCGAGCAGCGCGTCTTTCTCCGCGTCCGGCAGCGCTTTCAGACGGCTGGCGAGCCTGAGGAACACCGCGCGTTTATCGGCCGCGGTTCTGAGCGACAACCGAACCCGGCCCGAAGCATCCGTGAACTCCAGCTGTTGTTTCGCCGTGTGCTTTACCGCCCAGGCGAGCCGGTCGTTCCACAGGAGCCGGCCCGTGTCGATGTAGGCCGTGGGAACAAAGACGGTCGCGCGCAGGCCGTATTCCCGGAGAATCGGATGCGCGTAGAGAAAATTGTCCCGATAGCCGTCGTCAAAAGTGAGCGCCACGGTCCAGGGCTCGATCGGTTGACCGGCGCGCTGCCGCGCCAGCAGCTCCGTCAACGGCCGCACGCGAAAGTGCCGCGCGAGAAAGCGCATCTGCGCCTCGAACCCGGCGACCGAGAGGCTGGGAAAGAAAAAGTCCCCGTCGGGATTGACGCGATGATAAATCAAAACGCTAAAGGGCGCCGAGTCCCGTCGCGGACTCTCGCCGGCGCGCGCCCGCAACACGCTCAGCCCCCCGCTATAAAACAACGCGCTCACGCCCAGGCGAACCATGGCGCTTCGCAGCGAACCCGCGTGGCCCTCGGACTCCGGCATCAAAACTCCTCCGGCGACGGCCGCGAGTCGGCATGCGCGCGATGCCAGAGCTCCAGCATCATGAAATTCCAAATGATAGAACCGTAGTAATAAGACCTTTCCTCGTCGTGCCGGGCGAGCAAATCTTCCAGCGCCTTTCGCTTGAAGTAGCCTCTCTGGACGGAGCGGCGATCCAGCAACAGGCTGCGCGCCAGATCGCGGAACCCCGGATCGCTCCTGAGCCAGTGGCCCGTCGGCAGCCCGAAGCCGTGCTTTCTCTTGCGCAGGATCTCGCCCGGCAACAGCTCGCGAAACGCCTGCTTGAAGATGTACCGTTTCTCTCGTCCTTTGATTTTCAACCGCGCGGGAATGCGCCCGGCGACATCGGCCACGTCCCGATCCAAGAACGGATAGCGGACCGCAAGCCCGAAAGCCTGCGCCGCGCGATTCACTTTAAAGAGGTCGTTGTCGGCGATCGCGGTCTTGAGATCGAGGTACAAAAGCTTGTTGAGCTCGCTCCTCGCCGGCGCCCTCTCGTAGTACTCGCGGGCGACGCGCACGGGAAAATCGCGGTCGAGAAGGGCGCGAAAATCGTCGCTGAAAAATTCCTCCGCGTGGTCCCGAACATAAAGCTGATACGCCAGGAATCGCTCCGGGTTGGGCTGATTCGCGCGGCGCACGTAGCTTTTGATCTTGCGCAGCGGGTAAACCGGGGGCAGCGCTTCGGCGATGGGATCCAAGCAGCGCCGCAGCGCTTGCGGCAGGGTGCGGTAAAAGGACAGTATCTTGTCCGTCAGGTAACGCTCGTTGCCGGCGAACAGCTCGTCGCCTCCGTCCCCCGCGAAAAGGACCTCCACGCCCGCGTCCCGGGCCATGCGGACGCAACAGTACGTGGGCAGAGCGGAGCTGTTGCCGAAAGGCTCGTCGTACTCGCGCGCGAGCGCGGGCACGATCTCGAGCGCCTCCTTCGGCCGCACCACGCATTCGAACGCCTCGCTGCCGAAACGCCTGGCCGCGATGCGCGCGTAGGAGGTTTCGTTGTAAGCCTGCTCTTCGAAACCGACGGAGAACACCTTGACGGGAGAGCCGGTAATCTCCGTCATTAGCCCGACGACCGTGCTGCTGTCGGTTCCGCCGCTCAAAAAAGCGCCTGTTTTTTCGCTGGCGGCCTTGCGCAGCCGCACCGCCACAGATTGTTCGAGCGCAGCGCGCACCAGAGCCGCGGCTTTTTCGGCTTCGAGTCGCGGCTCTTCCTCGTAGCTGAGCTCCCAATACTGGCGCAGGGAAAATTTCCCGTTTTCCCACACGGCCGCCTCCCCGGGCCGCAATCGGCGCACGTCCCGGTAAATCGTGTACGGCGCCGCGATAAACGAATGGTTGAGGTAAAAATGGATCGCGTCGGGATCGGGCTCCAGGGGAATCTCGCGGTACCGGGCGAGATGCGAGATGCGCGAAGCGAAAACGACGCGCCCTCGCCCCTGCCAGTAATACAGGGAGCGCGTGGCAAAAGGGTCGACGGCCAGGAGCATGCGCTGCGCGCGTTCGTCGACAAGCGCGAGCGAAAAAGCGCCGCGCACGTCCCGGAGAAAATCGCTACCCCGCCGCCCGTAGAGGGCCGCCAATCTCGCGGCGTCGCCCGCGCCGCGCTCTTCCGACGGCTGATAAATCTCGCCGTCCAGGACGAGCGCCACACCGTCGCGCTCGAACCTCTCGGCGCGCGCGTTTTCGCCGCGCTCATGCAGCCGAAACGTCTTGCGCACAGGGCGAGCGCAGAGCCGAGCTTCGCCGGAAAACCCGCTCATCGAGCACCCCCCGCCCAAAGCCCCTGCAGCGTCTTCCAACCGCCGGCGCACGAGTCCAACGACCGCAATAGATGCCCGTAGAGAGTCTGGTTGTACAGGCGCAAATTCATGAGGGGCGACTCCCCATTCGCCCAGCGCGCCTTGTACGCGTTTCGGCCCACGCCCATGTTGTATTCGGCGCATCCGTCGGCCGCGAGCCGCTTGAGGATCTCCGCCTGCAGATACGTGCCGGGCGAATAGTCCCCGTAACGCTCGTCAAAGTCGCTTCTGAGCGCGTAGACCGTCTCTCGGTCTTTGATCTGAATTTCGGACGCGAGCGGCGCGCCGTTCGCGCGCAAGATCCAGATCTGGAGGGCGGCGGCGCTTTCCGCGTCGGCGCACAGGTCCGAGAAAAAGCTTCGCCTCTCGGGGCGGCTCGTGATCGCGATGCCGCCGGCGGCTTTCCAGCTCGCGTCGGCTACCGAAAATAGCTCGTCGAGCGCGCCCGCGGTCTCGCCGATTCCCGTGTAGCGCTGGACTTCAATCCTGCCCAGACGCGCCATCCGATTGGCCACATTGCGAAGCGTCTTGCGAAACCGCGGCGTGCGTGATCTGACGTACTCCTCCCAGCCGCCCTTCAAGCAAATCACCGGAGCGTGATGCGTCGGCCGCACCTCGCAGCGAAAGCCGAGAAACCGGGCGATCCGGGAGAACATGTGCAGCGTGGGCGAGCCGGGCGGGATCTTATCGAGCGAGAGAACTTGCCAGTCCGATGCCCTCTCGCCGCGCAAAAGTCCCAGGATCATTCGCGCCGCCTCCGCGCTCGAATGCGTGCTTTCGAAGAGGCAGTCTCCGGCCTGCGCTTCCGGATGCTCGAGAAAGCTCAGGCGCGCGACCGGCAATCCTCTCGAGACGAGCCGGGACTTCATCATGGGAGCGACGCCGACCAGGCGGCCGTCGTCTCTCACCGTGACGATTCTGAGCTCGCGGCTTTGCCTTAGCTCCCGCCAGCTGCAGCGCGTCCATGCGTGGCTTACGAAAAATGAGGCGGCGGAGGATCCGCGATAAAGAGCGTCCCATTCCGGCTTTAGGCTCAGGAACTTGTTCTCGTCTTCGATGCACTCGACCCGAAGCACTTGTGTCACCTACAAGGCGCGCCCGGCGGCGAGGCGAGCGGCCGCGCCGCCGGCGTTCAGAATGGCCTCCAGCTCCAGGCCGGCGCGTTTCCAGCTGTAGTGCTGCACCACCCGGGCGCGCGCCCGTTTGGCGATGTGCGCACGCAGGCGCGGCTCGCGCAAAAGCGCAACAACTTGCCGCGCAAAAGCTTCCGGCGATTCGCCCACCAACAACTCCTCGCCGGGTTCCACTTCGAGCCCCTCGACAGCCTCGGGCGTCGCGACCACCGGGATTCCCATCGCCATCGCCTCGAGGATCTTGTTTTGCACGCCGCGCGCGAGCCGCAACGGCGCGACGCTTACATCCGCGCGCACGAGGTGCTCGCGGATATCCGCGACCTCGCCCGCCACGCGGATGCCTTCGCTCCGCGCCAGGCGGCGCACCGGGCGCGTCGGGCAACGTCCCACGATATCGAAAACGACGTCCGGATATTCCCGGCGAATCAAAGGCAGGATCCGGCGCGAAAAGTGCAGCACGGCGTCGACGTTGGGAAAATAATTCATCGTGCCGGTAAAGATCAGCCGCAGGGGTTTTGCGCTCGGGCGCGAAGCGGGCGCGCGGCTCCCGTTGTCCGCTTCGACGGGCAGCCGAAAAAGATCGAAGTCCACGCCGTTCGGCAGCGCCAGAATATTCCCGCTCGCGCCTTGCGACCGAAACAGCTGAGCTTCGGCGGGCGAGACGAACAGGCTCCACTTCGCCCGCGCCGCCACCGCCATCTCGTACCGGGCCAGACGTTTTCCTTCCAAAAGGAAGAAGCGGGAAAACGCCGACGGCTTAAAGGAGGCCAGCTGCGTCCACTTGAGAGAATCCACGTCGACGAAATCCATCAACAGGGGGATCGGTGACCCGGCCGGCACGTACCGCGCCATGGGCGCCGAGAACGCGTAGATCAGGTCATAGCGATCTTTTTCGAGCCGGAGATCGAAGCGGCGCTGAAATCGGCGCGAAAAAAAGTACCCTTCGGAAAAACTCCTTCCCGCCAGAAGGGAGCCCAGCCCCCGGAGCCAACCGATTCTGGGATTGAGCTTCAAGATTTCGACTCCTCCCCGGCAGAGGGCGCGCAGGACCGGTTCGTATCGCCGGTCGCTTTCCCGGTCCGCCCAGCAGAGCAGCGACACCTCATGCCTCTCCGCCAGGCTCCGCAGCAGGTGGTAAGACCTGATTTTGTCGCCCTTGTTCGGCGGGTAAGGAATTCGATGGGCAAGAAACAAGATTCTCATAGGCTGCTCGGCACGGCTTCCGGGCGCTTTACGGAAAGTGGCGGACGAGGCGCGGCCCCACGATCGTGGTGAGTTTCAGCGGCATTCGACGCCAGAGCTTGATGGCCCATTGCAGCCTGGGATTGAGAGAGCTCGTGTCGGGGATCGCGCGCCCATTGACGCGCAGGTAAAGATAAGGGAGCTCTCGGGGCGTAAAGCCCCAGTGCCGCTTGAAATGGTACGAGCCCGTGTCTCTCTTGCTCCGGCCGAAATCAAACACGCGGTAACCGCCCGCGGCGCCGAAGCGCATGAGCTCCCAGTACATGAAGTCGTTCGGCGCGCAGTCGCGCGATTCGGGAAGAGAACCGCCGTAATAGGGCAGGACTTGATCCTTGAAAAGAAATGTCAAAACGCCGGCGACGACCTTTTGCTGGCGCTCGACCAGGAGAATCCGGCATTTCTCCTTGAAAGTAGCTTTAAGGTCCTCGAAGTAGCGGTAGTCGTACACCGGGGTTCCGAGATGGCGCACGCTGGCCGCGTAAACGCGATAGAAGTCCGCCAGTCGCCGGTCGTCCATAACCGAACGCAGGCCGAACTTCTCCCCCTGGCGGATCATCCGGCGCTGCTTGCGCGGGATCTGCGCCAAGTTCGCCGCCGGATCGGGATCGATTTCCCGCATGAACGTGACGTAGAGATCCTTTTGCTCGAGGCGATTCGAAGCATCGCCCGGGAGGCTTGCGCCGCCGCGGTGGGGGTTGCCGCGAATTTCGACGTAGCGCACGCCGAGCCGCCGCGCCAGCTCCCACGCCCTGTCCCACAGCATCTGTTCCGCTTGGCCGTCGCGCGCGACGGGGCCGCCGTAAACGGCCAGCGGCAAGGTGACCAGGCTGCGGCCAAAGAGAAAACTTTTCACGAGAAACAGGGGCAGGATGCCGGCAATTTCGCCGCTCTGCTCAACGTACAGGTAGTACGGCTCATAGCCGAAGCGCCGCGCGAGCAGGTCTTTCCACTCGAGCAGGTGGAAGAAAGTCCCCTCGGCGCGGCTCACGACAAAATCGTTCCAGCGCGGGTCGAAATCCTGGCAAAAAAGGCACCGCATATTCCGCTTAGTCTTCGGGATTGGACGCGAGGGCAAGACCGGCGCTGGCGCCTCGCTCGGGCGCCGGATGCGACGCGCGCTTGCCGTTTTCGGCGCCGCGGGAGAGCTGGCTCACGAGAATCTCGACGATCCGTTCCGCCGCCTTCCCGTCCCAGTATTTCGGCGCGATGTTGACTTTCGTTTCTTGCCGCAAGATTCGGTGAAACGCCTCGAGGATCCTTTGCGGATCGGAACCGGCAAGAATGTTGGTGCCGCACTCGACGGTGACCGGCCTTTCGGTGTTCTCTCTCAGCGTGATGCAGGGGACGCCCAAGATCGTGCTCTCCTCCTGGATTCCCCCGGAATCGGTGAGAACCAAACGGGCATGCGACATCAAGTGAACAAAATCGAGATACCCGAGGGGCGGCGAAAGCCGAATCCGAATCCGCGCGTCCCAGGGCTCCGGTCCGTTGAGGAAGTGATCGACAAAGTAATCCCCGAGATCCCACTGCTCGATCATCTTGATGGTTCGCGGATGCGCCGGGAAGACAATCGGAACGTGCCGCGTAATCTCCAGCAACGCCTCCAGAATGCGCCGGAAAGCGTCGCCGTCGTCGACGTTGGCCGGCCGGTGCAACGTCAAAACCGCGTAGGGCCTGGCCGCGCCGCGCTCGTCCAACAGCTGCAGATCGGCGAGAATGGTCGATTGTCCCGTTTTGCGGCGATAGCGGAGAAGCGTATCGATCATGACGTTGCCGACGAAAAAAACCTTGGCGGCCGGAATGCCTTCGCTTTGCAAATTGCGATTTGCGCTTTCCTCGGTGGTGAACAGAAAATCCGCAAGCGCGTCGGTCACCACCCGGTTGATCTCTTCCGGCATGCTGCGATCGAAACTTCTGAGACCCGCCTCGACGTGGGCGAGCTTCGGGATGAAAGGCGCGCGATTTTGGTCGCCCGCGCAAATCACCTTTTTCGTCACCAGCGCGCAGGCGAGCGTGGAGTTCACATCGCCCACCACGAGCACCACGTCCGGCCGCTCCTGCAGCAAGACGGTCTCGAACCGCTCCATGATCCGCGCCGTTTGCACGGAATGCGAGCCCGAGCCCACGCCGAGAAAGATATTGGGCTCCGGCAGCTCCAAATCGTTGAAGAACAAGTCGGACATCGCGGCGTCGTAATGCTGGCCCGTATGGACGAGCACATGCTCGATCGGCTCGGCACCCGCCGTCAGGTTTTTTCTGTTCACGGCCTCGACCACCGCGGCCACTTTCATGAAGTTCGGCCTTGCGCCGACAACCGATAGAAGCTTCATAACGGCTCGCCCGTGGCCGGGCTCTCCTCTTTGCAGTAAGTCGCCAGGACCTCCTCCATCGGGGCGAAGGAGAACCGCTCCAGGAGCTTTTTCAACTTCGTCTCGGTCGATTCCAAGTTTTGATAGTGGCGGAACCGGGAGAGCCAGGGCGCGGCGATCCGCGGTTGGTCGGGATCGAGCTCCCAAGGATGGACGTAAACCATCGCCGGTTGCCGCTCGACCAGATTGATGTGACGAATGGCCCACGAGGTTGCCGCATAAGGCGCGAGCCGGAGGTAGCCGCCGCCGGCCACCGGAAAGTTGATGCCGCAGAGGCGCACGGTGGAAGGCGGAAACTCCTTGATCCGCCGTCCCGACTTGAGCACTTTCGTGTGGGGGAAGCGCCGCGCCGCGCGGATGCCGTACTGATCGTGCACGATCGGGAAAATGCTCGAATCGTGCGTAAAGCCCTCCGCGCCCAGGATCTCCAGCGCCCAGAGGCTCTCGGCTGTGATCGAGTAGCTGGGAGCGCGAAAACTTTCAACCGCCCCGCCAATTGCGTCCTCGAGGAGACCCTTGGCCTTGCGGATGTCCGCGCGAAACTCTTCGGGCGTGTTGCGGTAGACCATCTCGTGAGCGTAACCATGGCAGCCGACCCGATGTCCTGCCTCTCGGATCGCCCGGACGAGGCCCGGAAACTTCTCCGCGACCCAACCGAGCACGAAAAAGGTCGCGCGCACGCCGTGCTGCGAGAGCAGCTCCAGCACCCGCCCGGTGTTGCGCTCCACCCGCCGCGGGTAACTGTCCCAGTGATCGCGACGCACCACGCCGGCGAAAGCCGCCACGTGAAAGTAATCTTCAACGTCGATGGTTAACGCGTTGGTCATGGCGTCTCGCGCCTACTGCGCGCCTCTCCCGAACAGGATGACCTTCAAAGTTTCCAGCATGATCTGGAGGTCGAAAATCACGGAAATGTTTTTGATATAGTAAAGGTCGTACTGCAGTTTCTCGATCGCGTCCTCTTCGCTGTCGGCGTATTCATGAAGAATCTGCGCCCAGCCGGTAATGCCGGGCTTTACCGAAAATCGCAGCGAGTAGTAGGGAATCTTCTCCTTCAGTCGATTGACGAAATAGGGCCTTTCGGGTCTCGGGCCGACGAAGCTCATCTCGCCTTTGAGGACGTTGACCATCTGCGGGATCTCATCGATGCGCAACTTCCG
Organism: Candidatus Acidiferrales bacterium; assembly: GCA_035559995.1. Taxonomy (GTDB): domain Bacteria; phylum Desulfobacterota; class Binatia; order UBA9968; family UBA9968; genus DATMAM01. The sequence continues at coordinate 83,866 of DATMAM010000050.1, forward strand.
GATGATCTTCCCGACGCGCGTCACGCGCGGGTCATCGACCGCCGCCCAGACCGGACCGGTCTCCGCCTCCGCGTCGGCGAACATCGAGCGAAATTTGTACAGGATAAACGGCCGCTCGTGTTGTCCGACGCGCTCCTGGCGGTAAAGGACGGGGCCCGGACTGTCGAGCTTGATGGCGATCGCCGCCAGCAGCGCGAGCGGCGCCGAGCAAACGAGCCCGACCGCCGAAACGGCGATATCGATGAGCCGTTTTGTAAAAAGGATCCAGGGGCTGCGGCGAAACCCGCTCGACAGCGCGATCCATCCGGGATGCAAGTCGGTGATGGCGATCTTGCTCATCAAACGCTCGTAGAACGTGTGGCAATCTTCGATCGGGATGCCCCTGAGCCTGAGCCAGACGGGCTCCAACGCGGGAAAGTCTTCGATGCTGCTCGCGCCCGCCACCAGGATGCGGTTGACCCCGCTGCGCTCGACCACCGACAGGAGCTCTTGTTTGGGAAAGATCGGCAACGACACGCGGATCGGATTGCCCACCGAAAGCGAGATCTGTCCCCGCTGCGCGCCGACAAACCCCACGACCTGCATGCCGAGATGTTTCTGGCGCACCAGCTCTTCGGCCACCATTTTGCCGATCCTGTGCGTTCCCACGATGAGGACGCGGCTCCAGATCATGGCTCTTTTCAGCACCTTCATGAATCCCAAACGCCAGGAGAATAACCCCAGCCCCACCACGATCATCTCCAGCAGGTAGATGTCCTGAAGATCCAAACGAGGAAAAAGGTAAGTCGCCGCGGCGACGATCAGGCAGACAAAGCCGAAGCCGTTGGCTAATCGCAGCAACAGCTCGCGTTTGGAAAGCGTCTGGTCGATCGCATAAAGATCGGCGTAGTAAAACGACAGGATAACGACCGCGGCGATGGCCGCGCCCTGCGTCAGCGCCAGCGTCCAGTCCCAATGGACCGACAGGCCCGTCAGGTGAACGAACAAACGCAAAAGCGCCGTGCTGAGAAGGGCCAGGGCGACATCGCCCAGCAGCAGGACGAGATCGTAGGTCGTGTAGTACCGGTTAAAGATCCGCATGGAGCGTCATTCGGAGCTGCGGGAATAGTAGTAGTAATAACGCGAGCCCATCCCTAAGCTGACGTCGTTCAGAACAATGCCCATCAATTTGGTCGAATTGAGAGTTTGGATCGACTTCGCGAGATAGTCCTTCGGCGTCCGGCGCGCGCGCACCACCATGATAATGCCGTCCACTTCGCGCGAAACGATCAGCGGATCCGGCGTGGACAGAACCGGCGGGGTGTCGACGATGATCTGATGATCCGGAAAGCGCAAGCGAATCTGTTCGAGAAGATCGCGCATTTTGAGCTTGGCGAGCAGCTCGGGCGACAGTTCGGAGCGCTGCCCGGCGCACAGGAGCTTCAGGCCGGGAAGGAAGCTATCCTTGACGTACCGGCTCAAATCGTCGCTCGCCGAGCTGCTCAGGTAGTCCGCGAGGCCCGGCCCGCGCTCCACGTTGAAATAACGGTGCACCTGGGGCGACCGCAGGTCCGCGTCGATGAGCAGCACCTGCTCCTCGTATTCCAAGGCAATCGCCGCGGCGAGATTCACGGCCACGGTCGTTTTCCCGTCCTGCTTGACGGGGCTGGTGATGGAGATCGTGCGGGCTCCGGTCTCGGCCCGCAATCTCTTGATCTGCTCGCGCAGAATCTTGTACTGCTCGGCTGCCGGCGACTCCCTTTCTAGCACCACAATGGGATAACTCTTGTAGCGTTTAAGATCCCAACCGAAGAAAAGTTCCTCCAAAATCTCACGCCACGACCGGGGGGCCGCGGCCGCGGCGGGAAGCGAAATTTGCGGCGGAAACTGCCCGTCGCCGTCCCATCGCCATTCGCCGGCGGGGCCGTCGCCGTTTAAACCGCCGCGTTCGGACGGATCTTCTTTGCCGTTGCCGGCAGCCGGGCTTTGGTTCTTCTCGCCGCTCGCCCGCAGCAAGGCGTCAAATACTCTGCTCATGATCGATAAACCCTCGCATGGGTGAAATTTTGCACCGGGATCTCCACAAAAGCCGTCGCTCTCACAGCTACTGGGACAGGTTTCGGCTGAGCCTCGCCATGGCCGCCTTGAGACTCGCTCGCATTCGCTCCAACGAATCCGCGAGCTCTTGAATTTCTCCGCGCGCCTGAATTCCCACCGCCGCATCCAGATCGCCCTTGCTGATGTTGTTTGCCACTTCCGTCAGGCGCACGATGGGCCGACTGATCGCGCGCGCGACAAACACGGCGATCATCACGCCGGCAAAAAAGACGATACCGATGGCCCCAATCAGAGGTCCGAGCGCGCGCCGGATCTCTTCTTCCACCGCGTCGGCCCAGATTCCCACGTGGACCGTCCCCAGCTGGCCTTCGAGCAAAGGGACGCGCGTTTCGTAGACCCCGCGGCCCCGCAGCGTCACGTCTCGCTGGCCGGTCGTCGATCTCGCCCCCGCCGGAATTTCCCGTAACTCCGGCGGCAAGTTCCCGAGGCTGTGCGCGATGACCTTACCCTCCCGGTCAGCGACGAGCGCATACGCCACGTCCCCGAGCAAGGCGTACTTCGTGACCTGCGCGTGTAAAGCGAGGGGATTTTTTGCCAAAACGTGTCCTGCGGCGACGTCGCTCAGATTCGTGGCGATCGCCAGCGCGCGCTGGTTAACCTGACCGCGCAAAGCTTCCGTCATCAGGTAGTGGACGACCGCAACGACCAGCGCGCCCACAAAAACGATGGTTCCAGCGAAGGTGCAGACAATTCGCAGGGTCAGGCCCGGGCCGCTTCGTCTCCGGCCGAGCGGCTCGCTCCTCGAGGACTGCGTCACCAACGAACTGGCCATCAGATCTCCCCGCGCCGGTCCCCGGGAGCGTTGACCATCTCTTGCTCGAAGCGAGCTCTCATGCCCGCGCTCAAAACCTCCTGGCTCACCCGCCCGATCAGCTCCTGCCAGCGGCTCGCCGGGAATGCATCGACGCGCTCGTGCAACGCGGCGATGTGATCCTGCACCACGATGGGCGCCAGCGGGCCCATCGCGTGGGTCAGCGCGCGAATCATGCGCTCGAGGAGCGCGCGCGGCACAACGTCGGATGTCGAATCCCCGGAGCTGTTTTTTACCGCGGCCGTCTGCGAATCGCCTTTGGGCGCCGCACCCAGCCCCGGTCGAAACCGCGGCGGCGCCGCCAACACGGGCGTCTGCGGGCCTCTTTTGCCGGCTGCGGCCGGACGGGCTCCGGCGGCGAGGTTGAGGTCCTCGGCGACCTCCTCGATCATGGGCGCATCCACTTCCTTGCGACCGAGAGCGTAAGCGGTGAGCAGCCCGTTGTCGCAGAGCACGTTGATCAGCCGCGGAATCCCTCGGGCATAAGCGTAAACGGTATCAATGGCGCCCGGCGTGAATACAGAAAGATCGCCGCCCGCGGTTTCCAGGCGGGTTTTCATGTACTGGCGGCAGTCGGCGGGACCGAGCGGCTGCAGATGGTAGCGCAGCGCCACGCGCTGTTTGAGCTGGCGCAGTTGCGGCGAGTTCAGGCGCACGGCCAGTTCCGGCTGCCCGATGAGCAGGATCTGCAACAGTTTGTCCTGCGCGGTTTCGAAGTTCGAGAGCAGGCGAATGCTTTCCAGAACTTCAGCCGTCAGATTTTGCGCCTCGTCGATGATCAAAACGCAATTCTCGTTCTTGCGGTACGAGTCCAAAAGAAACCGATTGAGCATGGAGAAGTATTCGTGCAGCCCGCAGTGGTTCGAACGCGGATCCGTAAGGCCGAAATCCTCGCACACGTAGCGCAGGAGGTCTTCCGTATTGGTGACCATGCCGAAAATCAGAGCCGACTGCGTGCCTTCGCGAAGATCGTTCAGGAGGGCGTGCGTCAAGGTGGTCTTCCCGGTGCCCACCTCTCCCGTCAACACGATGAATCCGCGCCGCGCCTTCACGCCGTACGAAAGCTGAGCGAGCGCCTCCCGATGGCTGCCGCTCATATAAAGGAAGCTCGGATCGGGAGTGACGTTGAACGCTTCGCGCGCCAATCCGAAGTGCTTCAGGTAAGGAGGTTCCATCGGGAGACTAGAAAAATCTTGCGCCAAATAAGCGGATGCAGACCACTCCGACGGCGAGCGCCGTAAGCGACGAGAGAATCAGAAAGCCGTATGTCCGTCGCTGTTCTAAAACCGCCGCGCGGGTCGCAATTCCGGGGATGGTGGCGAGGAGCGGAAGATTGACGAAACGGCCCAACTCGTCGCTGCCCTTGAGTGAATTGTCGAGGCTCTCCCACAAAAACACCAAACCGAGGCCGCCCAAAAGCCCCGCCAACAATCCTATGGTCAGAATCAGCTGGCGATTTGGGCGAATCGGGCGCTGGGGCAGATTGGCCGGATCGATGATCTGAAATTGCTCGCCTTTTTCTCTTCTTTCCATGTTCTCCGAAAGCTGCGAGTCCAGCCCTTTGCGCAGCAGGTCCTGGTATTTCGCAAGCGTAATGTCGTGGCTGCGGCTGATCTTGGCGAGCTCGATCCCTCGCAAAGGAGTGTTGTCGATTCGCGCCTGGTAAACGGCGATATCGCGCCGCAAGGCCTCGTTTCTGCTCTGCAGCGATTGGATCTGAGAATTGACGTCCCCGATGTGTTTCAGCAGCGCGTCTCGTATCGGGCTTCCGAGAGAACCCAATACCGTGACCTGGCCTTTCTTCTCGTCCTTTCCTCCCTCCGCCGCTGCGCCTTGCTCTTTGCCGGACTCGCCCTCGAGCGCGGCGATCTCCTGCTTCAGCCTGACGACGTCGGGATGCTTTTCGCTGTAGCGCACCAGCAGGGCTTCCAGCTGCGTTTTTCGCACGCGGATCTGCTGGGCCTTGGAACCGCCCCCCGCTTCCCTTTCGCCGTCCGCGCCGCGAACGATTTCCGGCGCGATCGTTTCCGCCTCGATCACCTGCTTTTCCAGGTCCGCCTTTCGCTCCTGAAGAGAAGCCACGCGCGTCAGGTTGTTTTGCAGCTCGTTTTGCAGGCGCTCGATCGTGCGCAGGTTCGCGTCCAGCTGATCGGGAAGCTCGAAACGGTACTGGGCCTTGTAACGGTTGACCGCGGCTTCTTGCTCCTCCAGCTCCTTGAGCAGGCGATTGGCTTCGGCGGTGAGAAAGGAAGTGGTCCCGACGGCCTGCTGTTCGCGCACCTTCAGGTTTTCCTCGATAAAGAGGCCCGCGAGCCGAGTCGCCACCCTCATCGCGAGCTCGGGGCTTTCCGAATCAAAAGCGACTTGGAACGCGTCGTTGCGGCGCACCTCGATCCGGATGTTCTTGCGCAATAACGCGACCCGGTCCTCCATCGTCACGCCCGGAGCGGTCGGCGGATAGAGGTTGAATTCGTTCACGATCCGCTCCAGGCGAGTGCGGCTCATGATTTGCTGGTTGATCGCATGAATGCGGTCGCGGATGCTCGAAGTGACCGTCGGAGCGATGTAGGAGCTTGGGATCCGCTGCGGCGAGATCAGGATGAGCGTGCTCGACCGGTAGACGTTTGGCAGGCTGTGAGCGAGATACGCCGCGAGCGTAAAGACAACGAGCGCAAAGGCCAAGATGAACCATTTGCGCCGATAAAATCCTTCGAGAATTTTTCCGACATCCAGTTCGGGCAGCGGATTCACGACCCCTCCGTTTCTACCTTCTCGAACGCTTTTCGGCCCGTGCTAAGGGACGATGATACGGTCTCCGGGCCGCAGCAAAATGTCCTGTTTGAGATCGCCTTTGATGATCGCCTCGTAATCGACGATGTATTCGGTAATCTTGTCGCCGTCGCGACGCACGACGCGGACGTTGCTGCGGTCCGCAAACACTCCCAGCCCTCCCGCGCGGGTGAGGAGCTGCAACAAGGTGTCGTTCCCGTTCAACGGATAGGCGCCCGGACGGCCGACCTGGCCCACAAGGAAAACTTCGCTCGAGGCAATCCCCTCGACCCTAATGGTCACAAACGGGCTCACCGTAAACTCCTTGTACTTTTCCTCCAGGACCTTTCTGAGCTCCCCGGTCGTTAGTCCCACGACCTGAACCTCGTTCACCAGCGGCAAGGTGATGTAGCCGTCGGGTCGCACCTTGGCTGAGCCGGAAAGGCTCGGCTCGCGCCAAACATTGACCGAGAGCACATCGCCGTATCCGATGACGTAGAACTCCTCCGGCGGTTTGGCGGGATTGGGCGTATCCGGCCCGACAGTGAACTGCTGCACGCGCAGCTCTTTGGTCGCACAACCGATCAAAGAAGCCACAAGGATAAACGCCGATACTGCTTTCCTCATAATTCGCCGTAGCCTCTCCGGATTAATCGCTGTTCCTGGCCGTGAAAATCAGGACTTGTCAGCGGAGTGCCGTTTCGCGCGGCCATACGCGAAACGCAATTTCTATACCAGCAAGGTCAGCGATAAAGCGGCGCGGAAGTCCGAGAGGGCTCGCTAAATGAAGACGAAAAAGAACCCTCGACAGGGGCACGCGAAAAGAGTCGCGCGCGCGCAGTTGGTTTTTGCCCTAAAGAAATTTTTCCCGACCGAATTGGGGCAAATTTGCCCGCCTTTACGGTGAGACGGACGGCGCCGGAGCGCCCGACGGCGAAGGCGCACGCTGCGGCTCGGGTGCGCTCGGCTGCGTGGGCGCTTGCGGGACCTCGACCGGATAGACAAACGCCGGCGAAAGCTCGCGCGCCAAACCGAGACGCGGCCAAAGGTTGAAATGGGCGGAAAAGACAAGAAAGACGCTGTTGCTTCGGACATGCCCGCGCGCGATGAGATCGTCGTCATTCGCTCCCGCCCCGGCGGTGCGAAAACGATGAGCGTACCGCAAGCTCGACGAGAGCCACGAGGTGATCCAGTACTGGAGCCCCGCGCTGGCAAGAAAGGTATCGAAGTTGACGTCCGAGGTGTCGAGCAGTGAGTAATTAACGCCCGCCGTGCCGCTCAGGCGCTCGGTCAGGCGGATATTGAAGTCGCTAAAGAACGTCGTCGTCAGCGAAGGGCCGGACACGCCGAAGCTCCCGGTGATCCCGCGGCGCACGCCGAGGCTAAAGCTCGCGAGTTCCCAAATCTTGATCAATGTGAGATTCGCCGTGTTGGCGACGCGAGGGCCGCTTTTTCCGGTATTGACGGCTAGCCCAAGAGAGCCGGAAAGCGTCAGGGTAGGAGCCAAAAGAATCTTAAAATTGGTGAAGTCGAAAAAGTCGTCGCCGAAATCAAAATTCGGAACGACGTTGTTGTCGCCGTCGCGCGAGCGAATGACCGAAATACCAAACCCGGCGTGCAGGTTGTGCTGGGGCCACCAGTGATAGGTGCCGCGGATGCCCACCCTGTTGATCAGCTCATTCCCGCCGATGTCGAGAAACGAGGCGTAATTGTTCGTGTAGTTGGCCGTAAACGTAATGTCCGGACTGTAGAGGTAGCGCCCAGAGACTGAAAAATGGTTTCTGAGCGTATCGCCGGCGGAGGTAAAGTCTCCCAGCCGGTGCACGCCGGGAACGGGATCCACCGCTCCCGGAGGCGGAAAGCCGGTAACGGGGCGGGGCAGCCCCTCCAACCCGTCGCGGGCGAGATCCGAACGCGATTGGCTGGACCGGCGCAGCGTATCGGCCACGTGAAACTGGAGGCGCGGCGAATAGCGGTAGGTGTAGCCGCCGTTCAACGACAGATTTTCGCCGAAGTTGTTGAGCTCGCTATGTCGAGCGTAAAGCAGGCCCGAGGGGGCGATATTCAATGTAAAGGTCGGGGCGATCTCGGTCGGCGGGGCATACAAAAGCGTGAGATTGGGAGTGATAACGGTGATGAAGTCGCTAACGCGATCTTTGCTGAAAAAGATGTTGTCGTTGTATTCCTCCCCTACGGACAAGGAAAACCGGCTCGCGAACCGCGCCGCAACATCGTCGGCGAAGAGGCCTAACAGACAGGCTACGACAACGCTTCTAGCTAAGATCCTTGAAAGATAGTTTGCGCAGCCCATGTTTTCTCATTTTTCGGTACAACGTTTTGTTGTCTACCTTGGCTTCCTTCGCCGTCGCGTTGATACTGCCCTTGTGCTTGATCAGGAGCTTGCGCAGGTAATCCCGCTCGCTGGTCACCAACCACTGCCTTAAGCTCATGCTCGCCTCGCCGTTCCAGGCGAAAGCGGCATCGGGAATACGCTGGGGCGCCGGGGGGAGGTCGACGCTCTCGATGGTCTTGCCGCTGGTCTTTAAAATGGCCCTCTCGAGGATGTTCTCCAGCTCGCGGATGTTCCCGGGCCAGTGGTAGGCGAGCATTTGGTCGAAGACTTTGGGGGAGACCCCCTGGATTCCTTTTTCTTGCGCGACCGAATGCTTGCGCAAAATGTGCTCGACCAAAAGCGGCAGATCCTCCAGCCGCTCGCGCAGCGGAGGCAGATGGACCGGGATCACGTTGATCCGGTAATAGAAGTCTTCGCGCAGGGCGCCGCGGGCGAGCGCAAGCGACAGATCCACATTGGTCGCGCCGATCACGCGCATGTCCACCTTGATCTTTCGATTGCCCCCCAGACGCTCGACCTCGCGCTGCTGCAGCACCCGCAAAAGCTTTACCTGCATCGGCAGCGCGATGCTCTCGATCTCGTCGAGAAACAGCGTGCCCTTGTCCGCAAGCTCGATTTTTCCCGCCCGGCTTTGGATCGCGCCGGTGAAAGCCCCCTTCTCGTAGCCGAACAGCTCGCTTTCGAGCAAGGTATCGGGGAAAGCCCCGCAGTTAATGGCCACGAACTGGCCCTGTTTGCGCCGGCTGAGATTATGAATGGCGCGGGCGACCAGCTCCTTGCCGGTGCCGGTCTCGCCGGTGATCAGCACCCCGGAGTCGGTCTCGGCGAGAACCCTTACCAGATCAAAAACCTTAAGCATCTTCGGACTTTTGCTGACCATGTCCTCGAGGCTGTACTCTTCCTTCACCAGCTGGCGCAGCTCGCGGACTTCTTCGAGGAGCCTGCGCTTCTCGATCAGCTTCTCGCTCACAAAGCGGATGGCTTCGGGCTGGAACGGTTTGGTGATGTAGTCGCTTGCCCCGAGCTTCATCGCCTCGACGGCCTCTTTGACGTTGCCGAAGGCGGTAATCAGGATGACATCGGTCTGGGGATACTTTTCGCGGATATAGCGCGTGAGCTGGAATCCGTCCACGCGCGGCATCTTGACATCGGAAAGGACGATCGCGTACTGCTCCTTGGACAGTTTTTCGGTCGCTTCCTCGCCGTTGGCCGCGGTGGCGACGCGGTAACCTTCCTGCTCGTAGAACTTGGCAAGCTGCTCCCTCAACCGGTCGTGATCCTCAACGATCAGAATGCTGTACATCGGGAACGTTTAAAGGTGATCGGGTTGGATGGCTAAGGCCGGCTTTTCGACACCGCCGGGACCGAGAGACTCACCTCTGTCCCCTTCCCCAGCTGGGTCGTCAAATGAAGCACCCCGCAGTGCATCTCGGCGAACCGGCGCGCCATGGTCAGGCCCAATCCTTCGTGGCCCTCTTTGGTGGTGAAAAAAGGCGTCCATATATGGCGCAGGCTTTCTTCGTCTATGCCGGGGCCGGTGTCGCGGATCCGAAGCTTGGCAACGGTTCGGCCAGCATGGAACGCCTCCGCCCAGGCGTCAAGAAAAACTTTGCCGCCGGGAGGCGTCGCCTCCAGGGCGTTCTGCAAGAGATGGGTTACGGCAAGCTCCAGTAAAAATGGATCTCCGGACACCGTCACGGCTGCGAGAGACGGCTCAATTCTCTCTTCGAGCGCGATCTGCTTTTCTGCAAAAGCCGACTTGGTACGCATCAAGGCCTCGGCCAACACCTGAATGATTTCGACCGAATCGAGCCAGCAACTCGGCCGCTGGTTATACTCCGAGAAACTGCGCGTGAGCTGGATCGCCCGGTCCACCGTTTCGTGCAAAACGTCAGTCTCTCGAGACGCGGGTAGCACCCGGCGCAACGAGCCCAGAACCACATGCAACAGCGTGAAGTGATTCCCCAGCTTATGAATAAACCGCTCGACCGCGCTTTGGCTCAGCTCGCGTACTTTCAGCTCTTCGCCGATCGACAGCAAGCAGCCGCGCACGATGTGACCTTCGCTTTCGGCGATCTTGTGAAGGCCGTGATGAACCCAAACCGGCAATCCCCAGCGATTCACCAGCCGGTGCACCAGGGATACCGACCGGACATGGTCAAGGTCTCGAAGGCTCTGGCGAAACGCCTCCGCGTCCTGCGGAAAGATTCTGTCCTGCCACAGCCCGCCGTCGCGGATCAGCTCTTCGGGCTTGAAGCCCAACAGGCTGGAAACGTTTTCCGAGATGAACGTCAACCGTCCCGAGTCCGACGCCTGATAGACCACGCACGGGAGCGTGCGCAAAAACTCTTCCGCGAAAGATGCGACCCTCGACAATAACGATTCGTTGTCGTTGCTGATGTTTTTTGATTCTGCGAACGCTTTCATGGGTACGCGCTCAATTCGCGCAGCTACGATCTGGGTTACCGGAGACAGATTTGACAACCGAGACATGCCATCCGGACATAAAGCGCCTAAACATTTTCACTTCGTGTACAAAAAGTCAAGCGAGTTGTCATGAATCTTTACACTTCGGCTTTCTCAAACGGAATTTCTGTGTTTTCGCGACATTGTCATGTCTCAATCGTTACGTTTTGCTCCACTTTGTGAGTCGCGATGTAAGCTTCGTTTACAAATTGCATGCCAAGAAAAATTTGGCCTGAGACTGAATTTTCTTTCGCGATGAGAACTTAGCGCATCTGGAATAGCTTTTGCCAAGCCGTTGGCGGCAATGTGGATACTTGTCCGCCCACGCGATGACTTCTGTCCCTCACGCTATTGCCGAGTTTCTTAGGCTCCAAGAATTTCGCTTTATTTTTGGAAAAGTTGGCGAAGCCATCCTGCCCCTTCTGGACGCGATCGTCGCAGAAGCCTCGCTCAAATTCGTCTCGACCTATCGCGAAGAAGCCGCGGTGCTGATCGCCGACGGCTTTGCCCGCACGCGCATGACTCCCGCCGTGGCGCTTCTCGCCGGCGGGCCGCCGACCGCGCAAAGCTTCGCGGCGATGGCCCAGGCCTATCACGATGGATCGCCCGTGCTGCTGATCGCAAGCGACGTTCCCGCGGATCTTCTGGCCAAAAGAGATGCGGTCACAAGAACATGGGAGCAACAGGGGGGTTTTGCCAGAATCACGCGCTTTTCCGCCCGCGTGCCCACGCCGCAGTCCGTGATCGAGACTCTGGAGCAGGCCTATCGCAGCGCGGTCTCCGCCAGGAAAGGGCCGGCGTTCTGCGCCATCCCTGCCGACTTCATGCTCGGCGAGACGCCGGAGCGGGTTCGACGCTACGATCAATTCGTGTCACAGGCTCCGCCGTCGGGCGATCCCGATTCGATCCGACGCGCCTGCGAGCTTCTCATCGCCGCTCAGCGGCCGGTCATCCTTTTGGGAGGAGGGAGCGTGTGGTCGGGAGCGACCTCGGAGGCCATGGAACTGGCCGAATTTCTTTTTGCGCCGATCGTCAGTTCGAGCGGCAAGTCGGGCGTCGTGCCCGACGATTTCCCGCTATCGATCGGCAGGCTTGGTTGTGACAAAAACAGGATCGCCGTGCAGACCGTCGCCGAGGCCGATGTGCTGATCGCCCTCGGCTGCAGCTTTAACGACCGCACCACCTTTGGCTTCTCGCGTAACCTTCTCGCTCCCTCCGCGAGACTCATCCAGGTCGACATCGACGCCGTCCAGCTGGGCCGCCATTACCCGATCGAGATTGGCGTCGTGGGCGACGCCCGCGCGGTTCTCCGGCAGATCTTATCTTTCTTGCGCGGAATCGGAGCCGAGAAGTGGCCCTCGCGCGTGATTCAAAGGATCCAAAAAGTGTGGGAGCGGAGGGAGTTGTGGATGAACGAGTGGACCCGGCTCGCCCGCTCGAGCGACGTTCCCATCCGGCGGCTCCGCTTGCTGAAAGACGTCGTGGAGGAGGCGGGGCGCGAGGCCATCCTCTTCGGCGAGCTACCCTGGAAATACTGCCTCAAGGGATCCTCTTTTCCCCTCATCGAGTCGGACGACTTTCCGATCACCGGCTCGAACCTTTGCTTCGCGATAGGCGCAAAGCTTGCGTTCCCGGCCCGGCCGGTGCTCGCGTTCATGGGCGACGGACAGTTCGTTGCCGCGCTCACCGACTTGGCGACGGCCGTGGAGCACGGCATCGGCGTCGTCGTGATCGTCGCCCGAAACGAGTGCTACGGTCAGGCCAAGGCGGCGCAGGCTCGGCGCTACGGCGGCCGTCACATCGGCGTCGATCACCCGTTTCCCAACTTTGCCGAGGTCGCGCGCTCCCTCGGCGCACACGGGGAACGCGTCGAAAGTCCGGCGGACATTCGCGGCGCAGTCCGCCGCGCGCTCGATTCTCCGCAACCTGCGCTCGTCGAGGTCCTCGTCGAAGATTCCCCGGGCGGCGCGTACCGGCCCACCTGAAAACTCTCGATTTTGCCCTGCTCCGTTTTCTCCCGGCGAGCGTTCGGGAAGCCTTGCCCGAGCGGCGCCTTCAAGAGCCGAAGATTCCTGGACGATTCTTTTGGCAGTCGTGGCATTGAAATTGCGTGACCCAACACGCGCGTTCGGGGAAAGCTGCGTTCTTTCACGGCTTCACTGGAACAGTTCATGCAAATCTCTTCGTTTGTCCCGGTTCTAAACCTGACGATTTTGCTCGGGTTATGCGCCTACGTTTCGTTCAAAGCGAAAGGCTTTAGCTCCGCCGTTTTTTTCGTTCTCTCGCTCTTGTCCTTGGCTTTGTTCGAGCTCGGCTCCTTGGCGCTTGGGCTTGATTCGTCATGGTCGAAAAGAGGAGCCGCGCTCGCCTTGTTTGGCGCGGCGGCGGTCCCTGTAACCTTGATTCCGTTCGCCCAGACGCTGGCGCGCGCTGCGCAGACCAAAATCGATCGCCGCTGGGTCCTCTTTCATGTTGTGCAACTCGGGCTGGCCGTCGTTCTTGCCGTGGAGATCTTCACGGGACGCATGATCGAGTGGGTCACGGGAATCCTCGACCAGCCGATCTTCCTGATCGAAAACAAGCGGCGCTTTCTCTTTCTCAACGCCCTTGCCGCCGCCGGCATCGCCCTGCTTTGCTTTGAGAACGCGCTCCGCAACGCGACCAAGTTCCAGCAGGAGCGGATGCGTTATCTGTTCATCGCCTGCCTCGGGATCGTGGTCTACTTCGCGTACCTTGCGGTGCAGATCCTTGTGTCTTCCTACGTGTCTCTCCAGATGCTCGCTTCCGGCTCGGTCATCAACCTCGCCGCCAATCTGCTGATCCTCTATTCGCTCGTGAAATACCCGTTTTGGGAGATCAAAATCTTCGTTTCCCGCCGCGTCGTTTTTGGCTCGCTCTCGGCGGCCGCCGCGCTGCTCTACCTGCTGGTATCCGGCTGGGCGATGGGGCTCCTCAACGCGGCGCAGGCGGTGGACGCGGCGGTTATCGTTCCCGCGGCGATGTTCGCCTTCGTGGGGCTTCTTCTCTACGTCTATCTTTCGCCCACATTGCGGCAGCGCCTCGAGGCTTTCATCGCGCGCAATTTTTTTCACAGCAAATACGATTATCGCTACCTCTGGACCCAATTCTCGGAGCGCATCGCCGGATCCATCCAGCTGTCGGACATCCTGCCGAAAATCACGGAGTTTATCGCCGACTGCCTGTTCGTCCGCCAAGTGATCGTGTGGCTTGCGGCGCCCGGGTCGACGACTTTTACCGTGGCGTACAGCCTCGACGACACCGCTCGGCCGCGCGACGGCGGCCTGGCATTTCGCCTCGAACCCGATGAGGCCGGCGGCCGCTTCCCCGACATTCTCCAGGTTTCCAGCGCGGCGAAGACACCGGCGCAGCTCCCATTCTCCGCCGCGGATCTGGCGGCTTTGCGCGTCACGCACCTTCTTCCGGTCAAAAAAGGCGGCGAGATTCTCGGCTGGGTGGGTATCGGAGACCGGATCGGCGGCCAGCCCCTTGCCGTCGAAGACGAGCAGCTTTTGGTCAGCATCGTGACCCAGCTCGCCAACGCGATCCTGACGGCGCGATTGTCGAGCGAACTGCTCGAGGCGCGCGAGTGGGAGTCTTTTAACCGCCTGGCGTCGTTCGTCATCCACGACCTAAAGAATCTCGCGACTCAACAGAGCATGGTCCTGGACAACGCCAAGCGCTTCCGCAGCAACCCTGAATTTCTTCAGGACGCCTTCAAGACGTTTGCCGAGACGACCGACAAGATGATCTCTTTGATCGCGAACCTCTCGGTGCAGAGAGGGAATCTTGTTCTCAACCATCAGCCGGTCGATATCGTTGAACTGCTCCAGGAGACTTTCCGGGGGCTCAGCGTCTTTCAACGAAACGGCGTGCGGCTGGTCACGGATTTTCCCGCGCGCCCCAAGCCGCTGCTGGTTTCCGGTGATCCCAAGCTCCTGGAGAAGGCGTTTGCGAATATCCTTCTCAACGCGCTCCAGAGCCTGCCCGACGGCAAGGGGACCATTGAAGTCAAGGTGGCCAATCCGAACGGAAAAATCCTGACCTCCGTCGCCGATACCGGGTGCGGCATCCCGCCCGAGCAGCTGCGGAATCTTTTCCGCCCGTTTCAAACAACCAAGAAGGGCGGAACCGGAATCGGTCTATGCCACACGCGCACGATTGTAGAGAGCCACCAGGGCCATATCCGGATCCAAAGCGAGCCCAATCGCGGCACGCGCGTCGAAATCGAGCTTCCCGCCCACGCGGCGCCGTAAGGCCAGAAAGAAAGGAGTTCCGTGAAGCCAAAGATTCTTTTCGTCGATGACGAAGAAAACATTCTGAAGCAGATGCGCTGGGCGTTCGCCGAAGACTATACCGTTCTGACCGCCGCGACCGAAAGCGACGCCCTGGCGGTGTTCCGCAGGGAGCGGCCGCCGGTGGTGAGTCTCGATCTCTCCTTGAACGCGGAGTTCCCGTCCGATCTCGCCGGTCTTCGGCTGCTGCAACAGATGATCGAGGAGGAGCCGGCCACGCGCGTCATCGTGGTGTCGGGCCACAACGAGGAGGCGACCGTGCTCAAGGCCGTCCGCCTCGGGGCCTTCGATTACTACTCGAAGCCGATCGCGCTCGAAGAGTTCAAAGTGATGGTCAAGCGGGCGCTCCATATCTACGCGCTCAACCATCGACTGCAGAGCTCCCACGCCGAGCCGGAAACGAGTTTTCACGGCCTGACCGGCGTCTCGAAGAGCATGCAGGAGATTTACCGCTTCATCGAGCGGGTGGCGCTCTCGGACATTTCAGTCCTCATCTGCGGCGAAAGCGGCACGGGCAAAGAGCTGGTCGCCCACGCGATTCACCAGCGCAGCGCGCGCAAAGAAAACCCGTTTATCGTCGTCAACTGCGGCGCCATCCCCGACGCGTTGCTGGAAAGCGAGCTCTTCGGCCACGAGAAGGGGGCTTTCACCGGCGCCCACGCTCAAAAGAAAGGCAAGTTCGAGCTCGCGCACACGGGAACCCTCTTCCTCGATGAAATCGGCGAGCTCGCGCCGCCGCTGCAGGTGAAGCTCCTCCGCTTCCTTCAGGATCGCATTATCGAGCGCATCGGCGGCAATCAAAAGATCAGCGTCGATGTCCGGATCATCGCCGCCACGAACCGCGACCTGGAAAAAGAGATGGAGAACAACCTGTTCCGGGAGGATCTCTACTACAGGCTCAAAGTAGTTCCCATCACGATCCCGCCGCTGCGCGAGCGCAAGGAGGACATTCTTCCGCTCGCGTATCACTTTCTCAAAAAGTACGGCCAGGAGCACCGCAAGCCGCTCCTCAGGCTTTCGCCGGAAGCCGAGCGCCGGCTGCTCTCCTACTCCTGGCCGGGCAACGTGCGCGAGCTGGAAAACCTCATCAATCGCGCCGTGGTCATGAGCGCGGCATCGGTCCTGACCCTCAACGATCTCGGACTCGACGCCGAGATCAGGCAAAGCGACGTCAACCTGAAAGAGGCGAAAAAGGCCATCGAGATCGAATACGTCCGAAGAGCGCTGCTCCGCAGCCGCGGCGTGGTGAGCCGCGCCGCGAAGGAACTCGGCATCAGCCGGGTGAACCTCTACGAACTCATGGCCAAATACGGCATCGCGATCGACGAGTTTAAAACCGCCGGCGCGGCGGCGCTGGAAAAAGATCAAACCACGCTCGAGTAAAGCCGTTAAAAATTCACATCGCGAGCGTAACGCACGGAGGGCCACAGTTGGAAACTCTTAAAGCTAGGCTGCACGAGCGCAGCGCGACGGCGGCCGTCATCGGGCTCGGCTATGTCGGGCTTCCGCTGGCGCTCGAGATCGCGCGCGCGGGCTTTCGCGTGATCGGGCTCGATATCGATCAAAGCAAGATCGCCGCCCTCAAGCAGGGGCGATCCTATATTCTCGACGTCAAGGACGGAGAAATCGGCGAGGCGCTCCGGCAGCATCGATTCTTGCCGAGCGGCGATTTCGGCCTGCTCGGCGCCGCCGACACGATCAGCATCTGCGTGCCGACGCCGCTCAGCAAGAGCCGCGACCCCGACATTTCTTTCATTCTCGCCGCGGCCGAAGTGGTCAAGAAAACGCTTCGCCCCGGCCAGCTGGTGATTCTCGAAAGCACCACGTACCCGGGCACCACCGAGGAGCTGATCCTTCCCGAGCTCGAGGCGACGGGGCTGGTCGTGGGAAAGGATTTCTATCTCGCGTTTTCGCCGGAGAGAATCGATCCGGGGAACCGCTTTTTTTCGACCCGAAACACGCCGAAAGTGCTCGGCGGCGTCACCCCGAAATGCACCGAGATGGCGGCGGCGTTTTACTCGCAGTTCGTCGACCGCGTCGTGCCGGTCTCGAGCACAAAATGCGCCGAGATGGTGAAGCTCCTCGAGAACACCTTTCGCAGCGTCAACATCGCCATGGTCAACGAAATGGCTCTGATGTGCGACCTTCTCGGCGTCGACGTTTACGAGGTCATCGATGCCGCCGCGACCAAACCCTTCGGCTTCATCCCGTTCTATCCCGGTCCCGGGCTGGGGGGCCACTGCATCCCGATCGATCCCCACTACCTCGCCTGGAAGCTCAAGGCGCTCAATTTTCACGCGCGCTTTATCTCGCTCGCCGCCGAGATCAACGGCATGATGCCGGCGGTGGTGTGCGATCTGGTCACCGAGGGTTTGAACCGGTTTTCCAAGAGCGTGCGCGGTTCCCGCGTGATGATCCTCGGCGTCTCCTACAAGAAAGGCGTCAACGACTGCCGCGAGTCGCCGGCCATCGATCTGATCAAGCTCCTGTGCGAAAAAGGCGCGCGCATCTCGTACAACGATCCGTTTGTTCCCGCCCTGAACGTGGGCCCGATGCGCTTCGCGTCGGTCGAGCTAACCCCCGCGGCCATTCAGGACCAAGACTGCCTGGTGATCGTGACCGACCACGACGCCTACGACTTCGCCGATATTTTGCGCTGGTCGAGGCTCGTCGTCGACACGCGAAACGCGACCAAGGGCCTGCACCAGTTCGCCGACCGCATCCTCAAGCTGGGCGCCGGTAACGACCGCTCCGGGACCGGCGACGGCGCGGCGCCAGAGATCGCAGCCGCCGCCGATAAGGGCCTGATGAGCTAGCCGTCTCGATCTTCCGGACCCGGGACGAGCTTCCGCAAACGAAACTGCCGCTCCGCGGTCAAGCAGAGATGGAATAGCGAGCGCGGCCTTTTAAATTTCGCCGCCCTCGATGAGATTCGACTACGCGAGCACCGAAAGGTGAAGCCGGAGGAGCTCGCCGAGAGACCACGCTTGAAACGGGCAACCGCGCGGCTGTAAGGCGGCTCCGCATCGGCAATCTCGCAGACGCGGCCGAGACCGGCCTGCCCGAGATGCTCCATCAACGGACGCAAAAACCGCTCGCGCGCCTCGTTTTTCGCTGCGCGCGTGCCGCCGCGAACGCGAAGCCAGCCTTCGACAAAAGGGCCGATCAGCCAGGGCCAGGCGATCCCCTGGTGATAAGCGCCGTCGCGCGAATCGCTCTCGGCGGAGACGTATTGCGCTCCGATCGATTCCAGAAGATCGGATTTGGGATTGGGCACCGGCTCTCGCGAGTAGGCGTACGTCTCGAAATCGTGATTGACCAAGGCCATGGCGCCCAAAAGCCCGACTGCACCCGCGCCCAGCACGGATCGTGAGCGGCTCGACGA
This sequence comes from Candidatus Acidiferrales bacterium, assembly GCA_035559995.1. Taxonomy (GTDB): domain Bacteria; phylum Desulfobacterota; class Binatia; order UBA9968; family UBA9968; genus DATMAM01. Next base: position 102,060 of record DATMAM010000050.1, read on the forward strand.
GAACCGCCACCTCGCGCAGCGCGCTCGGGACGACGTTCATGTACTTTTCGTCGTCGACGACAGACTCGGTCATGAAGCCGTGCGCTTGCTTGATGCCGCGCTCGGTAAAATCTCCCGTGAAGCAAAAATCCTGGCGCTCGGAGCGGCACGCGATGCAATGCTTGTGCGGGCGGGGCCGCCGCACCATCGGAACGACGAGATCGCCGGGCTTGACGCGCGTGACCGAAGGGCCGGTCTCGACCGCTTCGCCCAAGGATTCGTGCCCGATCACGAGATGATCGCAGTTCGCCGGCGGCGTCCCGTACTGAAACGCTGAGATCTCCCTGTCCGTCCCACATACGCCCGCCTCGATCATCCGCAGTTTGACCTGACTTGAAGCGGTGATTTCCGCCGCCTCGTGCTCGATCAGCTTGACTTCCCGCGTCGCGGGGAACACGGCAATGGCTTTCATGAAATACCCTTTGCTGGATTAGACTGTCGGGGGAGGGAAAAGGATGTGAAGGGAAAATGTCGAAATCTTCGCGCGCGGCGTAACCCTCCGGCGCAGCCGAAAGTAACTCTCGTCGTTGCGCTTTGGCTCCGCTCGAGACCACCTACGACACCGTGACTTTCGGGAAAGAGGCGGCGGTGATGCGGCCAAGCTCGCCGGGCGACAGACCAGCGCCACGAGCGGTGGCGCTAGCGCTTGAGGTATTTCTTGGCGAGCCCGTTGGAGTAGTCGCGCACCTCAGGAGAGACCGCAAGCAGCTGGCGCAGTATCGGCTCCGCTTCGGCGGCTAGCAGCAGCCTCGAATCCTCTCCGGCGACCCGGAGAAGCTCGCTCTGGAACGCTCTGTCGTCCTTTAGCTGCGCAAAGGCGTCGCGCAGAGTTTTTAGAATGTTGGCCGGCGTGTTGGGCGCCGCATGCAGCGGACGGCCGGCGCTGTCCGAGCCGGCCCAGCTCACGTAAGCCTGCCACGCGACGCCCGCGGGCCGTTTGGCGCCGAGCATTTCCTCGAATGTCGGAACTTCAGGAAACTCCGGCCGCTTTTGAAACGATCCTGCCTGAGTGAGCGTTCCCTGCTGGACAAAGGCTTTGAACCCTTCGCCGACCAACTCCTTGAGATTGGGGAGAGCTGCGGTGGCAAAGAGGTCGGTTTCACCGCGGCGAAATGCCACGCGGATTTCGCCTCCTCCCCCGTATCCCGGCACCCAAGCGAGATTCCACTTGAGAAACTCGGCCCCCCAAAGAAAGATCGCGTTCCAGCTCTCATCGCCGCCGCGCACACCGACCTTCAACGGCGGGCCAGAAGCGGTCAGGCGCGCGAGCTTGTCGGGATGAATGAGCCCGACGGAGCCCCAGCGCAGGAGGTTGCCGACAACCGGCCAGCGGCGCAAATCGAATTTGGCTCCCTCGGCTTGGAAAACTTGTTGGTTGATCGAGGTCGTGCTCGTGTAATGCAAGGTCAAGCCGTCCGGCTTTGCGAATTGCTCGAACCAGTTGGTCGCCACCATGCCTCCGGCCCCGGGCATGTTTTGCACGAGAACGCTCGGATTGCCGGGAATGTGTCGCTCGAGAAATCTCGCGATGAGGCGCGCCTCCGCGTCCACGCCGCCGCCGGCGGGAAAGCCGGCGACGATCCGAATGGTTTTGCCCGCGTAGTAGGGAGCCTCCTGGCCGGCCGCAGAAATGCTCATCGCCGTGACAAGCAGGCCGGCGCAGCAGGAGAGCCAGCGCGCACTTAGGTTTTTCATGGTTAGCTCCCTCGCGCCACGCAAACGGGCGCAAATCAGCTCACAGCGCGGCGTTTGCCGCTGCCACAAGATCAAAGAGGCTTACTCTCTTTCTTCCCGATCCAAGCCCGTCATCTCCAACAGCGGCCGGTCGGTCACCGAAAAGAGAATAGCGGGCTCGGTCGTGGAGCGGTTTCGATGCTGGTGCCAGCGCCAGGACGGGAGGCTGAAGCTATCGTGCTCGTCCCAGCAGAGCTCGTTAGTCCTGTCCACCACGGTCACGCCCTTGCCTTGAACCGCGTGGTAAAGCGTCGTTCCCGTGTGCCGGTGCGCCCGGGTCTCCTGTCCGGGCAAAAGCATCTGAATGTGGCACGTCATGGTAAGAAAAGTGTGGCCGCCGTTGAGAGGGTTCTTGTACTCCAGCAGGAGCCCGTCGTACGGATCGTGGATTCCTTGCTCGGCCAGTTCGTGGAGCGCCTCCAGGGTTTCCTGCCATTTATAATGGTAGGGCACGCCGGCCCCTTCATAGCGGACGACGGGCTGGCGCGCGGGGCCGTAAAGACGGCGCGACGCCCCGCTCTTTTTCGTCAGCGGCTGCCGCTGCCCTTCGGCCCATTCCTCGCGAAAAGAAGCGTCGAGGTAATTCACCAGCGCCCCGTCCAGAGAGTCGATCCAGATAATCGGCTTATCGGAATCGTTGACGTGGTCGTGCCACGCGAAGTTCGGTTGGATCAGGAGGTCTCCCGGCTCCATGATCATCGGCTCGCCGTTGGACGTCGTGTAGGCTCCTCCTCCCATCACCACGAACCTGAGCGCCGTGTTGGTGTGCCGGTGCGCCGGCGCGGTTTCTCCCGGAAGCACGATCTGAAACCCCATCGATATCGTTTTGCTTCCGGTAACGAGACCGATATTGCGCCGAAACGCCTCCGGGCCGATGCGGACCACTTCCGCCGCCTCCATCAGAACCGGATAGATCGTCTCCCAGCGCCAGAGCTTCGGCTCCATGCGCTGCTGCTCGCGACTCATCTGCCAGTAGCCGCGTAGCCCCAGGCTGGCAAACTTCCCATGAAGTTCGTCCAGGCGCTTCTTCTGGTCCGGCATCGCAATCGCCATGGCATCTTCTCCTGGATCGTGGATTGTGGTTCGTGCTCGTAATCGGGAAGCACGCTAAGTCCCGACACTTCACATCCCCCTTCGACGCTCTTAAACACCGCTCGTGCCCCGTTGTCAACCAGCGCCGGTGGCTTTGATCTAGCACTGGACTGGAGGACGATTTAATCGAAGGCTCCCGCTGCCGGAGCCGGCCGAACTCACATAAGCCTGCCACGCCACCCCCGTGCGGCGCTCAGGAGCTGCCAGGCGGCGAGCTTATCGGGATGGATGAGCCCTGCAGAGCCCCACCGCAAGATGCTCCCCACAACGGGCCACTTGTGTCCGACGCCGGTTGCAAAAGCGTTCGTGCTAAACGCACGCTCGTTACATTGACCTTCAAGCGAGCCGCGTGATAATTTTTCGTGACTCGACGGATCAGTCCTTAAAGCGGAGGAGCCGGATGCTGAGTCGAGAAGAAAACGAGTTGCTCACGAGGGTTGGGCCCGGCACCCTCATGGGTGAGCTGATGCGGCAGTACTGGCTTCCCACCCTTCTTTCTAGAGAGCTCCCGGAACCGGATGGAAATACCTTGAGGGTGCGGCTCCTTGGAGAAGACCTCGTCGCGTTCCGTGATAGCAACGGGCGAGTTGGTATTCTCGGAGCTCATTGCCCGCACCGCGGCGCGCCCTTGTTCTATGGGCGCAATGAAGAGGGCGGACTCAGGTGTATCTATCACGGGTGGAAGTTCGACGTGGACGGACACTGCGTTGACATGCCTAACGAGCCGCCGGAGACAGTTTTCAAGGACAAAATTCACCACAAAGCCTATCCATGCCGGGAACAGGCCGGCGTCATTTGGGTCTATATGGGAACCCTACAGCCTCCGCCGCCTCTGCCGGAGCTGGAATGGACGATGGTGCCGGAGGAGAACCGGTATCTGGCGAAGCGGGTTCAAAACTGCAACTTCGCGCAGGCCTTGGAAGGGGAGATCGACCAGAGCCACAATTCGTTCCTCCACACGAGCAACACCCAGCTTAAGCCCGAAATTTTTGACGGCAGAACCGACGTCGACCTCTGGCGCAAAAAAGACACGCATCCGCGCTTTTTCGCCGTCGATACCGAGTACGGCGTGTTGATTGCAGCAAGACGAAATATCGATGAAATGAACTGCTACTGGCGGCTCACGCAGTTCTTGTTGCCTTTTTACACGATGACGGGCCCTTACGGTGAGAATCCATCGCGCCACACCCGCATGTGGGTGCCGATGGATGACGAGACGACGCTGCTCATCGCGTGCAACTTTCATCCTTTAAGACCGCTGACGGAAAAAGAGATTGAACGAATGCGCCGTGGGTCCGGCGCGGGATTTGTAGCCGTAGACAAGTTTCTGCCGCCTGACAGCGGTCCCGGGGGAGCCTGGCGGCCGAAGGCGAGGAAAGAAAACGATTTCTTTTTTAGCCGAGAGCTTCAGCGTACCAAGCTATTCTCGGGCATTCCTGAATTCTGGGCGCAGGACGCGGCTGTGCAGGAAGGCATGGGGCCGATCTATGACAGGACGCAAGAGCACCTGGGGACAACCGACATCGGCATCATTCACTTTCGCAAACGGCTGCTCGAAGTAGCCAGGGAGTTGCGTGAGAAAGAGGTTGTGCCACCGGGCGTGCTCAAACCCGAGCTGTATCGCGTGCGCGGCGCCGCCGCGGTACTGCCCAGGGAGGCAGACTGGCTCGAAGCCACCAAGGAAATCCGCAGGCTTGTTCCGGGCACCAATCCGGCAGGACCCGGAAGATAGCGCTTTTTCAAGAAAGGGAGGCGCGCCTATGCTTAACGGTACGAATCATAGGATTTTGGCCAAGGCTTCAACGTTGAGCTTTCTTTTGACATTTTTGCTCTTTCCGTTTTCTTCCTATGGTTTTGACGCGGCGCAATATTTCGGCGGCAAGACCCTCAAGATCGTCGTCGGCTATGCGCCTGGCGGCGGCTACGATACTTACGCGCGCTTGCTCGCTGTCCATTTTCAAAAACATCTTCCGGGCAAACCTCAGATCCAAGTGGTTAATATGCCCGGCGCAGGATCCGAAATTGCGCTTCGCTACGTGATGAAGGCAACTCCAGACGGACTAACCATGCTGAACATGCCCAAGGTTTTCATCATTCGGGAGCTCTTGGGGGAGGACATCAAAGATTTCGATTACCAGAAAACCGTCTATCTCGGTCAGCCGGACGCTGTGCCCGACGCAGGCGTCCTAATGGCGCGAACTCAAGTGGCGACATCGTGGAAGGATATTTTGGCCCGCGGGAAACCCTCGACTAACGGTGAAACAGAAGTGGGCACTTCGGTGGGAATTCCAGTGGCGTGGCTCGAGCTAATCGGGGCGCCAATTAAAAATGTGTACGGTTACGGAGGCGGCTCGGAGATCCTGGCGGCGTTCAATCGCGGCGAGCTTGATCTGACGACGCGCGCCAGTGAACTTGCTCTTATCAAGCGCAGATTCCCGGAATGGCTGGAGAAAAAGCCGCCGTTTTTAAGCCCGATCGTCCGCTGGAGAGGCCTGCTCGATAAGGCATTGCTGGAGGCCGGGGGATGGAAGCAGCCGCCGGACATCTTTGAGATCGCGTCGGGGACAGAGGCGCAAAACGCGGCCTTGAGGGCTTGGCTGGAATTGGGCGTCGGCTCCAAAGTGTTTGTCCTGCCGCCCGGCGTGCCTAACGAGGTTTATCAGGAACTCAAAAAGGCCTTTGAGTTCACCGTCAGCGATCCGGCCTTCGCAAAAGATGCCGAAGCGCGCGGCAACGAAGTGGGCCTCTTGAGAGCGGAGGGTTTGCTGGCTTCCGTAAAAAGAGTCAACGACGCGGCGCCTGAAGTTCGCCAGGTTCTCAAAAAACTTTACACGGGTAAATGAAGCACCCCGTCAATCAAAGCTGAGCCCGGCTGAAGCAAGAAAACATTTTTGGTGTGCGCTAGACTTCTCGACACCGGAACTACGCAACCGTCACAGGGGCACGTTTAGTTGCTTGACGCGTACGTAGACGCTGCGGGAAAACTCTTCACGCTCTGGCCGCTCCTTTCTCTCGGCTTGGGAGTGGCTATTGGCCTCATCAACGGAGCTTTACCGGCAGGGGGGAGCATACCCTTGCTGGTCATCCTGATGGGTTTTGCCTACGGCATGGACCCATACATCGCTATTCCGTTGGTCATAGGCGCAATGGCGGTCAACGGCACAACAGATCCAATCCCATGCATTCTTTTAGGCATCCCGGGCGCGGCATCAGCACAGGCAACGATCCTCGACGGCCATCCGCTCGCTCGACAGGGACGCGCTGGATATGCGCTCTCGGCGGCGTATGCCAGCTCGCTCGTGGGCGGCCTTATCGGCGCGGCCGCTCTGGCGCTCTTCGTTCCGGTGGCGAGAATCGTTCTCAATCTTTTCGGATCGGTGGAGTTCTTCGTGCTGTCCCTTATCGGCGTCGCCATTGTGGGCGTGGTCAGCACCGGAGCCTTGGTCAAAGGACTCTTGGGGGCGGCGTTTGGCCTTGCGATCGCGCTGATTGGCGTCGACGGGATTACCGGAACCGAGCGCTTCGTCCCTATCGAGTATCTCTGGGAAGGAATCCCTCTTGTCCCCGCGATCATCGGGCTTTTCGCACTCCCCGAAATCCTCGATCTAGTCGTGAGCGACAAACCCATTGCTAGAAGCGGAGTGGATCTCAGTCGGGTCAAAGAGCATATTCGCAACCAGCGGTTCGAGGGTATCCTGGTGACCTTGCGCCACAAATTTCTGGTGGCGCGCGCATCGCTGATCGGTCTGTTTGTGGGGATGATGCCCGGCGTGGGCGGATCCGTAGCGCACTGGCTTGCTTACGTGCAGGCGCTCCAAACCGAAAAAAATGCGGCAAAAACTTTCGGTACCGGCGATATTCGCGGGGTGATCGCGCCGGAAAGCGCCAACAACTCTATCGACGCGGGCGTTCTCATGCCAACCTTGGCGTTCGGAATCCCCGGCAGCGGTCAGATGGCGGTTTTCCTTGGATTTCTTATACTGCTTGGGTTGCAGCCGGGGCCGATGATGTTGAACCAGCATCTGGACTTGACCTTGATGATGGTGTGGTCGCTTGCCGTATCCAACATCATCGCTACGATCGTCGCCCTATTTTTTACGCCTCAACTGGCAAGAATCGCGGCGCTGAATCCCAACGTGCTTGCGCCCATCGTTCTTGCCATGCTCTTTGTTTCCGCCTTTCAGAATAACCGGTCGATGGGCGATTTGGTTCTGGCCTGCGCGCTGTTCGGCGTCGGGTGGTTCATGAAGCGCTATCAGTGGCCGCGCGTACCAATCATCCTCGGACTTGTGCTCGCCCGCCCGTTGGAAAAATACATGTGGCTTTCGCTGAACACCTACGGATGGGCGATGTTGGCGCGGCCTCAGGTTTGGATTCTCGTTGGCGTCTCGACTCTGTCGGTTCTGTTTTCCCTGCGCGCGCAGCGTCTGGCCGCGGGCGGGACGAAAATTCACGACTCAACTTTCCAAGCGGCGAGCGAAGGGATTCGGACGACTACGGCGACGCCGCCCGGCAATACGTCAGTCGTAAAAGCTGATTCGACTGTCGACTCCAGCAAATTTCTTGCGCTAGTTTTGGAAGGGCTGTTTCTTCTGGGTAGCGCGGGCCTCTTTGCTTATTTTGTCGTGGCCTCTCAACAGTGGCCCGCCTCTGCCGCTTTGCTTCCCAGAATGGTCGGCGGGATTGGGCTTCTCCTGCTAATGATTTTCGTTGTTCAGCGGCTTTGGCCGCCGGCCGCAGGAGCTGCCGCGGCGACGCGGATCCTGGACATAGGATTTAGAGATTCCGAATTGGACCCAAAAGAGGTCAGCAAAAGAATTTTCCGGGTGGTGGGGTCGATGGGTGGGTTGGTGGCTGGTGTCTGGTTGGTGGGTTTTCACATCACCATCCCGCTTTTTCTCTTTTCATATTGCACCGCATTCGGCGGCATGAAGCGGTTGAACGCCTTAATTGTCGCGGCTGTATTTGAAGTCTTCATGATCGGCGTCTACGACAGGCTGGTTCATGTCGTTTGGAACGAGCCAGTCTTACTCAGGATGCTGGGCATCGCAGGCGCGGCCTTTTTCAACTAGCAGCCAAGGTTACCCAATGCCGGAGAGCGGCAACAGGCCAGTTTTGCGTTTCGGGATTGTAGGCTTAGGCCGAGCTGCCACCTCGATGCTGCCGAGTCTGGTTCATCATCCGCAAGTGAAGATTGCCGCCGCGGCGGACCTTCGAAAGGAGGCGTTAGAGAAATTTAAGCGCGAGTTTGGCGCCGAAGTCTACGGGAACGCCGAAGATCTATTTCGCAGCAAGAGCATCGACGCTGTCTATATCGCTACCCCTCATCAATGCCATGCCGAACACGTGAAGATGGCCGCTGCCTACGGCAAGCACGCGATCGTGGAGAAACCCATGGCGCTAACGCTTGAGGATTGCGATTCGATGATCGCGGCGGCGGAGAGAGCCGGCATCAAGCTTCTCGTTGGACACACGCATTCTTTTGATCCGCCGATCTTGAAGATTCGCGAGATCGTGTGCGGCGGCGAGCTGGGAAAGCTCGGCATGATCCACACCTGGAGGTTTACCAATTTTCTTTACCGGCCTCGGCGCCCCGAGGAGCTGGACACGAGCCTGGGCGGCGGCATTATTTTCAATCAAGTTCCCCATCAGGTGGACATGGTGCGATGGATCGGAGGAGGTCTCGTCAGGAGCGTCCGCTCGATGACGGGAATCTGGGATTCATCGCGGCCGACGGAGGGAGCGCACGTGACCTATCTTGAGTTTGTCGAGGGCGCTGCCGCAACTATCGTCTACAGCGCCTACGATCATTTTGACAGCGATCAGTTTACGGACTGGATCGGCGAAGGCGGTGAACGAAGGCCTACGGACAGACACGGCTCGGCGCGGCGCGCGCTCGCTCAGGCAAAAAACTCACAGGAAGAGGCTGCGATGAAAGCGTCGACGGGTTACGGCGGAACGCAGCAGCGGCGCGCGGCATTCGCCCGTGGAGAAGGAGAGCGCTACCACCCTCATTTTGGAGTCACGGTTGTAAGCTGCGAGCGCGGCGATCTCAGGCCGGGACCGAGTGGCGTCATCATTTACGACGATCACGGAAAGCGCGAGGTTCCGGTGCCATTGGGGCGGGCCGTTCCGGACAAAGGAAGAGTGATCGATGAATTTTACGATGCCATTGTCCATGAGCAACCGGTTTATCACAGCGGACGGTGGGGCAAAGCAACCCTCGAGGTCTGTCTCGCAATTCTGAAGTCGGCAAGAGAGAGACGGGAGGTTTTCTTGTCGTACCAAGTCGGCGCTGGAGGTTGATCGGCCTGCCCCGGTGCCACCGCCAAGAGGTACGGAAACAACTCCGTAGCGGCTAAGACGCGCCGATCAGTAAGGTTTTCTGTGGTGTTTATTTCGCGCACCTGGGTTGTACAAAGGAAGATAACATTTGTCACAGCGCGGCAGAGCTGCAACCAAAGAAGTGGACTTCTCGCGCAAAGACGCAAAGGGCGCCGGGAGACCAGTAATTTCGCAGCACGAAATTCGAAGCTCGAAACAATCTCAAATGACCGAAGCCCAAATGTCCCAAACAATCTCGACTCGGGCTTGCATTTTGGATTTTGATAGTCCGAACCCCGAGCGGATGGAGCCCGCGCCAGTGCTTGGCTCCACTCCAATATCATAAAGCGGTAACAAGCAAAGTCGGACTGAGTCGAGTGAGATTTAAAGCATGCCCAAATCCCGCCGAGAGGAGTATAGATAGATGAAAAGATTGGCCCTTAAAACATTGACCGGTTTCGGGGCGCTGTTTTTGGTGTTTCCCGCCGCAGGCATTGCCGCGGAAGCCAAAAGCTGGCAGGCCGAATGGGATAAGACCGTCGCCGCCGCCAAAAGAGAAGGCAGCCTGTCGGTTTACATCTGGCAGGGCGGCAATCTGGAAAAAGCGGTTCAGGCTTTTCAAAAGAAATTTCCTGACATCAAGCTTACAGTCACCGGCGGGCGCGGATCGAGCTTCATTAACCGAGTCGCCAGCGAGATCCGGGCGGGGGTCAAAATTGCCGACGTCTGCATTTGCGGCGTGACCTCCCCCTACAAGATATTTTACGAACAGATGAAAGCGCTCGACGCCATCAGCTCCGCGCTCATTCTTCCCGAGGTCAAAGACGAAGCGAAGTGGTGGCAAGGAAAACACCACTACCAAGATCCCGAAAGAAAATATCTTTTCATCTACATCGGCAGCCCCGCCGGCACCCGGGTCTATTACAATCGGACGCTGGTCGATCCGAAAGAGTTTCAATCGTATTGGGATGTCCTGACTCCGAAATGGAAGGGAAAGATCGTCGCCATCGATCCGCACGAGTCCTCCGGCGGCTGGAGGATGCTCTATTATCATCCGGAGCTGGGTCCGAACTACGTCAGGAAGCTTTTGGGGGAAGTGGACGCGGCCTTTTCGCGCGATGAAAGACAGGCTACGGACTGGTTAGCGCAAGGCAGGTATGCCATCTCGCTCTTCTCCCGGGGCGTGCCGGAAGCCAAGGCCCAAGGTCTGCCCGTTGACGAGGTTGCGGACGCCAATTTTAAGGAAGCGCCGGCGATCTCAAGCGGCGCCAACGGAACGATCGCGCTGATGAACAATGCCCCGCACCCAAACGCCGCTAAGGTTTTCACAAACTGGTTTCTTTCGCGCGAGGGGCAGATTTATTTCCAGGAGGTCATGAATACCCCGCTCGATCAGGTGCAGTCTATGCGCGCTGATATTCCGGTCGATCCGATTCCGCCGGAGTATCGTCGCAGAGAGGGGGTTCGTTACGTTCCCGTCTACAACCCTGACACAATGGACGCCGGACCCGTGCTCAAGCTTTTTAAAGAGATCGTCAAGCGATAACAAATAAAAGGAGCGCTGCGAAATGTTAAGCCGAGAAGAAAACGAGTTGTTTACGCGGGTAGGGCCGGGAACCCCGGCAGGAGAGTTTTTGCGCCGCTACTGGCACCCCATTGCGCTAGCCGAGGAATTCAAAGATAAGCAGATGAAGCGGCTTCGAATCCTTGGCGAGAACTTGGTCCTCTACAAGGGCGAAGACGGCAAGTACGGCTTGGTCGAAGAAAACTGCCCGCACCGCGGCGCATCGCTTTTTTACGGCAAAATCGAGGGCAGCAACATCCGCTGCGTTTATCACGGCTGGTTGTTTAGTGCCGAGGGAAAATGCCTGGAGCAGCCGGCCGAGCCGCCCGACAGCACCTTCAAAGATCGGGTGCGGTTCACGGCCTATCCGGTGCAGAAAAGGGCCGGACTTCTTTTCGCCTACATGGGACCGAAGCCGGTGCCCTTACTTCCGAACTACGACGTCATGGCGCGCAAAGACGGCACGAGAAAGATTCGCCTTCACCCGGTTCTCGATTGCAATTGGCTGCAGCCGATGGAGAACTCGGTCGACCCCACGCACACGACCTATTTGCATTTCGGCGGCACTGGAAGGCCGGTCCACGGGGACATTAAAAAAGAAATCGACCGGCACGACTTCGAACCCTTCGAGTACGGGATCATGAAGAAGCGCTACGTCAAAAACGGCAACGGAAGCTTCGAGCTGGTAAACGCGCACCCACTGGTGTTCCCCAACATGCTCCGCCAATGCCACGGCCGCGAGCATTACATTCAGTGGCGCGTGCCCGAAGACGATACTCACACCCTCTTGTTTCAGCTCTTCTTTACCGAGACCAAAGACGGCTCGGAGGTAGAGCAGCCGGAATATCCGCCGGTCGAATATATGCCTCCTTATAAAAATCCCGACGGAACCCACCGGATGGACAAAGTTATCGCGCAGGACTACATGGCGTGGGAGACGGCTGGGCCGATTTACGATCGGACCAGAGAGCAGCTCGGCGTCGCTGACCGCGGCATCATCCTATATCGCAAGCTCCTCAAAGAGCAGATCGAGAAGGTCGCGAGAGGGGAAGATCCGATCGGGGTGGTGCGCGACGCCGAGAAAAACCGTCTGATTGTGTTCGAGACCGTCACCGACTCTTCGAGAGAGGCTTGAAAGCGATTCCTTCGATGGCTGCGCGGATTCGCCTCGGAATAGCGGGCGCCGGCAATGCCGGCAACGCCGTCCTGCGTTCTATGGACAAAGTCGCGGGCATCGAGCTTGGCGCAATCGCGGACAAGCGCCGCGAGGCCTTAGAGGCATTGCGCCCGAAATATCCCGGCATCCGTCTATTCGATAGCGTCGAAGAGATGTGCGCCTCGAAGGCGATCGACGCCGTTTGGATCGCAACCCCGAGCGAGTATCACGCCGAAAACACCGTTATCGCGGCGCGCGGCGGCAAGCACGTCATCTGCGAAAAGCCGATGGCTCTTACCCTGGAAGATTGCGACCGGATGATCGAGGCGGCTGAGAAAAACAATGTAAAACTTTTGCTACATAGCAAGGCGAGCGACCCGCCGATCGTGAAGATGCGCGAAGTCGTGGCGAGCGGGCGTCTCGGGCGCTTGATTCAGATCAACACCTGGAATTATAAAGGTTGGCTCACGCAGGCGCGCCTGCCCGAGGAAGTCGATAGCTCGAAGGGCGGTGGAGTGCTTTTTCGACAGGGGCCGCATCAGGTCGATATTGTGCGCGCTATCGGCGGGGGCAAGCTCAAGAGCGTCTCGGCCGTGACCGGAAGGTGGAATCCGCACTTCGACACGGAAGGAAACTTCACGGCCTTTCTCCAATTCGACGACGGCACGCCGGCAACGCTTGTTTTTAATGGTTATGGCTATTTCGACATTACCGAGCTTACCTGGGACATTGGCGAAGGCGGGCGGAAAGTTTTCCATCGATACGAGAAGCAAGATCGGCCTTTGGGTCCGGTCGCTCCGGAGCAGCGCTACGCCATGCCTCTGAGATCCGAGACGCGCAGGGCAGAGGGGGAGAGGAAGCAGCCTTTCTACGGTCTCACGATCGTGAGCTGCGAGAAAGGCGATATCCGCCAGTCCCCCGATGGGCTCTATATCTATACCGAGAATGGCCGCGAGGAGATTACCTGTCCGCCCTTTCTCGACCGTGCTGCAGAGCTCCAGAAACTCTACGAGGCCGTTGTCGAGAACAAACCCGCCTTCACCGACGGCCGCTGGGGAAAAGCAAGTTTCGAGGTGGTTTTGGCGATTTACGATTCGTCACGACAGAAGAAAGAAATCGCGCTGAAATATCAGGTAGCTTGATAAAGGTAGACTGCCGATGGCCAGAAATTACCGTTACATCTCCGCAGACAGCCACTTCGAGTCGCCGCCGGAGCAGTGGACGCATCGCGTTCCCGAGCGCTATCGCGACCGCGCGCCGCGCCGCATCAAGCTTGCAGACGGACGAGACGCTTTGCAGCACGAGGGCCAGCGCCTCGTCTACGGCGGGACCAGCCTGTACGGCGGCAGGCCGCCGGCGGATTTCGATCCGACGGTGATGGACTACGAGAACACGCCGGGCTGCGGCTCCGCCGAGCAGAGGCTTCGCGAGCAGGACCGCGACGGGATCGACGCCGAGATTTTATTTTCCCTTGGCATCCGCAACCGCGCGATCACAGATAAAGCGGCGTTTCTCGCAATTATCCGTGGATTCAACGATTACATGGCGGAGGAGTACTGCGCCGTAGCTCCGAATCGTCTAATTGCGATGGCGGTGCTGCCCAACATCGGCGCCGAAGAGGACATCGCCGAGATGGCGCGCTGCAAGAAGATGGGGTTCAAGGGGGCGTGGCTGTCGACCTATCCGAGCGGCAAGAGCTATCCGACGGCGGAAGACGACCGCTTTTGGGCGGCGGCGATCGACCTGGACATGCCGCTTACCATCCACACGTCGTTTCCCACGCACGTGGGCTCGCGCGAAACGCCGCTGTTCAAGTAT
>DATMAM010000051.1:0-234459 GCA_035559995.1 Candidatus Acidiferrales bacterium
CGAAGAAGCGCGTCAGCAGTTCAGCGCACTCGGCTTCCAGCACTCCCGCCACGACCTCGGCACGGTGATTGAGCCGCTTGTGCCTCAGCAGATCGCCCAGGCTTCCGGCCATCCCGGCCTTCTCGTCCCAGGCGCCAAATACGACCCGCGGCACCCGCGCCAACACCAGAGCCCCCGCGCACATCGCGCAGGGCTCCAGCGTCACGTACAGCGTGCAACCCTCGAACGCGTTAGGCCCGCTCAAGCCAGCGGCCACCGCCCCGTCCAGGCACTCCGTCTCGGCGTGGGCCCGTGCATCGCCGCGCTCGCGCATCCGGTTGCGGCCGGCCGCCAGAACTTCACCGCCCCGCATCAGAACGGCTCCGACGGGCACCTCTCCGGCAGCGCCGGCGACGCGCGCTTCATCCAGCGCGAGCCGCATGCCTGCCTCGTCTGCCGCGCGTACGCTAGGCACGCGAGACCGCGGCCTCGGCTACCCTAGTGAACTCCAGCGCGCTGCCCGATGCCGCACGATCCACGCGAATCACGTCTCCCTCGCTCCACTTCCCCTCCAACACCGCCAGAGCCAGTGGGTTCTGCAGCAGCCGCTGAATGGCCCGCTTCAACGGCCTCGCCCCGAACACCGGATCATAGCCCTCCGAACCCAGTAGCCGCCGCGCCTCCGGCGTCACCTCGAGCCCGAGCTTGCGCTCGGCCAGCTGCGCCGCGAACCGCTTCAGCTGGATGTCCACTATGCGCTCCAAGTCCTCGGCCGAAAGCGGCCGGAACAGGATCGTGTCGTCCACGCGGTTCAGGAACTCGGGCCTGAAGTGCGCGCGCAGCGCCTCCATCACCCGGGTCTCGACCTCCTCCCAGCGTCCGGTGCCCAGCTCCAGGATCCACTGCGAGCCGATGTTGCTGGTCATGATTATCACGGTGTTCCTGAAATCCACCGTGCGGCCCTGCGAATCGGTCAGCCTGCCGTCGTCGAGAATCTGGAGCAGGACGTTGAACACGTCCTGGTGCGCCTTCTCGATCTCGTCGAACAGCACCACGGAGTACGGCCTGCGCCTGACGGCCTCGGTGAGCTGCCCACCCTCCTCGTACCCCACGTAGCCGGGCGGAGCCCCGATCATCCGCGCCACCGCGTGCTTCTCCATGTACTCCGACATGTCGAGCCGGACCATCGCCCGCTCGTCGTCGAACAGGAACTCGGCCAGCGCCCGCGCGGTCTCCGTCTTACCCACGCCGGTGGGACCAAGGAAGATGAACGAACCAGTGGGCCGGTGGGGATCGGATAGCCCGGCACGCGAGCGCCGCACCGCGTTCGCCACCGCCTCGACCGCCTCGCGCTGGCCTACCACGCGCTGCGCGAGGTGATCCTCGAGCCGCGCCAGTCGCTCGCGCTCCGATTCCATCAGCCGCGTGACTGGAATTCCGGTCCACTTAGCCACGATCTCAGCCACATCGTCCGCCTCGACCTCCTCCTTCAGGAACTTCCCTTCCCTCTGGATCTCGGCCAGCTTCGACTCGGCCTCTCGCAGCTCACGCTCCAGCGCCGGCGCGCGGCCGTAGGTCAGCTCGGCGGCCTTCGCTAGATCACCCCTGCGCGTGGCCTGCTCGGCCTCGGCGCGCAGCGACTCGTGGCTCTGCTTCAGCTCGCGGATGCGCTGGATCGCCTCCTTCTCGGCCGACCACCGCGCCTTCATCGCGTTAGAGCGCTCCCGCAGGTCGGCCAGCTCCTCCTCCAACGACGCCAGCCGCTCGCGGCTTGCCTGATCCTTCTCCTTCGCCAGCGCCGCCTTCTCGATCTCGAGCTGCACGATGCGACGCTCCACTTCGTCAATTTCGCTCGGCAGGCTGTCGATCTCGATCCGCAGCCGGCTCGCGGCCTCGTCTATCAAGTCTATGGCCTTGTCAGGCAGGAACCGATCGCCGATGTAGCGGTCGCTTAGCGTTGCCGCCGCCACCAGTGCCGGGTCCGTTATGCGCACCCCGTGGTGAACCTCGTAGCGCTCCTTGAGGCCACGCAGAATCGCTATCGTGTCCGCCACCGACGGTTCGCCCACCAGCACCGGCTGGAACCGGCGTTCCAGCGCCGCGTCCTTCTCCACGTGCTTGCGGTACTCGTCCAGCGTGGTGGCGCCCACCACGTGCAGCTCCCCGCGCGCCAGCAGCGGCTTCAGTATGTTGGCCGCGTCCATGGCGCCCTCCGCCGCGCCGGCGCCCACGATCGTGTGCATCTCGTCTATGAACACGATGAACTGCCCGGCGGCGGAGGTCACTTCCTTGAGCACTGCCTTGAGCCGCTCCTCGAACTCGCCGCGGTACTTCGTGCCCGCCACCAGCGCCCCCATGTCGAGCGCGACCAGGCGCTTGTCCTTGAGCGTCTCCGGAACATCGCCGTTGACGATGCGCTGGGCGAGCCCTTCGACGATCGCGGTCTTGCCGACGCCGGGCTCGCCGATGAGCACGGGGTTGTTCTTGGTCCGGCGCGAAAGCACCTGGATGACGCGGCGCACCTCGTCGTCGCGGCCGATCACGGGGTCCAACTTCCCCTTGCGCGCGAGCTCGGTGAGGTCGCGGCTGTACTTTTCCAGCGCCTGGTATTTTTCTTCCGGGTTGGGATCGGTGATGCGCTGCGCGCCGCGGATTTCAACCAGCGCCTTGAGGACGAGGTCGCGCGAGACGCCGAGCGCGCGCAGCGCGCGGCCGGTTTCGCCGTCGTCCTCGAGCATCGCAAGCAGCAGGTGCTCGGTGGAGACGTACTCGTCCTTGAGGCTTTCCGCGATGGTTTCGGCCTTTTCGATAAGCTTCTTGAGGCGCGGCGTGATGTAGGTCTGGCCCGCCGCGCCGGTCACCTGCGGCTGCCGATCCAGAGCCTGCTGCGCGCGCTCCAAAAGCTGCGCGGCGGGAACCCCCAGCTTCTGTAGCAGCGAGAGCACCACGCCTTCTTTTTGGCCCAGCAGCGCGACGAGCAGGTGCTCGACGTCGATCGCCTGATGATTGCGCCTTTCGGCGAGCGCCTGCGCGTGCTGCAACGCTTCCTGTGACTTGATGGTCAGTTTGTCCAATCGCATAAGATGAAACCTTGGCGAAAGCTAATCATCGCCGGCGGGACTGTCAAGAAAACGAGGCGAGCGGGCGAGACGGCTAAACGGGCTTGAGGACGATGCCCCGCCCTTTGACGATGGCAAACTCGTGTTCGGCGAGGTCGGTTGCGGTCGCGCGCATCTTTTCGACCGCCAAGGTGCGCGTCCAGCCGCCGGCAGTTTTTTTGAGCCTGAGCGCGATCACCCCGGCGACCAGGTACTCTTCGACGGCGTGCTCGGCCTTCTCGCCGGTGCGCGGCACCGGATAACAGGTCAAAAGGTTCGTCGTCTTCAGCTGCGTCTGCAGCGCGAAAATGAGCCGCCGCGCCTGATCTTGAATGCGCGAGGCGGCGTCGCGCAGCAGGATGAGCGGCCCGGCGGAGTCGATCACGATGCGGCTCGCCTCCATCCTTTTGACATAGCTGCCGAGATCGACGATCACTCTCTGGACGTCGATTTCCTTTTCCCGGCCCATGCGGCTGCTGAAGTGCGTCGAGGCGTCGAGAATGAGAAGCGCCTTGCGATCGACGTATTGCGCCAGCGGCAGGCCGAGCGATTCGGCCTGCTCGACGATCTCCGCCGGCGTCTCGTCGATCGCGACGTAAACCGCCCTCTCGCCGTCCTCCAGCCCCTTGAGCAGAAAATGCGTGCAGAAGAGGCTCTTCCCGCCGCCGGGATCGCCCGTCACCAGATAGGTCTTGCCTTCGGGCAGGCCTCCCTCGAGCAGCACGTCGAGCCCGCCGATGCCGGTGGCCAGTCGCTTTCTTTCCATAAACGCGACCCGAAGCGTAAATTAGCCCTGTACCTAACAGATTTGTCGTTTATTGCAAAGCCGGATTCGATTGAACGGCCCGGAGCCGCACGCTAGAATCACGCCTCGTGACACGCTACCTGAGGCCAAACATCGCGCGGCTTAAGGCTTACGTCCCCGGCGAGCAGCCGCAGGACCCCGGCGTCATCAAGCTCAACACCAACGAAAATCCCTACCCGCCCTCGCCGCGCGTGCTGAGCGCGCTTAGGCGCGCGACGAACTTTTCGCTGCGCCTCTATCCCGAGCCCATGGGCGACCGCCTGCGCGCGCAAGCGGCGAGCGTGTACGGGGTCGAGCCCGAGAACGTTCTTGCCGGCAACGGCTCCGACGAGCTCCTATCCATGATCGCGCGCTGTTTTGTCGGCCCGGGCGACCGGGTGGCGTACCCGGTCCCGACCTACACGCTCTACGATACCCTGGTCGCGATCCAGGAAGGCGAAAGCGTTTGTGTCGAGTATCCGGCGGACTTCTCTGTTCCCGAGGCGCTGGCGGCGCGCCCGGCCGCTCTGACATTTCTCTGCAACCCCAACTCGCCGTCCGCAACCTTGGTGCCGCTCGCGGCCGTCGAGCGCCTCGCGCGGTCGGTTGCCGGCGTGCTGGTCGTCGACGAGGCCTATATCGACTTTGCCGCGGCGGAAGCGGCCTCGGCGCTGCCGCTCGTCGCGAATTCGCCGAACCTGATCGTCCTGAGAAGCTTCTCCAAGTCCTTCTCGCTCGCGGGCATGCGGATCGGGCTTGCGTTCGGCCCGCGCGAGCTGATCGCGGCCATGGCCAAGGTGAAGGACTCCTACAACCTGAACCGGCTCAGCCTCGAGGCCGCGACGGCGGCGCTTCAGGACCTCGCCTGGATGCGGCGCAACGTGGCGCGCATCCAGAGGACGCGCGCGCGCTTGGCGGCGGCGCTGGAGAAGCTCGGGTTTTACGTTTATCCCTCGCACGCCAACTTCATCCTGGCGCGCTGGCGGGGAGAAAGCGCGCGGCCCATCTACGAGCGCTTGAAGGAACGCAAGATTTTGGTGCGCTATTTTGACGCGCCCGGCCTCGAGGACGCGCTTCGCATCACGATCGGCACGCCGCAAGAGACCAAGCGTCTCGTTACCGCCCTGCACGCGATCGTGACCG
Organism: Candidatus Acidiferrales bacterium; assembly: GCA_035559995.1. GTDB lineage: Bacteria > Desulfobacterota > Binatia > UBA9968 > UBA9968 > DATMAM01. The sequence continues at coordinate 5,005 of DATMAM010000051.1, forward strand.
AGCTTCGCTCGGAACGCGCCGCCCGAAGCCGCGCGTCGCCGGCTACTTTTTCGCGGCTTCCTCGAGCTTGACCTTCACGATTCTCCGCCCCTCCATCTCGACGATCGTCAGCCGGTAGCTGTCGTGCTCCACCCGCTCGCCGCTTCGCGGGATGCGCCTCAGCTTGGCGAGCACGAACCCGGCGATCGTGTGATAATCGGGCGACTCCTCGAAAGGCAGGCCGTAATCGTCTTTGAGATCTTTGAGCAGCGCCGACCCCTGGATGAGGAGCGAGCCGTCGGCCAGGCGCTCGACCGGCCCGCGCTCCTCGCGGTCGTATTCGTCGCGGATCTCGCCCACGATCTCCTCGACGATGTCCTCGAGGGTGGCGAGCCCTTCCAGCTCGCCGAACTCGTTTACGACCATGGCCATCGCGATCCGCCGCCGCTGCATCTCCTTCAGCAACTGGCTGATCGGCAAGGTGCTCGGCACGAAAAAAGCCGGGTGCAAGAGCTGGCGCACGGAAAACTCTTTTTTTTCGTTGAGCGCGCGGAACAGATCCTTGATATAGAGGATGCCGATCACGCGGTCCAGCTCTTCTTCGTAGACGGGGATGCGCGAGAAGCCGCTTTCGACGAAGCTTTTGAGCACCTCGCTCGGCGGGGTGTTGACTTCGAGCGCGTGAATCTCCGTGCGCGGCACCATCACGGCCTTGACCGGCGTGTCGACGAACTCGAAGACGCTGTGAATCAGCTCCTTTTCCGTCTCGTCGAAAATGCCTTTGGCGGCGCCCTCGCGAATCAGCGACTTGATTTCCTCTTCCGAGACAAACGTCGCCCCCTCGCCGCGTTTGGCGCCGAAAAGCCAGAGGACCGCGTTGCTCGAAACCGTGAGCGCGCGGACGGGAAGGGCGTTGATGCGCGCGAGGAAGTCGATCGGCCGCGCGACCAAAAAAGCAATCGGCTCGGAAAAGCGCAGCGCGAGCGATTTCGGCACCAGCTCTCCGAGCACGAGCGACAGGTAAGCGATCGGCACGACCACCAGGAGGATCGCGACCGTCTCGCCCCACTGGCGCAGGAACGGGAAGGGCAGGGTTTGAATCCACGGCTCCAGATACTCGATCGCGGCCGCGCCGCCGACCGCCGAAGCGAGCGTGCCGACCAGCGTCACCCCGATCTGCACGGTCGCGAGAAAGCGGTCCGGATCGTTCTTGAGCCGCGCCACTGCGGCCGCCGACCGCGACCCCGTCTGGAGCAGGGTCTCGATCCGGGTCTTGCGCATCGCGATGACGGCGATTTCGGCCGCCGCAAAAAAACCATTGGCCAGAATGAGGACAAAAACCAGTCCCACCTGGAACCACAGGCTGTCGAGGTTCATAGACACCTCTGCGCCGCCGCGCCTAGAGGCCGGACGCGGCCGCAGTTAACGAATTTGGGTGAGGTTCCACTCGCGATTCGAGAGAAGTCAGCTCTTTGAGGATGTCTGCGCGTAAAAGGAAGTGATCAGCTGGTTGATCCTCCGCGACCCGCATTTCGGGCACTTGACCTTTTTGGCGTCGTGCTCGGAGATGCTCACCATCACGGTAAATTTTCGTTTGCAATTCAAACAGCGATACTCGTAGGTAGGCATGGAAAAGGCTCCCCTTCGGTGGTACCCTCCCTTCTGATTCCGTTTGCCTGCTCGGAAACTCTACGTCCGCGCTCGGAAAAAGGCAAGCGTGCGCGGCGCCGCAAAGATGAGCAAAAGCGACCCTTCCGCATCCCGTCCAGAGGCGCCGAGCCTCGAAGGAACGATCACCAAAATCGCGTATCAGAACGCCGAGCGCGGCTACACGGTCGCGCGCCTGGAGATCGGCGCGGCCAACTCGGTCACGATCGTCGGCCAAGTTTTTCCGCTCGCCGAAGGCGACCAGATCCGGGTGAGCGGCTTCTGGCACCGGCACCCGCGCTACGGCCTGCAATTCAAGGTCGAGCAGTGGTTCAAGCTCGAGCCCTCGACCCTGGCCGGGATCGCCGGCTATCTCGGCGGCGGCAGAATCAAAGGCATCGGGCCGGCGCTGGCGCGGCGGCTCGTCGAGGCGTTCGGCGCCGAGACGTTGCGCGTTCTGTCCGAGGAGCCGGAGCGGCTTCAAGAGGTGCCCGGAATCGGCCGGCAGAAAGCTGAGCGGATCGTTTCGGTCTGGAACCAGGAGCGCGGTCTGCGCGAGACGATGGTCTTCCTCCAGGGTCACGGCATCACCAGCGGCCTGGCGCAGAAGATCTACCGCGCCTACGGCAACGAAACGATGGTGCGCGTGCAAGAAAACCCGTACCGGCTGGCGCGGGAAATCTCCGGCATCGGGTTTGTCCTCGCCGATCGGATCGCGCGCCGGTTCGGGGTTCGCGAGGACTCGCCCTATCGCGTCGAGGCGGGCGTGATTCACCTTCTCAGGCGCGCCGCCGAGGAAGGACATTGCTACCTGCCGCTGCCCGTGCTCGAGGCGCACGCCTGCGGGCTTCTCGGCGTCGGCGAACGGGCCGTCGATGAGGCGGTCGCGCGGCTTGCGCGCGAGGGCGAAGTCGTGGTCGAACATCGGGAGGCGGCGCGCGTCTACCCGGCGGAACTTCACCGCGCCGAGGAGCGCGTCGCGGCGGCGCTCAAGCGCGTCCTTTCGACGCCGGCGTCGCTTGCGCCCGTCGGCCTGTGGGACCTCGAGAACGCCGAGCGGCGATTCGGCCTTCGGCTCGAGGACGCCCAGCGCCAGGCGTTGGCGCAGGCGCTGCAGCAGAAGCTGATCGTGATCACCGGCGGCCCGGGCACCGGAAAGACGACCTTGCTCAAGCACCTGCTCGGCCTTTTGCGCGGCGGCCGGGCGCGCTTTGCGCTTGCGGCGCCGACCGGAAGGGCGGCCAACCGCATGCAGGAGATGACCGGCGAGGAAGCCAAGACGATTCACCGGCTGCTCGAGTACAGCCCGGCCGACGCGGGCTTTTTGCGCGCCGCCGCCAACCCGTTGTCCGCGGACGTGGTGATCATCGACGAGGCGTCGATGGTGGATCTGCCGCTGATGGATCACCTGCTCGCGGCGCTTCGGCCGAGCACTCGCCTCGTTCTGATCGGCGACGCCGACCAGCTTCCCTCGGTCGGCCCGGGCAACGTGCTTCGCGACCTGATCGATTCCGGCGCCGTGCCGACGGTTTTTTTAAAGCACGTCTTTCGCCAGGCCGCCCAGAGCTTGCTCGTTTTGAACGCGCACCGCATCCTCTCCGGCGAGCCGCTGCTGCTGAACGCCCAAAACACGCGCGGCGATTTTCTTTTCGTCGAGAGCGAAAGCCAGGAGGAAATCCTCGCGCTCGTCAAGAGCTTTGTCCGGGAGCGCATTCCCGCGCGCCTGCAGACGAGCGCCGCCGAAGGCGTCCAGGTCATCACGCCGATCCACCGCGGGCTGCTGGGCACCATCCACATCAACCAGGAACTGCAGCAGCTGCTCAACCCGCGCGGCGACTCCGTACAGCATGGCGCGACCACGTTCCGGGCGGGCGACCGGGTCATGCAGCTCAGGAACAATTACGACCGGGGCGTCTTCAACGGGGACCTGGGAAAGATCGCCGGCATCGACCGGCAGGCGGGTCGGCTGTTCGTCCAATTCGAGCGCGAGCGCGTCGAGTATCCGTTCGCGGACCTCGACGAGCTGGCGCTCGCCTACGCCACCTCGGTGCACAAGAGCCAGGGCAGCGAGTATCCCGCGGTCGTCATTCCGGTCCACACCGCGCACTACCTCATGCTCAACCGGAGCATTTTTTACACCGCGATCACGCGCGCCAAGCGGCTCGCCGTGCTGATCGGCAGCCGCAGGGCCCTCGCCCTGGCGATGAGAAACGCGCGCGTCGAGAAGCGCTTCACCGGCCTCCAGGAGCGCTTGAAAGCTTTCGCCTCTCTCTAATTGACGCGCCGGAGTTTATCCGTTATGCAGCAAAGAATGCGGGCCGCAACGATCCTTCGCGAATGCCGTCACGGCCGGCCGCTCGCTCTGGCCGAGGCCGAGCTTCTCTGCTCGGTCGAAGGCGACGATCTAAGCCTCCTTCTCGATACCGCGGCGGCGCTGCGCGACGAGCACAAGGGAAAGACCGTGACCTTCTCGCCGAAGGTTTTTATCCCGCTCACCAATCTCTGCCGCGACTTCTGCGGCTACTGCACGTTCCGGCGCGCGCCGGATGAAGAAGGCGCCGCAACGATGGCCCTCGATGACGTGGTCGCCGTGGCGCGCCGCGGCCAGGAGCTCGGGTGCACGGAAGCGCTTTTCAGCCTGGGCGACAAGCCGGAGGCGATCTATCCCGAGATGCGCGCATTTCTGCGCGGCGTGGGCGCGCGCACCACCCTCGACTATCTCTATCGCGCCTGCCGCGCCGTGCTCGAGGAGACGCGGCTTTTGCCCCACTCCAATCCCGGCGTGATGGGCCGCAAGGACCTCGCGCGCCTGAAAGACGTAAACGCCAGCCTCGGTCTCATGCTCGAAAACGCAAGCGCGCGGCTTCTCCTCGGCCCGCATTTGAACGCCCCGGATAAAAAGCCCGCCCTGCGCCTGCGCACGATCGAGGAAGCGGGCAAGCTCCGCATCCCGTTCACGACCGGCATCCTCGTCGGCATCGGCGAGACGTGGCGCGAGCGACTGGAATCGCTTTTCGCCATCCGCGAGCTGCACGAGCGCTACGGCCACATCCAGGAGGTGATCGTGCAGAATTTTCGCCCCAAGCCGCGCACTTCCATGGCGCATCATCCCGAGCCCGCGCTCGAAGAGATGCTGAAGACCGTTGCGCTCGCGCGGCTGGTCCTGGGCGGCGCGATGAACATCCAGGCGCCGCCCAATCTCAGCCCCGAGCACTACCCGCTGTTTCTGCGGGCGGGCATCAACGACTGGGGCGGCGTCTCGCCGCTCACGCGCGACTATATCAATCCCGAGGCGCCGTGGCCGGCGCTCGCCGTACTGAAAAGAGAGACGGAAGCGGCGGGATTTGCGCTGCGGCCGCGGCTTCCCATCTATCCCGAGTTCATCGCCGAGGGAGAAAAGTTCGTCTCGCCGGCCATGCTGCCCCATATCGAGCGCGTGAGCGCCTGGAAAGACCCGGCGCCAAGCGGAGGATCTTATGACCGACTGCGAACGCCTGTTCAGCTTTGACGATTCCGCGGAGCATGCCGAGCGGCTTTTGCCGCGCATCGACCGCGCCGTGGCGCGCGCCCTGGAGCGGGCGCTCTTGGGTCACGAGCTCGGCGAAAGCGAGGCGCTCGCCGTCGCGCGCGCGCGCGGCGAGGAGCTTTCCGCCGCGGTCGCCGTCGCCGACTGGCTGCGGCAGAAAAAAGTCGGCGACCTCGTCACCTACGTGGTTTGCCGCAATATCAATTTCACCAATGTCTGCTACGTGGGCTGCAAGTTCTGCGCCTTCAGCACCGGGCCCGGCAAGCCGGACGCCTGGAACCATTCGCTCGAGGAGGTCGGGCGCCGGGCCGAGGAGGCGTGGAACCGCGGCGCAACCGAGATCTGCATGCAGGGCGGGCTGCCGCGCGACATGAGCCCGTTTTACTACCGCGACCTCCTGCAAGCGATCCGCGCGCGCGTGCCGAAAATTCACATTCACGCCTATTCGCCGATGGAAATCACCTACGGCGTCGAGCTGACGGGCCTCGGGCTCGAGAACTACCTCTCGATGCTGCGCGCGGCGGGGCTCGACAGCATCCCCGGCACCGCCGCGGAAATTTTAGATGACGAAGTGCGGCAGGTCCTTTCCAAAAACAAGGTGAGCGTCGCGCAGTGGATCCGGGTGATCACCGCCGCGCACCGGCTCGGCATCCCGACCACATCGACGATGATGTACGGCCACAGGGAAAACGAGCTTCACTGGGTGCGGCACATCCTGCTGCTGAGAAACCTGCAGAAGCAAACCGGCGGCTTTACCGAGTTCGTGCCGCTCGGGTTCGTTCACCACAACACCGCGCTTTACCATCAGGGCCTGGCGCGCCCCGGGCCGACGCCCGACGAGCACATCCGCGTGCACGCGCTCGCGCGCATCCTCCTCAACGACACGATTCCCAACATCCAGGTCTCGTGGGTGAAAATGGGCCGGCGGCTGTCGCAGCTCTGCCTGCGCGCGGGCGCGAACGATTTCGGCGGCACGCTGATGGAAGAGAGCATCTCGCGCCTGGCGGGATCGACCGAAGGCCAGATGCTCTGGCCTTACGAGTTTCGCAACCTGATCCGCGAGATCGGCCGCATCCCCGCCGAGCGCAGCACGACCTACAAGATTCTTCGCTCCTGGCCCGAACGGGCCGGCGGCGACGGCGCCGCGGGCCGGGCGAAACGAGACGCCGGGAGGGGCGCGGAGCCGAACGCGGCGCCTCTCTAAATCTCGCCGCCCGTGATCGCCGTCTTAACAGGAGGAACCGGAGGAGCCAAGCTCGTCCACGGCCTGAGCCTTGCCGTCTCCCAGGAGCAGCTGTTCGTCATCTGCAACACCGGGGACGATTTCGTTTTCCACGGCCTCTACGTCTCTCCGGACATCGACACCGTCATGTACACGCTCGCGGGGATCGCCGATCCCCTAAAAGGCTGGGGCATCAAGGACGACACCTTCGCCTGGCTCGACGCGATGGCGCGGCTCGGCGCGGAGGCCTGGTTCAAGATCGGCGATCGGGATCTCGCGACGCACGTCCGGCGGACCGATCTTTTGCGCCAGGGACTGACGCTGTCGCAGGCGACGCAAAGACTGGCTTGCGCGCTCGGCGTGACCGCGCGGATCGCGCCGATGTCCGACGAGCGCGTGGCAACGCGGGTGCTCACCCCGGCGGGGGAGATCTCGTTTCAGGAGTTTTTCGTCAAGAATCGCTGCCGCGATGCGGTGACGGGCGTGCGGCTATCGGGGGTCGAAAATAGCCGCCCGGCGCCCGCGGTCGAACGGACGATCTTGAGCGCGGCCCTCGTCATCGTCGCGCCGAGCAACCCCGTGACGAGCATCGGCCCGATCCTCGCGGTGCCCGGCATCCGAGAAGCGTTGCGAAAGACGCCCGCGCCCGTGATCGCCGTTAGCCCGATCATCCAGCGAAGGCCGTTTAGCGGCCCGGCCGATAAGCTCATGTCGGCCGCGGGCATCGAGGTCTCCGCTCTCGGCGTCGCCGCTTCGTACGCGGACTTTTTGGACCTTCTTTTCATCGCCCCGGAAGATCGCGCGCTGGCGGAAAGGATGGCGCCGCTCGGGGTTCAAGCCCGGCCGACGTCGATCGCGCTCGATTCCAGCGCCGAGCGAAAAAGGCTCGCGGAGGAAATTTTGGCCGCCGCCGACCATGTCCGCTGACCTGCCGGTCGCAGCCTTGATCCCAGTCAAAGGCTTTGCGCGCGCGAAGCACCGCCTCGCCGAGCTGCTGAGCGCGCGCGAGCGCGCGCTTTTGGCCGAGGCGATGATGCAAGACACGCTCGCGCGGGCGCTTGCCGCCCCGAGCCTCGCCGCGGCGTTCGTCGTGACCGCGGACCCTCAGGTCGCGGCCGTGGCCGCGTCGTGCGGCGCGCGCGTCGTCATCGAGGCGGAGGAGCGGGGCGAGACCGAAGCGGTTCACTTCGCCCGCGCCAGGCTTAAACGCGCCGGGTTTGCCGCCGCGCTGGTGCTGCCCGCGGATATCCCGCTCGCCACGGCGGCCGACATCGAGTCGGTGCTCGCCGAGCGCGCGCCGGCGCCCGGCGCCACGCTGGTGCCGTCTCACGACCGGCTCGGCACCAACGCGCTCTTGCTGGCGCCGCCCGATAGCATGACGCTCCGATTCGGCTACGACAGTTTTGTCTATCACCTGCGCCAGGCCGCGGCGCGCGGGCTGGCGCTACGGGTGGTCGAGAACGAGCGGATAGCGCTCGACATCGACGAGCCTGTGGACCTCAAGCGCTTTATCGAGCGCGCGACTTCCGGAGAAACGCAGCGGCGCCTCCTGGAGATGGGAATCGCCGAGCGACTCGGCGCGCCTCGGGTGTGAACGATGCGCCGTCTCGAGGTTATCGCCGTCGAGGGGATCGGGGAGGTGCAGCGCGGCGCTTCGCTCGCCGAGCTCATCTGCGAGGCCTGCGCGCGCCTCGGCCTCACGCTCGCCGACGGCGATGTTCTGGTCGTCGCGCACAAGATCGTCTCCAAAGCCGAAGGGCGCGTCATGCGCTTGGATGAGATCGCGCCGTCGGCGCGCGCGCTCGAGCTGGCGCGCGCGCTCGACAAGGACCCGCGGGTTGTCGAGGCGATCTTGCGCGAGAGCCGAAACATCGTCCGCATGGGCGGCACCACGCTCATCGTCGAAACGCATCACGGCTTTGTCTGCGCCAACGCGGGCGTGGACCTGTCCAATGTCGGGTTAGGCTCCGTCGGCCTTCTTCCCGAAGACCCCGATCGCTCCGCGGCCAAAATCCGCCAAGGCGTTCTCGAACGAACGGGCATCGCCGTCGGCGTCATCGTCAGCGACAGCTTCGGCCGTCCCTGGCGGCTCGGCACAACGGACGTCGCGCTCGGCGTCTCGGGCCTGAATCCGCTCAAGGACTACCGCGGCGGGAAAGACCGTTACGGCTACGAACTGCGCGCGTCGGTCGCCGCGGTCGCGGACGAGATCGCCTCGGCGGCGGAGTTGGTCATGGGGAAGAAAGATGGTATACCCGTCGTGGTCGTGCGCGGTTTTCCGATAGAGTCGAACGAGGGCTCGGGGCGGGATCTGCTGCGTCCGGAAAAGGAAGACCTGTTTCGCAAATTTTGACACTCATGGACGATAAAACCACGGTCGCCATCGTCGGCGGCACCGGGAGTCTTGGAACCGGAGTGGCGCGGCGGCTCGCGCGCCCGGGAATTCGCGTCATCATCGGCTCGCGCGACCTAGCGCGGGCAAGACAGGCCGCCGAGACGCTCAACGCGCGGCTCGGCCGGCCGCTCGTGGACGGAAAGCTCAACGCGGACGCCGTGCGGGAGGCGGAGATCGTCGTGGTCGCGGTTCCCTACGAGGGGCACAAAAGCATGATCGCCGATCTCAGCGCGGAGCTAAGGGGAAAACTCGTTGTCGACGCCGTCGTGCCGTTGCGCCAGGGCAGGCCGTTTATTCCGGAGGCGGGATCGGCGCTGCTCGAAGCGCAACAGATTCTCGGCGCCGAGACCCCGGTGATCGGCGCGCTCCACAACATCTCCGCCGTCGATCTTCAGGAAATCGACGCGCCGCTCGGCGATGTGCTCGTGTGCGGCGACAGCGAGGCCGCCAAACAGCGCGTCATCGACCTCCTGGGAAAGATCGGCGCGCGCGCCTTTGACGCCGGGCCGGCCGCGAACGCCTATATCATCGAGGGCATCACCGGCGTCCTCATTCAGCTTAACCGCAAATACAAATCCAAGCACGCAACGCTCAAGGTCGTGGGAATCTGAAAGATCAGGGGTGGCAGTTATGTACACGCCAGGATGCTTTCAGCGGATGGACAAACAGACCATAGAGGCCGAGATCCGAAAGGAAGGATTCGACCCGATACTCATCCAAGACCCCCCGGGACACGTCTACCCGCCGCACCGGCACCCGGAAACCAAACTGCTGGCGTTTTTGCTGGGAGAGATGAAGGTCAAGGTCGGCGAGAACACTTTCACCTGCCATGCCGGCGACAAGGTCGTCATCCCGGGAAACGTCGAGCACTCCGCGCAGGTCGGGCCGGAAGGCTGCGTCTTTTTCTGGTCCGAGAAGCTCTGAAGTCTCAGCGCCGTACGGGCGTCTGGCCGTGCGCTTTCCAGAGCTCGGCCCACGAAGGAAACTCCGCCAGGCGCTCGAGGACGATGCGCGTCGGGCGGATCATGAGCATGGCGCCGCGCGCCGCTTCTTGGAGCGCCTCCTTCGGCGTTACCCAGACGCTTTGCGCCACTTCTTCAGACCGCGGGAGCGGCCTCTGCCCGGCCGGCAGCGCCGCCAGAAAAAACCGGGTGTCGAAGCGCGCGCGGTTCTCCTCGGGCGTGATGCGATGCATGAAATAGCTCAGGCGCGACGCGTCGCAGTAAAGCCCTTCCGCCTGCAGGATCCGGTCGAAGGTCTGAATTCCCCGAACGAGATCTTGACGCCGTCGCTCCAACTCCGCGCGCCGCTCGGCGAGCGGCGCCTGGTTGTCTTCCGTTATTCCCAGAAGGACCCCGGTCTCCTCGAAGAGCTCGCGTATCGCCGCGATCCAGTGGGCCAGCGAAAGCTCCGGACTCAGCGAGTCTGCCAAAATTGCCCGCGCCTCGGCCGCGGCCAGGCCGCGGCAGCGCGCCAGCATCGCCACGGACCAGTCTCGCTCTTCCAAAAGGCCGCCCGGAAAAACGTAGTGCCCTCCCAGAACTTCCATCCAGTCCGGCCGCCGCGTCATCAACACGTCGAATTTTTCCTCGCCGTTTGGCCGGACGAGAACGACGGTCGAGGCTTTTTTCGGAGATGACGCTTTCATCGGTCAGATCGCATCGAGCTCTTCCGGCGGGACAAAACCGTGCCGCAGCGTGTTTTCGCTGACGGTGCGCGGTTCCAAAAACTGCAGCAGATAGTCGGGGCCTCCCGCCTTCGAACCGATCCCGGAAAGCTTGAACCCGCCGAAAGGCTGCCGCCCCACGATCGCCCCGGTAACGCCGCGGTTGATGTAGAGGTTCCCGACGCGAAACTCGCGCCGCGCCTTTTCGATATGCGCCGGCGAGCGCGAGAAGACGCCGCCCGTGAGCGCGTACTCGGAGTCGGCGGCGATCTCCAGGGCGTGATCGAAATCGCGCGCCTGGATCACCGCGAGCACCGGCCCGAAAATCTCCTCGCGCGCGAGGCGATGGCGCGGCAAAATCTCGCTGAAGACCGCCGGCCCGGCGTAAAAACCGCTTCGCGGCGCTTCCCTCTCGATGAGGCAGCGGCCCTCTTTCTTGCCGATCTCGATGTACTCTCTTACTTTCGCCTGCGCCCGAGCATCGATCAGCGGCCCGATGAAATTGCGCGGGTCTTCCGGCGGGCCGATCTTGAGGCTTCGCACCGCCTCGACCAGCCGGTCCAGGAGGGGATCATGAATCTCCTCGAGGAGAATGACGCGCGAGGCCGCCGAGCACTTCTGCCCCTGGTAGCCAAAAGCCGATTGGACGATCTCGACGACGGCTTCATCGAGATCCGCGTCGCTGTCCACGATGATCGCGTTCTTGCCGCCCATTTCGCACACCACGCGCTTGACGTGCTGCTGCCCCGGCCCAAGCTCGCAAGCCGCGCGCAGGATTTCCAGGCCGACGTCGCGGGAGCCGGTGAACGCGATCACATGCACGCGCGGGTCGCGCACGAGGTAGGCGCCGAGCTCTCCCCCTCCCTGCAGCAGCTGGAACGCGCGCGGCGGAAAACCCGCCGCCTTGAGAATTTCGCAGAGCAGCCTCCCCATGACCGGCGATTGCTCGGCCGGCTTGGCGATCACGCAATTTCCGGTAACGAGCGCCGCGACCGTCATGCCCGTAAGGATGGCGAGCGGGAAATTCCACGGCGCGATCACCACCGCAACGCCCCGGGGCTCGTAAAAATAGAGGTTCGTCTCGCCGGGAATCTGCTGCATGAGCCGCGGCTCGCTCAGGCGCAGAAGCTCGCGCCCGTAGTACTCGAAATAGTCGATCGCTTCGCTCACCTCGATATCCGCCTCGCGCCAGCCCTTGCCCGTCTCCAAAACCATCCACGCGGCAAGCTCGACCCGCCTTTGCCTCATGATCTCGGCGGCGCGGAAGGCAAACGCCGCGCGCTCTCGCGGCGGCGTCGCGCGCCATTCGGCGCAGAACGCGGCCGCCGCGGCGAGCGCGCAATCCGCCTCGGCGCGTTTGGCGAGCGCCACCCTGCCCACGAGCTCCTGCGGCGCGGCCGGGTTGACGGACTCGAACCACTCTTCGGCGGGCGCTTCCGCGCCATCGAGCCACAGGGGATACTCCCTTCCCAACTGGGCGCGGACTTTTTTTAGCGCCGCCGCAAAGCGCTCGCGGTTTTCGCGGCGCGAGAAGTCAAGCGGCGGCTCGTTGCGGAACGGCCCCGGAGCCCGCGCGTCGGTCGGCTTTCGCGCGCTCGGCTGGGAGGCAATCGCGCGGGCCGGCGCCGGCGCGGCGATGAGCTTTTCGACCTCTTTTTCCTCCGCGAACGTCTGGCGCAAGAACGACGTATTCGAGGTATTCTCCATGAGCCGGCGGATCAGGTACGCCATCCCCGGCAGGAGCCTTCCCACCGGCAGGTAGATGCGCACGCGCTGCCCGTTCTGAATGACCGCGCGGCGGATCGGTTCCCCCATGCCGTAGAGCATCTGGATCTCGTAATCGCGCGCGCCGAGCCCGAGCTGGCGCGCGGCGACGATCGCATGCGCCAGGCTGCGGATGTTGTGGCTGCCAAAGGCGGCGTCGACGATGTCATGGTTCTCGAGCAGCACGCGGCTGAGCCTCTCGTAGTTGGCGTCGGTTTCGCCCTTGTCGAGAAAAACCGGGATCGGCCAGCCTTTTTGCTTCGCCCAGGCGATCTCGCTATCCCAGTAAGCTCCCTTGACGAGGCGCACGCCGATCCTGCGCTTGCGCGCTCTCGCCCAGCGAATCAGCTCGCGCACATCCCGTTCGGTATCGCGCAGGTAAGCCTGCAGCGCGATCGCGGCCTTGGGCCCGGTTGAAAACTCCTCTTCTTCGAGCAGTCTGCGGAAGATCGAAAGGGTGAGCTCTTTGTAGACGTACTGCTCCATATCGATCGTGAGCGCCGCGTTCAAGCGCGCGGCCGCGCGAAACAGCGGCCTCAGGCGCTCCACGGAAACCTCTTCGCTGTCCGGGTCGAGCGGATCGAAACGGGCATAGAGCGACGATACCTTGACCGAAAGGCTCACCCGCGGCAGCGGTCCCTTGGAGTCTTGATCGATCTGCGGGATCGGGGTCCAGCGCGCCGCGATATCCGTAAGGCTCTGCAAGAGATCCAGGTAGCGCTGCTGCATCGCCAGCGCTTCCCGGTCGCTCACGGTCGCCTCGCCGACCACGTCGAGCGTAAAGGCGGCCGGCTCTTCGCGGAGCGCCTCGAGAACCGCTGTGAGCGAAGCGGGATCCTCCTCGACAATGAAGCGGCGCGCAAGCCGCGTCACATTGTGGCGCACGAGCGGCGCCACAAGCCAGCCCGCGTGCAGCGCCTGCGCGAGATAGACGAGATCGCCGAAGGCGTGATCCACCCTGGCGAAGTACTCCTCGAGATGGCGGCCGATTTCCGCCGCTGAATCCAGGCTCGGCAAAACATCGACGAAGCGGAAAAGCGCAACCCGCAGCGACTCGTCTTCAAGCGACCACTCGATCATCTTGCCGATCCAGTCGCGCGGCTCGAAAATGGACGGCTTGTGCGCGGCCGCTGCCCGGTAGAGCGTTTCCGCAAGCTGCCTGACGTCTTTTTCCCAAACAGGGCCGGTGGCCATCGAAAACCATTCTATTACGTCCGCGGCGGACTTTCGAGATTCTCGCAAAAGGCGTGGTGCGAAAAAGCGGATATGATAAACATGGGTGGACGATTTTTGCGGCCCGCGCTTTACAGCCCCGGCCGCGGACGAGCAACGACCGTTTGGTCGCGCATTTTTATGCCTTAGAAGGAGGCGCCCATGCCCGGCGCGCTTGAAGACCTCCGCGTGATCGATTTCACCCACGCCTTGAACGGACCGTTCTGCACGATGCTCCTCGGCCATCTCGGTGCGGAAATCATCAAGATCGAGCCGCCGCAGGGCGACGGCTTTCGCCGCTCGTGGATGCCGCGCGGCGCGACCGCCGACGCGTACGAGTTTCTCTGGGTGAACATCAACAAGAAGGGCGTCGTCCTTGACCTCAAGAGCGCGAAGGGCGCCGATCTGGCGCGCCGGCTCATCGCGCGCGCCGACGTGCTGGTTGAGAACTTTCACAAAGGCACGATGGAGCGCTTCGGCCTGGACTACGATTCGCTCAAGCCTCTCAACCCCAGGCTCATCTATGCCTGCTCGCGCGGCTACGGCGAATGGGGCCCGTACTCTGAATACGGCAGCACGGCACAGTCGAACAACGGCATGACGGGCTGGACGCACACCTCCTGGGGCTACAGCGGCGCTCCGGGTACCAAAGCTCTGGGGATCGGCGACGAAGCGGCCGGCGTCAGCATGGCGCTCGGAATTCTGGCGGCGCTGCACGCGCGCGAGCGCACCGGCGAGGGGCAGAAGATCGCGGTCTCGATGCAAGAGGCGGTCCTCGGCTTCATGATCAGTTCGATCCACGAATATTTTACCGGCGTGAACGTCGGCAACTGGCCGACGCAGGTGGCCGACGGCTATTTTACCCTGCGCATCCCCGACATGAGCGATCGCGTCTGGGCGCAGCTTGCGCGTCTGATGAACCGCGAGGAGCTCGTGAGCGACAGCCGTTTTGCCAGCGGCTCGGCGCGCCGGCAAAACCGCTCCGAGCTGGAAAAGATCATCAAGGATTGGGCGCGCGGAAAGACGCGCCAGCAGCTATGGGAGGCGCTTCGCGATCTCGACTATTTCGGCGCCCCGGTCCTCTCGTTTGCCGAGGTCTTGAACGATCCGCACATCAAGGCTCGCGGCGCCTTTATCCAGCGCAATCATCCCGCTGCCGGCCCGGCGACTTTTTTGGCGCCGTGGATCCATCTCTCGAAGACGCCAGCCAGCATCCGCACCGACGCCCCGGCGCTCGGCCAGCACACGGACGAGGTCCTCGGAGGGATTCTCGGCTTGACCGCGGCAGAGCTGAGCGATCTTCGCGCCGAGGGCGTGATTCAATAGGCCGCGGCGGAAAACTCCCCAACAACCGGTTTGGGCCGGCGCCGAGAAGGCCTACGGAATCACCGCGATCGCGTTGATCTCGAGCAGCAGCTCCGGGCGCGCCAGAGCGACCACCTGAACCATCGTGCTCGTCGGAAAATTGGACCCCAACAGCTCCCGCCGCACTTCGTTGATGTCCCGATGGTAGCGAACGTCGGTCGTGAACACGGTCATGGCCACAAGGTCGTTCAGCGTTCCGCCGGCCGCCTCGACGGCGCGCTTGATCTTTTCGATCACATAGCGCGCCTGCGCGCGGACATCCCCGATGCCGACGACGTGGCCTTCGGGCGCCGAGGCTGTTTGCCCCGCGATGAAGACCATCCGGCCCGGCTGAGCGATGTTTACGAGCGAATAGCTGCCGCGCGGCACGGGGAGCCCCTCGGGGTTTAGCGCTTCTTTTGCCATCGCGTGTCCTCCTTCTTGGGCGAACTCCGGCTTCCAGCTCTTATCACCGCGCATCGCCAGCCGAAAGAGGCGCGACCCGCGGCATGGGAGGCGCGCCGGGCTTGCCGCCGCCTTCCTTTGGCGTTAGAGATAACAGCCTCAGCCTGCCGGCAAGAGGGTAACAGCTTCAAAAGAGTGTTTCATGAGCTTACGCTCGCCCGCAGGGAACGAAATGACCTTCACCTGTTGCCCGCCCTCTCTGGTAGTTGTCGCGCACCGAAGCCCAACTCCTCCGGCTCCCCGAGCAGCGACCGTCCGGGGTCGCGCAGCGAGGGGCGTAAAGACATCCCTCGATACGCGCTGCGCGCTGCTCGGGAAATCGGGACTGGGATCACGAACGTCGTGATTTGCAACGGTATTTTCGTAGGAGCACAAGATGAATCTCCAGCTTAGCGCGGGATTAGCGCCGAACCCGAGGACCTGGCCGCTTTTTCACGGCCTCGTCAAGCCTGACGCCATCGATCTCATTTTGAGCGCCGTTCATCCGTCCGAGCTTTTCTGGCGCCAGCTGCGCTTTGGCGACTTCGATCTCTCGGATATGTCGTTCTCGTCTTTGACGATCGCGCTCGCGCGCGGCGACAGGCGCTGGGTCGGACTTCCCATCTTTACAACCCGCCGCTTCTTTCATACCGGGATCCTGGTGCGCCGCGACGCGGGCATCGAAACCCCGGCGGATCTCAAAGGAAAGCGGGTCGGCGTGCCGGAGTACCAGCAGACGGCCGCTCTGTGGACGCGCGGCGTACTGCAGCACGAATTTGGCGTCGCGCCCGGCGACATGGAATTTTGGATGGAGCGCAATCCCGAGCGCAGCCACGGCGGGGCGACGGATTTTACCCCGCCTCCCGGCGTAACCATCCATCGGATCCCGCCGGGCAAGGACATCGGTTCGATGATGCTCTCCGGCGAGCTCCAAGCCACCTTGCTTTACATCGTGAACCGGAACCTGGTCGACCGGAGCAGCGCCGATCTGTGGAACCATCCCGATATCAAGTATCTTTTCCCCGACCCCAAAGCCGAGGGCGTGAGGTTCTACAAAAAGACGGGCCTCTACCCGATCAACCATTGCGTCGTGATGAAGCGGGAAATTGTCGAGCGGCACCGCTGGGCGGTGCTCAACGTGTACAAGGCGTTCGAGCGCGCGAACGCGATCGCGAACGAGCAGAGAATGGAGCACGTCGCCTGTTACATCGAGACCGGGCTGGTGCCGCCGGACGCCGGAAAAGCGCTCGCGCTGCCCTTGATCCAGTACGGCATCGCCGCGAACCGACGCGTGCTCGAGACCGCGCTGCAGTACTCTGTCGAGCAGGGCCTGACGCCGCGCCTCATGAAGATCGAGGAAATCTTCGCCGAAAGCACGCTCGACCAGTAGCGGCGCGTCTTCCTTCGCCCGGAGCCTTGGCTTTAAGCCTCCCGACCCTTTATCTCAGTCGGTTCGCGTGAGGCCGAGCGTCCGATGGTAAAAGCTCGGGCCCAATGATCGCGCCACGTTGAGAACGATCTCCTGCGCCCTTTGGACCGCGGCGGGCGACGACAGGTCGCGTCCCATGCGCAGCGCCGCCTCAACGCCCTGATAATACCCGGGGATGCGGGCGAGCGCGCGATAACCCATGCGCTCGTAAAAGAGCTGCGCCCCGAGGTTCTCCGCGCGCACCTCGAGGGCGACTTGGAAGATGCCTGCCGCCACGGCGCACTTCTCGAGCCACCGGAGAAGCTTGCGCCCCACGCCCAGGCGCCTGTAAGGCGGAGCCACCGCAAGAAGATCCAGATGCGCCTCCGCTTCGCCGTAGCGCATGATCCCAAACCCGGCGATGTCGTCGTCAACGCACGCGACAAGCACGTTAACGTCGCGCGCGCGGATGCTCGCCGCGACCCGCGCGGGCGTCCAGCGCCATTGAAGGCCGCCCTCGATCAAGTCGCGCGACAACCCCGCGATGGCGGCCGCCTCTTCAGGCCGGGCGAGGCGAAGCGACGGTTCGGATCCGCCCATGGGCTTTTTATCCCTCAACCTTGCCGGGCGATCAAGAAGATGAGCGTGCGGGACGGCCGACGAGGCGGGCCTTTCGCGCGCTTTCGGGCGAGACGAGTTTCAAGGCCCCAATACAGGCGCGGGGACCTTCGCGCTGGCGTCAGAAACCAAGACTCGGCAGGATCTTTAGATAGAACTCCCGGTCGCCCGCGAACGTGCCGTCGAGGCGGCCGATCTCGTCGACCGTGAGCCAGCGCGCGTCGCTCACCTCAGCCGGATTGAGTTCGAGCTCGCCGCCCACGTACTCGGCGATCCACCAGTGGAGCCTAAAAGTGCCGCGCGTGGAAACGTTCTCCCAAACCTTCCGGACCGGCCGCACCGTCAAGCCGACTTCCTCCATCGCCTCGCGCACGACCGCCGCTTCCTGCGACTCGCCGGGCTCGACTTCGCCGCTGACCGGCGCCCAAAGGCCGCCGCCGCGAATTGTGGCCGCCCTCCGAATGAGGAGAACCCTGTCTCCTCTTGTGATCACGGCAATGACGGCGTCGAGCATTGGCGGCCGCCCGGCAAAGAGGGGTTGCCTCAACCTAGCGGAAACCGAGCGCAAGACACAAGCGGATTTTGCCCGCGCTGACTCTCTGGAATGAACGAAGCCCTTCGCGCTATAGAACGACATCGGCGTAGATCATTTTGTCCAGAGAGGCACCGCCTTGAGGGGGGGCTTTCGCGCTTGGCGCTTTATCCTTGCCTGGCTGCTCGCGTGCGCGTGCTCGGCCGCGACCGAAGAAGCCCGCGGCCGCGATGAGAGGCCCAATTCAAGAAGCGTTTTTGTGCCTTACGACCGCTGGCACGCCGGAATTGTCATAAGAAGGGCCGATCTCTCCGAAGCTCTTGTGCCGGAACTGCGAGACTTCCCTCGCGCGGAGTATTTGGAGTTTAGCTGGGGCGACAAGGACTACTTCCCCGCGCCCGATCCTGGAATCGTGATGGCGCTCAAAGCGGCGTTTTGGTCGGGCGGGAGCGTTCTCCACGTGGTCGGGCTCGAGGACGCGCCGCAGAATTATTATCGCGCCGCCGAAATGGTCGAAATACGCCTCTCCGAGGAAGGCCTCGAGCGGTTGATAAAATTTATATCGGATACGTTTTCCCGCCCGCAGCCTTCGGTCCCGGCCGAAGCGCAGGCCGGCCTTTCGCCGAACGCGAGGTTCTACCCCGCGGAAGGCAAATTCAGCATACTGAGGACGTGCAACACCTGGGTGGCGGAGGCGCTGAACGCCGCCGGACTGACGATAAACCCGAGATATGTAATGACCGCCGGAAGCCTTGCGAAACGACTCCGGCCGCTGGCGGCAAACTGAAGCCGTGACGGAGGTCGTTTTGCGGAGGCCGGCAGGCCTTTCACCGGATCGTGGCTGAAAAAGAAAGCTCGGCGAAAATTTTTGCCCGCTCTTACCGCTGGCTCGCAGCCCGCTTCAAGGCCGCGCTCGATCCCGCCCTGAGCGCGCGCGCCCGGATCTTTACCGCGGCCAAGGGCGTTGCCGCCCTGGGCTTGCTGGGCGCGGGATTATTGTGCGCGTATGCGCTTGTTTTGATCCCGTTTACGCCGAGCATCGCCGATTTGCGCAAAGCCAAGGTCGACCAGCCGAGCGTGCTTCTCTCCGCCGACGGCAAAAGGCTTGCCGTTCTAAAACCGATGAACCGCCAGTGCGTGCGATTGAGTCAGGTCTCGCCGCACGTGATCAACGCCTTGATCGCCACCGAAGACCATCGCTTCTATCGCCACCACGGCATCGATCTGCTCAGGACCGCGGCGGGCGCCGTGAGAATCTTCATCGGCGATCCCGAGGGCGGCTCGACTTTGACCCAGCAGCTGGCGCGCAACCCCTATCCCGACGAGATTGGCCGCAAGCGCACTCTCACCCGCAAGATCAAGGAGACGATCACGGCCTTCAAAATCGAGTACGCCTATACGAAGAGAGAAATCCTCGAAACTTATCTGAACAGCATGCCTTTTCTGTACAACGCCTTCGGCATCGAAATGGCCGCGCGCACGTACTTCGACAAGCCGGCGCAGAAGCTCACCGTTCTCGAAAGCGCAACCTTGATCGCCATGCTGAAAGGGACGAGCTTCTACAACCCGGTGCTCAACCCCGAGCGCGCGTTCCGGCGGCGCAACGTCGTGCTCGCGCAGATGGTCAAGCGCGGCTTTTTGAGCCAGGCCGAGTTCGACAGGCTGAAGGCCCGGCCCATCCGCCTCAACTTCGAACCGCAGCAGGAGGCGCTCGGCCCGGCACCTCACCTCGCGCAACAAATTCGCAAGTGGCTCATCGACTGGGCGGACCGCAACGATCTCAACGTCTACGCCGACGGGCTGATCGTGCACACCACCATCGACTCGCGCCTCCAGGCGCTTGCCCACGCGGCCGTGAAGCGGCAGATGGAAGCGCTGCAGGCGGTCGCGGACGTCGAGTGGGCGGTCAGCTCTCCACGCCTAGTTTCGCAAGCGACGGGCCCGTATCTGGAAATGCGCCGGCGCGTGCAGCCGTTCGCCTATTTCTGGCGGGCGAAGCCTGGATTGCTCGATGCATTTATCCGCGAGTCCGCCGCTTATCGGAGCGCGGTCGAGGCCGGCGCCTCTCCGGAGACGGCGCTTGCGCGGCTCAAGAAAGACCGCGAATTCATGGCCAAGCTTCGCGCCGCCAAGACGCGGCTGGAGGCCGGCTTTGTCGCAATCGATCCCGCCAACGGGCACATCAAAGCGTGGGTCGGGAGCCGCGATTTCAAGACCGACCAGTTCGATCACGTGGCGCAGGCGCGCCGGCAGCCGGGATCGACGTTTAAATTGTTCGTTTACGGCGCGGCCCTGGAGCAGGGGATGCCGGCCGACAAGCACTTCACCGACCGCGCGGTAAAGATTGCTCTGCCGGACGGGACCGTGTGGCGTCCCTCGGATGCTTCCGAGCCCAGCGGGCGGCGCATGACCGCGCGCGAGGGGCTCATCTATTCGAAAAATACGATCACGGCGCAGGTGATGCAGGAAGTCGGGCCCAAAAAGACTGCGGCGCTCGCGCGCAGCATGGGTGTCAACGCGAGCAAGCTCGACGAGGTGCCGGCCCTGGCGCTCGGCACGAGCCCCGTGACGCCGCTGGAGATGGCCGCGGCGTACACCACTCTCGCGGCGGCCGGCGAGTACCGGCAGCCGATTTTTGTCAGCCGTATTACCGACAAACACGGCAACGTGCTGGCCGAGTTCGCCGACGAACCCAAGCGCGTGCTGACAGAAAAGGCGGCCGGCGAGCTGATCAACATGCTGCGCGGCGCGGTCGATCAGGGAACCGGGCGCGCCGTGCGCGCTCAGTTCGCCGTCCCCGGCGATCTGGCGGGAAAAACCGGGACCACGCAGAACAATACCGACGGCTGGTTCATCCTGATGCATCCGCAGCTCGTCGCCGGAGCGTGGGTCGGCTTCAACGACCCGCGGGTCACCATGCGCAGCAATTACTGGGGAGAGGGCGGGCATAACGCCCTGCTGGTGGTCGCGGATTTTTTTCAGGAAACGCTTGCGGCGCGGCTGATCGACCGGCGCGCCGAGTTTCCCTTCCCGCGCCCTTACGGCTCGCTCTGGGAGCCTTTTTTCGACACGGCGAAAGAATGGCTGGACAGAATAATCCGGGATTGGCTTTTCGCGGAAAAACCCGCCCCGCGGCGCCGAGAGCCACGCCCCGAAACGCCCCCGCTCGCGGAAAAACGCGCGCCTGTGATCGAAGAGCTCCTGGAGATGTGGCGCCAGAAAAAGGACGGCCAAAGCGAAGATCGAGCGCGTGACCGCTAGCCGCGTTCGCGCGCCGCTCAGATTGGCTTTTCAGCTCGCCGGCACACACGACGCCGCGGGGAAGGCGCTTGCGGCGGGAAGAAAAATGGCCAATGATACTCCGATCGCACGATAGCGGGAGCTCGCTAGATGGGAATGATTGACGCCGATACCCACGTCGATGAATCGGAAGCGACCTGGCAGAAGCTCGAGGGCACGCCCTACGCCAAGTATATCCCGATAACGGTGACGTTGCCGCCGGAAGAGGCCAAGCGCGCCGGCTACAGCCCGACGAACAGCCGCTGCTGGCTCGTGGAAGGGAGGCTGCAGAACCGCGCGATCCGCGATGAAGTCAACCATCCGCCCAGAGCGATGCGCGAATTGGAAGACGTGCCCGGCCGCCTCGTGGACAAGATGGGCGTGGACGTGCAGGTTATCTTCCCGACCTTCTTCATTCGCTACCACACGAGTAACCCCGAGGCCGAATGGGCGCTGACGACGACGTACAACCGCTGGATCGCGGAAAAGTGCGCGCCGGCCGCAGGGCGGCTTCGATGGGCGGCTGTGCTGCCGCTTCTTTCGCCCGACAGGGCGGTCGAGGAGCTGCGCTGGGCGAAGGAGCACGGCGCCTGCGGCATCTACAAGCGCGGCTTTGATCTCAATCGAAGCGTCACCGACCCGCACTTTTTCCCCGTTTACGAGGAGGCAAGCGCGCTCGACTTGCCCGTTTGCATCCACACCGGGCACCCGCTGCCGGCGCGCGAGTGGGACAGGGGCTTTCCGGTCATGCACTCGTTCACCGAATTGGCGAGTTCCGGCCTGCCGAAAAAGTTCCCCAAGCTCCACTTTGGTTTCATCGAGTCGGGAGCCTCGTGGATCCCCTATGTCGTCTCGCAGTTGGGAGCGGCCAAGCGGCAATCGTTGCGCGGCAAAGAGACCCGATCGCCGCGTCTGTTCGAGCTCGCGCCGGAGCTGTTTCGCGCGAACCGGTTCTTCGTTACGATCGACCCGATTGACGACATCGAATTTCTGCTCAAGTTCGGGACCGAAGACAATTTGATGATCGGCACCGACTACAGTCATACGGACATCTCCGCTAATCTGAGCGCGCTCGACGAAGTCCGCGCCTGGGCGGACGAGGGCAGGATCACCCGCGCCCAAGCGAAGAAGATTCTCGAGAGCAACTCGCGCGCCTTTTACGGCCTGAAGTGACGGAGTAAAGGGGTATCGGCGTCGTGGTTTCAAAATGCATTGCCTCGTGGCTTCGCCACTCCGGTACTCCAGTCCTGGTTTAAAGGGAGAATTCCGTGAACCAAAAAGCCAAATTTTTCGACTGCCATTTTCACATTATCGACAAGAATTTTCCCCTCGTGCCGAATCAAGGGTTTATGCCCGAGGCGTTCACCTGCGCCGATTATCTGGCGCGCCTGCAAGGCGTCGATCTTTGCGGCGGCGCGGTCGTGTCCGGCTCGTTCCAGGCCTTCGATCAGACCTATCTGTTCCACGCTCTGAAGGTCCTGGGCCCGTCTTTCGTCGGCGTCACGCAGGTCCCGCGGAGCGTTTCCGATCGGGAGCTCCGCGAGCTCGACAGCGCCGGCGTTCGCGGCGTCCGCTTCAACGTCAAGCGCGGCGGCTCGGAGGAGATCCGTCACCTGGAAAGCATGGCCCGGCGCGTTTACGATCTCGTCGGCTGGCACACCGAGCTCTACGTCGACTCGGCCGAGCTAGCCGATCTGTTCGAGACTCTGGTTTCGCTGCCGGCCGTCAGCATCGACCACCTCGGCCTCTCCAAGGCGGGTCTTGCAACCTTGCTCAAGCTTGCCGAGAGGGGCGTGCGCGTAAAGGCGACCGGCTTCGGTCGGGTGGACTTCGACGTGCGTCCCGCGCTGGCCGAGCTCTATGCGGCCAACCCGAAAGCGCTGATGTTCGGCACCGACCTTCCCTCCACCCGCGCGCCGCGGCCTTACCGCGACGACGATTACACGTTGGTGCTGGAAACCCTGGGCGAAGAAAAAGCGGCTGATGTTTTCTACAAAAACGCGCTCGCGTTCTATCGGCCGAGAGGAATTTAACTTGCGTGTCCCTGAGCTTCGGCTTGGACGTTGTGCTGCCCGGCGCCTAGGCGACGCCGGTGGGGGTCGTCCTGAGACTCCGATACCCGCCATCGCCGCACCCGAACTGACGTTGCTCCGGGAGGGCCGGCGCAACGTGTGCCTCAACCGCACAACAGCAACTGGCGATCACGATGGCAAGGATTAACCAGCAAAGCTCATGTCGGAAAAAGCCGTAAGCACCGCCGTCCCGGCGCCCGCTCTCGTGTCCGTCGCCCATCTCGCGTACGCGTTGCACTCGCTCAGCCTGCTGATCGGGATCACGACGGCCGCCACCATCGTCGGCGCGTTTGTTTTCGGCGTGCCGTCGATCGTCGCGGTCGTCATCAACTACGTGAAGCGCCCCGAAGCGCGCGGCACATTTCTCGAGTCGCACTTTCGCTGGCAGATCCGCACCTTCTGGTTTGCGCTTCTCTGGTGCGTTCTGGGCCTGTTCTTTTTCCTTACGATCATAGGGGGCCCGCTGGGGTTTGCGATCTTTGCCGGCGCCGGGATCTGGGCGATTTATCGCATCGCGCGCGGCTGGCTCGCGCTCCGAGACCAAAGGCCGATGTACGGATTGTAGAAGAGGTCGGGAGTCTCGAGTTGCGACTCCCGCGCTGCGCGAAAGGGGTCGGAGTCGTGGAGGCGGGACCCCCGGTTCCCTTCTAATCGCTGTTGTACGTTTCGCGCCAATCGTGCTTTAACGGTCGTCGTCGGCTCCGCTTGAACGCCTTTGGCATCGCGCCGGCGCGGCGGGCTTTTCAACGATGATACGGAGGAGATCTCATGCTGGACGGAAAACTAAGAATTGCGCCGACGTGTTACCACGTGCTGCATTTACTTCCGGTGATGGCCGCGCACGAGATGAATTTTTTCTACGACGCCGGGCTCAGGACGAGCGACGGCTCGCTCGGCTACAAAATCCTGCGCCAGGCGATGGTGCCGTTTGGTCTGGAGAAAGTCGCCATCTCGCAGGCGATGAAGGAAAGGTCCGTGGACATCGCTCTCGACGTTCAGTCCCGCACCGTCTTTTTCCAGCGGGCGCGCGGCGCCGATCTCTACATCATCGCCGGATGGAGAAACCAGCACACCGTTGCCTGGGTCGGCCCGCCGCACATCAAGTCGCTCGGGGATCTCAAGGGTAAGCGCGTCGGCATCAGCGACTTTAACAGCCTGCGCCACTGGGGAATCCAGATCCAGCTCACCAAGGCCGGCCTGGACATCGAGCGCGACGTCGAGTGGGTGCGATGCGGCGTTTCGGAGCACCTTCACGTCGAAGCGCTGCGAAACGGCAGGGTGGAATGCGGCCCCGTGCCCGTCCAGACGGCGCAAGCGCTGAAAAAGGAAGGCTTCAACATCCTCGTCGTGCCCCGCGATCAGTACCCGCACGGCTTCCCGCAGCGGATCATCGCGGCCACGGGGCGCATCCTGGAGGAGCGGCCGGACCTGGTCAAGAGCTTTCTCAAAGGGCTGATCCGCTCCTACTGGTTTGTGCGCGATATGCCGAAGAACTTCGAGTTTCTCTACAACCTCGACAAGCGGCTGCGTCTCCAATCGGCGGACCCGGAGGAGCGAATCCACCACCCCGAGCGCTACACGCCGTATTTTCTCGAGTCGCAGCCGTTTCCGCTCGACGGGCTGGCGACGGGATTCGAGGACATGCTGCGCGAGGAAAAGCTGATCGGCGGATTGAACTACGATGTGCCTCCCGTCGCGAGCGTTTGCGCTCAGGATCTGGTCGTCGAGGCTTACCGGGAGCTCAGGCAACAAAAAGAACTGGAGCCGGAGTACGAGCGCGCTCGCGCGATCGCCGAGCGCTACGGCTACTGAACGATACGCCCAAGGCGATTCGACGGTCCCCTATGAGCCCTGCCCTGAGCCAAGCCGAAGGGCCCTGCCCTGAGCCCAGCCGAAGGGGCTGCCCCGGCTCACCTACGCGGCGGGAGCGGACCCACGTCGGCGACCGCCGCAAAGGCTTTAGCCACCTCAGGGTCGCGCGGAAGAGCCGCCACAAGTCGCTGCTGATCCTCCGGCATCAGCGGCGTCGGCTCCACGCCGAGCAATTTTTTGTACATCTCGTGAAATTGCGGGTCTTCGAAAGATCGACGCACGGCTTGCCTGAGTATCTGAGCCAAATGCTCCGGCGTGTTTGGCGGTAGAAACATCAGCGTCCCGGTCCCCCAGAAAGTCCGCGACATCGCCAGGACGTCCCTTTCCAGCTGCGTGCGGGCAAAGCTGCCGATCTCGGGCAAGCCGGCAAATACCGAAGGACGAGTTCCCAAGGGAATCTCGAGAATGCTCTGGTAGTCGGCAATTTTTTTGTATTCCTCCGACAGCGTTTCCTTGTCGACGGCGGACGCCCTGCAGTCGATCTCGCCTCGCGTCAATGCCTGATCGAGCTCGGCGCCCGCATAGCCGGCGATGAATTTCGGCTCCTTGAGGCCCAAAAGCCAGGCGAAGAGTCTGCTGCGGATAAACTGGACGTGGCCCACCGATTGGCCGCCGACTCTGAGCCCGACGTGCTCGCGCAGCTTTTCCACACTGTGAATGCCGAGAGCCTTCCGCGTCACAAAGATATTGTGATTCTCGCTGAACGGCGATCCGAGATAGATGAACTTGGCGGGGTCAAAATTGACGCCGGGCATCCCCAGCACGGCGCTCGCGAGAATTCCCGGCGAGCTGGCGCCGATCGTAAGCCCGTCTCCCTTGGCGTTATGATAGATGTAATTTGCCGCCTTTCTTCCGCCTCCTCCCGGCATGTATTCGGAGACGATCGTTGGCTGGCCGGGAATGTATTTTTGCAGGAACTGAATAATGATTTTGTTCCTCAGGTCGCCCACGCCGCCGGGCTCGCGCCCCTGAACGAAGGTGATCGTTTTCCCTTGATAGTAAGGCGCCTGGCAGGCCCCCTCCCGCGCGACAAAAAAGAGCAGCAGCAAAAGCGGAAAAAGCCAAAAGGATAAGATTTTCATTTTTAACCTCCGTCCCTCCTCGGGCCTTGAGTGGCGGCGGCCATTGGGTCCATCGCTTGCTCGCGGCAGCAAAAGCTATTCGAGATATCCTCTCTCGCGATAAAAGCGCGCCGCGCCCGGATGCAGCGGCACATCGTAAGGAGCTTCCTCGTCGTCGGCGCAAAGTTGCGCGATATCGAGCGGCCGATAATTATCCGTCGGTATCGTGTCCTTTCGCTTCTCGATCGCTTCGCATAACGCGTAGGCGACGTTCTCCGGCATGTCGGCGCGCACGATCATCGGCCAGCCGCTGAAATCGAGGGTCTGAACTTCCGCGGGCAGCCCCGGAAATCGCGCTTTCGTCATCCGGGTCGCCCGGTACCCCAGCGCCTTCATGTGCCTGAGAATCGCCCCGTCCACCGGCAGGAAACGAAAGCCGCTTGCGAGCGCGGTTCGCGCCCAGCTTTTGATTCCCTCGTCGAAAACCGCGTCGACCGCGCCGCTTTCAATGGCCTCCCGGCGCGCCGGATCGGTGGGCCTGGTTGTCGAATGGAGGGCTCCGCCCCACCGAACGATATCCTCCAGCGTGAATCCTGCGGCGCGCAGCACTTCCGCCACCGTGAACATCGTCGAGTCTTCCGTGCGCGCCGCCTTATCGGTTCGGCGGATCGAAACTCTGAGCGGAAAGCGTTCCTTCCGGATCTGCGCAATCGACGTGATTCCCGTCGCTTCGCGCACCGCGAACCCTATGACATCGTAAGAGGGAAAAACCGCGATGGTTCTGAGCGGAAGCCGCTTGCGAAACGGGCCTTTCCCGCGGTAGGCCATCGTCAACTGCACGGAAGGATTGACCCAGGCGAGCGAGACCTCGCCTGCGGCCACCGCTCTGATCGCGTCAAAACCGCCCGTCGCGAACGAGAGCGCGATGCCGTGGGGATCCTGGGGCTTGGGCGTGAGCGACAGCCTGAGCGTGTTACCGATAAGCGTGTCGGTTTGCAGCACCCCTTCGGCGCCCTTCCACGACTCCCACGCAAGCGAGCTCTCGTACAGGCCCGAGGCGAGCTCGAGCAGCCCCCTGGCGCGCTGAATGCCCGCGCTGTACCGCTTTAAAGCTTCGTCACGACGTTGCGCATTGATGCCCGTTTTCACGGCGACCTCTCTGGGGCTTCGCGCGCGGCCTTCGGTCCGTACAGTCACCGGCGCACAAACATTGCTTGACATGTAAATGCGCCGTGGGTAGGAAGTCAAGGGAATCGGGCTTCTCGGCCGTCGCCCAGCGCTACGCGAAAGGATCTGACAGATGGGTAACGTTTTGCACGCGACCGAATCGAACCTCGAGTTGTTGGAGTCGTATTTCACCCGCTACCCGGACGTTCCCAAAGAGACGATTCTCAAGCAGCATCTTTTGAGCCTCGGCCACTGGTTTAGCGACGCGGCGCTGGCGGCCACGGCCGGCGCGCTGGTCAAGTCCTACCGATTGTTCTCCTACGATCTCGTGCCCATGTCGCAGCTAACGCGGGGCGAGCATCGGCGCGTTCCCGAGCACTTCGTTCTACTCAACGGGCCGTACGGCATGCGGCCGGTGTCGGTGCAGACTTCGCTTTCGCCCTATTCGCCTTACCTGATCGACGTCGTCGACGGCCGGCTCGTCCTGACCACCGAAGGGCGCGTGCTCGCCGAGGTGCGCTATCCGAAAATGCCGGACTACTATGCGAAGAGTTTGCCCGACGGCACGCCCTACCACGAGATCGTCGCTTTCGGCTCGTTCATCACCATCTTTCGCAACTGCCAATACTGGGGCGCGCGCGAAGAGTGCAAGTTCTGCGACATCAACGAGAACGCGCGCCAGATGAAGCTGTCGCGCGATTTCACGCTCACCGCTCCGGTGAAATCGGTGGCGGACGTCGTGCGCGTGTGCCAGGAGGTCGCCAGCGATGCGCGCAAGCACGGCGCCGGCACGCACGGTTTCGTGCTGAGCGGCGGCACCATCACCAAGACGCTGCACGGAAAGACCGAAGTGGACTTTTACGAAGAGTACATACGCGCGATCAAGGAGGGCGCGGGACAGCCGCGGATTACCTTCGAGGTCAACGCCCGGCCGCGCGCAGAGGTCGTGCGCTACAAGGCCGCCGGCGTCGACAATATCCACTTCAACATGGAGGTGTGGGATCGGCGGCTCTTCGAATGGATCAATCCGGGCAAGGCCGAGCGCATCGGCTGGGACAACTGGGTGCGCTGGATGTGCGACGCGGTGGAGATTTTTGGCACGGGCGTGCAGCCGAGCTTTGTCTCCGGCGTCGAGATGGCGCGCCCGCACGGGTTTCAATCCGTCGCCGAAGCGGTGAAATCGTCCACCGCCGGCTACGAGTATCTGATGGCGCGCGGCATTCTGCCGCGGCTGCAGCAGTGGCGGCGCGAGCCGGCGACGGCGCTCTGCCGGGAAGCCGAGCAGCCGCCGGTGCCGCTGGAGTTCTACATCGAGGTTACGCGCAACTGGTACGAGCTCTACCAGAAGTATCGCGCCAACCTGCCGCGCTTCGGCACCCGAAAGCCGGGGCTCCTTCCCGAGCGCAACCTGCTCGGCCCGGTTCACGGCACCTACGGCGACTACGTTTTGCTGAGCGAGAACTTGCTCCCGGACGACATCGACGAGCAGATCAATCGGCGCAGCGTGCCGTTCGAAAACCTCCCCGGAGGCGCAAGTGTTTCATGATATTTCAGCGGAGATGCGCCGGGTCATGCGCGAGCTGGAGGAGCAAACGGCGCGCGATCAGCCGGCGCTTCGCAGCGTCTCGCCGGACGTCGGGCGCTGCCTTGCGCTGCTCGCGATGGCGGCGCCGCAGGGCGCCTTTCTCGAGCTGGGTAGCAGCGGCGGCTACTCGAGCCTCTGGCTAGCGCTCGCGGCGCGCGCGCGGGGCGTTACCCTCACCACGGTCGAGCTCGATGAAAAGAAGGTCGCCCTGGCGCGCAAGAACATCTCCCGCGCCGGAGCGGCGGGTTCGGTCCAGGCGGTTCATGGCGACGCGCTCGACTACGCCGCCCGGTTCGACGCGATCGCGTTTTGCTTCTCCGATCTTCAGCCGCCGGAGCTCAACGCGAGGGTCTACGAGAAGGTAGTCCCGCGCCTGGTGTCCGGCGGATTGCTCGTCATCGATAACGTCACTTCGCCCCGTCTCCAGACGGAGCTGTTGCAGCGCGCGGAAAACGACCCGCGAGTCGACTGCGTGCTCTTGCCGTTCGCAAAAGGCGACCTTCTCTGCAGAAGGTGCTGAGGCGCGGGTGGGGTGGCGGAGGTTTTTCGCGGCCACCCACCTGATTGGCACAACAGCAGATCGACCTAATCAAAGTGGAACAGCTTCCCCCGTTCGTGAGCTAACGACAAAGAAGCTCCGGGCAATCCTGGACGGTTTCCGCGCCGTTGGCCGGCGCCAAATCAACCAAACTTTTCCTCGTTTTCCGGACTTGCGCAACTGTCACGTTTCCGGAATTCCGGAAACGTGAAGTTGTTCCGCAAGAGCTACCGGGAGCGGCGCGAAGAGCGCGGAACCTTTTCAGACCTCGACCGAATCCAAAGGAGCGTTCCCGCCGATCACGCGGTGCGGCGGCACTCCAGTCCAATCTACGACGGAATAGCTCGCGCCCATGCCTCGCGCGACACTCGCTTCCCGGGTGCGGACTTGTTGACACGCATGGCGCGGCGTTTGATATCGTGGTGCCGGCCCTGCCCTGTGAACGGATAAAACTAAAAAGGAGGACCGCTTTATGGTTACGAACCCGAGCGCGCTCGCGCTGCAAAGACAAGAAAAGGTCGAGTATGACTGGGGCACGCTGTGGCCGCATTACCACAAGGAAAAGATGAACTGGGCGACCGGATTTAGAACAAAAGGGGACGTGGATATTCTTTTCCTTTCCGGATCGACAGGAAGGGATCCCTTTGAAGACGCGCCCTGCAGAACCCCCGACGAGGAGCGCGCTGGAAAGGGCAAAGTCGTGGGCGGCATCAAGGAACAGACA
Organism: Candidatus Acidiferrales bacterium; assembly: GCA_035559995.1. GTDB lineage: Bacteria > Desulfobacterota > Binatia > UBA9968 > UBA9968 > DATMAM01. The sequence goes on from DATMAM010000051.1 coordinate 35,060, forward strand.
AGACAGGCACTGGAAGACATCAAGAACAGCCTCGAATTGATGGGCGCCACGCTCAAGCATATCGTCATGTTCCGCTATTTTCTCAAAAGAAGAGAAGATGTCTTCGACATGCGCGACGAGATGTACAGGTTCTTCGAGGAGAACGAGCCTGATTTACGGGAACATCCCAGGCCGGCCACATTGTTAAGAGGAGTGGGAATCGACCTGCCGGACATGCTTGTCGAAATCGAGGCCTGGGCCGTCGTGCCCAGAAAGAAATAGATCCACGTGGCGACTCGACGGACTCCGTGCTTTAAGAATTCGCAAGAACAATTCATATCGCCCGCCGGTCGGGAAGCCGCGTCAGGTTTGGCCCGTCCACCGAGGGCCTGCGATCGCGCGCCAGCGATCGCGGATGCCCCGAAAGACCTTCTCCGGCAGAGGCCCAGCCGCTACCGCCGCGGCGTTTTCCGCAAATCTTCCGGGTTGGGCGGTGCCGACAATCGCCGTGTGCACGCCGGGAACGCTCAACGTGAAGCGCAGCGCGATCGCCACCGCCTCTCTAAGATCCCCGCGCAAAAACTCATACGAAAGCTTCTGTAGCCGCTCCCAATACGGGTAACCGTAAGAATCCCCCGGCGGGCGGTTCCCGTTCCGCCAGGCGACGTTTGCAATCGGGCGTTTGGCGATGACACCGATAGTTCGCTCCACGGCCAGGGGCAGAACAAGTTCGATCGCTTCCTGATCGGCGATGCTGATCGAGACTTGCAGCGTGTCAAAAGCGCCGCACTCGACGGCCAAGCGGGCGGCGTCGCCGTCGCCGCTGTAGCCGATATATCGGGTGTAGCCGCGCTCGCGAGCCCGGTTGAGCGCGTCGATCACGTGGCCCCGGCGCAATTCCGCGGCGGAACAGCTGTGGAGTTGGACCAGATCGACGTGATCCGTTTTCAGCCTCTTTAGGCTCCGCTCTATGCTTCCCAGCAGGGATTCGGGCCGCCAGTCGGGATAACTCCAACCTCGAGCGTGCCCGCACTTCGTGAAGAGATAGTATTCTTTGCGCCGCGCGCCGAGCGCCGTGCCGATAAGCTCCTCGCTCGTGACGTAACACTCGGCCGTGTCGATCACGTTGATACCGGCGTCGAGCGCCTCGTTCAGCAGCTTCTTTGCGGCGTTCGCCGACACGCGCTGGTAGCCGATCTCCGATCCGCCAAAACCGAGAACACTTACGTCCATGTCCGTCTTTCCGAGCTTCCGTTTTTCCACGCTTCTCTTCCGACAAGATCCGAAATGGAGAGCGGCCCGCCGGCCCCGCGCTGCCGTCCGGGATATTCTGCAGCTTCAGCGCGGAAAGTTCCACTTTTTTGCCATGCTTTCGCCCGAAAGAGCGCCTCACTCCCGCGCTCGCCCGAGAAAAACGGCAAAGCGCACCCTGCGCACGGCCGATCCGTAACTTCTCAAAATTCGGCGAGCGAAAACGCAATCAGGTCGTACGCCATGTGAACGAAAACCGTGAAGGTCGTCGATTTTCGATTTCTCACGATCCCCAAAAAGACGCTGATCCAAAAGATCAAGATCATGCCGGGCAATTGGTACTGAATGTGCATGGCCGCAAACAGCAGCGACGTAAGAACAATCCCGAAACGCGGCTGGAGCGCGCCGCGAAATATCGCCTCTTCTCCGACGCCAGCCGCAAGCGACATCGCCGGGATTCCGAGAACAGGCGACACATCGGCAAACTTCATCGGAAATCGATCCTCCAGCGCGTGAATCTCGGGCAAAAACGCTTCCTCCGCCCTTTCGAAAAGCGCGACCGCCAACACCAGCGGCACGGTTACGAGCACCGCGGCGCCCATCTCCCTGAACGTGATTGGAACGAGCCCCAAGCGCATCAAAGTTTGCCTGAGATCGCGCCTGATCAGATAGCCTACGCCGGCCAGCGCGAGCGGGATATCCGTGAGCAGGGCAACGATCGGATCCTTGAGATCCACCAGGATTGTCTCCCCGGGCTCGTCCAGCAGCGCCACGAACAGCCAGCCGACGAACATCAAGCTCAGGACGAACATCGCGGCGGCTGTCGCGTGCAAGGAGGACGCCGGATCGAGGCCCAGGGCGGGAAAGAAGCGGCCACGCACCCCGCGCAGCAAGCAGAGAAGGATTGCAAAGCTTCCCACAAACATGGCGACAACCATGGCCTCGGCGTGGATTTCGGTTCTGAAATCGAGAGAGTTTCTATGGATCAACAACTGGCTACCGAAAATAATTCCGCCAAGCGCAGCAGCCGTGATCACCCTGCCACACAGTCGCCGAACCCTCGGCGCTCGCTCGACCGCCTGAGCGATAACGATCGCCGCGATCAGCGGCGCGACAAACCATAGATCTTTAAAAAAGGCCGTCATGCCGAGCGCGAGATAGCCGGCGCCAAGGGCGAGCCAAAAGAGGACACCGGGCCAGACCGTTTGTGGGGGGCGCTCGGCGGCGGCCGCGGCGGTTGCTGCGCTGCCGTCATCCGCTCGCGGGGTGAGGCTCTCGAGCCGCTGACTCGGATCCTCGTTAACGTCCACAGGCGACTTATATCACACTTGTCCGGCCGGCACCTGAGGCAAGATGAACGCTTCCCCGGTTGGCGAGGCGCGCTGACGGGCGCGCCGCTTATCGAACAGCAAGCGGAGGCGCTGCGCTTTGCCGTCCCGACGAACGCCCCGGGGGTCGCGCTACCAAGCGGGGCGCGTTATCACCCGCTGCGAAAGCGCGGGTAAAATTTCCGCCGCGTATCTTTTACGGGATTGGCCTCTCGGCGCGCGCCGGCGCGTGAGCGAACGCGCACTCCGCCGGCATCCAAACGAAGCGCCGCTTGTCTCGACTTGTGTTTCTCGCTCCGCCGGGATAATTTCGGCTCGCAAGAGGAGGCGCGCCGATGTCTGACCATGTAAAAAATTTTCTCCCGCGTTTTCGTTACGGCATGATCCAGCCGCGGTCGCACGAAGGCCGCGAGCGCGGCGCCGGCTATCAGTTCTACCGGCTCGTGCCGCTCGACGTGATGCAAGTTTCGGCCGTGCTCGGAATCGAGGATTACACGCTTGCGGCCGTCGAGAAGGCGCTTGCCAATTACTGGAAATGCGTCGAGACGCTCGCGCGCGAAGGGGCGCAGGTCATCATCCTGGGCGGCGCGCCCGTCTCGGCCGCGCTCGGCCGCCGGCGCGTCCTCGATCTACTCCACGAGACGACCGAAAAAACGGGAATTCCAACCGACGCGCCGCTCGAAGCGCTGATCGCCGCCATGAAGCATCTCGGGCTAAAAAAGCTCGCTGTGGGGAGCCGCTGGGCCGACCCCGTCAACGACGCGCTCGCTCGCTATCTGGCCGACGGCGGCATCGACGTCGTCGGCATCACGAGCCGCAATCAGTGGGGCGCCGACTCGGCCGCGATGTCTCTGGAGGAAGGCCTCTACATGGCCCTCGACGTGGGCCGCGAGGCGGCAAGATCGTTCCCTCAGGCGGAGGCGATCTCGGTTCCCGGAGGAGCGGCGCTGTCGCTGCACGTCGTTCCGGCGCTGGAGGAGGAATTCGGCAAGCCGGCTTTCACCAACCTGACGACGGAAGTATGGAACGACCTGGTGCGCCCCGGCATTATCCCGCCGGTTCGAGGTTGGGGACGTTTGCTCGCGATGGAAAGATAAGCGGGTTCGGCGGTTCCACCGAAACAAAGCGGCCGGCGGGCGCGAGCTCCTGCCCGAACGGGTCCTACGCCGCGACCTTGCGCTCGTCTTCCAGGACCTTGCTCACGGCCGGCCGATTCAGCATGCGCTCGCGCCACGCGGTGTAGGCCTTAAGTTCGCTCATCGGAAATCCGCCGCGCAGCCCCCACCCGTAAAAAACCAGCGCGTACGGGTCGACGAGCGTGTACTCGCTGCCCATGATCCAGTCTTTTCCCTGGAACATCGAGTCGATCTCCTGGCAGTTCGCCCAGAACGATTTCCGCCCGTTTTCCTTGACCGCAGCGTAGGCGGCCTCGCTCTCGGCAAAGCGCTCCGGCCGGTTCGCGCGCTGGTACGAGGGATGGACGATGCTGGAAAACCAGCACATCGTCGAGATGCAGCGCGCCTCCTCGAACGGATCGCGCGGCAGAAGCTTTTTCTCCGGAAATCGCCGCGCCAGATAAGTGAGGATGGCCGTGTTTTCGACGAGAACCTTGCCGTCGACGTCGAGCGCCGGTACTTTCCCGCGCGGGTTGATCTTGAGATACGCCTCGGTTCTCTGCTCCCCTTTTGAGAGCAGGATCGGCTTGGCCTGGTAGGGCGCGCCGGTCTCTTCAAGGCCGATGTGAGATGCCAGAGAGCATGCGCCCGGGCTGAAATAGAGCGTCAGCATCGGTGAAACTCCTTCCTCTTCGAACCGTTTCTCTCCACGCTTGTCTCTCGTGCTTTCGGCGGCCCGCGCTCGCAGCGCTTCAAGCCGGCCTGCGGGACGGGCGCGCGCCTTACCGCTTTCATGCGCCGGCAAACTCCTCTTTCAAGCGCGGCATGACCCGGGTCCCGAAAAGCTCGATCGAGCGCGTCACCTGCTTGTGCGTCTGTCCGCCGAAGCTGAACAGCCCGACGAGACAGTCCGGATGCGCGGCCTCGATGATCGCGCGCGCTTTTTCGAGTACCGTCTCGGGGCTGCCGATCAGCGACGTGCCCCACTGTTCGATCTTCTCCACCGAGAGCCCGCCAGGAAAATAGGAAAAGCGCTGCGTGAATCGCGGCAGATCATCCGTGGTGATCGGGTCGCGCCAATTGTTGTCGGTGGCCAATTGCCAGAAGCGCGTGATCTCCAGCGGCGCCTCGGCCCACGCCTGCTCGTCGGTCTCCGCGACATAGATGTCACGCACCAGGATCGCGTCTCCGTGTCCTTTTCCCAGCGCCGCAAGCTCTTCTCTGTAGGCGGCGATGGCGCGCGCGCAGTTGGCGATCGGCTGGCGCGCGAGAGCCAGATTCCAGCCCCGGCGCGCGACGTAGCGCGGGCTTTCCGGCGACGTCGCCCCGTAATAGATCGGCGGATACGGCCGTTGCACCGGCCGCGGCCGGCACGACACATCGATGTAACTCCAGGTCTTGCCCTTGAACGTGAACGTGTCTTCGGTCCACGCGCGCAGCAGGATCTCGACGCCTTCTTCGAACCGCGCCCGCGCTGTGTCCGTGTCAATCCCGTGCTTGAGGTCGTCGCGCGGTACCCCGCGGCCGAGGCCGACGTTGAGCCTGCCGCCGGTCAGGATGTCCAAGGTCGCGCACTCCTCGGCGAGGCGCATCGGATCGTGGAGCGGCACCGCGTTGACCAAGTTGCCGAGCCGAAGCCGTTTGGTCCGGCCGGCGAGCGCGGCGATGATGAGATTGGGCGAGGCGAGCGTTCCGTAATCGGAATGATGGTGCTCGGCGAACCAGGCCTCGTCGAAGCCAAGCTCCTCGGTGAGCAGAATCTGCTCCAGCAGCTCCTTGAACCGCTGGGGCTCGGGCACATCGGGCCGGGCCGGATTATAGCTGAACGTTCCAAAACGCATGCGCGGCTTTCCCTCTGAGAATTCGCTCGCCGCTGGCCGGAGCAAAAGCCTCTCGCGGCAACCCTCTATCGCGATCCCGAGAAGATGTCCACATGGCAGGCGCTTTACCCTTCGTTATTGATCCCGGCGCCGGTTGTCGGTATCGTCTGTGACGCGCTCGTTCGCCGGGCTCCAGGCCCGCGCCCGAGCGCGGAGGTAAACACCGGTGCCGTTCACAAAAGTCCGCGGCGTCAATATTCACTACAAGGTCATCGGCGACCATGGTCCGTGGGTGGCGCTTTCGCCCGGCGGCCGGCGCGACCTCGGCGGCGTGGAGCCGCTGGCCGCGCGCGTGGCCGCCGCCGGCTATCGCGTTCTCGTTCACGACCGGCGCAACTGCGGCCTCTCGGATATCGTGATCGAAGGCGACGATTCGGAGTACGAAATCTGGGCGGACGATCTTTGCGAGCTGCTCGCTCAGCTCGGCGGCCTTCCCGCTTTTGTCGGCGGCAGCTCTTCGGGCTGCCGGACATCGCTGCTGTTTGCGCTCAGGCACCGCGCCGCCGTCCGCGGCCTTCTCCTCTGGCGCGTCACGGGCGGGCGCTTCGCCGCGGAGCGCCTCGCCGAGCAGTACTACGGCCAGTACATCAGGGCGGCGCGCGCGCGCGGAATGGCCGCCGTGTGTGAAATGGAGCACTTCAGCGAGAGAATCGCCGAGCGTGCGGAAAACCGCGAGCGGCTGATGCGCATGGACCCCGAGAGGTTCATCCGCGTCATGTCGCACTGGCGCGAGTATTTCATTCGCGGCGCCGAGCTGCCGGTCATCGGCGCGACGGAAGAGGAGCTTCGATCGATCACGGTTCCGGCGTGCATCGTTCCCGGCAACGACAACACCCATTCCCGGCAGATCGGCGAGAACGCCCACCGGCTGCTCCCCGACAGCGAGATCCATCACCTGATGACCACGCATCACGATTTGCCGCTGGCGCCGCGCGCGGAATGGGACGAGAAGCTGGACGAGCTCGCGGCCATTTTCATCGATTTTTTAAACCGCAAGACGGCCGCGATGCGCTGATTCGCGCGGCGGGATCGCGGCCGGCCGCTTGCCGCGGTCTTTTCTACGGACGAAAAACCGCAAAGACCTTATCCGAGTTGGAGATCCACGACTCCAGAAAGACCGCCTCGTCGGGTTTTCGCCCGAGCTCCGCCATCGCGCCCGCCAGGCAAAACCAGTTTAAAAGCTCGTGGTGTCCCCGGTCCTCGGCCTGTTCCAGGGTCGTACTCCGCCACGTCTCCCAGTCGCCCGCGCGCAGCGCTTCAAAGTAGCGCCTGTCCGACTCCACGTCGGGATACATGCGTCCGTGCTTTGCCGTCAAAAAAGAGTGCGACCAGCTCGATGAGGCGATCAGAGCGACTCTCCACGGGCTTGACGCCATCGAGCGCGCCGTTGCGGCGCCGATCTGAAAACAGCGCCACGGCTGCGGTCCCGGCGGGTCGTCATCGCCCGCCAGCTCGAGCTTTCGCCCCATCGACGGCGTCGGCGGTACGCCTTGACTGCCGACGAGATGGCGCCCGTAGCTATTGACCGTAAACGCCACGACCGGATACGCGAACCCCGTGCGGTCCCAATCCAGATAAAGCACCGAGTTGACAAAAGCGTGCCCCAAGCCTTCGTGCAGGGGCTTGTAGGCGTACGCGACATCGAAGCCCTCTCGCAGGAGCGCGCCGGCCAGATATTTTCCGGCCGCGCGATGGCCGCGAATCGTAAAAGTTTTCTCTTTCGGCTCGTTCCAGGAATTGGCGCCGCGCGTATCGTGGAGCCACGGCTGCACCTGAACGCTGTCGTAGGCGAGGATAGAAAAAGCGGGGACGCAATCTTCCCTGTAGTTCTCGTATTGATCGTCCCCCCAGATCACGCAGAGATCCGGCTTGAATTCATCGAGCGCGCGGCGCGCGCGCCGAAAGCCCTCGATCAGGTCCCGGCGATGTTCGTCCGAATGCTTCTGCCCTTCGTCGCTTCCCCACTGAAGGCGCATCGGCTCCGGCCAGTTCTCGATCGAGCGAAGATGCTCCGGCAGCGCCGGATCAGCCAAGCACATCTTGATGCGCCGCGTGATGTTCCCTTGCATCGAGAGCCCGGGATAATGCGTGATGCCAAGCCCGAGAATTTCTCCCATAACGCCTCCTCGCAGGGGATTTCCTTTAACGCCACGCGGCGTCTGCCGGTACGAGATTTTTGCCCAAGCGCCGCTCGGGCGGCGCCGCAAGCCACGGCTGGACCTTCTCGAAGTAGAATTTAAAATGCGGCGTCTCGCGGTGCGCCTCGAGCGCGGCCTCATCGCGATAGACCTCGTAAAAGTAAAACCGGCTCGGGTCGTCGCGGTCCTGAATGACGTCGAACCGCAGACACCCGGGCTCGTCCCTCTCCGAGCGCTCGGCATCGTAACGAGCGACTTCGACGAATTCGCTGACGTGCTCCGGCTTCAATTGCAAAGTCACGTGCAAGATCACCATCTTCGACCTCCTCCGGCTGACTATCCGACAACCCGAGACAATGTCAACCGGCGGTTTGCGCGACGCTGTTACAGCCTGGCTTTCTCTGTTATGGTTCCATGAGTCCCGCAGGGATGACGGGGGAGAACCTATGACAGCCGATGAAAACGCGTTTGCGAAAATACCGCAGGGCCTAAAGACGACCGCCGCGGCGGCGGCGTTCATCGAAGCCGTGAGCTTTAACGATCTGCCCGCGGAAGCGATTCGCGTTGGCACGCGCTGTGTGCTGGACGGCCTCGGGCTTTTCGTCGCCGGCTCCGAGGAAGAGTCGGTTCAAATTCTGATCGCAGACGCCGAGGAGACGGGCGGCCGGCCGGACGCGCTTCTCTTGGGACGCGGCAAGAAGAAAGTTCCCGCTCCGATCGCGGCCCGGGTCCTCGGCACCGCCGGCCACGCCCACGACTGGGACGACAGCCAGGTGAGCCGCGATCCGGCGCACGTTTACGGCCTGTTGACTCATCCCACCGTTCCGGCGCTGGCCGCGGCTCTCGTGGCGGCGCAGAAGCTCGGCGGCATAGACGGCAAGTCCTTGATGCTCGCGTTTCTCACGGGCTTCGAGGTGGAGTGCAAGATCTCCGAGTGGATGCTCCCCGAGCACTATCTGCGCGGAATGCACTCCAGCGGCACCGTGGGAACGTTTGGCGCGTATGCGGCCGCGGCGAAGCTCCTGGCCTTGAAGGGCGACAGGCTCAGAAGCGGCTTCGGCATCGCGGCGAGCATGGCCGCGGGCATTCGCTGCAACTTCGGCACGATGACCAAGCCGTTGCATGTCGGGCGCGCCGCCGAAAACGGCGTGACCGCCGCGCTTCTCGCCGCGCGCGGCTTTACCGCCGATCCCGACGCCCTCGACGGACCTTGGGGCTTTTACGCCGTTCACGGAGGCGGGGTGAGCCCGGAGAAGATCGCGCAAGGGTTTGGAAAGACGTGGAGCATCCTCGAGCCCGGCGTTTCCATCAAGCCGTATCCCTGCGGCGTGCTCACGCACCCGACCATCGATCTGATGTTGAAGCTCGTCACCGAGCACGATCTCAAGCCCGACGATATCGACGCCGTTACAGTGTACGCCGGCACGAACATTCTAAAACCAATTCGTTACCCCGTCGCGGCGAATCACCTGCAGGCGAAATTCTCGCTCCCGGCGGCGCTGGCGATGATCGCGCTCGCGCGCAAAGCGGGCAAACGCGAATTCTCGGACGAGTTTGTAGCGTCGGCGCCGATGCAGGCGATGCAGCGCCGCATTGCGACGCGGCTTGACCCGGCCATTGAAAGGATGGGGTTCGATAAAATGCGCTCGCGGATCACGATTCGCCTGAAAGACGGCAGAACCGTCGAAGGGTGGGCCGACGAGCGCTACCGCGGCGGGCCGGAAAATCCGCTCACGGACGCGGAGCTCGAAGCAAAGGTGCATTCGTGCTGCGAGGGGATTTTGGACGACAAGCAGCGGTCGGCGCTGATATCTGCCGCCCGCTCGATTGTGAGCGCTCGCGATGCGGCGACGCTGATGGAAGCGGTGAACGGGATTCTATCGTAAACGATTCAGGCGAATTCCGACGGCCGCGCGCGTTTCTCCGGCGTGACATCGCAAAGGCGCGTTTGTTTCAGTCCGGCAACAGTGGCGTAACTCATCGGACGCGACAGTTCTGGCCGGTTGCTCGATTTAGTTCCCCAATATCCGCAGGTTGTTTTCGCCGTCTTTGCCGCTGGCATGGGAAATGCAGTTCCTGGTCGGCAAACGCAAAGGAGGTGAAGCTATGGCAAGCAACTGGTACCGCCATCTCACTACCGGCCTTTTTGCACTCGCGTTACTGGCCGGCTGCGCCGCCCGCGACGTTGATGTAAGCCACCGTGGTCCCATTCGTGGAGAAGCCACGGTGGAGGGCGACAGAACATCGGGAGAAAGCCGATCAACGACTGAATCCGATACGCAGAGAAGGTCCCCATCGGGCGGCAGCGCCACCGGCAGCGGAAGCTTCAGTGGAAGCGGCAGCACGAGATACTGACGAATCAAACAACGGGACGCCGCCGCCGGCTCCGGCCGGCGGCGGCCCGTGCTGCGGCCGTCATAGGCGTGGTCCGAACGTCAAGCCAGAGCCAAATTCCTTTGAACACACCGTGAGCGCAGAACGATTCTGTTATCTGCCGCGGCAACCACAAACCCAGCCCATCTAAGGCTCCGCGCCGGCAAGTAAAAATACGCTCTACCTTTTTGCGCGAAGCGCCGCGCGCTTCGGCCGCTGCGGCTTTAGGAGCGCCGGATGGCGCCCGTTTTTGTGAACGCGCAGACGAGCTATTTCTCCGCCAAGGTACGATGACGGAGCGAATTCCCGGCCGCTCTTGCGTTTTGCGGCGATATGTATACAGCTATTGGGAACCCGAGAAGACGACCATGTTTCCCTACCGTGACGAGAACGAAACCCAACACCCGGCGATCGTTACCGGAAGCTTGATCGGCCTCAATATCTTGAGCTGGGTTGCGGTGCAATGTGCGGGAAGCGAGCTGGCGCTCGCCAAATCGGTCTGCGAACTGGGATTGATTCCAGGCGAGTTAACCGGCACGCTTGCGGCGGGAACGCCGTTCCCGATGGGTCCAGGCCTCGTTTGCCTCACCGATCCCGGGCGTCAGGTCTTGCATCTTTTTACCTCGATGTTCTTGCACGGTTCCTGGCTGCACCTTCTGGGCAACATGTGGTTCTTGTGGCTTTTCGGCAACAATGTCGAGGATTCGATGGGGCGGCTGCGGTTCCTCGCCTTTTATTTGATATCCGGATTGGCGGCGGCGTTCGGGCAGGTGCTGACCGATCCGAGATCGCCGATCCCGATGGTGGGCGCATCGGGAGCGATCAGCGGTGTGATGGGCGGCTACTTGATGCTTTACCCCAACGTGCGCGTCTACGCGCTCGTCCCGCTCGGCTTCTTTATCACCTCGATGGCGCTGCCCGCCTGGGTCATGCTCGGCTACTGGTTTCTGATTCAGTTCGTGAGCGGCCTTGCCAGTTTCGGCGGTGAAGTGGGCGGCGTGGCTTTCTGGGCGCACGTCGGGGGATTTGTCGCAGGGGTGGCGCTCGTAAAGTTGTTCGCCCGGCCGGATTATGTCGAAATGCACCGCGCGCACCACTGGCGGCCGAGGCGTCTGCTCCGCGGCTGAAGCAACCCGATCGACTCTAAGCTTCTCGCGGCAGACAGGAGTCGGGAGTCAGGAGTCAGAACTCAGAAGACAGAAGTCAGAAGTCAGAAGACAGGAGACAGAAGACAGGCGCGGCGGATTTCGCAAGGCTCAACCCACCCTACGGTTTCATCCGGCCCTCTGTTAGGTTCGTTTACGCGGTGCTTTGCGCGGGCGCGGGACCTTACGCGCCGGCGGCAAATTCCTTGGTATTGATGAGCGCTCTTCGGTGGGTTCCCTCACCGATCTTCACGTTGCGATCGTTAACCGCCGATACGGCAAACCGAAGCTTGTTGTCTTTTATTTCCAAAAGCTCCGCCGTAACCGTCACCGTCTGGCCGATTTTCGTGGGCGCCATGTGCCTTACGTCCACATGAATGCCTACGGTCTGCTCGTTTTCCTCCAAGTACGGCGCGACCAGACGCACGCACGTTCCTTCCATGAGGCTAATCATGGCGGGAGTCGAAAACACGTCGGCAGCCAGCTGTTTCGCGCGCATGTCCAGGGTCGTGGCGTACGACTCGCTGTGCTTAATTCCCCGCACCAGCCCGCTTTTCATCGCCGGCCCGCTCACTCGCCGGCAAGCCGGTAGAACCGCTGCGAGTTTCGAAAAAGAACGGCTTCTTTGTCCGCCGCGCTGAGCCGCGGGTTTTCCCGCAGCTCTTCGAGCTCCGCCTTGCAGGTCTCCGCGTCGACCTCGTGGGGATAGTCCGACGAAAAGATGAACGGCTTGTTCCCGAGCACGCGCACCGCGTCGGCGATCGTCAGCTCGTTTCCTTCGACGCCGATGAAAATCCTCCCTTCCTCCGCGTGCCGGCGAATGTAATCGCCCACGCTTTCGCCGCCGCGGAGCTTGAGAAAACGACCGCGCGGGTCGTACTGCACGTGACTCGCCCACGAGCGATTGAACCGCTCCACGCACGTGAGCGCCCAGGAGCATCCCGCCTCCAAAAAGCCAATGCGAACTCCGGGAAACCTGTCGAAAATGCCGTTGAAGATGATCCCGGCAAAGTTGACCATCTGCCCCCAGGGGTGGCCGAGCGCGTTCACCGGCGCGTACGGACTCATGTCGTCGAGCAGCATCCCTTCGTGCGCGCCGCCGTGGATGGCGAGCGCGCATCCCAGGCGCTCCGCTTCCTCGTAGATCGGCCAGTACTGTTCCGAGCCGAGATGCGCCATGTTCGCGCCGGTGGAAGGGAGCATCGCGCCACACATGCCCAAGTCCCTGACGATCCGGCGCAGCTCGACGACCGCCTCTCTGGGCTCTTGCAGGGGAATGAGCCCCATCGCGCGAAAGCGCCTGCTCCGGCTGAGATAAACGTCGTAGATCCAGTTGTTGTAAGCCCGCGCCAGCTCGATCGCCCAGTCGCGGCTGACGATTTTCCCGAAACTCAATCCCGCGCTCGTATAGAGCACGGTCGAGTGAATGCCGACTTCGTCGAGAAACTTCTCCCAGCCGTCGGGACCGACGTTCGCGAACGCGCCGCGCGGCGTAAAATGCCGGTTGGCGGAATGGAGATGATCGATCGGCGGAAACGGACTCTTGCCGCGGATGTCCGAGAAGCTTCTGCCGACGTATTCCTCCGGCATGTACTTCCAGATCGCCGCGATGTCCTCCATCACGTGGCCATCCCCGTCAATGACTTGCTTTGCTGCTTCCATGAAGCGCTCCCTTCATCCGCCTCGATGGCCCTATCCCGAAGCGCGCGCGGCCTGACTCTGGACAACGCGCGCCTCCAGGCGCGGGTAAAAACGCACTGCGTTATCGAAGAAAATCTTCCTCTTTAATTCGTCGGCGACGTCGGCCCGGCGGGTGAGCAGGGGAATGTCTTCGCTAAAATCCCGCTGGTCGCGCTCGTGCGGATAATCGGATGCCCAGACGATTCCATTCTCGCCCGCGACCTGCGCCGCCAGCGGCAGCGCGCTCTCGCCGACCTCCGCCGCAAAAAAGACATTCCGGCGGATATACGCGCTCGGCTTTTGCTTGCACTTCGGCGAGTGCTGGCCTTTTCTTTCCTGCTCTTCGTCCATCCGATCCATGAGCCACGGCACCCACCCGACGCCGCACTCCAGGCAGCCGAAACGCAGCCGCGGGAACAGCTCAAACACGCCTTCGAAAATCATGCTCACGAGCTGGCGCATCTGCGCGAAGGGGTGCTCGAGCGTGTGCGCGACGGTAAAATTGGTGACGCTATCGAGGCCGATGTGGGGAATGCTCAACCCGCCGTGCGTAGAAACCGGCACGTCGAGCTTTTGCGCCTCTTCCCACAGCGGATAGAACTCCGGTCCGCTAAAGAGCTTTCCGCCGAGCGCGACCGCGGGTAGCACCGCGCCCACCATCCCCAGATCGTTCACGCAGCGGCTGAGCTCCTTGACCGCTTCGTCGATATCCTGCACCGGCAGCAAAGCCACGCCGACGAGCCGCGGGCTTACCTGCATGAATCGATGATAAAGCCAGTCGTTATACGCGCGCGCGAGCGTGACCGCCCAATCGCGATCTCGGATCACGCCGTGCGTAAGCCCCTGCGTCGGGTAGAGCACGGTCATTTCGATCCCGTTTTTATCCAGAAAATCGAGCCAGTGCTGCGCGTTGGGCCCCCGACCCCGGCCGACCCAACCTCCGGGTTTTCGCAGAGAGCGCAGATAGCCGTCGAGCGTTAGGCCGGGCCAGAAGGAGTAGCTCTTGTGCCACTCGAGGTCTTTATAGGGCGGACCGATAAACTCGCTCAGCTCCTCGTCCAGCTCTTGAACGTGCCCGTCGGCATCGATGATTCGAAACTCCGCCATAACTTTCGCACCTTGCGGCCTCGGTCGCGGATCGCTCCGCAACGCCTGCCGGCCGCTTGTTCAAAACCGCTACTTTCGCGCCTGATCGATAAACTGGCGGATGAAATCCACCAGCTCGTTCGGCACCGAGAGAATTTTTTGCCGGAGCTTCTCGCCCTCCTCGCCGGTGTCGAAGCGCGGATGAAACTTCATGACCTTCTTGGCGTCGGCGATAAACTCCTCGTCGCGGGAGAGCGACGCGAACGCCTGGCGCAGCGCCGCGACGGCCTCGGGCGGCGAGCCCGGCGGCATCAGCGCGACGCGCGACATGTTCCCGCTCGCGATGTTCGCCGCTTTGAGCGCCTCGTATTTGATCCCCGACGGCGGCTTGCCGAAGATCTGCGTATAGACCTGAGTGAAGGACACGAGCTCGGGAAAATCCGGGCTGCTTTTCGGCGTGCCGTCGGCGCTAAAGACGTCGTGATAGTAGATCGGCGTCACCATGCCGGTCTTCACCATCTGCGGTTCCACCACGCCGCGGTAACCCGGGATGCTCTCGTCGTGGTACTGGATTTCGTTTCGCTGGACCGCAAGGCGCGCGTCGTTGCTGCTATTGTATCCGGTCACGTAATCGTACTTGACTCCGAGCAAATCGAACGCAAGTCGGAAGCGGAGATCCTTGTTGCTGTCGTAGGAAAGCCCTCCGGCGCGGAAGCGCTCCGCCTTCGCGATATCCGTGGGCTTTTTGATGCCGGGGGGAACGTCGGAGCGAATGTAGCAAACCGTGACTCCCTGAATCGAGGCGATATACGGAAGCTTCATGAGATCGACGCGCAGCGCCGGCGTGCGCATCATCCTGTGATTGTAGGGTCCGGTAAAGTAGCCCAAGGTCAGGCCGTCGGGCTTCGCCACCTCGCCGAGAAAGTTCATCCCTGTAACGCCGCCGGCGCCCGGCATATTCTGCGGCACGATCGACGGTTGTCCGGGGATGTGCTTGGCGAGATGGCGCGCGACGATCCTGCCCTCGATGTCCGTAGGACCGCCCGCGGCATAGTTGATGAGCAAGGTGAGCGTTTTTCCTTCGTAGAACGGTTTTTCCGCCGCCGAAACTTGCACTGCTCCCGCAACGACCCAGGACGCAATAAAAATGGCTCGGCCGATAAAGCTCATAAGCGCCTCCTTTTGCTGGTTGGGCGGACCCGCAAACTTCACTCGCCGCGCCGCGGCGAGTCAGCCTCCATGCTAGCGATACTACGCAAACGAAAGGCGCATTGGCAAGATTGCCGCCCTGAAGGCACGAATCTTCTCCGCAACCGCGCGGCTTTGCGAGCGCCTCAATTTTGCGCCGCTTGCTTGACGATTGCGGCGATGCGTTCTACGTCGTCGAGGCTCACGTCCGGCTCGCACGGGAGCTCGATCAAATCGGGCCAGACGGTTTCGGCGTACGGCAAAGCCCTTCGCGCCAAGCCGGCGTAACGGGCAATCAAATGGATGGGCACATAGCTCCCCTGGACTTCGTAACCGGCTTTGCGGAGCGCGCCGATGGCGCGCGCGGCCCGATCCTCGCCCGCTCGTTTGGGCAAAATCCGAACGACCTGCGCCAGACACGCCGACCCGTCTCGATGCGGCACTAGCTCCAGCCCTTCGGTTGTGCCGAGCAAGCTTTGGTAGGCGCGGACGCGCGCCCGTCGGGCGGCGAGGTTCTCGGGCAACGCCTCGAGGAGACTCACGGCGACAGCCGCCTTGAGGTTGGCCATCGCTTCTTTGCGATAGGGGGCCGGCGGCAGGTCGGGCCCGCTCTTCCTTGCTCGCGAAAGCGCCGCCTCCAGCGGAAAGGTCCAGCGTCGCCACCGCCGCCACACCAGCGTGGACCCGAGAGTCGCAACGACAGAACAAAACCGGGGTGGCGATAAGTCTGCCTTTAACCCCGCGGCAACTTCTCTCTTGCGCGAAAACGCCGCTCCTCCCCCGAGACCGAAACAAACCTTCTCGGCGCCGAAACTGAGGATGCCGGCGTCGCCGAAACTCCCGACCGGCTGGCCATGGACGGTGGCGCCCAGCGCCTGAGCGGCGTCGTCGATCACGCGGATATTCCTTTCCTGCGCAAGCGCCGCGATCCGCTCGATGTCCGCGGGGTTTCCGAAAAGGTGAGGCACGACGACGGCTCTGGTCTTAGGCGTCATGGCCGCCGCGGCCGACTCCACGTCGATGTTGAGCTCGCCGCCCACATCGCTCAAGACGGGCAGCGCTCCGGCAGCCAGAATCGGCGGCACGACGGCCGTGCAGCAAAACGTCGGGATGATGACCTCGTCTCCCCGTCCGATACCGCATGCGCGGAGCGCGATCTCGAGCGCCAAGCTTCCCGAGCCGCAAAGAACGGTATCCGCCGCGCGGAATTTTTTCTCGAGCAGCGACTCCAGGGCGCAAAGCTCGGGGCCGGCGACGACGGTCCCCGACGCAAACGACCGCAGGATGCTTTTGTACGTCCTCCCGTTCCAATAAGGGACGCAGAGAGGCGCCCGCGCCGGGTAGACGGTAACGCTCATGAATCTTCTCGCCTGGCGCTCTTTACTTCGCCAGCGGATGGGGACGCAGCTGGAAGTGGACGGCGAGAGGCTTGGAGCCTTTGCCGCGCTCCATCAACCACGGCGCCCGATCGCCGCTCGAGCTCCACAAGCCGCGGCCCTTCCAGCCGGCGTTCGGATCGTCGATGCGCCCGTCGAAACCCTTCGCGTAAAATCCCAGCGGGTAGGGCACCAGGATGCGGATCATCTTCCCGTCCTTCAAAGCCACCAGACCGTGATGGAGGTTCGCGGTCGACATCGGCACGTCCTCGCCGAGGCCGAACGTATTGTGCTGATCGACCCAGGAGTAGTAGCTCGACTCGGCGCTGTTGTCGCCGATTCCCTGAAAGCCGGGACCGGGATACTGATAGAACGACCAGCCCTCGGGGCAATGATCGCCGGTCGCCTTTGGGCCGTTGAGCGGCCCCTTGCATTTTCTCCGGTCGAAGCTTGCCAGATGCCCGCTCGCGAGCGACGCCCACACGACGCCCTGCTTGTCGATGTCCGCGCCGCGGATCCCGAATCCCGGCAGAGGCACATTATAGATTTCCGCGAGCGCCGTCTCCGGAGGATTCGGCCCGGGAACGATGCGCACGATGCTGCCGGGAAAACTGCGATAGGAACCCCAGATTGAGCCGTCCGCCGGGCTCGGCATCACGGCGTAAAATCCGGCCGAGATGCGCTTGTCTTTGGTCGGATCCACCGGTTCGTTCGGCTCGACGTACGCGTCGCGCTTGCCGTTTCCGTTGGTGTCCAGAACGATCGGCGTCCAGCCCTGCGCTTTGGCGGCATCGCCGGTCTCGTCGAATATCTTCATGTCCAGCCAGCCGACGACCTGGCCGCCGCCGCTGGTCCACAGCCTATCGTTGGCGTCTAACTGCAAGTGATGGGTGCCGAAGCAGGTGTCGATAAACGTGTACTCCATGGTCTTCGGATCGAGCATCGCGAGATGGCGATTGGCGCGCTCCGTCGGGAACACTTTGGCCGAGGGGTGGCTCGAACCCTTCTTGCAAAAGGCCGGGTTGTTCGGGCCGCGGATCGCCGCGGCAAACCACACGCGCCCTTTGCGATCGAACATGCCGTTGTGGTTGTTCGCTTTGCTCGTCCAGAGGACCTCGTTTCCCCAGTAGGGCGAAGGCTGAAGCGGGCCCTCGCGCATGGCCGCAGGCGTATCCGGGTCGCGCACGGGGGCCGGCAAATCGCGCGCCGTATGCGTCTTCGGGTCCAGGACCGGAATAAGATCGACGCTCAACTCGGTCGAGCCGTAGACCGGGCCGTAAGCGTTCACCGTCGGAAAGCGCCGGTCCGACGAGATCAGATCGTGCAGGTAGTGCTTTTCGTTAAGCCATTCCCAATGGGTGACGACGATATTGCGTTCGATCCCCTCGGGACGCGGCGGCTTTGCGTGCGGCAGCTCCCCTTTGGCGATCCGGTCGGTCCAATCGGCGAGGTAGCGAATGCTCCCGCCGCCAAGCTGCTTGACGGCATCGCGAAACATCGTGTGCCCCCCCTGGCCCGACTGGATCCGGCGAAACCATCTCTCCTCGGAGTTGGCGAACTTGCCGAACGGGAACGGCACGTTCTCGGGAAAGGCGCGCATGGCTTTGACGCCGATCGCATGGCAGTTGGCGCAGCCGTTGGATTTCATCAGGTTCAGGTACTGGTTCTGGGTGATCTTTTCCGGAAATTTTCCCTTGCCTCCAAACTCGCTCTTATCGGGAATCTTCATCATCGAATACCAGTAGATCGCGGGATAGTACTCCGCCGCTGCGGCCTCGCTCGGTGCGATCACCGCCTTGAGATTCAAGATCTTCCCGGGCTTCGACCTGACTTTCGGCGAGTCGACGAGCCCATAGCCGCGCACCCACACGTTGTAGGTCGCTTTGGGAAGATCGGGGATCACATAACGGCCTTGATCGTCGGTGACCACGATTCTCGTAAAACGCGTGGGCAGCTCCGTGGTCTCCGCGACGACCCAAACGCCCGCCTCGGGCCCCCTCGCGCTCCTGACCACGCCGCCGATGTCATCGTCGTCGATCGCCACCGCCGGCGCCTTCTGTTGGCTGGCGAGTCGCTGCGGGTAGACGGTCAAGAACACGGCGGCGGCTGCCGCGACTGCTCCCGCGTAAAAAACCGTGATCCGTCTCATGCTGGCTCCTTTCGTCCGCTGGCGGCCCTTGTTTGTAACCGTCCGGGCGAGGATAGATTCTACAAGTTGCCGCAAACGCTTTACCATACTCCTTTGGATCGGTTTCTACTCGATGCCCGCGGCCGAAAACTCCGCTTTTGCCTCCGGGCTCGCCAAAAAGCGCACAAACTCGCGCGCATTCTCCACGCTTTTCGCCGCGGCCGTCACGGCCGCCTCGTACACCGTGTAGTTTTGGATTTCCGCCGGCAGCGGGCCGACGAATTTCAGTCCGGCTCGCTTCGCCTGAACAATCACGGTCGCGGCGGCGAGGCCGATTTCCCGCCCCGTGCCTCGGGCCACGCGATCGAGCACGCCAGCCGCGTCGGGGTAGCGCTTCGCTTTGCGCTGGAGTTTTTCCGCGATTCCGAGCCGCTGGAAGAGCCTTTCCAGGTAAATCCCGGTCGATGCCTGATTGTAAACGACCGCCTCGGCCTGGAGCAGTGAATCTTTAAATTGCTCGACGGTGGCGATGCCCGGTAACTCGGCTCCTTCGCGCACCGTCACGCCTATCCCGACACGCCCGACGGTTGCGCGCTCGGTTTCGCGCAGCTTGCCTTGCCGCGCCAGCTCGCGCACCAGATCCGCGGGCGCGATCACCACGTCCGCCGGCTCTTTGCCGGCGAGCCGCTTTCGAATCTCCGGAGCCGTTGCGAATGCGACGCTCGCACGGCGCGCGGTGGCGCGCCGGAAAGCATCGACGACTTTTCTTAATCCCGGCTCGACGGCGCCGCCGCTCAGCACGTTGATCTCTGTCGAACTCTCGCTCACGCGCGGCGCTTTACGTTTGCCCGGGCGGCGGCCACGCCGACAAAAGCCTGCCGTAACCCTGGATATGGTAAGTCAGCCCCAGCGTGGCGAGCATAAACCAGAGCATCGCCGGGTTGCTCGCGATCACGGTGATCCGCAGCTCGCTCTCGAGCCTGTCCAGGACTTTTATCGGATCGAGGACCGCGCCTTGAAAATAGATCGCGTCCACCTTGCCGACCTCTGCGAGCGCCCTTTTTGCGTGCTCAAAAACCTCTTCCGGCTTGAGCTTGATGGCGTCGTGCAGTTCCTTGAAGGGCCGCGGCGCGATTGCGAAGATATTCCGCCGCTCCAGATGAGCGCAGATGAGCCCGTTCAGCCGCTCGTCGAACGGCGTCAAGAGAAGCACGCGGCTCGCCGAGAACGCGCGGAGGGCGGAGACGCAAGCGTTCAAAGCCGTCGTAACCGGCGCCGTCAGAGCCGCCTTGAGATCGGCGAGCAGCCCCGGATTGAGAACCTCGGGCGGGGCCGCGGTCACCATCACGCCGTCCCAGCGATGGCTCTCGACAAGCGCTTTGGTCTTCTCGACGATTGCGGCCTTCTTTCCCTCGATCTCGTAGAGATTGTCCCCGTACAGGCCCAGGCCGTGAAACTCCGCGCTCACGTCTTTGGGGATTACCGGCGCCATGCTGCCGTAATGCGGCCGCGTCGCCGGGCCGCAGCTCACAAACGCGATTCGCGCTCGAAGCTCGTTCGCCATCGTAGCTCCTCGGGTATTCGCCAGTTTTCGACCGGCGCCGCGCGCGGCCTGGCGATCGAAGTTTCTTTCAGTTCCCCAGAACCTGTTTGAGGCGCGCGATAATCTCCGGCGGCTGGCTCGTGACTTCCTTTGCCATCGCCTCGAGCTCTTCGCCGCTCACCGGATCAAACTCGTAGTTTCTCTTCTTGACTTCGGCCTGGAACTGCGGATCGGCCATCGTTTTCTTGAAAGCATCGCGCAGAATCTTGACGCGCTCGGCCGGCACGCCCGGAGGCCCGAGCATCGGCCTTCCCATGGAGCCCGCGGCAAGCAAGACGGCGGCGAGCCGGCGGCCGGACTCCGCGGTTTTGTATTTGTCCATCAGCTCGGCGACCGTCGGCGTGTCGGGGAGCCTTTCGTCGCGCTTGGCGCCGGTTTGAAAGAGATTTCGCACGAAGCCCTTCTTGCGCCACGTATGGTACGGCTCGCGGCCGAAGAAGGCCTCGATCGTGAAGGCGCGGCAGTGAATCTCGCCCCTTTCGACGGCAAGATCGATGTCGGTTCCTCCCGGATAGCCGGTAACGATATTGAACTTGGCGCCGACGACTTCCTGCATCAGTTTCGGCAGATAAGAGTCGGGGCCCGTCACTCCGGTCGCGCCGCATTTGGGCGGCTCTTTCGCCGTGCGCACGTCCTCGATTGTCTTGTACGGCGTATCCGCGCGCATGTACATCTGCGAATCGCCGCGCGCGGGCGAGCCGATCCAGGTGTACTTGGCCCAGTCGAACTGTATCTCTTGCCTGCCGATGAGCTGGTTGAGATAGAGCGACGGAATGATCGAGCCGATCACGGTCAAGCCGTCGGGCTTGGCGACCGAATAAAGATGGTTGGCGGCGACGACATGGCCCGCGCCCGGCATGTTCTGCACGATGAAGTCGGGGTTTCCAGGGATATGTTTCCCCATGTGGGCGGCGACAAGCCGCGCCCACAAGTCGTAGAGATTTCCCGGCGGCGTGCCGACGATCACCGTGATCGTCTTCCCTTGATAGAAAGGCGCCTGCGCGGCGGCATCCAGAGTCCAGAGGAGCACGCAAAAAAGTATTCCGCAAGTCCTCTTCACCTTACACCTCCTGGATCGATCGCCCATGGCGAAGCCAAACATCGGCTCAAGACTAAGCCGCAGGCTAGTCGAAACCGCCGACGCGCGTCAAGCGGCAGCCGAACCTCGAAGTTGCGCCCGCTCGTGGAGCCGTGATCCAGGGAGCTGGTTTTCACGCGCAAGAGGCCGCCTGAATCGATTCGAGGGAGAACGACCATGTGGAAAGGACTCAAAGTGATCGACGCGGACGCCCACATGCACGAGCCCCGGTATCTGTGGGAGCGCGAAGGACGTGCCGCGGAGCTACGAAGATCTTCTCCAGCCCAAGTGGCGCGACAAGATCATGATGGATGAAGAGGAGGAATACTGGTACGCCTCGGTGCTCGAGATCATGGGCAAAGAAAAAGGCGCTAACTTCATGCGCGCGCTCGCCGAGCAACGGCCCGTCTTCCAGGGAAGTAAGACGCTCATGATGCAGCTGTTGTGCGCCGGCGAGGTGGCCCTCGCCTTTCCCGTAAACTTCAATCAGGCCAACGACGCAGTCAAACGAGGATGCCCGACCGGCTGGGTGGCGATCGAGCCCCAGACGCAGCGGCCGCCGTTTACGATCGTCATGGCGCCAAACGCGCCCCACCCCGCGGCCGCCAAGCTCTTCATCGATTTTATGCTTTCCGAGGACGCGCAAAGATTCATGCAAGAAAATATTTACCGCCAGGCTTCAAGAGCGGATGTCGAGCCGAGCGGCGATCTGGCCAAGCTCAAAGGCGTGCGCGTTTGGCAGACGGATTGGAACGCGCTCGTGCGCAACCATCAGGCGTATCGCAAAGCCTATCGCGAGACGTTCAACCTCCATTGAGCCGCCATCCATGCGGCGATAGGACCGCATTTGCGAGCCGGCGGGTTTCGTCGGCGCGCGCGCCTCTGTACCACCGCTCCCCGCTAGGCATGACTTCGATTACTTTAGCGCTTCCTTCAGGCGCGCGAGCACGGACGGCGAGATTTTGAACATGCCGCTCACGATCTTCTGCACCTCTTCGCCGCTCAGCGGGTCGATGTCGATCTTGGACTTGGTCGCGTCTGCGAGAAACTCCGGGTCCTTCATGGTGTCCATGAAAGCCTTGCGCAGGAGCTGCACCCGCTCTTTCGGAGTGCCGGGCGGAAGGACGTACGGGCGGTTCGTGATCGCCGGGACGGTAATGCCGTTCTCGATTAGCTGCCGCGCCTCGTCCGTCTTCGCGTAGCTGATCGCGAGCGGTACCTTCGGCAGGTCCGGATGGGGCTTCGATACCATCTGCACGATCACAATCGCCTCGCCCGACTCGAGCGCTTTTCGCCATGTCGCTCTGATGGAGTCCCATCCCCAACAGGCGCCCGCCAGCTCTCCGGACTCCGCCGCCAAACGGATATCTGCGGTGCCTTTGTACCCGGAAACGATCTGTACCGGCAGATTGAGCGCGGCCCGCAAAATCTTGGGCGCGTCATGAACGAGGTCTCCCGGCGCCGTCGCGCCGATCTTCACGGGCGTTTTGGCCGCAAGCCACTGTTCCATGCTGGTGATCCCGCTCGCTCGGGTCAGCGCGCACGCGCGCGTGTCCTGCACGGGGACGCCGAGAAACTCGAACTTCTGCGCGTCGAACTCGATGCCGGCGCCGCCCTGCAGCTGCTGCATGAAAAGGCCGCCGCCGAAGTGGCCGATCGTAAGGCCGTCGGGTCTGGCAACCTTGAAAACGTGGTTGGCGGCAATCAGGCTGCCGGCTCCGGCCATGTTTTCCACAATGATTGTCGGATGACCGGGAATGTGCTTGCCCATATGGCGCGAGATCACGCGCGCATAGGTATCGAAGCCCCCTCCGGCCGCAAAGCCGACGACAATGCGCATGGTCTTGCCCTTGTAGAAGGGCTCCTGCGCATAGCTTGAACCGCCGGACGCGACGCCGACGGCCAAAAAAACGGTTAAGATCGCGAGCTTCCTTCCCAGCCCAAACCCGATCTTCATGATTAAACCTCCTCTATTTAATTCTGCTCTTGGTAAGAATCGCCGCGCATTTTTTCACTGGGCGCGGTGGCTATTTCCCTGGCCGGATGCGCCAAAGATAAATGGTTGCCGAGTCGCCCATGTTGACCACCCGGTCCGGCTTCCAGTCTCCCATGTCGAAATCGTGGGAGACGACCCGGGAGCCGGGCTTGAGCTGCTTTAAGAGCGTAGGCCGGAGCTTTAGGTTTACGTCCGGCAAAAGATACATGGTCACGACCGACGCCGGGCTCACGTCGACCGTCAAGATATCCTGTTGGCGGATCTCGACCAGCTTTTCGACCCCGGCCTTCTTTATATTTTCGCGCGATTCCTTGATGCGCTCCGGGTCGATCTCAAAACCGACCGCCCTCACGCCGTATTTTTTCGCCGCTGTGATCACGATTCGGCCGTCGCCCGATCCGAGATCGTAAACCACATCGCCTTTCTTGATTTCCGCCAGCTCGAGCATCTTTTCGACCACATCTTGCGGCGTGGGCACATACGGGACGATCTTTTTCGCCTGCCAATCCTGATCTTGGGCTGCGGCGGGCGCGCCGTAGAGGGCGCCTGTCGATGGCGAAAGAGAGATGAGCGCGACCAGGACATAGACTGAGAACCCAAGGGGTCTCCGCATTCTCGTCATTGCTTTCCTCCTTAGCACCTTCGCGGGTTCGTACGCTGGGATTTTTACTAACATTGTTGGCCCGGCTTTGCCAACGAGCCCTGGGAGGTCGCCGCCCGCTTTCGCGGCCGCCCGGCGATCTCATTTCTCGGGTGACCCCGGCGGCCGATTCTGTTAGCATGGCCTTACAACCCTGAGATCCGCGGCAAAGACGGATGGGGAGGAACTTAATCAAAGGGTTAACCGATTGGGCCGCGCGACGCCAGTTCTATCATTTTGCTGCCGCCGGGGTGTGGGGGCTCATTCTTGCTTTCGTTTTGGGCGTGATCGAATTTGACGGGCAAAGCGGCCGCTTCCTGTTGCGCGAGAACTGGTTTCTCGCCACGATCGGTCTGAGCGCGATCATGTACACGGCTCTGGCCGTGCTCAAAAAAAAGCTCGCCGCGGAAAAGCCCCCGTCGGAGGAACAGATTGCGCCCGAGGACTAGGCGCGCGCTCCCTCAGCCGGCGTCTCTAGGCTTTCGCTCGCCCGTGCCACAAGGGTCGATCCGGCGGAGGTTCGCATAAGATGGCAACGACGCCCCGCTTCACGACGGACGAGGCCGTAGAGCGGCTGCTCAAGAGCGCGCACGCGAAGGCAGGCAACTTCTACGCGATGTACTCGAGCATCCTCGGCGGCATCGTCACCGATCCGGCCTTGATGGTCGTTCCGCTCGACGATCACATGGTTCATCGCGGTCACGGCGTCTTTGACACGGCAACGCTCGCCCATGGCATGCTCTACCAGCTCGATCCGCATCTCGAGCGGCTGCTCCGCTCCGCGGAGATGGCGCGCATACCGCTGCCCTTCCCGCCCGCGCGGCTGCGCGAGATCATCCTCGACACCGCGGCCGCAAGCGGCCAGCGGGAAGCTTCGGTGCGCTACTGGCTTTCCGCCGGCCCCGGAGGATTCGGCCTCGCGCCGAGCGAATGCGTCGGCAGCAGCTTTTACGTCATCGTCTTCAAGCCCGAAGCCTACCCCGACTCCTTTTACACCGAGGGCGTCAAGGTGGTGACGAGCACCGTGCCGATCAAGCCGGCGTTTTTTGCCAGGGTGAAGTCGACCAATTACCTACCCAACGTTCTTGTCGTCGTCGAGGCCAAAGACCTGGGCGCCGACAACGGCATCTTCGTCGACGCGAGCGGCAACGTCGCCGAAAGCTCGAATATGAACGTCGCGTTCGTCACCCGCGATCGGGTATTCATTCACCCGCGCTTCGACGCCGTCCTTTCCGGCATCACCGCGCAGCGGATGCTCGAGCTCGCGCGCTCGCTGATCGACGAGGGCATGCTCCGAGATGTCGTCGTCGCCGATATCCCGGTCGGCAAAGCGCGCGAGGCCGCGGAGATGCTGCTTCTCGGAAGCTCGATCAAAGTTGCGCCCGTCGTCGCGTGGGACGGCCGGCCCGTCGGCGATGGAAAACCCGGCCCCATCGCCCGGCGGCTGCTTGAGCTATGGCATGAGGACGTCGCGAGCGCGGCCGATCAGCTCGTGCCTGTCCCGTACGAAAAGTTTGCGCGCTAAACCGCGCGCGGAGGCACAAACCGTGAAACGCGCCGCCCTCAACGCCGTCGCTTTTGCCTTCTGCCTTTTCCCTGCGGACTATCTTTTCGGACAGGCGATCGTCGAGTATGGCAAAGGCCTGGAGCAGGTCCGGCCGCCAAGCGGCCCGGGCATCAAGGGGTCGGGAAGCGCGCGGCGCGCGGGCGGCACGAGCCAGGAGCCGAGCGCGCCTCTTCCCCCGACGGTGCTTCCCGCGGGGCTAACGGTGAAAGAGGACCAGGCCCAATTGTACGCGCAGCAGGACGAATATTCGGCGCGCGTCGAGATAGCGCCCAAAGGGGCGCGCCTGACGCCGCTCGGCCAGGCGACGGCAGGCGGTGAAAAATGGTACCTGGCGCGCACGCCTCAGGGCACGATCGGCTGGGTAAAGGCGGTAGCCGTGGAGGAAATTTGGCCGGCCTCGGCAAAAGACGCCAAGAGTCAGGGCGCAAGGAAGCCGCGCTGAGTTGATCGGATCGGCCGGGAAATTAGCTCCCGTTTACGGCGAGTAGGCTCGGCTTCCGCGCTCGGTGACGAATAACTGCGACGGCAATTCGGTGCCAATGCCGCGCTCTCGCGCCTTCTCGTAGATCAGCCTTGCGGTTGCCGCAAACTGGATTCCCATCCCCGTATTGTTTTTGAAGAGCGTGATCTCGTCCGCGTCGCGCCGCCCGCGGCAGCGCCCGGTGAGGAGCTCGCCCAGCTCGTGAAGGTCCTCGGCGCGCACGAGCCCGCGTTCGATGCGCTCCGCGAACTCCGCCTGCCGATCCAAAAAGATCTGCTGTCGCGAGCCGACCACGATCAAGCCCGCGCGCCGGATGGCCTCGTCGTCGAGCTCCCGGCGCGGCAGATAGCCATCGCCGCCGACGATGCTGTTGACGTGACATCCGCGCGCGAGCCACTCGCCCTCGACGACCGGATCGACCGTGTTGGTTGCCGCGGTGACGATGTCGCTTTCGCGCACCGCTTCTTCGGCGCTGTCGACCGCGGCGACATCGACGCCGGTTTTTTCCGCCATCGCGCGCGCAAATGCTTCGCGGTGAGCGCGCGTCGGGCTGAAAACTTTGACTCTCCTGATCGGGCGCACGGTCAACGCCGCAAGCACTTGCGTGCGCGCCTGCTCGCCGGAGCCGAGAAGCCCGAGAACGGCCGCGTCGGGCCGGGCGAGCGCTCTCATGGCGACGCCGCTGGTGGCGGCGACGCGCAAAACCGACGGCACGTGGTCGTCCATAATCGCCAAAAGCTCGCAGGTTTCCATGTCGAAGAGAAAAACCATGCCGACGAAATTCCCGGGATAGACGCGCCGCCTTGAGTTTCCGACCCGATCCTCGCGCGAGAAGCTCGAATCGATGCGCAGCGCCATCGATTTGATCCCGGGGACAAGCCCCATGATGTTATTGAAATAGTATTGCGTGCCCTGCTCTTTTCCCGGCGCCTGGACGCGTAGGCGCGCGCGCGGCGCGTTGAGCGCCTTTTCCTCGCCCAGCTCCCTAAACGCGGCCTCGATCGCTTCGATCTCCTCCGCCATCGGCACAAGATCTTCCATCTGCTCGTTCTTAAGGACCAAAACCATAACGGCTCCTTCGGCTATTTGGGTCTTACGAGGCGTGGCTCACTCAATCGCCGATTCCGTCGCCGGGTCGAACAGATGAATCTTATCCATGTCCAGCCAGAGACGAAGGCGGCTTCCCGCTCGCGGGTAGTTCTCCGGATCGCAGAGCACAACCATTTCCTGCCCGCCGGTGCGCACGTGGACGGCCGTTTGCGCGCCGAGAGGCTCGGCGAGTTCCACGCTGCCATCGACGGGCTGATAATTCGGTCCAGGGCACTCAGCGGACGCGACGACGTGTTCCGGCCGGATGCCGAGGACAAGATCGCGCTCGAGCCAGCGCGCGCTGGCTGACGATCGCTTCTCCGGCAGCGTCAAATCCGTCCCGTCCGCCTCGAGTCGAACCGCCGAGCCGTTTCGTGCCAAGCGGACGCGCAGGAAGTTCATCGGCGGGGCGCCAATAAAACCCGCGACAAAGAGGTTCCGCGGCCTGCGGTAAATTTCCTGCGGCGGGCCCTCTTGCAAGACCACGCCCCTGTTCATCACCACCATGCGGTCGGCCAGGGTCATCGCCTCGACCTGATCGTGCGTTACATAGATGACCGTGGTCTTCACCCGCTCGTGCAGCTGCTTGATCTCCGCCCGCATCCGCACCCTCAGCTTGGCGTCGAGGTTACTGAGCGGCTCATCGAAAAGAAACACCTCCGGCTTGCGCACGATGGCCCGCCCCATCGCCACCCGCTGGCGCTCGCCGCCCGAGAGCTGCGCGGGCTTGCGCTCAAGCAGCTCTTCGATGCGCAGCATTTCTGCCGCCTCGCGCACGCGCGCCGCGATGGCGTCTTTTGCGAGCTTGCGCAGCTCCAGGCCGATCGCCATGTTTTTGTAAACCGTCATATGGGGATACAGGGCGTAGTTTTGAAACACCATGGCGACGTTTCGGTCCTTGGGCGGGATATCGTTGACAAGCCGCTCGCCGATGACGATCTCACCGCTCGACGGCTGCTCGAGTCCGGCAACCATCCTGAGGACGGTTGTCTTGCCGCAGCCCGACGGGCCGACGAGGACGACAAACTCGCGGTCCTTTACCTCCAGGGTTACGCGGTCAACCGCGGTTTTGCCGCCAAAGCGCTTCGTGATGTTCTTGAGACAAACGCGTGCCATCGCTCTTTCGGATAGCATTAGAGGCGTAACGCCGCCGGTGTCAAGCTCACGCCGCTTTGCGGTCCGCGCCGAGCTCGATGCGGCCTTCCATTTGCGCGCCCAGAATGCTAGACGTATACGCGTGCTCGCTCTGAGCCTCGCTCGCCGGTTGATTCCAGCGCCTCCTAAGCGGCTTGTCCAAAGCCTATGAAATACTTGGCCATTTGCGAGGACGACCTGCTCTTTCAGTTCATGGGGAGAGCCGCGACGCGCCCGCGGGAGGTCCTGTTTTTGGTACAGACCCAGGACGTTTCGCGAAGGATCCGAAGACGGGGCGGCAGCAGCCGCTGGGGCGACTTCGAGTCGCCCGAGACCTACGAGAAGGCGCGCCTCGAGACGGTCCATCAAGCGATCCTTTTCCTGCGCGACTCGCAGTTGCGGAGCCGCGTGTACTCGATGCTCAGAACCCGTCGCCCGGATCTTCCCATCCTTTCGCTTTCCCCCGACAGCCGAAGCCCGGAGATGAAGCGGGACCCCCTTTTACGGACCATCCCTCTGGAAGATATCTTTAAGGAGTTTTGCGCGCCGCAGCTGCTCGACGTGCTAAACCAGCAGCGGGTGGAAAAGATCCGCTCGCTGTTTCGCGAAAAGGACAAAATTCACATCTTGCTGCAGCACGATCCCGACCCCGACGCCATCGGCAGCGCGCTCGCCTTGCGCGAGCTGCTGGGACGAAACCGATCGACCACGCCGATCGTGACGTTCGGCGAGGTCTCCCGTCCGGAAAACATCGCGATGATCAGCCTGCTCGACATTCAGATCGACAAGATCACGCCCGAGGAGCTGCATCAGGACGGCGCGCGCCTGGCGCTCGTCGACGTGCAGCCGCCCTACTTTGAGCAGCCGCTCGGGCGCGTCGATCTCGTCGTCGATCACCATCCCAAGCGAAGCAACTTCAAGGCGCGCTACGTGGACTTGAGGCCCGCCTACGGGGCCACCTCGACCATCTTTACGGGTTATCTGCGCGCGGCGGGCATCAAGCCGTCGCAGCGGCTGGCGACGGCGTTGCTCTACGGCATCAAGACCGACACGCTTTTCCTGGAGCGCGGCACCCACGCCGCGGATCTGGAGGCCTTCACCTATCTTTATCCCCTGGCCAACCGCGCCCTGATCACGAAGATGGAACGCCCTTCGTTGCCGCGCGAGGACCTGGAGGCGTTCGGCCGGGCGCTGAGCCGCCTGCAACTGGAAGACGGCGTCGCCGTGATCCATATGGGCGAGATTCGCCGCGAAGACGTGATTCCGCAGATGGCCGAGCTGAGCCTGCAAATCGAGGGCGTGGAGTGGAGCGTCGTATCGGGACTGCACGGCGATCGGGTGGTGATCTCGGTGCGCAACGTCGGCTACGTCAAGAGCGCCGGCGACGTCATGAAGCGGATTTTTGACGAGCTCGGGAGCGCCGGCGGCCATCGGTCGATGGCCAAAGCGGTCGTGCCGATCGAGCGCTTCAAGGAGCACTTCGGCGAGGTCAGCGAGCGCGTCATCCGCCAGGCGATCATGCGGCTGATCGAGCCGCGCTCGGAGGCGGTCGCGCCGTGACAAGCCCGCGAAAACATTGACTTGAATAGGGTGATCTGTTACTAAGGCAAACTTAATTTGTAGCCGAGGAGGCGTGAATGGCCTACGTCATTTGTGAGCCTTGCATTAACGTCAAGGATACCGCTTGCGTGGATGTTTGTCCCGTCGATTGCATTCACCCGACCAAAAACGAGACCGAGGAATTCGAAAGGGAAAACAAGCTCTACATCGATCCCGACGAATGCATCGATTGCGGCGCCTGCGAGCCGGTGTGCCCGGTCGAAGCGATCTTCGAGGAAGCGGCGGTTCCGGACAAGTGGAAGCATTTCATCCAGATCGACGCCGATTACTACAAAAAGAGGAAGGGAAGTTAGCGTTTATTGCACGTGGGTCCAGGCGTGATAGGAGCTGCGTACCAGCGGCCCCGCCTCCACATGACGAAATCCCATCCGCTCCGCATCCTGCTTAAGCTCGGTAAATTCCGCCGGGGTCACGTAGCGCGACACCGGCAGCTGGCGCTCCGAGGGCTGAAGATACTGCCCCAGCGTCACGATGTCGCACTCAACCTCCCTTAGATCGGCCAGGGTCGCCCTGACCTCTTCCAGCGTCTCGCCAACGCCGAGCATCAAGCCCGATTTGGTGAGAAGGTCGGCACGCATGCGCTTTGCGGCCTCGAGCAGGTCCAAAGAGCGGCGGTAAATCGCGCCCGGCCGAACCTTTCTGTAGAGCCTGGGGACGGTTTCGATATTGTGGTTCAGGATGTCGATTCCGGAGCCGACGACGGTCTCCAGCGCGCGCAGGTCACCCCGGAAGTCGGGAATCAGGACTTCGACCCGGGTTTGCGGGTTCAAGCTTTTTATCCAGAAAACCGTCTGCGCGAAGTGGGCGGCGCCGCCGTCGGGAAGATCGTCGCGGTCGACCGAGGTCACCACGACATGCCTTAAGCCCAGCTCCCCGACCACCCGCGCGACGTTTTTCGGTTCTTCGAGGTCCAGCGGGCCCGGGCGGCCCTTGCTGATCGCGCAGAACCTGCAGCCGCGGGTGCAGATGTCCCCCAGGATGAGAAACGTCGCGGTGCTGTGGCTCCAGCACTCGCCGATATTCGGGCAGCGCGCTTCCTCGCAGACCGTGTGGAGCTTTCGCTCCCTGAGAATGCGCTTCAGCCGGAGGTAGTTGGGGCTACCCGGGAATCTGACTTTAACCCAATCGGGATGCCTTCTTGGCATAATGGCTTTAGCTCACTGTAGCCCAGGCGCTCGGCGAAGGCGCGCGCCCATCTTTCCTTGACGTCGCTGAAAGGCACCCGCCGCCCCAGCTCTTTTTCCATCGAGGTCATTTCGGCCCAAGATAAGCCGCACGGGACAATCCGCTCGAAGTACGCAAGATCGGTGCTCACGTTGAGCGCAAGACCGTGAAACGTGACGCCCTTGCGCACGCGGATGCCGATCGAGGCGATTTTTCGGTTTTCGATCCAAAGGCCGGTCCAGGGCGGCATGCGCCGCGCGCTCATCCCGAAATCGCTTAAGGTCGCAATCGTGCTCTCTTCGAGCTCGCGAAGGTAGCGATGCACGGCTTTTCGCAGGTGCGAGCGGAGATCGATGATCGGATAGGCCACCATCTGCCCCGGGCCGTGATACGTGATATCGCCGCCACGCGTGACGCGAAACAGGGGGATGTCCCCTTGGTCCAAGAGATGGCGCTCGTTGCCGCCGCGCCCGATCGTAAAGACATGCGGATGCTCGACGAGGAGCACGAGATCGCTCACGTCGCCCCGCTGGCGCATCTCGACGAGCCGCTCTTGAAGCTCAAGCACGTGCCCGTAGTCGGCAACCCCCAAGTCGTGCAGAAGAAGCGCGCGCATTTCGCTAAAATTTTCTTAGCCTCACGGGCGCGCTTTTTGCAAGGGCAGGCAACGCCGCTTCCGGGTGCTTTCGCCCGCGAAAAAGTTGACACCGTCGGCCGCCAACGGGTAGAGTCCGTGGCAAAAATCCCAGAGCCTTGCGATGCCGAGCTCGCCCTATCCCTGGTTCGTGCGCAACGATCTCGACGGCTTTTTCGGCCTCATGATCGACAATCTGATTCAGCTGATCCTGATCGTGAGCCTGTGTCGCGAGCTCCTTCACATGCCCGACGCGCTCATCTTCCGCCAGATCCTTCCGGGAGCGGCGATTTCGATCCTGGTCGGCAACTTTTTTTACACGTGGCAGGCGCGCCAGCTCGCGCGTGAAACCGGCCGGAGCGACGTCACGGCGCTTCCCTACGGCATCAACACGGTAAGCCTGTTCGCCTACGTGTTTTTCATCATGATCCCCGTTTACCAGGAGACTCAGGATCCCGTCTGGGCGTGGAAGATCGGCCTGGTGGCCTGTTTTCTCAACGGCGCGATCGAGATCGTCGGCGCTTTCGTGGCGGAGAGGGTTCGGCGGATGACGCCGCGCGCCGCGTTGCTCTCGGCCCTGGCGGGGATCGCGGTCACCTTCATCTCGATGGACTTCTTGTTTCGCATCTTCGGCAAGCCCCTCATCGCGCTTCTTCCCATGGCGTTGATTCTGGTCTCCTATTTCGCGCACTACCGGTTTCCCGGCGCGGTGCCTGGCGGTCTGATCGCGATCGCCGTCGGTACCGCGCTCGCCTGGGGGCTGGGAGCGATGACCTACAAGGCCGGGACGGTCAGCGCAAGCGCAAGCTGGCCTTCGTTTGCGGGCGGGCCCCTGTGGGAAGCGCTTTGGGACCCGGAGTTCCTGAAATACTTTTCCGTGATCTTCCCCATGGGCATCTTTAACGTCGTCGGCTCGCTCCAGAACATCGAAAGCGCGGCCGCGGCCGGCGACCGCTACCGAACTTTTCCGTCGCTGATGGCGAACGGCGTCGGCTCGGTCGTCGCAGCCTTCTTCGGCAGCGCGTTTCCGACGACGATCTACATCGGCCACCCGGGGTGGAAGCGGCTTGGCGCGCGCGCCGGCTACTCGGCGCTGAACGGGGTGTTCGTGAGCTTTCTCTGCCTTACGGGGACGATCAACGCGGTCTTGACTTTTATCCCGCTGGAAGCGGGAATCGGAATTCTCCTTTATATCGGAATCGTCATCGTCGCCCAGGCGTTTCAAGAGACCCCCAAGGAGCACGCCCCCGCGGTCGCCCTAGGCCTTTTTCCCGCGCTCGCCGCGTGGGGACTGTCGATGGTGGAAAGCGGCTTGCGGGCGGCGGGCAAGACGCTGGCCGAAGTTGAACCCGGCTCTTTTAACCTGGCGTTGCACGGCATGATCTCGCTCGAGCGCGGCTTTATCTTCACTTCGATGATCCTGTCGGCCATCGGCGTCTTTCTCATCGAGCGCGCGTTCGCGCGCGCGGCGCTCTGGTCGCTGGCCGCGGCCTTTTTTGCCGCGCTGGGGATCATCCACGCGTACGAGATCACGCCCGGCGGGGTTACGTCGCGCTTCGGGTTGCTCGAAGCGCCGGAGTTCGCCGCCGGTTACGTCCTGTTGTCGGTGCTTTTTTGGCTGGTGAGCTGGCGGCAGGAAAGCTGAAGGCGCGACTTTATTCTTCCCTCAGCCGGCGAACGACGCGGGCCACGAACTCCGAGGCGCTCGCGCGGCGCCCGCCATCCACGCGCACGCCCAACGCCCGCAGGGCGTCCCGCAGCCAGTGCACGACGACCCCGCGAACATACGACGGATCCAAATCGAAAATCCCGCACAGCTCCAGAAACGAAAACGGCGACTCGGTCGCGTCGCTAAAGATCCACTCCAGGTCCTCCGCCACCTGCTTGCGGTGGCCCGGGTGCTGCGCCAGGTCGCGCACCTCGATGAGGGCGTCGGTGAGAACCGCCGCCGCGAGATGCTTTTCCGGCGTCCACACGATTCGCCGCGCCGGCTCTTCGGGGCTGACAAAGCCGCCGACGACGCGCTCGAATTCGCTCGCACCGCTATCTTTTCCTTCAGTTTTGCTATCGTCGAACATCGTTCCTCTTGGTCACCGATCGGGTGATTTTGATTCTCCCTGCCCTTCGCCAGGCTCGGGGCAACGTTTTTCGAAAGAAAAAAATGCCTCCCCTTGGCGAAGGCCGGATCGATTCCTCGTCTGTAACTGCATATACACGTTTTGGTTCCCAAAAAAATCAGCGCTTCCGCGCCGCCTCCACGACCGCCGCAAGGTCCGCCAGCAGGCGCTCCAGCCGCTTCTGGCCGAGCGCCTTCGTGATTTTCGCCTGCGCCCCCTGCCACAAAGGATACGCGCGCGCGAGGACCTCCTCCCCCGCCGGCGTTACCGTGATCTCTCGTTCGCGGCGATCCTTCCCGGGCGCAAGCCTGATCAGACGCGCCTTCGCGAGCGGGCGCAGGTTCCGGGTCAAGGTCGTGCGGTCCATCACCATTTGCGCCGCCAGCCGCGACACGGTCACGGTCCCCAGCGTCTTGCTCGCCGCTAAAACCCCGAGCTGGCTGGCGCGAAGCCCGCTCGGCCGCAGTGCGCTGTCGTAAAACTGCGTGACGGCGCGCATCGCCTTGCGCAGGTTGCCGCAGCAGCAAAGCGGCCCCTCCGCCTGGAGTCGCGCCAAAAGGTTCGCCCGCCCCGGCATTAAAACGTGAGTATACACGTAATTTCGCTTCGGTCAAGCGCGCGCCGCGCCTCTCGGGCGCGCGCACGGCGGCAGCGGCTAGAACTCGCCGCGATAGTAGCCTTTTTGGCCGCGGCTTTCCTCGATACCGACCTCGAGAAACCGAAGCCTGGCGCCGGGATAGCGGCGCTGGACGCGCTTGCGGATCAGATGGGCCGCGTACTCCGCGAGCAGTTCGGTGCTCGTGTTGGCGATCGGCAGCACGACCGCGTCCCGCCGCGGCACGATGATGCGCTGCTTTCGGTAGCGCACGCGCACCTCGTCGAGCGTCTGCCTCACCTCGAGCAGCGGGCTCGCGCCCTGGATCAGCGTGCGATGATCCAGCTCATCGCAGATCTTTTTCACCAGCGGCTTGAACGTAATGAAGTTCAAGACGACGCCGGCGTCGTCCAGCTCCCCCTCGACCGCAACCGACACCTGGTAGTTGTGCCCGTGGAGCGGCTCGCGATGGCCGTCGGCGAAAATGAGAAAATGCGCGGAGGCAAAATTGAAATAATCTTTCTCGACCTGGATGCTAAAGCGGCGCGGCATCTTCCCGACGTTAGCCAAATCGTGCGCGCGGCGCAACCGAAAGCTCGCCCTTGACCGCGCGGGCTTTCTTGACTTCAACCCGGGCTTCAGACTAAGAGGAAGCTCAGATCGCCGCTCGGAGAGCAAAATGACAGGGACCGTAAAAAAGATTGTGCGCGACAAAGGCTACGGCTTTATCGTCCCCGACGACGGCAGCGACGACGTTTTCTTTCACCGCTCCAGCGTTGCGCCGCGCGTTCGTTTTGAGGACCTGACCGAAGGCGATACCGTCCAGTTTCAGGTGCGGCGCGGCGAGAAGGGTCCCGTGGCCTTTGATCTGAAGATCCGCTAGTTTCGCGCCTGCCGCAGGAGCGTGCCGATGCTCGCCGGCGCAGCCCGCGCCTCGCCAAGCCGAACTTTTGCGCGCCAGACCTATGGTTCAGCTCGTGACCCGCGCCGCTGCAGCAATTAACGGCGACCGGGTGTTTCTCATCGGCGTCGCCTCGCTCATCGTCTACCTCACGGTCGTTCCGATCGCCGTCATGATCTTCGGCAGCGTCCAAAGCGGCCTGCCGGGGACGTGGACGGCGTTTACGCTCGACAACTACGCGCGCGCGTTTTCCCACCCGGCCCTGTACACGGCGATCGGCAACTCGCTCATCTATTCGGTCGGCGCCGGGCTGATCTCGTTTGTGCTCGGCACCGCGCTCGCCTGGTTGACCGAGCGGACCGACATGCCGTTCAAGGGAATCGTCTACGCGTCGGTGCTGACGGCGATGATGATTCCGGGTGTCCTGTTTACCATCTCGTGGATCCTTCTGCTCTCGCCCAAGGCCGGCCTCATCAACGTTTGGCTCATGGAACTCACGGGAACGGCCGCGGCGCCTTTCAATCCTTACAGCCTCGGCGGGATGATCTTCGTTTCCGGCATCGACGACTTCTACACGCCGTTTCTGTTCATGGCCGCGGCGTTTCGCTCGATGGATCCGTCGCTCGAAGAGGCCTCGGTCGCCTCGGGGGCGAGCATGCTGACCACTTTTTTTCGCGTCACGTTGCGGCTCATGCTTCCCGCCGCCCTCGCCGTCGCGCTTCTTATCTTCATTCGCGGGATCGAGGACTTCGAGGTGCCGGCGCTGCTCGGGATTCCCGCCGGCATCTACGTGATGTCAACCGAGATCTACGTTTCCGTGCGCCGCCCGCCGACCGATTTCAATCTGGCCGCAACCTTTTCCATGTTCTATCTGCTGGTCGCCCTGGCCGGTCTCTATCTCTACTTCAAGAGCACAAAAATGACGGAAAAATTCGCCGTGATCACCGGCAAAGGGTTTCGCCCGAGCACGGTGAGGCTCGGCGCCTGGCGCTGGCCCGCGTTCAGCGGTTGCCTGTCGATCATCGCCGTTACGGTTTACTTGCCGCTGGCGGTCCTGGCGTGGACTTCCTTGCTTCCGTGGTACCAGCCGCCGTCGCTCGAAAGCCTGCCGCTGCTGACGCTCAAGAACTTTCGCTGGCTGTTCGACGACGAATTGATCGTGAGCGCCGTCAAGAACAATTTCATCGTCGGCGTTTCCGCGGCGCTCATCGTCACGCTTTTTGGCGCGGTCGTCTCCTGGATCGTCATCCGCACGCGGCTGCCGGGACGGCGCATCCTCGACGGGCTGGCGTTCTCCGCCACGGCCTATCCGAGCATGGTGCTGGGCCTTGCTCTGGTGTGGTTCTACCTGACCGTGCCGATTCCCATCTACGGCACGCTCTGGATTCTCGTGGTCGCCTACGTCACCAAGCGGCTGCCGAGCTCGACCCGGGTTTGCTCCGCGGTGATGACGCAGATTCGCAAGGAGCTCGAGGAGGCATCGGAGGTCTGCGGCGCGAGTTTTCTCAGGACGTTCGCTTCCGTCGTCGCGCCGCTTCTGGTTCCCGGACTGTTCGTGAGTTTTGTCTCCACATTGACGATGACCTTTAAGGCGCTCTCGCTTCCCGTCCTGCTCGGCCATGCCGGCACCGAGCTGGTCCCGGTGCTGATCTTTGACATGTTCGAGTCGGGAAGATATCCCGAGGTCGCCGCCCTCGGCTGCGCCACGATCATCGTCATTACGGCCGTAACGCTCCTCTCGCGGCGCGTGAGCCAGCGCTTCGGGCTGAGCGCGGCGAGCGGATAGGGCGCGCGGCCGGACGCTTTTGCCGGACGCCGACGGTCTCAGAGCGCCCTTCCGATTGCAAAGAGCGCGGCGGCTTTGTTAAGGAAAGCAGAGGCGAAAAACGCGCTGTCGTTCCCTGAAGGCGGTTAAAGGAGAGATCCCATGAGCGCTTTTAAGACGGGCGTCCAGGCCATCGACCACATCGCGATCCCGGTCCGCGATCTCGATCGCAATCAGGAATTTTACGTCAACGTCCTCGGGCTCAAGTTCAAGACCCGCAGATCCAACCCCGACGGCACGCCCCGGCAGACTTATGTCCTGGCGGGGGACAACATCATCGGCTTGCACCTTCCCGGGATTCAGGCCGGCGCCTCGGCGACTTCGGCGCCGCGGATCGCCGTGGGCGTCGGGGAAGAGCGTTTTGACAGCGTGGCGAGAAAGCTGCGCGAGAGCGATCACCCCTTCAGGGGGCCGGTCGAGCATGCGAAAGACTCCCCGCTCGCTTGCTCGATCTATTTCGATGACCCCGACGGCAATCACCTTGAGTTTTGTATTCGCCGCTGGGAGCCGCGCCACGAGTGCATCAGCCATACGGTGTTTGAAGTGGAAGATCTCGACCGCGCGATCGCCTTTTACACCGAAGCGCTCGGCGCCCGCGCGCCGGTCCGCCTGGGCGGCGAGGTCCTGCTTCCCGTCGAAAGCGGGCAAATGATCGGCCTCGTGCGGGTGAGCGAGCTTTCCGAGCGCACGCGGAAACACGGCCGCGGCTGTCACATGGCGATGGACGTGACGCAGGAAGACTACGACCTCATGGTCTCGCTGGTGGAGCGCTACGGCGGCAAAAATCAGGGCGATCCTCGGGCGATGGACGGCCTTCGGCCGGAAGGCGAGCGCAGCATCTATCTGTTTGACCCGGACAAGAACAGGCTCCAGATTACGGCGCATCCGCCCGCTGCGGCCGCGGATCTGCTTTCCGACGAAGAAAAGTGGCGCCGCATCATCGAGAACAGAAAAAAGCAGGGGCGCGGCCTTTCGCGCTGGGAGTCGGGTGGGAAAAAGCTTCTCTGAGACTTTGGGGTTCGTCGTTTCGCGAACCGCCATGGGAACGCTGCTCGTCTTGCTCGTTTTTTTGGCGCCGGGCTTTGCTTGGGCAAGCGCCGAAGAGCTGTTCGATCGGCTCAACAGGCTGGGCCCCTCCGAGCGCCAGCAGCGACTGATCGAAGGGGCCAAAAAAGAAAAGGAAGTACTGCTCTACTCGTCTTCTGGCCTGGAGGAAATCCGCGCGCTGCAAAAGGCCTTCACGAAGAAATATCCCTTTCTGCAATTCCGCTTTAATCGAAAGGGCGGAAGCCAGCTCTTCGAGGTCGCGTTCCTGGAGTTCAGCGGCAAGAAGTACCTCGCCGATGTCTACTGGGCGGGCGTGTCCACGGTCGGGCCGATGCTCAAGCACAGGGGGATGCTTGCGCGCTACGTCTCTCCCGAGAGGCAAGCGGTGCCCGAGGAGTACAGAGACCGGGAAGGTTATTGGACGGGAACCCGAATTTCCATGGCGATTTTCGCCTACAACGCCAAAAAAGTGCCGCAGGACAAAGTTCCGAAGACCTATCCGGATCTGCTGGACCCGTTCTGGAAACGGAAATTTTCTTTGGACAGCAACCCCGGACGGTTCACCTATTTGCTCGCCCAGCGCTGGGACTGGGAGAAGCTGGCGGACTATCACAAAAAGCTGGCGCAACAAGAGCCCCAGCTTCACCGGGGGCGAGCCGCGGGGCTGCAACTTCTGCTTGCGGGCGAGGTGACGGGAGCTTTGGACATTAATGCCGACAATATCATCGGGGTCCAAAAGCAAGGAGCGCCTCTGGATTACGCCGTCATGGACCCGACGCTGCTTTCGCTGACCGCTCTGGCGATGCCGCACGCGCCGGCGCATCCGCACGCGGCCGCGCTTCTCTACGATTTTATCCTATCCGCGGACGGCCAGTCGGTGCTCGCCGCGGAGGACAACATGCCGATCCGCGAAGGCGTCGAGGCAACTTCCAAAGAGCTGATGAAGAGATACAAAGAAGGCCGGGCGCAAAAGAAGTTCATCATCCAGTCGCCGGCCACTTTCGATCACGCGCAGGAGGACAAGTACAACCGGCTGTACATCGACACATTGGTGAAAAAAGCCAATTAGCTGGCTCGGCCCGAAGCGCCCCCGCAATCGGGCCACGATCGTTGCGGCCGTCAAGGTGCTCTTATGAAGTGGACGAACGGGTTTTTGGTCTGTGCGCTTGTGCTCTTTCCTATAACTGCCTGGGCGGGCGCGGCCGAGGTTTTGAGCCCGCTCGAGAAGTTGCCGCCGGCGGAGCGCCAGCGGCGGCTGATCGAGGGCGCGAGAAAGGAGGGGGAGATCATGATCTATTCCTCCTCCGGCTTGGAAGAGATCCGCGCTCTGGTGAAGGCGTTCGGCAAGAAGTATCCCTTCCTGCAGGTGCGCTACAATAAAAAGGGCGGAAGCCAGCTATTTACGGTCGCGCAGATGGAGTTCGTCGGCAAAAAATACCTGGCCGACGTTTACTGGGCCGGCTACTCGACCATCGGCCCGATGCTCAGAGAAAAAGGGATGCTCGCCCGCCATCTCTCTCCGGAGCGGGCGGCGGTCGCTGAGGAGTACAAAGACCGGGAGGGTTACTGGACCGCCACGCGCATCTCCATGGCGATCTTCGCCTATCACGCCAAGAAGGTGCCGCAGGACAAGGTCCCCAAGGACTACTGGGACCTCCTGGACCCGTTCTGGAAGGGAAAAATCTCGATCGACAGCAGCCCCGGCCGCTTCACTCACCTGCTCGTGGAAAAATACGGCTGGGAGAAAGCCGCGGACTTTCACAGGAAGCTCGCCGCGCAGGATCCCAGGATTCACCGCGGGAGGACGGCCAGGGTGCAGCTCATCCTGGCGGGCGAGGCGCTCGGCGCGCTCGACATCAACGCGGACAACATCATCGGCATGCAAAAAGAGAACGCGCCGCTCGATTTTGCCGTCATGGAGCCGACGCTGCTGTCGCTTACGTCGGTGGCGGTGCCGCAAACGCCGGCGCACCCGCACGCCGCCGCGCTCTTTTACGACTACATCCTCTCGAAGGAAGGCCAGGAGGCGCTCGCGGTCGAAGACAATATTCCGATCCGCGACGACGTGGAAATCAAATCCCCGGAGCTGGCAAAGCGGTACCGTGACGGCCGCGCGCAAAAAAAGTTTATCATCCAGTCGCCCGGCACCTACGACCCCGCGGCCGAAGAAAAAAACGACAAGCTCTACGTCGACACGTTGCTCAAGAAGGGGCGTTGAGAAAACCGCTCACTTTCTGGCGAAGATGAGCGTCGTCCCGGGCAAAGTCTCGGGGAGATCGCCCTTCGCTTCGATTTCCCTGAACCCCGCCTGGCGGAGCCAGCTCGAGTATTCCGAAAGCGTGTAGCACTCGCCCGCCGGCGTGTGCGTGAGCGTGTAAACCGAAAACCGGAGCGGAAAGCTCGGCCCCGTTCTCTCTTCGTTGGGGAGAAAGTCGTTGATCACAAACACCCCGCCGGGCCGCAGAAAACGAAACGCCTTGTGAAAGAGCTGCCGGTTGCCGTCGGGCGACTCGAAGCGGCAAAAATTGCTCGCGAGAACGAGATCGTAGGAGTTCTCCTCTGCCGGCGCGGTGCGAAATTCGCCGTCGATAAAGCGCATCTTGCCGCCGAAGCCCCGCTCGCGGCTGAGCCGCTTCGCCACCGCATTCACGTTCCGCCAGTCGATCTGGGTGATTTGCGCCGCCGGATCGTGCTCCAGAATGGTCATGCCGAAGATGCCCGAGCCGCCGGCGATGTCCAGGACGCGGAGGCCCTTTCGCTCGCTGCCGATCCGCAGAATGCGGCACAGCTGCGCCGCGACGGGCTTTGCGATCGGCAGGATGCCGACGACCAGCTTCTCCCAGACTTCGAGTTCGCCCGCGGTGTCCAGTCTTCCTTTCGGCCTTCCCGTCTTGAGCGTCTCCTTGAGTTGCGCAAGCCCGTCCCACATCGCAAGCGCCACGTGGCGAAAATCGCCGACGTAGCCCGGCTTGTCTTTCACCAGAAACGACTCGCTGATCGGCGTGAGAAAATATTTCTGATCGCGCTTTTCCACCAGCGCAAGCGCAATCAGGCTGTCGAGCACGATGCGCGTGGCGCGCGGCGCGGTACCCGCCGCGCGCGCGATTTCCTCATAGCCGCGAAGGCCCCGGTGGATCCAGGTGAAGAAGTCGTACTCGAGGGCGGCGTCGAGAATCCTGCTGTTGCCGAAATCGGCGAGCAGGCGGAGGATCGGATGAAACGAAAGCTTCGCCGTTTGCGTGCCGCTCACAGGCTATAGAGCCCCTCTCTGTTGACGAACTGGTAAACGCCCTCGAAGAACCACGCGAAATACGCGCTGCCCGTGCGCAGG
The DNA here is from genome assembly GCA_035559995.1 of Candidatus Acidiferrales bacterium. Classification (GTDB taxonomy): domain Bacteria; phylum Desulfobacterota; class Binatia; order UBA9968; family UBA9968; genus DATMAM01. The sequence goes on from DATMAM010000051.1 coordinate 76,549, forward strand.
CAGTACTCGAGGCTAAAGCCGGGCCGCGTGTCCGCGCGCCCGTCCTCCAAGATCCGCCGCAAAACCATCCAGTCCAGATCCGCGTGCGCGAGCACGCCGTCCGCGTGCACTTCGAGGTCGGCTTCGGAGTGCACGCGGAAATAGACGATCTTTTCCTCCGGCAGTTTGTACGCCTGGCGCAGCGCCGTGCCGAAGAACTTGGCCCAGTGGCCGACGGCCTCTTCGACGCAAAACGAAGCCCACCACTCGGCCATCGTCCCCTCGTAGAGAACGCCGCGGTAGTACTCCAGAAAGGCGCGGCACTCGGGCAGCATTTCGTAATCGATCATCTCCTCGTCGCGGAGACCGAACACCCGCCCCTGGTCCAGCACGATGCGGATGTGTCCGGGAGGCCTGGGATGAATCATCTCGTCGGCGACATGGTTGGCGAAGTGCGCCTGCAGATCCGGATGGCGCTTGAAGAAAGGCAGGTGGCGCTGGTAGGCGACGCCGTGCAGGTTGTTGATCTCGGCGACAAAGCCGTACCAGTTTTGCCAAAAAACTTTGATCGCCTCCATCGGCAGCGTCCCCGCCGCAAGATCCCTGTGAAAGCGGCCTTTGAGAAGCCAGCGGTCCGTGACATCGAGGAGCACCTTGCGGAGCTCCGCCACCACGGCCTCGGACTCTTCGGGGGTGAGCTTTTTTCCAAAATAGTCTTTTCTTACGGGGGCCATTTTTTTCTCCTCTGCATCCTTGGTCGAGAAACCCTGCTTTCCTGGCTCTTGCACCCGGCAAATCGTCGTCAGTACAGCGCCCCTGGATTCAAGATGTTGTTGGGGTCGATCAGCCGCTTGATTTCCTTGACAAGCTCGTACAGGCTTCCGAGCCGGCCGTAAGGCAGCGGACCTTTCGTGCTCAGCGTGGGAGCGGTCCAGACGACCCCGCGCCGGTTGGTGAATTCCGCCACCATGCCCATCCATTTTCTGAGCCTGGCAACGTCTTCCGGGTCGTAGGGATTGTAGAAGACAAAATACTCTTCTTTCATCGCCAGATCGCGCGTGACATAGCTGTCGTGCTGCGGCGCGTGCGCCGCATCCCAAAGGCCGCACTCGCGCTTGGCGGCTTCGTCGAGCTCGTACAGCTCTTTTACGAAAGTGATCGGGTACATTTTGGAAGTGACCGCAAACATCCCGGCATGGCGCACGACCGAAGCGCACCAGCCGTCCGGGCCCATGATGTGAAAGTCCGGCCAGCCGTGCAGGCCGAATTCCTGAGCTTTCGCGCCCATCGCTTTGTCCGCGATCTCTTTAACCTCGACGGCGCCCAACTCGCCGTAGATCGCGCGCATTCGCTTCTCTCGGTAAGCCAGCTCCTCGGCGTCGCGCGCGAACAGAATCGTTTTTAGAAAGAACCAAGCGTCGTCGGGAATTTTGCTCTTGTCGTACAGCCCTTCTTCCATCGGCCAGTGATATTGCCAGCGGTCGGTGAAATGAATGTCGTAGGCGGTTTCGCTTTTGACCAGCCGGAGCATGGCTGCTTGCGCCTGCTCGAGCTGGTCGCGGCGAAACGCGTAGCAGTAGTCGTGCAGCCACTCTCTTCGCCCCTCGATCGCGCGCAGGCACACCTTGCTGATCAGGCCCATCGCGCCGGCGGAAAGCGTAAACAGGCCCATCAGGTCCGGCAGGTGGATCCATTTCTGAAACGGCCCGAAGGTCGTGTCCTTGTTGGCCAAGGCCCCGAGACGGACCGTCTCGCCGTTGGGCAGCACGACTTCGAGGCCGATGACAAGATCGGCAATCCAGCCGTAGCGCGTCATGCCGTAGCCGATGCCGCCTTTGGTGACCATCGCGCCGATGATCACCGAATTGCCGTAGCTGCCGTAGTTGGGCAGCATGAGGCCGTGCCGCCCGAGCGCGTGGTGGATGGCGTAGACGCTGGCGCCGCCTTCGGCGATCACATACTGAAGCGTGGGATTGACCTCCAGGACCTTGTCCATGCCGAGCATGTCGAGAAGGATGCCGCCCTTGAGAGGAGAGCTAATCCCCATGCCGACGCCGCCTTTGGCGACGATCGGAATCTTGTGCTCGTTCGCGAACTTGAGAATCTCGCCGAGCGGATGGCGCCCGTCTTCGGTGGATTCGACCCGCACGATCACGTCCGGCAGCGCCGGGTAAGCGCCGTACGCGAGCGTGTGCTGGTAATTGATCTTGTCGATCGGATTGGTCGAGACAAACCGCGGTCCGACGATCCTCTGGAGACCGGAGACGATTTCATCCAGGGAGAGCATGACAGGCCAAAATCAAGTTTTCCCGCGCCCTCAACTTCGGCGGCGCTCAGCGCAGGCTTTTCCAAAGCGCGAAACCTTATTTCCCGATCTTAGACTCCTTTCCGCCAAAAGAAGGAGAGCGGCGGATTTTTCGGCTGCGACAGCGGGAAAACTCACGCTCAGGCTCGCAAACGATCACAGCTGGAGGTGGCTGCCGCCGGTCACGAGAATCTGGCTTCCGGTGATCATGTCCGCCTCATCGGACGCAAGAAAAGCGATGCTGCCGGCCACATCCTCCGGATAGAGATGCTTTTTCAAGGGCCGTGTCTCACGCACTCTCTCCTTGAATTGCTCCGGCATCACTGCCGAGGCCTCGGTCAGGGTGAAGGCGGGCGTAACGACGTTCACCGTGATGCCGAGCGGTCCCAGCTCGATCGCCATCGTCGCGGCGACCGATTCGAGAGCCGCTTTGGCGGCGGCATACGCGCCCATGCGCGCCAGCGGCTGCTGCGCCAGGCGCGTGCTCACCACGATGATCTTGCCTTTCTTTTTTGCCGTCATGCCCGCCAGCACGGCTTGAGTGCAGTTGTAGATCGCGGCGAGCTCGTGGTGAGTGGCGCGCCAAAGCGCTTCCCAGGAAAGCTCGTGCAGCGGCTTCATCTCGAACGGGAAATAGGCGTTGTTGACCAAAATATCGACGCTCCCGAACCTTTCCTCGATCGCGCGCGCCATGGCGTTGACCGGCTCGCGTTCGGTGACGTCGGCCTGAAAAATCATGCCGCTACCGCCCCCCTCCTCGATTTCGCGAAGGACGCCCTGGGCGGCCTCCTTCCGCTCGCGATAGTTGACGACAACCGCCGCACCGCGGCGCGCCAGCCGCTTCGCTGCCGCCGCGCCGATGCCGCGACTTGCGCCGGTCACCAGCGCAACCTTTCCCGCCAGGGAACCGTCAGTCATTTTTGCTCCGCGCGCCCAACGTGAGACGTTTGCAAATGAAAAATAGTTAAGGTTTAAACTATTGGACGGTCAAATCTTTGTCAAGGAAATTGGCGCCGCAAAGCCGGTCGCGGCGAAAACGGGTTGATCAACGCGGCGATTTGAGGGTAGGTTGACAGGCAAAAAAAGTTCGTCGGCAAGACGCCGGGAGGCTTCGATGGCGCGCTTACTTCAACCCGATGAATTGATCGCGGACCTTGAGCAGCTCCTGCAAAAGCGCCACCCGCGACCGCATCCCATCCGCCAGCTGCTCCTTGGCGGCCGGCTGACGAAAGAGCAGCTCCAGTGGTGGGCCAAAAACCAGTTTCACGAATTTCGCAACATCCATCGCTTTTTCGGCGTTCGCTACCAGAAGTGTCCGGTGCCCGAGCTGCGGAGAATGCTGCTCGAGAACATGGTCGAAGAGGAGGGCGAAGATCTTTTCGGCGGGAAGTATCCGAGCCATGCGGAGCTCTGGGTACGCTTCGCGGAGGGACTCGGAATCGAGCGCGAAGACATCTTGAATTACGAGCCGCTGCCGGGAATCCGCGCCGCTCTGGAGATGTATGTCGCTCTCGTCCAGCGGAGCCACTGGGCGGTTGCGATCGGCACCGGGCTCGTGTTCGAAGGCGGCGGGCCGAAGAGGATGCGCGAAGAGCGCGAAGCGCTGGAAAAGCACTATTCCTGGATCCCCACCGAAGCGCTGGATTTCTTCCGCGCGCACGAGTATCACGACGAAGGGCACGGCAGCATGGTCGCGGATGTCATCAAGCGCTACTGCATGGAGCTTCACCTTCAGGACGAAATGCGCGAGGCGGTGAGGCAGCGCGCCGATATCATGTGGCTGCAAAACGACTGCATCTATAACGCGTTCGTGCGGCCGTCGCTGCCGCCCGAGACGATCCGCGAGATCGAGACGGGGGAGTTGGCGTGAGCCTGCGGCAAAGGAGAGACCGATGAGAACCGCTCCGTCCGGCGCCGGCAAAAAAGCCGGCCGCGTCCTTCTTGCGATCGCGCTTGCGCTTGCCGCCGCAGCGGAGGCGCGCGCGGAAAAGATCAACACCGCCTACATCTCGGTCAGCCCCGGCTCTTCGACGCCGATCAAAATCGCCAAAGAGGCGCGCCTGTTTGAAAAGCACGGCTTGGACGCGACGGTGATCTTTATCTCCGGCAGCGTGCGCGGCATTCAGGCGATCCTGGCCGGCGAGATCCCGATCGGGGAAGGCGCGGGGCCCGGTTTGACGACGGCGCGGCTCGCGGGCGGGGACGTCGTGGCGATCGCGACGAACCTGAACGTCTTGCCCTATTACCTGGTGGCGCAGCCCAACATCAAAAGGCCGGAGGACCTCAAAGGAAAAATAGGCGGGAATCACATCCCCGGCACGACCGCCGAGTTCGCGCTCCGCGTCGGGCTCAAAAGAATCGGGCTCGATCCGGCAAAGGATGTGACGCTGCGCGTGATCGGCGGTTCGCTCGACCGCATGATCGCGCTCCAGAAGGGGATCGTGAACTTCACGGTCGTCACCGAGGCGGGAAGGGCGGCGGCGGAAAAGCTCGGCTACCCTACCGTCGTCGATATGGCCAAGCTGCGGATTCCTTTTCCGCAAAACGGCCTTTACACGTCGACCCGGCTCATCCGCGAGCGGCCGGATCTGATCCGCAGCTACCTGCGCGCTTACGTCGAGGCGATCCATTTTTTCAAAACGCGCAAGGAGGAAACGATCAAGATCGAGGAGAAGTACTCGCGCCTGACGGACCGAAAGGCGCTCGAGGAGTCGTGGGCGTGGCACGCGCGCTACTTTTTGGATGCGCCTTACCCTTACCCCGAAGGTTACCAGACGATCTTGCAGGAGCTCGCTTTGACCAACCCCAAGGCGGCGCAGGCCGACGCCAAGGACTTCGTCGATATGCGCTTTGTCAAGGAGCTGGAAGATTCCGGATTCATCAAAAGCCTCTATGCGAAGTAAAGCTCAAACGCTTCAAGGAAAGGTAACCCCATGATCATCGATGCCCATACTCATTTCACCACGGCGCCCGCCGAGCTTCAGGCGTATCGCGGCCAGCAGATCATCAATCTCGCAAAGCCGGTGCGCGCCAAGATCCAGGTCAGCGACGAGCAGCTCGCGCGCTCGATGGCAGGACAGTTCAAGCGCATGCAGGAAGGCGGCATCGACCGGCTTCTCTTTTCGCCCCAGGCCGGGGCGATGGGACATCACTTCGGCTCGCCGCTCGTCAGCCGCTACTGGACCGAAGCGTGCAACGACATGATCGCGCGCGTGGCGCGGCTCTGGCCGGACAAGATCTCGCCGGTCTGCCAGCTGCCGCAATCGCCTGGCGTTCCGCCCAAGGAGTGGATCGACGAACTCGATCGCTGCGTCAAAGACCTGGGCTTCGTCGGCTGCAACGTGAATCCGGACGTGGCGGGAGGAAAGGAGCCCTGGACGCCGTCTCTCGGAAGCGAATGGTGGTATCCGCTGTGGGAGAAGCTCGTCGAGCTCGACGTGCCGTGCACGATTCACGCGAGCGCCTCGCTCAATCCGGCGATGCACCTGACCAACTCCTACTACATCGCGCAGCACAATGCCGCGGCGGTCGAGCTTCTCAAGTCGCGCGTGTTCAAAGATTTTCCGCAGCTCAAAATCATCATCCCGCACGGCGGCGGCGCGATTCCCTACCAGTGGAACCGAAACCGCGGCATGCACGTCAAAGAGGGGCTCGAGCCGTTCGAGGAGATGGCGCGCAAGGTTTACTGGGATATGGCGGTCTACGACAAGGAGGCGATGGAGCTTCTGATCAAGCGCGTCGGCGTCGATAACGTGCTCTTTGCGACCGAGATGTTCGGCGCCGTCAACGCGATCGACCCCAAGACCGGGCGCAACTTCGAGGACCTGGTGCCGATCTTCAACTCGATCGACTGGCTCACCCCGGAAGACCGCTACAAGATCACCGAGGGCAACGCGCGCAAGCTCTTCTCAAAAATGAAGTTTCCGGCGAAAGCGTAGCCTTTGCGCCCGAGCGATTTCGCCTGAAGCGTCTTAGGTTGGCGCCGCGAAATCAGTGGCCAGCGCTTTTCTCGCCCGCTCCCCCTGGGCGGCCGCGGCGCGGGCAAGAACCCGACTCCGAGCCGCGACGCGAAGCCTCAAGCAGCTCTCCCGTAGCTCCGCTTTCCGAACCCCGAGCGCTTCTGGCAGCCAACGCTTCAATCTCGCGAACCGCCCGGGCGGCCTGGTCGAGCGCTCTCCATACTGCGGGCGCACGGGACGGACCCTCATGCGCCTTTCTTTTCCGCCGGCGTATCTCTCGCCGCGCGCAGCGCGCGGAGCACGTTTTCCGGGCTCAGCGGCAGCTTTCTGATGCGCACTCCGGTCGCGTGGAAAACGGCGTTGGCCACCGCGGCCATCACCGGCACGCAGCCGATCTCGCCCGCCCCTTTGGCGCCGTAGGGCCCCGCGCCCGGATATCCCGGAACGAGGACCGTTTCGATCGGCGGGATCATGTTGATCGTCGGCATCAGATAATCCACGAACGACGGGTTCAGCGTCCGGCCGTTCTCGTCGAGCACGACCTGTTCGCACAGCGCCTGGCCGAGGCTCATCGCCACGGCGCCCTCGATCTGGCCTTCCACGGCGGCCGGATGGATGACAAAGCCGACGTCGTGGACGGCGATATAGCGCAGGATCTTTATGTTGCCCGTGTCCGGATCGACCTCGACGAGGCAAGCGTGCGCCGCGAAGGGCTGCGAGCTTCCGTGCTCCTTTTCGTGCGCCACCATCGCCTCGTTGTCGAAATAGCCGCGGCCGATGACCTCGCCGATCACGTTGTGCGCCGCGGTCGCGACCGCGGCGAGAGCGACGGATTTGGCCGGCGTGCCTTTGACCCGGATCTGCTTATCCCTGATCTCAAGGTCGTCGGGATTCGCTTCGAGCTGCTTGGCCGCAAGGTTTAAGAGCTGACGGCGCGCGTCGATGGCCGCAAGGCGTACCGCGGTTCCCGAAACGATGATGGATCGGCTGCCGACGGTGCCGGCGTCCCACGGGCTTGCGTCCGTATCGACATTGACCACCGTGACATCGCTTACCGGCACGCCCAGCTCTTCGGCCACGATCGAGGGGATGCCGAACCTCGGCGCCGTCCCCATGTCGATCTTGCCGATGTGGACCGTCACCGAGCCGTCTTCGTTGACTTTGACGACCGCGCCGCCGCCGGGGCCGGCGCTCTCAATCCAGGAGCCGGTGGCGATGCCGATCCCCTGATTTTTCTTCAACGCCGCTTTTCCCCAGCCGATCTTTTCCGCGGCGATCTTGAGCGCCTCGCCGAGCGACACGTCGCGGAGCTTGGTGACGCCGATGATCTTGTCGCCGGGCCCGGGCGTATTTTTTAGCCGCAACTCGACCGGATCCATGCCGAGCTTCGCCGCGATCGAATCCATGTGCGACTCCACCGCGAACGCCGCCTGCGGGCCGCCGGGGCCGCGCACGGGCCCACACACCTGCTTGTTCGTGTAGACGACGTAGCCGTCGATGTGGCAGTTCGGCATCCGATACCAGCCGCCGAGCATGTTCGTGCAGCGCGCGCCGGCCATCGCGCCAAAGCCGGAGTAGGCGCCGGCGTCGTAGATGACCTTGCCGATGCGCGCGACGATCGTGCCGTCTTTCTTGACCCCGGTCTTGAGGTACATGCGCGCGCCGGAGCGAATCGTGGTGGCAATCGTCTCCTCCGCCTTGTCGAGAACGATCATGACGGCCCGTTTCGTCTTGAGCGCGAGCAACGCGCAGATCGGCTCGACGGCGGCGCCGGAGGTGATGCCGCTCGCTTTGCCCCCGAAGCCGCCGCCCAGCTCCGCGCTCAAGACGCGCACCTTGTTGAGCGGAAGCCCGACGAGCCTTGCCACATCGGTGCGCACGCTGAACGGCGCCTGCGCGTTCGCCCAAACCGTAAGCCGTCCGTCCGGCTCGAGCCGGGCCGCGGCAATGCGCGGCTCGAGGTACTGCGGGTGGATCATCTTGGTCTCGTAGACCTCGTCGACGATGAGATCGGCTTCGGCCATGGCCCTTTGCGGATCGCCGACGTGCACGGCGGTATAGCTGCAGACGTTTTTTACCTTCGCGTCCGGCGGCAAATTCTTCGGCAGCGGCATATCTTCATGAAGCGTCGGCGCGCCGGGCTGCATGGTCTCTTCGGGGTCGAGGACAACCGGCAGGGGCTCGTAAACGACCTTTATTTTTTTGAGCGCCTGCCTAACGAGCGCGGGCGTGTCGGCCGCCACCGCGGCCACCGGATCGCCCAGGTAGCGGACCTTGTGTTTAGCGAGCATGTAGCGATCGAGCAGGGTTCGGCCGTAGCGCACGTCCGGCGCGTCGGCGGCGGTCACAACCGCGTGCACGCCGGCAAGCGCCTCGGCTTCGCTGGTATCGATGCTGACGATTTTTGCGTGCGCGTACTGGCTTCGCAAAATCCCGCCGTGGAGCGCGTTCTCCAGCGTGAGATCGATGCCGTAAATTCCCGCGCCCGTCACCCGCTCCACCCCGCCCATCCGCGGCACGCTTTTGCCCAGGATCGTGTATTCGCTCGTGGCCATGGCGGTCAGCTCCCCTGTTGCATCCGCTCGGCGGCGAGCCGGATGGCGTCGAGAATTTTCGTATAGCCGGTGCAGCGGCAGATGTTGCCCGAGACCGCTTCTTCGATTTCCGCCGGCGTCGGCGTTTTCGTCCGGTCGAGCAAGGCCTTTACCGAGATGATGTAGCCCGGAGTGCAGTAGCCGCACTGCACCGCCGCGGCGTCGATGAACGCCTGCTGGATCGGGTGAAGCTCGCCTCCGTTCGCCAAGCCCTCCACGGTGGTGACCGCGGCGCCGGCGGCGTCCGCGCCGAGGACAACGCAAGAGTTCACGGGCTTGTCGTCGAGCAGGATCGTGCAGGCGCCGCACTCGCCGGTATTGCAGCAGAGCTTTGGGCCTTTGTAGCCCAAACGATCGCGCAGCACCTCCAAAAGCGACGCCGCAGGCTCGAAGCTTGCCGTGTGACGCTTGCCATTGACGCTAAACGAAACCGTAATACTCATCCGCTCATCTCCTTCCCGGTCGCCTCGCGCCAGGTCCGCTCGAGACCGCGCCGCGTCAAAACTTCAACGATCCAGCTTCGGTATTCGGCGCTGCTTCGCTGATCGCTGATCGGCGCCGATTCGGAGGCCGCGGCACGCGCGGCCTGCTGAACGGCCGCGGCCGTTAGCGGCTTGCCGCGGAGGAGAGCCTCCGCCGCGCGCGCCCGAACGGGAGTCGGGGCGACCGCGCCGAGGCCGATCCGGACATCGTTTGCCGCCGACCGGTTGGCGTCGGGAGTGACCAGAACCGCGACTCCGACCATCGCGATGTCCATGGGACCGCGCACGGCGTGCTTCAGATAGGCGCTCCGGCTTGCCCGCTCGGGGTACGGGACGTCGATCTCTGTGAGAAGCCCGTTGAATCCCAGGCTCGTCTTGCCGGGTCCGAGAAAAAGAGATTCGATCGGCTCGACCTTTTCCCCTTCCGCAAAAGCGAGCTTGACCTTCGCTTCGAGGACGAGAAGCGGCGCTAAAGTCTCTCCCGAAGGCGACGCGCGGCAAATATTGCCGCCGAGGGTCGCCGTGTTGCGGATCTGCAGCGACGCAAACTGACGGCACGATTCCCAGAGAGCCGGCAAGCGCTCGCGCACGAGCCGGTTTGTCTCCAGCTCGCGAATCGTCACCAGCGGGCCGATCCGAAGGCCCCCGTTGCCTTCCTCGATGTAACGCAGGCCGCCGATGCGTTTGATGTTGATGAGGCACTCCGGCTCGTCTTTGTACTTGATGTCCACCATCACGTCCGTGCCGCCGGCGATCACCTTGGCGCGCGCGCCGTATCGCGCCAGCAGCGAGAGCGCTTCCGCGACGCTCTTCGGCTCGAAGTAGTCCATTTCGCTTTTCCTCAGCGCGGGCTTTCAACCCTCATAGCCGAACTTGAAGCACAATGGCAAGCTGGTCGAAACACAAACCGGCTATTTGCGCCGAAGCTTTGGGCGCCGGCGTCGCTTGCGCGCCGCGCCCCTGACGGGTTTGGCGCTGCCGCCGGGGAATTGGACGTTGATGGCGACAATGTGGTCCGCGTAACGGTCCGCGAGGCGGCCGAGAAACGCGCTAAAGAGCTGCCACTCGCGGCCGGGCTTGTGCGGGCTGATGACTTCGCAGTTGATGAGGCCGTCGGAAACCGACCAGTTCATCCAACCGGGATAAGACAGGTTTTTGTGCTGAATCCTGCGGCCTCGTCTCGTCGCCCGAAACGTCCGCAGCGCGCCCGCGCGCATCGCGCCGATCAGCGTCCTGTAGAGATTCGCCCCGGGGCGTTCGATGATCTGGAAGCGGATCATGATCCGTCCGTTACCGGCGGCGAAAGCCGCGCCTGGCGCCGGATTGTAGTGGCGCCCCCGCCTATTCGCAAGCTAAAGTTGAACCCGAGATGATCTTGAGCGGCGCGCTGGACCTGAACTAGAATAACCGCGTCGCGCGCGCTTGGCCGCAAGTTGGCTCCATACTGAGGTCAACGGCAGCGTGCGGCAGATCTTGGCTGCGAAAGCCGCCCCGGCTAAGGGAGAGGAGGCTCTATGGAATTTCCTCGGTTGACCCGTTCTTTTTCCGTGCTCCTCGGCATCTTGTCGATGGGTTTTGCGTCCGCCGCTTTCGCCTACCCCGAGCGTCCGGTCAAAATGATCATCCCGTGGGCTGCGGGCGGCGACACCGACGTCGTCAAGCGCTTCTTCGCCAATCACCTGCAAAAGCACCTGGGGCAACCCGTTGTGGTGGCGAACGTGACCGGCGCCTCGGGAACGGTCGGCGCGCGCGAGGCCAAGGCGGCTCCGCCCGACGGGTACACGCTCTACTCGGTTCACGATTATATTCACGGCACGTACTATACCGGGATCAGCGACATCAACTACTGGGACTTCGAGCCGGTGTGCCGCGTCGCGTTTACTCCCAACCTGGTCGGCGCCAGCCCCAAAACAAAATGGAAAAACATGGCCGATCTAGTCGCGGACGCCAAACAGCGCCCGGGCCAAATTCCCTTCGGCGTCACTCTCGGCTCGACGACTCACTTCTTTGCCGCTTTCATCGAGAAGGAAACGGGCGCGAAGTGGCGCTACGTCAGCTACGAGGGCACGGCGCCCAGAATGACCGCGCTTCTCGGGGGCCATATCGATCTGGGTCGTGTCGATCTCACCCAGATGGACAAGGTGAACGCCGGACAGCTCAGGCTGCTTGGGATCGCCACCGAGCAGCGCCATCCGGTGGTGCCCAACGTGCCGACGCTGAAAGAGCAGGGCATCAACGTCGTCTACGGTGAGAACCGCGGCATCCTGGTGCCGAAAGGCACTCCCGAACCCGTGCTCGCAAAGCTCGAGGATAGCTGCGGCAAGGTAGCCAAAGAACCGTCGTTTACCGAGGAGATGCGAAAGCAGGGAACCGACGTCACGTTTCTCGGGCGCAAAGATTACGCCGAGTTCCTGAAGAAAAACGATCTTCTGACGAAGGAGGCCGCTGCGGCGGTCGGCATCCTGAAGCGCAAGTAAGCTCATGAGCCGCGACGGCTGGATCGGTGTCGGGCTCCTTTTGTTTTGCGGCTGGCTTTATCTCAGTCTAGGCCAAATCCCCGCCAACCCTCTGGTTCCGATCGGCCCGGACTTTTATCCGCGCGTTCTGCTGCTGCTTCTAATCGGGCTAAGCCTCGCCCTGGTTTTGGAGGGCCTTTTTGCCAAGCGCCTGCCGCGCGAGCGCGCCGCGCCCGGGAGCTGGCTACGGGAATACCAGGCGGTGTGGTTGAGCTTTTCTCTGTTCTTTCTCTACGTTGTGCTCCTCCCGAGACTTGGTTTTCTCTTCTCGACGATCTTGTTCGTTGCGGCTCTTCAATGGATTTTGGGCGAGCGCACCTGGCGGCGGCTTCCGGGATCGCTGCTGACCGGCATTGGGACGGCGGTGGCGACCTACCTCGTGTTCGAGAAGTATCTCTACGTGCTTCTTCCGCGAGCTAGCTGGCTTCCCTGAAATAGCACGTTCACATGCTCGATCTCGTTTTACAGTCCGTCGCCTCCGTCCTCGAGCCCAAAACCTTTCTCGCGATGACGACCGGAATCCTCGCCGGCCTCATCGGCGGCGCCATTCCCGGCATCACGTTAACGATGACGGTCATCCTGGTGCTTCCGTTCACCTTCGGCATGGACCCGCTTCAGGGGATCGCCACGATGATCGGCGTTTATGTCGGCGGCGAATCCGGCGGGCTGATCTCGGCCGTTTTGCTGGGCATCCCCGGCACTCCTTCGGCGATTGCCACAACGTTTGACGGCTATCCGATGGCCAAAAAGGGCGAGCCGGGAAGAGCGGTCTGGACCGGCATCTGGGCTTCGCTTTTGGGCGGCCTTCTGGCCGGTATTCCGCTGGTGATCGGCGCAACCCAGCTCGCCAAGCTCGCGCTCACTTTCGGCCCGTGGGAATATTTCTCGCTGTTTGTGCTGACGCTGAGCATCGTCGGCGCTTTGACCGAAGGATCGATCATAAAGGGGCTCCTGTCCGGCGCGCTCGGGCTTCTCGTCACCACGATCGGAGCCGATCCTCTGATGTCGATCCCGCGCTTCACCTTTGGCTATGCCTTCCTGCAAACCGGTTTTGCCTTTTTACCCATCCTCATCGGTCTATTCGCGTTCTCCCAGCTCATGCAGGATCTGGCAAAGCGGGGCTCGGAGCCTGAGATCGAAAACGTGGCGCGGCTCAAGCTCTCGGTCTCCCATCTTGCAGTCCTAAAAGACATCCTGAGCCAGCCTTTCAATCTCCTCTGGTCGACCCTGGTCGGTTTGTGGATCGGCATTCTCCCCGCGGTCGGCGGCTCAGCGGCCAATATCCTCGCTTACGATCAGGCGAAAAAGTTCTCCAAGCATCCGGAGAAGTTCGGCACGGGCGTTTCCGAAGGGATCGTCGCAACCGAGGCGTCGAACAACGCCAACGTCGGCGGCTCGCTGATCACGATGATGGCGTTCGGCATTCCCGGGGACGCCGTCACGGCCGTCATGCTCGGCGCCCTGATCATCCACGGCATCCAGCCCGGTCCGCTCTTCGTGACGACAAACGTGAAAGTCGCTTACGGTATGCTCGCTGCCTATTTCGTCGCCCACTTTGTCACCGTGGCCGTGGAAGCGGCCTGCTTGCGGTATTTCATCAGAGTGGTGACCGTGCCGCTGCGAACCCTCGTGCCCATCGTGCTGGTTTTCTGCGTGATCGGCTCTTACGCGCTCAACAACATCATGGAAAACGTCTACGCGTTTCTCATCTTCGGAATTCTCGGCTATCTCATGGTGATGACGGGGTTTCCGCTGGCGCCGATGGTGCTTGGGGTCATTCTCGGCGATCAGATCGAAGTCAACCTGATTCGCGCGCTCATGACCGATCCCGATCCGTGGCTCTTCCTCACGCGGCCGATATCCGGCGCGCTTTTGGTCCTGGCGCTCCTCTCGTTCGTCGTCGCGCTCTATCAGGAGCGGCGGTTCGTGAGGCGGCGCGCCGCTTCCGCCGCGTGACGGTCTTTTGCACCGCGCCAAACGCCTCCGCGCGCGACTCTTCCCGGCTCATCGCCGGTCCGCCGCGAAGATTTTGTCTTTTCTTTCGCCCGCTTTTTCGTTAATCGTAGCGCGTGGCCGAAAAGTACAGCGCCCAGCTCAGGCAACGCGCGGCGCGCGTCTGGCGCGCGATCGAACGCCATCCTTTTCTCCGCGAGCTTCACGCCGGAACCTTGCCGAGAAACCGTTTCATCTACTTTATCCTGCAAGATTACGTCTACCTTCTCGACTTCGCTCAGGTCCTCTGCCAGGGCGGAGCCAAGTCGCCCGATCTGGAGACTCTGGAAATGTTTTGCCGCCACGCGCTCGAAGCCGTGGAGGTCGAGCGGAGCTTTCACGCAAGCTTCGGCAAGACGCTGGGGCTGTCGCGAAGGGAGCTGGACGCGGTGCCCAAAGGGCCGATCACGCAGGCCTATCTCAGCCACTTGCAGTCGGTGGCGCGCGGCGGCACGCTCGGCGAGCTCGTTGCGGCCGTTCTCCCCTGCTACTGGATCTACGGCGAGGTGGGCCGCCGCCTCTACAGAAACCGGCCGCAAAGGCCAAAGATCTACCGCCGGTGGATCGAAACCTACGCCTCGGAGAGTTTCTGGAAGCTCGTCCGCGAGCAGATTCAGCTGATGGACAAGCTCGCCGCGGCCGCAAGCCGAGACGAGAAAAAGCAGATGAGCGAGCGCTTCATCCTGAGCAGCCGCTACGAATACCTGTTCTGGGAGCAGGCTTATCGCCTGGAGAGCTGGCCGCTATAAGCCCGATCGCCCGGAGGGGCGAATTTTCCGCTTTCGGTTTCTCACTTGGGCACGAGGACCTCTTTGAGCCTTGCGACCTGCCTGGCGTCGAGCTGAAAGAGCCCGTTGATGATCCGCTCCATCTCTTCCGCCGCCACCGGCTCGACGTCCAGATTGGCCTTTCTCGCCTCGGCCAAAAATTCGGGATCCCTGTACGTTGCCACGAAAGCCTGCCGTAACAGGCCCACCCGCTCCTTCGGCGTGCCCGGAGGCGCAAAGTAAAGCCGCGTGATCGTCGCGGTGTCATGAACCGCATACTTGAGCAGGTTCCTGGCGTCCTCGGTTTTTGCGTAGTCGATGGCGAGCGGCACATGCGCCAGCTCGGAATGCTTTTTGGGCATGACCTGGACGGCGATCGAGACGTCGCCGGACTCAAGCCCTTTTCTCCAGGTCGTTTTGATCGACTCCCACGCCCAGCACCCGCCCGCAAGCTCGCCGCTCTCCGCCGCCAGTCGGATATCGGAAGTTCCCTTGTAGCCGTCAACCACCTGAATCGGCAGTTTAAGCGCCGCCTGAAGAGTCCGCGCCACGTCGGAAGCCGTGCCGCCGGGCCCGACGCCGCCCAATTTTACCGGCGCCGTCGCGCCGAACCATTTGTCGAGCGTGGTGATGCCGCTCGCTTTGGTGAGGGCGCATACCGGATGATCGGCGGCCGGAGCGCCCAGATACTCGAAGCGGCGCGCGTCAAACTCGATCCCCTTAGCGCCCATGATCTGTTGCAGAACAAGCCCGCCGATATTGTTGCCGATCACCAGCCCGTCCGGCTTTGCCTTCTGGTACATAAAATTTGCCTGGATGATGCCGCCCGCTCCGGTCATGTTTTCTACCACCACGGTCGGGTTGCCGGGGATGTGCTTACCGAGATGGCGCCCGATCGCGCGGCTGTAGGTATCGAACCCGCCTCCGGGACTGAACGCCACGACCAGCCTCAGGGTTTTCCCCTTGTAGAACGGTTCTTGAGCCGAAACTTCAGTCGCCCAAGCGCCGCCAAGAAGCGCGGCGAAAGTGGCCATTCTCAAAATGAGCCGAGCCATAGGCTTTCCTCCAGCAAAAGATTTAAAGATGCTCCTTCGTGCGTTCGGGTTCGCTCGGCGGCGGATTTAATCCCACGCGGGTTCTTTTGCCGCGTTTCTCCCCGCAATCCTGCCGCCGACAAAACATTCGGTGACGTTGCCCGCTTCCAGATAGAGATGCCCGAAGACCGAGCTGATGTCGCCGGCGACGTAAAGCCGTGCAATCGGCTGCCCCATCGGATCGAGGACGCGCTGCTGCGCGTCGTGCACGGGTCCTCCCTGGGTGTTGGAAACGATCGGCCACGCCTCCATCGCGTAAAACGGCGGATGCGTTAGAGACATCATCGTTTTTGGCGGCCGCCGGAAGTCGCCGTCGTTTCCCGCGGCGCACTGCTCGTTCCAGCGCGCCACGGTAGCGCTGAGCGCCTCCGGGCTCAGCTCGATGAGCGCGGCCAGCGCTTCGATGCTCTCCGCCTTCTTGATCCATCCTTTTTCGACTTCCGCGAGATTATCCTCGCTCCACCTGTAGTGATACCGCGCGTCGTTCACGATCGCCATCGCCACCGGCCCGAGCTTTCTCCCCTCTTCGTCGAAAATCAAATAGCAGGGAATGCGCGGGTAGTCCTGAATGTCCGGGTCGTAATGCTCGAGCGGCCGCGCGCCGGTGTCTTGCGGCGCCGGCGGGTATTCGTTCATGAAGCGCTTGCCGAAGCGGTCGACGGCAATCCACACCATCTTTCGGTTCTCATTGCGCGGGCCCGCCCAAACGTGGCGTATGGCGAAAGGGAATTCGGGATACTTAAAGCCGTACCCGCCGTGAAAATGCCACATGTGCCACAAAGCGGCGCCGGCCTTTTGGGCCATGAGGATGCCGTCGCCGGTGTTGCCGAGATACACGGGATAAACCGGCTGCGCCTGAAAATACTGGAGCTTCATCTCGGTGTTGTTCTCAAAGCCGCCGGAGGCGAGGATCACCGCCCGGCGCGCCTTGATTTTTATCTCCCCGCCCGCCTGCCCGGCCGCAACGCCGAGCACCTCGCCGCCGGCGCCCGTGATCAGGCTTCGCGCCGGCGTGGAAAGCAGCACCTCGATCTTTCTTAGCGCGACGTTATCCACGACCATCTTGAAGAGGCGCGCGCCGCCGCGCAGCCCCTTTGCCCAGGGAAACGCATCGTAGGCCGGGAAATCCTTGAGCTTGATCGAGTCGATGTCATCGGTTCCCGGGAAAGGATAAGTCCCGCGGCCGCGAATCTCGCTCTGGCTCGGCTCGGTCCCGCTTACCTTGGCAAGCTCGCTGATCCAATCGATGATCTCGACCATCCCTTGAGCCAGCGGCCGGAGAACTTCATCGGGCGTGGTCCCGTTGCAGGTCCTTTTGAGATACGCGAAGGCGGACTCCGCATTGCGCGCAAACGCAACCCCGCCGCCCGAGAGAATTGAGATTCCTCCCGGGTGCGGCAGCTTTTCCAGCAAAAGCACCTGGGCGCCCGCATCGTGCGCGGCGATCGCCGAAGCTGCGCCGGCAAACCCGTAGCCTACGATCACGACATCGGCTTCTCTGTCCCATCTCTGGCCAAGCCCAGCCACGCTACGCCTCCGCTGTTGCGATAAAGGCGCATTCTAGACAATTGCGCGCGCGCAAAACAACAGCGACGCAAACGAAGAACCGCGGCGCTTCTTTGTAGGCGCGCGGGCCGTTCAAGTCACCGCCGCGATTCGGCGCCGGATCACGCCGGACCACCGCTACTTTCGGGTGACGGGAGACGGCCGGCGCGTCTGCGAGCTCGGGCAGAGCGTCGCAAGCCGCGCCCGGAACTGACCCGGGCGAGAGAGCGCAAGGGTCGGCTAGATCGCAAACAGTGAGTCGACAGGCGCGGTTCGCGGAATGGCCCCGACCTCGAAGAGCATTTCCATTTCCGCCTCGACGAGCCGCCGCTCCGTTTGCGTGAGCGTAAAGTCGATTTTCGGATAGCGCGCCGAGGCCAAAAGCGCCTCCTTGTCGCCGCCGTAGCGCGCGATGAAGGCCGCCGCGATTTCCTCCAGGTGCTCCTCGCTGTACGCGAACGAGCGGCGAAAAGCGCCGAGGAGTTTTTCCGCGATGCCCGGATAACGCTCGAGAAGATCCGCGCGCGCCGCGATCATGTGCTTGATCATCTGATCGAAGCCCGTGAGCTTTTTCCACGCTTCGCCGTCGGTGTAGAGACAGCGCACGCCCTCGGTCGTCTCGCCGCGAAAGAAGAACTGATCGAGCAACACGACCGCATCCGCCCGGCCGCTCAAAAGGACCTCCAGGAGCTTTTCCTGCGGATACGAATCCCAGCGCAAGCGATCGTCCAAAACACCCCAGACCCGGCGCAAGAGATAACGGTGAATCGCGTGCGCGCCTTGGTGCGTCGCAATCAAACGCCCGGCAAGATCGCGCGGGGTCCTGATCGGCCCCTCCGCGCGCACGAAAATGCCGTTTCCCTTCGAGGTCGACTTCCATTCGGTGGCAAGCCCGATGATCGGCGCGCTGTCGAGTTTTCGCCGCAAGAAATTCGGCAGGTAGAGATTGGCGATCTGGACCTCGTCCCGGAGCAACGCCTCTTCCTGCTCGTGGCTGGGCGGGTCGGGAAGCTCGAGAACTTTCAAGTCGAAGCCTTCCGGCTTGATCTCGCCGACCGCCAGCGCATAGTAGGTGCGAAACATGCAGAAACGGTTCCGATAGTGCGCGAACTTGAGTTCCATCAGGCGCCTCGTGACTTCGCGACGCGCGCGCGCGGCTGGTTGCAAATGTCGAGCGCCGCCAGCGCGTAGACTTTCGTGCAGTTCACCATGTTCTCGATGCCGACGCCGCGGCGCACGCCGCTCGGCGTGTCCCACTCCGGCGGCGCTTTGGTCTCTCCCGGATCGACTAGATGCGTGCCAAACCCGGGGCCGTAGGTGAGGGTGGGCACGCCGTAAGCCGCAATGCGCGACCCGTCGCTCGTGATGCCGTAGCGGATCGGCTTCGCGTACGCCGCCGGTTTACCGAAAACGGTTTTGTGCGCCCGCTCCACGGCTTTGACCACGTACTCGCTCTTGGCGATCTCGTAGCCGTCGGTCGAGAGGTAAAGGTCGACCCGCACGTCGAGAATATCGGGCTCGCGCTTTCTCACTCTCTCGCAGACCGCTTCGATCTCGCGCTTGATCGCAAGCGGCGGCGTCCCCGGCAGCGTCTTGACGATGACGAAAAGATCGGTCGTCGGGCGCGTGCCGGGCTTGAACGGATTGCCCCCCTCGATCGCGCCGATCTGCACGGTCGGGAGCATGAATTTGTGCCTGTACTTCCTTTGATAGTCTTTTTCCCAGTCCTGGATCGCCGCGGCGACCTTCGCCGCGGCCAGAACAAACCGCGTCGCTTTTCCGTCCACGCTGACGCGCGCCCACACCAGGCCCGCGTTGCCGATCTGAAGCTGCAAGCCGGTCGGCTCGCCGATGATGCACATATCGGCCATGACGCCGTGGTCCATCATGTAGCGCGCCCCGACGCCCGCGCCGCGGTAAGTTTTTCCCTGGAACCTGCCGATCGGCGCTTTTTCAATCTCGCCGACAACACCGGAGATAATGATATCGCCTTTCAGCCGAGCGGCGGCTTTTTGCAACGCCTCGACGGCCGGGATGTAGCAGGCGAACGCGGCCTTCATGTTGACGAGCCCGCGGCCGTAGATCCGATCCTCCTCGACGACCGTTTCCTGGGGATTGTCGAAATGATCCATGTGGCCGCAGAACATGAGCGTTGCCCCGCCGCCGGTTCCTTTCAATGTGCCGATCACGTTGGGCCTTCCGTCCTCGACCTCTTGGTACTCGACCTCCATGCCGAGACTTTTGAGCTCGCCGCCGAGGTACTCGGCCAGCTCTTTCTCCTCGCCCGTGATGCTGACGATGTCGGCCAGGTTGCGGGCGAGCTCTATAATCCTCTGCCGGTCGACTTTTTCGAGCACTTCGTGTTCCATCCCGCTTTCTCCCGAGCGGCGGCTAAAGCCGCGCACGGCATTTCTCTACCATAGTCGGCGGTAAAAACACCAAGCGTTTTGCGGCGCGGACTTTGGCCGTCGAAGCCCGCGCCCTATTGCCGGGATGCCGCGACGGCCTTAGACTGAGAGAAGGGTCGCGAGACCCAAAATCCTTGGAGGCGAAAGCAATGGCAACGCGCTCGCCGCTCATCACCCATTTTTCCTGGGGCCGCCTGGAAGTTGAAGGCGGAAAACGCTTCAAGGACGCAAAGCTCTTTCCCCAAGGAGCGCGCGAGTGGGATTGGCGGGAAACCGGAACCGATCACGTCCCGGGTATTCAGCCCGCGGATGTCGAAGAACTCCTGGAGCACGGCGCCGGGACCGTTGTGCTCTCGAAAGGGGTCTATCGGCGGCTCGAAGTCTGCCCGGAAACCCTCCGGATCCTAAGCGAAAGAGGGATTCGTTTTCACGTGCTCCAGTCGGAGGAGGCGGTCGGCCTCTATAACCGGCTGAGAGAAACCGAACCGGTCGGCGCCCTGATCCATTCGACCTGCTGACTCCCCGCCCCTCGAGCCCGGAAAGTAATCCCGTCTGCAAACCAGCCGCACCGGGAGCGCGCGCGCGCCTGCGGCCCTAAGCCGGAAAACAGCCCCGCAGCGCGGCGCGATCGCAAAAGCCGAGCCTCAATCCGACAGGCGCAGGATCGCCAAGAGATGGCAGAGCTACCTTTCTTGACAAGAGCGGCTTGGCGCGCCGGAGCAATCGACGGCGGAAATTGTCCGACTTCACCGGTTTCGGGAAACAGGGCCGCGTGGCATCGCCCTTGCCTAAAAACGACGCGCGAGCTGGGACATGCAAGGGCTTCGAGCACGCCTTTTGGTCTTGCTGCTTTCCGTCACCGCCGCGGTTTTGGGCATAGGCCTTCACTCAACGCTCAAAATCGAGCGCGCGGCCGAGGAGCGGGCGCGGCAAACCGCGATGGAACTGGCGAAGGCGGTCTCCGCCAACCAGGAACAGCAGTTTGAGCGCGCCTATCAAAC
Organism: Candidatus Acidiferrales bacterium; assembly: GCA_035559995.1. Lineage (GTDB taxonomy): Bacteria > Desulfobacterota > Binatia > UBA9968 > UBA9968 > DATMAM01. Next base: position 97,191 of record DATMAM010000051.1, read on the forward strand.
TCTCGCTACGATCTCGCGGCTTCCGCTCCTGCGCCACAAGGATCCGGCGGCGTGCAAAAAGGCGATCGGCCCCTACAAGGAGCCTCTCTACGCCAATCTCGGCGTCGTCAACGAAACCGGGAACCTGCTCTGCAGTTATATTCCCGTAGCCAAATCCAACGACCTCGCCCGGCAGGCATGGTTGAAACGCGCCGTCGCGAGCGGCGAGTTTGTGATCGGGGATTTCGCCAGAGACCCGGCGACTGAAAAGCCGCTGTTGTACCTCGCCTACCCGATCACGGAGCCGCCGGGCGGCGCGCGCGGCGCCATCTTCGCGGCGCTGGACCTGGCGTGGGCCCAGCGGCTGGCGGCCTCCCGCATGCCGCGGGACGCACGCTTGAGCCTGATCGACGATCGCGGCCGCGTTCTGGTGGGCCCGCCCGGCACCGTTAGAGCGATCGACGGTCAAAGATCCCACCTGCAAGGCGTTCTGCAAGATGCCCGTGGCGGCGTGCTGGAGATCCCCGGCAGCGATCGTTTTCCCCGCCTGGTCGCCTTTTCCCCTGTGCGCGCGCCCGACGAAGAGAAGAAATTTTTCGTCGGCCTGGAGACGGCGTCGACCGCGCCGGCGTCGACGGTCAAGCGCACGGCAACCGAGATCGCGCTCGGTTCCACGATTCTCGTCTTGCTCGTGACGACCCTGGCGTGGCTCGCCGGCGACTTTTTTGTCGTCCGCGGTTTTCACTCGCTGCTGGCGGCGACCGCAGGCCTGGCCTCGGGCGATCTCTCGGTTCGCTCCGGGTTAAAGCACGGCCGCGGCGAGCTCGGCCAGCTCGCGCGCGCCTTCGATCATCTGGCCGAGTCGCTCGAACGGCGCGAGCGCGAGGCACGCGCGAGCTTCGAGCAGATGCGCGCGCAACGCGAGCGCCAGAGCGCGCTCCAGGAAATCAATCTGGCGATCACTTCAACGCTCGAGCTTGCCGCCATTCTCGCAACCCTGCTCGAAAAGCTCGACCTCCTTCTCCCCTATTCGGCGGCCACCGTCCAGCTGTACGATCCCGCGAGCGGCCGGCTGGAGCCGATCGCGTCGCGCAACGTCGACGAGAAGGCGTGGAAGCGCCTGCAGAAGGAAATTCCCTCGCAGACCGGGCTCGGCCTGCCGCAGGTCGTTTTTGCCAGCCAGAGTCCCCTGGTGGTCGCGGACGCGCAAACGGATCCGCGCACGATGGATCCGGTTTTTTTCCGCACGCACGGCTTTGTCTCCTATCTGGGAGTGCCGCTCACCGCCAAGGGCGAGACGCTCGGGGTGCTCTCGTTTTATACCAAGCGCGAGCATCGTTTCGGCAGCCAGGAGATCGACTTTCTCAGCGCGCTCGCCGGGCAGGCCGCCATCGCCATCCACAATTCGCAGCTTTTTATTCGCATCAAAAATCAGGCGCTCGAGCTCGAGAAATCGAACCGCATCAAGAGCGAGTTTTTGGCCGTGATGTCCCACGAGCTCAGAACGCCGCTCAATATCATCATGAACTATACGGATCTGGTGCGCGGCGGCATGCTGGGAGCTCTCACCGACGAGCAGGTGAACGCGTTGGGGAAAGTGAGCCGGCAGTCACGCGCGCTGCTGCGCATGATCGACGAGATCCTGGAGGTCACCAAGCTGGAGGCGGGGATTTTACCCGTGGAAAAGAGCGAACTGAGCGTTGCGGATCTTTTTTTCGGCCTCCAGTCCGAATACGGCGCGTTGGACAAAGATATCCGGCTTGAGTGGCGGATCGACCCAGGGATCCCGCCGCTCCGCAGCGACGGCGTCAAGCTCAAGCGAATTTTAAATCACCTCATCGATAACGCCATCAAGTTCACCGAGCGGGGGCAGGTGGTCGTCAGCGCCGGCCGCGCGCCCGCGCACAGCGCCGTCGAGTTTAGCGTGCGGGACACCGGCATCGGCATCGCGGAAGACATGATCCCGTCCATCTTTGAAAAGTTCCGCCAGCTCGACAGCAGCGACTCCCGCTGCTACGGCGGGATCGGCCTTGGACTCTATCTCGCGCGCGCCTACACGCAGATGCTCGGCGGGACGATGGCAGTTCAAAGCCGGCTCGGCGCTGGCGCTTGCTTTACGGTTCTGATTCCCGCCGGCGCCGCGAAAGACGATCCTGACCGCGGCGAGAAGCCCCCCGTCGGATCTCCGGCTCTCCCGGCGCGGGGATCGGTCGCAGTGCCGGCCCGGGACGGAGAAACCCTTCACTGAAGACCGCCCATGAAGCCCCCGGTGGAAAAAAGGCCCCGCCTGACGATCTTTCGCCGCCTGGTTCTTAGCGACCTTGCCATCTTTGCCCTGGTGGCCGGCGTCGTGCTCTATGCCGTCTGGCAGTTCCAGCGCCTCCATCGCATCGCGGCGCAACTCCAGCATGTGGACCGGCCGATCACCGACTACGGCGAGAAGCTCGCGGACACCCTGTTGTCGGAGGCCCGCTACGAGAAAAAATACCTCATCACCCGCGCGCCGGCCCACTGGGAGCAGTTTGCGCTGTTTACGCAAGAGTTCGCGCGCGACTTCGAAGCGCTCGCGGCGATCGCCCGCTACCCGGCGCTCGCGGAGCCCCTGGCGCGCGTCCGCGAAGCGCACGGGCGTTACCAGGATCTGGTCGCCGAGGAGGTCGGCCACCTCAAGGCCGGCCGCGACTACGCTCAGGGGCGCTACCGGCGCGAGAAAGAGATCGCCGTGGACGAGGCGACCGCCGCGCTCGCCGAGGTCATCGCGATTGCCGAGCGCAATACCACCGACAGGCTGCGGGAAGTGGAGTCCGCGACCGCCGCGGCGCGGAGCCTTTCGCTCGCGTTCGCGGCTCTGCTCATCGTTGTCGCGATCGCCACCTCGCTTTTCATCACGAGATCCATCACCGGGCCCGTCGATCTCCTGAAACAAAGGGCCAAGAGCATCGCCGCGGGCAACCTGAACGGCGAACTCGAGCCGCCGGCCATTCCCGAGCTTCGGGAGCTGGCCGAGGCGTTCAATCTCATGTGCGCCAAGCTCAGGGACCTCGACCGCGTGAAATCGGAGTTTTTCTTTTCGGTGTCGAAAAAGCTCTCCGTGCCGCTCACGTCGATCAAGCAGAGAATCGATTTTCTCGCCGCCGAGCTTGGCGGTGCGCTCACGGAAAACCAGAAGGTGAAGATGGCGATCCTGGCGGAGGAGAGCGCGCACCTGATCGGCATCGTCAGTTCTCTGGTGGAGCTGTCGAAAATGGAATCGGGCCTCGCCACCTACGACTTTGCCCCGGCGCCGCTCGCCCCGGTTATCGATCGGACGCTTGAGGATGTGGCGCCCCTGGCAAAGACGAAGGAGATCACGCTGACGAGCCACGCGGACGAACCGCTGCCGAGCGTCAAGATGGACGCCGCCAAGATCGCCCAGGCCCTGCGAACGCTTGTCGCCGGCGCTCTCAAGCTTGCGGCGCAGGGAGGCTCGGTCACCGTCGATTCGCGGGCCGTAGAGCAGGGCGTCGAGGTTTCGATTTCGGCGCGCGAGTTGGCAGGCGACGAGAAGAAATCCGCGCTCCTGTTCGATTCGCCGGAAACGGCGGGCGCCGTCAACGGCGACTACGACGCCGAGCTCGGCTGGGCGATGGCGAAACATATCATCCGCTCTCACGGAGGAGACCTATGGCTAAAAACAAACCCGCATCGCGGACCTACGTTTTCGTTTGTCTTGCCGGCCTGAGCGCCGGGCTGCTTTCCGCGTGCGCCGAGCTCGCGGCCCGCCTCGATGGCTCGCCGAGCGAGACGACCGCCCGCCACCACGTCGAGCGGGCCAAAAGGCTCTTCGAAGAGGGAAACTACGACGCCGCGTTGAAAGACAACGAGGCGGCGCTCTCGCTGGCGGCGGGAAAGCCTCCCGGAGACCAAGCGCTCTTCAACATGGGGCTCATCGCCGCTCACTCGAAAAACCCGGCGCGCGACTACCCCAAAGCCTTGGAACTGTTCGAGCGCCTGGTGCGCGAATATCCGCAGAGCGCCCTGCTCGATCAGGCGAAGGTGTGGGTGGAGGTGCTGCAGGAGCACGAAAGGATCGCCCGCGAAAAGAAGCTTCTCGTCCAGGAAAAGCAGGCGCTCACGCAGGAAAAGCTCGCGCTCGCGCGCGAAAGGGAAAAGCTCAACCGCTCGATCGAGCAGTCGCGAAAGGTCGACATTGAAATCGAAGAGAGGCGCAGAAAGGCGCCGGGAAAAAACACGAAGATAACCTCGCCTTGAGGCGCGCCGGCCGTGGCCGGCCTCCCCCGTTACAACGCCCCTCCCTCTGCGCTTGGCCCGCGGAACGCCCCGGGCTTGAACTTTGCGCCAGAAAAGACAAAGGATGAAGGCGGAGCCGCCACAAGTTTTCTTTCTTCGGAGGGAGCGATGACCATTCTCAAGACGGCGATTGCCACCTATCCACACACCAAAGCGTTAAAGGACGGCACCGTCACCGTGCCCGGCCTTGAGTTCGAGCACGTGGAGATCGCGCCGATCATCGGCGCGTTTCGCCGCATGTGCCGCACGCTCGATTTCGATCTTTGCGAGATGGCGATCACGACCTACCTTACGGCCAAAGCGTACGACAAACCTTTTACCGCGCTCCCGGTGTTTCTTTTGCGCCAGTTCGCGCACGCCCCGATCGTCCACAACGTCAAGGCCGGGGTGCGCGCCCCCAAGGACCTCGAGGGCAAGAAGGTGGGCGTGCGCGCCTACACGGTGACAACCGGCGTGTGGAGCCGCGGCATTCTCGCGACGGAGTACGGGGTCGATCTGGACAAGATCAGCTGGGTTGTCGTCGATGAGGAGCACGTTCAGGAGTACCAAAAACCCGCGAACGTGATCGAGCGGCTGGGCGGGAGTCTCGCCGACATGCTCATCAACGGCGAGATCGCGGCGGCGATCGGCGTCGGCAAGATCGACTCCCCGGATATCAAGCCGCTCATCGCCGATCCAACGGCGGCGGAAGCCGCCTGGTTTCGCAAGACGGGCGTCTATCCCATCAATCACATGGTGGTCGTGCGGGACTCTCTCCTGCAGGCCGATCCGACCCTGGCGCCGCGCCTGTACGCCGGTTTCGAGCGGGCGAAAAATCTCGCGCTCGAGCGGCTGCGCTCGGGCGGCGAGCTCGATTCCGACTTGCAGCTTTTGGCCAAACGCCGAGCCCTCCTCGGCGACGATCCTCTCCCCAACGGCGTCGAGCGCAACCGCAAAGCGCTCGAGGCGATCGCCCGCTTTGCCTACGAGCAGAAAATTCTCCCCAAGCCGGTCGCCCCGGAGGAGATGTTCGCGGCCAACACCCTGCATCTGAACTAGCTAGCGGCCGCAAAACCCAAACGAGCCGCCATCGTCCTAGAGGCGCGCTTGCGCGCCGGACGATCGATCCCTACGCTTAAGCGTCAATGCTGGATATCGGTAAGCTCTCGATCAGCGGCGCAAAATCCGACGGCCGCCTCATCTGGCTTGCGGTCCCGGAGGAGCGCCTGGTCGCTTGTCACGACCCGCTCACGCGCGCGACACAAGAGATCCTCCGCTATGAGTTTGCGGTCTGGGACGTTTGCCCGGCGCCCGAAGGTCTGTGGATGATGACGGCGGGCGGCCGCCTGGGGCGTCAGCTCGTGCTGTGGTCGGCGGCCGAAGGCAGGGAGATCCGCAAGTTCAACTGTCCCGACGGCGCCGGAGCGGGCGTCACGCTTTTCATGGAGCGGCTCTGGCTAACGCATCGCCATAACCGGAAGCTTTTCTGTCTGGATCCTGAAAACGGCAAGCTCATCTGGACGATGCGGACCGAGCGCGAGTCCTTCAGCCCGGCAAGCTACGCCAACGAGCTGTGGCTTGTCGAGGCGGACCTGGGGCCGCTGGGCCACTGGAACACATCGAGCAGGGGAAGCTATTTTTTTTCGCGCTACGATCCCGCCCGTGAGGCGATCTTGGAGCGCCGCGCGCAGCCGTTCATCCCGCGATGCCTGGCGGTGGACGCCACGCGCTTCTGGTACTCGCGCGAAGGAGAAAGCGGCCTTTTCTCAGCTGAAAAGAACCCGCGCTAGCTCCGAGCGGTACTTTTGCGTGAGCTCGTGGTCGTCGCCCAGGACGTCGAAGATCTGCAGCATCGCCTTGCGCGCGCCGTCGTCGTGAAAGGCTCTGTCCTTTTTTACCACGGCAAGGAACTGTTCCAGCGACTCTTGATAGTTCTCTTTTGCGGCCAGGGCGCGCGCCAGATCGAAGCGCGCCTGAAGATCGTTTGGGTCGCGCGCCAAAGCCGCGCGCAGCGCCGCGTCGTCTTGAACCGCCCCGTCGCGGAGTCGCTCCCGCGACAGGAGCTGCTCCGCTTCCCTTCGCTCCGGCGCGGCGAGCGGCACTTTTTCCAAAAGCCGAAGCGCCTCCTCTCGCTCGTTACGCGCAAGCAGAATCCGCGCCAGGCCCAGAAGCGCGCGGCCGTGATTCGGCTCCTCGGCGAGAATGCTCTCGTAAAGCGCCCGCGCGGCGTCGGCGTCCCCTTGGCGCTCGAGCGCCGCCGCCTGGGCGGCGCGTTTATCCGACGCGGACGGGAGAAACGGCGCGAGCACCTCGCGGACGGCGGCCTCCGGCAAAGCGCCGGTGAACTCCCCGGCCAGAGCCCCGTCTTTGAAGATCTTGACCGCCGGAATTCCCTGAATATTGAAATAGGCCGCAAGACCCGGATTTTCGTCCACGTTCACTTTCGCGAGCAAAAACTCCCCCGCGCGTTCTTCCGCCAGCCGCTCCAGGATCGGCCCCAGCACCCGGCACGGGCCGCACCACGGCGCCCAGAAATCGACCACGACCGGCAGCGCGCGCGATTTTTCCACCACCGCCGTGTCGAAATCGGCATCGTTGACTTCAATGGTCCATGCGTTCATCCGTATCTCCAATCCTGTGTTTGAAAATTTTCTAGCAGACGGCGGCCGAAACGCAAAGCCGACGAGCGCGCGCGGCTATTTTCCATACTCGCGCACGTACAGATCCAGGAGCGCGGCGAGCAGCGCAAACAAAACCGGGCCCAGAATAAGGCCGAGCACGCCGAAGAGGTTCATTCCGCCGATGATGCTGAAAAACAGGATCAGCATCGGCATCCGCAGCCGGCTGCCGATAAACAGCGGCTTGAGAAAATTGTCCACCATGCCGACCACGCCGACGCCCCAGCCGACGAGAATCAGGCCCCGGACATAGTCGCCTTGAAAAAACAGATAGAGCGATGCCGGCACCCAGACGAGAGCCGAGCCGCCGATCGGAAAGAGCGCGGCAAAAAAAGTGACCACGCCCCAAACCGCGGCGAAAGGGATCCCCAGCGCCCAGTACGCCAGCCCCGCGAGCAGGCCCTGAATCATCGCGGTGATGACGCAGCCGTGGACGACGGCGATGATCGAATTGACGATGCTGGAAAACAGATGACGTTGCGTCTCGGGATCCATCGGCAGCAGCCGGCCGATCTTGGCGCAGAACTCCTTGCCGTCGCGGAGAAAGAAAAAGAGCGAAAAGAGAGCGATAAAAGTATCGAGCGCGAACACCAGGACATTTTGCGCGATGCCGCTCAACCGCGGGACCAGGAAAGCCGACGCGCCCTGCGCCGCCTGCGCGGCCGCGCTCTTAAGATCGATGCCGCGAGAGGTGAGCTGCGCCGCGATCGACTCCCAGTAAGCGAGCAGGCTCTGAATCCACGGCTTTTCTTTCCACGCCGCGGCGCTCTCGCCGTTGGCAAGCCCGCGCACGATGGCGACGAGCTGGACGATCTCCTCGGTGAGAAAGCCGCCGAGCTTGAAGGCGGGAATCAAAATCACCAACGCGATCATGACCGTGACGATCAAAGCCGCCGCCGTTGCCTGCCCGCGCAGCGCCCGGTTGAGCCAGGCGTAAGCCGGATAGACAATGATCGCGAGAATCGCGGCCCACGTTAACGCCTCGAGAAACGGCCTTAAGATCAACAGCGCGACGTACAGGATGACGAGCAGCAGGCTGAAAAAAAATGCCGTGACCAGCCACGCTTGATTCACGACCTCACCTCGAAACGGTCGATTCAATATAGGAGCAAGCCCACACCCCTGCAAGCTCGGCTCGGCGGAAGGCTTTGCGACGTAAAGGCCAGAGGCGGGCGCTGGGGATCGCAGGGTAAAGCGCGCGCGACAGAAACCGCGGAGAAAAGGCTCAGCCGGCGCCGGCGACGCCGCGCACGATCAGCTTGCTCCCGCTGCGGACGATCTCCACCGCGCACGGGCCGGCGAAATAAATCAGCGTGCGCGGGTACTCGTAGATCGTGGTCTTATGCGGAATCTCCTCGACGAAGACGTCCAACAGCGTGCCGGGCGGAAAACTGATCGTCTTCGGATGCATCAGATCGCCCTCGTAAAGAAGTTCGATCCAGCTGCGGTTCTCGGACACGCCCAAGATGATGCCGCCGATCCCCGCGACCCGCTCGACGAGCTCTTCGGTTTCGGACAAAACCGTCACGATCGTTCCCTCTCGCTGTCGGCCGCTAGCTTTCGAAGCGCGCGGGAAAGCTGTGCACGGTCCAGCCGTCGCCGGATTCTCTCATCGTCGCGCACGCGATCGTCTTTCCATCCGTTCGGACATTCACCAGGCCGTAGTGGTTCTTGGTCATGATCCGCGAGCGCCACACCGAACGGTTGCCGTAGTGAGCGCCGAAGAGCTTGTGGACGGCGCGGTAATGATACGCGGCGCGCGTTTTGGCGCCCCGTTGCCGCTCGTCCCACTGCCGGAGCAGCGGCTTTTCGCGCTCGACCGCCCGGCGCTCGATTTCCCTGGCCGTGACCGCGTCGGCCCTTTCGATGGCGCGCCGCTCCTCGGCGGTGAGGAGCGCCTTTTCCGGAATGGCGCCGAACGGGACAGCGAAAAGCGCCCCGTCCACCGTCGCCGTCGCGCCGGCCGGGTGCGCGGTGAAGCGGATATGCGTCACCTGCCCGAGCGCCACCGAGCGTTCGATCTCGGTCATATAAACGAGCGGCGTCAAGAGCGCGTCCTTGTCGCGGTCGACCGAAACAAACCCGGTGACGGCGCTCGCCGCGACGATCTCCGGCCGCGGGTGGGCAAATCCTTCGGCGTCGCCCGACGAAATGACGGTGGCCGCGGCGCGCACGTGCTCGAGAAAGTTGTACGAGATATCCGCGCTCCCGTGGTGGCAGCCTTTGACCACGTCGCAGCTAAAAGCGCCGATGCGGTCGCCGTAGCTGCTGCGGATCCAGTCCATGCTTTTTTTGTTGAGATCGCCCGTGAGCAGGATCCGGGCGGCGCCGTAATCGACGCGCAGGCACACGCTGTGGCCGTTGGTGTTCTGTCCGGTATCGCCGAGATCCTTCAACGCCGGCCTGCCGCCGCGATCGCGCGTGACAGGCGCGAGCACCGTGATTCTGACCTGAGGATCGTCGCTCCAGATTTGCGGCAACGGGCCGCCCGCTTGAAGAAGTTCCCGGCGGACGCCCAGCCGGGCGAAGGCGAGGTCGGGGTTTCGTCTGAGCACGTCCTTGATGAAGCTCTTCCAATCGCCAGCCAGCTCGTGCTCGGCGCCGTTGACCACGCACGCCAGCGCGTCGGCCCGATCTTCGAGAAGGCGCACGAACCAGCCGTTGTCGTTGGGTCCAAGGCCGTCTCGATGCGGCGGCTGGGCACCGGGGCGGTTCTCCCAGCGCGCCAGGCCGGGATGATAGAATTCCCGGATCTCGACGGCGATGCAGTCCAGTTCGTCGTCCTCGGCCGGGTCCACGCGCGCCAGATCCCACAGGCCGCCGTAATGATCAGAGTCGCTGTGCGAAGCAATCACGGCGTCCAACGACACCGCGTAATCCCCGTAGTCGTCGTGAAACTTCCAATCGACAAAATCGGCGGCGTTTTTGCCCGTCATCTGAAGGGCGCGCGAAAGCCCGCCGTCGATGAGCAGATGCTTGCCCGAAGGCAGGCGTAGCAGGACGCCGTCGCCCTGGCCGACATCGATGAAATAACACTCGAGCAGCGGCTCGCTCATGAGCCTCGCGGCGCTGATCGTGCCGCGCGCGCCGCGCGCCCTCACCTCGCAGCTTTCCCCCGAGCGCCTCACGATCTGGACCAGGTCGCCCCAGAGAAGCTTTACGACCTTCCCGCCGGCGCACGCAAGCTCGGCCGTATAGCCGTCGCTCCTGCCGGTCGCGCTCACATAAGCCAGCTCAACCACGTGCTCGCTGGCGACATAACCCGCGGCGCCCCGCGCCACGACTCGGGTCCACGGTCCCGGCTGGACGCCTTCGGGAAGCTCAAGTTCATCTCGCCAGCCGAGCCACGCTAAAATTTCCGCCGCGGCGCTGGCTTCGCGCCTGAGCGGCGTCCTAAAGCTCTGCCGAAACCTGGCGCGGCTTTTGGCCGCGCGGAACTCACCCGCGGCTTCCCGCGAGGCCTCCTCCGCCCACGCGCGAATCCATCCCTTGCGCATCGCTCCCTCCACGAGCAGCGAAAACCGAAAGGATTGTACCACGGACCCTCGCGTCCCGTCTCCGGGAAACGGCGCGCCGGGAAGTCTTTCGCGCGGGCGCAAACCGGCCGCGATTGCGCCCGCCGCGCTCCGCGCTTCGCTCACTCACCGAGCAGCGCCGCCGGGTCCTTGATGATTTTGCCGCTGGAGGTGCGCGGGAAGGATTCGCGAATCGCGATCTTTTGCGGCACCTTGAAGTTGGCGAGGTTGGCGCGAAGAAAGCTCAGCAGCTCCTTTTCGCTCGGCGCCTGACCGGGCTTGGGAACGATCGCGGCGCCGATCACGTTGCCGCGCTTGGGGTCCGGGATCGCAAACGCAACCGCCTCCTGCACCTTCGGGTGCTCGTAGAGCGCGTTCTCGATCTCGGCCGGGTAGACGTTGAGCCCGCCCGTGATGATCATGTCGTCTTTTCGGCCCAGATGGTAATAGTAGCCGTCGCTGTCGCAGCGGCCGATATCGCCCGTGTACAGCCAGCCATCGCGAATCCGCTCCGCCGTTGCCGCCGGCAGCCGGAAATAACCCTTCATGACGTGCGGCCCGCGCGTGATGATCTCTCCGGGCTCTCCCGGCTGGGCTTGTTGCCCCCGCTCGTTGACGATTTTGATCTCAACGTTCGGCACCGCGCGCCCGATGCTCCCCATTTTCGCCTCGGCTTGCTCGGGCTCAACGAGAGTGATCAACGGCGACGTCTCGGTAAGCCCGTAGCCCTGAATGACCTTGACATGCGGCTGCGCCCGCTTGAAGGCGCTCAGCAGCGAAAGCGGCACCGTGGTCCCCATCATCGCCGCAATCTTGAGGCTCCGCGTGTCGTGCTTCGCGAGATCCGGCACGCCGAGCAGCATCTGAAACAGCGTCGGGACGCACTCGAAGACCGAGATGCGATGCTTCTCGATCCCTTCCAACAGCGTCACCGGGTTGAACTGATCGAAGATGACGAGCGTGAAGCCCTTGTCGGCCATGTCGTTGCACACGATCGGGCCGACGATGTGCGACATCGGCAGAATGCATCCCCTGACCGTCGTCGCCTCGGTCACCCCCATCTGCGACATCACGAGCGGATACTGCGCCAGATTGAGATAGCTCAGCACCACCCCTTTTGGCTCGCCGGTCGTTCCCGAAGTGTAAACAATGACCGCGTCGTCGCCGGGCGCTCTCGTGACCGGCGCTGCGAGCGGCGGGCCGCCGGAGAGCCTTTTTTCGAAGCTCTCGTCTCCCTCGCCTTGAACGAGCCAGCGCCGAAGCTCCGGGAACGCGGCCAAAGCCTCTCGCAGCTCGGCCATCAACCTCGCGTGCGTGATGAGAAGCTTGAGGTCCGCGTTCCGCAGCACTCTCTGCAGCTCTTTGCCGCGCAAACGCGCGTCGAGAATGACCGTGGTGGCGCCGATCTTCTGCGTGGCGTAATAGCTGAGCGGGATCGCCAGCGAGTTCGGCAAGAGGACGCCGACCCGGTCGCTCTCGGCGACCCCTTCTCGTCTGAGATGCCCCGCCAGCGAGCTCACCTGAGCGACCAGCGCGCCGAAAGTAAGCTCGCCCTCGCGCGCGCTCAGCGCCTTTTTTTGCGCATGCCGCCGCGCGGCTTGCTCGAGCTCGGCGGCGACAAAAAATCCTACCTGACCGGAATGGTCCGCCATAACGTAAACGCCCTGTGAAATGGTTTAAACCACTGGGCGAGCTTCCACATCTCGCCGCGCTCGAGTTTGAGCTTTCCCTGCTGCGCCGCCTGAAACGGGTCCAAGCGGCTTTGGAAAATGGCCCGCCACCATTCTTCGCTCCCGCTGATCACGAACTCGCCTTCGCCGGACTCGCGAAAGCCCGTGATCTTGCCGTCGACAAATTCCATCGTCCAGCGGGCGCCGTCGCCGCGCGCGAGCGTGAGGCTCGTCGTGAGGCCCGTCTCGCTTCCGTGGCGCAAAAATTCCTCGTCCGCGTTCGCGCGCGCGACCATTGCGGCGATGTGCTCGCGCGAGAGCAGCACATGACCCTCCGCTCCCGAGTTCGCTTCCCGCGCGCGCGCCGGCGGCGACGCCGCCGCCGCGCCTGCCGGGTGAAGCAGCTGGCAGCGCACCGCCTCTTCGAGAAGATCGGTCAGGAGAAAGGCCTCGCGCAAGTCCTTCCCCGCGGCCACCGTTCCGTGCCCTTTGAGAATCACGATCGGCCTGAGCTTTAGCTCGCGGACCACAGCCTCCGGCCGGGTCACCGTCGGCGTATCCTGCGCCACCACGGCGACCTCTCCGAGGGTGTACTTCTCTTCGAAACTGAGCGGCAGAAAGCTCTCGTGCGCGAGCGAGAAGACCAGCACCTCGGGCGGGTGGGCGTGGATGACCGCCTGCGCGTCGGTGTCGCGGTAGACGGCAAGGTGGAGCGCGGTTTCGCTCGAAGGCTGCCGGCCCCTGTGCACCGGACGCCCCTCGAGGTCGACCAGAACCAGATCCTCCGGCGCGAGAAAACCGAGCGGCGCGTGTTGCGCGGTGATGAGAACGCGCTCTTTACCCGCACGAGAGCTCAGGTTGCCGCCCCAGCCGCTCACCAGCCTGCGCTCGAACAGCCGCCGACCCCACTCGATCAGCGCGCGCTGCAAATCGTCCATGGCCGTCCGGCTACGAGCCATGAAACAACCGCCACGGAACGAGATCCTGCGTCACGGGCCGAACGCGCGCGCCCGGCGGGCAGACGGGGCGCCCGAGAAAGGTGGCCGCGTCGCGATCCAAGACGCCGCCTACGCCATCGTCTGCGGCGCGGAGCTCCACGGGCACGCGGTGCGCGCGCGCCAGTAAAGCGGCGAGCAGAAAGCCGCAGATGCCCACCGGCCCCTCCTTGGTGAGCTCGGAGCAAAACAGGAGAACCCGGCGAATCTCGCCGCGAGCGAAAAAAATTCCCATCATGTTATCCGAAATGAGCACCATGGGAATCCTCGCCTCCGCGAGCCGGCGCGCGATGAGCCGCGCCCCCACCAGTCCGGGGCGCATCTCGGGAACGAGGACCGCCGCGGCGGCCTCCGCCTTGAGCACGCTCGCGAGATGCTTGTAGCCTTCGCGCAGCGGCACGCCGTACACCAGCACAAAGGAGCGGCTGGCCGCCTTGCGCGCGGGCGGTTTCTCGTCCCCGGCTTGGTATCTCCGGCGGAACTCTTCGGGCGTCAACACGCCGTCGAAGCCGACCAGCCGCGTAATCAGCGCGGCCGGGGTCACGTCGAAAGCCGGGTAGCTGGCGGCGACCCCTGCGGGCGCGATCGTTTCGCCGCGAAACGTGAAAAGCTCCTCGACGGGACGCTCTTCGATCTCCGCCTCGTCGCCGCTCGCGAGCGATCTCGGGTCCTGAACGAGCGCATAGAACGGCACGCCGTAGGCGTTGGCCGCAACGGCAAGCGGAAACGTTCCCACCTTGTTGACGATGTCGCCGTTTTGCGCCGCGCGGTCGGCGCCGACCACGATCGCGTCGACCTCGCCTTTGGCGATCACCTGGGCCGAGGCACAATCGGGAATGATCTCGACATCGACTCCCGCTCGCGCCAGCTCCCACGCCGTAAGCCGCGTCCCTTGCAGGTAAGGGCGCGTCTCGGTCGCGATCACCGACAGTTCTTTTTTCAACCGCCGGCACTGGCTCGCCACGGCGACCAGCTCGCCGCTCACGTTGCAATGCGTGAGGAGCCGGCAGCTCGGCGGCAGGAGCTCGGCGGCGAGCGCGGCTCTCCTCGCGCGCGCGCTGACGATGGCGTCGGCAAACTCGACCGCCCGAGCCGCGAGCCAGCGGGAAGCTTCGGCTTGGGGCGGCGGCGTGCCGGCCGCCGAGAAAAAGGCCGCAACCACTCCGGCAAAGTCGAACGTCGGGCGCACCCGGCGGAATCGCTCCGCCAGCTCGACGAGCGCGCTTTTGACACGATCCGGCTCGCGCTCGCCGCTTGCGCGCGCCACCATCGCCGCGGCATAGAGGAGCGTCAGCACCTGGCCGAAAGCGCGCGTCTTCATCTGCGCGACGGCGGCGATCGCTTGATCGGGCTCGCGGATCTCGATGTAGGCGATCCGGTCAGGAAGCTCGGTCTCGTCGAGGACGACGAAATGGTCCTCGCGCCAAAGGGCGGGCACGAAAAGCGGGCTTTGCTCAAGCGGGATCGAAGCTACCCGAGAAGCCGCAGCGCCTTCCATGCCACCTCGATCATTTTTTCTTCGGCCGCGAGGAACCGCGGATGGCGAAATCCCATTTTGCCGCTAAAGCACTCGTCGGAGACCGCCAGAATGGCGCCGGCCCTTTTGCCGCGCACCTGCGCGACGGTCAAAAACGCCGACGTCACCATATCGATGCCGGAAATTCCCTGCTGTTCCAGCTCGCCGATGAGCTCGGGCGTCTCCTGGAACAGAGCATCCGTTGTGTAGACCCAGCCGAGATGATAGCGGGCCTTGAGAGACTTTGCGGCCTCGACCAGCGCGCGGACCATTTCCGGATGCGCGAGCGTGGAGAAGTTCTGCGGCACGTAGTACGGGCTGGTCCCCTCGCCGCGCCGCGCGCCCGTCACGATGATGAGATCGCCGATTTTGATTTTTTTCTGGATCGCGCCGCAGCTACCCACCCGCAGCAGCCGCTCGACACCGCCGGCGCACAGGATCTCCGTCGTGATCGCCGTGTCGGCCGCGTAGCGGCCGCCGTTGCCGACCGAAACCATCTTGCCGTCGAAGCGGCCGGTGTACATCTCATAATCCAGAAAAGTAAATGCCCTGGACGGGCTCTCGAGCTGCTTGAGAAGGGCGCGGCTTCGCTCCTTGGGTCCGGGAACGAGCGCGCAAGAGCCGAGCGACCCCTGCCTGATCTTCAACAGGGAGAGCATTTTTTCCGGCGTGAAGTGAGGCTCCTTGAGCATGAGCGGTCAGAGCGCCTGCCAAACAAACTCCAGAAGATCCTGCGTTTGAGGACCCGCCACCGGCGCGCGGCTGAAGTTCCGCAGGCAGACGGCGCTCGTGGTAAGCAAAAGCTCGGCCCCTGTGTCGCTCGCCTCCTTCAGCCGATCTTTCGCATTCCACTCCGCCAGCTCGGGAAAAGCCTCCGGCACCCCGCCGCCGCCGCCGCAGCACCACGACCAGCGCTTGTGGCGCGGCATTTCCACAACCTCGAGCGCGGGGATGGCTTTGAGCACTTGCCTGGGCGCGTCGTAGACGCCGCAGCCGCGCCCGAGATGGCAGGGATCGTGATAGGTGACTTTGAGCGGCACCGGCTTGCTAAACCGCAAGCGCTTCTCCCCGATCAGCTTGGCCGCGTACTCGACGCCGTGCATGAGCTCGATACCCGCGATCGCGTTTTTGCGGTAGCCGCGCCAGATCCTGAGGCAGCTGCCGCACGCGGTCACGATTCTTTTCACGCCTCCCGCCGCGACCAGCCCGAGATTTTTTTCTTCGAGCCGGCGGTACTCGGCGCGAAAGCCGAGGTCCTTGGCGTAAAGCCCGCAGCATGCCTCCTCTTCTCCCAGGATCGCGAAATCTTCGCCCGCGCGCTGCATGAGCTTGGCGAGCGCAACCGCCGCCGGAGCACCGCTAGGCTGATTCGCGGAGCAACCGGCAAAGAGCAGGGTTGCAGCGCCGCCGCCGTTCAACCGGCGCAGCCCAAGCCCCTCGGCCCAACGCGCGCGCGCGCCGGCCGGCTCCCCCCACGGATGATCGTCGCGCCGGAGCGCTTCCAACAACGGGCGATGAGCCTCAAGCGGTCCTTCCCTTTCGGTGATCTCCTCTCGCACCGCGACCGCAATGTCCCAGGGCCCGGCGCCGTCATTTCGCACCCCGCAGATTTCCTGGCACATGAGGCAGGTCGTGCACGTGTAAACGACCTCTTTGAGCTCGGGCGTGATCCCGTCGAGCCCGTGATAGAGTCGCTGCGCCATGAGCCAGCGCGACTTCGGCGTAAAGCGCTGGAAGCGATAGAACTCGTACGGCGGGCATTTGCTTTTAAATCCGGGCTCGTCTTCCATCGGATTGGCCGGACCATGGCCGTAGCAGGAGCCGCAGAGAACGCATCCGGAACCGCGCTCGTCGAGATCTTTGGCGTAAAGCCATTTTTTCACGCGCTCCAGACCAGCCGAGCCCTTTGCGTCTTTTTCCATTGAATCGGGCGGGAAAAAAGTTGACGTTTAAACCTTATAATCGCGAATGAATTCTGTCAATGAGAAGCGGCTAAGCCTGCGGCGCGGCGCGGATCAACTTCCGCAAAAGATGCGCCAGCTCCTTTTGCTGGGCTTTTTCGAGCGGCGAGAAAAACTCCGAGACGCTTTTTTCGAACAGGGGAATGGTGCTCTTGTAAACCTTGGCGCCCTTCGGCGTGGGTTTCACGTGCACGACGCGCCGGTCGTGAGCGTCGCGCTCGCGCACGACGAGACCCTTCTCTTCCAGACGGTCGACGATCCCCGTCAAGTTGCTGACGGTGACCATCATCTTCTGCCCGATTTCGCTGAACGGGATGCCGCCGGTGTAGCCGATGGTGGCGAGCACGTAGAACTGCGGCGCGGTCAAGTCGAGCTCCGCAAGCGCGTCTTCGAGTTTCTTGTTCGAGAGGATGTTAAAGCGCAGAAACCGCAGCCAGATACTCGTCGTGTAGCGCGAGAAGAACGGCCGTTTGTCGGTGGGCACGGTCCCAATTTAGATGCGCCCCCGGCAAAAAGCAACCGTCTACCAGGCAAGGCCACGTGCTGCTAAGATACGTCGTTGCCACGCGGAGGTGGAGGCAAGCTTGCCGCTCGCGGAAGCCCAAAGGAAGTACCTCGAAGCGCACCGGGTAGGCCATCTCGCCACGGCCGATCGGCTCGGCCGCCCGCATGTGGTCCCCGTCTGTTTCGCCTGCGATGGCTCGTCCGTCTATAGCGTTCTTGACGCCAAGCCCAAGCGCGTGCGCGCGCCGGCGCTCAAGCGCGTGCGCAACATCGAGGAGAATCCGCACATTGCAATTGTCGTCGACGACTACGATGAAGACTGGAGCCGGCTTTCGTACCTGATGATTCTCGGCACCGCGCGCATCGTGACCCAAGGCGACGAGCACGCGCGCGCGCTTGGGCTCCTGCGCGAGAAGTACCCGCAATACCGCGCGATGGCGCTCGAAAGCGCGCCGGTCATCGCCATGACGATCGCGCGCACCGTGAGCTGGAGCGCGCGGCGCCATTCGTGATCGTGCGCGCGGCGGCTGTATTGAAACAGAAAAATACCGGGAGCTTCGAGCGGCTACGGGCGGGCGGCCCAAGTGCTTCCAGGGTGGTTGTCGATCTTAGGGCGCAAGGGCGAGCACGATGAAAGTCCACGTTCTCGGCTGTGGCGACGCGTTCGGTAGCGGCGGCAGAAACCAGAGCGGCTATCTCGTCGCGGCGCGCGACCGGCTCTTTCTCATTGACTGCGGGCCCACCTCGCTCCTTGCGCTCAAGCGGGCCGGGTTTAGCCCCGCCGCGCTGGACGCGGTTTTCATCAGCCACCTTCACGGCGATCACTTCGGCGGGCTGCCGTTTTTCTTCATCGACGCGCTCTACGCCAACGCGCGGCCGAAGCCGCTCATTATCGCCGGGCCGGCGGGAACCGAACCGCGGGCGCGCGCGCTGTTTGACATCATGTACGGCGCCGGCCCGGAGCCGAAGGCGCTCCCGCCGACGGTCTTTCACGTGCTCCATCCCGAGCAAAGCGCCACGATCGTCGGCATTGAAGTCTTTCCCTTCGCGGTGCCGCATCAGGCGCGCGGCACGCCGCTCGGGCTCAAGTTCGCCTACGAGGGAAAGCAGATTCTCTTTTCGGGCGATGCCTCGTGGACCGAGCTGTTCGTGCGCCACGCTCGCGGCGTCGATCTCTTTTTGTGCGAATGCTGCTTTTTCGCCGAAGAGTCCGCCACCCACATGAGCTACAAAACGCTCGCGCGCAACCTTTCCCGGCTCGAGTGCAAGCGCCTGATCTTGACGCACCTGGGGGAGGAGATGCTCGCGCGCCGCGCCGAGCTTGCGGTCGAGAGCGCCTATGACGGCATGATCATTGAACTCTGAATCCATCTTGAGTATGGAAGGGGCAAGCGCGCTCGACAAAACCCAGGCGCGCGCAGGAGAACCTATGAAGCTCAACGACAAGATCGCCATCGTGACCGGTGCCGGACGCAACATCGGCGAGGAGGTCGCCAAACTGTTCGCCGCCGAGGGCGCCCGGGTGGCCGTCGTCGATAACGACCGCGGCCGCGGCGAGCGCGTGGCTCGTGAGATCAACGCGGGCGCGCCCGATCGCGCGCTGGCGCTGGTTTGCGACGTCTCGTCGGCCGCCGATGTCGAGAAAATGACTCAGGCGGTACTCGGCAAATGGGGCGGCATCGATATCCTGGTGAACAACGCGGCGATTACCGACCGCAAGAGCATCTTTGAGGTTAGCGAGGAAGAATGGGATCGGGTGATGGCGGTGAGCCTGAAGAGCGTCTTCTTGTGCACGAAGTACGTCGGCCGCGTCATGGCGGACCGCAAGCGCGGCGGCCGCATCATCAACATGGCCTCGACTTCGGGACACATGGGGCGGCGCGATGCCACCGCCTATACCGCGGCCAAGGCCGGGCTTTTGAACCTCACGCGCTCGCTGGCGATTCAGCTTGCGCCCTACGGCATTCGCGTCAATTCCATCAGTCCGAACCGCATCGGCTCTCCGGTGGGAGAGGACGTCGTGCCTGAGAACCGTTACGTCAAAAACCTGGTCGGCCGGCGGGGCACGCCGAGAGACATCGCGCTGGCGGCGCTTTTTTTGGCGAGCGACGACGCGGATTTCATCGCGGGCATCGATCTTCCGGTGGACGGCGGCGCGCTCGCGGCGCGGGAATAGCGCGCGGGCGGACGGGCCGGACTATTTTCTTTTTTCCAGCGGCACGTAGTCGCGGATCTCGTGCCCTTTGTAGATCTGCCGCGGCCGCGCCAGCTTCTGCTCGGAGTCCAGGAGCATTTCCTCCCACTGCGCGATCCAGCCCGAAGTTCTGGGGATCGCAAACAGCACCGGGAACATTTCGACGGGAAAACCCATGGACTGGTAGATCAGGCCGGAATAGAAATCGACGTTGGGATAGAGCTTGCGCTTGACGAAATAGTCGTCCTGGAGCGCGATCCGCTCCAACTCCAACGCAACGTCCAAAAGCGGATTGCGCCCGGTCACCTCGAACACCATGTCGGCGGTCCGTTTGATGATTTTGGCGCGCGGGTCGTAGTTCTTGTAAACGCGGTGGCCGAAGCCCATGAGCCTGCCCTCGCCGCGCTTTACCTTTTCAATGAAGGCCGGCACCTTGTCCTTGGAGCCGATCTCCAGGAGCATCTTGAGGACCTGCTCGTTCGCGCCGCCGTGCAGCGGCCCGTAGAGAGCGGCGTTGGCGGCGGCGATCGCCGAATAGGGATCGACGTGCGAGCTGCCCACCCCGCGCATGGCGTTGGTGCTGCAGTTTTGCTCGTGATCGGCGTGCAGAATGAAAAGCACGTCCAGCGCCTTCTCGAGCACCGGGTTCGGCTTGTACTTGAGCTCGGTCATTTTGAAGAGCATGTTCAAAAAATTGCCCGTATAGCTCAAGTCATTGTCCGGATAAACGTAGGGAAGACCGATGCGGTGCCGGTACGCAAAAGCCGCCAGCGTCGGCATCTTGGCGATCAACCGGTAGGTCTGCTTGATGCGCGACTCGCGGTTAAAGATATCCTTCGATTCGGGATAGAACGTGGACAGCGCCGCTACCATGCTGATCAGCATTCCCATGGTGTGGGCGTCGTGATGGAACGCGTCGATGATCTTTTTGATGTTTTCGTTAAGGATCGTGTGGTGCGTGATGTTGTGGGTCCACTCGTCCAGCTGGGATTTTGTCGGCAAGTCGCCGTACAGGATAAGATAGGCGGTCTCGAGATAGGTGCTCTTTTCCGCGAGCTGCTCGATCGGGTAGCCCCGGTAGCGCAAGATCCCCCTGTCGCCGTCGATGTACGTGATCCGGCTGTAGCAGGAGGCCGTATTCATGAAACCGGGATCGTAGCTCGTCAATCCAAAGTCGTCCTCGGAGACGCGAATCTGCCGCAGGTCGAGCGCGTTGATCGCCCCGTCGCGAATCGGGATCTGGTAGCTCTTGCCGGTCCGGTTGTCGGTGATCGTTAACGTTTCAGAAGCCATTGGTTCATCCCGCGCCCGCTTTGAGATAAAAGCCCCGAAAGCATTATTTTTTAGACCATCCGCGCCGGGCGGTCAACCGCCGAGCGCGCGGTCAGGGTCGAGCATCCAGCCGAGCTTCCAGCTTTGCGCTTCGCGCTCGAGACAAACCATGGCCGCGGCGGGCATCTCGATCGGCTGCCTTTCCGGATCGCCGCTCACCAGCAGCGAAAACAGGCGGCTGAGATGCGGCAAGTGCCCGACCAGCATCACGCGATCGGGCGCGCTCTCCAGTTCGGCTTGCGCAATGGCGGGGTCGTCGTTGGGAGCCAAGCCGCCGACCTCGCGCGTCACGCTCACGCCCAAAACGCGCGCCAGAATCGCGGCCGTTTGCTCAGCGCGAAGCTTGTCGGAGTGCCACACTTCCGCGACCTCGGCCCCGCGGGCGCGCGCCGCGGCGGCGACCATCTCGACCTGCTTTTTCCCCAAATCGCTCAGAGGCCGCCGCGGATCGACAAGCTCGGACTTCGCATCGCCGTGGCGTACCAGATAGCAGATCATGCTGCGCCCTTGGTTGCTCATAACACCAAGCTGGGCGCCAAAGCAACACGCGCCGCGCGAGACAAAACCCTACCCATTGAGTCGCGCGCATTTTTCGCATATGAGAGCGCTGAAGGTCATGGAGGCCGCGCGCTCGGCGCTTTGGGAGCACCCTAGCGGTTAGCGTGCCGCGTCGCTCGCCGAGCCTGTTCGGAAAAAAACCGCTGACCGACACCACGATTGAGAGGCGCCCGTGAAACGCTTTTCGGGGCTGTTCGTTTTTCTTATTTTCCTCGCGACGCTTTTTGTCGGCCAGGCCATCGCGCTCTATACCGACTGGCTCTGGTTTCAAGAGGTGGGCTTTACCCAGGTCTTCGCCAAGACGCTCACGATCAAATTCGTCTTGGCGGTCGTCTTCGGCGCGCTGTTCTTCGCCCTGATTTATTTTAATGTCCGCTTTGCCGCCCAGCGACCGCAGGGTTTCCGCTTCTTCGCTGAGGAGAACGTGATCGAGCTTCCCAGCCCCGACATTGTCGACCCAATGATCAGGCGGCTTCTTTTCCCGGGAGCGCTTGTGCTGGCGTTGATGAGCGCGCCACAGGCCGCATCGCACTGGGAGACCGTGATCCTGTTCCTCAATGCGCTGCCGTTCGGCATCGCCGATCCGCTTTTCGGCCTCGATGTGGGCTTTTACGTTTTTCGCTTTCCCGCGCTTTTGTCGCTGTACAACTGGCTCATGTTCGTTCTCGTATTGGCCCTCGCCGCAACCGCCGCCACCTACCTTCTCTACCAGGGCATCCGGCTGACGCCGAACGGCCTTTTCCTCACCGAGCGCGCGCGCCGGCACCTGCTCCTTCTCACCGCCGCCCTGTTGCTGGTCAAGGCGGGCGGTTACGCTTTGGACAGCTTCAATCTCCTCTACTCCACGCGCGCGGCCGCGTTCGGCGCGGGCTACACGGACGTCTACGCGAACCTTCCCGCCCTGCGATTGCTGGTCGTCGTTTGCGTGGCGGCCGCCGCGCTTGCCCTCGCGCAGATCTACCGGCCGGGTTACCGCTACCTGTTCGGCGGCGTCGGCGCCGCGCTCGCCCTGCATCTTCTCGGCCTGATAGTTTATCCGGCGCTCCTGCAGCGCCTGCGCGTCGTGCCCAACGAGATTGCCGCCGAGCGCCCCTATATCGAGCGCAACATTTCCTTTACGCGCCGCGCTTACGGCCTCGACAAGGTCGAATCGAAGGACTTTCCCGCAGCCGAGGAGCTGACCGCCGCCGATCTCAAACGCAACGACGCGACGATCAAGAACGTCCGCCTCTGGGACCACCGGCCGCTGCTGGCGACCTACGCGCAGCTTCAGGAAATTCGCACCTACTACAAGTTCGTCGACGTCGACAACGACCGCTACCACATCGACGGCACCTACCGCCAAGTGATGCTTTCGGCGCGCGAGCTGTCGCACGAGCATCTCCCGAGCCGGATCTGGATCAACGAGCACCTCACCTACACGCACGGCTACGGGGTCGTCTTCGGCCCGGTCAATCAGGTCACGCCCGAAGGCTTGCCCGAGTTCTTCATCAAGGATATCCCGCCGGTCTCGCAAGGCGACCTGAAGATTACCCGCCCGGAAATCTATTACGGCGAGCTGGGCAACTCTTATGTCGTCGTGAAAACCAACGCGCAGGAGCTGGACTATCCCGCGGGCGACCAAAACGTCTACACGAAATACGAGGGTCGCGGCGGCGTCCCGATCAACTCCTTCTGGCGCAAGCTCGTTTTCTCCGCGCGCTACGCCACGCTCAGGATCCTGCTTTCGAACGACATCAACCGCGAAAGCCGCATCATGTACTACCGCCGCATTCACGAGCGCGTGCAGAAGATCGCCCCGTTTATCACTCTCGACCGTGACGCCTATCTCGTGATTGCCGGCGGCGGGCGGCTTTTCTGGATCATCGACGGCTACACCACCTCCGAGCACTACCCTTACTCGCAGCCCACCCGCAGGGTCGGCAATTACATCCGCAACTCCGTCAAAGCCGTCGTCGACGCGTACCACGGAAGCGTGACATTTTTCTTAAGCGATCCGGAGGATCCGGTGGTGCAGGCCTATGCGCGCGCTTTTCCCGGGCTGTTCCGGCCGCTCGAGGCCATGCCCGAAGGGCTTCTCGCCCATATCCGCTACCCGCAGGACCTCTTTGAGATTCAGGCGCGGATTTACGCCACCTATCACATGCAGGACCCGCAGGTGTTCTACAACAAGGAGGACCTGCTGAGCATCCCGCGCACAACCGTCGAGGGCCGCGAGATCGAGATGGAACCCTACTACACGATCATGCGGCTGCCGGGAGAAAAAAAAGAAGAATTTATCCTCCTGCTGCCGTTCACGCCGAATCGGCGCGACAACATGCGCGCTTGGCTGGCGGCGCGCAGCGACCCGCCCAACTACGGCAAGCTGATCGCCCTCGACTTTCCCAAAGCAAAGCTCGTCTACGGCCCCAAGCAGATCGAGGCCCGCATCAACCAGGATACGTTTATCTCGCAACAGCTGAGCCTGTGGAACCAGCAGGGTTCGCAGGTGATCCGCGGCAGCCTGCTTGCGATCCCCATCGAGCAGTCGCTCCTCTACGTGCAGCCGCTTTATCTGGCGGCCGCCGACAAGGGCTCTCTGCCGGAGCTGAAGCGCGTGATCACGGCCTTCGGCAACCAGATCGCGATGGAGGAGACTCTGGAAAATTCGCTGCAGCGGATCTTCGGTGGCCGCGCCGCCAAGCCGCCGGCGCAAGCGGTGGTTTTGGCCGACAAGACAACGCTCGCCAAGAGTCAGGCGGATCGCGCTCTCGAGCACTACCAGCGCGCGCAGGATTTCCTGCGCCAGGGGAACTGGGCCGGCTTCGGCGACGAGCTGAAGAGACTCGAGCAGGCGCTCAAAGAGATGCAAAAGACTCCCTGATCCAGAGCCGTCGCTTCGGCAAAGGACGACGATCCGCCCGCCGCGTCTCCAGCGCAGGCAAGACGCCTTGCGTAGCAGCGCCGAGCGCGTTCGGATAAACTATTTCCGTGCAGCCCGTCTATATCGCCGGCGCCGGCCTCACAAAATTCGGCAAGTCCGATAGCACGCTTACCGGCCTTCTTTGCGAGGCGGCCAACAAGGCTCTCGCCGGCTCGCCGCCGGAGTCCGTCGACGCCGTGTTTATCGGCGCCATGAATCCCGAAGAGTTCACCGGCTCGGGCAACACGGCCTGCGAGACTGTCGAGGCCTTGGGGCTTACGGGGATCCCGGCGCTGCGGCTGGAAACCGCCTCCTCCGCCGGCGCGGCGGCGCTGCACGCCGCCTTTCACGCGATCGCCTCGGGTTACTACCGGCGCGTGCTGGTCCTCGGCGGCGAGAAGATGACGCACCTGAGCACGAGCGCCGTGACGCGCATTCTGGCGGAGGTGATCGATAAGGAAGAAAGGGTATGCGGCGCCACCATGCCCGCCTTGGCGGCGATGATTACCGAGAGCTATCGCAAGAAGTACCGGCTGTCGCGCTCGCGCCTGCAAAGCATGCTCTGCAAGATCGCGCTCAAAAACCACCTCAACGGCTCCTATAATCCCAACGCGCAATTTCGGACGCCGATCTCCGAGCGCGACTACTTCGCGAGCAAGTGGGTCGCGACGCCGCTTCGGCTCTACGACTGCTCGCCGATCACCGACGGCGCCGCCGGCCTGGTGCTGACCGCGGAAAAAACCGACTTAATCATCTCCGGGATCGGCCAAGCGACAGGCCCGCAAGGGCTCTGCCAGCGCCACACGTTTACCTCTTTTCCCGCCACGCAGGTCGCGGCCCGACGCGCCTACGCGATGGCCGGTATCGGGCCGAAAGAAATCGACTTCGCCGAGGTCCACGACGCCTTTACGATCTTTGAGATCATGAGCACGGAAGACCTGGGCTTCTTTGCGCCGGGAAAGGGAGGCGAGGCGGCGCTCGCCGGCAAGACCGCGCTCGACGGCGAGCTGCCGATCAATCCCTCGGGCGGTCTCAAAAGCCGCGGCCATCCGGTCGGCGCAAGCGGCCTGGCGCAGGTCGTCGAGGCCGTAAACCGGCTTCGCGGCGAAAGCAAGCCGAAACTCAAGCGCACGCCGGTCCGCGCGCTCACGCAAAGCACGGGCGGCCTGGGGGCGAACAACTTCGTCACGATTATCGAGCGCGCCGAGGCGCCGCGCCCGGCGGCCGCGCCCCGGCCCGCTCCGCTGCCCATCTCTCTCACCCCGGGGCGCCGGCAACCGCCGGTGGCAAGCGCGGCCGAAGGGCGGCTGGAAACCTTTACGGTCCTGCACGTCACGCCCGACGGTTTTCTTGCCCCGTTGGCGCTCGGCGTGGTGCGCACGCCGAAGGGGCAACTGGTCTTTGCGCAGGGCGAAGATATCGAGCATCTAAAAATCGGCCGCGAGGTCTACCTCCGCCGCGTCGGCGATCACTACTGCTTTACGGTCAAGAGCCAGCTCCAGAAGGTCACCGAAGCCTTCAAGAAGCTCCTCAGCCGGGTGGCGGCCCGCTCAAAGCGAAAACCGTTGCCTGCGGAGGCGAAAAGATGATTGGCCGCGGCCCCGGCCGCTCGGAGGAACGCTACCGCTCTCTCATCAGGCTGATCGCCGACAAGCTCCAGCAGGCGATCGTGGCGGGGAAGCTATCGCCGGGAGAAAAGCTCGCGGCCGACAAGCTTGCGGCCTCGCTCAACGTGAGCGGCGTGCCGCTTCGGGAAGCGCTGCGCCAGCTCGCCTCCCAGGGCTATGTCACGTTCCTGCCTAACAACGAGATTATCGTCAGCAAGCCCAGCATCGAGGACTCTGAAGACTACTACATGATCGCAAGCGTCCTGGAAGGCCTTGCCGCCCGGCTTGCGGCTCAAAGGGCGGAAGCCGAGGAGATCGCCAGGCTGCGCGAGCTTCACCGGCTTCTCAAGGAAGCCTGCCGAAAGCGCGACCTTACCGGCTACTTCGAGGCCAACAGCCGCTTTCACCGCTTTATCGCCGAGATAGCGCGCAACGAGCGTCTTTACCATCTCGTCGATCAGCTGCGCCAGGAGATGCAGAAGACGCGGCTCCTCGCGCTTAGGCTGCCGGAGCGGCTGGAGTTTTCCATGCGCGAGCACGACGAGATCCTGGACGCGTTCGTGAAGCGAAATCCCGCACTGGCCGAGGCCGCCGCCGCGCGCCACCTGAACAACCACCTCGCGGCGCTGAAAAAGGTGCTGGCGACGGCCAAGGGCTAGCGTTTTTCGCTCTCGGGGCCGGTGGCCGAAGGCCTTGACACTCAAAAGCGGGATGAAATAGGTCTAGCTTAGCTAAGCTAAGCGACTCGCGCTTCCCGGTGAGCACGCTCAGGAGGTACGGTATGCAGGCTGGCACGGTACGATCGGCTGCAAGGGCGCTGGCGGCCTGTCTGGCCGCCATCGGCCTTGTCACCCAAGCGCGCTCTGCAGAAAAGGCGGCTCAGGAAAAACCCCGCTACGGCGGCGAGCTTGTCTTTGCGGTCGGCGAAACGCCGCCTTCCTTCGATGGCCATCGCGAGACCACGTTCGCGCTGATCCATCCGGTTGCGCCGCACTACAGCACCTTGCTCCGCTTCGACCCGCACAACTACCCCAAAATCGTCGGCGATGTGGCGGCGAGCTGGAGCGTTTCCAAGGACGGCCTGAGCTACACGTTCAAAATTCGCAAAGGCATCCGCTTCCACGACGGCAGCCCGCTGACCGCGCGCGACGTCAAGGCGACCTACGATAAAATTATTTTCCCGCCCGAAGGGGTGGCCAGCGCGCGCAAAGCCTCCTATGGCGTTGTCGAGAGAGTCGAAGCGCCCGACGATTTCACGGTGATCTTTCGCCTGAAGCATCCCTCCGCGTCGTTTCTGGCCAACGTCGCCTCCCCCTGGAACTTCATCTACAGCGCCGAAAAGCTCAAGCAGGATCCGCGCTGGTACGAAAAGCATATTCTGGGCTCCGGTCCGTTCGTCTTCGGCGAGTACGTGGCCGGCTCCCATTGGGTCGGCAAGAAAAACCCGAACTATTTCATGAAGGACAGGCCCTACCTCGACAGCTACAGAGCGATCTTCATTCGCGACACCGCGCCCCGCGTCGCCGCGGTGCGCAGCGGCCAGGCGCTGATCGAATTTCGCGGCTTCAATCCGGCCGCGCGCGACGACATCGTCAAGGCGCTGGGCAACAAGGCGGTCGTCCAGGAAAGCCCGTGGGTTTGCAATCTCACCGTGACGATCAACACCGAGAAAAAGCCGTTCGATGACGCGCGCGTCAGGCGCGCCTTGACGCTTGCGATCGACCGCTGGGAAGGCTCCAAAACGCTGTCGCAGATCTCGGTGCTGAAGTTCGTCGGCGGTATCTTCCGGCCCGGCTCCGATTTTGCGACGCCGCCCGAGGAGCTAACCAAGCTGGCCGGCTTCGGCAAGAACATCGCCGCGGCCCGCGCCGAGGCGCGCCGGCTTCTCAAAGAGGCCGGGGTCGCGGAAGGCTTCTCGTTTACCTTGAAGAACCGCAACGTCAAGGAGCCCTACGAGGTCGCCGGGGTCTACGTCATCGACCAGTGGCGGCAGATCGGGCTGAACGTCACTCATATGCCGCAGGAAGGCGGGCCGTATTTCAACGATTTCCGCCAGGGCAATTTTGATACCGGCATCGACTTCGCTTGCGACTTCATGGACGAGCCCGATCTCCAGCTGTTCAAGTTCCTGAGCAGCGACAAGAGCCCGGTCAATTACGCCCGCTACAAGGACGCAATTCTGGACGAGCTCTATGAGAAGCAGAGCCGTGCCACCAACGCCAAAGAGCGGCTCAAGCTCTTGCGCCAATTTGAAAAGCGCGTCCTCGACGAGCAGGCCTATCAGTTCCACATCCTCTGGTGGCAGCGAATCGTGCCGCATCACGCGCGCGTGAAAGGCTGGAAAATAAGCCCCAGCCACTACGTGAATCAGGACCTGCGCGACGTCTGGCTGAGCGAGTAGGGAAATGTCGTGCTCGCTCTCGACTGACGAACACGAGCACGGACACGAATCACGAATTTCATGCGCCGTTATCTCCTGCAGCGCGTGCTCTTGATGATCCCGACGCTTTTCGGCGTCGCCGCGCTGGTCTTTTTTCTCCTGCGGGTGGCCCCGGGAGATATCGTCGAGCTCAAGTACGCCGGCACCGGCGCGTTTGCGCCCAAGGAAGCAATTGAGCGGGAGCGCGCGCAGCTCGGGCTCGATAGGCCGCTCGCGGAGCAGTTCGTTTCCTGGATGTGGGGCATCGTCCGGTTCGACTTCGGCACCTCGATGTGGACGGGAAAGCCGATCGCCGACGAGATCCGAATCCGCCTCGAGCTCAGCCTGCAGCTGGCGATCATGGCGACCTTGATTGCGATCGCGCTCGCGCTTCCCCTGGGAACGCTTGCCGCCGTCAAGCAGGACACTTGGGTGGACTACGTCGTGCGGGTTTTTTCGATCGCGGGACTCGCGGTCCCTTCGTTTTGGCTGGGCATCCTGATCATCCTGGTGTTTCTGATCTTTTTCAAGTGGCTTCCTCCGCTCACCTTCACGCCGTTCTGGGTCGACCCCAAAGCCAACCTGATGCAGCTTCTCTGGCCCGCCCTCGCCGTCGGCTACCGTTATTCAGCCGTGGCGACCAGGATGACGCGCTCGGCCGTGCTCGAGGTATTGCGCGAGGACTACATCCGCACCGCGCGCGCCAAAGGGCTCTGGGAGCGCGCCGTCGTCATGCGCCATGCGCTCCGCAACGCGCTCTTGCCCGTCGTCGCGGTGATCGGCCTCGAGTTCGCGTTCTTGATCGGCGGGCTGGTCGTCACGGAACAGGTTTTCAACCTCAACGGGATCGGCATGCTGTTTGTCGAGTCGATCACGCGGCGCGATTACACGATGACCCAGGCGCTGGTGTTGCTGGTGTCGTTCGCGTTTGTCTTCGTGAACTTTCTCGTCGATCTTCTCTACGCCTGGCTCGACCCGCGCATCCGCTACGGCTAATTCTCATGGCGCAGGCGCAAGCCCTAACCACCTTGGCCGCGCCGCCGCGGCTCCGTCGATGGGCCGAGGCGTGCGTCGGCTTCGCGCGCGCCCGGCCGCTGGGCGCCGCCGGCGCGCTGATTATCCTGATGATGGCGCTTGCCGCGCTTTTGGCCGACGTCATCGCCCCCTATGATCCGTTGACAAACAACTATGCGGCGATGTTCCGGCCGCCCGACGCCCTGCACTGGTTTGGCACCGACGCCTTCGGCCGCGACGTCCTGTCGCGCGTTGTCTACGGCTCGCGCACGGCGCTCTGGGTCGGGTTCTGTTCTTCTTTTCTAGGCACCACTCTCGGCGCCTTGATCGGCATCGCCAGCGCCTACTTTGGCGGCAGGACGGACCTGCTGATGCAGCGCTTGATGGACATCCTGCTTTCCTTTCCGCTGATCGTCCTGGCGCTGGTCGTCGTCGCCGTCCTGGGGACCGGCCTGTGGAACGTTGTGCTCGCCATCACGGTACCGATGATCCCGCGCGCTGCCCTCGTCGTGCGCAGCAGCGCCCTGGCGCTCCGCCAGATGCCGTTCGTCGATGCGGCGCTCGCGCTCGGCGTCGGTCACTGGCGCGTCATCTTTCGCCACATGCTGCCCAACGTCATGGCGCCCTACTTGATCATGCTCACGGCGTTTCTCGGTCAGGCGATCCTGCTCGAGGCGTCGCTCTCGTTTCTTGGCCTCGGCGTGGCCGAGCCGACGCCGGCCTGGGGGCTGATGCTGCGCGGCGCGGCCGTCGAGTTCGCCGAGCGAGCGCCATGGATGGCGCTCTTTCCCGGGCTTGCGATAAGCCTTGCCGTTTTCGCCTTCAACCTCTTTGGCGACTCCCTGCGGGACGCCCTCGATCCCAAGCTGCGCGTCGCCTAGCGAAAATTTTTTGACACGCCGCCGCAAGCGGTAGTATAAAGGCGTTATGAAACACCGCACAAAGAAGCGACTGGGTTTGTTCTTGGCTTTTGCTCTTGGCATCGCGCCGGCTTACGCCGCGGCGCAGGAAACGGCGGACGCGACCGAAGAGGCCCCGGAGATCGCCACGCGCAAGGAGCTTGGCTACGGGGTCGGCGCGGTTGTGGCCAGCGTTCTCTATAGCCCGCTCAAGGTGACTTACGCGGGGCTGGGGCTTCTCACGGGAGGGCTCGGCTACGTGCTGACCGCCGGGCGAACCGACGTGGCGAACAATATCATTTTTCCGGCCGTCAGGGGCGACTACGTCATCACCCCGAGCCACCTGAAAGGGCAAGAGCCGGTTGTCTTTATCGGCTCGCCCCCGCCCGAACAGAACTGACTTGCCGGCACGCCGACGGGCCTGCCCGCTCCTCGAGTCGGCGGCTAGTCGCCGCCAAAACACACGCCGCGCTTTGACGACCTGATAAAGTCGAGCAGCGCCGCGACGTCCGGCGTGATCTCCATTTTCGCCTCCAGCTCGCTCACCGCGATCGCAAGATTGCGGCCTCTGCGGAACAGGATGCGGAAGGCATTCTTGATCGCGCGCGTGCGCGCCTCGTCGAAGCCCGCGCGCCTGAGCCCCACGCTGTTCACGCCGCGCACCCGATGCTGCCAGTCGACGATCGCGTAGGGCGGCACATCGCGGCTCGTGCCGCTCAGACCGCGCATCAGCGCCAGGGTTCCGACGCGCACAAACTGGTGCACCACGCAATTGCCGGAGATCATCGCGCGGTCGCCGACCTGCACATGGCCCGCGAGCAGCGCCCCGTTCACAAGAACGATATGATCGCCCAGCCGGCAGTTGTGGCCCACGTGACAGCCCGCCATGAGAAAGTTGTGGTTGCCAACGACCGTCTCGCTCGCGGCGCCCGTCGCGCGGTGCGCCTGGACGTATTCCCGGATCACGTTGTGGCTACCGATGCGCAAAAAACTTTTCTCGCCCCGGTAGGCGGTATCCTGCGGCGGCGCGCCGAGCACCGCGCCCGGATGGATCTCGTTGTGCTCGCCGATCTCGGTCCAGCCGCTGATGTGCGCGTGCGCCATGACGCGTGTCCCGGCGCCGATCTTGACCGGCCCCTCGATCACCACGTAAGGGCCGATTTCCGCCTCCGGGTGAATGTCGGCGCGCGGATCGACGAGCGCGGTCGGATGAATCGCCATCAGTTGGGCCTCTTCCGACCCTCGCCCTCGCGTTCGTCCGCATCGTTCGGCGCGTCCTGCTCGATCGGTTCTCCGGGAATGCGGTACTTTTCCCCGGCCCACGCGCCGAGATCGATCATCTTGCAGCGCTCCGAGCAAAACGGCCGGAAGGGATTGCCCTCGAAGACAACCGGCGTGTGGCAGGTGGGGCATCTAACGATGGTCGCCATAAAGCCTCGCTCAAAATTTTCGCAGCCACTCCTCGGTTGCATACTGATTTTCCACGAGCCGTTCAACTCGCGCGCGCGGCACCTGGGCCCGCTCTCGCTCGGCATGCCACGCCGCGCGCAGCGCCCGTTTGAGCGGCGGCGCCGGAATATTCAAATTGACGAGAAAGTCTTTGTGCGCCCGCCCCGCGCGGTAGGCGGGCTGCTTGGCCGGAAGCGCAAGGCATCTTTCGATCAGATCGAGGTCCATCCCGAGGAGAAAGACGCCGTGAAAGAGGAGCGCGTTTTTTTTTCGCCGCTGCGCGTTGCCGCAAAACTTTCTGCCCGCGATCGCAAGATCGCTCGTCCCTTGAATTTCCACGCGCCCTTCGACGAGCGGGCTGAGGGCGTCGCGCACGCGATGCAAGACAAACGCGTTGGTCTCAGTGATGCTCTGCGCCGGGCCGCACTCGGTGATTCGCAATACCAGCGCATAGTTCAGACATCCCGGACCCTGAACGACGGTGCCGCCGCCGCTTGAGCGCCGGAGAATCGGAATGCCGGCTTCGCGGCAGGCTTTCGCATTAATTTCGGAGCCGATTCTGCTAGAATAGCCGAGCACGACGAAGAAACTCGACGGTTCCCAGAACCGCAGCACCTCCTTGCCATCGCCTTCATCGCACTCTTCGAGCAAGGCCTCGTCGCAGGCCAAATTCTCCGCCGGCGTCGGCAAGCTTAAATCAAGGTAGTCCATGTGCTACAAACAACTATGATAGATCATGATCTCTGAGGTCGGAAGTGGAAGCTAAAAAGCCAGAAGCAAATTTTCCGCCGCGCGCCGGCGGGCGCGGCGCCTCCGTCGCGCCGCCCGGGCGTGACGGGGTCGATGCCGAGAAGTGGCTCGAGTCGATCAAGGGGGTGGTCGAGTACGCGCTCAAGAGCCAAAACTCCGATCAGGCGCCTTTTTTGCTCGGGAAGCTCCTCGAGAGCCTGCGCGAATCCGGCATCAACACTCCCGCCACCGTCAACACCCCCTACGTCAATACGATCCCCGTCGAAGAGGAGCCGCCCTATCCGGGAAACCGCGAGATCGAGCGCCGCATCAAGAGCTACATTCGCTGGAACGCGATGGCGATGGTGGTCAAGGCCAACCGGATTCATCACGGCATCGGCGGTCACATCTCGACCTTCGCTTCCTGCGCCACGCTTTACGAGGTCGGCTTCAACCATTTCTTCCGCGGCCCCGACGGCGACGAACCGGGAGACATCGTCTACTTTCAGGGGCACGCCTCCCCCGGCAACTACGCGCGCGCCTACCTGGAGTGGCGCATCGACGCCAAGCGCCTCCACCGGTTCCGGCAGGAGTTTGCCGACGGCATCGGGCTTCCCTCTTATCCGCACCCTTATCTGATGCCCGACTTCTGGCAGTTCCCCTCGGTCTCGATGGGCCTGGCGCCGATCATGTCGATCTATCAGGCGCGCTTTAACCGCTACCTGCGCGCGCGCGGCTTTCTGAGCGGGCGCGAGCCCAAGGTGTGGTGCTTCGTCGGCGACGGCGAAATGGACGAGCCGGAATCCACCGGCGCGCTGACGCTGGCCGGACGCGAGGCTTTGGACAACCTCATCTGGGTGGTGAACTGTAACTTGCAGCGCCTCGACGGGCCGGTTCGCGGAAACGGCAAGATCATTCAGGAGCTGGAGGCGCTTTTCCGCGGCGCCGGCTGGAACGTCATCAAGGTGATCTGGGGCTCCGACTGGGATCCTCTGCTGAAGGCGGATCACAAGGGGCTGCTGCGCAAGCGCATGGAAGAGGCCGTCGACGGCGACTATCAAAAATACTCCGTCGAGCCGGGAAGCTACACGCGCAAGCACTTCTTCGGCAAGTATCCCGAGCTTTTGGAAATGGTGAACCATCTCACCGACGAGCAGATCCATAAGCTTTTGCGCGGCGGGCACGACCCGCAAAAGGTCTACGCCGCCTACAAAGCCGCGGTGGAGCATACCGGCTCGCCGACCGTGATTCTGGCGAAAACCGTCAAAGGTTACGGGCTCGGCGAGGCCGGGGAAGGAAGAAACATCACCCACCAACAAAAGCTTCTGAACGAGAAGGAGCTGCGCGAGTTTCGCCGCCGCTTCGAGGTGCCGCTTCCCGACGAGGAAGTCGTCGAGACGCCCTTTTATCGCCCTCCGCAGGACAGCCCCGAGACGAGATATCTGCTGGAAAGGCGAAAAAGCCTGGGCGGCTTTCTGCCGCAAAGAAAAGTGACCGCCAAGCCGCTTGCGCTTCCCGCAGCGGACTTTTTCGCCGAGTTTGCGCGCTCCTCGGGCGAGCTTCAGCTGTCGACGACGATGGCGTTCGTCCGCCTCTTGAGCAAGCTGCTGCGCCACCCCGAGATCGGCCGGCGCATCGTGCCGATCATTCCGGATGAGGCGCGCACGTTCGGCATGGACGCTCTGTTCCGCCAGATCGGCATCTATTCGCCGAAAGGGCAGCTTTACGATCCGGTCGACCGCGAGACCTTGCTCTATTACCAGGAGGCCAAGGACGGGCAGATCCTCGAAGAGGGCATCACCGAGGCCGGCTCGATGGCCTCGTTCATCGCCGCGGGCACCGCCTACGCGACCCACGGCTTCTACATGCTGCCGTTTTTCATCTTTTACTCCATGTTCGGCTTTCAGAGAATCGGCGACCTCATCTGGGCCGCCGCCGACAGCAAGGCGAAGGGCTTCTTGCTGGGCGCGACCGCCGGACGCACGACGCTGAACGGCGAGGGGTTGCAGCATCAGGACGGCCACAGCCATCTGCTCGCCAGCACCGTCCCCACGCTCATCACGTATGACCCGGCCTTCGCTTACGAGGTGGCGGTGATCATCGAGGAAGGCATGCGCCGGATGTACGAGCGCGGCGAGGACGTTTTTTACTACCTCACGCTCTACAACGAAAACTACCCGATGCCGGAGATGCCGCCGGGCGCGGCCCCGGGAATCTTAAAGGGGCTTTACAAGCTCAGCCGCGGGCCCCAAGGCAAGTCCCACAAGGCGCACATCTTCGGCAGCGGGCCGCTGGTTCGCGAGGCGCTGCGCGCGCAGCAAATCCTGGCAAATTACGACGTCTCGGCCGACGTCTGGAGCGCGACGAGCTACAAGCTCCTGCGCAACGACGCGATCAACGCCGAGCGCTGGAACATGCTCCACCCCGGCGCCGAGCCGCGCCGGTCTTATCTCGAGACGCTGCTGGCGGCGGAAGAGGGCGTCTTCGTCGCGGTCTCCGATTACATGCGAATGGTTCCCGACCAAATCGCCCGCTGGGTTCCGGGAGGCCTGACGACGCTCGGCACCGACGGCTTCGGCCACAGCGACACGCGCCCGGTGCTCAGACGCTTCTTCGAGGTCGACGCCGAGATGACCGCGGTCGCCACGCTCTACGCGCTCCTGAAAAAAGGCGCGGTATCGACCGCCACCGCGCGCCGAGCGATCGCCGACTTGAACGTCGATCCGGAAAAGGCCTATCCCTACTTCATCTAACGACAGGCTGGAGCACCCGCGATGGAAATAAGGCTCCCGCGCCTCGGCGAGGGCGCAGAATCCGGCACCGTTGTAAGTATCGCGGTTGCCGAAGGCGACCTGATCCAGAAGGATCAAACGATTCTCGAGCTCGAAAACGAGAAGGCCGTCGCGCCGATTCCCTCGCCCGCCTCCGGCCGAATCGTCAAGCTGCACGTCAAACCGGGCGACGAGGTCTCGGTGGGCCAGCTGCTGATCACGCTCGCTGACGAAACGGCCGCGCCCGCCGCCGAGAAAAAGCCGCCGGCGCCGCCCAGAGAAGAGGCCCCGCGGCGGGCGGAAGAAGCGCCGCGCGCGGAGCCCTACCGGTACGAGTCACCGAGCGGGCTAGCGCCGCCGGCCGCGCCATCCGTGCGCAAGCTTGCCGCCGAGCTGGGCATCGATCTCACGCGCGTCCGGGGCAGCGAGCGCGGCGGCCGGATCACGCGCCAGGATCTTAAGACCTACATTCAGCAGCTCCAGGAGCTCGTCTTCGAGCGCAAGATGACCCCGCCGCGACCCGCCGCCGAGCCGGTCCCGAAAATCGACTTTTCGAAATGGGGGCCGATCACCCGAAAGCGCCTGTCGCCGCTTCGGCGCACGGTCACCGAAAAGACGACCGAAGCCTGGACGACGATACCGCACGTCACGCAGTTTGCCGACGCCGATATCAGCGCGCTGACGGAACTGAGAAAAAAATACGCGCCGCTCTATCAAGCGCGCGGCGTTCGGCTGACCGTGACGAGTTTTATCCTCAAGGCCGCGGTCGCGGCGCTCAAGAAGTTTCCAATCTTTAACGCGAGCCTGGACGAGGCGACGCAGGAGATCATCTACAAGGAGTACTACCACATCGGCGTTGCCGTCGACACCGAGGCGGGCTTGATCGTTCCCGTGCTGCGCGACGCGGACGTCAAGAGCATCTACCAGCTCTCGCTCGAGCTCGCGCACATCACCGAGAAAGCGCGCCAGCGAAAGATCGCGCTCGAAGAGCTGCAGGGGGGCACCTTCACCCTGTCCAACCTGGGCGGCATCGGCGGAACGCACTTCACGCCGATCATCTACAAGCCCCAGGTGGCCGTGCTCGGCGTCGGCCAGGGCGGCCTCAAGCCGGTCGTGCGCGATCACAAGATCGAGCCGCGCATGATTCTGACGCTCGGGCTTTCCTATGATCATCGCGTGATCGACGGCGCCGATGGCGCGCGCTTTATCGTGGCGCTCGTGGAGGCGCTGGAAAACCCGAACGAAGAAGAGCTGAAATTTTAAACGCATGGAACCACTGAAGACCGAACTGCTGGTTTTGGGGGCGGGGCCGGGCGGCTACACCGCGGCCTTTTACGCCGCCGACAAAGGGAAAAAAGTCGTGCTCGTCGATCGGGACAAGCGCCTGGGCGGCGTGTGCCTGAACCGCGGCTGCATTCCCTCCAAGGCGCTGCTGCACGCAACCCAGCTGCTGCGCCAGGCTGCACACGCCAGGGCGCACGGCATCCACTTCAACCCCCCGGAAGTGAAGCTCGACAGACTGCGCGCCTGGAAAGAATCCGTGATCGACAAGCTGAGCCAGGGAATCAGCACCTTGGCGCAGAAGAGAAATGTCACGGTGCTCTGCGGTTGGGGCCATTTCGAGGACTCGCGCACGCTTCGCGTCGAGACCCGCGAAGGCCAGAAATTCGTGACCTACGACAAGGCGATCATCGCCGTCGGCTCCAAGCCCGCGATGCCCTCGGCTTTCGACTTGGGCAACAGGAGGATTATGACCTCGGACGAGGCGCTCGATATCGAGGAAGTCCCGGAAAAACTTCTCATCGTCGGCGGCGGCTACATCGGGATGGAGCTGGGCACGGTGTACGCGACCCTGGGAAGCAACGTGGTTCTCGTCGAGGCGCTGGGCGCGCTTCTGCTCGGCGCCGACGCCGATCTGGTGCGGCCGGTCGCGCGCTACGCCGAGCAGGCCTTTCGCGAAGTGCGCCTGAACACCAAGGTCGTCAAAATGGCCACCAGCGGAAGGCAAATCAAAGTGACCATGGAACAGCAAAAGCAAAAGCTCGAGGAATTGTACGATCGCGTGCTGGTCTCGGTCGGCCGCGTGCCCAACTGCGCCAATCTGGGATTGGAGAACACCAAAGTGGCGCGCGATGAAAAGGGCTTCATCAAGGTCAACTCCCAGCTGCAGACGAGCGACCCGGCGATCTTCGCCATCGGCGATGTCGTCGGCGGCGCCTTGCTCGCGCACAAGGCGTTCAAAGAAGCGCGCGTGGCGGTCGATTCCATCATCGGCGAGGAGAACAGCATGGACCATCCGGTCATACCCGCGGTGGTCTTCACCGACCCGGAAGTGGCGTGGTGCGGCCTCACCGAAGCCGAGGCGAAAGCGAAGGGGATCCGCGTCGAGGTGGCGCGCTTTCCCTGGGCCGCTTCCGGCAGGGCGCTGGGAATGGACCGTCCCGACGGGCTGACCAAGCTGATCATCGATCCCGACACCGAGCGGGTGCTGGGCGTCGGGATCGTCGGCGCCGGCGCGGGCGAGCTCATCAGCGAAGGCGCGCTCGCGGTCGAGATGGGCGCGACCGCGCAGGACATCGGCGAGACGATTCACCCTCACCCGACGTTGTCCGAAACGCTAAAAGAGGCCGCGGAAGTCTTTTACGGTTCCTCCACGCACACCCTCGCGCGCAAGCGCAAACCTGCCGCGCCCGCCGAAGCCGAACCCGAGCGGCAGTCTTGAGCGGCCCGAGCTATTTTGAACTTGTCGAAAAACTTTGCCTCGTCTGCGCGCTTCCATTCGCGCGGGCGGCCGGCGCTCTTGCCGGTCTTTAGAAACCTTGCAACTTTTTCCGAACGGCGCTAAAGAAGGCCCGTAGATGCTTACCGGCGCCCGAGCTTTGTCGATACAGCCGTGCGTTGAACACGCGCCGCAGCTGAAAGGGGTTGGGCCATGGCAACCGTTGATCTTTCCATCGGCATCGGCGGAGCGGCGGGGCAAGGGATCGCGACTCCCGGCGACATTTTGGCGCGGATCTTCGTTCGTCGCGGCCTTCACTTGAAGGCCTACAATGCCTACCAGTCCATCATCCGCGGCGGGCATATCTTTCTCACGCTAAGGACCAGCGACCAGCCCGTTTTAAGTCACGGCGACAAGATCGACGTCCTGATCCCGCTCAACCAGGACACGATGAACCGCCACTTGCGCTTGCTCCGAAGCGGCGCCGCCGTGCTCTACAATAGCGACAAAATCAAGCCGCAAAATCCGCCCGCGGGCGTGCAGCTCTGCCCCTTCTCGGTCAAAGAGCTCGCGCCCAATATCAAAGGCGACCTCGTGCAGAACACGATCGCGCTTGCCGCCGTGCTCAGGCTGATCGGCGTCGAGTTCAAGGTCCTCGAGGATATCCTCACGCTTCAGTTCAAGCGCAAGGGCGAAGCCGTGATCGCGGAAAACGTCGGCGTTGCGCGCGCGGGCTACGAACACGCGCAGCGAAATTTTAAGCCGCTGCCGTTTGTGCTCCCCGATACCGGAAAAACGCTCGCTTTCTTCGAAGGCAACCAGGCGCTCGCGATGGGCGGCGCGGCCGCCGGCGTGCGCTTCTACTGCGCCTATCCGATGAGCCCCTCGAGCGGGGTCCTTCACTGGATGGCGCGCCACGCGCGCCAGCTCGGCATCATGGTGCGCCAGGTGGAAGACGAGATCGGCGTCATCAACATGGCGATCGGCGCCGCGCATGCCGGCTGCCGCGCGATGTGCGCGACCTCGGGCGGCGGATTCGCGCTGATGAGCGAGGCGCTCGGCTCCGCCGCGATGATGGAGATCCCGCTCGTCTGCATCAACGTGCAGCGCGCGGGACCGGCGACCGGCGTCCCGACCAAAACCGAGCAGGGAGACCTCTGGCAGGTTATGGGCGCGGGCCAGGGAGACTACCCGCGCATTATCGTGGCGCCGACCAACATCGTCGATTGCTTCAAAACCGTGCCGGAGCTTTTCAATCTCGTCGACAAATTTCAATGCCCCGGGATCATTCTCTCGGATCTGCTTCTCTCCGAGGGACGTTCGAGCGTCGATCCGGCGGAGCTCGACTTCAACGTGCCGATCGACCGCGGCGAGGTGATCGGACTGAACGGCAGCGCGCCGCCGCCGAACGGCGGCTACAAACGATACCTTTTTACGGAGAGCGGGATTTCGCCGCGCGCCCTGCCGGGCACTCCCGGATACATCCACGTCGTTGCCACCGATGAGCACGACGAGGACGGCGTTCTGATCAGCGACGAGTTCACGAATCCCAACAAACGCCAGGCGATTCACGAGAAGCGCATGCGCAAGATGGACGGCGTCCTGCCGCTCCTCAAGGCTCCCGAGCCGTGGGGCCCGAGCGACGCTCAGGTGACGCTGGTGGGCTGGGGCTCAACGGAAGGGGTGATTCGCGAAGCGGCGCAAAAGCTTGCCGCGGAAGAAGGGATCAGCGCCAACCATCTCCAGATCAAATGGCTCGTGCCGCTTCATGCGGAGGCGATCGCGGCGGTCCTCGGTCGGAGCAAAAAAGTCATTGTCGTCGAAAACAACTATAGCGGCCAGTTCGCGCGCTATCTCAGATCCGAAACCGGCCTTGCGGCCGACGGCCACATCCGCAAATACGACGGCGAGCCGTTCATGCCGCATCACATCGTCGATGGCGTAAAAGAGATTTTGGCCCGCGGCGTCCCGAAATACGTTCCGGTGCACGAAATCCAGGTCTAGGAAAGGTTCGAGTTTCGGGTCTCTGGTTTCGGGTTAAAAGAAGGAGAACTTTATGGCGGTTGTCGAGACGGAAGTTCGCGGGGTTTCCCCCCGCCTCGAAGGCAGGGTCACCGTCAAGGATCTGAAAGGCAAAGTCGATCCCGATTGGTGTCCGGGCTGCGGTGACTTCGGCGTTTTGGCCGCGCTCAAGCAGGCGATCGTCGATCTCGGTCTTGAACCGCACCGGGTGATGACGGTGAGCGGCATCGGCTGCTCGTCGAACCTGCCGGGCTTTATCAATGTCTACGGCATGCACACCTTGCACGGGCGCGCGCTCGCGGTCGCAACCGGCGCCCAGCTTGCAAACCATGAGCTTAAGATCATCGTGACCGGCGGCGACGGCGACGGCTACGGCATCGGCGGCAACCACTTTCTCCATACGATGCGGCGCAACGTCGATCTCACGTATATCGTCATGGACAACCAGATCTACGGCCTGACGACCGGACAGATCTCACCGACAAGCATCAAGGGCATGAAAACCAAGAGCACGCCGTTTGGCAGCGTGGAGAACCCGATCAACCCGATACCGCTGGCGATCGCGGGCGGGGCGACCTATGTCGCGCGCGGCTTTACCGGGCAGCAAAAACACCTTGTGGAGCTGATCAAGGGCGGGATTCAGCACAAAGGCTTTGCGCTGATCGATGTCTTTAGCCCCTGTGTCACGTACAACCACGACAACAGCCACGACTTTTTCAAGCAGCGCACGCAAAAGCTGGAAGATATGGGCCACGACCCTACCGACTTTAACGCGGCGATGGCTAAAGGCTACCTGTGGGGCGACGTCATCCCGATCGGCCTTTTCTGGAAGCGGACCGATCTCCCGGCGCTCGATGAGCTCGAGCCGGTCCTGGCCGAAGGCGGGCCGCTCGCGCGCCGGCCGCTCGGCGTCTCTGCCGAAGTCGCGCAGGCCCTCATCCGCGAGCTGATGTAGACTTTGGCGGAGTATTTTCCCGCCGAAAGGGCAAGGATCGCCTTTGACGCGGCGGGACCGCCGCGGACGATTCCAGCCAACCCCTCGCGCGTGCCGCTTTAACCTTCTGCTTCT
Organism: Candidatus Acidiferrales bacterium; assembly: GCA_035559995.1. GTDB lineage: Bacteria > Desulfobacterota > Binatia > UBA9968 > UBA9968 > DATMAM01. Next base: position 137,962 of record DATMAM010000051.1, read on the forward strand.
ACTTTTTCTCGCCTAAGGGGTTTCCCCTGACTCACAGGCGGGTTGTGTCGGGCTTTCGGTATCGAGCGCGCGCGCACTTGGTCAACGGCTCTGCCGCATCGTGTGAACCGTTTTTCCAGGTGCACGCGCGTGTCATAGGGGGTGTATTTCGGGCGATTACTTGCCCTTGAGCTGGAACCCTTGCCCGTTCAGGAATACTCCGTTGACGTCGAAGGTTTTCACCAGCAATGTGAACGGGCCACTGCGAAACTTGAGGCCGTCGAAGACGTCGATCGTGAAAGGGCCGTCGATGGTGCCTGTGGTGGAACATGTCACTTCCAGAACGCCGACCCCGATATGGCGACCTTGAGTCTGCATGGCCTCGAACACGACCTTATCTCCGGCCGCCTCGCAGGTGATCTCGGCGTCAACCACAATCTGGGTGCCGCCGGCCTGATAGTCGGCGTTCGGCTGGACATTGGTCACTTCGGTTACCGCACTTGCGGTCCCCGCGCTCAGCGTAACCGCAAGCAGAGCGGCCGCGCCTGGCAAAAAAACAGTCTTAAATACCTTTCGCATCGATAGCCCTCCTTTTTTTGGCTTCTTGGATGTGCGGCATCGGCAGTATAGCAGCCGGCATGCCAAAGCCTAATCTCTCCAAGGTTGGGACTTGGGAGAACTTGTTTTCTCGCCGCAGCAATGTTGCCGCAACCGGCGTTGACATCTTTGTTCTGTCTCTGTCACCGCGCGCTTGCCCTGATCTTCGAGTCGTCGAGTTTGTTCCTTCAACGGCCGCGCGCTTTCCCGATGGTCCCCGGCGTTACCGGAAGGCCTTGGCTCGGACCGTCGAAGCCCGCTCGAGTCGGTGGTAGAATTTACCATTACGCTCAGTGAAAGGAACCCGCAATGGAGTGGACTCGCCGTCAATTCATTCGTCATATGGGGGTGGCCGCGGCGGCTGCGGCGCTGCCGTTTGAGCGCGCGCTCGCGCAGGCGCCCTCGGGAGTCAACAGCCGGGATCGCGTCATTCTCTGTAACGAGGACTCCAATACTCTGGCCGTCATCGACCCCAACACCAACTCGGTGGCGACGACAATCAACCTCACTTCTTTCGACGAGGATCCTCGACCGCCTTTCCGGCTGGTGACGGGCGGCGTCACGCCTACGCACGCCGCGATGGTCACAAAGCCGCTCTACCACGGCGCGATCAACATCCACGGCGCCGCTCCCTCGCCGGACAACAAGCTCCTGGCCTGCACCGGACGCGGGACGAGCAACGTCTACCTGATCGACCTTGAGACGCTGAAGGTCGTGGGCAACGCGCCGAATCCTCAGGCGAGCGAGCAAACCAATCCCGAGCGCCTGACGAGCGGCGTTTTGGTTGGGCGCGAACCGCACGAGCCGACGTTTAGCCGAAACGGCAAGGAACTGTGGGTGACGGTTCGGGGCGAAAACCGCATTGCGATCCTCGATGTCGCTGCGGCAAAAAAAGAATCGCGCGGCGGGCCGGCGCGCGCGCTGCGCCAGTACTACCCGTCGCTCGACGGCCCCGCGCAAGCATGGTTTTCCGCCGACGGCCGGCTGGCGTTTGTCATCTCTCAGAAAACATCGCGGCTCGAAGTGGTTGAGACCAACTTCGGCCGCGATGGTTACAGCCGCCCGAAACGGCGCGCCCTGATCGATATTAAGGCGCAGGATCCGTTCGGCTTCACGCCGTTCGAAAAGACCACGCCCGACGGCAAAGAGCTCTGGCTCTCTCATAAGCTCGCCGACGCCGTCTCCGCCTGGTCCGTGCGCGCCGCGCCCGCGCTCCTCGATACCGTCTCGTTGGGCAAGATGGCGCGGCCCAATCACGTTGAGTTCGTGGAAAACGCCAATGGCAAGGTCGTTTATGTCTCGCTGGCGCGCGTCGATGACGGCGGCCCCGGCGGCGTCGCCTCAAGCCAGATCGCGATCATCGACCGGTCGGCCGCGCCGGGTGCTCGCAAGGTCGTTGGCACATTCTTTAGCCACGGGCGCGAGGCGCATGGATTGTGGACCAACCCCGAAAACACACGGTTGTATATCGCCCATGAACAAGACGAGCTGCCGGACACACCCAATAGCGGACAGACCGTGTGTAGCGCGTTCGATGTGAGCGATCCATTCAAGCCGAGTTTTATCGCGCAGATCCCGCTGGGGGACTTATCGCTGCCTTCAGGGAGGCTGCGCAACAAAAAAAGCATCAACCTTGTCTACGTGCGCCCCGGGGCGCGTAGCCAAACGGCGTAAGGGAGAAATCGATGAGCGCAGGAGATCCAACCCGACCGGCGGCGCCCGGCGAATCCTCGCATCACGGAGAGAAGGGAGACCAACGGCAGCCCTCGATGCCCCGTGATGCCCAGGAATTCGTACGCCAAATGGACGCGGCGATGAAAAAAATGATCAATGCCATGCACGCGCCCGGTTACAGCGCCAATCCGGACATCGATTTCCTTGCGATGATGATCCCGCACCACCAAGGCGCCGTCGATATGGCCCGTCTCGCATTGATTTACGGGAGGGACCCTCTGACCCGCCGCCTTGCCGAAGAGATCATCGCTTCGCAGACCGTGGAGATGAACGCCATGACGGAGCGGCTGAAGATCTTGCGCCGCGGCGAGGACCCCGATCCGGCGGGCTTTCCGGCGTTGCACGGCACCCGCGGCGCACCGCGCTAGCTTGCCTTAAGTTTGCCCCGTTGCTTCGCCCTTCGTCCTCGCGTATCGTTTTCCCACAGGCTCCAGCGCGAAGGAGGGCTTTGGCATGGTCGATTTGGATACGATCAATAAGACGCTCGTCGACATACGCGACACGCTGCTCAGCCTGCAAACTGAACAAAGCGAGACGAACACCCTGCTCCGCCAGTTGATCGCCCTCATCTCTGAAATGAGCGGCAACCTGACAAAGCGCTAGGTAAAAAAGCGCGCCGCGTCAACCGCTCTCGGGTATGCCCTTTCAGTTCAGGCAGGGTGTGCGCGCGCCGACTTTCCGAGCGCGATCAGGAACATCACGCTTTTGCCGGCGGCGTGGGGCGAGCGTGTTTATCCACGGCTCGGTCATTTGAACAGCCGGTCGAGAATCCTCAGGGCATTCTTGACGAGCCGGATCTCGGCCGGTGAAATCTGGCTCAGAATATCCTCTTTCGTCTTTCGCTTTTTCGCTTCCTCAAACGACAGAAACTCGCCAACCTGAAGGCCGAGCGCCCGCGCCAGCTTCTCCAGCGAGTTGAGCGTCGGCGAGACTTCCCCTCGCTCGATCTGGCCGATGAACTTGTACGTGAAGCCGGCGATTCTACCAAGTCGCTGCTGGCTCCAGCTTCTTCTCTGCCTTAGCAGGCGCACGCGGCGCGCAAGTTTTTTGCTGAGTACGGACATAACCCTCCGGTTTTGCCCACGAACGATCCCTGACGTGCTAAACCAGATAGGCTATGTCGCGGTTGACGGATAGGACCTATAGGTGCTAAGTCTCGGATGAAAGGAACTTTTGGTTCTAGCTCTACGGGAACAGCGTTGGCACTTAAAAGTTACTCTTGGGTAGCATCAATTCATACCAAAGTAAAGAAGGCTCCGACACCTCACCCCGCAATCTGGCGTAATTGCGCCAACCAGCGGCATCCGACGCCCAGCATGGAGCTCCCCCGCGGGCAGCGCACTCGTCCGCGAAGCACCACGGCCGCTCGTGTCCCTGACACGTCGCGCGCGCTCAACGGGTCTCGCCGTTTCGCGCCAAGGCGCTTGCGGTCTTTCGCTTGGCGCGCGCGGCTCCCTCGGTGAGGCCGGGGTGCGGGAAAACACCGCAACAAATCGTTTCCCGGTGGCTACAGTACTTCGATTGTTGGTTGTCGAGGACTCCGAAGAGGATACCCTGCTGCTTGTCGGTGAGATCGAGCGCGGCGGCTATCGGGTCGAGTACGAAAGGGTGCAGAGCGCTGCAGCGATGGCCTCCGCCCTGTCCCGTCGGACGTGGGATCTCGTGATCGCCGATTACACCATGCCGAGCTTCCGCGGAACCGACGCGCTCGAAATCTTCAAGAGGAACGGGATCGATATTCCCTTTATTTTCGTCTCCGGCACGATCGTCGAGAGTGCTGCCGTCGAGGCGATGAAGGCGGGAGCGCACGATTACGTGATCAAGGGTAATCTCAAACGGCTCGTTCCGGCGATCGAACGGGAGTTGCGCGAGGCGGAGGTGCGGCGCGAGAGCAAGCGCGCGGAGCAGGAACGTGCGCGGCTCTTCCAAGAGACCCAACGGAATCTCAACCGCATCCGAGCGCTGCGCGAGGTTGAGACGGCAATTGGCTCCACCCTGGATCTGCGCACGGTCCTCTACCTGCTTCTCGAAAGCGGCCGCCGCTTCCTGCCGTTTCCTCACGTCAGCGCCGCCCGGCTGTGGGATAAGCGTACGGACTCCCTGCGGCCCGAAGCGTCTCGGGACGTCAGTATGGAGCGGTGGCCCCTGGAGGATTCGGAAAGCGACCGGGAGCTCATGACAAAAAGGGCGCCGCTCGTGATCGCCGACCTGCAGCGGGATTGGCGCACGCGCAGATCCGCCTTCTTCCGCGAGCACGGCCTGGTTTCTTATCTGGGAGTTCCGCTGATCGCCTCGGACGAGGTCCTCGGCGTGCTCGAATACTATACGAAAGAGGAGCATCGGTTTACCGCCGAGGAAGTGGAGTTTTGTTCCGCTCTCGCCGCTCAGGCGGCCGTCGCGATCCAGAAAGCCCAGCTCTACGAGCAAACGAAACGCCAGGCGAACGAGCTCCAGGAAAAAAACGCCGAGCTGGAGAGAGCGAACGGAGTCAAATCGGCCTTTCTGCGGCTGATGTCGCATGAGTTCCGCACTCCACTCACGGCAACGATGGGCTACTGCGGCCTGCTGCTCGATCACTACCTCGGGCCCATCACGGACGGCCAGTCGAAGGCCGTCAAGGCGATCTTGCGCCAGTCGACCGATCTGCTCGTGCTGATCGACAACGTTCTCGAGGCAACGAGGCTCGAAACGGAGCGCGTCCGCGCGCAAACGCACGAAGTCGAACTCGCCGGACTGCTCGAGGAACTCAAGTCGGGCTACACGACGCCCCTCGACAAGGACATCGCGCTCCAGTGGCGTCTTGCCGCGGACCTTCCCATGATGAGAACCGATGCCGACAAGGTCAAAGCCATCCTGCGGAATCTTTTGAGCAACGCGCTCAAATTCACGGAAAAGGGCTCGGTCGTCGTTTCGGCGCGGCATCTCGCCGAGAGTGGCTCCGTCGAGCTGCGGGTCAGTGACACGGGAATAGGCATACCGGACGAGCTCAAAGCGCGCATGTTCGATCTTTTCCGCCAGGCGGACAGTTCCGATACGAGAACCCACGAGGGCGTGGGTCTCGGCCTCTACATTGTCAAAAAATACACCGAGCTGCTCGGCGGCCGGCTTGCGGTCGAGAGCGAGGTCGGCCGCGGCTCGAGCTTCACGGTTATCTTGCCGTTGCGAAGCTGAGCCTGGTTGCGACTGCCGCTGTCAGGCGTTTTGGCCTGCGGACCGCCGCGCGGATTTGCCGAGCGCGATCAAGAACATCACGCTTTTGCCGGCGGCGTGGGGCGAGAAAAATTCCGTCACGTCGTCGTCGAAAAACGTAAGGCCGGAGGCGCCGAGCCTTTGCGCGTAGGCGGCAAGGTAGAGTTTGCCGCCCATGACGGCGGCTTCGAGCTGGGCGGCGCGGTAGCCGCGGTTGCCGAAGCGCTCCAGGACCGGCTTGAGATCGCAGAGAAAAAACACGTCCACGCTGGCGTCGGCGGGAATCTCCTGGCCCAATCCCAAATAGCCCGCGTCGCGGCGGAAATTGCCTGCCTTGAGAAGCTCGAGCGCGGAGCGCTCGCGGTTGAAGTAGTAAGCGCCGCTCGGCAGCCCCTCGACGGCGTTGACGATGAGGTAGAGATCGTTCAAGAGCACGTCCCGATCCGTGAAGTCCGCCGGGATGCCGCGGGTGGCGCGCTCGAGCATCGTCGAGAGCTCCGGAAAGCCGATGGGCACGCGCGCAAACTCGCGCGTCGAGCCGCGCCGCGAGATCACCTCTTCGAGAAGGGCCGCGGAGATTTCCGCCGCCGAAAGCGGCGCCAGCGGAAAAGCTCGCTCGGCTCGATAGGACGGAGACTTCGGCGGCAAAGCGCCCTCTCGCCAGGCGGCGACCTCCGCTTCCGTCTCCAGCGAAGAGGCCCGGTGCATCGCGCGGATCGCCGGATAGTCGACCTCCTTGGGCGAGAGCGGGGCGGTCCCGAAGCGGACCGGCGTCACTTCCGGCGCGGGCGGCGGCCCCTCGGAGCTGTAACCCAAGCCGACGAGCGACAGCGCGGCTTCCCGTTCCGGCTCCAGCCCGAGCAGGCCGTTCACCATCGCGTCCACAAAACCGAGAACGACGCGAGCGGGAATCTTTCGACTGGCGCTTGCGGCCAACAGATTGGCGAGAATCGTCCCGTTATCCCAGAAGCAGTGACGGTAGGTGCGCGCCTGGTACTTCCACGCGTTGCGCCAGAACGTCGAAGCGCAAACCACGATCGCCGGGGCGTGGCTCAGCGCCGGCTCGCGGGCCGTGGCGCTCGCCACAACGCCGCGGTAATCGCCCGCGCGCAGTCTTCTCAGCGCGAAATCGTGCGGCCCAAAATGATAGACGCCGGCGGGCAGGTCCGAAAGCTCGCCTGACACCAGGTAAAGATCGATGTGATAGAGCGCGCCCGTGCACGCCGCCGCGCGAAACAGTATCTCGCCGCCGGGATAGGAGCGCTTTTTGGTGATGCCGGCGGAGAGATGAAAAAGCTCCGCCAGGTTTTGCCGATCGGGAATTTTTTCTCCGCTCTCTGCCGCGGCGACCGCGATCGCATCGAGCGCGCTCATCCCGGCGGCGCCGATCCGGCGCGGCAAAGGAATCGGCTCGAGATCGGAGTAGATCTTAAACGGCAGCGGCTGATTTTCCCAATCGAGAAAGTGCCGGCTTCGCCGGATGCTCTCGTAGGAATGCTTCGTCGCGTCGTGGTAGTCCCACGTCGCCCTGAGATCGCGGTTCTGAGAGGCCATGCCTGGCATCAGATCTCCAGCAGGATGCGCGGCGGATCCTCGACGATCTCTTTGATCCGTTTGAGAAAGGTCACCGCCTCGCGGCCGTCGACGATCCGGTGATCGTAGGTGAGCGCCACGTACATCATCGGCCGGATCACCACGCCGCCGTCCCGCGCGACCGGGCGGTCCTGAATCGCGTGCATGCCCAGGATGCCGCTCTGCGGCGGGTTGACGATCGGCGTCGATAGCAGCGAGCCGTAGATCCCGCCGTTACTGATCGTGAACGTGCCGCCTTCCAGCTCTTCGAGCTTGAGTTTGTTTTCCTGCGCGCGGCGCGCGAAATCGGCGATCGCCTTTTCGATCTCGGCAAAGCTCATGCGCTCCGCGCCGCGCAGGACCGGAACGACCAGCCCCCGGCCGCTGCCGACGGCCACGCCGATGTCGTAGTAGTTCTTGTAGACGATGTCGTTGCCGCGGATCTCGGCGTTCACCTGCGGCACAAGCTTCAACGCCTCGATCGACGCCTTCACGAAAAACGACATGAATCCGAGGCGGATGCCGTACTTTTCTTGAAACAGATCGCGGTACTGGCGGCGCAGCGCGATCACGGCCGACATGTCGATTTCATTAAAGGTCGTGAGGAGCGCCGCCTGCTGCTGCGCCGCGACCAGCCGCTCGGCGACGCGCCGCCTGAGCCGGCTCATCGGCACCACTTCCTCGCGCCGGTCCTCCGCCGCCGGCCGCGCGAGTTGCCGCGGCGGGGTTGAGGCCGGCTCCCGCTCAATCTCGATGGGCGCTTCCTCCGCCCTGGGCGCCATCTCGCGCACGCGCCTCTCCGGCGGCTTCTCCGCCGCCGCCGGTCCCTCCGCCGGCCGCGCTGCCGCCGTTTGCAGCTTCGGTCGCTCCGGCTTGCCTTCGGCCATCGCCTGCGCCTCGATGTGGGCGATCACCTCGCCGACCGCGGCCCGTTCGCCCTTCCCCTTGAGAATTTTCGTGAGAATCCCGTCCGCCGGCGCGGCGAGCTCCAAGGTCACCTTGTCGGTCTCGATCACGGCGAGGTTTTCGTCCTTGGCGACCGAGTCCCCCTCGGACTTGAGCCAATCGCTGATCTCCACTTCGGTGATCGACTCGCCGACTTCGGGAACTTTTAGATCGATCGCCATCGCCCGGCTCTCCCGCTACGCGCCTGCCAAGGCGGTCTTGAGCAAACGTTCCTGCTCGCGCTTGTGGCCGCTGGCCGAGCCCGTAGCCGGGCTTGCCGACTCCGGCCGCGCGACGCACGCGAGCGCGAAGCGACCGAAAAGCCGCTCGCCGAAACGAGCGCGCAAGTAATGCCAGGCCCCCATGTTCTCGGGCTCTTCCTGCACCCACAGCACGCGGGTCGTCTCCGGATAGCGGGAGAGAACCGCGCGAAGCTCCTCTTCGGGAAAAGGATAGAGCTGCTCGACGCGGATGAGCGGGATGTTCTCCTGGCCGAGATCGGCGCGCTTTTTGAGAAGCTCGTAGTAAATCTTGCCGCTGCACAGAAGCACGCGCTCGACGCGCTCCGGCGATAAATCGCTTGCGTCCGCGATCACGCGGCGAAAGCGGCCTTGGCCCAGCTCCTCCAGCTTGGATGTGACCAGCGGGTGGCGCAAGAGACTCTTCGGCGTGAGGACCACGAGCGGCTTTCGCCACCGCCTCAGCGCTTGCCGCCGAAGAACGTGAAAGTATTGCGCCGGCGTCGTCGGATAGACGACCTGAAGGTTGTCCTTGGCGCCAAGCTGAAGAAAACGCTCGAAGCGCGCGCTCGAATGCTCGGGTCCCATGCCCTCGAGCCCGTGCGGCAAGAGCAAAACCAGCCCGCTCAGCCGCCGCCATTTGGTCTCCGCGCTCGCGATAAACTGATCGACGATGACCTGCGCCGCGTTCACAAAGTCACCGAACTGCGCTTCCCACATGACCAGCCCGTCGGGGCAGCCGATGCTGTAGCCGTACTCGAAGCCCAAGACGCCGACCTCCGAAAGCGGGCTGTTATAAATCTCCACCGGCGCTTGCGCCGCCGCGACGTGCTGCAGCGGCATGTAGCGCTGTCCGTTCTCGAAATCGTGCAGGACGGCGTGCCGCTGGCTGAACGTTCCGCGCGCGGTATCCTGTCCGGTAAGCCGCACGCGTATGCCTTCCGCCGCAAGGCTTGCCAGCGCCAGCGCCTCGGCCGCCGACCAGTCGAGCGGTGCCTTACCGCGCGCCATATCGGCGCGCGCCTTGAGCGCGCGTCTGAGCTTCGGGTGGAGATGAAAGCCTTCCGGCAGGCGGGTCAGCGCTTGCAGAAAGCCCGCGAGGCGAGCCGGCTCGACGCCCGTATCGACGTCGGGCGCGTCCTTTTCCGGCCCGCCGCGGTAGTCCTTCCAGATGCCCTCGAGCACTTCGGTGCCGCGCGCCGGCTCGCGCTGCGCCACGGAAAGCTCGGCTTCCAAATGGCTGCGGCGGCGCGCTGCGATCTCGTCCGCTTCGGCGCGCGTCAGCTCCTTCAGTTCGAGCAGATGTTCCAGATAGCTGTCGCGCACCGAGGGGCGCCGCTCGATCTCACGATACATGAGCGGCTGCGTAAAGGTCGGCTCGTCGGTCTCGTTATGGCCGCGGCGGCGGTAACAGTACATGTCGATCACCACGTCGCGCTTGAATTCGCGGCGGAAGTCCATCGCCAGCCGCACGACCTGCGCCACCGCCTCGGGGTCCTCGCCGTTCACGTGAAAGATCGGGATCTGCAGCATCTTGGCCACGTCGGTCGCGTAGACGCTCGATCGTCCCTCCTCGGGGTCGGTCGTAAAGCCGATCTGGTTGTTGACGATCACGTGGAGCGTTCCGCCGGTGGTGTAGCCCTCGAGCTGGCTTAGGTTGAGGCTCTCCTGGACCACGCCTTCGCCGGCAAACGAAGCGTCGCCGTGGATGAGGATCACCATGCCGCGCGCGCGCTCGCGGTCGCCGATGCGGTCCTGCTTGGCGCGCATGCGCCCGAGCGCGACCGGGTTGACAAACTCGAGGTGGCTCGGATTGAACATCAACGCCAGATGGATCTCGGTGCCGTGGGCGGTCTTGTAATTTTTGGAATAGCCCAAATGATACTTGACGTCGCCCCCTTCCTGATAAAACTGCGGATCCCTGTCTTCGAACTCGCGGAAGATCTGCCGCGGGCTCTTGCCGATGATGTTGGCGAGAACGTTGAGCCGGCCCCGATGCGCCATGCCGAAGACGATCTCCTCGATGCCGTGCTCCGCCGCCCTCTCGATCGCCAGATCGAGAAGCGGGATCAGGCTTTCGCCGCCCTCGAGGGAGAAACTCTTCGCGCCGACGAATTTCTTCTGCACGAACTCCTCGAAGATCACCGCGTCCGTGAGCTTGGTAAAGATGCGGATCTGCTCCTCGCGCGTGAGCTGCAGGCGATTTTGCGTCCCTTCCATCCGCGCCTGAAGCCACTCGCGCGTCGCGAGATCGTCGATGTGCATGAACTGCGCGCCGATCGAACGGCAATAGGTATTTTTGAGCCGCTCAAAAATCGCGCGCAGCGGAAGCACGCGGCCCGGATCGAGCGTCTCGCAGGAAAACACGCGGTCCATGTCCGCGGCCGAAAAGCCGTAGAACTCGGGCTGGAGCTCCGGCGGCTCCGGGCGCGCGCGTCCGAGGGGATCGACCCGGGCGGCGATGTGGCCGCGCACGCGGTAGTTCCGAATCAACTGGCTCACGCGGTCTTGAAGCGCCGCGCTTTCCCGGTCCACGTACGCGGCGCGCGCGCCGTCTCCAGGATTGAAGATGCTCGGCGGGCGAAACGACGGCCCCAAAGGCGCTTCGGCGCGCGCTCCGCCGTCGCCGCCCAGCTCGGCGAAATAACTGCGCCATTCGGGCGCCACCGAGTTGGGATCGCGCAGGTAGTCGGCGTAGAGGCTCTCGACGAACGCGAGACTTGCGCTGTTTGGAAGTCGTTCCATGTTTTTTTATTTTATCACCCAGCCGCCGCCCGACAAGTAGAAGACAAAAAACTAAAGAGCGCCGCGGAAGCTTCCGCCAAAGGCCAAACGGCGGCTCGAGGGAATTTTTAAGGTTCGACTTCGATGACCCGGCGGAGCTTTTGCGGATTGATGATGATGCGGCGCCGATCGCGAAAAATAATCTTCTCGCGATCGAACTCATTGAGGTGAGCCGTCACCTGCTGGCGGGAGGCGCCGACGATCCCGGCCAACGCTTCGTGGCTGATGTCGAGCGCGATCAAAATCCCGCGGGCGTCGCTGGTGCCGAAGCGGGCCGCCAGGTTCGTCAGCTCCAGCGCCAGGCGCTTTCGCACTCCAAGGCCGATGCCTTTGATGCAGTGGATATACATCTGCCTTCCCGAATGCATCGTCGCGCTGTACCACCTGAGAAAGGCCGCAAAGGGGACGCCCAGCAAAATCTCGATGAACGCCTGCGGGCGAATCGACCCTACGGTGCAGTTTTCAAACGCATCGCACCTGAAAGGATGGCGGGCGTCGGGCATCAGAGAGTCGAGGCCGAAAAACTCGCCCTTGGGAAGAAGGCTCACGATGGTCTGTTTCTCGTGCGTGTTCAGGTACGACACGCGGACCACCCCGGAAAGCAAAAGATAGATGAGCCGCGCGGGTTCGTCCTGATCGAAGACGATCTCGTTCTTCCTGAGCTGCCTCACCGTCAGTGCCGCGGCGAGCCGTTCCAGCTGTGACAGCGGGAATCTGGCGAGGTCCTTAAGTTGCTGCAAGCTCTTAGCGCTGATAGCGGTCATAACGATACGGATGATTGCCGTGCCTACGGCCCCAGGTCCAAGCTGCCGATCTCGTCGAGCGTCAGCCCGGCGTTTCTGTTGAGCAGATCGACGACCCGATCGAGCAGTTCCGGGCCGACTTCGAGCAATCTAAATTCTTCTCCCCCCTGGTACTCGAACTCGACAATCGCAAAATGTCTCAGCTGTGACGGCGTTGCGCGCTTTAACACTGCCAGACCCGCAAGCGACGAGTTTAGATGGAACCAGTCCGGCAGGTCCTTCAGTTGCATGGGATAGCTGCCCCGTTGACTGCCCTTATACTCGATGGCTTCCGGTCGATCTGTCACAAAACTGACATCTCGTGCCGTTTTGCCCGCTTTTGGGACCACAAGACTGTTCGATTGCATCCCGGCGGCTTCATGTTATCAATAACAGAGCTATGACGGCCGGCCAGAAAGCTCCCCCCGTCGAGGATGCCTCCGCCACCGACCGGCGGAGAGAGTTCGCGCTTATCCTGGCTAAGATCCCTAAAAACGCCTGGAGAGCGGTCGTTCACCGAGAACCCGAATGGCAAAGCATGGCTGCTTTACTGCCCGCTTGGGGGTTTGGGCCGTTTTCGGCGTTGATGGTTGCCGCCGGGCTAAACGATTATTTCCTGAAGGGGAAAGCAGAGATCGTTTACTGGCCGAGGCTTCGGGAAAGCCTCCTCGCTTGCGCGGTTCCCGCCTCTCCCGGCGAGTTGCTGAGCCGGCTTTTGCCGTTTTACGAAAGCGAGCGTGCGGCCGGTCGGAAGCTTCCGACGTTAAAAAGATTCCTCGCCAGCCCTCTGGCAGAGCGGCTCTGGAACGCCACGCCGCAAGAGCTTGCCGCCGACATTTCGTCAATCCGCCGCGCGCTCGCGGAGACCTTGGCGCAGGATGAGAACGACAAGCAGATCGTGTTTGCGATGAAGTGCCTGGGCTTGGCTTTGCTCATGGCAGGAGAGGAGCGCTTCGATTCTTCTTCCCTCCCGCTTCCCGGCGACTCCCGGCTGCGAAAGCTGACCCGGCGGCTTGGATTTGACGCGCGCGCGCAGCGCGATATGCAAAAATTCTGGCAGAGCATCTTGGACGAACTTCACCGGGCGCAGCCTGAGCTCTCAATGATCCATCTGGACAGCCTCCTCTGGCAGATCGCGCCGCTCGAGCGCGCGCGCTGGGTTGAATATTTCAGCGATTTGGGAATCGCCGAAACGGGGGCTTCTCTGGAAGGGCTGTTAAAAAACTAGTTTTCAAGCATGGCGTGTCCGAGGTAGCCGCATTTCGTCTTGGGCGCTCAATTTTGTCCAAAGCGGAGCGTCGAATTTCGTCCCGCAAGAGAAACTCCGTCAAAAAAGGTAAAAAGAGGACCGCCGCCCGTTAATAAGAAGTTTGGCACCGCGCTTGCTCGCAAAAAGGCTCATACTCGTACGCAGGTGTTTTTGAGAAATCATTCCTGCCCTTCTAAAAGGGAGCAATCTCCTCTTGGAAAAACTCGACGACGGGATAAGGGAAACTCGGCCTAACGTGGACGCGGAACGCGAAGGAGCCGATCTAGCCGAGCCGCCGTCGGCTTTCTCGTACGCGCAGCTCTTTCGGACCATCGCGTCGGCGCTGGCGAAGCTTCAAGTGGAGAGCTTCGACTTGAACATCAAGGAAGGCGTCTGCGAGGTGCGCGGTTTCGCTAAAGCCCTCCCGGGCCCGTCGGAGCAAAGAGCGCATCACCTGACCGGAGCGTGGCGGAGACTCCGAAGCCGCTTTTTTTCCCCGCCGGCCGGAGCCCCTTTCGAGCTGCGTTACACGCGCGCGAGCTTGCGCGAGCTTGAGCTTGCAGGGATAGCGCAGCGGACCAACGCGCTGCGCTATCCCGAGCCGGAATCCTTTACGGAAACATTGCGTGCGGTCGGCGCGTTTCTCGATTCCAAGGGAGCGAAGCTGTCGCGCCTTTCCATGCGCGGCCGCTGGATTACCCTCGAGTACAAGTCGCCGCAGGGCCATCTTGTGGTCGAAGAGCACACGGCCGCCTCCCTGTATAGCTTTTGGGCGAGCATGTGCGCCCAAAGAGCCAATGCCGGCCAGATTTCCCCCGGGCCCAAGCACTTCCGCGTGGACATTGACGAGACCGGTTAGGTCTCGTCCGGGGCTCCTTCGGCCGAGAGCTTCTTTAACGCCTCGCCGGTCAGGCGATAGACCGTCCACTCATCCATCGCGCGCGCCCCAAGACGCCGGTAAAAACGAATTGCCGGCTCGTTCCAATCGAGAACGGCCCACTCCACCCGGCCGCATTCCCGCGCGACCGCAAGCCTGGCGATGTAGACGAGCAGCAGGCGCCCGAGGCCTTGCCCGCGCCACTTTGGCGACACGAAGATATCTTCGATATAGAGGCCGGGCCGGCCCAGGAACGTGGAGAAGTTGTAGAAGAAAAGCGCAAAGCCGGCGGGCTCCGAGTCGGCGTAACCGATTATGACCTCGGCGACAGGCCGCGGCCCGAAAAGCCACCGGCGAAGATCGTCTTCGGTTGCCGCGACCTCGTGCGCGAGCCGCTCGTACTCGGCAAGCCCTTTGATGAACCGGAGGATCTGCGGAATGTCGCGTTCGGTTGCGGGTTCGATCCGAAAATTTATACCGGCCATGTCATCCACTGCGCTCCTTTCGGTGAATCGCCGGAGAATAAGCACCTGGGCGCGTTACGCCGATTGACCCGCCCTTGCTTCCCCGGTAGGCTAAACGGCGCATGATTCGAGAGTTTCGTCTGAGAAAAATTTTCTTTCTCGGAGCGGCCTTGCCCGTGCTGCTTTTGCTCCCCGGATATTACTTCTACCTGCGGTCGGCTTCCGCGCCGCGCGCGGCTGACAGAGGGAGCCAAACCGCGGAGGAGAATCGGGTGGTAAGGGTTCACATCCGCACCAAACTTCCCCCCCGTGCGCCGCTTGAGGTTCAGCCGGCGGAACCGGAAATTGCTTTTCGTCCCGGCGAGCCGTTTACGGTCACTTTAAAAGTGAAAAATCGATCGGACAAGGAGGTTTGGAGCCGAGTCGCACACACCGTGGAGCCCGAAATCATCGCGCGGTACATGGGGCTTGCCGATTGCGGCGCGTTCATTCCGTTTCGCCTTCCTCCGGGAAAAGAGACAGAGAACAGCGCGACGTTTTTGGTATGGACGGACCTGCCACGGCAAACGAATCAGTTCGCCATGGTCTACCGGTTCGAAGTCGACAAACCGTAGCGCGAAGCGGCGTCAGATCGCGAAATTGACGTCCGGCACCCGCGCGTTCCCCACCACGGCCTCCAGACCGAGGATCCCCAGGACGGTGCGCTTGAGCTGAGCGAGGTGGGCGCTGCCCCGATCGCGCGGGCGTCTTTCCGTGACCGGAATCGTCTCGCGGATCCGACCGGGAAGAGCGGACATGACGATCACCCGGTCGGCCAAAAACAGAGCTTCCTCGACATCGTGCGTGACGAGGACCACCGTCTTTCGCGACGCCATCCACAGCCCCAGAAGCTCCTCTTGAAGAACCAAGCGGGTCATGGCGTCCAGAGCCCCAAACGGCTCATCGAGAAAGAGAACGTCGGGATCGACCGCCAAGACGCGCGCCAGGGCCGCGCGCTGGCGCATGCCGCCGGACAGCTGGTGCGGATAATAGTTCCGGAATCGGTCGAGGCCGACGAGGGACAAAAGCGCGCTCACTTTTTCTTGGATCTCGGCGGCGGGTCGCTTTTGAATCTCGAGCCCGAGAGCGACGTTTTCAAAAACCGTCCTCCAGGGATAGAGCGCATGGTCTTGAAAGACCAGGTTGTGCCGCGGGCTGGGGCCGTTCACCTCCTGCTGATCGATCAGCACCCGGCCTGCCGCCGGTTTTGCAAGACCCGAAAGGATCCTCAAAAGGCTGCTTTTGCCGCAGCCGCTCGGGCCGACGATCGCGAGAAACTCCCCCTCCCGGACCGTGAGGCTGAGATGCTCGATGACACACAGGGAGCCGAAAAATTGACTCAAGTTTTCGATCACGATCTTCGCGCCGCGGTTCATGGCCCCGCCTAAACGTACTTCCACTTGAGGAGCCGCCGCTTGAGCCGCTCGAGCGCGTACCCATCGAGAAGCGCGGAGAGAGAACCGATCACGAAGATGCCGGCCATCACGCCGACCATATCGGCCACCTCCCCCGAGAAGGTGATAAACCAGCCGAGGCCGACGTTCACGCCCCCGACCATTTCGGCGGCGATGAGCGAGCGCCACGCGTTTCCGAAACCCACCTGTGCGCCCGTGATAATCGCCGGGACAACCTCGGGGGCGTAAACTTTGGTGATGAGCTGCGCGCGGCTCGCGCCGAGCAGCCGCGCGACATCGATATGCAGCCCCTCCACCTGCTCGACGCCGTTCATCACGCTCACGGCCATCGGGAAAAAGGCGGCGACAACGATGACCAGGACAATCGGATAGTCGCCGAAACCGAGCAGAATGATAAACAGCGGCACCCACGCGATCGGCGGCACTGACTGTAGGATCGAAACGAGCGCCCGCGCCCAGCGGCGAAAAAACGACCACACGCCGCTCAACAAACCGATCGCGAGGCCCAGAAAACAGGCAAGCGCAAAGCCGACCGCCAGCCGGCCGAAGCTGCGCGCAATCGTCGTCAGGAAGGCATCACGGGTAAGTTCTTTGCCGAGCCGGGCCAGGACCTGGCCGGGCGCCGGGATCAGATACGCGGGAAAAATCCAGGCGGCTATCTGCCAGCCCAAAAAAAGCGTGAGGGAAGCTACCGCATAGGGAAGAACTCTGGCGAAATCGGCTCGCCATGGCGGTTGCTCCCGCTTTAGCGTCACGGCCGCAGCCGCTCCAGTTCCGTCTGCCATCGCAAATCCACCACGCTGCTCACCGGCACGTTTTGCTTGAGGATGTCGAGCTGTCTCATCACCGCGGTAAGCTCCTCCATCCGCTTGAGATCCGCCGGCGAAAGCCGCCAGTCGAAAACATTGGATTTGAGCGATTTAAGCATGATCTCCTGCGCCGGCACGGTTCGGCCGTCGGCCACAAGATCGCCCTCGGGCATGAAGGCCGGCGCGAGCACGTGGCTTGCTTCGCCCGGCTTTTCTTTCATGAACTCGATGCTTCGCTTGATGCTTTGGAGAACCTTGCGCACCACTTGAGGCTGTTCCTTGATCAGCTTTCCGGGGACGATCACGACCATGCACGGAAACGGCCAGCTCTTGCCCACCTCGTACACCTCGTTCACGGACATCGTCGCGCGCGCCATGCTGTCGTAAGGCTCAAACAAAAAAGCCGAATCCACTCTGCCGGCGCGAAGCGATGCGAGCGCCGTAGACGGCGCCGTGTACAGGATCTGGACTTCCTTGTCGCTCAGCCCGGCGCTCCTGAAAATGACGCCCTTGAGGACGATGTCTGCCGTGCTGCCCGCAGCCTGGCTTGCAATGGACTTCCCCTTGAGATCTTTTAGCGTCTTGATGCCGCGGTCGCTGCGGGCGACGATCGCGTGGTAACCTTCCTGAACCTTCCCGATGATCTTTAGGTCGGCTCCCTGCGCCGACCAGGTGATGGCGTTGGTAAAGCCGAGCACGCCCACGTCGAGCTGGTCGGTGACGAGCCCTTTGATCAAAGTCGGCCCGCTCGTGAACATCGTGACGGCGGCTTCAAGCCCTTCCGCGCTAAAGAACCCCTTGTCGCGCGCAACGACCACCGGAGCGTCATCGAACACGTGCACGTAACCCACGCGCACCTTTTGCGCCTGGGCGCCCTTCGCGCCCCAAAGAGCCGCCGCAACTGCCATCGCCAAGAGCGCGGCGAAACGCCTGATCGTGGTCATCTCAAAGCTCCTTTTCCATAATTTCTGATTAGTTTAGTATCGTTAGCATGGCGCCCGCGGGCTGTTCAAGCAACGGCGAAGGCGCGGCCGAACAAACCGCCGTTGAAACGCAAGCTATCTCAGGATGCGGCCACAGCCGGAAATTTTGCGCTCGATTTGCAGGCGTTGGATGATCCACCAAAGCGAGGCGGCGACGCTTGACACCACCGGGCGATTTATCTCTCGCTCCAATTTTTCAACTTGATCGAGCGAGCGCCACCTTCCGTGGATCAGCACGGCGTCAAAGTCGGGCTCCGCCAGGGCGAGCGCGCGTGCGAGACGATACGAAGCATCCTCGGGTAGCTTGGCCTGCTCCACCGGCTTGGAAACGCCGAGCCCCGCGATGCGCGCGACGGAAAAGCCGGCGTCTTCGAAGTAGCGCTGCAAGGACTGGTTGATGCTGGCGAGATACGCGGTGGCAACGACAATTCTTTTTGCGCCAAGATGCTTCAACGCCGCGGCGTTGGCGCTCATCACGGAGAACACCGGGCGGTTAAGCCGCTCCGTCAGGCGGGCCAGAAGCTCGCTTTCCGCCCGATAGCCGCGCTGGGTCGCAAGCGTGATCCCGGCGACAAGAATGATGTCCGCCTCTTCCGCGACGAAGACCGAGAGCGCGGCCTCCAGCTCGGCAACCGCGCGCTCGAACTCCGCGGCCGTGTGCGCGCGCACGTTGAGACCGGTTGTGACGATGCTGAAGCCCGGCGGAAGAATCCTTGTCCAATCGGAGGGGACCTCGAAGACCGAAGGCGAGAGATAGCCGATGCGTACCGTCCGGTTTGCCATGGCGGTACGTGTCCTTACCAGGGCCGCAACCGAAGTGTCAACGCGGCTCAGGCGAACCTCGCTTGCGCGCGCTCCTGCGCCGCGTATAGAGTAGGCGTTTGCCGGCCGCTGGGCGAAGCACGAGCGCCGGCAGGAGCGAAAAATGAATGCAGAAAAGACCGCGTTTAATGTTTTGGAGGCGACGATCGAGGACATCCACGGCGCCTACAGCTCGCGCCAGCTCACCGCGCGCCAGCTGGTCCAGATATATTTCGATCGCATCGAGGCTTTCGACAAAAAAGGACCGGCGCTAAACGCGATCATCACGCTCAATCCCCGCGCCCTTGAAGAGGCCGAAGATCTCGATCGCGCATTTTTGGCCTCCGGGCCGGTCGGCCCGCTCCACGGCATTGCGGTCATCCTCAAGGACCAGGTCGATGCCCGGGGGATGCCCACGACCTTGGGATCGGTCCTGTTCAAAGACTACTACCCCGACCGGGACGCCTTCGTCGTCGAGAAGCTAAAAAAGGCCGGCGCCATCGTCTTGGCGAAGGCCACCCTGGGCGAACTGGGAGGCGGCGACACGCACGGCTCGCTTTTCGGATCGACGCGCAATCCGTACGACCTCGAGCGCACGGTCGGCGGCTCCTCCGGCGGCTCGGCGGCAAGCGTCGCCGCAAACTTTTCTACCGTCGCGGTCGGCCAGGAAGGGCTCGCATCGATCCGCCGGCCTTCGACATGGAACTCGATTGTCGGCATGCGGCCGACCGCCGGCCTCATAAGCAGAAGCGGCGTCTACGCCGGCTGGCCGGAAACAAACGGCTCTCTCGGGCCGATGGCGCGCACGGTCAAAGATCTCGCGGTTCTCCTCGACGCGATGGTCGGCTATGACCCCGAAGATCCGCTGACGGCGACAGGCGTCGGCGAGGCGCCGGAAAGTTACGTCAAATTCCTCGACAAGGACGGATTGAAGGGAGCGCGGATCGGCATATTGCGGGAGCCGATGGGGCTGAACTCCGAGCCTGAATCGGAAGATTTCAAGAAAGTGGGGGAAGTTTTTGACCGAGCCGTCGCCGAGCTCAAGGCGGCCGGAGCGGAAGTGATCGATCCGATCGTGATTCCGAAGCTGAACGAGCTTTTGGCCAAGCGCGCGGCAAGTCCGACGGGCGCCGACGAATCGTTCAAGATTTACTTCGGCCGGAGCGCAAACCCGCCGTTTAAGTCGCGCGCGGAGGCGATCAGCGCGCCCGAGTTCAATCGGGTCACGCGCCGGTCACAAGAGCGCTGGAAGCGCTCCTCGGACGCTTTGCGCCACTACGAGTCCCTTCTCGCGCGCGAGGAGCTGATGATCAACGTGCTCAAGACGATGGCGGAAAGCCGCCTTGACGCGATCGTCCACAAGTCCGTCGAGCATCAGCCGACCTTGATCCAGGATGGAGTCAATCCGCCCTTCGTCGATCAGAAAGGCGCGCCGCACCTAAACACCTTTTTGGTCTTCGTTCCGTCGATCGCCGTGCCGGCGGGGTTTACGCGCGACAACCTTCCCGCGGGAATCACTTTTCTCGGCCGGCCCTACGACGACGGCAACATGATTCGGCTTGCCTACGCGTACGAGCAGGCGACCCGGCATCGGCGGCCGCCCGCGACGATAACGCCGCTCTAGAGATTGCCGGCTTTGCGCTTTTGGCCGCCTGGATGGGGCGCTCTCAGCGCTGGCCGCCGTGGCTTTTCGGCGTATCGTCCAGCCAGACGACGAGCGAGGTGGCGCCGACGCTTTTCCCGTTGACCACGATTTCGTCGGGCGCGGTGATCACCACCTCTGCGATCTCGGGTCGAGTCACCGCGACCCGGGCGGCTTTCTTCGGAAGGCGAATGACGACCGACTTGTTGACCGAAACGGCGATCGCGCGAACGAGGACGGCATCTTCCGCCTTCGGTTCGCTCGCCACCGGTTGAGCGGCGGCTTTCACGGCGCCCGACAAGAGCGTGCTCACGAGCGCGCCTGCCAGAATAAGCCTCACAGAAACTCCTCCGCCGGCAAAAGCCCCGCGGCTGAGCGGACACTACCGTTCAGGAGGAGGCGTTCTCTTGCCGTTCTCGTCCCATTCCTTGCTGAAAACGCGCCGCGCAGTCAATACGGTAAGGAAACCCGTTACGCATCGGGTTCTTTTTCGCGGCCTTTGCTTTTTTCTCTTCCACTCTCAGGGCATGCCGTTTGCCCTCTGACCTCGGCCCGGAGCGTTCTTTTTGATTTCAATAACTCCTTCCTCGCCGCGGATTTCCACGCCGGTCTGAAACGGCTCGCACAGCCTCTGGAAGCGCTCGAGTATTTCGCGCGCCGCTTTTCCTTCGGCGAGAATGGGGCGGCCGCGCTGCCCGCGCGGCAAGCCCAGCCCAAACTCCAGCGGATACAATCGCACCTCGCGAAGCGTTTTGCCGCTGAACGATACGGTTGCCACCGCGCTTTGCCAGTGCGGGTCTCCAGCCTGCTTGCCGCGCGGGTCCTCGGCGCTGCGGACGTCGTACAGATCGGCCGGGCTGTTCTCATGCCCGAGCCCGTGAGCGACCATGCTCTCGTGCGGCAGGCGCAAGACCGTGTCGTTCTGAATCACAAAGTTGCCGAGGCTGTAAAGGATCGGCTTCCCGTTATAGATCTCGATCCCTCTGTCGAGGTGCGGGCCGTGGCCGATAAATAGATCCGCGCCGGCGTCGATCACCGCGTGCGCCAGCTCTCGCACATGGTCAGAGGGCTCGTCGATGCTTTTTCCGCCTTCGTGGTTGTGCATCGCGAAGACCACCCAGTCGGCCATGCGCCGCGCCTCGCTCACGCTCTGGAGGTTGCGTTCGAGATCCTGGCGGTGCGCCCGGGTGTGGCGCTCGAAGCCTTCCCCCAGGACGAAGCGCGCCGCCGGGTCCTCGCTGCCGACGCCGAGGGTGTTGCGGTCGAGAAAATAGACCGCGTTCGGATCTTCCGCCGCAAAGTTGTACGCGCGCCTCCACCACGCCTCGGGGCGCTGTTTCCAGCGGAACTCCGCGGCGATCCGCGAAAGCGCTTCGAAGGCCGCGCGATCGACGGTCCACTCGTTGACCCATCGAATCAGGTTCACTCCCGGGCGGCCTTTCATGTCACGCCGCTGCTCGCCGGCGCGGGAGTTCGGGCGTCCCGATGAAGTCGCGGACACGAGCGCCACCCGGCCCCGCGGCGTGTCCAGGTAAGCGGGCGCGACCGCCGCGGCGTAGTTCTCGCCGCTTCCCGCGTGCACCATCTCCGCGGCTTCGAGATAGCGGATGTTGGTGAGCACGCCGGTTTCGCCGAAATCGGTCCCGTGATTGTTGGCGCACGCCATCATGTTGATGCCCAGCCACTGGAGATCCTTGATGAAGCGCGGGTCGCAGCGCATGTAAGTGCGCGAAAGATACGTCGGCCAGTCTTCGTAATTGTGAAAGAGCATCTCGCCGTTCGTGACGCGCGCGTCGGCTGCGTAAAGGAGCTCCCGGAGCTTAAGAAACCTCGGCTCGCGGAAAGGCTTTAGCGCCCGGCTGATCATCGCGTCGCCCGTCAACGCGATCGTGATGTCTCCGCTCGTCGATTCGTAAGGCATCGCTCCTCCTCGGGGTCTTTTTTGCTTTTTAATTTTTCTTTTTTACTTTATTTTCTCTTCCAGCGGCTTCTAACACACGCTTCTTGGCGCAACAAGCCTCGGCCGCGCCGCGCGAGATCACGCTTTGGAGGATTCGATCATGCCGGAACCGACGGTTTTTTGCCCGAAATGCAAAGTCGAGATCAAGCTCACGGAGTCGCTCGCGGCGCCGCTACTCGAATCGGTCCGGCGCGAGTACGAGCAGCGGCTCGCGCAAAAGGACGCCGACGTTCTCAGGCGGGAAGCGGAGCTTGGCGAGCGCGAAGCCCGGCTGAAAAAGGAAAGACAAAGCCTGGCCGAGCAAATCGAGGCGCAACTCAAACAGGAGCGCGCGGCGATCGCCGCCGAGGAGGCGAAGAAGGCCCGGCGCGCTCTGCAAACCGATATCGAGGAGAAGGCGAGGGAGCTGGCCGAGCTCAAGGAGATCTTGCGCGAGCGCGAGCTCAAGCTTGCGGCGGCGCAGCAGGCGCAGGCCGAAGTGACGCGGAAAGAGCGCGCTCTGGAGGACGCTCGCCGCGAGCTTGAGCTTACGGTCGCCAAACGCGTGCAAGCCGAACTCGCCGCGGTGCGCGAGCAGGCGAGAAAGGACGCCGAAGCCGAGCTAAGCCTCAAAGTCATGGAAAAAGAGCAGACGATCGCCTCGATGCAGCGGCAGATCGAGGACCTCAAGAGGCGCGCCGAACAGGGCTCGCAGCAGCTCCAGGGAGAGGTGATGGAGCTTCAGCTCGAAGCCGTGCTGGGCGCGAGGTTTCCGCGCGACACGCTTTTGCCCGTGCCGAAAGGCGAGCACGGCGGCGACGTCCTGCAGCGCGTGGTAGGACCCCTGGGGCAGCCCTGCGGCACGATCCTGTGGGAATCCAAGAGAACGAAAAACTGGAGCGACGGATGGCTCGCGAAGCTGCGCGAAGACCAGCGCACCGCCAAGGCCGAGATCGCCGTCCTCGTAAGCCAGGCTTTGCCCAAAGGCGTGGAAGCGTTCGAGCTGATCGAAGGGGTCTGGGTGACGCACCCGCGCGTGCTCGTTCCGGTCGCCGTGACGCTGCGCAACACGCTGATCGAGGTCGCCGCGGCGCGGCAAGCCTCCGAAGGCCAGCAGACCAAGATGGAAATGGTCTACCAGTATCTCACCGGGCCCAGGTTCCGCCAGCGAATTCAGGCGATCGTCGAAGCCTTCTCCTCGATGCGCGAAGACCTCGAGCGCGAGAAGAAGGCCTTGACGAGGCAGTGGGCCAAGCGCGAGGAGCAGATCGACCGCGTCATGCAAGCGACGGTGGGAATGTACGGCGACTTGCAGGGCATCGCCGGGCGCACGCTCCAGGAGATCGAGGGGCTGGAATTCCAGGGCCTGCTCGATTTCGATCCCGACGAGAGCCGCGAGCGGTAAGGCGGAGCGGCTCGCTAGCGCGCGCCGGAATAGTATTCGACGCGCCGTTCGAGAAACGCGATCGCCTCCGAGACGGCAAACGCAAAGACAAAGACGATGATGACCAGCGCCCAGAACTCTTCCATGAGAAAGTGCTGCGAATAAAGCTCGAACAGCTCGCCGACGCCGATGATCGCCACCAGAAGCTGTCCGATGACGACCCCCTTCACGCCCCGGATCGCGGCGAGCCGAAGCCCGGCAAGAATCTCCGGCAGCGCGCTGAGCAGAAGAATCTTCGTATAGAGCTGGCGGCGGGAGGCGCCAAACGAGCGCGCCATCTCGACCAGCGCCCGGTCGGCCTGCTTCACCCCGACCTGCGTGTCGAGGATCAGGACAAAAACGGCAAAAAGAAACACCGTCACGACGACGGTCGTCTCCCCGATGCCGATCACCGCCATGAGCATCGGCACGAGCGCTGAGATGGGCGCGCTTACGAACACGTTGACCCACATCCCGAGGATCTTCCCGACCAGGGGCACGCGCGCCATCAACACTCCGGCAGGAATGCCGACGGCGATCGCCAACCCCATCCCGGCGGCGAACGAGCGGAGCGAAATCGCGGCCGCTCGGGTGAATTTTTCCGTCGGCACGATCGTAAAGCCCGCCGCGACAACGTCCGAGAACGGCGGCACGATCGTGGACAGCCTGGCCCTTCCGACCAGTTCCCAGACGATAAACCAGATCGCGAGCGAGAAAACGATCGGCACTTTCCTGCCAAACAGCGTCATGCGCTCCAGTTCCTAGACGTACTGCTTCAACACGTGCCAGATCTCGTCGACCGTATCGAGATAATTCTTGTCGCGCCGGATCTCGTCCGGCGTCTTTCCAGGGCGCTCGATCCTGGGCTCGATGATCTTGAAGACCGTCCCGGGGCGCTGCGACAACAGCACGATCTGGTCCGACAGGTACGCGGCTTCCTCGATGCTGTGCGTGACGAAGATGACGGTTTTTTTCTCCACCTGCAAAAGCTCTAAAAGATCTTCCTGAAACTTGCGCCGGGTCTGCTCATCGACCGAGGAAAAGGGCTCGTCCATCAACAGGATCTCCGCGTTGACCGCGAGCGCGCGCGCAAGCCCGACCCGCTGGCGCATCCCTCCGGAAAGCTGATGCGGGTAGCGGTGCTCGAACCCTTTGAGCCCGACGCGGCCGATATACTCGCGCGCCACCCGCTGTCGCTCCGCGCGCGCCACGCCCCGTAGCTCCAGGCCGAACGCGACGTTTCTAAGCACGCTCGCCCAAGGCAGCAGCGCGAATTCCTGAAACACAAAGGCCCGCTCAGGGCCCGGGCCGCTCACTTTTTGTCCTTTGACGAAGACCTCGCCGCTCGTCGGCGCCATGAGACCGGCGATAATCTTAAGAAGCGTCGTCTTGCCGCAGCCGCTCGGCCCCAAGAACGTGCTGAGCTTGCCGCTCGGGAGCGACAGGCTTACGTCCCGCAGCGCCTCGACGCCGGTATCGTAGGTCTTGCTGACCCCGCGCACTTCCACGATCGGCCGCGCGGACATGTCACGCTTCTCGGATCTCGGGAGGAAACAGCCGGCGCTCCAGCCGTTGCAGCCCATGGATGGCGAGAGCCGCGACCGCGACGATCGAGGCGATCGCCGCGAACATCTTCGGATAATCCGCGACCGAGCTGTGATAGGTGATGAGATCGCCGATCCCCGTCGGCGTGATCAGAAGCTCGGCGATGACGATCCCGATAAAGCCCATCGCCAGGCCGAGCCGCAGCCCCGCGAAGATCATGCCCGCGGCGTGCGGCAGGACGATCTTGGCGATCTCCTGCCGCCTGGTTCCGAGAAACGCGCGGCACATCTGGATGAGCGCGGGATTGGTGTTGCGAATGCCCTTGTAGGAGTTCATCACGATGACCGGCGCCGCGAGCACGACGACCGCGAGAGTTTTCGCCGTAAGCCCGATGCCGTACGTGTACGTGATCAGCGGAATGATCGCGGCCATGGGCGCGGCCTGCAAGATGATGAAGATAGGGAGGCTCAGCCACTCGATCGTGCGCGATAGCCCCATGCCGACGCCGAACAAAATCCCTGCCGCGCCGCAGACCGCCACGCCGAGGGCCAGCGGCTGAAGCGTGGAAGCGTAGGCTTTGAAGAGGCTCCCGTCGGCGGCCATAGCCGCGAGCGCGACGGCGGTCTGGCTGAACGGCGGAAAGGCGACGCTGATGGGCCAGCGGCCGGCAAGTTCCCAAAGCCCGAAGAAAACGGCAAAGGAGAGCGCCTGCCAGACGAGGGGGCTCGCGCTTGCATGTCTGGGATTCACAACGTCAGGGCGGCGCGATCCGGCGAAGACTCCCCGGGGCGACCCGCGCGGCCGCCCAAACGGGGCGGGCGATCCTTTCGGGCTCCATCATTTGATGTTGGCGAGCGCTGCTTTGAGCGGCCCGAGGTCCCAGAAATCCTCCACCTTCAGGTTTTCCCCCTGCAGAGCGCCGGAAAGGCGGTAAAACTCGAGATCGTTCTTGGGAGCATGCGCCAGGCCGCCGTCGTTCGGGAAAACTCCGTTCTGCACCGCTTCCTGAAAGTAAGGCAGGATTTCCCCTTCCATCTTTGCCGGGAGGTCTTTGAGCAGGCCGAGCTTTTTTCTTTCCTCAACGATCCAGCGCGGGTTTGAGTTGACCGCGCGCGCCACTTTGATCAGCTCCTCGACAAAGATCGTGACCGCCCCCTGGCTTTTCCGTAGAAAGTCGCGCGTCGCAAAAAGCGCTTCGTCGCTCGCCTTGATGTTCCCGAGCGGAAGAACGATGAACCGGTCCGGGGCTTCTTTCAGGACCAGGTTCTTGTTCGCGGCGTCCAGAATGGTCGCCTTGATATTGCCTTTGAGAAGCGCGAGCGCGCGCACCTGCGACCCGGGCACATAGCTGATATTCTTGTATTTGATGCCGTGCTCCTTTGCGGCCAGGTTCATGATCGCCTCGGTCCCCGAGCCGCGCCCCTGCACCGCGATCTCCTGCCCGTCCAGGTCCTTCCAGCTCTTGTAGTGCTCCTTGCTGACGACCGGGAAAAATTGCAGCGCGCTCAGCTGATAAAAAAAGCGCAGCGCCACAGGTTGCTTTTGCACCGCCGCGTACGGCGTGCCCTGACCGATGTCGGCTTGGCCATTGATGACGGCCTGGGTCGCTATCTCTTCGTTCTTGAACGAGGTCACCTCGACGTCAACCCCGCGCTGGCGGGCGCGCTCGACGGCGATCAAAAGCGGTAGCTCGTCGATCGAAACGACATCGCCGAGAGCGTAGCGAATCTTCGTTTTCCCCTGCGCGCCGGCATGGCTCGGTAGAAGGCTTGCGCACAGAGCCAGCACGAGCGCGACAACGACGGCTTCGGCCTTGAGCTTCATCTTTATCCA
The DNA here is from genome assembly GCA_035559995.1 of Candidatus Acidiferrales bacterium. GTDB lineage: Bacteria > Desulfobacterota > Binatia > UBA9968 > UBA9968 > DATMAM01. Next base: position 164,802 of record DATMAM010000051.1, read on the forward strand.
CCTCCTGTCCGGAAATGCGGGCTCGCGCCGAGTATCGCAGAGTAAAAAGCCGTGTCAAGCGCCTCCGATCCGCCGACCTGCGCCGCTTCCAGTCCGCGCCGCGGGGCGGCAACCGGGGCGCCGCTTTCTTGATTTTTCGCGCCCCGCGAACTACCGTGGCTGTTAGCTTGCGCAAAAGCCAATGAAACGTGCGGCGCGGCGCCCGGCGTGATGCTTTTCAAAGTTCCAGCCCTTTTCGCGATGGTCGCCCTCGCCGCGGCTGCGCTGGCCGCTCGCTCTCCTGGCACAGAGCCCAGAGTCGAGTTTCAGCAATTTACGCTCGCCAACGGCCTCAGGGTCATTCTCTCCGAGGACCACAGCGCGCCCACCTATTCGATCTGCGTGACCTACAACGTCGGCTCGCGCGACGAGCGTCCGGGGCGGACGGGCTTGGCCCATCTCTTTGAGCACATGATGTTTCAGGGCTCGGAAAACGTCGGCAAGGGGGAACACTTCATCCTGGTTTCGACCCACGGCGGCCGCGCCAACGGCACGACCAACGCTGAACGGACGAACTACTTCGAGACCCTGCCCGCAAACCAGCTCGAGCTAGGAATTTTCCTGGAGGCCGACCGCATGCGCGCGCTCGAGATCACGCAGGCCAACTTGGACAACCAGCGACACGCCGTGCAGGAGGAGCGGCGTCTCCGCTACGACAACCGCCCCTACGGGAAAACCGCGGAAGCGGTTCTCGCGACCGCCTACGACAACTTCGCGTACAGGCACTCCGTGATCGGCTCGATGGAGGATTTAAACGCCGCGACTCTGGAAGACGCCCGCGCTTTCTTTCGCACCTACTATGCGCCGAACAATGCCGTCCTCTCGCTGGTCGGCGACTTTCGCACCGAGCAGGCCTTGGCGCTCATCAAGAAATATTTCGCGCCCATCCCCTCTCAGCCGCCTCCGCCGGTCCCCGACCTGACCGAGCCGGAACAGACGAGCGAGCGGCGCCGGACCGTCGAAGACGCGTTCGCGCAAGCCCCGGGTCTCGACATCGTCTTCAAGACCGTGCCCGGGCATACGGCGGACTGGTACGCGCTGCGCGTCCTCGGTCATATTCTTGCGGGAGATCTGTCGTCGCGGCTCTATCAAAAGCTCATCAAAGATTTGGAACTGGCGGTGAGCGTCTCGAGCGGACCCGAAGAGCGCCGCGGCCGGTCGCTCTTCTGGATCTCCCTGATCGTCAAGCCCGGCAAGGATCTCGCCCGAGTCGAACAGCTCGTCTACGAGGAGCTCGAGCGCCTCAAGAACGATCCGGTTGCCGATTGGGAGCTGGACAAGGTTCGGATCAAGTTCCGCCGCCAGCAGGCGGAAACGCTCTACAGCACCCGCGCGCGCGCCAACGCTCTCGGCCACTACGCGGTCTATTACAACCAGCCCGAGCTCATCAACACGGCGCTCGACAAGGTTCTCGCGGTGACAAAGGCCGATCTTCAGCGCGTCGCCCGGGCCTATCTCACGGCGGCAAACAGGACCGTGGTAACGACTCTGCCCGAGAGCCTCGCGCGCGCCGCCCAGCCGTAACCGAGATGGGAATCGGGAATCTTCTGTTGATCCTGACGCTTGCTACGGGGCTGACCGTTCTGCCCCTTCGGGCGCGCAGCGTCCTTGGACAGGACGAGCCCCGCGAAATCCCAAGCAGGGTCGAGCGCAAGAACAAAGCGCCCGTATCCAATGAAATCCTCCGCGTCCGCCTGCCCAAGCCAACCGAGACAACCTTGGCAAACGGGCTTACCGTGTTGATCCTCGAGGATCACCGCCAGCCGCTGGTCCACGCCGAGTTTCACCTGCGGAGCGCCGGCGCGCTCTTCGAGCCCGAAAGCCTTCCCGGCCTGGCCTCCGCCACGGCCAAGATGCTGCGCGAAGGGACGCGCAAGCGGACGAGCCGGCAAATTGCCGAAGACCTCGACCGGCTCGGCGCGTCGGTCGAAGCGGGAGCCAGTTTTGGCGCCGTCGCGACCGTTTTTACGGCTTCGGGCTTGGCAGAAAATTTTGACCGCTGGTTTCCGCTCGCCGTCGAGATCTTGCTCGAACCGAGCTTTCCCGCCGCCGAGCTAAAGCGGCTAAAGGACCTGACAAAGGTGCAACTGCGTCAGCAACGTGCGCGAGCGCGTTTTCTTGCCGCCGAGCGGTTTAATCGCGCGGTCTACGGCAATCATCCCGCCGCCGTCGCCTCCGCCACCGTCGAAGCGATCGACGCGTTATCGCCCGAGATGCTCGCCAACTGGCATCGCGAGCGCTATTCGCCGCAAGATGCGGTCCTCGCCTTCGCCGGCGACGTCGATCCTTCCCGGCTGTTGGCGAAACTGCAAAAATGGCTGGCTGGCTGGCGGGCGCCCGCTCCGGGCCGGGTATTGCCGCCGCATCCGCGGCCGGCCGGCGCGCGCCGCGTCTATCTCGTGGACCGCCCTGATTCCGTGCAGACAACTCTCGCGGTTGGCAATATCGCGATCGACCGGCGCAGTCCGGACTACGTTCCCGTGCTCGTCATGAACCAGGTTCTAGGCGGCGGCGTTGCCGGCCGTCTTTTCTTGAGCCTGCGCGAAGAGAAAGGCTACACGTACGGCGCGTATAGCAGCTTTACGGCGGTTGAGTATCCCGGGGCGTGGAGCGCGACGACGGACGTGCGAACGGAGGTCACCGAAGGCGCGCTCAAGGAAATCCTAAACGAGATCCGGCGCATCCGCGACGCTCAAGTCGGCGATGCCGAACTGGCGGACGCCAAACGCGCGGCGATCGCGAGCTTTGCGCTCGCGCTCGAGCAGCCGTCGCGAGTGCTCGGCTTCGCCTTGCTCCGCAAGTTCTACAACCTGCCCGAGGACTACTGGGACCATTACCCGGCCATGGTCGCGGCCTGAGCCCGCACGACGTCCAGCGGGTGGCGCGCGCCTATCTCAATCCCGAAGCGCTCCAGATCGTCGCGGTCGGGGACGGCCGCAAGATCAGGCCGATCCTGGAGAGATTTGCGCCGGTCGAAGTTTACGACACCGAGGGCCGGGTGGTGCGCCGTTCCGGATCAAAAGAGCTTCTCGAGCCGTAGTCCGATCAGCCGGATCGCCTTGCCGCGCGGATTTTCGTGCGCGTCGAAAAAAGGCAGCAAAAGCGCCAGGGCCTGCTGCTTCACGACCTGAAGCGCGTGGCCGCTATCCAACGTGACCCCGGCTTTGAGCGTGTGCGAGCGGTTTTTGGTTTCAAAATCGGCGAAGCGCACCGTCAGCGTAATCGTGCGAAAGCCGCGAAACTCCTTTCCCTGAAGCCTGTTGACGACGCGCTCGGCCATTTCGTAAAGCCGTTCCGTGACGACGGCGGGGCTGCGCGTGTCCTGGTCAAAAGTTTCCTGCTCGCCGACCGATTTTCGCGTCCATTCGCTCGTCACCGGCTCATCGTCGATGCCGCGGCATTTCTGATACAGGCGCTGCCCCCATTTGCCGAACCACTCCTGGAGCTTAGGTTCGGCCACCGCGCGGAGCTCGCCGATCGTGCGGATCTTTTGGCTGTGGAGAAAGGCCTCTCCTTTCGGTCCGATGCCGGGAATCACGCGGATCGGAAGCGGATCGAGAAACGCCTGCGCCGCTTCAGGCGTGACCAGCGTAAGGCCGTCGGGCTTGTTGTGGCCCGAAGCAATTTTCGCGATCAGCTTGTTCGGGCCGATCCCCACCGAGCAGCTCAACCCTTCCTTTTCGCGAATTTCCGCCTTCAGCGCGCGCATGCGCTGTTCGGCCGCGGCGAAGCTTCCCGCGGATGAGAGATCGAGGTATGCCTCGTCGATGCTCGCCTCCTCGAAGGCATCGGCGGCGCTTTCCAGGATCTGCATAATCCGCGCCGAGACCTCGCCGTAGAGGCGAAAATTGGTGGGGATAAATACCGTGGCCGGCTCGCCGCGCCTGCGCGCGGCTTCCGCGAGGCGCCACGCACGGGAGATCGGCAGCGCGGAATGAATGCCGAACTTCCGCGCCATATAGTTCGCTGTCGTCACAACACCCCGCCCGCTCCCGCCCTTGGGATCGGCACCGACAACCACCGGTAGACCGCGGAGCGCGGCGTTATAGCGCTCCTCTACCGCCGCGTAAAAGGCGTCCATATCGACGTGCACGACGATACGCATACCGCGGATTGGTGCTTTGCATAAAAGAAACGCCTGTTTTTCCGTTTTTGCAAACGGCCTACGATCCGGCCGTGAGCTTGGACCGAGAAGAGGATCTATGGGAGACAAAAGCCTGGAAGAAAAGTCGCTCGCCTCGAGGCCGGTAGCCGCTCCAGAAACAACTCGAGGAGCGAAGGACTGGTCAGCTAGTTCTAAAAGTGAGCGAGAAAGGCGCTCTATCGGTTACGGCCCCGCAGCCGAGAGGCCTGAGCTACTGTGCTTTAATACGGCGTGACAGAAAGCGGCCGAGGACGAGATTCAATCGTTTCTCAACAAACACGGTCACCCGCTAAGGGCAAAGTATGGAATCGCCTGCCAGCCGTGCCTCGCTGGCACCTCGCCGGCCGCCATTCTTGCGCCGGAGCTCTGGGGGGCGTAAGGCCGCATTTTTGCCCATCCTTCCAGAAGACCCCGTCAGTACCGGGATGTAACCGCGCGTTCTTGTGGTAATTTATCGATTTCCGCGTACAATACGGCTCAGACCGATCCTGGCGTAACGCACGACCTCAGCCTCCCATGATTAGCCGACTCGGAACTCTCCGCTCGTTTCTCTTCCCGGCCATCGCGCTGCTGACCCCGGCCGGCGCCCTGCACGCTGGCGAATACGGAGCCGTAAGCCAGACGTCTGGTACGGGCAACATCGCGGCCCTGTTGTACGGCGGCCTAGCGGTGTTTGCGATGGTCATGGTCGGGCTCGTGCTAAAAATGGCGCGCGACGGCGAGGCCAACGCGCTCAAGAGACAGCTCGCCGAGACGGAAGCCGCCAAGGCCAAAGTAGAGACCCTGCTGGAAGACGAGATCCTCGAGCACAGACGCCTGCGCCAATCGCGGGACAATACCGCCAAAGAGCTGCAGGAGAGCCTGCAGCGGATCCAGTCGCTGGATACCCTCCTGCGCGAAAAGGAAAAGCTCCTCAGAAATCGCGATTGGGAGGTCAAGGCCCTCCGCGCCCGACTTGCCGCGCCGGGCGAAAAGCCGGCAACAACGGCGGCCGAAATCGAACCGCTCCAGAGCCAGCTGAGCGAAAAGGAGCTGTTGCTGCAGAAGCAGGCCGCGGAGCTCGAAGCGGCCAGAGCCGAGATCAAGAGCCTGATTTCGCGCTTGGCCGACGCCCGCGGCGCGAAGAACCAGTCCGAGCGATTGCTCCAGGATGAAATCAAGGCAACGAAGCAGGCTTTTCACGAGCTGGAAAAAAGGCTCGGTGACAAGGTGCGCGCTTTAGAGAGCCAACTCCGCGACAAAGACGCCCTTCTTCAGACTCGCACCACCGAGCTGGAAACCCTTCGATCGGAAGTCAATGCGCTCACCGCGCGCCTGGCAAACCTCGACGTCGACCGCGATCAGGCGGAGGCGCTGCTCCAGGAAGAACTCCGGCACAAAACCGAAACCTTGCTGGCCAAGGACGCTGCCTTCAAAGAGTTGCAAGACAGCCTGACGACAAGCGTGCGCGCCCTCGAAGACGACCTGCGCGAAAAGAGCGACCTTCTGCGCAGCCGCGAGGCCGAGATCGACGCGCTCAAAGACGGGCTCGCGCGGCTCGAAGCGGCGAAAAGCCAGGCCGAAAAGGCGCTTGAGGACGAGCAAAAGAAGCAACGCGACGCGCTTCAGGCGAAAGAGGCGGCTTTTCAGCAGCTCGAAAACAGCCTCAACGGCAAGCTCCGGCTGATGGAATCCGAGCTGCGGGAAAAGGAAGCGCTTCTCGACGCCCGAACGGACGAGCTTAAGGCGCTCCGCGACGAGGTCGGCACGCTCACGGGCCGGCTGGCCCAGCTTGGAGCCGACAAGGCCCAAGCGGAAGCCTCGTTGCGCCAGGAGCTCGACGAGACGAACGCGCTTCTCGAAGGAAAGCTCGCCGCGCTGCGCGAGCTGGAGGAGCGCCTGGGCGCAACCGTTTCGGCCTTCGAGAGCCAAATGGCCGAAAAGGAAGCCCTGATGCGGCAGCGCGACGCGGAGATCGAGGCGGCGCGCGCCGAGATGAAGGCGCTTGCCACGGCCGTCTCCGTGAAAGAGCGGGCGGAAAATTCCTTGCGCGAAGAGCTGCGCAAGCATGCGGCGGCGCTTCAGGCGAAAGAGGCGGCTTTTCACCAGCTCGAAAGCAGCCTCAACGGCAAGCTCCAGCTGACGGAATCCGAGCTGCGGGAAAAGGAAGCGCTTCTCGACGCCCGAACGGACGAGCTTAAGGCGCTCCGCGACGAGATCAGGAGCCTAAACGACCGGATCGCGGAGATGGACGCGGCCGAAAGGTCGCTCCGCGAGGAGCTGGCAAAAGAGAAAAGCGCTCTTCAGGCGAGAGACGCCGCGCTCGGCGCACTGGAGAATCAGCTCACGGCCAGGCTTCATGCTTTGGAGGGCGAGCTTCGCGAGAAAGACTCGCTTCTGGAGCGCCGGAGCGCCGAAATCGAATCGCTCCGCTCCGAGGTCGCCGCGCTGACGGGAAGTTTGTCGAGCATCGGCGCCGACCGGGATAAGTCCGGGAGCCTGCTCGAGCGCGAGCTCAGGCAAAAAACAGAAGCCCTGCAGGCCCAAGAAGCCGCGCTCGCCGAGCTAAAGCAAACCCTAACAGGCAATATTGCCGCGCTGGAAGAGGAGCTTGGCCAGGCGAGGGAGGGTCTCAGCCGTCGCGACGCTGAGCTGGGGGCGCTCCAGGACGAGCTTAATCGGCTGCGCGCCGAGAAGGAGGAAGCCTTAAGCCGGCTCGAGCGCGAGCTCAGGCAAAAAACGGAAGCCTTGCAGGCCCAAGAAGCCGCGCTCGGCGAGCTGAGGGAAGCGTCCAGCGCTCAGCGCCAAGCGCTCGAGCGGCAACTCAAGGAAAAGGATTCGGCTCTGGTGAGCCGCGCCACGGAGCTGGAGGGGCTGCGCGCTGAACGCGACCAGTTGGCGGCGCGGCTCGACGAGACCGGGGCGGCTCGAAGCGCCGCCGAAAAGGCGCTCCAGGAGGAGCTAGCCAAGGAGAGGCAGGCGCTTCAGGCGAAAGACGCCGCGTACCGCGAGCTGGAGACGGATCTTACGGCCAAGCTTCACGCTCTGGAGGAAAACCTTCACGAAAAGGACCGGCTGCTCCACAATCGCGGCGCCGAGATCGAATCCCTCCGCTCAGAGCTCGCCGCCCTGGCCGGCCGGCTCGCGAGTCTCGATGCGGCGAAACGCCGCGTGGAAGAGCAGGCCGACGAGAAGGCCCGCGCCCTGGAGCAGAAGGACAGCGTCATCCGAGAGCTCGAGCAACGGCTCGATACGGGGCTTCAGGCTTTGGAACATGAGGCGCGGGAAAAAGATGCTTTGCTCCGCGCTCAAGCGACGGAACTTGAAGCGCTGCGGTCTGAAATGGGCGCGCTGACAAGCCGCCTCGCCGCGGCGGAGGCCGCCAAGGGCCAGGCCGAAAAACTCCTCGAGGAGGAGCTCAAAAAACAAAGACACACCCTTCAGGCCAAAGACGCTGCGCTGCGCGAAGCGGAGAGGAGCTGGACCGGAAAGCTCCACGCGCTGGAAGATCAGCTCCGCGCGCGGGACAGCTTGCTGCAAAATCGCGCGACCGAACTCGAAACGCTTCGCTCCGAGATCAGCGCTCTCAAGGGCCAGCTTGCGGCGCTGGGAGCCGACAAAGAGCAGGCCGAAACATTGCTGCAACAGGAGCTCCGGCACACGACCGAGGTCTTGCAGGCCAAAGATGCCGCGTTCAAGGAGCTCCAGGAAAATCTGGCGACGAGCTTGCGCGCCCTGGAAGAGCGGCTCAACGAGCAGGGCGAGCTCCTGAGAAATCGCGATATGGAGCTCGACGCCCTCCGCGAGCGACTGCGCGAGACGGAGTCGGCCAAAGACGAAATAGAACAGGCGCTTCGCGAGAAGCAGGACGCGTTGGACGCGACCCAAAGCACCTTCAAGCAACTGGAACAAACCATCACCAGAACGGTGCAAGAGCTACAGGCTCAACTGTCCGAGCAGGAGAAGCTTCTCGACGAACGTGACAGCGAGCTGGCGGCTCTCCGGGAGGAGCTGGCGACCATCGGCTCCGCCAAAGAGCAGGCCGAATCCGTGTTGCAAATGCAGCTCAGGGAAAAGCGCGAAGCGCTGGCGGCGACCGACTCGACGATCAGCGTGCTGGAAGAGACGATCAGCAAGACCGTCGCGAATCTGGAGCGCCAGCTCGAGCAACAGGCGGAGCTTCTCCAGGCGCGCGACGCGGAAATCGAGGCCCTGCGCCGCGAGCTCGAAACGCTCGCCGAGGCGGGGAACGGCTCGGCGGGCGCGCAGGAACGTTACGGCGCGCAAGAGCTGGAGGAGGCGCTTCGGCGGCTTCAAGTTCTGGAGGGCCAGCTCGCCGAAAAAGATAAAATGATCAACATCCGCGACCGCCAGATCGAAAAAATCGCAACCGAGCTCGTCGAAAAGAAAGCCGCTCTGGCCAAGCACGAAAGGGCCGTCTGGCGCTCGATCGAGCGGCGAAGCGCCTGGAGGCAGCGGCTGCAAAAGCTCGGCATACCGATGAAAGACTGATCGCGGCAAAAGCCTCAACTCCCGCCGCCCCCGCTCCTCGTTGACAAACCGGACCGCTATGGATAATCAGCCGGTTGAGCCGAACATTGCTTAAAGGGAGGCCGAGGGACAGGAGCGATGACGCCTTACCGGTTGCTCGACGCGGACTCGCACGTCAGCGAACCTCTGAATCTGTGGCGCGAGCGCTTGCCCGAAAGGTTTCGTGACAAGGCGCCGCGCATGCTGACGGAATACAAAGGCAAGCCTGGCGCCTGGTGGCTCATCGAGGAGGACCGCGAGCCGCACAATGTCATTTTGGGATTCGGGGCGAACAAGACTCTGGAGGAGTTGCAGCAGTTTTTGCAAGGCTTCTCTTACGCCGGCGCGCACCGCGGCGGGTGGGATCCGGCCCAGCGGCTCAAGGACATGGACCGGGACGGCGTGGCGGGCGACGTCCTCTACACGACGCTCGGTTTTCGCATGTTTTGGATACGGGACGCAGACTTTCAGCGAGCCTGCTTTCAAGTTTACAACGACTGGCTCGCCGAGTTCTGTAGCTACGCGCCCGCGCGCTTGAAGGGGGTCGCCCTGATCTCGCTCTACGATCCCCGACAGGCCGCCGCGGATCTCGAGCGCTGCGTCAACGACGGGCTTGCCGGAGCGCTGATCTGGGCATCGCCGCCGGCAGAGCTTCCCTTTTACTCGGAAATTTACGATCCGTTTTGGGCGGCCGCGCAGGAGCTCGGCGTGCCGCTCAGCATTCACGAGTTTGCCGGCTTCGAGCGGATCTACTGGGAATCGACGCCGGAACGCAGAGCCATCGCCGGCGCGGTCGCTTCCCACGAGGTCGAGACCACGTTCGCGACGTTTATCTTATCCGGCATCCTCGAGCGCTTCCCGCGCCTGCGGATAATCTCGGCCGAACTGAACTGTGGCTGGCTCGCGTACTTTCTTTACCGCATGGACAAGACGTTTGCGTCGCGCGGCGAGCGCTTGCGCGGCAGTCCTTTCGCGACCAAGCTGAGCTTAAAGCCCAGCGACTATTTTCATCGACAGATGTACGCAACGTTCATCGACGACGCTTTCGGCATCGCGCACCGCGACGAAATCGGCGTCGACAACTTGCTCTGGTCGTCCGACTTCCCGCATAGCGCGACTTTCTGGCCGCACTCGCAGGAAAAGGTCGCGGCCGATTTTGCGGCGGTGGGCGAGGAGGACAAAAGGAAAATCTTGCGCGACAATACGGCCCAGCTTTACCGCTTCGATCTCGCCTGAGGCGGCGGATTCGAGGAGGTGCGCGCCGGCCTCCTCTCATCCCGCGTCGCCCGGCCGTTCAGTCCTGCGCGTGCTCGTACTTGAACTTGCGCATCTCCCGCACCCGAGTCTGCCACGAGCCGTCGCTTTCCTCTTCAGCGCGAAGCGAAGCGGCGCTCGCCGCGAGACTTCCGGCCATCAAGAAGGCCGCAAAGAGTAATCTCGCCAATTTCATTTCGTTCACCTCCTTTCCTTTATAATTTTACTTGCTTTGTGCTCGTCCTGCTCTGTCGAAGCACGGGACATGCCAATCGGGCGCTGACGAGTTTTTCCCCCTCAATATCGAGCACAAGACCTTTGCGCGGCCTTTTCGCAGCAGGGGCGAATGTATCTTTTCAGTGAGACTCGCGCACAAAAGGATTCATAACGGTCGACTGCCGAGTCTCGTACGATCCTCTTGATGCGCCGCCGCAACGGTGCCTAAAGCTTGGCACGGGCGTTGCTCATCATCTTCGCGGCGCAAACAGCGCCAATTGAGAGCAGAACGGAGGTGAGAGAGATGAAAATAAAAATGGTCCGGGAACTCTTGGTTGCCGGTTCTTTAGTCCTGGCGGGTTTTCCCGCGCAGGCCTCGGCGACCATTTCGGACAGCGAGTCCTGCTCCCGGTGCTGCCGGATGAGATTTCCGCTTGGCTATGCGGCGAGTCTCAGCTTGGACGGGCCGGAGCGCGCGCATGCGAGCTTGGCCGGCACGTACCGCGACCCCTGTGACTACGAGCCGATCGATTGCTGCCCTTATTTCTGCGACGATTTTCCCTTGCCTCAACCCTGCAATCACCGGCGCGATCACGAGCGGCCCTGAGAGCCGCTTCTCGGAGCGCAAGTTCTCGCTAGTGCAACCCGGCTGCCTGCGCCAGCCGACCTCCAACTAACCGTCCAGCTCGGGATAGTGCCGGAAAATATCCTGTTGATTGAAAGGCGTACGGCGCGGCGAGGAAAGATACTGGCTGAGGCGCGGGCGAGTTGAGACGCGATCATGGAGCGCGACGACTCGCGGGTGGCGCCGCTCAAGGCGGCCCATCGCGCGGGGAAAAGCATAACGGAGGCCGGCGACCATTTGAAATAGCGAAAGATCCACGTAGGAGCACGCGCTGCCCAGGAGATAATTCGTTTCTTTGCGGTTCCGCTCGAGCACGCGTTCAAAATAGCCGAGAAACTTGGGCAGCCGTTCTTCCCTAAAGTGCACCGCGCGCCGCTTCGCCTCGCGCTTCTGTTCCTCGTAATAAAGAGAGCCGGAAATTGGATGATGCGTATCGTGCACTTCAGCGACCCAGTCGGCGATTGTAAGCTGCAACTGGTGCGCCCAGAGACGGCCGGCTTCGTCTCGGGGCGCAAGGCTAAGCCTCGGGCCCAGAAAAAACAGAATGTTGGCGGTCTGCGCGATCACAAGCTTGCCCGCCTTCAAAAAAGGCGGCGCAAACGGCGGGCGCTCGGCCGCGCGGCTTTGCAAAAAGCGCTCCATCGTAGCCATGCCGCGCTTGGAGCGCGCGACATCGATATAGTCCGCGCCCGCGTCCTCGAGCGCGAGCCGCACAAACTCCCCGCGTCCCTGAATGCCCGGCCAATAGTAGAGCTCGTAGCGCATCGGTCGTTTTCCATGTTTGCGGGTCAAATTCGCGCCCGCGGCAACCGCCGCGCGTCGCCAGAGTCGACGTTTTGCTTTTATTTCTCTACCGCTCCGCCTTTGGGAATCCGTAGGCCTCAAAAACTTTGGCCATCCACGGCTCGAGATTGGCGTGGTTGTCCCAGCTTACCCAGGAGAGCTTCTTCCCTCTGAGCTGCTGCTCCACGGCCCCGCCGCGAAAATAATGCGACGAGCCCAGAGGTTCGTGCTCGTCGGCAATCTTCTGCGATTCCGCGCTCGCCATCCACTCCAGCCACAGAAGCGCCGCATGCGGGTTTTGCGAGGTCGCCGGAATCGCCTGCTCCGAATGCAAATAGACGGGCACCGGCTCCAATAAAACCTGTTGCAGCACGCCGGCTCGGTCCTTGGCCTGCGCGCGCTTCACCGTGTGAAACATCGTGCCGATCATCAGAGGAACTTCGCCGGCCATCATCGCCGTCAGAGTTCGGCTGACGCCCCGGACCCAGATCGGCTGCTGCGCCGCAAGCTTGCGCGCGAAGTCGAGCGTCTTTTCGAAGCCCCACGCGGGAACCAAAGAAGCAATCGACCTCGTCGTGATATCCGCGGCGAACTTCCTGCCCTTGAACTCCGGTTTCAGATAGTCTTCCCACGTCTTCGGCACCTGAGCGCGAGACAACAGGCCGTTGTTGTAGGCATGGCCGACCAGCCGCGTGTAGAACGCGCCGATATTCCGGTTCTTTGGATCGATCATCGGCGGCGGAATCTGCAGCACGCCGTGCTCGGCCATGCCGAGCAGGTCCACCTTCCAGAGATAAGGCAAAAACTCGCTGTACAGGTCGCGGCTCGCGTAAATAACGTCCCAGTCCTTGGCCTGGCCGCTCTTGATCTCGAGCACGCTGCGCTGGACCATGTCGACGCCGGTGATTTCTTGCGCGTAAAGATCGATGAACGGATACTTCTGGGCGAACGCCTTGCTGGCGGCCTTGAGCGTTGCGACTTCCATGTTGACGGAAATCCTGAGCTTGCCTTCCTTTTTTGCTCTCGCCACGATCTCGTCGCGGCTTGCGAAAAACGCGTAGCCTCGCGCGTCCGCGGCTTGCTTCGCCTTCAGCAAAACCGAATGGGCTTCGCCGGCAAAAGCGCGGAAGGCAAGGACCAAAACCACGCACGTCGCAAAAAGTGGCGCGCTCGTTTTTTGCCGCATTTTTTTTCCGCGATAACGCTCTCGGTCTCCGCTATCACAGCGCCGGGCAATAGATCAAGCAGGAGAGATTTCGGGACGAACAGTGTTCGACCAAGCTAAAAGGCATGCCCTTCGACAGAGCTCGTGGCATGCCTTTGCGGAGAGGAAATTCCTCACTCGGCAAAGGAACGATGCGGGAACGGGCGCGCGGCGCCCAGCGAAAGCCAGCCGACTTGCCCGAACCCGCCGCCGGATTTAAGATGAGGCGCAAGCTCAGTTCTCCAGCGCCGCGCGATGGGTAAAAGGAGGAAGCTATGCTGACGAGCGAGGAAAACGAGCGCCTGACGAGGGTTGGACCGGGGACGCCGATGGGGGAGCTGTTTCGCCGCTACTGGCATCCCATCGCCGCCGTCTCTCAGATGCGGCGGCGAAGCACGTTCCCGGTGCGAATCCTCGGCGAGGATCTCGTGCTCTACCGCGACCGTTCGGGAAGCTATGGTCTGGTCGGGCCGCAGTGCCCGCACCGCAAGATGTCGATGATGTACGGCATCCCCGAAGCGGGCGGCATCCGCTGCGCCTACCATGGCTGGATGTTCGACAGCGAAGGCCGCTGCGTCGAGCAGCCTTACGAAGATACCGAAGATCCCGCCGGCCACTTTCGAGAAAAAGTCAAAATCGTCGCTTACCCTGTCCGGGAGATGTCCGGCCTTGTTTTCGCCTATCTCGGCCCCAAGCCGGAGCCGCTGCTGCCGCGGTGGGACCTCTACGCGATGGAAGGAGTTCTGCGCGACATCGGCTACGCGGTGATCCCGTGCAACTGGCTGCAGATCATGGAGAACTCGCTCGATCCCGTTCATGTCGAGTGGCTGCACCAGAACTTCTACAATCACGTCGTCGAGCAGCTGCAAAAGCCGCAGCTAAGGCGCGCGCGCCAGAAGCACGCCAAGATCGGTTTCGACCGCTTCGAGTACGGCATCATCAAGCGGCGCATGCTCGAGGGGGAGACCGAAGAGGACGACGACTGGAAAGTCGGCCACCCGGTGGTTTTTCCAAACATCTTGCGCCAGGGCGCGGTCGGAAGGAAAGGCGGCGCCGGCTTTCAGATCCGCGTGCCGATCGACGACACGCGCACCGCGCACTGGTGGTACCGCTGCTATCAAAAGTCCGCCGACGAGCCGGAACAGAGCCCCGAAGAGATCCCGTTCTACGAGGTGCCCGTTCCGCAGCTGAGCGACAACGGCGAGCCCCAATGGCAGTACTTGGACAACAACAGCGGGCAAGACATCGCGGCGTGGATCACTCAAGGCGCGATCGTCGACCGCTCGACGGAGGCGCTCGGGCGCTCCGACAGAGGCATCATTCTCTATCGCCGCATGCTGGAAGAGCAGGTCGCGCTGATGGAAAGCGGCAAAGATCCGATCAATGTTTTCCGCGATCCGGCCAAAAACGTCTATTTACACCTGCCCACGGAGGAAAATTTTCTCGCCGGAGCGGCGTACGCATCGAACCGCCGCACGGGCGCGACGACGAAATACAGCCCCGTGCTGAACCGGAGAGAAGCCGCGGGCAAGTAAAGAGCCCGAGCGCCTCCCCCAGGCTCACGTCACTGACGCGTCGCATAGGCGCGCGCGGTTGCGCGCGGGCGCACAACTTTGGCGCAGAAGCGCCCCGCACGCGACGGCTCGTCCCGCCAAAACAAATACAAGCCGCGGCAGCCGTCCTCTCGCTAGCGCGCCGGAAAGACCCGGCCAAATTAAGATTTGCCGTCCCCCGGCGCCGATGGTAATTTGTTGAGGGCGATGGCTGAGAGGCGGCAAGGTCGCATGACGATGCAGGTCGGCGACCGGATTCTCATTGATCGGGGAACAAAGAAGGAAATTTTTATTGTCGCCCGAACCGATCTTCCGCACTCGACGCAGCGCGCTTTTGTCAGCAAGTCCGGCGCCGGTTACACGATCGGGCTCAGGGTGTGGAAATCGGACTTCACCTGGCACGAGAAAAATCAGATGTGGGTTCCGCGGGGCTGACGTGAATTCTGTCGAGAGCGTACGCGCCGCCATCGCCAAGAACGTCGCGCGCCCGCTCATCCTTTTATACGGCGACGACTTTGCGGTGCGCAGCGCGACTGGCGCGCTCATCGCCGACCTGGTGCCGGCGGAAAGTCTCGCCTTTAACCTGGAAAAGTTTGACGGCCGCAGCGCCCCCTGGGAACAAATCGCGGCCGCTTTGCTGACCCCGCCCCTCTTTCCCGGGAGAAAGCTCGTGGTGGTGGAAAACGCTCCCTACTTTCTCGCCCAGGAGCGCAGGGGAGATGTCTTGGCCCGGGTGCTGGAGCTGTGGAACGAAAGCAAGCAGGAGGAAGCGGCGCGTCTGCTCCTCGACCTATTGTCTCTCCAGGGCTTGAGCCAGGAAGAATGGGCGCGCGCCGAAGGCGCCCTTGCAGCGCCGCATATCGCAAGCCTTTGCGGCGCGGACGATGAGCGCGACATATCCCAGATCGAGGACATCCTCGCGTTTTGCCGCAGCCGCGGCATCGGAATTGAGCCGCGCTCGGCGCGCGCCGGCCACGGGCTTGCCGAGCTGATCGAGCAGGGCTTACCCGCCTGGGCGTCGCTCTTGCTCACCGCGGTCCACGCCGACCGCCGCACCCGGCTATACCGGCGGTTTGAGGAAAAAGGCCACGTGGTCGACCTTACCTTGCAGCGGGATCGCAGTGGGCGGGTCGCGCGCGACGCGCTCGCCGAGGTCCTCGAACGCCGGCTGGCGGAGTCGGGTAAGAGAATGGAGCCGGCGGCAAAAGAGCTCGTTCTCCAACGCGCCGGCAAAGAGCTTTGGGCTTTCCATCAGGAAATCGAAAAGCTTTTTCTCTATGTGGGCGACGCGCAGCTGATTTCCGCCGCCGACGTGGAAAATGTCGTCGTCGATCGGGGCGAAGACTGGATCTTCGACCTCACCGCGGCGCTCGCGCGCAAAGACGCGCTTGCGGCCCTTAAGCACCTCGGCCGGCTTCTGGCGCAGGGCGATCACCCTCTCAAAATCCTCGCCGTTCTCGCAAGCGAGGTGCGACGGCTGCTGAGCGCGCGCGCTTTGATCGAGCGCGACTTGCGCGGCGGCTGGAAGAGGTCCATGAGCTTCACCCAGTTCCAAAACCAGCTTGCGGCAAAGGGGGGGCTTTCCCTCACCCGTAACGCCTACGCGGATTACATGGCGCTTCAGAGGGCGGAGAACTTTTCCACCTCTGAGCTTGTCGCCTATCTGGCTCTGATCCGCGATACCGACGTGCGCCTTAAGTCCACCGGGGCGCCTGCCGCGCGGGTGCTGGAGCGGCTCATCCTCGACATGTGTCTGGGCGCCAAGCCAGGAACGGTTCGTGCGTCTGCTCAAGCCGGCTAGAATTACATTTTTATCGCTCTCGCTTGGCATCGGCGCGGCTGTTGTCGAAAGCGGCGCGATGTCGGTCCAGGCCTGTTTTTCGCCCGTTCCGGGTTGCGCCGATCGGATTTTGCGCGCGATCTCGAGCGCGCGGCGGGAAGTTTTGGTCGCCGTGTATGCCTTCACGAACGACGAACTGGCTCAGGCCCTCGTCCAAGCCCACCGGCGGGGCGTCAACGTCCAGGTCGTCTTGGACCGGGAATTCGATCAGGAGAACGGCAACTCCAAAGGAAATTTTCTAGAAAAGCAGGGGATCAAACTCCGCCGGGTTTCAGGTCTGAAACCGCCAACGGGCGACAAGGGAAGCGGCCTGATGCATCAGAAGTTCGCCGTCCTCGACCGCAGCATCGTCATCACCGGTTCTTACAACTGGACGGCGGCCGCGGAGAAGTTCAATCACGAAAATCTCCTCCTGTTTCACGATGCCGCGCCGCTCGCTGAGGATTACCGGAGCGAGTTTTTCCGCCTCTGGAACAAAAAGCCATGAAACGGATGACCGGGCCGATCGCCGCGATCGTCGCCGCTTTCGCTCTCGGCTTTCTCTCTCACGCTCTCTATGAACGCTGGCGCGCGCCCCAAGAGGCGGCTCCCGGAGCCGTTGGTGCAAGCCGCAGCTATCCTGTGACCTATGTTCCGTCGGCCGACCCGCCTCCACCGGCGGAGCTTCCCCTCGTGCAAGCGACCGACCTGCGCAAGCTCCGCCAACTTGCCGGCACGCAGGCCCGCGTGCGCGGCCGCGTTTATCGGGTCGGCCACTCGGCGCGGAGCAACACGTACTTTCTCAACTTCGGCCCGGCGCGAGGCGCTTTCACCGGCGTTATCTTCGCCTCGGCGGCCGAGCTTTTCGAGCGGCGCCGCATCAACCCGCTGAGCTACGAAGGCCGGGAGGTCGAGATCTTTGGCCAAATCAAAGACCACCCCACCTATGGCCTTGAAATGATTCTCGAGGATCCTTCCAGTATCAGGGTGCTCAACTGACCGGTGCGGGACGTATTGGACGAAAAGCCGCTTTGCGCTAAAATCTTGACGCTGTGGAAACGCGCAAACGACGCTGCATGTTGTGTGGCAAGGCTCTCGAGGTCCCGGGGAGCATCTGCGCGCCCTGCCAGGAGCGAGTTCGCAAAGAGGCGCTCGGAGAATGGGAGAGCACGCGCGCCGAGAGCGAAAAGGAGCTGAGAAAGCACGGCGTGCCGCCGGAAAAGCGCTAGCGCGCCGCCGGTGACCGAGAGATGCGGCAAAGCCGGCAGGAGGAGACCATGGCGGAAAAAGAGACCCGCGAAAAAGCCCCCGCAGGAGAAAGCAAGCCCCGCGACATTGGCCGCGACGCGATGGCCGATAGAGAAACGCGCGCCAGGGCGATGCGCTTGTTTCAAGAAGCTTACCGCTATCAAATGGAGGGCGATCTCGAGACCGCGATTCGCCTCTACAAGCAATCGATCGGCATTCGCCCGACGGCGGAGGCGCACACCTTCCTGGGCTGGACCTATAGCTTCCAGGGCGATTACGAAAAAGCCATCGAGGAGTGCAAGAAGGCCATTGCCATCGATCCCGATTTCGGCAATCCCTACAACGATATCGGCGCCTACCTTCTCGATCTCGGCAGGCTCGACGAAGCGATTCCCTGGCTGGAACAGGCGACGCGCGCCCCGCGATACGACGCCTATCACTACCCGCACTGCAATCTCGGGCGCGTCTACATGGCGAAGGGGATGCTCAAGAAGGCCATGGAAGAATTCGAAAAGGCTTTGGCGATCGAGCCCGATTATCCGTTCGCCCGCCAAGCGCTCGAAGCGCTCCGGCAGAACCTGCAGTAGCGCGGCTTCGGCCAACCTTCTCGTTTTTCCCCTTTCCCGTCTCGGAAATGCAAGGCGCGCCGCGCGATTTTGAGTCGATCGGCAACCGTCTCGGCTTTCACGTTCGCGAGAAGACCCCGGACCGACTCTTTCTCACGTGGCGCGGCGCGCGCTTTCCCGGCTGGCTCTGCCTCGGGCTTGCGCTTCTTCTGCTCTCCGTCTCGATCCCGATCGTGCAGGCGATCAGGCTTCAGGGCTTGAGCGCGCGCGTCGGCGCGCTCTGGTATTTCCCGCTGATGAATTTGCTGCTTTTCGGCGTCGGCCTGTTTTTGCTGTCGCTCGGGCGCACCATGACGTTTGACCGGCGCGCGCGGCGCGTGCGGCTCACGAAAAAGAGCCTGTTTCGGACCCGAATTCTCGAGCTCGACTTTGCACAAATCGCGGCTGTCACAGTGGGAGCCGACCAGGTCTACAGCGGCGCCGCGGTCGCGGGTTCCACCGTCGGCCAGAGTTTTTTCCCGGTTCAATCGCTGCGCCTCGTTCTCCACGGAGGCGAAAGCGTCCTGCTCGAACGCGGCAGCCGCAGGAGAGTCGAGAATCTTGGGAAAACATTGAGCGCTTTTCTCAACCGGCCGCTCGTCAAAAACGCCTGAGGGTGTACCGACCGGCGCGGATATGTTATAGAGTTGTTGCGTCTTTTTTCGAAGCTTCGCCGCTTCCACGAGCGATTGGCACCAAGGAGCCCGTCCCTGAGAGCCCGCAGGAAACCTCCGGCGCTTGCCGTTAGCCTTTTGGCCCTTCTTCCCCGCCTCGCCCTCGCCGCTGGCGTTTTCTCCGAGGACGAAATCACCGCGCGCGCCGCCTTTTTAATGGATGCGGCCACCGGCAAGGTCCTTTACCAGCGCGAAGCTGACACGCCCCTGCCGCCCGCGAGCACGACCAAGATCGTCACCGCCCTGGTCGTCCTGGACGCCAAACGAATGCACGAGACGGTCACCGTGGGAAAGTCCATCGGCCGCATTCCCTCAATGAAGCTCGGCCTTCGGCCCGGGCAGTCGATCAGCATCGAAGATCTGCTCTACGGCCTTCTTTTGACGTCGGCCAACGACGCGGCGGTCGTGCTGGCGGAAACGATCGGCGGCTCGGTCGAGCGCTTCGCCGAAATGATGACCGCAAAAGCCGCCCAGCTGGGCGCGAAAAATACTCACTTCGTCAACCCGCACGGGCTTACCTCCCCCGGTCATTACTCCACGGCGCGCGACCTCGCGGTGATCTTCAACCACGCGATGGCGGATCCTGAATTCAAGAAAATCGTCCAGACAAAAACCGCCAGGGTCGATCTTGCAAGCACGTTCAAAAACAGAAAACGGATACGCGTCCTCCCCATCCGCAATCACAACCGGCTTCTTTGGGATTTCGAGGGCGCGATCGGCGGCAAAACGGGCTACACGCTGGCGGCGCAAAAATGTTTTGTCGGCGGCGCATCGCGCAACGGCGTCACGCTGATCGTGTCGGTGCTGGGCTCGCGCAACCTGTGGGGGGACGCGCGCAAACTCTTAGAGTACGGCTTCAGCCATCACGACCAGCTCAAGAACGGCGTTGTGCCCGTGCCGCAAAACCCGTCTCCGCCCCTGCTGACCGCCGACGAGGAGCGCCAGATCCGGTCGCCGAACGGTTATATCGTTCAGGTGGGATCGTTTCGCGATCGCGAGCTGGCGCAGTCGCTCAACCAGCGCATCAGCGAGGTTGGGTATCAACCCTACATGGAAGTCGTGGTGCGCCAGGGCGGCCAGACGAGTTACCGGGTTCGGCTGGGGCCGTTCCCGACCCTGACGGCGGCGCAGGATGTCGCGCGCGAGATCGAGGGCAAAAGCGGCCTCCGCCCGATCGTTCTTCCGGCTCCGCCCGACCCCTCAAGGCTGTAAGACCATCGCGCGCTAAATGGCCGCTTGCCGCGCGCGGGCGCTAGCGGTGCTTCCAGAAGGGCTTGCGCTTTTCCAGAAATGCGCGAACGCCCTCCTCGACGTCTTCGGTCGCGAGCAGATCGCGCAGGTAAATATCTTCGGATCTTTTTAACGCCGCCAAAAAATTCCGCAGCGCGATCTCGCGCAGGGCGCGTAGCGCGATCCTGAGAACCGCTGCGCTCTTTTGTCGCAGCTCCTCGAGGAGCTCTTCGACCGCGCGCTCGAGCTCGGCTCGCGGAACAACCCGGTTGACGAGGCCGAGCGTGAGGGCCTCTTGGGCGGAAAGCCGTCTTCCCGTGAGAATCATCTCCGCAGCGCGGTGGTAGCCGATCTCGGACCAAAAACGCGCCAGCGCCACCGGCGGATAACATCCGACATCGATCTCGGGAGTGGCGAAGAAGCTTTCGTCCGAAGCCACCACGAGATCGCAGCAGCTCGCCAGCTCGCAACCTCCGCCGAGACACGCGCCGCGAACGGCCGCGACCGTGACCTGCGGGAGCTCAAAAAGCGTTCTCATGACGCCGTGGACGGTGTCGAGCATTTCCGGCACGCGCGCGCGCGTGTGGTCGCCCACGTCCACGCCCGCCGAGAAAGCGCGCTCCCCGCCGCCGCTGAGGACCAAGAAATTGAGCGACTCGTCGCCTTTGAGCGACTCAAGCGTTGCGCCGAGCTCGCGCAGCAAAGCCAAGTCGAACACGTTCAGAGGGGGGCGGGAAAAGGTAAGGTACGCCGCGCGCGCCCTTTTTTCTATCGCAACCGGCACTTTTGCGCCCCTTTTTACGCGGTCAGTCGCCTCGACAACCCGCCATAACCATGGCCCGGAGCCCGGTCACTTGGCTTCCACGGCTTGGGTTACGATCGCGTCTGCTTCTCTTTTCTCCTCCGGGATCGCCAGCACCACTATATTGGCCAGCAGAATGGTCCCGGCCAAAAAATAAAAAGCCGTGAGAATTCCCCAGCGATCGGCGATAAAGCCGCAGATCACCGGCGAAAGCGAACTGAAGATCGCCTGCGCGCCCGAAAAGGCGCTGATCGTCGTGCCGCCGAGATTTTTTGGGCCGATATCGAGGACCCACGCCCAGATGACCGGCCGGATGGCATAAAGAAAAAACCCGATGAGCGCGAGCACGGCGATAAACAGAGCATGGAACTGAAAGTAAGCGAGCGCGATCAGCGCGGCGCTGGCCGAGATCAGCCCGGTGGTCAAGACTTTCTTTCGCCCTCGCCTGTCGGAGATCCCGCCCGCCAAAGGCGTCGAAATCATCCCGGCGGACTGCGCGACCGATATGTAGAGACCGACCAGCGCGCTCGAAAGTCCCAGCTCGCGCGTTAAATAAAGAGGCAGAAAAGTGTGCAGGCCCTGCTGCGTCATGGATCGCATGCCGGCGATAAACACCAAGCCGAGCAGCGCAACGTTCTGGCCCATCGCCTTGATCCCTTCCCAGTATTGGCCAAGGGAAAGGCCCTCCTTTGCCGAAACCTGCATCGCGCTCGTGGAAAAGAGATACTTCCACAGGATGATCACAATCACGATGCCGGGAATCAGGTTGACGAACAGCACGTTGCGCCACGACAGATACATGAGCAGGACCCCGACGAGAAAAGGCGCAATCCCCTCGCCGATGTTCGGCCCGAGCGCGTGGATCGCAATCGCGAAGCCTCTACGGTCGGGATATTTTTCCGAAAGCGTGGACATGGCCGCAGGGTGCCAGAGATAGTTGCCCATGCTGACGAACCCCATAAAAAACGCGATCCAAAAATAGCTGCCGCTCAAGCCCACGAGCAAATACGGCACGCCGGTCCAGAGGAGCGCCGCCGCCATGAGCAGCCCGCGGCGGCCAATCATGTCCACGGCCATGCCGGCG
The DNA here is from genome assembly GCA_035559995.1 of Candidatus Acidiferrales bacterium. GTDB lineage: Bacteria > Desulfobacterota > Binatia > UBA9968 > UBA9968 > DATMAM01. Next base: position 186,591 of record DATMAM010000051.1, read on the forward strand.
GGGATATTCATGAGGACGCTGGTCGCCGAACGAACCGTGATCAAGAGCCCGGCCTGGCTATAGGTCAAACCCAACTCCTCGACCAAGAAGGGCAGCAGGAGATAAAACGTCGCCGGGCACCAATGAGTGAACGTGTGGCCCAGCGTGATGAGCCAGAGAAGCGAACCGGTTTCGCGGAGTTCGTTCCACTTTGCGTTGATTTGCTCGCGTGTGACCATAAGTTCTCTAGGGGATTGCTGATATCCTACAGGCTCAGAAGAAACTTTTTTGTAGTCCAGCCCGCTTCTATTTACAAGGCTTGGCGCGCAACGACCCGTTTGACAAAGAAAACGCCCGGAGTCATCCTACGACGAGCGCCGCCGTAGGAGGCAGGCCATGCGAAGCTCGGTACGACTTGCGTGTGCGTTTTACGTGGGGCTGGCTCTCGCCGCTCGGCCAGCGGTGTCCTGGGCAGACGAATACGACGACAGCCAATCGCATCCTCTGAGAGTCGTCGCCTACGCCCTGCATCCATTGGCCCTCGTTGTCGAGTGGACGCTGGCGCGGCCGTTTCACGCGCTGGTCAGCGCGACGCCGACGCTCGAGTATATCTTCGGCCACCATCCCCACCCGCCGCTCTTTCTCGAGCCCCAACCGCTCCACGACTACGGCGTCACCCGAAAGGTTCCGATGCCGGAGCCGGCGATGCCCAAGAAAATGACTTCAAGCGAGCCCGTCGCCGAACGAATTTCGGTCAAAGAGGTGGTCGTCGAGAAACCCGTCATCCGCGAGGTCGCCAAGGTCGTCGAGGTCGAGAAGGTGATTTTCCCCGACGTGGCTTTCGAATTTAACTCGGCGCAGCTGACCGATCTCGGCAAGGGGAGGGTTTTTCTCGTCGCGCAAAAACTCAGAGAAAAAGCTCCGATCGAGGTCGTCATCGAAGGGCACACGGACCATATCGGTTCTGGCGAGTACAACCGGCGCCTCGGCCTGCTTCGCGCCGAGGTCGTCAAGCAGGAACTGACGCGCCTGGGAGTGGATCCGAGCCGCATGTCCGTCACCAGCGCCGGCGAGACGCGGCCTTTGATCGATCAGGACACAAGCTGGGCGCGCGCGGTAAACCGTCGCGCCGAGTTCAAAGTGACCGCGCCCTGATTTTAACCCTTCGGCTGCGGCCGCCAGGTTGCGCCTTTCCAACCGCGGGCAAACAACGGGCAAGGGACCGGCGCGGAATTTTTGCTCGCCGATCTTCTTCCCGCTACTCCGATCGGCCCTTAGTTCCGGTGAGCTATCAACCCAAAGACGCCTTTTATCGTCGCGCGAAAAAGGAAGGCTATCGCTCGCGCGCGGCGTATAAGCTTCTGGAGATCAGCCGCCGTTACCGATTGATCCGGCCCGGCGACCGCGTCGTCGATCTCGGCGCCGCGCCGGGAGGGTGGCTTCAGGTGGCCGCGGCGCTCACCGGACCTAAAGGCTTGGTCATCGGCGTCGATTTGCAGCGAATCGAGCCGTTTGCCGGGAAAAATATCGTTCTCCTTCAGGACGATATCAGCCGAAAACAAACTCAAGAGAAGATCAAGGAACTCCTGGGAGGGGCCGCGAACTGCGTTCTTTCCGACCTTTCGCCGCCGCTGACGGGCATTCGCGATCTCGACGTGCGGCGCTCGCTCGAGCTGGTTGAAGTTGCCCGCGAGTTTGCTCTCGCGGTGCTGGCGCCGGGCGGAAACTTTTTAGCCAAAACTTTTCTCGCGCCCGAGACCAATGCGCTCGCCGGCGAGCTTAAGCGCGACTTTTCCTCGGTCGCGCGCACGCGGCCCGAAGCGACGCGCAAGGCCTCTTCGGAGATCTACGTGGTCGCCCAGGGCTTTAAAAGCGCCCGCGGATAACCCTGACGAGTTGGCGCAAATTTTGTCGAAGCCGCTAACTGCCATGGGCTGGCAAAATCTCCCCCTGGGCGTCCATGAAGATGCGCATCGCTTAAAATCCCTCAGCTCCCTTTTTGGAGGAGCTTAAAAAACTCAGCCCGTTCTAGGATGGGCTGAAGCGCTTGGCGCGATCGCGAGCGCGGGGCGTCCCCTCCCAGCAATTTTCTTCAGCCCCGGCAGCGATTCTTTCATTGGCGAAAGTTTTTGGTTATCTGTTCAGGAAATGAAGCGGGCGCTCAAATTCCGTAGCGGCGCGCTCTTAATCGCGGTCGCGTTTTTTGCGCTTTTGTTCCCCCCGAGCCACGCCCAGGTCATCCCGCCACGCCAGTTTGGAACGAGCTCGGGCCTCTCGGTCGCCAGGCCCGGCACCTGGGAGGCCACCCAGCGCGGCGTCGAGGTGCGCACGGCCACTTTGCAGCGGTCCGAGCCGGCCCAGACCATCGATCTCAAACTCGTTCGCCTCGATCAGCGGTGGTGGAGCCCGCGCGTTCTCTACGGCGATGAGCTGGGCCTCAAGGCGGCCGATGTCAAAACCTTCGCAACCCTCAGTGGCGCGGTCGTCGCCGTCAACGCCAGCTACTTCGACGAGCACGGAAGGCCGCTCGGATTTCTCAAGACCACGCGCTCCCGGCCGCACACGAACATTTCCAAAAGCTCTCTCTTTACCGGCGTCTTCGGAGTGAGAAACAGCGTCGCGTTCATCGCGCACCGCGACGAACTGGAGCTCGACGATGGTCTGGAAGCGGTTCAGGCCGGCCCCTTGCTGCTGCGCAACGGCGCGCCGCTGACGGTCACACGCGGCGCAGGACGGCAGAGCCGCCGTTCCGTTGTCGGCCTCGACAAGGATCGGAAGATCATCGTCGGCGTGACCGATAACTTCGTCGGCGGACTCACCTGGACCGAGCTCCAGCAGCTGTTCGATCCGCGCGCCGGCGTGATACCGGCGATCGAGCTCCTGAACCTCGACGGAGGAGGCTCATCGCAGCTCTACATCAAAGGCGCGCCGAGCGAATATCACGTGCCGGGAGCCACGCCGGTGCCGGTCGCCCTCGGCTTTTTCGCGAAAGGAAACTAGCGGCACCTTCACGGCGCTAATTTGACGCTCCTGGCGCCGGATGCTAATTTTTTACTTCCGCCGGCGCTTGGGACGCCGAACATCATGTCGATGAAACATCATATCCGCTCCATCTTGAAGCTGATCGGCGAAGATCCCGACCGCGAAGGCCTGCTCAAAACGCCACAGCGGGTCGAAGAGGCGCTAAGGTTTTTGACCCAAGGCTACGCGATGGACGTCGATCAGGTGATCAACGACGCGCTGTTTACCGAAAACTACGAAGAGATTATCGTGCAGAAGGACATCGATTTTTTCTCCCTGTGCGAGCATCACATCCTGCCTTTCTTTGGCAAGGCCCACGTCGGTTATATCCCGCATCACAAGATCGTCGGCGTCTCCAAGCTGGCGCGCCTGGTCGACCTCTACGCGCGGCGCTTGCAGGTGCAAGAGCGCATGACCAATCAGATCGCCAACACCATCATGGAAAAACTAACACCGCTCGGCGTCGCGGTGGTCGTCGAGGCGGAACACCTCTGCATGCGCATGCGCGGCGTCGAGAAGCAAAACTCCTTCATCATCACGAGCACCATGCTCGGCGCCTTCCGCACGCGCCAGGAAACGCGCGCGGAGTTCATGAACCTGATCCGGCAAAAGACCTAGCCGCGTGGAAATCAGCTATCAAGACTCAGGCGCCGAAAAGCTCGCCACCGACCTGCTCGTGCTGCCGGTGCGCGAGCCGGCGCTGCGGGATCCGCAAGTGACGCGCTTCGACCGCGCGCTCAAGGGAACGCTCAGCGCGCGCATCGGCAAGCTCAAATTCACCGGGTCTGAGGGCTCGTTTCTATTGCATGCGACCGAGGGGCGTGCCGGCGCGGGGCATCTCTTGCTCGCCGGCTTGGGAAAGGCGGGAGAAGCCGCGGCGGACTCGTGGCGCAGAATCGGCGCGCGCGCAAAAAAAGAAGCGGCCGCTCTGGGAGCGGACGACGTCGCCTTCGATCTTTCCAAGGCGGCCGATGCGGCAGTGACGAGCGCGGCCGTCGTCGAGGGAGCGCTCCTCGCCTCGTACCAGTTCAACCGCTACCGCTCCGAGGATCGCGCGGCTCCCGCGCTCAAGAGATTGATCGTGGCGCGCCCCGGCCTCAGGCGCACGCCGTCCCTGGAGAAGGCAGTCCGTGAAGCCGAGGAGGCCGCGCGCGGCGTTTGCCTCGCGCGTGACCTGGTGAACGAGCCGCCGTCGGTGACGACCGCGAGTTATCTCGGCGAACAGGCCGTGCGACACTGCCGCGGCCGTAGCGTCCAGGTCGAGGTGTGGAACAAGAAAAAGATCCAAGCCATGAACCTCGCCGGGCTGCTGGCGGTGAATCGGGGCAGCGCCGAGGAGCCGCGCTTTATCGTCATCCATTACCGGCCGGCGGGAAAGGCGAAAAAGAAGATCGCCGTGATGGGCAAAGGGATTACGTTCGATTCGGGAGGGCTCTCGCTCAAATCGGCGAGATCGATGGAGACGATGAAGCTCGACATGTCCGGCGCGGCGGCGATCATCGGGGCGATGAGCGTGATCGAGCGCCTCCACCCGCCGGTCGAGATCCTCGCCTACATTCCGTGCACGGACAACCTGCCGAGCGGCAGCGCGCAGAAGCCCGGCGACGTGATTCGCTACTTAAACGGCAAGACGGCCGAGGTCGTGAACACCGACGCCGAAGGGCGGCTCATTTTGGCGGACGCGCTCGCGCTGGCCGTAAAGCAGAAGCCCGACTTTATGCTCACGCTGGCGACGCTCACCGGAGCCTGCGTGGTCGCGCTCGGGCAGGAAATCGCCGGCGTCTTCGGCAACCACCAACCGCTGGTCGATGCCGTGATGCGCGCGGCGCGCGACGCGGGAGAGAAACTCTGGCAGCTTCCGCTCGCGCGCGAGTACCGCGAAGACATCCGGAGCAGCATCGCCGATATCAAGAACGTCGGCGGCTCTCACGGCGGCGCGATCACCGCGGCGCTTTTCCTCCACGAATTTGTCGACAACGTCCCCTGGGTGCATATCGACATGGCGGGGCCGGCGTTCGCGGAAAAAGAAACGCCGCTCTGCCCCCGGGGAGGGACGGGGTTCGGCGTGCGCACCTTGCTGAGATTTTTCACGAGTTTTTCCTGACGGGGAAGAAAAACATGGCAACTATAGTCTCTGTGGCCGATGACAGCTTTGACGCGGAGGTGCTGCGTTCTCAACTGCCGGTGCTGATCGATTTCTGGGCGCCGTGGTGCGGGCCGTGCCGGGCCATTGCGCCGGTGATCGAGGAGTTGGCCCGAGACTACGCGGGCAAGCTCAAGGTGACCAAAATGAACGTGGATGAAAATCCGCTGACGCCGGCGCGCTACGGCGTGCGCGGCATTCCCAATCTGCTCCTCATCAAAGACGGCGCCGTCAAAGAACAGATTGTGGGCGCCGTGCCCAAGGCCCGGCTTGTCGCCGCCATCGAAAAAGTGCTGGGATAGGCAAGACCGAAGGCCAACGGCGTCGGAGACCCTTCAGAACGTAAACCGCCGCATGCTCACGTTGATGAGCAGGCCGAGGGCGATCATCATCGACACCAGCGACGAACCGCCGTAACTCAAAAGCGGCAGCGGAATGCCGACGACCGGCAGGACGCCCGTCACCATCGCGATATTGATGACGATCTGCCAGAGAAAGATGGCGGTCATGCCGAACGCCAAGAGCGCGCCGAAGCGATCTTTCGCGCGCGCGACGACGTGCAGGCAGCAGTAGAGGAACGCAAAATAGATCGCAAGCAAGACCGCGCACCCCACGAATCCCCACTCCTCAGAAAAGACCGAAAAAATAAAGTCGGTGTGCTGAGCGGGCAGAAAATCAAGCCGGTTCTGCGTGCCGTTGAGATACCCCTTGCCAAACCAGCGGCCGGAGCCGACCGCGATCTTGGACTGGATCACGTGGTAGCCCGTTCCGAGCGGGTCGACATCGGGGTTTAAAAACGTAAAGATGCGGTTGCGCTGGTACGGCTTGAGAAAATTCCAGCCGACCGGAAGCAGTGTCACCCCGCCGGCGACAAGCCACATGAGCGACTTCAGGCGCAGCCCGCCAACGATGATCACGCTAAAAAATACCAGCAAGATCAAAACCGCCGTGCCCAGGTCCGGCTGGATCAAGACGAGCCCGACGAGCGGGAACAGGAGCAAAAACGGCCCGCCGAGATCGCGCAGGCAAAAGCCGTTAACCGGCTCGTCGTACTTCAAATGCGCCGCCAGAACCCACGCGATCGCGAGCTTGCTTAACTCCGAAGGCTGCAGCGCAAAAAACCCGAAATGGATCCAGCGCTGGGAGCCGCCGCCGGAGGCGCCGACAAAATGGACGACCACAAGGAGCAGGAGCACCAGCGCGTAAAACGGGTAAGCGATCCGGTCGATCACATGATAATCGACCGTAAAGAAAACGATCATCGCCGCCGCGCCGATCACGATCCAGTAGGCTTGCTTGATCGCCTGACCGCCGGCTTGCCCCTCGCTGAAGTTGTAGGTTGCGCTGTAGATCGTCACCAAACCGATGAGCGCTAGGCTCAGCCCCAGGCTCAAAAGAGTCCAGTCAAAGTGCGCGATGAGCCTGCGGTCAATTTGCACGGATCTGTCCCTCCACGCTCGCCTGCTTTAAAGCGGGCTGCGGCTCAGCCTTGAGCGAGAAATATTTTTCGATCACTTCTTTAGCCACCGGCGCCGCCGCCGAACCGCCATGGCCGCCGTGCTCGACGAGCACCGCCACCGCGATCTCGGGTTTTTCCGCCGGAGCGTACGCCACAAACCACGCGTGATCGCGGAGCATGTAAGGAAGGTGCTCGCTTTTCACGATGTTGCCGCGCATCTCGGCGACCTGCGCCGTGCCCGTTTTGCCGGCGATTTCGACCAGCGCCGAGCGGCTGGCGCTCCCGGTTCCCCCGGGGCCGTGCACGACATCGCGCAGCGCCCTGCGCACCACCTCCAGGGTAGAGGGCTTTAACGGAATCGAGCGGATCGTCTGCGGCCGGTACTCGCGCACGATCTCGCCGTCCAGCGACTCCACTTTATGCACGTACCACGGCCGGAAGAGCGTGCCGCCGTTGGCCACGGCGGCCATGAGGTTGGCCATCTGCAACGGCGTTACGGTGACGTAGCCTTGGCCGATCGCGACCGAAGGCGTTTCCCCCGGGTACCACGGCTGGCGAAAGCGTTTCATTTTCCAGCGCGTGTCGGGGATCAGGCCGCTTTTCTCGTCTTCAAACTCGATCCCGGTCTTTTCGCCCAAGCCGAACAGGCGCGCGTACTTGGCGATTGTGTCGACGCCGAGCTTCTGGCCCGCCTGGTAGAAATAGACGTCGCACGATTCCACGATCGCCTTGTGCAGGTCAACGGTCCCGTGGCCTTTCGGGCGCCAGTCTCTGAACGCGCGGTTGCCGACGACGAAAAAGCCCGGATCAAAAATCGTCTGCTCCGGCCGAAGCAGCCCCTCCTCCAGCGCCGCGATGCTGACGACGATCTTGAAGGTGGAGCCTGGCGGGTACTGGCCGTGCACGGCGCGATTGTTGAGCGGCTTGAGCGGATCGGTCAAAAGCGCGCGCCATTCCTTGGCGCTGACGCCGCGCGCGAAAATGTTCGGATCGAAGGCAGGGGCGCTCACCAGCGCGCGCACGGCGCCACTGTGAACGTCCAAGACGACGACGCTCCCTTCCTTTCCTTCCAGCGCGCGCGCCGCGGCCTCCTGTAAATCCCGGTCCAATGTCAGAAAGACGTTATGTCCCGGGATATCCTCAACCTCGTCGAGCACGCCGACCCGCCGTCCGAGCGCATCCACCTCGACCTGCTGGCCCCCGTTCTTGCCGCGCAGATAAGGCTCCAGCGCCTTTTCCACGCCGAACTGGCCGATCTCGTCCCCCATCGTGTATCCCTGATGCCCCTGAGCCTTGAGCTGGTTACGCGTGATCTCGCCGACATAGCCGAGCAAATGCGCGGCCCGGCCCTCGAGCAGATAGCTTCGTCGCGGCCGCACGCGCAGGGTTACTCCGGGAAGCCGCAACTGGTGCGTCTCGACGGCCACCACCGAGCGCCAGTCGATATCTTTACCCAGGACGATCTCCTCAAAGGCCGGGCGCGCTCGGTTTTCTTCGTAGCGCGCGAGCACCTCCGTGGGGTCCCAGCCGAGGATCTTCGCCAGCTGGCTGAGCGTTTCCTCTGGATGATCGGAATCTTCAGGAACAAACAGCAGGTCGAACGAGGGGCGGCTATCGACCAGCAACCGGCCCTTGTGATCGAACACCATCCCGCGAGTGGCGGGAATTTTTTTCAGCCGAATGCGATTTTTCTCGGACAAAAACGTGTAGCGCTCGCCGTCGAATACCTGAAGCACCCACAACCGTCCCAGCAAAAACGTGAACACGAGCCCGACCACCGCCATAATAACGTAAACGCGCTGGCGCAGCTCAAAGCCCGGATCCTTCGGAAAGGGCAGGGGGAACATCTTCTATTTAGACGGCCGTGCGCGCCGGCTCGAGGTGGCTTTGGCTTCGCCGGAGAAAGAAAAATACCGCCGGCGCCAGGATCGCCGCGCACAGCGCCTCGAGAAAAATATAACGAAAAGCGCTGTGCCAGCCGTCTACTCCCGAGGCAAAAACCCCCAGGGCGAGGATCAATGCCACCCCTTTGACCCATCCGGCCGCGAAGACGAGAACGGCGCTCCAGAGCTCGTTGTGGATCCAAATTCGCCGCGAGCTCAGATAGACGACCAGAAAAACGACCGACATGGCGAAGGTGTTGAGTCCCAAGACAGGGCTGGAAAAAACATCTACGGAATAGCCGAGCAGAAAAGAGCCGAGGACCGAGCCAACCGTGGGCCGGTACAAACCGAGGTAAACGCAAAGAATCAATGTCAGGTCCGGAACCACCGGCCCGAGCGGCAGCACGTGAAAAAACGTGAGCTGGAGCAAGAGCGCCAAAAAGCCAAAAAACACAAAAAGGAGCGTCAGCTTAACCTTCGCCATGCTTCGCTCAGGACGGCCGCCCGCCGGGAATCACGATCAGCGCTTCTTCCACTTTGCGCGGATCCACGGCCAGGGTGACCGTGACCTGCTGAAACAACCCCTGGCCCTTCTTTTGCACTTTCTCGACGTGTCCGACCAGCATCCCTTTCGGGAATACGCCGTCGAGGCCGGAAGTGATCAGCCGATCGCCGGGCTTTAGGTCCTCGCTCCGCTTTACATATTTGACGATCGGCCCTTCGAGAGAACCGGACACGATGCCGCGCGCGCGGCTTCGCTGGCAGACAACGTCCACGGCGCTGTGCGAATCGGTGACCAGAAGCACCTTCGCGGTGCGCGCCGACACGGCCACGATCTGACCGAGGACTCCGGCCGCGGCGACAACCGCCATGCCTTTCTCGATGCCGTCGTCGGCTCCCTTGTCGAGCGTCAGGCTTTGAAACCACGTGCTCGCGCTGCCGGCGATCACGTTGGCGGCGACGGTTTTATCGGGAATTTGCTCGCGTAGCTCGAGCAGCCCTTGGAGCCTCCGGGCTGTAGCCTGCGCCTCGTAAAGCCTTTGCCGCTCGGCCTCCAACTCCAGGATGCGGGCTTTGAGACGCTGGTTTTCCGCCAGCGCGCCGGTCAACTCGCGGTACTGAGCCGTGAGGCCGCGCGTCGTGTTTAAGGCTCCCTGAACGAGCGCGGCAAAAGGCCGCATCAGCTCCAGCACCAGCGGCCCTACCGGATCGCGACGAAGTTGTCCCGTCGATGCGACGATCAAGAGGTAAAGCGAAACCAGAACCGAAAGGAACGAGGTGATGAGGACTTGGTTCTTTTGAATGAGCGCGAGCATGAAACGCTGGGGCCCGGGGCGATGAGAACGGGCGCGCCTGATTTCATTGCCTAGTTAACCGCCACCTCCCTCAGCAACGAAATCTCATCGAGGGCCTTGCCGGCGCCCATGACGACCGCCGTCAATGGATCGTCGGCAAGCGTCACGGGCAAGCCCGTTTCTTCTCTCAAGAGGACATCGAGATTTCTGAGCAGCGCGCCGCCGCCGGCGAGGGTGATGCCGCGGTCGACGATGTCCGACGCCAGCTCCGGCGGGGTGCGTTCGAGGGAGATGCGCACGGCCTCGACGATTTGATTGATCGGTTCAACCAGGGAATCCCGGATCTCTTCGTCCGTGATCACGACCGTCTTGGGCACCCCGGCGACGAGATCCCGCCCCTTGATTTCCATCGTGCGAATTTCATCGTCGGGGTACGCCGACCCGATCGAGATCTTGATCAGCTCGGCGGTGCGCTCGCCCACCAGAAGGTTATGCTTGCGCTTGATGTACTGTGCGATCGCCTCGTCCATCTTGTCGCCGCCCACGCGGATCGAGCGCGAAAAGACGATCCCGGAAAGCGAAATCACCGCGACTTCCGTAGTGCCGCCGCCGATATCGACGATCATGCTTCCGGTGGGCTCGGTGATCGGCAGCCGCGCCCCGATCGCCGCGGCCATCGGCTCCTCGATCAGATAAACCTCCCGGGCGCCTGCCGATTCCGCGGACTCGCGCACCGCGCGCTTCTCGACTTCGGTGATGCCGAACGGCACGCCGATGATGATACGGGGACGGACCAGCGTGTGGCGGTTGTGCACCTTGCGAATAAAGTACCGGAGCATCGCCTCGGCGATCTCAAAGTCGGCGATCACGCCGTCCTTGAGGGGTCTGATCGCGATGATATTGCCGGGGGTGCGGCCAAGCATCTTCTTGGCTTCCGCGCCGACCGCCAAGACCTTCTTGCCGACCCGCTCATTGCGCTGCTGAACCGCGACGACCGAGGGCTCGTTGCAAACGATCCCCTGGTTTTTGACGTAAATCAGCGTGTTGGCCGTGCCCAGATCGATCGCCAAATCGTTGGAGAAAAGCCCGACCAGGGAATCGAAGATCATGTTTTCGCTCGCCCTCAAATCGGCGGATTTTGTCCGAGTGAAAAGTAACAGATTTGCCCCGACCAGGCAAGATAAAGGTAATTCCAAAACGCCGTTAAAAAACGCGCGCGACCGAAACCGCGCGCGAAGCCCGCGTTGCAATGAGCCGGGCGATTCCCTATGATGGAAAAAATTTTCCCGCCCGCGCTTTCATCCGATGCTCAGTTTTTTGCGCCGCCGCAAGCGCTCGTGGCTCATCGTGATCCTCTTGGGGGTGATCGTTGTGAGCTTCGTGCTCTACTTTGGCGGGAGCGACTGGAGCCAGAGCCCGACCGATGTCGTCGTGGAGGTCAACGGCGAAGCGATTCGGCAGCGCGAGCTGGAAGTCAATTTCCAGCGCGCGCTCGAGGTTTATCGCGACCTTTTCAAGGGCTCGCTCACCCCGGAAATGGTGAAGAACCTGAACCTGCGAGAAAGCGTGCTAGAGGACATGATCCAGCGGCGCCTCCTGCTTCAGGAAAGCCGCCGGCTCGGGCTCGAAGCCACCGAGGACGAGCTGGTGGATGCGATCACCGGCGCGCCGGTATTTCAGGTCAACGGCGCATTCAGTAAGCAGCGCTACCTCGATGTCTTGCGTGCCCGGCGCATGACGCCCGTGCAGTTTGAGGCGGAGCAGAGGCAAGAGATCAGCGTGCGCAAGCTTCTCGAGATGATTCGCGACAGCGTTCACGTGAGCGAAAGCGAAATCCGAGATCGCTACCGCGTGGAGGCGGAAAAAATCAATCTTTTGTTCGCGCGCATCGGCGCCGACGATTTCGCGGCTCAGGTGAAAGCCACCCCCGAAGAGGTCAAAGCGTTTTACGACGCCAACCAAGAGAGCTTGAAAGAGCCTTTGCGCGTGCAGGTCGAGTATCTCGCCTACCCGTTCGATCGCTTCGGCGCCCGCCTTGAGGTTAGCGACAAAGAAATCCAAGGATTCTACGAGCGCGAGCGCGCGCGGCGCTTCACGGAGCCGCGCGCCGCCAAGATCCGCCACATCTTGGTGCGCGAGCCGGAGGGCGCCGACCGGGAGACGAGGGCCCGCGCGCGCGAGAGGGCGGAGCGAATCCTCGCCGAAGCGACGAAAGGAAAGGACTTCGCGGCGCTCGCGCGGCAGTACTCCGAGGACCCGTCGAGTTCGGCCGGGGGCGATCTGGGCTGGTTTACGGCCGGCCAGCTTTTGCCGTCGTTGGAAAAAGCCGCCTTTGCGCTGCGGAAGGGCGAAATCAGCGGCGTCGTCGAGTCGCCGATCGGCTACCATATTTTGAAAATCGAAGACACCAAAGGACAGACGGTCAAATCCCTCGCCGAAGTGAAAGAGCAAATTGCGGCAGAAATCCGCCGCCAGCGGGGAAGCGCGGAAGCCGAAAAGGCGGCCGAGGCGGACCGCGAGAGGGTTCTTTCCGGAGCCGATTTCTCGCAGCTGGCGAAAGAGCGCGGGCTTGAGCTCACGGTAAGCCGGCTTTTCGCGCGCGACGAGCCCGTGCCTGGATTGGAGGGGGTGGAAGAGTTCTACAACCGCGCCTTCTCCTTGCCTCTCAAGGGGCTGAGCGCGCCGATCCGCGGTCCGGACGCTTACTACTTGCTGCGCGTGATCCAGCGAAAGGAACCTTCGGTGCCGCCGCTCGAAGCGGTGCGCGCGAAGATCGAGGCGGATCTCAAAAACAAGAAGGCCTTCGAGCTGGCGCTGCAAAAGGCCAACGCCGCCCTGGCCGAGCTAAAAAAGACAAAGGACTTTTCTCAGATCGCGCAAAAGCACGGGCTAAAGATCGAACAAACCGGCTGGTTTCAGCGCAATGCTCCCGAAGTGCCGAAGGTCGGGCCGCTAAAGGAGCTAAAACCCGGCGGCATCCCCGTGTCCGAATTTCATCCGGTCCCCGAGATGGTCTACACGCAGGCGGACGCGGCGTACCTTTTCTATTTCAAGGAGAGCCAACCCGCCGATATGGAGGCCTTTGAGAGAGAAAAAGCGCGCTTGCGCGCGCAGGCCCTGAGCCAGAAGCAGGAAGCGGCCCTGCGGCAGTTCGTCGACTCGCTCAAAGCGCGGGCAAAAATCAACTTTCATGCCGCCGCGCTCGAGAATATCTGACCGCGCCGGAGCCTGCCCACGCGATGGAAATTCTTCTCCTGCGCCACGCGGAAACGGATTGGAACCTCAAGCGCCGCTGTCAGGGCGTTTCCGACCTCGATCTCAACGAGTCGGGCGTGCGCCAGGCGCGGGAGATCGGCGAGAGCCTGCGCCACGAGCCGATTCGGGTCATCGTCTCGAGCGATCTCAAGCGGGCGCGGCAGACCGCCGCCGCCGTGCGCCGCCATCATCCCGGCGTGCCGCTCGTTATCGACAGAAACTTTCGCGAGCTCGACCACGGCGATCTCGAAGGGCTCACCTTTGACGAGGTGCGGGAGAGATATCCGGAGTTCATGGCGCAATGGCGCGTGGCGCCCGCCCGGTTGCGCACTCCCGGCGGGGAGAGCCTCGCGGCTGTGGCCGCGCGCGCGTGGGCGGCGCTCGAAGGCGTGGCGCGCCGCTGGCCCGAGGGGACTGCCGTTGTGGTGACGCACAACTTTCCGATTCTCTCCATCCTGTGCCGCGTGACGGGCACCGACCTTAACGATTATCGCTCTTTTCGCATCGCGCCGTGCGCGCTCGCCCGAATCGGCTACGAGGCCGGCCAAGGGTGGCGGCTGCTTGAACCGTGCGCGTCGGGCGCGCCGGACAAAAGCCTCCCCTGAATCAGGTCGACGGCTTTCTCAAGAGTTCGACGATCGAGCGCCTGCCGGCTCGGCTGAGCGCGATCATTCCGACCCCGAGAACAATGTAAACGAACGAGTAGTACAGGCGGAATCGCGGGTCAGGTGTGAGCAGCTGAGTGGCGAACAGGACAAACAGGACGGCGGCTTCGAGCAAGGAAAAAGAGAGATTTGCCAGCACGGCGACGGCAAAAAGCGACTGCGCCGCGGTAAGCAGAATTTCCTCGACCTGGCGCGCATCGATATGCATCGGCACGAGCCGGCCGGCGGAGACCATGTAGACGAGCGGCAGCATGCCTACGAGCAAAGTCCATTGGTTCACCTTGGAGGACAAGAGCGTGCCGATGCTCGCGCCGGGATTGCACCGCAACGCAAACAGAATCGCGACGATGAATTCCGGCGACTCGGAGGCGAGCGGCGCCAGCCACTGGACCAGAATGAACTCCTCGACGCCGAATTTTCTGCCCGTGGCCAGCAGCCCTTCCGCGAACGGCTCGGCAGAAACAAATATCGTAAGGCCCGAGTACAAGAACATGAGAACGGTCGCTACCCGCCGCGGCCGCTGCCCATACTGGGCGATCAGCTCCGGCGGTCCTTCCAGTACCGGCTCCACATGCGCGGCCCGCGACGCGTCGCGAATGTAGAGGACGAAAATTCCGACGAGCACGAGCGCGTCCACAATCGAAAGCGTCTCTTTCCACGGGATGAAAAAGGAATAAGCGGTCGCAATTCCGAGGTAGCAAATCTCTATTCTGTGCGGCGGCTCTAGCTGAAACGATTTTTCTTTCGTCTTGAACCAATAAGTAAAGACCACGCAGGCCCAGCCGACGCCGATCAACAGACGATTGGCACCGGTCATGTTCGCCAGCGCATAGGCCGTGTATTGGGGATCTTGCCCCGCCCGCCACGCGAAGTAGACGTCGACCGCATATTCCGGCAGCACCGCGATCAGAGCCAAACAAGCCAGGGCGAGCGTCTGCGGGATGTCCAGCTGCGCCAGCTCCGACGCCCAGGAGAGGATGAACGCGGCGCCAAAGATGGCCAGGCCGGCGCTGAGGGCCTCGACTTCCGGCGGCAGATGGACGCCGGAGATGAGCCTGAGATAAAGCCACTGTAGGCAAAGCGCCGTGGCCGATCCTAGCCAGAGCCAATGGCCCATGGAGCCCTCCGTTTCGCGAAGAAAAAAAATGACACTAACTCATAACGAAAAAATTTGCGCTTCGCCAGCAAAAATAGCTCCCGCCGCTGTCTCATTCCTGGGACCGAACGGCGCATCTTTCGCACGGGTGAAACGGCGCAAGGGCCGCCGCGCTCGGCTTTTCCGTCGCGGCGGAGCATGGCTTTTTCTTTGCGTCGTTTTACCCGTCCAAAATTGCCGCTACATTTGCTGGAAAGCTTCGAGCAAAAAACTTTCATACGCTCATGGAACCTCGCCACGCCTGCAACGACCCGCGCGCGCCGGCGGCTTCGAAGGCCGCGGCGGCGGGCGCCGCAAAGACCTTCGTTCCGGGCAAAAACTGCTGGCGCACGGTCGCCGCGAAGCGCGCTGCGTTTCTTATCGATGCCGAGGCTTACTTCTCCGCGCTTGTCGCCGCGATGGAGCGCGCGCAAAAGTCGATCTTTATCGCCGGCTGGCAAATCGACAGCCGCGTGCGTCTTGGGCCCGCTGACACGGCGCTCCTGCTCGGCGATTTTCTTCACAAGCTCGTCGAGCGCCGGCGCAGCCTCCGCATCTATGTGCTGGTCTGGGACTTCGCGATGATCTACGCTCTGGAGCGGGAAATCATCCCGCTTTACACGTATCCGTGGCGCACGCACCGAAGAATTCGCTTCCATCTGGACGCTCTCCATCCCCTGGGCGCCTCGCATCATCAAAAATTCGTCGTCATCGACGACGCCGTTGCGTTTCTCGGCGGCATCGACCTGGCCGAGTCGCGCTGGGATACCCCCGAACACCGCGCGGGCGATCCGCGGCGCGTCGATTCCCGCGGGCGGCCCTATCGACCCTACCACGATGTCCAGCTCATGGTCGACGGCGGGGCGGCCGCGGCTCTGGGCGAGCTGTTTCGCCGACGCTGGCGAGACGCCACCGGCAGGCGAATTCGCTGGGGGCGCGGCGTCTTTGCCGATCGCTGGCCGAAAGGCGTCCGGCCGCAGCTGGCCGATGTGAATGTCGCGATCGCGCGTACCCAGCCGGACTGCGACGGTGGCCCGGGAGTGCGCGAGGTGGAATCCCTCTACCTTGACAGTATTTGCGCGGCGCGGCGCTTCATCTATTTCGAGAATCAATATTTAACTTCCGCGTCCGTCGGCAACGCGCTGGCCGCGAGGCTCAACGAGAAAGACGGCCCCGAGATCGTCGTGGTCACGCAGTTCGAGACTCAGGGTTGGCTGGAAGAGTGCGCCATGGGCGTGCTCCGCGCGCGGCTGCTCAAACAGCTCCGCGCGGCCGACGCTTTCGGCCGGCTTCGGGTCTATTGCCCCGTGCTTCCCGATCACGACTACTCCATGAGCGTGCACGCGAAGGTGTGCATCATCGACGATCGCTTCGTGCGCGTCGGTTCCGCCAACCTCAACAATCGCTCCATGGGGCTGGACAGCGAGTGCGATCTTGCGATCGAAGCCGAGGACGCGCCGACCGAAGAAGCGATCGCCGATTTTCTAAACCGGCTATGCGCGGAGCATCTGGGGATCGCGCCGGAAAAATTCGGCGCCGAGCGCGCGGCTGAGGGTTCGCTCATCCGCGCGCTCGAAAAGCACCGCGGCGGGCCGCGCACCTTGGCCGAGGTGAGCGGCGTTGTCTCGGAATGGCTCGATCAGGTGATCCCCGAGGCTGCCGTTCTCGATCCGGAAAGCCCGATCCGGCCCGACGAGCTGGTTGAACAGTTTTTGCCCGAGGAACACCGCAAGCCCGCCGGCAGCGCCTTTCTCAGGCTTGCGCTGGTGCTTTCGCTGCTCGCGGCGGTCGCGATCACGTGGCGCGCCACGCCGCTGGCGGCGATTCTGGACCCGGCGACGATCACCGGCTGGCTGGGCGCGGTGCGGGACTCGCCGTTTACGCCCTTGCTTGTGCTCGGAGGCTATGTCGTTGGCGGCCTTACCTTTGCGCCCATAAGCCTTCTCGTTATCGCCACCGCCGCGACCTTCGAGCCGCTGCGCGGATTTCTCTACGCGCTTGCGGGATCGCTCGCGAGCGCGCTCGTCACTTACGCGCTCGGGAGGGTGCTGGGGCGAAGGGCGGTGCGCCAGATCGCGGGCACGCGCCTCGCGCGCGTCCAGCGGCGTATCTCGCGGCACGGATTTTTTTCCGTGCTGGCAGTGCGCGTTCTTCCGGTCGCGCCGTTCACGCTCGTCAACTTGGTCGCCGGCGCTTGCCAGATTCGCGGGCGGGACTTTATTCTGGGAACGCTTTTCGGCATGGGGCCGGGGATATGGGCGGTGGTTTTGCTGGAAGCCCAGCTCGAGCGCGCTCTGCGGGACACCGCGACCGAGGCCTTTGCGTTGCTTTTGCTTTTGGCTATTTTTTTTGCGTTGGCCGGATTGGCGGCTTACCGCCGCATCGCCAAAAAAAGAATCGCGCGTGGTCGATTATGAAGCCGCGCCGCCGTGATTCATGGTTCGCTCGTTCACCGCAGCTTCTTATAACATCCATCAATGCGTCGGCGTGGACCGCAAACGCGACCCGCGCCGAGTGGCGCGCGTCATCGAAGAGCTAAAAGCCGATATCATCGGCCTCCAGGAGGTCGATTACCGCCCGCTCGGGGACAGGAAATCCTATCAGCTCAACTACTTGGCGGAGGTGACGGGGCTCAACGCGATTGCCGGGCCTACGATCCAGCGTCCGGCCGCCGAGTTTGGCAACGCGCTGCTCACGCGCCACAGGATTATCAAGCTTTGCCTGCACGACATCAGCGTTCCGCGGCGCCAGCCGCGCGGCGCCATCGATGCGCTGATCGACGTCCATGGACAGCCCGTGCGCGTGCTGGTCACTCACTTTGGCCTGAGCGGCCGGGAGCGCCGCCGCCAGGTTCTTCAGATTATGAAGCTGGTCGAGAACGAGGCGGCGCCTCTCACCCTGCTGCTCGGCGACTTGAACGAATGGTGGCCGCCGCGCTTTTCGGTGCGCAATCTAAACGCCCGCCTGGGAAGAGCCTCTGCGCCGCGCACGTTCCCTTCGCGCTTCCCGCTTTTCGCCCTGGACCGCATTTGGGTTTCGCCGCACGAGGCGCTGGTGGAAACGAAAGTGATCAAGACCCCGCTAGCGCGTATCGCGTCGGATCATCTGCCTCTCAGAGCGACGATCAGCTTCGCTGGTCGGCCAATTGGCTAAAAACGCGCCGGTTCTCCTTGCCTCCGACTGCCGCGCGAGGGATCGCTACCGGCGAGAGTAGCTTTGGAACCGCCCCCGATGATCGAAGCTCAGGATCTCGTAACGCCCCGAGCCGCCCATCCCGGGCGCGCCGGCCGGCATTGCCGGCACGGCGAGTCCTTTAATAGTCGGGCGCTCCTTTAAAAGCCGCGCGATAAGGTCTGCCGGCACGTGTCCCTCGATGACATATCGATCCACCAACGCGGTGTGGCAGGAATACAGCGCCTCTGGCACGCCGTGCCGCGCGGCCCGCTCGCCGGACGCCTCAAACACCGCTTTGCGTGTTACGGAAAACCCGTTTGCCTGTAGGTGCCCGACCCACTTAGAGCAGCAGCTTCAGGTGGGACTGGCGTAAACCGTAACCGTCGGCAGCCGACTTGGCTGAGCCGACGCTGTTCCGCCGAGAAATAGGGCGAGCACTGCGAGACCGGCCTGTAAGACTCTCATTTCCACCTCGGTTAGAGCGTTTCTTACCAGTGGAGAATTCCCGGTTTATGCTTCTCACATTTGGGAATCGGTCGGAGGCGTATTGGATTCCCTCGTTGGCGCCGCCAACAAGTGACCCTCGTCGACAAACCTCACATCGACCCAATTTTGCGCTCCTCTCATCGCGTACTCCTCCGCCTCACGCTTGGTCACGAAGCGCGCAAAAGGAAGCTTCAGCGCTGTAAAATTCGCGGCCTCATCGCCCGTCGAGCAGATATTTGCCACGGGCTCCCACAAAATCGGGCTCAACACCGCGGTCGCGACGATTAGCTGGCCCCGGTAAAAACGATTCACGGTGACCTCCTGATGTGGAAGCGTCGTTCCGGTACCTTGCAAGAGCCATACCAGCACCAATTGGGGCGCATTGCGGATCATCCCGCAGCAAGCGCAGCCGATTTGGCAGGAGCCAAGCCGAGAAGCTCTCAGATTTGGGAAGCCAAATAAACAACGGTCAAAACAAACCGCAGGGGCACAAGAGAGGATACGCAGAGAACAGGGCGACGAGGAAAAGAAGAAAACTTTGCATGCTTGGTTGGGCTCAAATCACGCGAGCTCGCCGCTGAACTCGACGGCATGATGCCCTTGCAACCGGCTTTGCTTTGTAGGGCGTTTTCCGGCGCAATATCGCCGCCGTTGGGCTAAGCCAGAGTGGCCCATCGTTAAAGAAGTTCTTCAAGCACTCTGGATCTCTCAAAGGTCGAGCCGCCCTCACAGGAAAGCGGACCGGTGGGTTACTGCAGCACGCGAGTAATACTATTCGGGTTTTGACTTACATTGTTCGATGTGGTACCCGAAACATCAAATGGCGCGTTAAGGAGATTGTGTGGATAAGTCTGTTGTTACAGTCAAAGGTCAGATCGTGATCCCGTCTAAACTCCGCCGCAAGTTTGGCATTAAAAAGGGGACGCAGGTTTACCTCTACGAGCGAGACGGAGAGATCGTCATCAAACCCATCACGGATGAATATCTCCGCAGCATGGCGGGGATCTCTGGCACGAAGGGCAGGCTTCTTCAGGCGCTGATGCAAGACAAAGCGAAGGAGCGCGAGCTGTGAGAGCGGCGGTCCGCGTTTTGGACAGCTATAGCCTCATCGCTTATATCGAGGGCGAAGCCGGCAAGGACACGATGATCGAGGTTTTTCGCTCGGCTAGGGACTCCGGAAGGCCTCTTCTGCTGTCCGCCATCAACTGGGGCGAGGTCTACTACATCACGCTGAGAGAGGCGGGTAGGGAAAAGGCGGATCAGGTAGCGCATCTGATCTCGACCCTGCCGGTCCAAATTATTTTCGCCGATTTGGATCTCGCCAAGGAGGCCGCAGAGTTCAAAGCCGCAAAGAAAATGTCCTACGCCGACTGCTTTGCCGCCGCGTTGGCAAAATCTCGCAAAGCCGAGCTTGTGACGGGCGATAAGGAGTTCAAGCAGGTGGAGGGAGATGTGAAAATCCATTGGCTATAAAAAGGCACACTTGCCGAGATCTCGCTGAAGTTCAGGAGGTACCATGAACCAGCTCACCTATACACCGGATGAGGACATCAGGGTCCATGAGGAAGGAGCCATTCGACTTATATGCAAAGCCTATCAGTCCCATGAGAACGGTTTACCTGAATGGTTAAAAAACTCCGCAGATGCGTATGCTCGCGAGGATGCTCAGGAAGCCAAGCGCGCGATTGTCGTGATTTTTGATTACGGTCGCAGAGGTATCCCGCCTTCTATTTCTTGCCTAGATTTTTCTGGAATGACCAGCGCTATGATTGAGGAAAACTTTAGGATATGGGCTGACCCAGAAGCGGCTCAAAGGGGAGCTAAAACAACTGCCATTCAAGGGGGACATGGTAATGGCGGAAAATGTTATATGACGCAGATGTTTGAAGACTATGCTCAGATCTACGCAGTGAAAAAGAAAAAGGGCAACCGCTACGGTGTCGTCGGAGGATCCATTAGATTCGGTTATATCCCAGACCGACAGACTGGCCGTGATTTTGGCGTGACCGACGTGCAATCTGAACTGGAGAAGGCCTTGAGGCCGGTTAGATGTTCTATCCGCACGCTGCCGGACGGTGTCGTAAAAGCCATTGAGATCGCGGATGGCTTTACCCTTGTCAGCGGCGTCGGGCCAAAGGGCTATGACAACCGTATCCCACATCGTCATTTGATCGAGCATTTGCAAGAACATCCACAGATGATTCAAACCTTAGAGCTTTGCAAGGTCTATGTTGTCGTAAATGGGCAGGTTTTTAATCAAGGCAAGCCTCTTGCCCTGCCGGATATCAAGCCAATGGCGGGGGCTGAAAAACCCCGAGTCATCCCGATCCCTGCAGTTTTGAAAGATCCCGTTAATGAGACCGAAGTTTCTACAACCAATGGTAACTCTCTGCCCGGAACCTTAACACTATTGACCTCCGACGTTAGCATGCGTTGGGGTAAAAAGGGTCGTCATAATGTGATCTTTAGGGCAAGGTCTGGCTATATCGGATACGTTCCAGTGGCAGAGCTTGATATCCAGTCGCCGTATCGCGATCGAATTTATGGTGAGTGTTATCTTGAGGCACTGGAACCGTTTAAACAGAACGAACGGGCACGTTTAGCAACAAGCCCTCTTACCCGATCGGTCGAGCGCTTCATATCAGAACAAATAGAATCGTACGCCAAAGAATTTGAAGCTCGTGACAGGCGCCGTTATGACCAGGAAGAAAAAGACGCTCTTAGCAAAATGAACGAGGCGTTAGACCGCTGGAAGAATCGCCTTCTTAGCGAGCTGATGCGTGGTCTCTGGGGACCAGGAGAAACAGTCACTCCTCCGCGGCAGCCTCCTTTGCCGACGGGTAAGCCAGCAAAACTCGATCTAGCGCTGACTCACCCACGGGCTGGAATAGGGATCGCTTTCCGACCCACCTTGAAATTTTTCGATTCTACCGGGAAGCAAATCCGCTCAGTTCCCTTCAGATGGGTAAGTGAGGATACCAATGTCGCGATCGTTGATGAGGACTTGCTAATTATCAATACGTTTTCCTATGGCCAAACTGGTATTTATGCGGAAACCCTCGATGGTAAGATCCGCTCAAATAAGGCTCTTCTCGAAGTTGTGCGTATTCTTGAAGTACAGATTTCGCCCACGGAGCTTCAAATCACCGCTGGTAGCCGGCAAAAGCTTGAGGCAGTTTGCCGCTTAGGAAACGGAGAGGAAACGAGTAATATTTATCTTGAATGGACCGAAAACAATCCAAGTATAGCTCGGGTTAGCTCGTCTGGCTTGGTTTTTGGTTTTTCGCCAGGCGAAACCGAGGTTACAGCAGGAGATGATCAATGTCTTGCCAAAAACCCAGCTATTGTAAAAGTGGTGCCTGGCGGGTCTCGCGGAGCGGGAGATCAGTTAGGGAAAGGCTTTCCACAGGTGTTAATTTCTGAAGTCAATGCAGATCCAGAAACCCGTGAAACGGTCACTTTTAGTCCTGAATATCCTCCCGTGTGGCAAAGACCCCAAGACGTGGACCGAAATATTTGGTGGATCAACAGCGCTGCACCGTTCGCCAGATTATATTTGGACGCAAGTCGAGGCTACGGCCATGACTCCCGGGAGTGGCGGATCTATCACTTAGAACGTTACATCGATGTAATGGTTCAGATCGCTCTTACCCACGGTCCCACGGAAAAGCAATCGCTACCTGTAGGCGACTGGATCCTTGAATGGGGTGCCCAGGCGGCTCGGATCCAAGAGATCGCTGCAGCCTCACTTAGCGAATTCATTAACACGGGGAAACTCCCCGAAGAGTGACAGGCCGTGAACAGTAGGGATTCGCTCAGCATATCCGAGAAACTCCTTTTAGCGGCGTACTATCTCGAAGAAAGTGGCCGAACACCGTTTTCCGCCGAAGCTCTCGTGGTTGCGGCTTGGCAGAATTTTCCCGATGCTTTTGGTTTGGCAGGTCACTTGGATGAAAATGGACATTTAATGTATCCCGACTCGAACAGGGTTTTCGCTGAAATCATGGGCAGCAAGCCGATCCGAAAGCGAGGTTTCCTAGTCAAAGTAGGAGAAAAACAGTACCAGCTGACAGAAGCCGGCCGTGAACATGCCCGCCTTCTTGCGGCTCGATCAACCCGGTCTTCTGTAGAGAAAGCTGGTCTTGCTCGCGAAACCAAGGAGAAATTAAAGAGGCTACTCACCTCAAAGGCCTTTGAAAAGTTTAGAAATGGGAGAATTGAAGATCTCACCTTTTATGATGCATGTGCGTTTTGGGGCATTTCGCCAAGGAGCTCCGCAATTGAGCTCCACAACCAAAGTGGAAACCTAAGCGCGATTTTAGAGGTGTCTCGTAAGGCCGTTCAGAGAGATGCAGCAACTTTGGAGCATGGTGGACAAGTTTACAGCATTCGCGACTTGGATGATTTACTGGCTCTCCACAAGGAAATGCAAAAGAAATTTGCAAAGGAAATTGAAGTGATAATGGAAAGAAAGGACGAGAGGAAAGTGTGATTTCCCTTAAACCTTTATTCTACGCTGACTGCCCAAACCGGGCCTTAGAAGCTAAAACATATTCTGGGTTTGCCTCAATTGAAATCCACTTTCGTCTTAGTCTTTCCGCTACGCATCCGGTTATATTACTACCGGCAAAGGGGTCCATGACAAAATCACCTTCGTCAGTAAGAAATTTAATAAAAAATTCAGCAATTTTCTCTGGCATTCTGGCTGGGTGAGGCTGCATATTGTGCTTTCGACAAAATACCAGGTAGGGATCATTGGAGCGGGTGTTGGAGACGAGGAGAACGTTCGGCGGGATTGCGCCACCATGGTCGACCAAAAACGTTCTTTTGCCGACATTATGTTCTGAGGGACGATGGCCAGCATTGTATTTACCCTTAAGCAGCAGCTGTCTCATGCTGTCGCTGTAAGGGGTCAAAACGGTTCGATTGTTTGCTTTCGGGTGTTCAGTGGGGCACATCCACCATGCCCGGGTAAACGCATCTTTTACGCGTTCTCTCCTGACGGTAACCCATTCTGCCGGTGAAGGTAGCCGTGCGGGATTGAAGCAGATAAACTCCTCACACAGATGGAGATTTCCAGCCTCCAAAAACTCCAGGAGTGCTTTTATTGGTAACGTCGACATGGTCGGGCTCCCAGGAACCCAAGCGTTCCCGAGCTCGATAACAATTGAGCCTCTTGCCGCAAGATAATCACGCAGGAGCGGAGCAAGAGAGGACAGCCATGCGACGTACTCTTCTCCTTGTAAATTGCCATACTTTTTTTTTCGGTTAAGAGGAAAAGGTGGAGACGTGAAGATGAGTTGTATTTTCCCTTTGAGCTTAATCATGGATGACGTCGCTAGGATACTTTCACAGTGGCCTTCAAACATTTGGCCGTATTTAGTGCGATATGTAGGTGAGTACCGCCTCATTCTCTCTATTGTCCGTGGGGTTTCTTCGAGCATCTAGCGCCTTTTGAGCCGATACATCTTGGCGTTACCGATCTTCCGACTCTCCTCAAGAATCCCTTCAGCAGTGAGCACTTTTATCCAGGTCGAGGCGGTGTTAGCTGCAACACCAGCACGCTTGGAAGCCTCAGCAATGCTCAGGTCATGTGAATGCGCTTTCTTAAAGACGGCGAGAACTAGTTTTTTCGCATGTCCTTCTTGCATGCTTGGAAGCATACTATTAGTCGTATCTGCTGTCAATATGGGTAAGCCATAAGCGGTAGGGCAGAGCTCTTGGCAAAAGACGATAATTACGCGTAGCCCGAGGTTCCCCTGGGAAAGAGAGGGCCGAGCGGCTCACCGAGGCGGTGGCCCGGCCCAGAGCCAGGCCTTGCGACGACCGGCGTCGAGGAGGGAGTGGGAAATTGCAAGCTATCTGACAGCCGTTGGCGGGCGGCTTGCTGGAAGGAGCAGGGCGAGGCCGCGACGTGGCCGAGCCTGCGACTGACTACGTTGCCTGGCGTGCAAAATAGGTTCGAACCTGGTTTAAGAGGCTGCACCCATTTGACTCGTCTTTCGCCTGACTCAGGTCTCGCTCATGGCGAGCGCGACTTTTGAAAGAATTGCGCGGCCACCCGGAACGGCGCGGTGCAGCTGTTCAGGGCATGATTTGATTAAAGCCGTTCGTCGCGAGAGGCAGATGATCGACGCGATACTGGAGAAAAGCAATTCTGATCAGATAGCGACATAACCCCCTCATACCAAAGGCCACGCCGCGTCGGACAGCTCAGCGAGCACGGGACTGGTACTGTGGCGCCGAAAGTACGGCCAAAATGAGCCTTTCGTGCTTAATTCTCAACCATCCTCTGGACACATTCTAGCATAACCGCCAGCAACCAACGTCTCGACTATTCAAGCTCAAGATAGTTTGCGGAGCGGCGGATTTTTGGCTAGTGTAAATGGCTGCTTGTCCTTCCCGGTGGGGCCGTAGCTCAGTTGGGAGAGCGCTAGAATCGCAATCTAGAGGTCGGGGGTTCGACTCCCCTCGGCTCCACCAAAACTAATTCGCATAGACTCAACACGCACGCATCCTATCTAGCTGTTTCTCTCCATGAAGGTCCGCTACGAGCCGCATACGGACCGCTGAGCGTGATTCTAAAAGACGATGCAGCCGTGCATGAAAGCGATGAGGATAAACCCGGCGTCATTCTCGACTACGGTAAAGACGGCAATCTCATTTCGCTTGAGGTTTTCGCCGCCTCGAAAAGAGTCACCGATACCCGCAAAGTCGATCTTCAACTTGCTGAATAACCGCTGGATCGCTCGACGGCGGCGTGAGCCGGCTTTCGGGAATTCCTGAAAGCTGAGAATCCCCTCAGGAAAAGCTAAGAGCGCAGTTTCCAGACAACCGAGCTGCGGGTTGGAAAGCCGGCAGCACCCCGCGTCGAAGAACCGCATTGACAATCACGCGGTAAATCGAATACGAGGGAACAGATTTCTGTTTCACGCGGAGGTCGACGTGCTAGACACGGATCGCGAGGCGCCGGGGTTTGAGCGGATTGTGCCTAAAGACTCTCGGCTGGAGAGGATCCCTTGCGACTGCATCTTCGGCGAAGGGCCGGTGTGGAACGCGCGCAAGGGCTACCTGCTGTGGACCGACATTGCCGGCGACAAGATCTTGAAATGGACCCCCGGCGAGGGCGTGAGCACGTTTCTCCATCCTAGCGGCCACGCCAACGGCATGACCTACGACCGCGAGGGAAGGCTCGTCGTCGCCGGGTACGGCTCGCGCACGATCTGGAGAATGGAGCACGACGGGCGCATCGTCATTCTCGCCTCGCACTACCAAGGGAAAAAGATCAGCACGCCCAACGATATCGTCGTTCGATCCGACGGCTCGATCTACTGGACCGACTCTTTCGGCGCGCTTTCCCACCCCTGGTTCGCCGGCGACGACGTGCAGCGTTATCTGGACTTTTGTCCGGTGTTCCGCCTGCTGCCCGACGGTTCGGGCCCGGAAGTCGTCGCCGACGACTTCGAGAGCAACAACGGCCTGGCTTTCTCGCCCGACGAGTCGCTTCTCTATGTCAACGACACGCGCCGGCGCGACATTCGCGTCTACGACGTCGAGCGCGACGGCAGCCTCAAGAACGGGCGGCTTTTTTACCAGATGGAAAAAGAAGGAAGCGGTCCCGACGGCATGAAAGTCGACATCGAAGGGAACGTCTACGCCCGCGGGCCCGGAGGAATCCACGTCATCGATCCCAGAGGGAACTTGCTCGGCCGCATCAAGCTCAACGACTTCAGCAACATGGCCTGGGGCGACGCCGACTGGAAGACCCTGTACGTCACCGGCCACGCGGAGGTTTACCGAATGCGCCTCGGGATTGCCGGCGTCCCTGTCTGAGAGGAGAGCTTTATGGCATGGAAGTTCGAACCCGTCGCGGGCCCTTGCAAGGGGCCGACGTACGGCGTTGCGTGGGACGGCGGCGGGGTACTGTTTAGCGCCTCGGGCGAAAGCTCAATCTTGCGTTACGATCCCGCAGCCGGAGTCGTCACCGAATTCCGCAGGTACATGGCTGGCGTCAAAGGCCTGGGCTTCGATCGGGAAGGGAACTTCTACGGCTGCCAGGCAAGCTCTCGCCGCATCGTGCGCTTCAATCGCGATGGGTCGACGGCGCCGATGGAGCACAAGCTGGACGGCAAGTTTCACAATCATCCTTACGCTTTGGCGTGCGACGCCCAGGGGCGAATCTGGTTTAGCGACCCGATCGACCCTGCGCCGACGCGCGGCCCGCAGCTTTTTGGCCCGCTCCCGCATCAGTCGGTGCTTCGGCTCGAGAAGCGGACCGACGGCCGCTGGCAAATCAAGCGCATGACCTACGACACGCGTTGCCCCGGCGCCATTTTGATTTCACGAGACCAACAGACGCTCTACGTCGCCGAAAACGGCGCCGACAAGCAGGAGCTACGGGCCTATCCTATTCAACCGGACGGCTCCCTGGGCGCTTTCGTTGTGCTGCACAGCTTCGGCTCGGACTATCGCGGCGCCCACCGCGGCATCGGCGGCATGTGCGAGGACGCGGAAGGGAACATCGTCGCCTGCGCGGGCTCAAACAAAAGCGGGCCCGGGCCGATGATCTACATCTTCGCGCGTTCCGGGCGCGTGCTGGAGACGCACCCGACGCCGTTTGACGAGCCGCTCATGTGCGCTTTCGGCGACGCCGGCTTGGACGCGCTTTACGTCACGTCGCAGGGCGGGCACCTTTACCGCGCGCGCGCGACCGCCCGTCAGGGAGCGCTTTTGTACCCGCCGCGATGATGAAAACGCGCTGCGCGAACCGCATTTAAAAATACCGCGCTTGGAGGAAATTCCGTGAACGTGGCGCAAGCGATAACAAAAATTCTCGTTTCCGAAGGCGTCCGGGTCGGCGCGGGGATCGGCGGCCAATCGGTGGAACGTCTCGCCAATGTGCTTGTGGCGGAGTCCGACATCAACATCTGCTACGCGCGCCAGGAGCGGGTCGCGATAGACATCGTCGACGGCTACGCGCGCGTCTCCGGCAAGCCCGGGATCGCTTTTGCCGATCACGGTCCGGGGGCGGCCAACGCCATGGCCGGGATCGTGAACAGCTACGGCGATTCCGTCCCGCTCCTTTTCTTTGCCGGCGCCAACCGCCGCTTCGAGGTGCCGCGCCGCGGGCAAAAGGAGCTCCCGATCCATGACGTCTTTAAACCGGTCACCAACTGGACCGCGACGATCCTCGACCCGAGCCAGATCGTAGATATCCTGAGGCGCGCCTTTGTCGCGCTGCGGGCGCCGCGTCCCGGACCGGTGGTGATCGGCATGCCCTACGACCTGTGCGCGCTCGAAGCGCCCGAATTCCGCTACCGCCCGGCGCCCGAGCGGATCAGAAGCGCGGGCGACCCGCGCGCGGTCGAGAGCGCGGTGCGCGCGCTCGCCGCGGCCAGCCGCCCGTACGTTTGCGTCGGCGCGGGCGTTCTCTCTGCCGAAGCCACGCCCGAGATGGTGGAACTCGCGGAGCTTCTCACCTTGCCGGTCGCTTCGACGCTGAACGGCAAGAGCGCTTTTCCGGAAAACCATCCGCTCGCGCTCGGCAAGGGCGGGGTAACGCGCGCGACTTACGCCACGCTTCAGGCCACGCGCTTCGCCCAGGAAGCGGACGTGATTCTCAGCGTCGGCGCCAGTCTCCAGCGCCACGCCTTTCTCGACCCGATCCCCGACGGCGTCACCTTGATTCAGATCGATGCGAATCCCGCCGAGCTTTGCAAGGAAGCTCCTGCCGATATCCCGATTCTAGGAGACGCCAAGCTCGTGCTCCGCCAGATGATCGACGCCGCGCGCTCGCTTCTGCCGGCGAGCCGGCTCGCGCCGCGGCAGGATGTCATCCAAAAAATAGAGCGGCTGCGCCAGGAGTGGCTCGAATTTTCAAAGCCGCTTCTCACGTCAGATGAAGTGCCGATCAATCCCTTCCGGGTTACTTGGGAGCTGTGTCAGCTCGTGAACCCCGACGAAACCATCGTGCTGCACGACGCCGGCTCCGTGCGCGGCTCGACCTGCCAGCACTACACGGCCACGGTGCCGCATTCCTTTATCGGCTTCGGCGTCCAGAGCGCGATGGGCTGGTCGCTCGGCGCGGCGATCGGCGCCAAGCTCGCGGCGCCCGAGAAGCTCGTCGTGGCGTTCACCGGCGATGAAGCGTTCGGCGAGACGGCGCTCGACCTCGAGACCGCCGTGGCGAGCGGCATTCCCATCCTGATGATCATGATCAACAATCGGCCCTTTCAGGACAGGGCGCCCATTCGAAAAGCGAAGATCAAGCCGGTGGGAGACTACTCAGCGCTCGCGCGCGCTCTCGGCGCCGAGGCAAAGCGCGTGGAGCACCCCGGAGAGTTGCGCGGCGCGCTCAGCGGCGCGATCCATCACGTCAAGGCAGGAAAGACGGCGCTCGTCGAGGTCATGACCAAACGGGTCGCGACGAGCTTGTATCCGTACAAAAGCTCATAGGACCGGTTGCGGGCGTTCGCCCGCGCCCGCTCGACGCTCTTGCCGTTATTGGCTGAACGTCTGCACGATCACGCGCCGCCCCGCCAAGGTTAGCAACGTAATCGCCAGCATCAGCAGCACTCCCAGCGCTGCCGCCTGCGGCAAAATCCTGTCCTCGGCCCAGTAGTGCCAGAGGATCACCGAAAGCGTCCAGTTTTCCTGCCCCGCGAGCATGAGCGGCACGGAAAAGGCCCGGACCGCGTGCGCCGCAACCCAGATCCAGGCCGCGGCAACGGCGGGGAAGACAAGCGGCAGCGTGATCTTCAACAGCACCGTGGTCCTTTTGGCGCCGAGCACCCGTCCCGCCTCCTCGAGTTCGCGGTGCACTTGCGTGATCGCGGCGTTGGTGGCTCTGCTGGCGAAGGCGATGTACTGCGTGACCAACGCGAGGCTGATGATCCAGACCGTGCCGTAGAGGCCCAAGTATCGAAACGGCGGCTGCAGATAAAGAAAGATGAACGAAAGCGCAACCAGGATGCCCGGCACCGCGTGCGAGAGAAAGGTAAAGCCATCGAGCAAAAATCGCCCGCGCACCTTCATCCTCACGATAATCCACGAGATGAAAAAGGCGAGAAGGACTGTCGCCGTCGCGGTCGTAACCGTGATGACCGCGGTGTTCCACGCCGCTTTGAGGATGCCCTCCTCGAGGAAAAGATTCGCGTAGTGCTTTAAGGTAAAATGCTGCGGCAAGTTCCAGCTTTGCCCGCGATCGTCCGGGACCAGCGACAGCCAAAGCAAAACCCCGAGCGGAAGAACGACGGCAAAAAGAAAATAGACAAAAAAGAGACCGAGAGCGGGATAGCGCCACTTGCCGAGCGCGATCACGCGCGGCCGGTAACCCTTTCCCGTGATCGTCGCGAACCTCTCGGCGCGATGGATGACCGCGCGCTGATAGATGTACACCAGGATGAGCGCGAGCAGAAAATAGCTGACGCCGAAAGCGCCGGCCAGGCCGTAGCTCAAGATCACGCGCGTGGAAAAGTAGATCATGGTGCTGTAGACGTAAATCTTCGCCGGCATGCCGACCACCAGCGGCGCCTCAAACGACTCCATCGAGGAGACGAAAGAATAGAGAAAGGCCGCGAGAACGGCCGGAAGGAGGACCGGCAACGTCACTTTGAAAAACACCTTGCGATGATTGGCCCCGGCGGTGCGCGCCGCCTCTTCGAGCGCCGGGTCCATCATGCGGAAAGCCCCCGCCACGAGCAGAAACACCGTCGTGATTCCCCGCAGCCCGTCGAGAAATATCATCCCGCCGAGAGAGTAAATATTGATCGGATCCGACGCGCCTTCGAATCCAAACCAGCCGAGCAGGTTTTTTAGCGCGATGTTGACGAGGCCGATCTTGGGCGCGAGAAGCAAAACCCAGGCAATGGAAAAGAGAAGCCCCGGCATCGCCATCGGGACCAAGAGCAGGCCCCACGCCAGATTGCGACAGGGCATGTCGGTGCGTTCGGTGAGCCAGGCGAACAAAACCGCGAGCGCAACCGAGATGAGCGTGCTCGTCCCCGCGAACAGAAACGTGTTGAGGATCATCCGATACGTGAGCGGATTGCTGTACGCGACGACATAATTTTGCCAGGTAAACGGGCCCGGCACCGCCGGATGCCCGCTGCGGAAGCTGTTGATGATCATCTGGCCGATCGGAAACAGAATGAGCCAGAGGAGAAGCGCAACGACGGCGATAAAGAAGAGATCGCGATAGACGGCTTCGGCGATGCCCGCCCGCCTGAAGGCAACGGCAGGGGCGCCAGCCGATTTTGCCTCCCGGCCCATGCTCGGCGCGGCTACTGCACGATGGGAAAGCCCATCGCGGTCAAGATTTCCCTCAGGATGTCGTCGGAGCGGGTGAGAAGGTCCCAGGAGATGGCCGGCACTTTCTTTCCTCGGATCCTGTGGTAAACCGCGCTGCTCGGCATCAGCGGATTGCCCGTGAACTCGGTCTCGTCATGGACTTTCTGCCCTTCCTCGGAGAGCGCCCACGCGATCCAGAGCATGCCGGCATGGGGGAATTTCGCGGCTTTCGGAACGAACATGAACGTGACGTGCACGATCGGAACGGGCTCGGGAAAAGCGATGTCGACGTTCTTGGCGCCGAAGGCCTTCTCTTGCAACACCCCCTGGGAGCGATCGCCGCAGAGCATCGGATACGCGCCTTTGAGGAGCTTTGTGAAAGCCTCATCCCGGCTGCGCTCGACGACCGGATTGTTGGCCGCCAGGCGCTTGGCGTAGGCGAGCGTCTTGTCGCGCCCCCAGGCATTGTCCTGGTAGAGCACCTCCAGGTGGCGCGGCCGGTCGATGATCGCGACCTTTCCTTTCCACTTGGGATGAGCGCAGTCTTCCCACGTGAGCTTTTGACCTTCGGCCGGCTTGATCATGTCGGTGTTGTACGATATCCCGTACGGCTCCATGCGATAGGTGACGCCGAAGTTTTTCGGATGGACGGACGCGGGATCGACGCCTAAGCTCCGCCAATCCACAGGCAGAAACAGATTCGCCTTGATGCCGTCGTCGATCTGTCTCGTGCTCAGGCTCAGCGCATCGTAATTGACGATCCCCGCCACCATTTCGGAGAAAATCCGCTCCCGCTGCCCGAAACCGCTGACGCGCTGGTAGTGAATCTTGATAAAGGGGTAGCGCTTCTGGAAAACTTCGAAGATGCGGGTGGCGACGGGCCGCCCCGAGATCTCTTTTCTCGAGGCGATGCCGAGTCGCACCTGACCTTCGTTTTTCGCCCTGGCGGCGACTTCGTCCAACGTGAGCCCGTTTGCGGGAGCGGACTCAAGGAAAGCGGCGATTGCCGCTACCAGATAAGCGAGAAGCACGGGGTTTTTTGCTGGCGCGCGCATGCGCTTTCCTCCTTCCAGGCGCGCACAAGCCTGGCGGTCCTACGCCGAGTGATATTGCATGATAATTTTTAAGTCAATCGCGGTTTTCGCCAGCAAATCATCCCAGAAACGATACACGACTGCCGGCGAATGTCTCAGCGGCGTCACGGCAGAGATGAAACGGCGTGGCCTTGTCGCTGGAACGATCGTTGCGTCAAAAGACAGCCCTGTTCGATCCTTGTAGCTGGAAAGGGTTTTCTATGCCTGTCGATTGCCCGGCATGTAAGGCGGAAGCCAAGCGCCTCCCGCGAAAGACGTTGGTCGATTTTCTCCTCAGCATCGCCTATATCTATCCCTTCCGCTGCAAATCCTGCGGCCACCGGTTCCGGCAAATGCAATGGGGAGTCCGCTACGTGCGGCAGTGAAAGAACTCCAGGCGCGAAGCCGACTGTTCAACGAGTGCGGCGCCTATGCAGACACGCGCGGCAGCCTCGCTCGGGCCTGCCGTTGCACGCGGAGCTAGCGCTGAGATCCGAGATCTGGAACTTGGCGTCCCGCAGCGCTTGCGCGCGCTCTCCAGGGCTCGGGAGCGATCGACTGCCCGCTTTTGAACGGCAAGTCGGCGCGCCGGCCGCGGTCGGAAAAACGCCGTTCGAACTGTCCGGTAAAAAGAAGGGAAATTGCGCCAGGATCGCGGGCCGGCCCGCTTGCGCTAATCGACCACCGTGCGGAGATACTCTTTGACCTGGTCTCTCAGCTCGGGGCGTTTGAGCGCGTACGCGACCGTGGCGCGCACAAAACCGAACTTGTCGCCGACATCGTAGCGTTCGCCGACGAACTCGTAGCCGTACACGCCGCGCTCGCGCACCAACCGCGCCAAGCCGTCCGTAAGCTGAATCTCGCCTCCCGCGCCGGGGGGAAGCTTCTCTAGAACGGAAAAGATCTCAGGGCGCAACACGTAGCGGCCGATGATGGCCAGCTGCGAAGGCGCGTCTTTGGCCGCCGGCTTTTCCACCATATCCGAAATCGCGTAAACGCGCGGCTCGATAGCCTCGCCCTTGATCACGCCGTACCGGTGCACCTCCTCGCGCGGGACCTTCATCAACGCCACGACCGATTCCTTCTTGCTCTCGAAGACCTCCAGCATCTGGCCGACGCACGGAACCTCCGCGTCGATCAAATCGTCGGCGAGCAGAACCGCGAACGGCTCGTTACCGACCAGATCGCGCGCGCACAGCACGGCGTGCCCCAGGCCGAGCGGCCTTTTCTGCCTGACCGAGACCACTTCGATCATCTCGGCGATGCGCCGCAGCGTCTCCACCATCCCGTTCTGCCCGCGCTCCTCGAGGACCTGATTGAGTTCGGGCGCTTCGTCGAAATGGTCCTCAATGCCGTCTTTTCCCCGGCCGGTAACAAAGATGACCTCTTGGATTCCCGCATCGACCGCTTCCTGCACGACATACTGCACCGTCGGGATATCGACGATCGGCAAGAGCTCTTTCGGTACGGTTTTGGTCGCGGGCAAAAAGCGCGTGCCGAGACCCGCCACCGGAATGACCGCTTTTCTGACCTTCATAAATCGTTGCGCGATCGCAAAACGTGGTATTTATAACACAACGGCTAGGCCGGTGAAATACAGCCGGAAAATTTCGTGGATCGCCGTTGCGCCTCAGTTCCGCCACGGCAGAACCGCCAAACGACACGATGAGAATCGCCTACGGTGATTTGATCTCGGGGATCAGCGGGGACATGTTCGTTGCGGCCCTGCTCGACGCGGGGGTTTCCCTGCCTGCGCTCCGCGCCGGGCTTAAGCGCATCGATTCCCTCGACTTTCGCCTCAAGGTTACCCAAAAGACGGTTCATGGCGTTCGCGCGACGCATTTCCAGGTTCTGCGCCCGGCCGCGGAAAAGGACCGCACCTGGAAAGAGATTCAACTGCTGATCCGGCGCAGCTCGCTCCCCGCTTTGGTGAAAGAACGGTCGCTGGAGGTGTTTCGCCGTCTGGCCGAAGCCGAAGCAAAGATTCACGGTGTCGCCGTCGAGCGCGTTCATTTTCACGAAATCGGCGCCACCGATTCGATCGTGGACATCGTCGCGGCGGCCATCGGCGTGCATCGGCTCGGGATCGAGTCGTTTTCATTCTCGCCGGTTCCGCTCGGTCGCGGGCTCGCCGGCAGCCGCCACGGCGCGCTCCCGGTCCCCGCGCCGGCCACGCTCGCGCTTCTCGAAGGCGTTCCAACCGAGGGAATCGACGTCGCGGGAGAGACGGTAACCCCGACGGGCGCGGCGATTCTGGCGGCGCTAGGTTCGCGCTTCGGTCCGCCGCCGCCGATGACGATCGAGAAGGTCGGCTACGGCGCCGGAACGAGAGAGTTTCCCGCCCGGCCCAATCTTTTTCGCCTGATCGTCGGCCAAAGCGCTGGCACAGCGAGCGGCGAAGCGATGGTTGTTCTGGAAACCAACATCGACGACATGAACCCGGAAATTTACGATCACGTCTTCGATCGGCTTTTCAAGGCCGGCGCGCGGGACGTTTTTCTCACGCCGATCCAGATGAAAAAAAACCGCCCGGGCATCATGCTGAGCATCATCGCGGAGCCGTGGCAGCGCGACAAGCTTGCCGAGGTCGTGTTCCGCGAGACCTCGACGATCGGCCTCCGCTACTACCCGGTCAGCCGCACCGTCCTCAAACGGGCGGTCGAAACAGTGAAGACAAAATTCGGCCCGGTCAGGATGAAGATCGTTGAAGAGCCGGGCGGCGCAAAAAGAGCCGTGCCCGAGTACGACGATCTCAAGCAGATTGCCGCGCGCAAAAATATTCCGCTACGCGTGCTTTATGACGAGGTCCTGCGCGCCTTTAAGCCCGCGCGCTCAAAACGTTGACTATCCGCTCACCCGCTGAATTTTCTTGGCCGCCTTTTGCTTGGCGATTCGGGCTTCGATGCTGACGAGGAGCGAGAGGACCACCCAGGCGAGAATGACGCAGATCAAGCCGAGACCGATACGACCTAAGCCGACGGCTACTCCGACGGCCGCGGTGAGCCAGATCCCGGCTGCGGTGGTCAGCCCTTCGATCTCGCGCTCCTCGTGAAGCTTGAGGATCGCCCCTCCTCCGAGAAACCCGATCCCGGTGATCAGACCCTGGATCACGCGCGAAACCGCCTCCGGATCCATCCCGGACTCCAGCGGCGCGACAATAAACAACACAGCGCCCAAAGCGACGAGCATATGAGTTCTCACGCCGGCAGGCTTGCCGCTGCGTTCGCGCTGCACGCCGATGATCGCTCCGAAAAAAAGCGCCGATAGCAGGCGGGTCAGCACGCGGGCCAGCTGGGTCGAGTCAGGCAGGCCCGCGGCCAGCTCTTCGAGCAGAACATCCATAAGCCTATTCTAGCTGAGAAAAAAGCCTACGCGAGGCGGTTTGGAGTTTTTATCGCGCCGCGGGCCGCAAGACGCATTCCAGCAGCGCAAGGTCAATCCTGGCGGCGAACAGATTGCTCAAACCCGGATCCTTCGTAGCCTCGGCGCCAAGATAGGGAACCTCGCCCAGGCAACAAGCCGAAGTGAGCGCCCGCAGGGCGGCGCGGTTGGTCTCGGCCGCCAGCGAGGGCTCCTGCTCCAGGCGGTTGAGCACAAAGCCGAGGACGTGGAGGCCGCGGCAGGCCGCGTGCTCGATCGTGAGGAGAAGATGGTTGATCATGCCGAGCCGATTGGCCGCGACGACAATGACCGGAAGCTTTAGCAGCGCGGCAAAATCGGCGTAGGTGTAATGCGGAAGCAAGGGAACGAGAAGCCCGCCGGCGCCTTCGACGAGCGTGATGTCGTGCGCCGCGCTGATTGCGCGAAATGTTTGCGCGAGCAGCGCAATGTCGATCGCGATTTGTTCCCGCGCCGCCGCAACGCTCGGAGCCAAGGGATCGCGCAAGCGATAGGGACAGATCGTTTCGATTGGGAGCTCGCACCCGGACGCGCGCTTGAGATCAAGAGCATCTTGCGGATAGCGCTTTCCGTCGCGCTCCTCGCATCCGGTCTCGGCCGGCTTCATGACGCCGACCCTGTAGCCCGATTCCCGGAGCAGCGCGGCAAGGCCGCAGGCAACCAAAGTCTTGCCGACGCCGGTATCCGTGCCGGTGATGAAAATAGCGCCGCCCATAAGCTTACTTTTTTCTCTTGCCGTTTCCTTTTTCGGCTATTCCGGGCGAAAGCGCAGGCTCGCCTCAACGTAGCGCAGGAGCTGAGATCCTCTGAGCCGATGTTATCGGGCTCATCGATTCGCCGGCTTGCCGGAGAGCGATTGCCCACGCTGCCGCAACAAGAACGACAGCCTCTATGATTTCTCCGTCACGGCCCGAATCGAATCGCGCGTCACATCGAGAAGCGTCTCCAGCTCGTCGTCTTCGATCGCAAGCGGCGGCATGAGAACGATGATGTCCCCGAGCGGCCGGATGATAACGCCGCGCTTGCGGGCCTCGAGAATGACCTTGTGGCCGACGCGCCGCCCCGGCGGGAAAGATTTCCGGCCCGCCTTGTCTTCGACCAGCTCGATGCCGATCATATAGCCCCACTGCCGGACGTCGCTCACGTGCGCCAGCGGCAAGAACTCTTCCTGCAAGCGCCGCTCGAGATATTGAACTTTGGGCTGCATGCGCGCAAGGATGCCTTCCTTTTCAAAAAGCTCCAGGCTCGCGCGCGCCACGGCGCAGCCGAGCGGATTGCCCGTGTAAGTGTGGCCGTGAAAGAAGCTTTTGAACTCGTCGTACTCGCCGAGAAAGGCCGCAAAGACTTCTTCCGTGGTTAGGGTCGCCGCGAGCGGCAGATAGCCGCCTGTAATTCCCTTGGCAAGGCAAAGGATATCGGGGCTCACGCCGTCGTGCTCGCAAGCAAACATCCTTCCCGTCCGCCCGAAGCCGGTGGCGACCTCGTCGAGGATGAAAAGAATCCCGTACTTCCGGCAGATCTCCGCCAGCGCCTTGACGTAGCCCAGCGGTTGCGCCCACATGCCCGCGGCGCCTTGCATCAACGGCTCGATGACCAGCGCCGCCAGCAGATTTTTTTCTTGCGCGATTTTTTCTTCCGCCTCGGCGAGCGCGGCCTCAAGCGCGTCGCCTGCGCTCATCTTGCGGTAGTAGCGAAACACGTGCGGCGGGGTGAGCCTGAGCGCGTCGAAGAGGAGCTTGCGATGGAAGCGGTGAAATGTCTCGGAATAGCCGAGGCTCATCGAGCCGACGGTATCCCCGTGATAGGCTTCGGCCAGCGTGGCAAAACGAGTCCGCTCGCTGGCGCCGGCGAGCTGCCAGTACTGGACGGCCATCTTGAGCGCGACCTCGACCGCCGTCGCGCCGTTGTCGGAGTAAAACACCCTGCGGAGCCCGCGCGGCGCGATCGCAGCCAGCTTCTCGGCGAGCTCAATCCCCGGAACATGGCTGAGGCCAAGAAAGGTCGAGTGCGCGACGCGCTCGAGCTGCGATCTGAGCGCGTCGTCGAGCTCGCGCTTGCGGTGGCCGTGCACATTGCACCAGAGAGAGGAAACGCCGTCGAGATATTTTTTTCCGTGCACGTCGATGAGATAGTTTCCCTCGGCGCGCTCGATGATGCACGGCTCCTCCCCCAGCCACTCCTTCATCTGCGTGAACGGATGCCAGAGATAGCTGTGGTCCAGCCGCTTCAGCTCTTCGTAGCTCATCGTCGCATTCGCGATTGTGCCTCGTGCCCGGCGCGATCCGCCGCGCTTTTGCTCACGACGATCCTGCCCCGCCGGCCTCCAGCTTAGTCCCGGCTCTCGTTCAGCGCCTCTGCGAAGATTTTGAATGCCTGGCGCAGGTGCTCGTGGCTGTGGGTTGCCATCACCGTTACCCTCAGCCGCGAGGTGCCGGCAGGCACCGTGGGCGGGCGAATGCCCTGACAAAAAAGACCCTTTTCGAAGAGGCGGGCGGAAAGCGCCATGCACCTGCGCGCGTCGCCTATGATAACGGGCTGGATCTGGCTCTGGCTCTCGCTCAGCCTCAACCCCATCCTCTTCAGGCCGTCACGGAGCGCGCGCACATTATGCCAGAGCGCGAGACGGCGCTCAGGTTCTTTGCGCACGAGTTCGATCGCGGCTATCGAGGCCGCCAGCACGCTCGGCGGAAGAGAGGTAGTAAAAATAAATGTCCGGCAGCGGTTGATGATAAGCTCGCGCAGCGCCTTGCTTCCCGCGACATAGGCGCCGAAACTTCCGAGCGCTT
Organism: Candidatus Acidiferrales bacterium; assembly: GCA_035559995.1. Lineage (GTDB taxonomy): Bacteria > Desulfobacterota > Binatia > UBA9968 > UBA9968 > DATMAM01. The sequence goes on from DATMAM010000051.1 coordinate 224,632, forward strand.
TTCCCAGAGTTCCCATTTGCACGAGGATCCGCTCGCCCAGGCCGAGCTTGGCGACGACGCCGGCGCCGTTCGGGCCGGCCACGCCCGTCGCGTGCGCTTCATCGACCATGACGAGCGCGCCGAACCGCTCCGCCAGCTCGACGATTTCCGCAAGCGGGGCTTCGTCGCCGTCCATGCTGAAAATCGTTTCGGTCACGATGAGTTTCTTGCCCGTGGTCGTCTTTTTCAGCTCGTCTTCCAGCCGAGCGATGTCGCCATGAGGGTAGACCACGACGCGAGCGCGCGTGAGCCGGCACCCGTCGATGATGCTGGCATGATTGAGCGCGTCGCTAAAAATCGTGTCGCCTTCGCCCGCCAGGCACGAGAGCAAACCGGTATTCGCCTGATAACCCGAGTTGAAAACCAGCGCCGCCTCGGTGCCCTTGAGCGCGGCAATTTTTTCTTCGAGCTGCTCGTGCAGCTCCAGGTTCCCCGAGATCAGGCGCGACGCGCCCGAGCCGCAGCCGTAGCGGTCGATCGCTTCCTTGGCCGCCGCGCAGAGCGCGGGGTGACCGGCCAGGCCCAGATAATTGTTGGAGCAGAAATTGAGCAGCTCGCGCCCTTCGATCATCAACGTCGGGCCCTGCTCGCCTTGGACGCGCTTGAGGCTCCGGTAGAGCCCGGCCTCCCTGAGCGCTCGGAGCTCTTTTAAAATGAAATCGGCGTGCACGCGGGTAGCTTGATATAAGGAAAACGGGTTTGCAACCAAGGAAAGGAGAAAGCGCGCCCGGACTTTCGGACCCCTCCCTCGGCTGATCACGCGAGAGATCTTCAAGCCTTTCGAGGGCGGCTGAGCGTTACTTTAGCGCCTCGCGGATCGCCCCCTCGTTTGCGGCCAGAGCTCCGCAGGCCAGGAGCGCCTCGTTGAGCGGAGCCCCCGGGGCGAAGACCGGCTTTCCCAAGCCAATGGCCAGGCGGGCGAGCTTAAAGGTCTCTCCCCCTTCGGGCGCCGATAGAACCAAAAGCGCTTGCGCCAGACCGGCGACCAGGCGGTTTCGTCTCACCGACGCATCGCGGCTGATGCGCTTGGCGTTTGGCGTGCAGTGGGTGAGTAACAAGAGGCGGTCCCGGCTCATCAACGCTTGCAGTTCCGGAACGAAGCCGAATCGACCGACGCTTTTGGCCAGGCAGATCACGGTGGGCGGAGCCGCGGAGAGCAAAAGCTTAAAGGACTCCTTCTCGAGCCGCGAATGCCAGCCGCCGATGAACGTCAACTGCGAGCGGCCCAGCTCTCTTATGAGGTCGACCGTATTTGGATCGAGCTTCGAATCGCCGGCACGAGCCGATAGGATTGCGAGGAGCGGCTTGTGGAGAAGAGAAGCGCTTCCAAGCGACCATAGCCTCGACGGCTTTCTGCCGAAGAACGGGATCGCCCGCTCTGGCAAATCGATCGTCCGGTAATCATCCCCGGCGGGTTCCGAAACTATTGGCGCAAAGAGCGGATGTATCCTCACAGGCTCAGCCGCGGGAAGTCAAATAGCCAGCCCGCTGCAGGAGCAATTTATTGCAGGGATAAGCCCGCTACGCAACCTTCCCAGAACATCTTCGTCACTTGTCACGGGCTTCGAAGTTACGCACAATTGCGTGAATCTAAACGCCGGCCGCGCCCCGTATCTTCAAGAACCCAAAGCCTCTCCCAGCCCCGATGCCGTTTGTCCCTAATGGCCCAGACGTTCCGGACGGGCTACTATAAGAACACGAAGATGGTTGCGTCGTTTTCTTCTGAGCGCTGGAATTTCCCTATCCGGCCGGTTTGCCGGGTTTCGATGGTCTAACCAAAGCACCTACGAGCGGCTCGGCGGGCGACCGTCACCTATTGAGAAAACCGCGATGAAAGAACGGGCGGTCGCCGCCACGATAGAGCTGCTCGCCAGAGGACAAAAGGCGAGGTTTCCCGACCGGGAAAACTTATCGGATCTTTCCCGATCGGGCCTTCCGCGTTTGTCTGAGTGGATGCGTTTGATCCAGATAGACGTCCGAAATCTTTGCGCCGTAAAGGAGAGATTTCGGAAGTGGTCGACTCAGCTTCAGGAAAGTCAATTGGCAAGGTCTATCAACCAGAGGCGTCAGTTCTATTGTCAGTGGTCCGCTGTTGCGTATTTCCAAAATAATCGGCCCCCTCCATCCTGGCTGAATCCATGGAGCTGTTTGATGCATACTTAGGCCTAGCCTTGCGTATGTGCTTCTGCCCTCGATCAGCCCGATCAAATTATTTGGAATTTTTACCTTCCCATGTGTCGGCACGAGTACGAAATCACCAGGCCGTAAAGTAAAGCTATTTCGATTCCCAAAACCGTCATACTCGGGAACGTCGACGGTTTGCCAAAATCCGCTCTCGCCTAGACTTTGCAAACCGCCAGCAACCGAGATTTTGATTCCCTGGATGTCCTTGAGTTTCGTGAAGCTTTGGCCGAGGCGAAGATCTACGGATGCTTCTCCCCACTGGTCTTCTTCTAAAGGCGGATCAAAAACAATTCGCCCGGATCGTACTGCCTTTCGAATGTCAGGCTGGGAAAGGACCATGTATACTGGCTCATGAGCTGCCCATTACGCCTGCGCTTCCACAAGATGGTTTCGCGCCCAACCGGATGATACTGTGGTTAGTCCGGCGGCGGTGGTAAAGAACGATCCGGGCACACGAACTTTCACCGCGTCCGCGCTCGTCTCAACAACTACGCCGGCAACGTAATCTCGCCCTTTTCGGTGAACTACAGAGGCGCTTTGGGTAAACCCAGAAATCACGCCTTTGTCGGTCTCAATAGTGACCAACACCTCATCAGGAAAGGCTCCTTTGTGAACAGTACATGGAATATAGACCCTTTGTCCCCGTCTAAATTGCGCCATTACGTCTCCCCCTGAGTTAAGGCACGCGTTCCAAAAATTCAAAAGACGCCAGACTTGAGCGGAGGTGACCGCTCGAATGCAGAGCAAACGACCGAAAACGTGCAGCCAGACAGACTTAATGCATTGCTACTATATGTTGATGTCTCCGGCAAGCTATTTTTCTACTTTCGCCCCCACGATCTGCGGTTAACATCTTTGGTAGCGCACAGGTCGCTCGCCGCCGGTCCGCCGACGCCGGCGGAAACAAATTTGAGTCTGCCCCATACAGTGGTATAAGAGAGCTGGTGGCAAAACCCAAAATCGTCTATGTCTGCCAGAGCTGCGGTTATCGCTCGCCGCGCTGGTTGGGACGCTGCCCGGAGTGCGAGCAGTGGAACAGCCTGGTGGAGGAAAGGACTTCCGCCGAGCGGCACGGCCGCGCTGAACTCGGAGGCGACCGCCATCACCCCAAGCGACTGGCCGATATTTCGAGCGAAGAGCAAGGGCGCGTGCTCTGCGGCATCGGCGAGTTCGATCGCGTCCTCGGCGGCGGGCTCGTCCCCGGCTCGGTGACGCTCATCGGCGGCGATCCCGGAATCGGAAAATCGACCTTGCTCCTTCAGGCGTTCGCGGCGTTCGGCCAGAAGGGGCTCACCTGTCTTTACGTTTCCGGCGAGGAGTCGGAGCGCCAGGTCAAGATGCGCGCCGAGCGGCTGGGAATCGCGGCGGATAATTTGCTCATCCTGAGCGAGACCGCGCTGGAAGCGATCCTGGAGCATATCAAAAAAACAAAACCTCATCTTCTGGTTGTCGACTCGGTGCAAACGATCTACAGCACCAGCTTGCCGTCGGCTCCGGGAAGCGTCGGCCAGGTGCGCGAATGCTCCGGAATGATCATCACCACGGCAAAGCGCGCCAACCTGAGCGCGTTTTTGATCGGGCACGTGACCAAGGACGGCGCGATCGCCGGACCGAGAACACTGGAGCACATGGTCGATACCGTGCTCTATTTCGAGGGCGACCGCGGGCACAATTTTCGCATTCTCCGGGCGGTCAAAAACCGCTTCGGGTCAACGAACGAGATCGGCGTTTTCGAGATGAAAGATTCGGGGCTGCGCGAGGTCTGTAACCCTTCCGAGTTATTTCTCTCCGAAAGGCCGGCCGCGAGCCCCGGCTCGGCCGTCGTGTGCAGCATGGAAGGAACCCGGCCGATTCTCGTCGAGCTCCAGGCCCTGGTGAGCCGCTCGTTTCTCGCCGTGCCGCGCCGGACCACGATCGGCGTCGATCACAACCGGGTCGCGCTCCTGGTCGCCGTGCTGGAAAAAAAGAACGGCATCAAGCTTTTCGACAAGGACATCTTCGTCAACGTCGCCGGCGGCGTGCAGATAGAGGAGCCGGCGGTGGATCTCGGAATCATCGCCGCCGTCGCCTCGAGCTATGAAGAAAAGCCGCTCGATCCAAAGACAGTTTTTTTCGGCGAGGTCGGCCTGGCCGGTGAAATCCGCGGCGTCGCTCAGGCGGAAGCGCGCGTCAAAGAAGCAGGCAAGCTGGGCTTTACGCGCTGCGTTCTTCCGCAAAGCAACCTGCGCCAGCTTGACCGCGCCGGCCTTCCGGGCGTATGCGGCGTAAGCTCGGTTCGAGAATTGTGGCAGGCGCTGTTCTAGGGTCCGACATCATCCCGAAAGGTGGGTTGAGGAAGTTGCTTCCCGGTCTTCCTCCGGGACTCTCGCATAGACTGAAACCGATCCGTCCCGCGTTGTCTCTTAAGCCATCGCGCATCGTTCTGCCAGTCTCAATGGCGACAACGCGTGCCGTAATGACAGGGTCGCGCGCTCCAGCGCGGCTCTTGGTCTTTCATATACGCGAGTTGCACCATCCCAGGCCCGGGAGCCTGCGACAGCGACTCGCCGTGGCGCCCCGCGCCAGGTCCAAAAGAGGAGCAGCGGGAACTGATCCTCGAGAAGGCGGCGCTTCTGGCCAAATTTGTCAATTTCTTTCTCGTCGCCAGGCCCGTACGAATCGCAAACCCTCAAAATCTCACGCCTTACGATTGGCCGGTCAAACTGGCACAAAGGCTGCTTATCGACGCCTGGAGCGCGAGAGAACTTATGGGTCAAAAAATCTTGCTCGTTGAGGACAGCGCCACGCAAGCCTTGGAAGTGAAGCTGCAGCTTGAGCGGAAAGGTTTCCTCGTCGAGGTCGCCCGAGACGGAAAAACGGGTTTGGAGAAAGCTTTATCCAACAGCTTTGATCTAATTCTTCTCGATTACCACCTGCCGGGACTGAGCGGACTTGACATTCTGGGAGGACTCCAGTGCCAAAACGTAAAAACGCCGGTCGTCATGATCACGGGCTCGACCGATGTGCGCGTGGCCGTCGAGACCATGAAGCATGGCGCGGCCGATTACGTCGTTAAAGACCAGAACTACGCGTTGACCCTTCTTCCCACGATCGAGAGAGTCTTGGAGAAACATCGCTTGCGCCAGCAGCTCGAAGCCGCGCAGGCCGCGCTCAAGGAGTACGCGGAAAATCTGGAAAAGATGGTCGCCCGGCGAACCGAGCAGCTCGAAGCTTCCTACAACAGCACCCTGGACGCCCTGGTCGCGGCGCTCGATGCAAGAGAGCACGAGACGCAAAACCATTCCCAGAGGGTCGCGACGCGAACCGCCTACCTCGCGCGCCGGCTCGGAGTCGACGACGGTCAGATTCCGACAATCGCCCAGGGGGCTCTTATGCACGATATCGGCAAAATCGGCGTTCCCGATCCGATTCTGCTGAAACCCGGCCCGCTGAGTTCCGAAGAGTGGGTTATCATGAAGAAGCATCCCGACATCGGCTACAACATCCTAAACGGGATCGAGTTCCTGCAAGAGGCGAGGGAGATCGTCCTTTCCCATCAGGAGCGCTATGACGGCTCGGGCTACCCGCGGGGAATGAGGCGCGAGGAGATTCCGCTGGGCGCGAGAATTTTCGCCGTAATCGACGCCTTTGACGCGATCACCAACGACCGCCCCTACCGCAAGGGCCGGCCGTACGCTGCGGCGCGGGAGGAAATTGTCCGCGGCGCCGGCACGCAGTTCGATCCCGAGATCGCCAGAGCTTTTCTTTCGGTCCCCGAGCCCGAGTGGCATTCGCTGAGCGGCGCCCAAGCCGCTTTGACGGCGGCGCTGCGGCAACGATCGTAAGCGGCCAGGCCTCATGAACGCGCAGCTTGTCCTTTTTACGCTCGATGACCAGCGCTACGCGCTTGCGCTCTCCTCGGTTGAACGCGTCGCGCGCATTGTCGAGATCACGCCGCTTCCCGGCGCCCCGGCCGTCGTTTTGGGCGTGATCAACGTCCAGGGAAGTATTATCGCGGTTTACGATCCGAGAAAGCGGTTCGGCCTTCCACGGCGGGAGATCCGGCTGAGCGATCAGCTCATCATCGCCAGAACGTCCAGGCGCCAGGCGGCGCTCGTCGCCGACGCCGTCACCGGCGTTCTCGAGGTAGCGCCCGATAAGATCATCGCCGCGGACCGGATCCTCAACGGGATCGAACGCGTGCGCGGCATCGTCAGGCTTGCGGACGGCCTGGTTCTCATCCACGATCTCGAGCAGTTTCTCTCGCCCGAGGAGGAGCGAAGCTTGAGCGCGGCGGTGCACGAGTTTCAGCGAACGGGCGAGGCGTTGACGAGAAATGGCTGAACCGCTTTCCCCGAGCTTCTTTTCCCAGGTGAGCGATCTTGTCGCCGAGCGCATGGGCCTGCATTTCCCGCCGCCGCGCTGGCCCGATCTCGAAAAGGGATTCCGCTCCGCCGCGCGCGAGCTGGGATTCAGCGACGCGGCGTCCTGCATTCAGTGGTTTCTCTCATCGCCCCTTACACGGCGCGAGATCGAGACTCTGGCGAGCCATCTTACGGTCGGCGAAACCTATTTTTTTCGCGACCCGCAGAGCTTCAAGATCCTCGAGGAGCGCATCCTGCCCGAGCTTATCGAAAAGCGCCGGGCCGCAGACCGGCGCTTGCGGATCTGGAGCGCGGGCTGCGCTACCGGCGAGGAGCCCTACTCGGTCGCGATCCTGCTCAACGAAATTCTTCCCGACCTCAGGGACTGGCGAATCACGATCCTCGCCACCGACATCAATCCTCGCTTTCTGGAGAGAGCCGCGAAAGCCGTCTACGGCGACTGGTCGTTTCGCGGCGTCCCCGAGGCCGTCAAAGAGCGCTACTTCGTTAAAAGGAACAATCGCTTCGAGATCCGCTCCGATATCAAGCGCATGGTTACGTTTTCCTATCTCAATCTGGTCGAGGACATTTACCCGTCCCTGCTGAACAACACCAACGCCATGGACCTGATCTTCTGCCGCAACGTGCTCATGTACTTCGCGCCGGAGCAGGCAAAGCAGGCGATCCGCCGATTCCATCAGGCGCTGGTGAACGGCGGCTGGCTCGTGGTCAGTCCGAGCGAGACCTCGCACACGCTGTTCGCCCGGTTCAGCGCCGCCAATTTTCCCGCCGCAATCCTGTATCAGAAAAACGGTTCCCCAGCGCCGCCGCGGTTCTGCGCTACCGAAGAACCGGCAGCCCCGGCCGCGCCGCCGGCCGCTTCGCCGACGCCCGATCCCGAAGCTTCCCCCGAGGCCGAGCGCGAGACAAGCGCGCTCGCGGCGCCGCAATCCGCCGGCGACGAATCGGAGGGCTCTTACGCGCGCGCCGTAAAGCTTTACGATCTCGGCCTTTACGAGGAAGCAGCCCAGGCGCTCAGCGCCGTTGCGGAGCGCGAGCCGGACGACGGCAAGGCGATGGCCCTACTCGCGCGCGCTTGCGCGAATCAGGGAAAGCTCGCGCAGGCGCTGCAATGGTGTGAGAGAGCCATGGCCGCGGACAAGCTAAATCCCGGCCTTCACATTCTCCACGCCACGATCCTGCAGGAGCAGGGCGCGCTCGCGGAAGCCAACCGCGCGCTCAAGCGCGCTCTCTACCTGGATCAAAATTTGGCTCTCGCTCACTTCGCCCTGGCGACCCTGGCGCGCCGACAGGGAAAAGCGAAGGAGGCGCGTCGCCACCTCGAGAACGCGCGGCGGCTGCTGAGCTCCTATCCGAAGGAACAGATATTACCGGAATCGGATGGGCTGGTTGCGGGGAGGCTGATGGAGATGATTTCCGTTGCGGCGCCGCCGAACGCCGGTAGCTCGAAAAAAAATCTCCGGCCGCGCGCCGCCGATGACGAGCGCAGCCGTGGCTGAGATGGCGCGGCGGCCGCTCGAAGCGGACTTTCTCTGAGCCGCAGCGGCTTGATGCGCCCCCACGATGGCGGAAACTCGCGATGAAAGATAAAGCGCCGACCGAGCTTATCAAGGAGCCTTCCCTGGAGGAGAAAAGGAGAATTCTCAAGGAGAGAGCCAAGGAGCTGGCGCGCGGTCCGGGGGAAAAGCCCGCCGCCGAAGAGCTCGTGGAGGTCGTCGAGTTCCTCCTCGCCCGGGAAAGATACGGCGTGGAGTCTTTTTTCGTCAGGGAAATCTATCCGCTCCGAGAGCTCACGCCGGTTCCCTGCACGCCGCCGTTTGTCCGCGGCATCATCAACGTGCGCGGACAGATCCTCTCGGTCATCGACATCAAGAAGTTCTTCGATCTCCCCGAGCGGGGTCTCACCGATCTCAACAAGGTGATCATCCTCCGCGACGCTGCGATGGAATTCGGCATTCTGGCGGATTCGATCTCGGGCGTGCGCGCGATTCGGGCAGACGAGATCCAGCCGCCGCTTGCGACCTTGACCGGCATTCGCGCGCAATATCTCAAGGGGGTGGCGCGGGAGGGGCTGGTGGTGCTCGATGCGGCAAAAATTCTCGCGGCCAAGGACCTTATCGTGCATGAGGAGCCGCGGGGGTAAATGCGCGCGCCCGAACGGTGACTTAAAGCGCGGCGTGTTTTCGAGGTGCATGAAGCGGCCTAGTGAGGAGAAACGACGATGACCGTTGGCAAAAAGATCACCGGCGGCTACCTGGTTCTGATCGCACTGTTGATCGTTGTGACGGGCGCAAGCTTTTACGTCTTTAAGGCGCTCGATCAGGCCTATACGGACTTTCTCGACGTCGAAACGCAGGCGATTCTCTTCGCGACCGAGCTCAAGCTCGAAGCGCGCGACCAGGCGGCGCAGTTCCGCGGCCTGCTTCTCTTCCCGGAGAACCGGGACCGGCTCGTCAAGGAACTCCGCGACAGCCACCGCCAGTTCGAGCTGTTGATCGGCAAACTCGGCCCTCTTTCCCGCTCGGAAGGGCTGCGGCGCATTTTGGAGGAGATTGCGGCGACGCAAAAGAAATATACCGCAGGCCAGGAGCAGGGAATCGCCCTGCTGCAACAGGGCAAGCAAAACGAAGCCGTCGTCTTGAGCGACAAGTTTCTGCTTCCCCTTTCGGTGACGCTCCGGGACCAGTGCGATCAGTACATCGCGGCGCAGCAAAAACGCCTTGCCGAAGGGCGCGCCGAGCTGGCAAATACGCTCAGCCGCGCTTCGGTCTTCTTGATTTTTGTCGCGCTCGCCGCCGTCGCTGTCGGGCTCGCCCTCGCGCTCGGGTTCACCCGGTCGATCACCCGCCAGTTGCGCGCCGCGATCGCCCAGCTCTCCTCCGCCGCGGCGGAGATACTCGCGACCACGACGCAGGTCGCCTCGGGAGCCGCGGAGACGGCGACCGCCGTGAGCGAGACGACCACGACCGTGGAAGAGGTCAAGCAGACGGCGCAGGTCTCCAGCCAAAAGGCCAAGTCGGTTTCCGAGAGCGCGCAGAAATCGGCGCAGGTATCGAAGGCTGGCCGAAAATCCGTCGAGGACTCCATTCAGGGGATGAACCGGATCCAGGAGCAGATGGAATCGATCGCCGAGAGCATCGTGCGCTTGAGCGAGCAGAGCCAGGCGATCGGCGAGATCATCGCCACGGTCAACGACCTTGCCGAGCAGTCCAACCTCTTGGCGGTCAACGCCGCCATCGAG
>DATMAM010000052.1:0-63307 GCA_035559995.1 Candidatus Acidiferrales bacterium
CCTGGAGCAGCCGTTCGAGAGCCCCGAGGCGCGCTTCAAGGAGAAGATCCGCCATCCGGCCTATCCGGTGGAAAAGCTTGCCGGGTTGCTGTTCGCCTACATGGGGCCGCCGGAAAAAAAGCCGATCCTTCCCAAGTGGGACGTCCTGGTGCGCGAGGACGGCGTGCGACAACTGGAAGCCTATCAAGTGCTCCGCTGCAACTGGCTGCAGGCGATGGAGAACTCGGTCGATCCGGTCCACACCTATTACCTGCACGCCCACACGCTCAGGATGAGCGGCAACAACGAAGCGGCATACTATTACCGTCCGGTGGAGAAGCTCGAATTCGAGCTGGTGGTCGAGCCTGCGTGGGCGGGCATTCAGAAGCGCAGGTTCTTTGCTGGCGAAAACGGTCCCGTCGAGGCGCCGCACCCGCTGATCTTTCCCAACATGCTGCTCGTGCCGGCCAGAAACGGCTACAATCTGCACTTCCGCACGCCCGTCGACGACACCAACACGCAGATTTACCACGTGAGCTTTCGCCCGACGAAAGACGGAAGCCAGGTCGCGCAACCTGAGGATCCGCCGCTCGAATACGTCTCGACAAAGGACGAAAACGGCGAGTTTCATATGAGGACTTTTCCCAGCCAGGATCAGATGGCGTGGGAAACTCAAGGGCCGATCGCCGACCGCGCGAAGGAGCATTTGGGCGAGTCGGACCGCGGCATTATCCTGTTCCGGAAATTTTTGCGCGATCAGATCCGCGCCGTGCAAAACGGAGAAGACCCGGTCGGCATCAATCGCGACCCGCAAAGGGACGAGATGATCCGTCTGATCCCAGAGGGCTACACCGCCTTCTCGAGCACGGCGGAGCGCGCGCCTGGCGCTTAGCGCCAACCGAACCGCGGGGAGCGGCGTCGATGCCCCATCGGGATCCGACAGAGAAATCGACTCGCCGGTGAGCGCGCCGTTTAGACGATGCGTTGGTTTCTCGCCTGCCTGCTGGTAGTCCTTTCCCGCTTCGCGCTTGCGGCGGAATCCAAACCCTCGTGGCAGATCGAGTGGGAAAAAACGCTCGCGGCCGCCGAGAAGGAAGGGCAAGTCACGGCCTATATCTTCCAAGCCGGCCCGCTTACGCCGGAGACCGTCCAAGCGTTTGAAAAAGCCTACCCAAAGATCAAGGTCAACCAGCTTCGGGGTCGCGGCAGCGACCTCGGCCCGCGAATCATCGCCGAGCGGCGGGCGGGAAAGTTTCTCGTCGACGTCTTCGCGGGTGGTAAGGGGACAGCTTACTCGACGCTTTACATAGGAAAGGCTTTGGATCCCATCAAGCCGCTGCTCATTTTGCCCGAGGTCGTCGACGAAACCAGATGGTGGGAGGGAAGGCACAAGTACGTCGATCCCGAACGCAAGTACATCTTCGCCTATATCGGGAACGGGGGCGGCGTGGAGATCAACTACAACACCTCTCTCGTTTCGCCCAAGGAATTCAAGTCCTATTGGGACCTCGTCAATCCCAAGTGGCAAGGAAAAATCGTCGCGACGGATCCACGGGTCCGGGGCATGGATACGCCGGTTCTGTTTTTCTACTACCATCCCAACCTTGGACCCGAATTCCTAAAGAAGCTTTACGGCGAAATGGAGGTAACCGTATCGCGGGACTACCGCCATCCGATCGATTGGCTCGCGGTCGGGAAATTTTCTCTCTGCATTCCTTGTGTCAGTGACGAGATGGACAGGGCGATGCGTCAGGGGCTTCCGGTGGGCCAAATACTGGATCTGAAGGAAGGCGGCACGTTGAGCTCCTCGGGAGGCACGCTGAGCTTTCTAAACAACGCGCCGCATCCTAACGCGGCTAAGGTGTTTATCAACTGGCTGCTATCCCGCGAGGGACAGGCTCAGGTTCAAAAAGGGCGCAAAGACCGGCCAGGCACAGGGTCGAACTCGCTGCGCATCGATATCCCCAAGGATGACGTGCCCGCCGTCAACCAGCGCAAGCCGGAAGTGCAATACTTTGATGGCGACGACCCAAGATTCTCCGACCGCCGGCCCGCCGACAGGCTCTTCGACGAAATCTTCGGCAAGGCGGCGAAGTAGCGGTCGCCTCAGGCGTCGAAGCGGATGACCGGCTTTACGACCTGATAGCTTGCCATCGCCTGCATCGCCTCATTGATCTGTTCGAGCCTGTAGCTTGCGCTGATCATGTCCTCAAACGGAAACGCCTTGCGGCGCGACGCGAGAAAATCGATCGCCTGGAGCCAGTGGCGCGGCTCTCCGGACCGAATCGTGTAAAAGGTCATCTCCTGCGGCAGCCTGCGCGCCTCGATATTGGCGTTGCCGCCGGCGCCGATGTTGACGAAGCGCCCGCCGTCGCGCAGCAACGTGAGCCCCTCGGGGATCGCGAGATTGTTTGCGACCTGAATCACGATGTCGGCGCCGCGCCCTTCGGTATGATCGCGCACCCATTGCCGCCGCTCTTTCGGATCCGTGACTTCCTCGATATTGAGCACCGCGTCGGCTCCCATCCGCTTGGCGACTTCGAGGCGGGCCGCCGGCGCGCCGATCACCAGCACCTGCTTCGCGCCATGATCCCGCGCCACGGCGGCGGCGAAATTCCCGAGCGGGCCGCTCCCCTGGATCACCGCCGTCTCGTGGCTCTTGATCGCTCCCAGCCGGTCGAATCCGTGCATGACCGTGCGATAAGCGCACGCGGCCGCAGCCGCCGACGCGGAGGAGACCTCCTCGGGAACTTTGACAAGCAAGCACGGAGGAGGAACGTACATGTATTCGGCGCAGCTTCCCAGAAGATAGGGGTACCGGTCGCAGCGGTTGTGGCCCCAGGATGCGCGGCCCGGGCAGATGCACGGCTGAAGCGCCACGCTGCAGTAGTAGCACGAGCCGCACGCGACGTAGCTCCACACGATGCGATCGCCGCGCTTTACCGGATTTCCCAAAATGTCGGTCCGCTCGCCGTTGATTTCTTCGATGTAGCCGCACGGCTCGTGGCCCGTGATCATCGGCAAGCTGTCCGCCTCGAGCGAGCCGTGCCAACGATGAACGTCGGTGCCGCACAGGGTTGAAGCGGCGATGCGGACGAGCAGCGCGCCCGGCTCGAGCGGCTCCGGGATGGGAACCCGCTGGATCTCAAGCGGCTGGTTGTGGGCCGTAACCACGGCCGCGCGACAATCTTTCATGGGCTTTCCTCCTGTGCGCTCGCGAAATCGTCTTCGCTGCCTGCTTTTCTTTGAGTTAAGGAATCGTGGGTCGAGCGAAGCCTCACGCTTTTGATGGTGGGTTCGCCAAAGCTCAACCCGTCCTACGGCGCTCGGCCGCGCAATGAACTGGCACTAGCTTGTTGTCCTACGTTCGGCAACCTCACGCAAGATAGCTCTGCTCAACTCTTCGTCGCGCGAGCAAATGTGCGCAACGTCTCTAACCGCTTCGGCAACGGCTCTAACCTCTTCCAGACCTTTGCGCAGCATCACGATCACCACGATGACCGCAGCGAGAATCGCTACCGTGTTTGCCCAAATCAAGATCTCCGTCCTTTCGCCTCGCCTCTCCGGTCGCGATGGGTTTTGCCAGGGCTCAGCGCCTCAGGCGTCCTCTTTCCGCTGCGCTCGTCTTCGGGCGCGATGCCTTCGACTTCGCTCGGGCCAGCAAATCGCGCCCCTGCGTTTCTTTACCGGGGCATGCCTTCTCAAAGCGGCAGTTTGTAGAATCTCTCGGCGTTGCGCCACAGAATCGCCGCCTTATCGTCATCGGTCATTTCGCTGCTGTCGATCAGCTCGCCGATATCGCGCTTGCAGCTTTCGTTTGTGACCTCGTGCGGGAAATCCGACGAATAGATAAACGCCTGGTTGCCCGCGACTTTGATCGCAAACGGCATCGTCAGCTCCTCGGTCTCGCAGCCGACAAACAACCTCCCTTGCTCGATCTTGTCGATGATGTACTCGCTCGGCTCCTCTCCCTCGCGGACGCCGAACTCTTCGGGCGGGATGTGCTGGAAGTGCGTTTCGTGCGACGAGTGCAGGCGCTCGAGCAACAGTAGCAGCCACGCGACCCCGCCCTCGAGAAAGGCGATGCGAACGCGCGGAAAGCGGTCGAGAATCCCGTTATAAACGATGCTCGCGCAGTTGACGGTCAGTCCCCACGGGTGGCCCAGCGCGTGCACCGGAACGTACATGTTCATGTGATCCATGCCGAAGCGGTCGTGGCAACCGCCGTGCACCGCAAGGCAGCAGCCGAGCCGGTCGGCCTCGGCATAAACCGGCCAGTACGCTTTCGCGCCGAGCGGCAGCGGCAGCCCGTTGGAAGGCATCATGCCGCCGAGCATGCCCAACTCGGTGACCGCGCGCCTAAGCTCCTTCGCGGCTTCCTCGGGATCCTGCATCGGGATGATCGCCATGCCTTTGAAGCGCGGGTTGAATTTCAGATAAGTTTCGGCGAGCCAATCGTTGTACGCGCGCGCGGCGACGACCGCGTAGTCGAGGCTGACGATCTTGCCGTAAGCGAGCCCGGTCGTCGGATAGAGAACGGTCCATTCGATGCCGACGTCGTCGAGAAAATCGAGCCATCCCGCGGGCCCGACGGCGGGACGTTGGTCGCGCTGGGGCGGCGTCTCCACGGCGCGCCCGGCGTGCAAGTGATCGAGCGGCGGAAATACCACGCCTTTTCGCGCCGCGATCTCACGATAAGGCGAAGGCATCCGCGCGACGATCCCCGCGTTATCCTCCATGATATGCCCGTCGCCATCGATAATTCGGGTTCCAACTTGACCGCTCATGCGTAGCCACCTCCTGAAAGGATCGAAGAGTACTTATCACAGCCGCTGATCGCCTGGAACCCATAATAGACGCTCTCACATTCCATTAGTCCGACTTATCGGCTTCGGTCAGACTTGCGCAGGGCGACGCCCTGGTTCGCTAGCCGCCGATTATCGTCGTTAAACCCTCAGTCAGTAGAATTCTTGACAATTCTTGAATTCTTCTCTAAGCTTGAGTGGGCTAATCACCATTGACGATCGGATCGAACACGCATAAGCCACTTGACCCCCGGAGACACGCACATGAAACAAAAAATCGGCACTCTCATTGAACAAGATATTATGCGCCTGGCCAAACGGCGCGCTGCCGAGGAAGGGCGGCCACTCAGTGACCTGATCCAGGAGGCGCTCGTGCAGTATCTTCGCAAAGACGCCGCGACGCCAAAGGAACGAAAGATGGCCTATCATCTCTTCTGCGAAAGACCGATGAAGATTCCGCCGAAACAGCTTCGCCATATACTTGAAGAAGATGCATGGGATCTATGAACCTCGACGATATTCCTGCTGGGAGCTTTTGCGTGCTCGACACAAATGTTTTGATCTACGCGGAACAAGGAGTATCAGTGCAAGCCCAGCGGCTGCTGCGGCGCATCCAAAGTGGAGACGTGACTGGAGTCTTGCCGCAGCCTGTATGGCAGGAAACCATGCACCGGCTGATGGTCACGGAAGCGGTAATGCGGGGCTACGCGCGCGGCGCAAACCCAGCTCGCCAGCTTGCAGCCAAACCGGAGCTGGTCAAGCGCCTAACAATCTATCGCGAAAAGGTGAGAGCCCTCGCGACACTTGGTCTGGGATTTGAGCCCTGCCATGAGGATGATCTCATGGACAAAGCGCTCGAGATCCAGGAGCGATTCGGGTTGCTGACGAATGACTCATTGATCGCAGCGATAACTTTAAGAGTCGGTGCCGATGCGCTCGCGTCCGCAGATGGAAGATTTCAAGCTATTAAGGAGATTAAGCTCTACTCGCCCTCGGATTTGGACCTTGCCTCAAGTTCATGAACGCGTGCTCGCTAGCGGCTGTTTACTGCGGTCATCTACGAGGCTTTCAGAGGCGAAGTTTACTCGGTGAAAGAATACACCGGGCGCGATGAATCGCGCCCCCTACAGTCGGCGGCGCACTAAGTCAAACGGAGGCCGTTATGGCGCTGCTGCACAGCGAAATCGTCCCGAAGAATTCCGGCAAGGCTTTTGTCGTCAAGAAGGGCGAGCGGCTGCGCGTCGCCGGCCGAACGGTCGTGGACTTCGTCGCCTTCAATCTCGACAACCTGCGCGAGCGTTTCGATCAGGCGAGAACGAAGTCCAATCAGGCGAAGATCTTCATCAGCCGCGGCGACCAGCTCATCTCGAAGTTCAACAATCCGATGCTCACGATCGTGGAGGACACCTTCACGGAGGGAAAGCACGACTTGCAGAAAGGGATGTGCAGCCGCAAGCGCTTCGAGCTCGTCGCCAAAGGCGCGGCAAAGAGAATTTTCGCCGAGGGCGTCGATCTGAACCCGCAGCGGTCCGAGGACATCCCCGATCACGGCTGCTGGGAAAATCTCACCGAAGCCCTCGCGCCGTGGAATATCGCGGCGGAGGACATTCCCAGCCCGTTCAACATTTTTCAGACGATGCGGATCGATCCGGACACCGGCGCGATGCTCGACACGATGATCCGGCCGAAAACGGAAGCCCACGTCGATTTCCGCGCGGAGATGGATTGCCTGATCGGCGTCAGCGCCTGTCCGGAGTCGGGCCGGGGAGAGGCGATTCGGATCGAGATTTACGCTCCCTAGCGGCCGTGCCGACGCGCGGCTCAGTCGTCGTCTTCCGGCGCGGGCACCTGATGCGAGAGAAAGATCTCGCGCCTCTCTCGTCCCGACTGCATGATCGCAAGACAGACCTCCAAGGTCGCCATCCCCCACCGCCCGGTGTGGCGGATCGGCTTGTTCAGCACGACCGCGTTGTAAAGCTCCTCCAGCTCCCCGCGGCGCGACATGCCGGTCTGCGGCAGCGGGATATCCTTTAAGCCGTCGTCGCTGTAGACGTAAAGGCCGTACTGCGACTGGCGGATGTCGCCCCGCTCGCAGCTCACGATCAGAATGCCCAGATCATTGGGCACCCACGGGCGCCCGGCTCGCTGAGCGCGAAAATACTGCTCTTCCTTCTCGCCGCCGATCCGCATCGCGTCCTTGGCTTTGCTCTCGTCGCGCGTCCCGTCGAGCAGCCCTTTTCTTATCGCCGCTCTCTCCTCCGGCGTGTAGCGCGTTCGATCCGTTCCCCAGGGAACGAGCTCCGAGGCGAGAAAGTAGCCGTAACCGTTGTGCATGAGCGTTGCCGGCGTCCCGTCCTCGAACTCCATATACGCGCAGTAATAACCCGGGATCGGGCGGCCGGGAAACCACTGGCCGGTGGTGCCGCGCACGCTCCGCACCATGCCGCCGCCTAAAAGACGCAGCGAGTCGATCTGGTGCGGACCTTGCCGGTAAGGCACCCCCCCTCCCTGAGCGAGATCGAGCTCTTCCGCCGTTCTCGGCCTCAGCATCCAATCGGTGTACGCCCAAACGTGCATCGCGCAGAGCTTTCCCAACTCGCCCGAGCGAACGATGCGCCTCATGGTTCGGATATGCGGGCCGTAGCTTTGGGTGTGGCCGCAGATGAGCTTTATCCTGTTTTTCTCCGCCGCCTCGATCATGCTCTCGGCCTCCTGGAGCGAGATCGCCATCGGCTTTTCCACCACCACGTGCTTGCCGTGGTTGGCGGCGATGATCGTGTGGGGCGCGTGAAACTTGTTCGGCGTCGAGATCCAGACCGCCTCCACGTCCGGGTCGGCGCAGAGTTTCTCTATGCTGTCATAGATTTTGGCCCCGTATCTCGCCTGGAAGGTTTCCAGCACTCGCCGGTTCACGTCCGCTCCGGCCACAAGCTTGAGCTGCGGCATCGACTCCATTGCCGGCAGGATCTCGGAAGCGCCGACGCCGATACCGACAATACCGATGTTAAGCGTTCTGGCGCCTTGAGGCGAAACGCCGGGCTTCGCTTGTTCCATATGAATTCTCCTTTGACTCGAACCTATCAAAACCCGCCGACCGCTTGTCAAGTGACAGCCGGATCCGCCCTCTGAGCGAAGAGCCGGGGGCTTTCGGCTTTGCCCGCGAATCCAAAGCGACGCGCTATCATATTTCTCTGCGGCGCAAGCCGCCCTTTACAGAGCGCGCGCGCCTCAACGAGGGCCGTTTTAGGCTACGGCTTATTTTGCCGGCTGGAGAACAGGATCGTGCGCCCTCCGGGGCTGCCGGTTCTTGAGCCGAGGTGAAGCTGATTCGCGCTACGCTGCAGAAGCCTGGCTCAGCCGCGCCGCGGAAAGGCTCAGCGGGGCGGAAGCGCTCCGCCGCCGGCGAGCTTGTTGAAGAGCTCGACCGCCTCGCGGTCGCGCGGGATTTCCTTGATCGCCTTCTCGAGAGCCTCCGGCGTCAAAGGCGACGGATCATCGCCGGTGAGCTTCTTGTATCCCTTGTGAAACTCGGGATCGTTCAATGTCTTTCTCATCGCATCCCGAAGGATTTGGACGGTCTCGCGCGGCGTCCCCGGGGGCAGAAAAAAGGCTTGCCCCACGAGCCTGAAGGCGCGAAACATGCCGAGAACCTTGCGCTCCAGGTCCGATTTGGCAAACGTCTCGAGATCCGGCAGGTGCTGAAAACGCGGGTGCTTTTCCCCCTTCGGAATTTCGATACCGGCGTGAAGATCCACGAGACCCTTTTCGAGCCACTCGGACGCGCGCGTGAGCAGAGTCTCGCCGATGTTGACGCGCGCGTCGATCTCCCGGCGCACGAGCGCCAGATCCAGCTCCGGGCCGCTGTAGCCGGTCACAAACTTCGGATCCTTTAAATCCAAAATATAGGCGAAGAGCCGGCCGGTGATATAAACGGGATGGCCGACCGACTGCGCCCCGATCCGAATCCCGGAAGCGGAGCGCAGCTTCTCGAGGTTGCTCAGGCCCGCCTCCCTGTGCGTCAAAAAGATATAGTGGGCGCCGCTGTCCGGCGTCCCGAGGTAAATGAGCTTGTCGATGTCGTATTGAACCCCGGTCTCTCCGAGAACGGCATTGGCGACGAGCGCCGCGCCCATGCTCCCGAGCGTAAGCCCGTCCGGGCGCGCCGAATTGTAGATGTGATTGGCCGCCTGCCGGCCGCCTCCGGCCTGCATGTACTGCATGAGAATCGTCGGGTTGCCGGGAACATGCTTGGGCAGCACGGCGGTGACCGCTTTCGTTCTCATGTCCGCCGAGCCCCCCGGAGGACCGCCCAGAATCACCGTGATCGTCTTGCCCTGGTAATAGGGAGTCTGCGAATAGGCCGGGGCAAAGCCGAGCGCCAAAAAAACAACCAGCGTAGCAAAATGTCGCATCATCGATTCTCCGTTCCCGAGACGGCTCGGGATTCGAGCTTGGAATGAAGCCAGTTGACGACGGTCCTAAAAACCTCCGGGATCGGCCCCATGTGCCCGCCGGGAAACAGGCGCGCGTCTTTCGGGTCGCCGGTTTCGAGCAGAAGATAGAAATCCTCGATCGGCACCTGCGTATCCTCTTTGCCGTTCACCAGGAGAAGCGGCGCGCAGGGCTTGTCCAGCCATCCCTGATCCTTGAGCGAGAGCGCCGGCATGGCTTTTACCAGCTCTTCAAAAGTCTTCTTGCCGAACAGATTGGCGCGCGCCTCGATCAGGTCAAACAGATACGACAGCGCGTTGCGCGACCTCTCCTGCCAGTCGCGCTGAAAAAAGTAGTGCACGCCTCCGCCCCAGTTCACGGCCGCGCACAGCCGGCGGCTTTCCGCGTACGCGAGCTTGGTCGACCAGTAGCCGCCGAAGCTGGCGCCGACGACCGCGATGCGCCCCGGATCGACCTCGGGCCGGCGCGCGAGATAGTCGAGAGCCGCTGCGTAAACGCGATCGGCGTCGGGTCCCGCGAGAACCGGGCAATCCCCGGTTCCCGGACTATCCATGACGAAGCAACCCCAACCTTCTTTCACGAAACTTTCCGCAAACGTGTGGCGCTCTTCCTTCCAGTTGTCGATCCCGCCCCAATGCACGACGAGCGGCGCCGGAGTTTTTCCGGGCAAGCGCAGATATCCGACAAGCGACTTTTCGCCGAAGGGGATGGTAACGCGCTCCAGCGGAATCTCGAAGTAACGGGCGGCCGCCAGATACATCTCCTTGGTCTTTTCATACGCGCGCACCTTACCGGGCGAGCTGGGAAACGGGTGCCTGCCGATACCGTAATAGCCGTAAGCTTTGAGATAGGCCTCCTTGGCCGCGCCGGCGTTATTCTCTGCTTCCGCGGCGCGCGCTTTGTTTTCCCAGCGCGCTCCCAGCTCATTCCACGCGGCCGCCCAGCGCTCCGGGTCGAGATTCTCCAACTTGGACAGAGCTTCGTCGACCTCGGGCTTCTCTGCGTGAATAAAGGGAACGCGGTGGCCGACGCGGCTGCGAATGTCCGCTTTGATTTCATCGAGCGTTCTTGGCGGGAACATGTTTTCCTCTTTTTTGAGGCTTGATCACTGGCCGAACACGAGAGGCGCGCTGACGTTGCGCCGAACGATGCGCTATTCTACCGAAGCCGCTCGCGGCGTCAACGCAGGCGGCGCGATTCTGTCTCAGATTTAGGACAATCGCAAGCCGGCGGTAAAAAAATCCGTGAATTTTTTTGCGCCGCGGAAAACTCTATTTTCCTGGTATCGGCGGTGTGCTAGTTCTTTTTTCATGCCGGTGAAAATAATTTTGCGCCCGGAGTCGCACGACTCGTTGTTGAGCCACGTTCCCGAGGGTTCTTCCGCTCGCCGGGCGCTGGAAGGCGCGCGCCTGATCCGGAGCTACATCGATCGGGCGCCGCGCGAGTACGATCTTGAGTGCGACGAGGAGGCCGCGCAATCGCTCCTCAGCTACGCGGCGCGCTATTGTCCCGAGGCCGCGAGGGAGATCGAGTTCGCGATCCGGCTGGCTCGCGCGAACCCAAGGCCGCCCGGCGGCCGCTTCTCCCGGTAACCGCAGCTTTCCGACCCTCACAGGAGCCAGCTCGCGCCCGGCGAAATTTCGCTTGACCCTCGATCCGTCGGCGCAGTAGCTTCCCTACGATTGCTCAGGGCGCGCGCCTCAACGCGCCGCACGGTAAGTTTTCGAGCACTTCACAGCATCCCCGCCGGTGTTGACAGTTCTTTGGAGGTCTGACAGCCTTCGGCCATCCGGCATCCTCCTCGGGCGCCGGCGCCGGACGGGACGAGATATGGAAAGCGCAAATTTTATCGATTCGTTGTTTCGGGACATCATCAATCCGGGCGTCGAGCGGCTCATGAGCAGCCGCTATTTCAGCGAGCTCAGGGAAGGCAAGCTGTCGCGCCGGCGGCTTCAGGGCTTCGCGCTCCAGCACTACTTGTCCAATCACGCGATTCTCAAGGGACTGGCATTTTGCATGGTGAGAAACGCCAACAACCCGCCCGCGTACGAGCAGTTCTTGCACCTTTTTAACGAAGAGCAGTCCCATCCGGAGCTGATGAAGCGGTTCGGGAAGGCGATCGGGCTCACCGACGAAGACTTTGAGAAGGAGCTGTTGATCTACGAGTGCGTCGCGCACACGGGCGCGATCATCCGCGGCATGTTTTTGGGCTCGCAGGCGGAAGCGCGCGCGGGCGCGCTCGTGAACGAGACGATGGTGTGCCGTTACTCGGAGGAGTTCGACACCTATCTGGCCAAGCACTACGGCATCGATGAAGAGGCGCGCGCGTTTTTCATCGTGCACGGCAAAGTCGACAAGGAGCACACCGCGATGGCGGCAAAGACCGTCGCGAGCCTCGCCCATTCCGCGCGCGACCAGGAGCTGGTTCGCGCCGCGGCGCGCAACATGGTGCGTTTTAAGCTCGCCAAGTTCGACGGGATTTACGACGCGTACGCCTGAGGCGGACGATAGGGGACCTTTGAAAAGAGCGCGCGTACTCCTACGAGAGTCCTACGAAGATTCGGCACCGTCGTATTTTCCCTCCGCTGGGAGACGTTTAGGGTGAGGGATCTTTTTCATGACTGCAGGCGAGCGTAAGCTCACGAAACACTCTTTTACCAAACCCACCCGCAGACGGAGCCGCCGATGAAGCGCAGCAGCGAGCGGATCCTTACGACCCATGCCGGCAGCCTGCCACAGCCTGAGGATCTCAAGCAGATGCTCGTGGCGCGCAACAACGGCCAGCCTTACGACGCCGACGCGCTCGCGCGCCGGGTGCGAAGCGCGGTCGCCGAAGGCGTAAAAAAACAGCTCGAGTGCGGGCTCGACGTGATCAACGACGGCGAGCTCGGCAAGCCGAATTTTTCCCGTTACGCGCGCGAGCGCTTGAGCGGCTTTATCGAGCGCCCCGCGAGGCCCGACGAGCGGCCGTCGACGATCTTTGGCCGCGACCTGAAAGAATTCCCCGACTATTTTCAGAAAAGGCTAACGACAATTCGCGGCGAGAATGTCTGGCGGGTTTTCTGCAATGCGCCGCTCAAGTATGTCGGCCACGCCGCGGTGCAAGCAGACATCGAAAATTTCAAAGCCGCGCTCCAGGGAGCCCGCTTCGAGGAGGCGTTTCTTCCGGCGGTCGCTCCGGGAACGCTCGAGCACTGGCTCAAGAACGACTACTACCGGAGCGACGAAGAATACCTGTTTGCGCTCGCCGAGGCGATGAGCGAGGAATACCGGGCGATTGTGCAGGCGGGCTTCGTGCTGCAAATCGACAATCCCGATCTGCCGGACGCCTGGCAGATCTATCCGGAGATGAGCGTTGCGGAGTACCGGCGCTACGCCGAGGTGCGCGTGGATGCGCTCAATTACGCGCTGCGCGGGATACCTCCCGAGCGGGTGCGCTTCCACACCTGCTGGGGCAGCTACCACGGGCCGCACAAGCACGACATCCCGCTAAGAGACATCGTCGATCTCGTCTTAAAGGTGCGCGCCCAGGCGTATTCCATCGAGGCGTCGAATCCCTGCCACGAGCACGAATGGCGCGTTTGGGAAGAAGTGAAGCTTCCCGAGGAAAAAATCCTGATCCCGGGAGTCGTGGGACACTACAGCGACTTCATCGAGCACCCGCAACTCATCGCGGACCGTCTGGTCCGCTACGCGAAAATCGTCGGCCGCGAAAACGTCATGGCGGGCACGGACTGCGGCCTCGGGCCGCGCGTCGGCGACCCGCAAATTGCGTGGGCCAAGCTCGCGGCGATGGCGGAAGGCGCGCGCCTGGCCACCGAGGCGCTGTGGGGAAAAGCTTAGCAAGGTCTCGGTTTGGGGTCGCGCGTTTCGAGTTGAGGGTAGGAAAAAGGAGGCCAGGGATGCACAAAGCTGAGAGAGCTCTGGCGGTTCTCGCTGCCTTTCTTTTTCTGGCTCCGGCGGGCGCTCCGGTTTATTCTGCGGAAGCCCGGAAGCTGCCGCGCGCGGTCACGATCGGCACCAATCCGCCGGGCACGGTTTTTTATGCGCTCGCCGGCGGGCTCGCCAAGGTGGCCTCCGAAGCGACGCCGATGCAAGTCAACATTCAACCCTACACCGGAACGAGCACGTTCCTGCCGCTGCTCAACGGCGGCGAACTCGATTTCGCGATCGTGAACGCGGTCGACATGGGGATGGCCTATCTCGGCCCGCACAAGCTCAAGGTCGGCGGAAAGAACGACTTTCAGCATTCCCCGAATGTCCGCCTCGTGATGCGCGGCGCGCCGCTAATCGTCGGCCTGCTGGTAAAGAAAGACTCGCCCTTGAAGAGCGTCCACGACGTCAAAGGCAAGCGAGTGACCGGCGAGTATCCCGCCCACCAGGCCGTGTGGTTCAACATGTACGGCGCGCTCGCCAGCGGCGGGCTCAGCTGGAACGATGTGAAAGTCGTTCCGGTGCCGGCCGTCAACGACGGCATCGACGCGCTCGTGCAGGGGCGCGCGGACGTTACGGTTGGCGCGTTGAATATGGCGAAGATCCGCGAGGCGGACGCCGCGGTCGGGGTGCGCCACCTGTCCCACGACTGCTCGCCCGAAGGTGAGAAGCGCCTGCGTCAGGCGGTTCCCGG
Organism: Candidatus Acidiferrales bacterium; assembly: GCA_035559995.1. Lineage (GTDB taxonomy): Bacteria > Desulfobacterota > Binatia > UBA9968 > UBA9968 > DATMAM01. The sequence goes on from DATMAM010000052.1 coordinate 13,864, forward strand.
GTATTATCCGCTCCTGATGAAAGCGGGAAGCGCCGCCGCGATAACCGAGGATACCTGCACGGCCGCTTACGATGTCTATTTCGCGACTCACAAGGCGGCTCCGGATCAAGTGGTAGGGGCGATCCTCAAAGCCATCTGGGAGAACGAGGAGAAGCTCAAGCCGATTCACCCCGCTTTTAAAGAATGGACGCGCGATCGCGCCGTCTCGGCCGACGTGACCATCCCCTATCATCCGGGAGCGATCAAGTTCTATCAGGAGAAAGGAGCTTGGAAAAAGGAGATGGACCAAGTGCAGCAAAAGCTGCTCGCGCAAAACTAGCCCGCCGCTCGCGGCGATGTCGGAACAAAGGCTGCGCTGCCGGCCGCGGGCCCGCCTTTCCCGCCCTCCATGACCGACGAGCGATCGACAACCACCAGGGCCCGCTCTCTTACGGGACCCGCGAAAGCTCTTTATCGAACTCTGCTCTACACCCTTACGCTCGCCGGCGCCGCGTGGGCCGGCGAGCTTCATATCTATCTGGGCCTGGCCTTCTTCAAGGAACAGTTCCTGGGATTCTTTTTTGGCCTGGCTCTGGCGAGCGTCTTTCTTCGCGTCAAGGCGCGTCAAAGCGAAGCCGATAACCGGGTGCCGTGGTGGGATTGGCTCTGCGCCGCCGCAAGCCTCATCGCCGGCGGCTATATCGTGGCCTTTTACCCGAAGATTGCCTATCAGCTCGGAGTGCTCGCGCCTGAACGCTGGCTCCTGGGCGGCCTGGCTATCTTCCTCATTCTGGAAGCGGCGCGCCGCGTCTGCGGCTGGGCGCTCGTCTGGGTGGCGGCCGCGTGCGTTCTGTACGCGAAGTTCGCCTACCTCTTTCCGGGCTTGCTCTACGCGAAAGGATCGTCTTGGGAGCGAATCGCAAGCTACCTCTATCTCGACTCGAGCGGCATTCTGGGGATTCCGCTGAGCGTCGCCGCAAGCGTCGTCGTCGCGTTCATCCTTTTCGGTCAGGCGCTTTACGCCGTGGGCGGCGACAAGTTCATCACCGACATCGCTTTGATCGCGATGGGAAGATACCGCGGCGGCCCGGCCAAGGTCGCGATAGTCTCCTCCAGCCTTTTTGGCACGGTCTCGGGAAGCGCGGTTGCCAATGTGGCGATCGACGGCGCCATCACGATCCCGATGATGAAGCGAGCGGGCTACCCTCCGCATTTGGCCGCGGCTATCGAGGCGGTGGCCTCGAACGGAGGGCAGATCACGCCGCCGGTCATGGGGGCGGCGGCCTTTCTCATTGCGGAGTTCCTCAGTATCCCCTACGGGCAGGTGGCGCTCGCCGCCGCGATCCCGGCCCTTCTCTATTATCTCGCCCTCTTTACCCAGGTCGATCTCGAAGCGGCCAAGCATCGCCTCGGCGGGCTACCGGCGGCGCAGACCCCGAAGCTCGGCCAGGCGATGCGTTTCGGGTGGGTGTTTGTCTTGCCGCTCGCCTTTTTGGTTTACGCGCTCATGTTGCAAAACTGGGAGGCGGGCAAGGCAGGCATCGCCACCGTGCTCCTGACACTGGCTATCGGGGTTTTCCAGAAGCAGACGCGGCCGACCTTCAAGGCGATGATTGCCGGTATCGAAGAGACCGGACGGACGCTCCTGGATATCGTCGTAATCACCGCGTTGGCCGGGTTGGTCATTGGCGCGCTGCAACTTTCCGGTCTGACCTTCAAGCTTTCGCTGGTCCTGACAACCGTCTCCGGCGGCAATGTGTCTGTCCTTCTTCTGCTGACGGCGGCGGTCTGTATTCTGCTCGGAATGTCGCTGCCGACGACGGTCGTTTACATCACCTTGGCGGTTCTCGTCGGGCCGGCGCTGGCTGAGTTCGGTGTAGACCCGCTCGCCGCCCATCTTTTCCTTTTTTATTTTGGCATGCTCTCGCTCATCACGCCGCCCGATTGCCTTGCCACGTACACGGCCGCCGCTATCGCCCACTCGGACTTCTGGAAGACCGGCTGGACCGGCATGCGACTCGGAATTGCCGCCTACGTTGTGCCGTTCGTCTTCGTTTTCCATCCCGCGCTTCTGTTTAAGGGCACATTAGCCGAGATACTGGCGGCCCTCCTGACCGCCGCGGTCGGCGTCGTGTTTATCGCGATCGGGCTGGTCGGTTACTTTTTTCGGCCTCTGGGCTCGACCAGGCGTGCGGTCATGGTGATTTCGGGCTTGCTTCTTATCCCCTCGCCTTCGGGAACCTATTGGATCGCAGCGAACCTGGCCGGGTTGATCGCCGGTTTTGCGGTGCTCCTGCTTGAATGGAATGTTGCCGGCGCGCGCGCAGAAAAGCTAAAGCTCGATGAAAGCCGGCCCTGAGGACGCGATTGCTTTAAGCAAAGAGCGGGATTCCCGAAACAAAAAAATGCCCAATTCCCGGGGCGGCCGCTCGTCGGTACGGGCAGGGGCGACAGATCCCAGCTCTGGATCGGGCGCGGTGGTCAGTTGTTTTTTAGCTCTTTTTCGATGTTTGGACTTGGAAGACCGGAATCTGCTGGATAACGTCCTGGCTGCCGCAGGTCGCGCACTTGATTCCGTCCCGCCGCGCCCGGTCTAGATCGGAAAACGAGCAGGTCAGCTCAAAAACCTTATCGCACTTCTGACAACGAAACTCGTAGGTCGGCATAAAGCTCCCTCCCTGCGCTGGCGCGCTTCGAGTTTGTTGGCAATCGCAATTGGACCGGGAATTATTTTTTGCCTCGCGATCGGCTCTGTCAAGATCGGGGGTCGCGCCGGCGCCGAACGAAAGCGCCGACTTCATCGCCTTGTTGACTTCTTCTTTGGTTTCCAGCTTCGCGGCCAAAAGCTCCTGGGAATAAAGCCGCCGGGTGTCCTGGAAAATCCCGCCGAGCAGTTCCGTAATCGATTCGTCTTGCGCTTCTTCCCTTATCGGGCCGGCAGCCATGGTTCCCTCCTCGGCATTTTTTCGTTCGCAACGTTTGTGCCACGGTAAAGACGATCACGAGCCGAACGCGGCTCGAGCTTCCGTCCCGATCGAGAAACAAAGCCCCGGAGAAAGTCGCAGCGCTGATAAAACTTTGCGCGCGCTTCCGTGCGGGCTCGAGGAGCGGCCGAACGGCAAGATGCAGCAAAAGAAATCCTGTTGACCGGTCGATCTTTTCCGTAATAAGAGCGGTGCAGAGGCGCTCTGGACCGGCGCGGATTTTCCGCTCTCTTTCGGCGAGCGGAACTGGCGCCGTTGGATATCTTCGCTAAAGTAGGCAAAATAGAAGGGGCGCTGAGCGCCAGGACGGAGAATGGCTCATGAGCTATAAGGCGTGGTTTCAATGCATCCGCGGATGCCCCGGCCAGTATAGCCTGCTCGAGATCATCTACCGCTGCCCCTCGTGCGGCGACTTGCTCGAGGTCCGTCACGATCTCGACGCTCTGCGAACGCGCGCCGCCTCGGCCTGGATCAAGCTTTTCGACGACCGCCTGGGCGTCAATGAATATCCCTACGGCTCTGGCGTGTGGTCAAAAAAAGAGTGGGTCGTTCCGTTTATCGACAACGAGAACATCGTCTCGACGTGCGAGGGCAACACCAACCTTTTTTGGGCGAATCGCTACGGCAAGCAGCTCCACATCGAGGATCTCTGGGTCAAGCAGTGCGGCAACTCCCACACCGGCTCGTTCAAGGATCTCGGCATGACGGTGCTCGTGTCGGTCGTCAACCAGATGATCGCCAACGGCGAGCCCATCGACGCGCTCGCGTGCGCCTCCACCGGCGACACTTCCGCTTCGCTGGCCGCGTACGGCGCGGCGGCGGGGATTCCGACCGTGGTCTTTTTGCCCCGCGATAAAGTGTCGCCCGCGCAGCTCGTGCAGCCGCTCGCCAACGGCGCCCTGGTGCTCTCGCTCGACACCGACTTTGACGGCTGCATGGCCGCCGTCCAAGAAATCACCAAGCACAAGCACATCTATCTCGCGAACTCGATGAACAGCCTCCGCATTGAAGGGCAAAAAACCATCGCCATCGAGATCGTGCAGCAGTTCGACTGGGAGGTGCCCGACTGGATCATTTTGCCGGGAGGCAATCTCGGCAACGTGAGCGCGATCGGCAAGGGCTTTCTCATGATGTACGATCTCGGGCTGATCTCGAAGCTCCCGCGCATCGGCGTCGCGCAAGCCGAGAACGCGAACCCCTTCTATCTCTCGTACCTGAAGAACTTCGAGACCTTCGAGCCCGTTACGGCGCGAAAGACGCTCGCGAGCGCGATTCAGATCGGCAACCCGGTGAGCGTGCGCAAGGCGATTTCGATCCTGAAGCGCTTCAACGGCGTGGTCGAGCAGGCGTCGGAATCCGAGCTCGCCGAAGAGGTCGCGCGCGCCGACCGCACGGGAATGTTCAACTGCCCACACACCGGAGTCGCGCTCGCCGCGCTGCGCAAGCTCGCCGAGCGCAAGGTCATCCACGGGCACGAGCGCGTCGTCGTGATCTCCACCGCGCACGGGCTCAAGTTCGCCGACCAGAAAATCGCGTATCATATGGGCGCGCTCGAAGGCATCCGCGGCACGCAGTGCAACCGCCCGGTCGAGCTGAGTCCCGACCCCAAACGCATCAGCGAGGCGATCTCGCGCTACGTCGAGCGCGTGCGCTTACTGGACGGGTAATGGCCGGCTCTAAGAACAAAGAGGACGGGGCGACGGCTTCTCCGCCGGAGAAAATCTTTCCGGCCAGCCTCGACGGCAGGCCCTTCGGCTTTAGCACGCTTGCGGTTCACGGCGGCGAGCCGCGCCCGAAGCTCGGCAACGCGCTCGCGACCCCGATCGTGCAGACCGCGACGTACACGTTTCGGGATACGGCGGAGCTGCACGATCATTTCCAGCGCCGCATCCAGCGCGAGGAATACGGGCGCTACGGCAATCTGACGCAGCGCGTCGCGGAGCAAAAGCTGGCCGCGCTGGAAGGCGCCGAGGACTGTTTGCTCTTTTCCAGCGGCATGGCCGCCATCACCACCGCCCTCTATGCCGTCCTCTCGCACAACGCGCATGTCGTCGTGACCGACGACTCGTATCGCCGCACGCGCCAATTTTTGACGCAAGTGCTGCATCGCTACGGGATCGAGGTTTCGGTCGTGCCCGCCGACGACTACGAGGCGGTCGAGGAGGCGATCCGCCCCACGACCCGCCTGCTCGTCAGCGAGTCGCCGACAAACCCGTACAATCGCGTCGTCGACCTCGAACGCTTTGCCGAGATCGGCAGGCGCCACCGGGTAAAGACCCTGATCGACGCCACCTTCGCCACGCCGTACAACCAGCGGCCGCTCGAGTTCGGCATCGACCTCGTGCTGCACTCCGCGACGAAATATCTCGGCGGCCACAACGATCTTCTCGCCGGCGCGGTGCTCGGCGGCGCCGAGCTGGTCGACGGCGTTCGCTCGCTGCAGGCGGTCACCGGAGCCGTTATCGATCCCATGGGGGCGTATCTTCTGGTGCGCGGCTTGAAGACCTTCGCGCTCCGCATCCAGCGGCAAAACGAGAACGCGCAGGCGCTGGCGGAGTTTCTTGCGGCGCATCCGAAGGTCGTCGCCGTCCACTATCCCGGCTTGCCGACGCATCCGCAGCACGAAGTCGCGCGCCGGCAGATGCGCGGCTTTGGCGGCGTCGTTTCTTTCGAGGTCGCCGGCGATATCGAGGCCGCCTCGCGCGTCGTCGATGCGTGCCGCATCCCGCAAATCGCGCCCTCGCTCGGCGGCGTCGAGAGCCTGATCGAGCAGCCGGCGCTGATGAGTTTCTATGAGCTTACGACCGAAGAGCGGCGGCTGGTGGGCATCAAAGACAATTTGATCCGCTACTCCGTCGGCATTGAAGACACCGAGGACCTGATCGCCGACCTCGCCGCCGCGCTCGAGCGCGTCTAGCGCGAGGGCGCGCGGGGGAAAGGCCCAAGAGAAAAGGGAGAAAAGCGATGGACAAAAACTACCGTGTGATCGACGCGGACGCGCACCATCACGAGCCGCAGTATCTCTGGGAGCGCTACGTCGAGCCCGACTACCGGGAGCGCATCCCGCGCGTCATCGGCATGCAGCGAAATTTTTTCGTCTACGCGCCCGACGACAAATACTTTCCCGCCGGGGAGCAGTTTTTGCCGCCGGCGTTTCACGACCAGTGGATGGAGGACAAGTACGGCGAGGCGTATCGCAAGTGGTGGTCGCCGGACATACGCCTGCGGGACATGGACCGCCACGGCTGGAGCATCCAGGTGATTCTGTCGACCAACGCCAATCGGATCATGGAAATGTCGCTCAAGGACGCCGAGATGGGCGCCGCGCTCGCGCGCGCCTATCACAACTGGTGCGCGGAGTACGCGAGCGCGGATCCCAAGCGCCTCAAGTGGACCGCGACGCTTCCCGGGGCGGACCCGGTCGAGATGGTCGCGGAAGCCCGCCGCGCGGTCGAAAAGCTCGGCGCCGTGTCGGCGCGCAATCCGCTTCTTCCCGAGGGCAGCGTTCTCCACGATCCGCAGTACGAGCCGCTCTGGGCCCTGGCGAGCGAGCTGGACTTTCCGATCTCGGTCCACGGCGAGTCGCGCCACCGGCGCGCGGCGCCGTTCCGCAAGATCAGGCGCGACGATGAGGCTGCGCGCGCGCTGGATCACATGATCGGTTTTCCCATGGATAACATGATCACGATGGCGAACTTTATCTTCGGCGGCGTCTTGGAGCGCTATCCGAAACTTCGCCTGGGAATTCTCGAGTCCAACGTCGGCTGGGCGCTGTTTTGGCTTCCGCGGATGGACGATCACTCGCACGGGCGGCGCGCGGTCCTCGGCCACGGGCTGCGCCTGAAGCCGAGCGAGTACGTTCTGCGCCAGACGGTCATTTCCGCCGATCCCGACGAGCCCGGGCTGGACAAGGTCATCGAGTTTTTGGGAGACGAGAATATCGTCTGGAACACGGATTACCCGCACCCCGACGCGCCGGATCCCGATAAGGCGCTTTCCTGGTTCCTCGATCAACCGATCCCGGAGTCAAGCAAAAAGAAGATCCTCTGGGACAACGCGGTCAGGCTTTACGGGCCGCGGCTTCTCGAAGCCGCGTGACAGAGCGGGCCGCCTCAGCGCCCGCCGAGCTTTTTAAAGACGTGCGTTTCGAGCTGGCGATCGATCTCGCGCCCGATCCGCTCCGCCACGTGCACCGCCCGCGCTTCTTCCGAGCCCTCGCCTTCCGCGAGATAACGCGCGGTTTCCGGTTGCCGTTTGAGAAACGGCAAGGACTTGCCGATAAACTCCTCGCTGTAAGCGGGCCTTCGCGCCACCTTGAAATTCACCGGCGAGATGAGCCTCACCATCCGCGTCGATCCGCAGCCCGGGCAGCTCGGAGGGCTCTGGAGATCGGCCAAGCGGACCAAAATCTCGCTCACGGCGTGGCATTCTTCGCAGCGATAGTCGTAGAGCGGCATCGCTTTCCCTCTCGAGACAATTGCTTCACAACCTGAACACGAGCGATTTGATCGTTACGGGCACCGTTCCCGACGGCTCCAGCACTTTTCCCAGATCGATAAAATCGAAGTCCCTCAGCGTGACGCCGTCGATCGCGAGAAGGTCGTTCTTGAGCCCGAACTCCTGCTTGAGGACCGTGCCGACCAAGCCCGCCAGATCTTGATCGAAGACCAGATAGATCGGCCGCCCGGCCTTCAACGTTCCCGGCAGCCCCTCGAGCAGCCCGCGGCAGAACGCGGCGATGCGAAGCGCGGCCGGCGGGCCGCCCCAGCGAAACACGAGCGCGACCTCCGCCTCGCCCTCGACGAGATCGAATACGCGAAAGTGCTTCGCGATCGCCTCGGCGACCGCGCGCGGCTCGATCGCGTCGCCGAGATCGACGGCCGGACGCAGCACCTGCAAATTTTTGCGCGGCAGCAGGCCGTCGCTCGAGCGATAGATCGTGTTGCCGCTCACCTGGATCGTGTGCTGCGCCGCCCCCATGACCGTGGCGCGGATACACTCGCGCGCGGCCAGAACCGGCCAGCGAAGCGCGCCGTCGCCGATCCGGCGGCGGAGCGCCGTCCCGAGCGGCGCGCCCAGATCGCCGAACGACCGGGATTCTTTTCCGTAAACGTACTCGCCGACGCCGCCGGAAAAAACCACGGCGTCATAGCGCTTGGTCCCGTCGAGGGGCGGCGTAAGCCAGAGCGCCGCGAGTTCGCTCGCGGGCGCCTCCTCCTGCGCGAGGCGAACGACCGCCTCGGCCATGTAATCGGTCACCCTCTCGATTTGCGCGCGCGTCACCCGATCGCCGACGCGCCAATCGTAGCCGAGCCGCCGCGCCAGCTCGCGCGCGGCGGGCTCGAGAACCGCGATGGCGCCCGCGGAATCCGTCACGAGCAAGCGGCCGCCGATATGAAACGCCGCCGTCTGTAAAACGCGCCCGCGCTCGGCGACCGCGAGCTTGGTTGTCCCGCCGCCGATATCCACGTTGAGCACGCGGCATTCGCGCTCGGCGGAAAGCGCGACCGCGCCCGAGCCGTGCGCGGCGAGGAGCGCCTCGAAATTGTGACCGGCGCTGGCGCAGACGAATTTCCCGCGCTCGGCGGCAAAGAGATCGGCGATGGCGCGCGCGTTTTCCCTCCGGATCGCTTCTCCGGTCAGGATAATCGCGCCGGTATCGACATCGGCCGGATCGAGGCCGGCTTCCCGGTAGGCGGCGTCGACCAGGCGGCCGAGCGCCTCATCGTCGATGCGCGCCCGATCGGCCGTGTACGGGGTAAAGTGGACGGGAGATCGATAGAGCGTTTTCCGCTCGCTGACGACGAATCGGCTGGAAAACTCGCGCCCCAGCCTGCGCAGAACGAGGCGCGAGAAAATGATCTGCGAGGTCGCCGTGCCGACGTCGATGCCGACGCTGGTGAGCGCGATCGTGTCGAGCTTCCAGAGCGGATGCTCTTGCTCTCCTTCCGGCGCGCCGCCGCCGTGGTCGTGATCGTCGGGGATGTCGTGCATCGATTCGCTCGCGCAGGGTAGCCGCGCGCACCCGAGCTCGCCGCGGAGCGGGCTCGCGATCGTGCCCGCCAGCCGTCCGCGAAACAAGAACACGAGTCACGAGCGCGGATCACGTGGCGCGTGTCAGACGTACACTCCGTGCTCGTCGAGAAAGTGGGCCTTGGCGGTTTCCGCTCCCGCCTCGCCGGTGCACCACGGCACCATCTTTTTCATCTTGCACGTAAGACCGCGCTTTCTCAGCTCCTCCTCGAAGATGCGGTGGATCTCGGGATCTTCGTCCTCGTACTCGACTTGGCGGCCGCCTTCCTTGCCGCTGATCTCCCCCGTCCTGAGCACGGTCGATTCCTTCGCCTGCCAGCGATTGGCGGCGTACTTCCGCGACATCCCCTGGTTCATCACCAGGTAGGTCGCGGGAGTGGGGCCGACGTTAAAGTGCTGGTGGAGCCACAAGCCCTCGCCGGCTCCCGAAAGGTACAGGCTTCCCTCCTTCCAGTCGCAGCGAATGCGCGGCTCGTCGCCGCGCTGCGTCAGCACGTAGCCTTCCCCTTCGATGATGTAGAGGTGCGCTCCCGGCCCGTGGCGGTGCGCTTTCTTGTAATGGCCGGACTCAAAGCGCGAGACGTGCGACTCCATCATGCCGGCCCCCATGACCATGAACGCGTTGGTGCCGCCGCCGCCGCGGCTCTTCCATTCGTAAAGCGGCAGCTTTTTTATGTCGGGAATGAAGTTGGTCTCCCACACGCGCCCGCGATAAAGCTTCGCCTCGGCGCTGAAGTAGTCGGGCTCGCCCGCGTAGCGGTCCCTGAATTCGTAAGGGTTATTGAAGACAAAATCCTCGCTCGCCCATTGGCGCAAGAGCTGGGGCAAATCGGTGACGGAAAACCAGCGCGCCGGCTGTGACAGGCTGGCGTTAAAAAACTGATGCCAGGCGTTGGTGGGCAAAACAAAATAGCTGCCGGGACCCCACTCGAAGGTCTGCTTCGCGCCCTTCTCAAGCCAGACCGAGGTCGATCCGTGCCCCGAGACGACGTAGATCGCTTCCGTGTACATGTGCCTCAGCGGGGCGGTGTTGCCGCCGGGGGGGAGCTCGACGATGTGTTCGTCCGCCTCGTCATCGCCATCGAGATAACAGAGCGCGCCCTTCACGCCGTCGCCCTTGCGCGGCCACGGACCGACTTCGACGGCGCGGATGTCTTCAATATAAATGCCTCCGACAAGCGGTGCGCCTTCCCGCCGGCGCCACTCTTCGTAGACATCCACGCGCGCGAGCGCCGGCTGCTTTTCGGGGTCCAAATTTGTGTTCGCCATACTCGCTCCTGTCCGGCCGATTCTAGATCCAACCCAGGTTAAAAACTATTCGACGAGCCGGTCGCGTGTCAACCGAGAGCGCTAGAAACGCAAGCGCTAGAAACGCGACTTCGGCACAAAAATAATTCATGAGCTTACGCTCGCCCGCAAGCTAAGAAAATTACTTTCACCCCTTCGGCTGCGCCCAGGACAAGTCTAACCCTCTCCCATCGGAATGGGCGAGGGGGCTGTTCTCTTCGCACCGTGGCCCGCCTTGCGGGAGAGCGAAGGGCGAGACGGGCTCGGGAGCGGCAGGGGAAGGGGAGGGTGTCGAGAGGTGAACTGGTGAGTTTTTCATCAGCCGGCCGGGGCCGAGCACCCCTCCCGGCCCGCGCGGTTTGACAGCAGCGCGCAAGAATCGTATTCAGGGGCTCTCCCGCGACTTGAACTCCGTTGGACGAAACGGTTAAGGGCGGCGTGGAAAGCTCGGCTCGAAACCACTGGCTGGTGCGCTTTCTCCAGGCATTTTCCCCAACCGCGATCGCGGCGGTTATCGCCGTCTCGATCGCTGTCTTTGTCGGTTGGGCGCTCGACATCACTTTTCTCAAACGTGTTTCACCCGGTCTCCCCGCGATGGTCCCGAACACGGCCCTGGGACTGTTGCTCTCAGGGCTGAGCTTGCATCTCGTCCGCGACCCCGCTCACCGCGCCCGCGCAAAATCGCGCTACTACGCCACGGCGCTGGCGCTTTTCGTCCTGGCCCTGGGCGCGGCGACGTTGAGCGAGTACCTTTTTGGCTGGGAATTTGGAATCGACAGGCTCCTCTTCGCGCGCCAGCTGAACGCGGATGGCGCCCTCTATCCCGGCAGGCCCGCCCCGCACAGCGCGCTCGCCTTGGTGTTTGGCGCGATTGCGCTCCTCACGCTCAATGCCGAGGCCAAGCCCGGCTACCGGATCGCGGAAATCCCGGCGCTCGTGAGCGGCGCAATCCCGCTTCTCGCGCTCATCGGCTACGCGACCGACACGGCGATCCTCTACGGGATCCCGTCCGGCCCGGGAATCGCGCTTCACACCGTGCTTGTGTTTCTTCTCTTTGCCTGCGCGCTTCTGTTCGACCGGCGCGACCCCGATTTTCCGAAGCTCCTTACCGGCGCGACGGCCGGAAGTATCTTGACGCGCCGGCTCCTCGTCACGGCGCTCATCATCACGGTCGCGCTCGGCGGCTTTCGCCTGCTCGGCGAGGCTGCGGGCCTCTACGACAAGGAACTCGCCACCTCGATGCTCGTGCTTGCCCTGTTCGGCGCGTTGATGTGGGCGACCTCGAGCTACCTGACTCAGTCGGACCTCGCGCGCCAGCGCGTGGAGGAGGCGCTGCGGGAAAGCGAGGACATCTACCGCGCCGTGGTCGATAACGTCGCCGACGGCATTCTCATTAGCGTCGGCACCACGCGCAAGTTCGCGAACAAAGGGTTTCTCCGAATTCACGGCGTCAAGGACCTCGCCGACGTGATCGAACAGCCGTGCGACCAGTTTGTCGTCCCGGAGGAAAAATCCATGTTGCGCGAGAGGACGCTGGCGCGCCAGCGCGGCGAGAACGTTCCCTCGATCTACGAGTACCGTATCCGGCGCGCCGACGGGGAGATCCGCACCTTGCAGGCGGCCGCCGTGAGGATCACCTACCGGGGACAGCCCGCCACGCTGGCGGCGATTCGCGACATCACCGAGCGCGGGCGCGCGGAAGAGGCGCTGCGCGCAAGCGAAGAGAGGTTTCGCGCCGTCGTTGAAACCGCCAACCAGGCGATTATCTCGGCGGACAGCGACGGCAACATCACGCAGTTCAACCGCGCCGCGGAGCGCATCTTCGGATATGCCGCCGAAGGGGTGATGGGAAAACCGCTCACGATTCTCATGCCGGAACGATTTCGCGCCGCCCACGAGCAGGGGCTCAACCGCTTTCGTTCGACCGGCGAGAGCCGCGTCATCGGCGGCACCACCGAGGTCATCGGGCGGCGCCAGGACGGGACGGAGTTCCCGCTGGAGCTGTCCTTGACGGCGTGGAAGATCGGGCCGCGCTATTACTTTACCGGTATCCTCGTCGACATCGCCGAGCGCAAGAGACGCGAGGAAGAGATTCGCATGCTCAATGAACGCTTGAACCGTCGCGCGATCGAGCTCGAAGCCGTGAACCGCGAGCTGGAGGCTTTCAGCTACTCCGCCTCCCATGACCTGCGCGCGCCCTTGAGGAGCATCAACGGCTTCAGTCAGGCGCTGCTCGAAGATTGCGCGGACAAACTCGACGAGCAAGGGAAGCGCTACCTGCAGCGGATTTGCGCGGCAACGGAGCGCATGGGCCAGATCATCGACGACATGCTGATGATGGCGCGCGTCACCCGCTCGGAGCTCCGCGTCGAGATCGTCGACATGAGCGCGCTGGCGCGCCGGATCGCGGAAGAACTGCAAAGGTCCGCCCCGCAGCGCCAGGTTGAGTGGGTCATCGCTTCCGGCCTCGAGGCGCACGCGGACCCCGGGCTGTTGCGCGCGGCTTTGGAAAACCTTCTCGGGAACGCCTGGAAATTCACGAGCAAAAAAGAAAAAGCCAAAATCGAGTTCGGCGTGACGGAAAACCCCGACAGCCGAGTTTTTTTCGTGCGCGACAACGGCGCCGGCTTCGATATGGCGTACGCGGACAAGCTCTTCGGCGTCTTTCAGCGTCTCCACAGCGCGGGAGAATTTGAAGGGACGGGCATCGGGCTTGCGACCGTGCAGCGAATTGTCCATCGCCACGGCGGCCGAATCTGGGCCGAAGGGGTTGTCGGCCAAGGCGCGAGTTTTTATTTTACGCTGTCCGACGATCAGGGCTCCTGATCGAGCTTTGCTCCGATAGACCGACAACATCCGAAACCGTAGGGTGGGTTGAGCCTTGCGAAACCCACCGGGGGAAAGACCGATGGGTATCGGCGCAAAGCGCCTCAACCCATCCTACCGACCCTTCTGATTTCTCCCTTCTGTCTTCTGCCTTCTGACTTCTGATTTCTGATTTCTGCCTTCTGCCTTCTGAATTCTGATTTCTGATTTCTGCCTTCTGCCTTCTGATTTCCGCCTTCTGTCTTCTGCCTTCTGAATTCTGATTTCTGTCTTCTGACTTCTCATTTCGCACCCGCGAGACCCACCGTCGTTCGTTTTTCTTTTTGTCCTTGAAACATCCGAAACCGTAGGTGAGTTGAGCCTTGCGAAACCCACCGGGGGAAAGACCGATGGGTATCGGCGCAAAGCGCCTCAACCCATCCTACCGACCCCTCTGATTTCTCCCTTCTGTCTTCTGCCTTCTGAATTCTGACTTCTGCCTTCTGAATTCTGACTTCTGCCTTCCGACTGGAATCCCGCAGCGGTTTCCTTCATGCTGTAAGCCGTGCGGGTTTTAGTCCTCAACTGCGGTAGCTCGACATTAAAATCTCAGGTGATCGAAGTCGCCGGCGAAGCCGCCTCCGGCCGCGACGATCGCAAACTCGCGCGCGCTCTGATCGAACGGATCGGCGAGGAAGCGACCTGCGAGATTCAGCTCTTTGGCGAAAAACCCGCGCGCGCGAGCGCCAAGATCGAAAACCACGAGCAGGCGGTGGCGTACCTCATACGCGAGCTTCAAGGCTCCCATGGGCTGCGGAACCTCGACGCGGTCGGCCATCGCGTGGTTCACGGCGGCGACCGCTTCACGACCTCGGTCTTGATCACCGATGAAGTCGTCGCGGCGCTCGACGAGTTGACCTCTCTCGCCCCGCTGCACAATCCGCCTTCCGTGAGCGGCATTCGCGCGGCCCGCGCCGTGCTGGGGCCGGCGCTGCCGATGGTCGCCGTCTTCGACACCTCTTTTCACCGCACGCTCACCGCGGAGGCCTCGTCTTACGCCCTGCCCTACGATCTCGCCGAGCGCCACAAGATCAAGCGCTACGGCTTTCACGGTCTCGCGCATCACTACTCGGCGCTCCGCTACGGCGAGATCACCGAGGCGCCCATCGCGAACAGCAAAATCGTAACGGTTCACCTGGGCAATGGCTGTTCCGCCGCCGCGATTCGCGGCGGAGAGTCGGTCGATACCTCCATGGGCTTCACGCCGCTCGAAGGCCTGGTCATGGGCACGCGCTCGGGCGACCTCGACGCCGCGATCGTCACCTACCTGGCTCGACAAGCGAACCTCGATATCGCCGAGATCGAGAATTTGCTCAACCAGCGCTCCGGCTTGCTCGGAGTCTCGGGGCTTTCCAACGACATGCGCAGGCTCCTCGCGGACTACGCGGTCAATTCCCGCGCGCGCTTGGCGGTCGATCTCTTCTGTTACCGAGCGCGCAAGTACCTCGGCGCCTATCTCGCGGTGCTGGGCGGCGCGGACGCCGTGATCTTCAGCGGCGGCATCGGGGAGAACAGCCCGCTCGTGCGGGAAAAGATCTCAGCCGGGATGGAGTGGCTGGGGCTTCGGCTTGACCCGCTGAAAAACGCCGTCGCGGTTGGCGCCGAAGCGCGCATCTCGACGGACGGGTGCGGTATCCAGGCGTACGTCATACCCAGCGACGAAGAGGCGCTGATCGCCCGCGAGACGGCAAAGCTGGCCCCGCGCTGAACAGAGAGGAGAGTATTTATGCCGGATCTCCTGGCCCAAGAAGAGCTCGAGGCGCTCGATCGCTACTGGCGCGCCGCCAATTATCTTTCGGTGGGGCAGATTTACCTGCTCGACAACCCGCTGCTCAAAGAGCCCTTAAGAAAAGAGCACGTGAAAAGCAGACTGTTGGGCCACTGGGGCACCACACCCGGGCTCAACTTCGTTTACGTTCATTTGAACCGGATCATCAAGAAATATGATCTCGACATGATCTACGTCACCGGCCCGGGGCATGGCGGTCCGGGGATCGTGGCCAATGTCTATCTCGAAGGAACGTACAGCGAAAGGTACCCCCATGTCGGCGAAGACGAGGACGGGATGCGGAGGCTGTTCAAGCAGTTCTCGTTTCCGGGCGGGATTCCGAGCCATGTGGCCGCGGAGATCCCCGGGTCCATCCACGAGGGAGGCGAGCTGGGTTACTCGCTGGCGCACGCTTATGGGGCGGCGTTCGACAATCCCGACCTGATCGTCGCCTGCGTCGTGGGCGACGGCGAAGCCGAGACCGGCCCGTTGGCGGCGGCCTGGCACGGGAATAAATTTCTCAACCCGGCCAGCGACGGCGCCGTCCTGCCGATTCTGCACCTGAACGGCTACAAGATTGATAACCCGACCGTGCTGGCGCGCATCAGCCGTGAAGAGCTGGAAGACTTGCTGAGCGGCTACGGCTACGCTCCTTATTTCGTCGAGGGCTCCGAGCCGCTGGCCATGCACCGGTTGATGGCCGAGACTTTGGAGACGGTGATCGGCGAGATCAAACGGATCCAGCAGGAGGCGCGCCAGAAAGGAAATCGACGCCGGCCGCGCTGGCCGATGATCGTGCTCAGCACGCCGAAAGGGTGGACGGGACCGAAGGAAGTCGACGGCCGCAAGATCGAGGGCACCTGGAGGTCCCATCAAGTCCCCATGGGGGAGATGAGCTCCCCCGAGCACCTGAAAATTTTAGAAAACTGGATGAAGAGTTACCGGCCCGAGGAGCTTTTCGACAGCGGCGGAAAACTTCTTCCGGAACTGAGGCAACTCGCGCCGAAAGGGACGCGGCGGATGAGCGCAAATCCTCACGCCAACGGCGGCGTGCTTTTAAAAGAGCTTCGCCTGCCGGACTTCCGCGACTACGCCGTCGAGGTGGGCAAGCCCGGCACCGTGTTCGCGGAAGCCACGCGCGTCATGGGGCAATTTCTCCGCGACGTGATGAAGTTAAACATGGATGCGCGGAACTTTCGCGTGTTCGGTCCCGATGAGACCAGCTCCAACCGCCTCAACGCTCTGTACGAGGTGACCGGGCGCGCGTGGCTCGCCGACACGGTTCCTGACGACGAGCGCCTGTCGCCGAACGGCCGCGTCATGGAGATCCTGAGCGAGCATACCTGCCAGGGGTGGCTCGAAGGCTATCTCCTCACCGGCCGGCACGGCCTTTTCTCCTCCTACGAGGCGTTCATCCACATCGTCGACTCGATGTTCAACCAGCATGCCAAGTGGCTGAAAACCTGCAACGAGGTGCCCTGGCGGGCGCCGATCGCTTCGCTGAACTATTTGCTTTCTTCTCATGTCTGGCGCCAGGATCACAACGGTTTTTCGCACCAGGACCCGGGGTTTATCGATCACGCGTGCAACAAGAAAGCGGATATCATCCGCGTCTATCTGCCGCCGGACGCGAACACGTTACTTTCGGTTACGGATCACTGCCTGCGAAGCCGCAACTACATCAATATCATCGTCGCGGGGAAGCAGCCGGCGCTCCAGTACCTCGACATGGACGCGGCGATCAAGCATTGCACCGCCGGCATCGGCATCTGGGAATGGGCGAGCAACGACAAAGGCTATGAGCCCGATGTCGTCATGGCGTGCGCGGGCGATATCCCCACGCTCGAGACGCTGGCCGCCGTGCACTTGCTCCGGCAGATTCATCCGGATCTGAGGATTCGCGTGGTCAACGTCGTCGATTTGATGAAGCTCCAGCCCGCCGAAGAGCATCCGCACGGGCTTTGCGGTAAGGACTTCGACGCGCTCTTTACCACCGATAAGCCGATCATCTTTGCCTACCACGGCTACCCGTGGCTCATTCACCGGCTGACCTACCGGCGCACGAACCACGGCAATCTCCATGTGCGCGGCTACAAGGAGGAAGGCACCACCACCACGCCCTTCGACATGGTCGTCCGAAACGACATGGACCGCTTCCATCTAGTTGCCGACGCGATCGACCGCGTTCCGAAACTGGCCCCCATCGCCGCCTACGCCAAACAGGCCGTTCGCGACAAGCTCATCGAGCACAAAGAGTACATCACGGCCTACGGCGACGATCTGCCTGAAGTTCGCGACTGGCGCTGGACGGATCTCTGAGGCGCTCGGTCGCCCCGGAGCATCGGTTTTGCTATGATGCCGTTGTTCGACGGGTGGCCGCGAAATCTCGCGCGACCGCAATCTTAGCGGTCGCGCCTCGTCCCGAGAGGAGAAAGCGCAAGCTATGGTTTCAGTTGGAGCAAAAGCGCCGGAGTTCAACTTGAAGGGCATCTATAAAGGTCGCGTCGGCGAGTACAGGCTCGGCGCGTACCGCGGGAAATGGCTGGTGCTTTTTTTCTACCCGGCCGATTTTACGTTCATTTGCCCGACTGAGGTTATCGGCTTCAGCAAGCTCGCGCCGGAATTCCGCGCCGAGAACGCCGAAGTTTTGGGCGTCAGCGTGGATTCCCTGGATTCGCACCGCGACTGGGTCGAAGAGCTGGGCGGGGTGGATTATCCGCTCCTCAGCGACACCGAAAAGACCGTGAGCCGCGCGTACGGCGTGCTCGACGAAAACGAAGGCGTTGCGCAAAGAGCGACTTTTATTATCAATCCGGAAGCGAACGTGAGCTACGTCGTCGTCAGCGCCATGAACGTGGGGCGCAGCGTCGAGGAAACCTTGCGCGTGCTGCGCGCGCTGCGCACGGAGCGGCTCTGCCCTTCGGATTGGAAGCCCGGCGCGGACACCGGCGATCTCAATCTGAAATACTAGCGAATTTTACCGCAGAGGGCTGCCACCGCTCCGCGTCCTTCGCGCCTCCGCGGTAAAGATCAACTTCCGGAACGAGCATGGCGCTTGACGTTATCGAACGGAAGCGGGAGGTCATCGAAAGCCGCGCGCGGATCCGCGAGTTCGTGTTTGGCATCCAGGACGGGCTGATCAGCACCGTCGGGTTGCTCGCGGGCGTTCAGGGGGCCACGGAAAGGAACGCCGTCGTCATCATCACGGGATTGACGGCGATGTTCGCCGGCGCCGTTTCCATGGCGGCCGGCTCTTACCTCTCGTCGAGCGCGGAGAAGGACATCTTCGACAAGGAGCTTCGCGAGGCCGAGAGCTTGGCCGAAAGGGAGCCGTACCTGGCGGCCGAGGGATTGTTGAAGGCGCTCAGCCAGGAAGGGTTAAGACGCGAAGAAAGCTATCGCATCGTCCGCCTGCTGCTGCGAGAGGAGAGCGCCTTTCTCAGAACGTTCCAGGAGAAGGTGTTCGGGCTCGGAGCAGCGGAGCTGAACCGCCCGGTGCAGGCGGCGCTCGTGATGGGGCTGTCGTTCGTTCTCGGCGCGCTCATTCCGCTGCTTCCTTATTTGCTCTTGACCGGCGTCGCGGCTCTTTCCCTGTCGATTGCGCTCGCCGGAGCGACACTGTTCGGCGTCGGCGCCTTCAAAGGTCATCTCGCGGGCCAGCCGATGCTGCCGTCGGGTCTGCAGTTTCTCGCGATTGCGGTCGGCGCGGCGGGTTTTGGCTATCTCATCGGTCTCGTCGTGCAACAGTTCTTTCCCGAAGTGGCGCTGCCAACCTGAGCGAAAGCGCAGTCTACTTGCGGAAAAGCCTGTGCAGAATTCCGAGGGACCGTTGAATGACCTTGAGATCCGCCTGAGAGCAGCTGAGAACGATTTCCTCCCTCGCCTTTCGCGCCGGCCTCTCGGCGAAGCTGAGCAGGTCGGGAAGGCTCAGGTTCAAGCCGCGCGCCAATTTTTCGAGCGACGTCAACGTGGGGGAAACTTCCGCGCGCTCGATTTGCCCGACGAATTTGAAGGTCAATCCTGCCGCGCGGCCAAGTTGCGCCTGGGTCCAACTTCTCTGCTGGCGCAGCTGGCGGACGCGGGCGGCTAGCTTCTTGTTGACCGCAGCCATAGCTCACCTCGGTTTGTGGGCATGTCCATAACGACTTCCTGGTACCGGGACCGAGTTTCCTCCTCGTTGGCCGCGCTCGTCGAGGTAGCACTTTTCGGTGATGTACGGCTGGCGACAAAATAACCGGCGGGTGATTTCATCCCGGCCGCAGGCGGAAAGAAGGACTAAAAAGTGACCGTAAGTATCACAAAACGGCGGGACAAGTAAACCCCGTCCCCGACGAGCTTTGGGCTGACCAAAACTCGCGGGCCGGCCCGACGCCGCGGCATGGGTTTCCCGCGGTGAAGGCCTGACGGAACCTGTTCGTTGCCGTGCCCACGGGCTTTAATCCGAGCGTTTGGCGCGCAAGTACGCGGCATCAATTGGCGAGGCTTTTTTTTGACTTACCACCCTGCGCCTTAAGCCTGCACGGCGGGACAGGGTTGGGCTGGGACTTGCTGGTGGTATATCGCCGGCTCGATTTTCACAGCCGATTTGATGGAATTCGCGATCAGGCAGTTTTTCTCTGCTTTCCGCAAAATCAGCGCGGCCCGATCGAGATCCCTGGCATTCTGGATCACGAGCTCCGGCTTAATAACGACCTCTGTGATCTGATATCCCGATGGCTCGACTTTCTCCAGCTTGCCCTTCGCACGCGAACGGAATTTCACGATTGTCAATCTGGAATTCTCCGCGATCGCCAGAAATATCGTCATGAAGCAGCTATTGACAGCGGCCACGAACAGATGCTCCGGCGTCCATGTCTGCTCCTGCCGTCCGAACTCCGGAGGGGCCGCCACATCCACGGTGGGAAGGCTGTCCGCTCGTAGCTTTCCCGCGCGCTTCTCTTTCCATTCGACCTCAACCTGAAAAAATAGAGGTAGCTCTGTCACTGGTTTTCCCTCCCTTCATGTAAGGTCGGGCAACCTCCATGCCAGAAAATCTTGAGCTTAACCGGCGTTCAGAGATAAATTTTCGCCGCTTTGACAAGAACCTACAGCAGGCGCGCGGCCGTTGATGGCACTCCCTGCTACTTGCCGCGAGCGCGGCGTGCTTTGACTGGCCGTTTTAGGATGTCCTCCACCCAAGTGAGCGCCGCCATCGTCGACGGAAATCCGATCGTTGTGAGGCCCAAGAGAACCGCATGGCGAATCTCGGCGGGGCTGACTCCGACTTCGAGCGCTCTGCGCGTGTGCGAATGCACCGCTCCTTCCATGCGCGCTCCGATGGACAACCCAAGCTTCACCAGTTCCCGGGCTTTCTCGTCCAGAGGCCCAGCTTCTTGAGCCGCTGCACTGACAGTATCATGGGCTTGCCACAGTCGAGGATACTTGGACTTGAACATGGTGTAGTGTTTTGGTAGCGCGGCCATTTTTTCAACCTCCGTGCGATTTGCGATGGGTAGTCTATTACTACAACAGGCGGCCTCCCGCGAACCCCCTAAAATGGCTCTTTAATCCAGAACGGATTGGCCGCACTATCCTCCGATTCGCGCCGACATCAGCGTCAGCCTGGTCGGCACACGTTTACCGAAGCGGCGGGCGTCGGGTCAAGGAAGAAGAAAGCGGCCTGCCTCTACGGCAGCCGCGCATTTTAAGTCTGCAGCGCTTACCTTGGCAGAACCAGAAATGTTGCCGCCATCGTAGGCGCGTGGCTCGAGCATGTCAGTTGGTACGAGCCGACCTTGTCCGCGACAAAAGAGACCTGGTATTCGCGGCCGCGATTCCAAATCCGTTTCGGGACTATCTCGCGTCCGTCCGGATCAGTGATCCAACTCTCGTGCTCGTCACCATTGACCACAAACACCGTCAGGTTCACCCTGTCACCTTGCCTTACGGTCACAAAGCTAGGATCGAATCTGTAGCTCGAAACCTCCCACCTCTTGGGATCCGCCTTATCAGCCTCTCCAGGCGCCTTAAACTCATAGCCCTTGGAGAGATCTTTGGGGTTTACGGTTGGAGGTGCAAGCTTCTCGGTCGTGGTCCCGCCTTTGATCTCGAGAGCAGTCATAAAAATTGTATGCGTGGTCGGTCCGGCTGTCTGTCCGAGTCCCTCGCCAACCAGGAGAAAAACCGCTGACCAAAGTATCAGAGCCACTAGTCCCCCTATCCTAAGTGCTTCCATGGTCACCAAGCCTCCTTTCTATAACCTATACCTTTACCAGCTTCGCTTTCGTGTCATAGAAAACCGCGCTTCCGCCAGTGAGATCAGAAAGACAAGTGTTTTCGATGACAGGATCGACGCGCAAGGCCGCATTGGCGTGAACGCCCCTGCCCCGACGCGGGTCGCCGGCAATGCGTTTCCCGTCGATCACCGCGCTTCCCGCCCCGTAAGCCCAGTGGCCATGGCCAAGTGAAAAAGCGACGACTCCCGGCCGAATTCCCTGAATGACTTTAACTTTGCCGACCATCGGGATCTTGGCTCCGTTCTTGAGATCCCAGATGCCCTCCGGGTTGCTGGCGGAGACTACTCTTACCCAGCTGCCGTCCCGCAGACCGAGGCGGTCGGCATCGCGAACGTTCATGATGATCGAGTTCTCCGGCAGAAGCGCGAGCAGCCAATAATCGGCGGCGGTACGGGACTTGGTGTGAAAGACTTCACGATACGTGATCAAGTTAAGCGTATAGCCGTCTTTCTCGTCCTCCACCGGTCTTCCCAGTGCGTCCAGCGGCGCCGGGACGTAAGTCGCAACCCCGGGGAATGCTTTGCCGGTCATCGAGTTCTTCGTCTTGGCCGTCTTTTCCTGAAAGAGGTTAATCAAGGTGCCGTACTTATTTTTAAGCTGCGCCCCGTCGTAACCGTCCTTGTAGTCATCGAAGCGGCCGCCTCGATTGAGAACGTAGATCACTTTGCGCCACCAAGTCCCCGCTATCCTTTCCCAGCGCTCCGCATCAAATACGGTCCGGGGCAAATGCTTTCGCGAATCGAGAAAGAGCTTGACTTCCTGGTCATCCGCATCTGGAACTTCCTGGCCCGGCTTGTCGCCGGCGGCAATGTTGGCCACCATGCGGACATAGAGATCTTCGGCACGCCTGAAATCTTTGCCTTCACCGAACGCGTCTTTGCCAAACCCGGGAAGTCCCATCTTTTCAGCAATGGCAAGGAGCATCGCTTCCAGCGCCATCGGCATCTCTTCGCCAAAGACTTTTACTGTCTCGGTCAGCGGCGCGATGGCCGGTTGGCGGATCGGTTGGACTTTCCACACCATATTGGGATGCGATCCCGCGAATTCCCAGCGCTCCAGGTACGAGCAATCGGGGAAGATGTAATCCGCGTAGGTCGAGGTCTCCCCGATCACGATGTCGCTCGTGACGAAGAGCGGGATCTTGTTAACGTCGGCGAGAATCTCGATGTTGGTGTGTCCGGCCGGCAGGGCATACACGGGGGTTCCCATATACAGAAACAGCGCTTTGATCGGATAAGGGTAGGCGTCGCCCGCGGAGGGAATGATTTCCTGGTAGACGTCGCTCGAAAGCGGAAACCATGGGCGGCGCGCGGGATAGCCGTTGAAAATGGTTGTCTCTTCGTATTTCGCGTTGGCCCGGATGATATCGATGCCAAAAGGAATTGCTTTGTCGCCTCCCAACCTACCAACCGGGAATGGCTGCGCCCATTTGATTTCGCTGCCGTCGGGGAGTTTCGCTGCGAAAGCTTTTCCTCCGCCCGGATCATAAGTCGAGGCCTGTGCCATGCCACCCGCCCAATCGTAATTGCCGATCAGCAGGTTAAGCGTGAACCACGCGAGCACGTTGTAGAAGCCGTTAGTGTGCTGGGATACGCCGCGGTGAATATCGGCTGCGGCTTTCTTTCCGTGGCTGGTGAACTCGCGCGCGAGAGTGACAATGTCCTCGGCCTTGATGCCGCAGATCTCGGCCCAATCTTCGATGCTTCTCGACGAAGCTTCTTCCCAAAGGATACGAAACGCGCTCTTGATTCTGGTTCCGGCGATTTCTGTGTTGACTTGGAGATCGCCTTCGACGGCGTTTTTCTCATCATAGGGATCGAACGGAACGAGCTTTCCTTCCACGGCGACCAGGAACGGGTCGAACTCGTAAGGCCTTTCCTTCCCGCTCTTCTTATCGCTAAGGACTTTTTTGATCTTGGGCAGTCCAACCTCCGAGCCCCGCAGGAACCCTGCTGGCCTCCCGTCTTTGTCGATCTTGATCAACCAGGCAGCGTTGCACCAGGTTGACTCGCCCCCTGTCTGCGCGGCCGCCTTGTTTGCGTTTCTCAGATATTTTTCGTCGTAGCGTTTGTTCTCAATCACCCAGCGGATCAAAGCGAGCGCCATCGCTCCCTCTGTACCCGGCTTGATCGGAAGCCATTTCCACGCTCTGGCCGCGGCCTTACTGAGGCGCGGGTCGAGCACCGCAAACTTAAGCCGACCATCAGCCAGGCCCGTGCTGATGCGACTAGCGCGATTCGTGGGGCCGTAGTTGGCCTCGAAGGGTGAGGCACCAACGAAAATGATAAACTCGCTTTTCTCCGTGTCTGCCTGCCAATAGAATTTCTTTCCACCCGCCCACTTGTGCTTGAGCTCTTTTTCATCGAGGAGGTACTGCTCGCTCATCGCCTTGCCCGTAAAATAGAGAGAGCCCTGACACACGGTCGTGTGGCCGTGCGCGTTAACCGTGCCGAACGAATCTTTTACGAAACGGCTCACCAAATCTCCTCGCCCTCCCTTGAGCCGCCCCCACATAAAGACGAACTGGTTGTTCTTGGGGCCGAGGTCCGGATGATCGGGATCGATCAAGAGATGGAGGTGATCTTTGTACTTTGTTTTGAAGTCGGCAACGGTCAGCTCTTTTTTCCAGATCCTTGCGACGTCGTCACTCATCTCCCCGGCCAGCTTGGCGTCCGTGAGAGCTCGGATGCTTCTCAGGCCCTCTATGTTTCGTGTCTCTTCGCCAGCAACGTGCTTAAAGAGGAACCCGCCTTCGACAATTTCTTCGATGGCCTGCTGGAAGGGAATCGTTATCCATTTGCCCTCGCCGCGCCGGCCTGCCCGCTTGAGGACCTTCACCAGCCGATACGGATCGTAGGCCGATTGGATGCCTGCCTGCCCTTTGGGGCATAACAGACCGTCCACGGCAGCGGCCTTGAAGGGTGACGTTCTATAGGCGAGATGCGGCACCATGGTCCACGGGCTGAACGGGTTGCCGTCGATTTTCACCGCGGTGCCGTTATGGATTTTGACCTTAATACCGCACTGCGTATTGCACTGCTGGCATACGCTGTAGATGATGTTCTGGGGACGTGCCAGGTCGTAATCGCGAGTTGGTACGAGATACGCCGCTTCCGCGGGGCTTGTTGAGTCAAGGAGGCGAACGGCACCCCGAGCGACCAGCGCGCTCCCGCCTAATAAGGCCGAAGTTCTAAGAAATTTCCTTCGGCTAACCCTGCGGCACCAGCTTTCCTTCCCTTTTACGACATCTCCGTCGGTTGCCATGGCTAACTCTCCTTAGTCTGAACCAAGGGTAGCGTCCGGAAACCTATGTTAAACAGCGCTATGCCGACCGTCACCACGAACATCATGAGCAGCCACTCATGCAGGGTGGGAAAATAATAAAACTGTAGGCGAGCGTCCGTGTACGCGCTGATCAAGCCCTCGAATTCGGGTACAGCTAAAGCAGGGATGACGATATTGAGGCGCACGCTCATGAAAGTCGCGGCGATCAAGGCGGCTGCCGTTCCGACCGCACTCGTGGAGCTTGGCCATAGCGTGAGGAGCGCGACCGGGACAACGCCGCCGAGCAGCAGATGAACGATCCAGAACACCCACCAGTAAGGACCGAAGAGCATCAGTTTGAATCCCGCCACGTGAGATGGAATTGAGCCCCACAATGCGATCGAGACTTCAGCCCATTCCAGAAGGAAGTCGAAAACTAGGAGCCCGAGCGTGATCTTGCCCATCAAGGCGACCAGCTCTTCGTGCTCTGCTTTTCCATCCCTTGGCCAGAAAAAAGCTACGATGGCCGTGAGGAGCGCGCCCCCCGAAGCAAGCGCCCCGACGAGAAAAAGTATGGGAAAGAGCGCCGAATGCCAGTAAGGACGCGCACCGATCACGCCAAAGAGGGCACCAACACCACCGTGGAACGCGACGGCGAGAGGAATGCCGACCGTAGCGAGGGCCTTGATGGTTCTTTTGTCTTTTTCCAGAACTGCGGTTGAAATGTCGCTTTGGCCGAACGTGAGGCGCCGGGCCAGAGTTCCTTCAAATCCCGTCCGAGACGACCACCGGACCAGATCCGGCTTCATCACAAACCAGGTCTCAACCAAGAGCAGAATGAAGTAGGCCGTGTAGAGCCAGACCATCCAAGCCATCATCGATTCCCAGGCAAAGCTGGTGTAAACCTTCCAAAACCGGCCCATGTGGCCGAGATCGAACCAGATGGACAAGAGAGCCATGAACAGGGTGACGAGCGCTGTGAACAGCGATAACTTTCCAATCTTCTCGAGACGCTTAACGCCGAAGACATAAACGAGAGAAGAGAGCAGAAACGCGCCGGCGGATAGTCCGATGAAGTAAATGTAGGCGGCTACCCACAGACCCCAAACGACGTAGCTGCCGTAACCCGCAAGCTGGTGCCCATAAAGGATCCTCTGGCCAACTCCGATGAGGCCTACCAAAAAGGCAACTCCCCAAAGTCCGTACAGAAGTTTTTTCATAGCTCTCTCCTTCTTAGGTTAGAGCAGATAGTAAACTTTGGGTTGCGTACCCATCTCCTCTTTGAGCCGAATCACGTTCGGCTTTCCGATCAATTCCGCGACAAGGCTGTCATGATCGTTCCAATCGCCGAAGTAGGTAGCGAGGCCGACGCAGGTGGTTACGCAAGCGGGGAGCATGCCCGCATTTAAGCGATGAATACAGAACTGGCACTTGCGCACGTTCCCAGCTGGAGATTTGCCGTTGGTCCGATCCCAGCTCCTGCCGTATTCGGGCGATGGGCTCGTCTCGTAAGGCTGTCGTTTTGGGGTTCTATCGGTGTAGTTCTCGCCGAAATCGAACGTGCGCGCGGAGTAAGGGCAGGCAGTCACGCAATAGCGGCAGCCGATGCACTGTTCATAGTTGATCTCCACAATCCCGTCGGGCCGCTTGTAGGTCGCTTTAACCGGGCAAACCGGGACACAAGGAGGATTATCGCACTGCATGCAGGGACGCGGAGTAAACCGCCGTGTCACATGCGGATACGCGCCGATCTCTTCTTCCACCACCGGCCGATACACCACGCCGGGAGGCAGGCGGTTTTCGGCGATGCAGCCGATAGTACAAGCGCTGCAGCCGACGCATTTTCGCAAATCAATCACCATGATCCACCGCCTCTGTTCGAGAGGCTTTTGCAGCGCCCGCCGGAGCTCGCGCTGCATGCGCAGAATGGGACCGTCACCTTCGGGCAGATCCGGTAAACTCCTCTGGGTCTCCGCAGCCTCTGGATCTTTCACCTGCCGCGGTAATCCGCCTGCCAGCGCGGGACCCACGAGGATTGCTTTTAAGAAGTCCCGTCGCGCGCTGCCATTCCGTTGAGCATTTTTAGTTCTCATCGACTGGCTCCCCATCTTCGCTACCGTTGGACTTGCAAACACCATCCGTCGGTCAGGGCCATGAAAACGGCCGTGGATAAGCGAGGATACAACACCAACAATCGCGAGCGGTTTTTTCCGTGGCACCGGTATTGCGCGATAAAAGCCGGCCAGCTAGCTCTTTCCGGCAAAAGAATCATTCCGCGCGGCAATAAGAGCGGAGAAACCCGGCGCCTCGCACCGACGCCTCGAGTTCGTGAGCAATCCGCAGATATTTGTCGTGGACACCGACGCCGATTTCCTGTTCTTCATGCTCTTCGAATTCCCTGGCCAGCCGCTCTTGCTCCTCGGGGCTCAAGATCTCATCGGCAATATGGAAGAGGATATCGTCCTCCTTTCGAATGTGCTCGCGCAGCAGACGCAGGTAGGATTCGGCGTTGGTCACGAGAATTTTCTTGGCAGTTTGCGGGTCCGTTTCGGCCAGCGCCAACGCGTCAACCATTCCTTTCACGTAGCCCCGCCCTTCCTCGTGCTCGACGAGCATCACCCCGATCGGTCCTCCCTCCACCGGAATTCCGTGCTCCTCCAGGGCCGGAAACAGTAGCTTTTCCTCCTTGTGGTGATGGCACTGATCGGCGAAGCCACGGATAAACTCGAGGATTTTGCGCCACTGCTCAGCCGAAAATTCGCGCTCGGGATCGGCAAGTCTCTCCAAAGACCCAAGCACTTTTTCAATCACGCGATGTTCGTGCTTCAAGGCTTCGGTCGCGCTGGCGAAATGGGCGTGCTCGTGGCACGCTCCTTCATTATTCGTTTGATGCTTCATCGGTTGACCTCCTGGTACGCAAAAAGACAGTCTCGGCAAGAGACATGCCAGCGGATTCGGGCACTATCCGACAGCCGTAGCGAAAAAAATTTTCGTCAGCGAAAGAAAATTCTTAAAACTTGGAAGAAAGTCCGTGAAAAAACGCAGGCCTGCGAATCGGCTCCGCGGCTACCATGGCTGTTTTTCAGGGGCGTTTTTAGCGCGGCTGACGGAGTAGAAGTTGTTGGCCAGGAAGAGAATAATCGCGAGCGCGTTGCCCACAGCTCCCCACTGCTGCAGTAATAGCGACTCAAGAACATCGCCGCCGATGCGCGCCAGCAACGATAGATGCAGCAGCCCCGCGTGAGCATAAAACGCCGCTCGAAAAGGCATGCCGATCCCGGTGATCGAAGGAAAAATCACCGGGGCGTGGGCGAAAATCATCGAGAACACAAATCCCAAGAAGACCGAATGGAGCATCGCATCATACCGCATCCCGCCCGCAAAAGATTCACGAAGGCTGATCCATAAAAGACCCGCCAGCGCGAGCCAAAGATAGCCCGCGAGCAGGCAAAGCGCCATAAAACGCCCCAACCCCCGCTGACGCAAGGTTCGCCAAGCCATGTCGTAGCGCAGGAGCCACAACGCCAGCGCGAAGAGTCCAATGCCGGCGGTCCACACGCCTACAGTGGCTCGGAGCAGGGAAACGGCGAGGCCGCACGACAGAACGACCACGCCCGCCAGAAATTTTGCATAGTCCCAGCGCGAGAGGCGCAAGAGCCGTGAAAGCTCGAGGCGCTCTCCGGCGATCATCAGCGTCAAAAAACCAACCCACCACAGAACAACGTCCTGGAGCGAGTAGCCGGCGAGCCAGAGAAAATTGCCGATGAACCAGAGGGTAGCGGCTGCTCCCATGGTTGCCATTGCGACCGTACGATGCTGGCGCTGAAGAAAGATATAGACACAAACGAGAACGATGCTTCCGAGCACGGCCGAGATATGCGCCACGTATGGCAACCCAAACAGCACTGCCAACGCGGCGAACGCCGAACAGAGCGGAGCGCCGTATGGCCACCACCGCTCCAACGCCGCGGCCCGCTCCAAGCCGATAAGCGTCCCTAAAAACCCGATGATCATCACCGGCCCGTGGTTGCCCGGCAACTCCAGCGATGGCAGGGGAAGATCGAATCCGATTCGGGAAAGCCCGGCCCACAACCCCGCAAGAAGAGAAACGCCGCCAATGGCGGTCAGGGTAAACCGAAGAGCCTTCATCTCCAGATGCACCGAAGGACGAGACGTAAAAGATAGATTGGAGCCGTCGGGGAGTTCATTGAGCCGGCAAAGCTACTCCCGGGGTTCCGAGTAGGCGCGCAATTGGCTTTGAAGCGCTGCCGCTTCGTTCGCCGTCAACTCATTCAGAGCCTCGTAAATTCCCCCTGGGCCTTCTTCGAGCTTTATGTGGCTCGAAAAGATATCTCGAAGGGCAAGACCCACCTTTCGAGTTGGCCGAGAACGCAGCAATGCCGCTAAGACCGTATGTTCTCCCTGCAGCTTTTTCACGATACACCGGGACCGTCCCCCTCTGCATCGCCGCAAGGCGCAAAACAAGAACCTTTCCTCCAGTTTCATGTGCCGGAGCAGAGTCGCGGTAAACAAGCTGTACGCCGCGCGATCGACTCGCGCCGGGCAAGCGAACGAGAGGTCGAGCAGAGCCGCAAGAGCCGCGTGATCACAAGTCAACAGGCAGCAAAGTTTTTTCACCGTAGCGAAGACTCCTGAGACCCTGTATCGAGCCCGCTTTTCCGGGTCCCTCCCGCAACGCGGCGTTTACTGACAAGGCGCAAACCCCGTGCCAGGGCCCCTTCGAGTTTTACCCCGGCCGTTTTTCGTTCCAAACGATAGGAAAGAAAATCCCGCTTTTCCAATTTCTGCAAGTTCCGCCGCGTTCTCCCTCACCCAGCCAAAGGAGTATTTTATGGGCTTACGCGCGCTAAGGGTTGGCATGGAGCCAAGTGAAATAAAAGTGTAAACGATGTCCTCGGTTTAAAATGTGAAGGATGTCCGGCTTGCACAAGGGTGCCGTATTTTCATAGGGGAGAACCCATCATGGAAACGCGGCCAGTGGGCATGGTTCTTGCGCCAGCACCAGTTGAGACCTACGCCAAGGAGGATCTTATGCCGACTCCATTCGTTACTATCCTGGCGATCACTCTGCTCGGAGCTATTTATGTGACGCTCCCAATCGTGATCGACTTCTACCGGCGCTACCGTCCGACTAGGGTCGTCACCTGTCCAGAAACGGGTGGGCCAGCGGAGATTGAAACGCTCGCCCTGCGAGCGGCGTTCCAGTCGCTGGTGGGCACGCCGCGCTTGCGGGTAAAGAACTGCACGCTCTGGCCCAAGAAAAAAGGCTGCGGCCAAGCTTGTCTGGGCTGACGTCCAGCGCTGTTGGCGCGGGCGCAGGATCCGCAGGCGTTTTCTTAACTTGAGTTCCGTTTAAAGCGATCATCTCACAGCAAGAATTGACTATCCGCGAACTCGAACACTACATCAACGGCCAACTCTGCTGATCGTTTCGGAACTTAAAAATCGACCATCAGAGGCGACGTGATGAACGAAATTGCCGTCGCGCTTGGCGCGCTCCTGTTTGTTTTGGCCTGCTATGCGATCGCCAGGTCAGGCGGCTCACGATTGCCCTCCCGCCGAAAAAAATGGCTCCTTTTGTGTGCGAAGACGAGGTGCCTTGCGCTAGTCGCGTGTGAGGCAGTCGACGCAAGGAAAACGGACCTGGAGGTTCGACAATGTTCCTTGTGGCCCGCGCTTGGAGATTGCAAGCGGGAGTGCGTGAAGTAAGTCTGCCCCCGCTATGCCAAGAAGCGCTGCCCCAAAAGAAAGGATTACCCTTGCCCCTCCTTCAGCTTGGCGGTCAGATACTCGCGCAGCACCACCGCGTTGTGCTCGGGGTCCTCGAATTTTCGGCCCCAAGTGCTAGCGCATATTCCCCGTGTGACCGAGAGAATAGCGACCCGGCTGGGGCCACACGCACAGCCCGTGAGGCTCCTTTTTTACGCCGATCGTTCTCACTTCCCCCGTTGCGGTGTTGATCGCGTACACCGCGTCGTCAAAGCGGCTAGAAAGCCACAACGTTTTTCCATCGACGCTGGCATTCCCCATATCCGGACTTCCGCCGTTCGGGATCGGCCACGTGTTGACGAGCTTGCGTGTGGCGAAGCTCACCACCGACACGCTGCCTTTGCCCCCATGGGGTCCAAACACGTGGTGGGAACCGCGATTCGCCACAAACAGTTTGGTGCCGTCGCGGCTCACGGTCAGACCGTGCGCCCCCAGGCCAGTCTCGATGAAGCCGATTTCCGCGAACCTCTCGCCGTCAATTAAGAACAGACCGTCAGCTTTCATGTCGGCAACGTAAAAGAGTTGCCCGTCGGCAGAGAGGCGGATGTCTTGGGGCATCCCTCCCCTGGAAAGCTTGAGATAGCCGATCACCCTGCGCTCGAGCAGATCGATTTTCGCCAGCATCCCGGCAAATTCACAGGTGAAAATCGCGTAGCGACCGTCGAGCGAAAAATCCGCGTGGTTGATGCCCCGACACCTGGGCGCCGGAATACTGTACCGGAGCGCCATGGTGTGTGGATCGCGGAAGTCGAGTCTCTTCATGGCTTCGGCAACGACAATCGCAGCCTTGCCGTCGGGAGTAAAATACATGTTGTACGGGTCATCCACGGGAATCGCTCTACCCGGCTTGCCCGTTTTCGGATCGATGGGAGTGACGCTGCCGTCCTTGCGCCCTTCGGCATTGTTGTTGACCCAAAGGGTCTTAAGATCCCACGACGGGATCACGTGCTGCGGGTTGATTCCCACGGGAAAACGGTCGACGACTTTGAAGGCAGCCGGATCGATCACCGCGACCTCGCTGGACTGCCGCAGGGGCACGTAAACGCGTGATAGCGCCCCCGCGACCGCCGGACTTAGGTTATCGGAGCGGATCTCGCTGTAGATATTTTGCGGATCTACCACCGGCGGCATTCCGTGTACGGTTTGGATCGACCGGGCGGTGGCAACCGGCTGATTTTGTGCTCGTGTCTCGGTTGCAGCCATGCCTGCCGCAAGCAAGACTGCGAGCGACGCGTGGACCAACCGACGAAAGCCTGCGTGAATTCCTCCCATCGTGACCCTCGAACCTGCTACGACCTGTCTCGCTCTTCCGCGGCGCCTCTCCCACTAAACCTCAACCCGCAATCATGGGCTGCAGGGCACTTTCGCGCACATCAATGCGGGCGAAATAGACGTAGTAAAGAATAAACCCCAGTGCGAAGATCGCCGCTCCGAGCACGTACGGCGTCCGCCAATCACCCACCGCCATGAACTCCCCGGCGATCGCGGCCCCGACGCCCATGGGGAATTCGGAGGCCGCATGCATGATCCCATTCGTCGTTCCCCGCTCCCTTTCCTTCACGATTTCCATCGCGAAGAGGCTGTAGACAGGATCCGAAATCCCGCGGTTCGGAAAGGGACCGCCAATGAAGAGAATTGTTAGGATATAGAGGGCCCCGGCCCACAAAACACTCTGAGACATTCCGAGCAGGATAAGAGAAGGAACGCCGAGGAGCTTGATAATCGTGACCGTGCGCACTCGCCCCCAACGCTCCACGAGCATCGGAACGTAAAGCATGACGACCGCAGTTGTGACTGAGCCCAGAGCGAAGATAAGCCCAATTTGATCCGTGGATGCTCTGAGGTTTTGCTCGAAGAAGACATTGAAGAAGGGCGCCGAAAAACCCATCCCGAAGGCCACCAATCCGTCTGTGATCGCAAGCATGCCGATGCGGTCATAGCTTTCGAGGTTTCTCACCCACCGGCGAATATCGATCGGCTTCCACTCCTCTTCGATGAGATAGATGGGGATCATCGAGAGCGCCATAATCGGAATCGCGCACAGAAGCGCCGCGCGGCGCGCCCACGCGCTTTCCGCCTCGAGACCAAGGAGCGCCGCAAACAGGAACGGCAAAATGCCGGCCGCAAGGTTCCCGCAGCTCGCGGCTGCTACCTGTATGCCGCCGTTGAGGCTGAAAAGATCCACCCGTTCGTCGGGGCGGCTCTGCTCCGTCATGAAAGGTGGCCCTACGATGGCGTGAGCGCCCTCACAGAGCCCGACCAGCGCCGCCAGCACCAGGAGCCAGCCGGGCTCGGTCACAAAAATCACGGCCGCCGTGGCCAAGAGATTTCCCGTGTAAGCGGTTAGAAATACCCGACGACGACCAAAGAGGTCGGAAAGAATCCCGGACGGGATGACCGAGAGACCATGGAAGGTCCAGTTAACCGCAACGAACTTTGCCACGAACAGCGTGTCAAAGCCTGCCGCAAGAAGGTAAAGGTTGAAAAGAAGACGAATAAGACTCACTGAGAGACCGCTGAAAGGCGCCCGCAGCAAGAGAAGGCGGGCGTTTCGGCTATAGGCTTTCAGGCGCTCCGGCGACAAGGTGCGCGGTCCGGCTCTCTTGATCAGGAAAGAAACAGCAAGAGCGAGAAACGCCAGCGCAATGGCCCAGACCCACAGCGACGCGGAAGGTTTTATCCCGTGCTCATGACCGACATCGG
Source organism: Candidatus Acidiferrales bacterium (assembly GCA_035559995.1). Lineage (GTDB taxonomy): Bacteria > Desulfobacterota > Binatia > UBA9968 > UBA9968 > DATMAM01. The sequence continues at coordinate 46,812 of DATMAM010000052.1, forward strand.
CCCAGACGGCTGCGGGAAGGAGCAAAGTAAAAACTAGCTGGAGTCTCCAGTGCCGTTTCATAAAAGACGAAAGACCGCTTACGGACCACTGATTACGGATCACTGGCCGTTGGTCGCCGCTCATCCGATCACTCTCACGTGGTTACGTCAGCACACGTCTGTTGCAAATGATGCCCTTCAACTCATCCGCCCGCGCTCTGCCAGTTGAGAATTGATGCCGCCGTCAGCCGCCGACGTAAAATACCGACGGCTCCAAGCCTTTTTCCGGCAGGAGAGGCCGCGCCTTTTTTTGCGCGATGAGCTGCGAGACTTTGCTCTCGGGATCCTCCAAATCGCCGAAGATGCGGCACTCCGTCGGGCAGGTTTGAACGCAGGCGGGATCGAGGCCTTGATCGACTCGGTCGGCGCAAAAGGTGCACTTCATCACAACTCCCTCGGCAAAGTCCTGCCGCATGGTTTCGTACGGCGTCGTGAACCCCGGGTAGTAAGCGCCATTGCCGTCGTAGAACGAACGGGCCGCGTACGGACAAGCCTCCATGCAGGAGCGGCACCCGATGCACTGATCGTAATCGATCAACACAATCCCGTCCCCGCGCTTGTAAGTAGCGCCGGTAGGACAAACTTCCATGCAGGCGGGCTTCTGACAGTGATTGCACAGCACCGGCAGAAAGACCCTCCGCGCCGCGGGAAATTTTCCCACTTCTTTTTCCAGCACTTTGGCCCAAAAAATGCCTGCGGGCGTCGCGTGCTCCGCCTTACACGCGATGGTGCAGGCATTGCAGCCAATGCAGCTATTGAGGTCAATGACCATTCCGTAGCGCGCCATCGGAGCCCTCCTTAGAGCAGCGGATCATAAAGGCCGGCCCGAATCACCAAAAACCGGAAAAGATAATCGCCAAACAGCCTGAGGAGAGCGAGGGTAGCCGTGAACGCGAACATTGCGGGAACACTCGAGCGCCACAAGACCGGTCCGGCCACAAGCAGCGGTAACACCAAACCAACGCCGATCACCCCGCCGAGGAACAAAACGGCCCATCTTCCCCTCGTCAGAAGCTCGATCGACTTGCGCGCTGCAACTGCGGAGCGCGACATCACCGAGACGTGACTGACTACAAGGACCAGACAAAAAAGCGCCAGGCCAAACTGCGCTTTTTCCAGAGGCGCTAACTCTATCGGCGGGGGCGGGAGCAACGGTGAGGCAAGAATCAAAAAATCAATTCCGGCAAGCAACGAATAAGCGAAGAAGATGACGGGGAAAAAAGTCGAATTCCAAAACGGAATGGCCGGCGAGGGCGAGAGCACAAATCCGGTGTAAACCATGACCGCAACCGCGGCGAGCGCCGCGCCCGCCTTGACCAGCGTTGCCAGCGGTTCGGGAGCAGTCGAAGCCAACCCGAGCCAGACATCGGCAGCGCCAAGCAGCACTAGAAAAGTTATGAAATAGCAGCCGCGGCTGATCCACGAAGTCATGGGGCGGAAAAACGCGCGCCAGAAACGCCCGGGCCTGCCGAGATCCAAGAGGAGCAGGAACGTAGCCAGAACCAACAGTAGCAACCCTAACCCCTCCGCCCATGCATGGCCGATATAAAGCGCGACCAGAAAGAGCCCGGCCGCCGCCCCTCCCAGAAACAAATACGTGATCACAAGCCAGCCCCACTCTCTTTGGGGCTTCACGTCGATCAGAAATTCGTCAAAGCGCCTGGACATGGCTCCTCCGTCTTTTCTAAGCCGCCGGCGTCACTTTCACCCGAATGCAGGAATCGACCCCCGAGGAGATAGGATCGATCCGCTTCATGTTAAGCGGCAACAGCGTATTGAAATGCACGCCCTTCCCTTTGGCCACCGGCTTTCCTTCGGCCCAACTGCCGAACACTCCCGCGATGCCCACAACTTCGGGATGGATGCACTCGGTAAGCTTCGCGGTTCCTTTCACTCGGCCCGCTTCTGACTCCACCCAGATTTCTTCCCCGTCTCCGATTCCCTTGCGCCGCGCGGTCGCCGAGTTGATGAGAATCTTGTAGGCGTAAGGATTGCGCTCGGCGAGGTCGTTTAACCAGGGGTTCTCGGTGGTAAACGAAAGAGCGTGAAAAGGAATCTTAAAGTTGACCACATAGAGATCATATGGCGGTGCGCCGTTCTCATAAGCCGGGCACGGCTTCCATTCGGGCAAAGCCTTGTAATCGGACGTATCCCACTTCTGCCCCAGCTTCACCGCAACTTTGGCAACCGACTGTTTGGCGCGGAGCATGTTTTCGAAGTAGATCGGAAACCGGGCTTTGAGAAACGGCCCGGGATAGTTCTCCTGCGGCTTGCGGCGCAACTTGTGATAGCCGTGGCTCTTGAACCACTCGATGCCGCGCTCGGGACCGAACAGAGACTTGCACCAGCGGTCGTAAAGCTCGTCCATCGTATAGCGCCTGCTCGGGTCAAGCTTGTACGGGTCTTTGAGCCCCCACTTGACGTTGAACATCTTGTAGACATCGGCCAGAAATCCCAGCCGTTCAGCCAACTCCAACATGACATCGATCCAGCGCCGCGCTTCTCCGACAGGCCTGACCACGGGCTGTCTCACGCCCCAGTAGAAATAGCCCGTGGCCTGGCTCATCGTGTGGCTCGGGCGGTTCGGAAATAGATCGAACCTTTCGAGGTAGTAAGCTTCGGGCAGCACGAGATCGGCGAACTCGGCGGTTTCATCGAGATGCGTGGCGAAACTGACAACGTACGGGATGCTTCTTAGCATCTCGGCCACCTCTCCCGGATTGGTGTTGTTCATCATCAGGTTGCGCCGGCAAACGATCAGAATTTCCGGCTTGTACGGCAGCGGGAACTTGCCGGGATGGCTCAAGTTCATCTGGTACATCGGACTTCGGTTGGTACTGATCGGGAAGAGTTCGCTCAGCCCGAGATCTTCCGGCACGCGGTCTTCGAAATCGTAATAGCGCGCGCCGTGGCCGATGGCCGAAGGCGGCGTGATCAGTCCTTCTTTCGTCTCTCCCGGCTTCCAGAGGCCATCCGGACCAACGAGATTGGGTCCGCGATGCCCGCCGGGGACATAAAACGCGCCGACAACCATGTTGAGGATCTGGACCGCGAGCGCCGTGTGCGTGCCATGCTTGTGAGCGCCGGCGCCGCGGTAGATATTGACCGCCACCGGCCGGTAGGGAAGCGCTTGGCCGTCGATCGTGATCGTGGAGCCGATTCGCGCCGCCTCACCGAACTCTCTAGCGATGCGCCGAATCGTCGCGGCCGGAATCGTCGTGATAGAAGCGGCTTTTTCCGGGCTGTAGCTTGCCACATGCTCCTTCAGCTTTTGAAATGCGGGTTTGCACGCTATTTCGCCGACCACAAAAGATCCCTCGAGCGCAACCACCGCTCCCTCTTCGTCGAAGGGCACTGCCTGATCGGTGCACTCGTCCCAAACCAGTGGCTTCCCGTCGATCTTGAGGTAGCTCCCGCCCGCATCTACCAGATAGGGAGCGTTGGTCCGTGACGCGAGAAAATCACTGTCATAGCAGCCAATCTCGTTCAGCAGCACGTTGATCATGCTCAAAATCAACGCCCCGTCGGTTCCCGGTCGAATCGGCACCCATTCGTCCGCTTTGGCGGCCGCGTTGGTCCCCACAGGATCGACCACGACCACCTTGAGACCGCGCCGGCGCGCCTCGGCCATCTTGCGGGCCATCACGGTCGCGTTCAACCCGGCCATAAAGCCCTGTTGGTTGCCGAGAAGGATTACATAGTTGCAATGGTCGAGGTCGAAGTCCGAATGGAAGGCGCCGTTGGTAAGGTACATCGACGCATGGAGGTAGTTGCCGCAGAAATAGCCGGCCCAGTCGGCGTTGGGCGTGCCGAAGGCAATCGCCCAGATCGGCCGGATGAAGTACGAAAGCGCGACCTGATCGAAGGTCGAAATAACGAGCTTCCGCGGATCGTCTTCCCTGACCTTCTTAAGTTTCTCCGTGAGGAGATCAAGCGCTTCGTCCCAACTGATTTCCTTCCACCGTGGATCCACTCCGATCCCTTTGGTCGGATTCGTCCTGATCAGGGGAACTTTGACCCGCGACGGATCGTAGAGACCGATCAGACCCGCTTGACCCTTCGCGCAGATCTTTCCCGCGCTCGCCGGACAATTCGGATCTCCGTCGATCTTAACCACCACCCCGTTTCTCCGATGCGCAATGATGCCGCAGGCCGCAAAACACATGTCACAAATCGTATGGACCAAGACATCCTCCGTCGGACTAGCCATCGCTAACCTCCTTCCGGCGGATAGACACCAACCAGGATAGTGATCTTCTCTTTGGCGGCTAGGCGGGTCTCTAGCCCCTGAAGATCGGTAATATCGCGGTCGTCGATGCAGACCTGCGCGGTTCCGCGCAGCTCTCCCCGCCCTTTGAAGACGCTTGCGCGGAAAGGCTCGCCGTACTTCTCTTCTAATTTTGCAAGGAGCTCTTTAACGGTGGTTCCAGCGGGGATCTCGATCTCCTCCTCGCGCTGGCCGATGACGTTGCGAACTAACCCAAGGTAGGAAACATGGACGCGAAATAGCATGGTGGGACCTGGTCGGTCGCTTTGCCGCGTCGCGCGGGCGCTGTCTCACAGATGATCTCGCAAGCCATATGCCATGTGACGGCCCAAGCGGGAGCCGGTAACCGGTGATCGTTGACCAGTTTTCAGTGATCAGCCATCGGTAATCAGTTACGCAAACGTTGCGAGAAAAAAGCACGTTATCGCCCTGTCCCGCCGGCAACTGCGGTTCAGGGTTTGAGAGTTAAAGCTTGCCCCGGCTCAATCTGCAAGCATGCCAGGAATCGGAAAATACACGGGCAATTTTCTGATTTTTAGGAACGCTAACAGGGGAGCCGGCGCGCTCACTGGCGTTTTGCCCTTACGCTACCGCGCACAATCCGCTAACCAAGTTGGTACGTTTTATGCCCTTTCAACGGATGGGAGATTCACAAGGAGTGTTTCATGGGCCTGCGCCCGCCTACCGTCATGAAAAAGAGCCCTCACCCTGTGCAAGCCGGAGAGATACAAGGGTGGCCAATTTTCGTGGGAGTCAGTTATGGAGCATATTAAAAAAATCCTCGCGCCAACCGATTTTTCGGAACTCTCCGTGGTGGGGGTTCGTCATGCGCTGGAGTTGGCCAGAATCTCAGGAGCCACGGTAACCGTCTACCACGTCATCGATGACGCCGAAATGCTGGTGTACGGCCGCGAAGCCGCGCGAGGGATGCCCGGCCAGCCCAGTCAGGTTGTCTTCCTTTTGGAAAAATATCAGCGCGCACTGTCGGATTTCTTGCGGGCGAACTTTGCGGATCTGCTACCGTTGGTAGAGACCCACGAAAAGGTAGAAGTCGGCGCCCCCGTCAAAAACATCGTCGAGGAGGCGAAGAAGCAAGGCGTGGATTTGATTGTGATGTCGACGCACGGGAGAACCGGACTTACGCACTTGCTTGCGGGAAGCGTGACCGAGAAGGTGATCCGCCATGCTCCTTGCCCGGTTCTGTCCATTCGCCCGCAACCCAAAGAGGATGCACGGCGGCAGGTCCGACGCGCCGCTTGATAACATGATGATCCGGCAATCGTTTCTGTACGCTCAACAGAGGACGCACCGCAAGGCTTGAGAAGGCCTGAAAGGAGCATGCGCAATGGCGGACATCACAACAGTTGCGGCACTCATTGGGGCGATCATTTGGATCGGTTTGGTGCTCGGCGCCTGCGCCAAGCTCGCGAGCTACCATACAAGAAGGCTTCTGCGATGCCCTGAGACCGGAGGCGTCGCCCTCGTGAGCATCAAGCCGATTAAACCCTCAGCGGACTCCCCTCGCAAAGAGCCCGGACTGAGAGTCATTCAGTGCCAGCTTTGGCCCGAGAGAAGGAATTGCAGCAGAGGCTGTCTAACTGGCTACGACGCGGCAGCCCAACCTTACGGGTTCGACCTTCTCACGTTAAGACGATTTAGCGACTGAGGGCTATCGCCCGCGCGGCTCTCCGATTTTCTTCCGTTCCCAGGCGCACGCACACGGAGCCAGCGACTGGAAGCCAGGGCCAGCCACAGGGCACGCGTCACATCGAACGCGGGATTCGAGACTCTCACTTACTCTCCAACAGCTCCTTGATCCGGGTCACGATTTCGGGCGGCTGCTCGATCACTTCCTTCGCCAGCCTCTCCAGTTCCTCTGGCTCGATATAATCCACCTCCCAACGTCTCTTTTTCGCTTCCTCAAGAAGATCAGGATCCTTAAGGGCTTTCGCGTATGCCGCGCGCAAAATTTTCACGCGATCGGCTGGAATTCCCGGGGTCGCCACGGTGGGAAAGTTGCCGAAGTTATCCGTCCCAAGGAGCACCAAGGCGACGCGTCGATTGCTCTCTGCTGGTCGCACGCGCTCCATCAGCTCATAAACTGTCGGCACTTCCGGCAGCCTGGGATTGCGCCTGCGCGGCGTTTGCAGAAGGACGCGGATGAAGCCGCTTTTCTGCCACGTCTGAAACGGCTCCCGTCCGAGAAACGCCGCGGTTGTGACCGCCCGGCATTGGACCTCACCCCTCTCGATGGCCAAATCCTGCTCGCTACCGCCTTTGTAGCCCGTGACGATCTGCAGCCTAAGCCCCAGGCCTTCTTCTAACAGCTTAAGGGTTATGTGACTCGCCGAGCCGGGCGCGGTGGCCGAGCACTTGGGCGGCACACTCGCCGAACGGATATCGTCAATGGACTTGTAAGGCGAGTCGGCGCGCATGATGACCAGATACTCGTGGCGTGCCGAAGAGCCAATCCAAGTAAATTTTCTCCAGTCAAACTGGGCCTCCTTGCGTCCCGCCAATTGATGAAAGTAGTGGCCCGCGGACACGGCGCCCAGAGTCAATCCGTCCGGTCTGGCCACTCCGTACAGGTAATTCGCCGCGATCAGGCCGCCTGCCCCCGGCATATTCTGAACGACAATACTCGGATTGCCCGGAATATACTTCGCCATGTTGCGGCTGACGGCGCGCGACCAAAGATCGGTGGAATCTCCCGCCAACAGTCCGACGATGTAGGTTATCGTTTTTCCCTCGTAAAAATTGCTCTGGGCAAAAGCCTGGGACCCGGACAAAACCCAAGAACACACACACAGGAATAGGATTTTGGCATCTGCGCGCCAGGGGCGCCCCAATTTCTTGCCGTCTGAAACTTTTGGTTGCCGTGACATCGATACCTCCGGAACGGAAAAATTCATGGGATCGCCGGCTGTTCGAACCGGCCTAGCTTAGCTAGAATGGCAAGAAGAACGAACTCCGACCAAGCTAAATCAGCCGCGGCGGGCTGTAAGACTCAATGCAGCGCTCGCAGGCTCCCGCCTCGGGCGTCCATCTGGGAAAGTCGCGGCGAATTCTCTCGGCTATTGCCGTGTCAATGCTCCCAACCCAGATGTAGGTCATGGCGCCGCATAAGGGACATGGTACACCTGCCAGCAAAACTTTGCTCTCTTTGGCCATTCGTCCCTTGTGGAACGTAACACCCTTCCGATCGAGACGCCTGCGGCTATGATACGGAACCAGATCGAGAGATGAAAAAAAAGTGGCATCGACTGGTTTCTAGCCCCCTTTGGCCATTGGCGACGTCCCGCGGGCGGCTACTTGCCCTTTTTAATCGTTTAGGGAGGCCCCGTTTGCGTGTCGCGCAGCGGAAGAAAAGTCGTTGGCTCTCTGAGGCGCAGGAACGTAGCCCCGAACTCAGGGCTGACTTTTAGAGGCGCTCCTTCTGGTACTCCAGAAGCGTCGTTCCCTCGCGTCTCAGTTCTTCCATTCTGCTTAGCAATGACTGCTGGACATTTCCAGGAAGCCTCTCGATGTAAAGCCCCAACCCGTCACAAGTCACAGGATGTTCCCAAATTAAGTCCAGATACGCTTCGGCTGTCTTTGCGTCCGCTTCGCTCCAGGTGCCTTTGCTCGCCAACTTCACCAAGGCTCCTACGCTTCGGAAAATACCATCATGTTCACTGACAAGTCGCTGTATCCCGGCTTCTCCGGTGAATTCTTTCAAGCTCGGATATAAATAGAGCTCCTCAAACTTGAAATGTGGGCCCACAAGCTTGTTCGCCTCGCCGAGCGTTGCGCTAACCCGGGCCACGTCCCTATTTTGAACGGCACTTCGTAAATCGAGCAGAGCCTGCACGACTTTCGTGTGATCGGAATGGAATTCGCCGATGAGAGTCCTTTCCGCCATTGCATTTTCCTCCGTTTAAGTCTTAGGCCTGATGACAAATGTCTGCCTTGGCAAAAGACATACCAGCTAGACGGCATGACCAGGTGAAAGCTACGGCTGCCAAGTTGAAACGAGCTTTTTTGAGAAAATGGGAAATCGTTATCTCTTTTTCCCAAAGCTGCAAAGCGGCGCGGCTGGACAGGGTGCTAATTGCGGCCTGGCCTGGGGTGTCCGCGCTTTACATCGGGCCGTCCTTGAGAGAAAGCTTCCCCGATCTCATGTCCCAGCTCAATAATGGCTTCTCGTATTCGTTCCGCCGTGATCTCTCCCGGAACAAAAGACACTTTTACTTCCCGGGTCCTGAGATCGCCTTCCACCTTGGTGACGCCCCCGCTTTCTTCCATTAGCGCGCGCCGAATCGTCTCTATACAGGACCCGCAATCAATCGTGGGAACCTTCAGAACGACGCGGTTCATGGCACTCACATAACAAAAAGAAGTCCGGCAAGGATTTGCATATTTAACGCGGCAAGAGCGATGCCAGTCCACTGACCGGCGGGCACAAAATTTGCGCGAAAAGCCGCGTGGATGGCGAGGGTTTTCGTCGCGTTATCGGGCGGCGTGGACTCCTCAGTGGCGGCGGCTCTCCTGCAAGAGGCCGGCCACGAGGTTGTGGGCGCGCATCTTCTTTGCTGGGACGAATGCGAGCAAAAAGCGGAGCGGCTCGACGCTCTGCGCGTCGCCGTGAAGCTGGGTATCCCGTTTCTGACTTTCGATTTTCGCGCCCAATACAAAGAGCGCATCTTCGATCCGGCGATCCGTGAGTATGCGCGGGGACAAACGCCTAACCCTGATGTTCTGTGCAACCGCGAGATCAAGTTCGGCGTCTTCCTGGAAACGGCTTTGCGGCATGGCGCGGACTACATCGCTACAGGCCACTATGCCCGTTCGCGGCCCAACAATGGCGAAATACAACTGCTCGAGGGAACCGATAAGACAAAGGATCAATCGTATTTTCTGTGGATGCTGCGTCGGTATCAGCTGACGCGCTCCCTTTTCCCCTTGGGCGACTTTGCAAAATCCGAGGTAAGAGAAATCGCGCGTCGCCTTGAACTTCCGACGGCGGAAAAAAAAGACTCGCAAGGGCTCTGCTTTGTAGGAAAAATCAATTTCGCTTACTTTCTCCGCGCTTTTCTTCCTCGACAGGAAGGTCCTGTACTGCTCGCCGACGGCAGGGTAGTCGGCCGGCACGACGGCGTTGCGTTCTATACCATCGGGCAGCGACACGGCCTGGGCATTGGCGGAGGAACGCCCTATTACGTGGCAGAGAAGGACGTCGAGAGGAATATCTTGTTGGTTGGGAAGGGGGCCAATGATCCGGTTCTCTTCAGAAGGTCGATCCTGGTGGATCACCTCAATTGGATCTCCGACTTCCGCCAGGGTCCATGCCAAGTGCGAATCCGCCACCGCCAGGCGACGGTTCCTGCGCTTGTGACCGCAGAAGGGCGGCGAGCGCGGGTATGCTTCGATGTTCCCCAGCGCGGCGTAGCCCCCGGCCAGTCAGCTGTCTTTTACGACGGAGAGGTAGTGCTGGGAGGAGGAATCATTCTGTGAAAGATTTAGCCACGGCCGTTATGGCGTGAGAGCGCGGCCACCCACGCCCGTCTTGATCAATCCCGCAAAGGCGCGGAGGGTATGTCGCCTGCCTTAACGGTCGCACGCGACACCCATGCGCCAGGCCGGTACACGCAGTAAGGGTCGCTGCGCATGGGATCACCCGTGATCGCGTAGGCTCGCGCCCGGCTCCCGCCGCAGATTTCCTTGAACTCGCAAGCGCCGCATTTGCCTTTGAGGCGGGAGTAGTCCCGCAGCTGAACGAACAACGGCGACTGGCGGTAGATCTCGACGAGTGACATGCCCCGGACATTTCCGCCAATCAAAGGGAGAAAACCGCTGGGTTGGACATCTCCTTTATAGGAGATAAATACGACACCCTTGCCGTCATTGACTCCGAGGGGCGCGCGCACAATTCTCGGCGCGCTCGGCGACGGCACCACATCTGTTGGCCGGGCGGCGGTCAACCGCACTTCGTTCAATAGACGCTGCACCGAAACACCTAACTCTTGCGCTCTTCTCTGGAGCAGCACACGCCGGTAATGGTGCCCCTCCCGCGGAGTGACATCGTACGGCGCGGATTTTCTCAGCTCGTAAAGCCAGTGAAACAACGATTCGAACTGGCGCGGGCCGATATTGAGCCGCCGCACTTCGGGCCGAGCCGCTCGGCCGACGGAGATCAGACAAAACAAGGCCCAGAGCTTGATTCCAAATCGGGCGATCTTCTCGGCGATCTCAGGCAAATCGCCGAGAACCGCTCTGGTCACAGTAGTGTGGACCTGGGCTTCGAGACCGAATTCGCGGCACCAGTCGAGAATCCTCAGAGTCCGGTCGAAGGACCCTGCCACTCCGCGGAAACCGTCGTGGGCCGCCGCGTCTTTGCCGTCCAAGCTCACGGCAAGGCGAACCAGACCGGCGCTTTTCAGACGCTGGACAACGCCGCGGGTCACCAGAGGCGTGGCCGACGGCGTCATCGCTACGCGCAAATCCTGCTTTGTGGCTTCCGAAATGATCTCATAGATATCGGGTCGCTTGACTGGATCACCTCCTGTGAGGACCAAGATGGGATAGGGCCTCCCAAATTCTGTGACGTCTCGAATAAGCCTCGACACCTCCTCTGTGGTCAACTCCGCCGGACTTCGCCCGGCAATCGCCTCCGCGCGACAATGGAGACACGCGAGATCACAAGCTCTTGTCGTCTCCCACACGACCGTAAAGGGCCTCTGATTAAAATCCACGACAGCTTCACGGCGCACAAAACGTGCCATGGTTCTTATAGGACGGCGCTGCCGCGTGCCTGTCGTCCTCACCTCCTTTCCTGTCGAAGCTCTCTTGCGCAAGTATCATCTCGAGGGCTGTTGCCTTTGGACGCAGCCGAAAAAACAAGATTCCTCGCCGCGCTCGGAATGACAAATCCGGGGCGCTCTCCCATTCCGCCCGCAGCCGCTCGCGCGGACGAAGATTTCTCCACACGGCCCTACCGCCGCAAACTAGCGCGCCCTCCGGGTAGACAGCGTGCGCGCACGCTCAGATCGGCGGCGCGCTTTTTCTAATTTTCGGAAAAAGCCGCTCTTACGATTCTCATTTCAGAGAAAACACCGGCTCGCCGGGTCACGCCGGTTACGTTCATTTCCTGGTATGCATCTTGCTCAACGCACTGCGGGACGATGCCGATGCCACAACACCTTGGGCGTCATGCTTGCAATCACATTCTTATCGAGCGGTTGCGCCTCGCAGCCGATTGAAACAATTCGTGGAGGCTAGCGTGAAAACCATTCTTGCGGGGATACTCGGAGTGGTTCTTGTGATCGCCGCAGTTGAAGTAATCAGGACCGCGGAAACTTCTCAGCCGGCGCCGTCAGGAAAACTCATTTCTCTGGGAAAGCAGATTTACGCGAAGCAATGCGCGGCGTGTCACGGCGAGCAAGGGCGCGGGGACGGCGAGGCGGCCTATCTCCTTTATCCCAAGCCGCGCGATTTTGTCGCCGCAAATTACCGCCTGGTCTCGACGTGGGAGAGAATCCCGACAGATCAGGATCTTTTCAATACAATCACGCGCGGCATGCCCGGCTCCGCGATGCCCTCGTGGGGGCACCTTCCCGAAGAGCAGCGCTGGGCTCTCGTCTACTACATCAAGTCGCTCGCGGAAAAGCCGCTCGCGGTCAAGCCGCAAAAAAAACCCGCCGCCGACGGGACCGGCGGCGAAGGTCTAATCCACGTTCCGCCCGAACCGCCGTATGATGCCGCCGCTAAAGCGAAGGCCATCGAACTCTTCCGCGACGCGTGCGCGTCATGCCACGGCGCGACCGCCAAGGGCGACGGCGTCCAAGAGCAGGTCGACGCGGAAGGCTTTCCAACGCGGCCGCGCGATCTCACCGCCGGCATTTTCAAGGGCAATCCAAACCCGGTGGACCTCTACCGCCGGATCATCGCCGGCATTCCGGGAAGCCCCATGCCTTCAAGCGATTGGGCGTACGGCGACGATGCCTGGCATTTGGTGCATTACGTGCTCTCGCTTTCAAGCGAGCGCCAGCGCGAGCGCGCGGAGATGAAAAAATTTGAAATTGTCGCTGTGCGAGTCAAAGAGCTTCCGGTTCACCCGGACTCAGGCGTTTGGCGCCTCGCACGGCCGGTGAATCTTCACTTGATGCCGCTGTGGTGGCGCAGCGACCGGCCCGAGGAGGTTACGGTCCGCGCCGTCCACGACGGGAAAGAAATCGCGATCCTCATGGTTTGGGCCGACGCGACGCACGACCATACGGCGATGCGCCCGCAGGATTTTCGCGACGCGGCCGCGATCCAGTTCTCTTTGGCCAAAGATCCGCCCTTCTTCGCGATGGGCGAAAAGGGAAATTTCGTCAACATCTGGATGTGGAAATCCGAAGTCCAGGCCGACATCGAGATGCCGTTCCACGATCTCGAAATCGTCTACCCCAATCTCGGAATCGACTCTTACCCGAACCTGATGAAGTCGCCGGTCGAGCAGCCCACGCGCCACGCGCTGACTCTGGAGTCGGACAAGACGTTCGTCACCGGCTGGGGAGCGGGCAATATCGTTTCCAACCCCGCACGCAAGACTCCGGTGGAAGACCTAAACGCTCAAGGATTTGGAACGCTGCGGGCGCGCCCGCCCATAGATCAAAAAGTCGATGCTAAAGGTGTCTACGGCGCCGGCTCCTATCGAGTCATGTTCAAGAGGAGCCTGAAGCCGACCGGCAAAAACGCAATCGATTTCAAACCGGGAACGACGGTTCCCGTGGCCTTTGCCGTATGGAACGGCAGCGCCGGCGATCGCGATGGAAAGAAATCGGTAACCATATGGCAGGAGCTAAAAATTGCGGAATAGCACCGGTGTTCAAACAGTTGAACTATTTGAACGGCTTGAACCAGGAGATCCTGTATGGCTAACCAAACTGCGCAAGAGATTTTACGAGTCACGCGGCGTGATTTTCTCAAGTGGCTCGGGATCGGCTCCGGCACCGCGGCGCTGAGCGGCGCCCTGCCGCTCAAGCTTCTCGCGGCGGCGCGGCCGGACGAAAATCCGCTGGCGGGCTCGGTCGATCGCGCCTGGGAGAAGATCTACCGGGACCAGTACCGCTACGACCGCGCCTTCGACTGGGTCTGCTCGCCCAACGACACGCACGCGTGCCGCGTGCGCGCCTACGTGCGAAACGGCATCGTCGTCCGGCTCGGAAACACCTACGACTACCAAACCTATGCCGACCTCTACGGAAACAAGGCGACCGCCAACTGGAACCCGCGCCAGTGTGCCAAGGGTTACACGTTCCACCGCGTGATCTACGGCCCTTACCGGCTCAAGCATCCGATCGTGCGCAAAGGGTGGAAGGCCTGGGTAGATGCCGGCTGCCCGGAGCTCACTCCGGAAAACAAGACGACGTACATGTTCGACGCGCGCGGCCAGGACGAGTTCGTGCAGATCGCCTGGGAGGACGCCTTTCACGACATCGCCAAGGCGCTCGTCGCGATCGCCGCTCGCTACACCGGGGAGGAGGGGAAAAAGCGGCTGCTCGCTCAGGGCTACCAGCCCGAGATGGTCGAGGCGATGAAGGGAGCGGGGACGCGCGCGATCAAGATGCGCGGCGGCATGGGGCTTTTGGGCGTGATCGGAAAGTATGGCGTGTACCGGCTCAACAACTCGCTCGCCCTCCTCGACGCGAAGCTCCGGGGCGTGGGGCCCGACAAGGCTCTCGCGGGAAGGAACTGGTCCAACTATACCTGGCACGGGGATCAGGCGCCGGGGCATCCGTGGGTTCACGGCCTCCAGACTTCAGACTGCGACTTCAACGATCTGCGCTACTCCAAGCTCATCATCATGGACGGGAAGAATCTGGTCGAGAACAAGCTCACCGACTCTCACTGGTTCATCGAGTGCATGGAGCGCGGCGCCAAGATCGTTGTCATTGCGCCCGAGTACGGGCCGCCCTCCACGAAAGCCGATTACTGGATTCCGGTTCGTCCGCAGACCGACGCGGCCTTATGGCTCGGGGTGACCAAGCTGATGCTCGACAATAAATGGTACGACGAGAAATTCGTCAAACAGTTCACGGATTTCCCGCTGCTCGTGCGCAAGGATAACCTCAGGCGTTTGCGCGCGCACGAGATCTTTCCCAATTATCGGAGCGCTCTGTCTCCCGACGGCCCTTCGATGAAAATCCAGGGGCTCACCCCGGAACAGCACGCCAAGCTGGGCGACTTTGTCATTTGGGATGAGAAGAAAAACGGTCCGGTTGCGGTCACGCGCGACGATGTCGGCGAAAAGATCGCCCAAAAGGGGTTGGCCCCGGCGCTGGAAGGCAATTTCAAAGTCAAACTCCTTGACGGCAAGGAGATCGAGGTCGCTACGCTCTGGACGCTCTACCAGGTTCACCTCAAAGACTACGATTTGGATACCGTTGCCGAAATCACTCAAGCGCCAAAAAACTTAATCGAGCAGCTCGCCCGGGATATCGCCACGATGAAGCCGGTGGCGATCCATCAAGGCGAAGGAATCAACCACTGGTTTCACGCCACCGAGATGAACCGCGCGGCTTACCTGCCGCTCATGCTCACCGGCAATATCGGCAAACCCGGCGCCGGTTGCCATACTTGGGCGGGAAACTACAAGGCAGCGCTCTTCCAGGGCTCTCCCTGGACGGGGCCGGGCTTCAAGGGCTGGGTGGCGGAGGATCCGTTCGCGATCAATCTCGACCCGAAAGCGCACGGCAAGGAGATCAACATCCGCGCCTGCACTAAGGACGAGGAGCCCGCTTATTGGGATCACGGCGACATGGCGCTGATCGTCGAGACGCCGAAGTTCGGACGTAAAAACTTCACCGGCGAAACCCACATGCCCACCCCCACCAAGGCGATCCTCTTCTCCAACGTGAACTTGATCAACAACGCCAAGTGGGCCTACGGCGTGATCAAGAACGTCGATCCCAACGTCGAGATGATCGTCGCCATCGACATCCAGATGACCGCTTCGATCGAGTACGCGGACATCGCGCTGCCGGCCAACTCCTGGCTAGAATTCGAAGGGCTCGAGATCACCGCGAGCTGCTCCAACCCGTTCCTGCAGATCTGGAAGGGCGGCATTCCGCCGGTGTTCGACAGCAAGGACGACACCGACATTTTGGCCGGCATCGCCAACGCGCTGGCCAAAGTCACCGGCGACAAGCGCTTCAGCGACTACTTCGCCTTCGCCGCTCCCGACAAGCGCCATGTTTACATCCAGCGCTTGCTCGATAGTTGCACGACCACCGCCGGCTATAAGCTCACCGAGATCATGGCCGGCAAGTACGGCCCTCCCGGCGGCTGTCTCCTCAACTTCCGCACCTACCCGCGCATCCCGTTCTACGAACAGGTGCACGACAACGAGCCCTTTTTCACCGACACCGGACGCATGCACGCCTACGCCGACGTGCCCGAGGCGATCGAGTACGGCGAAAATTTCATCGTCCATCGCGAGGGTCCGGAGGCGACGCCCTATCTCCCCAACGTGATCGTCAGCTCCAACCCGCTGGTGCGCCCGGAAGACTACGGCATCCCGGCCACTGCGGAGCACTGGGATGAGCGCACCATCCGCAACATCAAAATGCCCTGGAGTAAGGTCAAAGAGACGAAAAATTTCCTCTGGGAAAAAGGCTTTCAGTTTTACTGCCTGACCCCCAAGACGCGCCACCGCGTGCACAGCGGCTGGTCCAACGTCGATTGGCACATGCTCTACGACTCCAACTTCGGCGACCCCTATCGCTTGGACAAGCGCGCGCCCTGCGTCGGCGAGCACCAGCTGCACATGAACCCCCAGGCGGCGCGCGATCTCGGCATCAACGACGGCGACTACGTTTACGTGGACGCCAATCCGGCCGATCGGCCCTATCTCGGCGCCAAGCCCGACGATCCGTTTTATCGCGTGTCGCGCTGCATGCTTCGGGTCAAATACAACCACGCTTATCCCTACAACATCGTGATGATGAAGCACGCGCCGTTCATCGCCACGGAAAAAAGCGTCAAAGCCCACGAGACCCGGCCCGACGGCCGCGCGCTTTCGGAAAACACCGGCTACCAGGCCAATTTGCGCTACGGCTCCCAGCAGTCGGTGACGCGCAACTGGCACATGCCCATGCACCAGACCGACTCGTTGTTTCACAAGGCCAAAGTGTCGATGAGCTTCATCTTCGGCGGCGAAGCCGACAAT
>DATMAM010000053.1:0-38445 GCA_035559995.1 Candidatus Acidiferrales bacterium
TACACCGCCGACATGGCCCTTGCGAACCGGAGCGTCGAGAAGCTCGCGAAGCTTAAGTTCGAGCGCGCCCTGTTCGGCCACGGCGAACCGATCGACAAGAGCGCCTCGCAACTCATCGCCAAACTCGCCGCCGCCCTCTGAACGCTGTGCCACGCTCGGTATACTCGTATTTCAAAATTGTTCGCGGATAAACGGTTGCGGCGGGTACCGCCTCAAGGAGGATAAGTCAATACTAATACTCAGGCCCGACCTACCGGCTGAATCCAGACCCTACCGACTGAATCCCCTTTTTTTTGAAAAGCCCCAGCTGCCCTGTGTTTCCTACCCACCGATTATCCCATCTCGGACCAGTTCCTATTTCCGGAATTGCAGAAACGTGAAGCACGTTTGCTCAATTCGTAAATTATAACTCGAATGCGGGGCCGAGCCGACGAAATTCTCAAGGGTGGCGACGATTTGTCGGATCTGGAGCGGGATACTAAAGCCTAACTGCTGGCCAGCTTCGGGTGTCTGCCGAGGAATCCGGACAATTCCTCGGACCTATACGGAACCGGCCGGTCGTTCTGCCTCTACAAAACGAATCTTAAGATGTCTCGTTTACCACGGCGGCTATTCGGTTGAGTATCGTCCAGGGCTGATCTAAGAACCAATCCGGTCTCATCGGCGCCGGATACCGACGGTAGGACGTCTGCTGTGGTGGCGCACAACGAGAATCCGGACGACATCGCCCACGATACGGAACAAGAAATGATAAGGGAATCGCTGCAAGTTCACGCGCCGGACATCACGCTCGCGGATTGAGAACGATTCCGGCCTCTCCGCGGCCTGCTGCATGTAGTGCCGAAGCTCGGAATAAAATTCATCCGCGAGCTCTGGAGTTGCGATCCGTTCATAATATCCCATGATCTCGTCGATATCCGAATATACCTTCGGATGTAGGACGAGGCGCATCAGGTCCGTCGCCGCGTGACCTGCTGATCAAGCTGCTCCAGCGACAGGCCACCGGAAGGATTCGCTTCGAGCTCGGCATCCCGCCGAAGCGCCTCCGCTATACCCTCGTCTTCATCGTGGAGAACCGGTGGAAGCGATCCAAGGAGGTGAGCAGCTAGCACAGCTCTTTCGTTTTCAGGCAAGGCTAACGCGAGCTTCTCGATCTCGGTGATCGTAGTCATGCGATGATTATAGTCGGCTGTCATCCGGAAGCAAGGGTGAATAAAACGGAGCGCGACTCTCTTCGCGTTTTCCTCGCTGGAAAAGTACGTGAGGGTCTATCGTCGGCCTGAGTATTGACTTATTCTCGCTCGCCGATTCGATTGTGGCGTTCGAAAAGTTTCCGCGCCTGGCGTTGCCCCCTCCCACAGAATATTCCTTGTCGGAACACTTCCGCTTTCCCGGAATAAGGCTGGAGTTCTGGCCTATAAGGTCGCCGAGCCTTTCCGCTACGCATCGGCGACCATGAAGCTGTGTTTGCGAACGCCGCCTCTCCTTACGCCGGTCTCCTTTGGCTCGAGTTCGTCGCGAGTGCGGAGGCACAAAAGATCATCGAGAGCGCTTTTGAGGGTTCCGTTTTCGTTGCCGGCACAATCGCCCATCAGATTACCCGGGAAAGAAGTCTTCCTTGGTGCGGTGGGATTACGCTCCCAAGATGCAAGACCTTCAGAAAAAAGTATTTGAGGCCTACGGCTTCCCCAAAGCTGAAACGCAAAGATAAACGGCGTGAAAGTCGACGCACAATAGGAGCAGGGCCCATGTTTGACACTGACCTGAAAGTAGATAGCCCGGCGCCTTTATTGCTCGATATACAGAACGGATTTTTGCGATCCGATAGCTCGCTGGTTCGAGACGGTCTCTTTCCGCCAATATCTCACGACCGCGCGGAACTCACCGCAAACCTCCAGAGCGTTGTCAATGCGATGAGGCAAGCAGGCAGGCCCGTTTTTTACATCAACAGCGGCTTTCGCGCCGACAAGGCCGACTGCTACTTCGCACCGGCTTGGCGGCGGTGTGTCTCCGCAGATCCACATCTGCTGGTAGAAGGAAGCGACAGCGCCGCCGTGATCGAGGGAATTACGCCTCGCGACGGTGAATTCATCATGACCAAAAAAGGCCACAGCGCGTTTCAGTCACTTACCTGGACAGGGCGCTGGGCGACTTGAATGTCGAGACCTGCGTCGTCGCTGGCAATATTTTAAGCAGTGTCGAAGAGGCTTTGCGGCAGGGAGCTGCACTAGGTTACGAAAACATCCTGTTGCGCGATGCCTCGTTTCCCCTGGGATTTCCGCTCCTAAAAACGCTTGGCAGTCGAACGTTCGAGGCGGCAACTAAGGAAGTTTTGGAATGCATCGCGCAGCGGCAAGCGCCAGCACCCAGCAAGCAGGCGATCCGGCCCTGCCCGCTCATTATCGATATTCAGAACGACCTCATTCACCCCGACGGTGCTCATGTTCGATTTCGGCCGAAAAAATGACCGACGGTGAACGACAAGAAATTATCGGTAACAACGTTCGAGTCCTTGAAACCGTGCGAGCCGAGGGTTTTCCAGTCATCTACATCAAGAGCGTCCGCGGCCAGGACCGGTGGAACGACACGGCCAGTGCCAAAATGGGTCTTAGGCAGCGGGACCTCGACTACCGAACCGACGGGACTTGGGGCGCCGAAGTTATCGATGAGTTAAAGCCGCGGCCGGGAGAATACGTAATCGGCAAACGCGGCCATAGCGCCTTCCGAACCACTCACCTCCATCGAATGCTGCGTAATTTGGGCGTCAACCACATCATCGTCACCGGCGGCTCGATCGTAGGTTGCGTGGCTGGCAGCACTCGCGACGCACGGGACGCTACTTACCCGACCGATTGGAGAGAGGTTGGTGTGGCGGCTTTGGCGAATAGGCTCGACATACGCACGGCAGATGCTGTGCTGGCCTGGCTGGAAGGTCATGAACTCCAACAGGCGCGGCGCACTCCCCAACCTGGCATATCGGCGGAGGTCTCGCAGACTGTCGCGCGCTGAAAATTGGGTGGAGCTCGCACGCGGCCCTCCCCACTGACTACGCCCGGACCGCTTCCGCCTTTCCGGATTCCGGAAGTGTGAGACTTCTCACGTTTCCTCAATTGCGCAAGCTCCGCACGCTCTCTGAACTTCGGTTTTGTTCCAGCGCCTTATTCTTCCACCTGCGTGGTCGTGCTCCCTTTGGCCGTCAAAGCGATGTGGGAGAATGGCGAATCGGGCGTGGCCCCGTGCCAATGCTTTTCCGCTGCCGAAATATGGACGACGTCCCCTACGCCGATGATTTGCTGCTCCGTTTCCGTGGCGATGATGCCCTTGCCGGCAGTGACAAACAGCACTTGATCGCTGCTATGGGTGTGCATTTTATTCCTGGCGCCGGCGCTGAAGTTGACGATCGCAAGATTAAAGTCGTTGCTGGTCTCCTCCGTGAGGAGCGGCTGTCGCGTCACGGTTCCGCCAGTGAACAAGGGGCTGTTTGCCGGTTCTGCCGGAATCTGATCGGGCTTGAGTACCTTCATTGAAACATCCTCCTTTCAGTCTCCGCTTCTTCTTTTTCGCTTCGGGCTCGCGCTCATCGATCGCTTCCTGGCAGGAGGGACGCGGAATGGCATGCCGCCCGTCCGGCCGAAGCTCAGCCGCTGATGAACGGCGAATTCAAAGGCCTCTTATCTTTACTCGAAAGAAATGTCTATCGCGGAGCCGCCACAAAGCGCGTGTGGAATGCCGCCACGCCAACGCTTCCTCCGGAAACTCCGCCTTCTGAGAGCTGTGAGGCGCGCAATTGCGCGAATCCGCAAATGACTGCGCGATACAGATCGCGCCGATGATTCGCTACGGCGCTTGTCCGCCGAAATCCTGCAGCGCCCGCCGGTTTTCGTCCCGATGGCGCTTACATCGTAGAAATCGTTGGCCTGACAATATATAAGATTGCCTGCGATCAACCGGGCTTCTCATCGGTTTGGGAGGGCGCTTCGCGACCGGTGAAGCGCCCTTGGTAGCGGGTTTCTCCGGAGGCTTCATGCACAGTGAAAATCGCGACATCATCGTTGTCGGAGCCGGCGGATGCGGTCTGATGGCGGCGCTCGTCGCCGCCAAGAAGGGCGCACGGGTGCTGCTGCTGGAAAAAACGGATAAGCCCGGCGGCGGGACCGCTCTTTCATCCAAGGGCATTCGCGCCGCTCTCAGCCGGCGGCAGCGCGAGTCGAAAATCGAGGACAGCGCGGCTCTCTATGCGGAGGATATCTTGCGGCGAAACAAAGGCGAGAGCGATCCCGTCCTGACGTTGCGGCTGGCGGAAACCTCCGGGCAAGTCGCCGATTTTCTAACCGACCATGCCGGCATCGACTTCGAAATCGGCGAGTTTGCCTTCGGCCACAGCGCGCCGCGCGCCCATTTATGGAAAGAGGATAAGACCATCACCGATTTTCTTTTTGCCGCGGTAAAGCGCGAGAAGGATGTCGAGGTACGCTTCTCCACCCCCGTGCTTGCGCTCGAACAGGACCACAGCGGCGCCGTGGTTGGAGTCAAAACGAGCGCCGGCAGTCTCGCCGCTCGAAAAATTATTCTAGCGTCCGGCGGATTTGGAGCGAGCACGGAGTTGCTATCGAAGTACATCCCTAAAGCTGTCGGGATTCCCTTCCCGGGCCATTCTGGCAGCACCGGTGACGGCATCAAAATGGCCCTAGAGCTTGGCGCGGCGCTGGAGAACATGGGCGCGTTTCAGCCGTATCCCGCCTACATCGGTCCCGGAAAGCGCGCGGTTCCGCCGGAGGTGGCGCTGTCGGGCGGCATCATGGTCGATGGCGGCGGAAGACGTTTTGTCGATGAGACACAATACCCCGGCGGCCTCGGCCAAAAAATGCTCGATCTCCCCGGCAAACAAGCGTACGAGATTTTCGATGAGCGGATTTTTCACCTGCATCGAGACGCCCCGGGGGTGAGGAGTTTGGCGCGTCTTCTCGACGCGGGCCTTTTACTGAAGGCTGAAACGCCGGAGGAGCTGGCGCACAGGCTGGGGATTGACCCCTCGGGACTCCGGCAAACCATCCGGGAATACGGCGCGCTCGCGACAGGCGGCGGCAAAGACGCTTTTGGGCGCGTTCTCCAGCAGCCGCTCAGGGCACCCTACTACGGAATTAAAGTAACTGTGGCGCTCTATCACACTCAGGGCGGTTTAAAAGTGAATGCTCACGGCCAGGTGATCCGCACCGACGGGTCGATCATCCCTAACCTCTACGCCGGCGGCGGTGTGGCCGTCGGCGTCTCGGGCAAAGGACTGGAAGGCTATTTGCCGGGAAACGGTTTGTTGGCTTCTCTCGGTCTCGGCATGATAGCGGCGGAGCATGCGGTGGCTTCGTTGAAGGCCGGTTAATCTCGATGACACACAAAGTCGGCTGCGAGGGTCGAACGTTTTACTGTTGGTTTCCCGCCGCTCGTTAAAGGTCCATAGAATTTGAGCGTGCAGTGCCGGTCTTTGACGCAACTGGCTCGGCTCGGTTTCGGCGCCGCGAGTCTTCCCCCAGGATGCGCGCCGGAATTTTCGCTCGGGCTTTAAACCTCTCCAATCGCGGCTGCATGGATTTCTACGATTGGCGGCGGTAATAGTGATTCTGAGGAGTTGATGGAGAAGGAGAGATCAAAAGTCACGCGAGAGCTGCGCTTTGCGGAGCGATCGGCAAGACGCCGGCTCTAACGGGCGCAGCGGCCGCCAATCGCTGGAAGGATCGTCATGAATACATTTCGCTCGATAGCGAATTCTCTCAAGCGTCTGGTCGCCTGGGCCAGCCGGACCTCGAGCGACGAGCGCGGTCCCGACCCCGGTAACGGGGCGGTGATGCACCACTCCTCCGGCGAAGCCGATTTTGATGGTCGATCGGGAGACGCTCTGCCTCCGGACAACGATAACGACCGCGATGCGCCTTACCCGCGCAAGAGATCCGGCGGTTAGGTCTCGGGGCGCGTCCTCAGGCAGTTTCGCTCACGCCTCCGCGGTTCCCCCAAAGAGCTTGTGGAAATTTCTTGCGCCGCACGGACGCGTGGCTCAGGTCCCTCAGAAAGTTTGGTAGCGCTCCTGCCCTTCCGGCGGCGGCTGGGCAAAGGCCGCAAATTCCGGCTGATCGTCGAAAGGACGCGACAGGACTTGCAGCAGCGTCCTGAAAGGTTCGTAGTCCTGGCGCTCCACGGCAGCAGTCAAGGCTTCCTCGACCCGATAGTTTCGCGGAATGAATGCGGGATTCACGCGGCGCATCGCCTGCGCGCGCTCATGAGGCGACATTGCATCCCGCTCGAGCCGCGCCCGCCACTGCTCACTCCAGCGATCGTACGCTGAGGGATCGGCGAACAACGCGCGCATTCGCTCTTCGCGGCCTTGAGCCGCGTCGGCGAGGTAACGGAAGGCCAAAGTATAATCGACCTCGCTGCCGAGCATTGCCGTGAGAAATCCCGCGGCGAGGTTGAGATCGGCCTCTTCCTCGGTAAAAAGCCCGAGCTTTGCCCGCATGCCTTTCAGCCACTCGCGCTCGTACCTTTCCGGAAAGGCGTTCACCGCTTCGGCCGCTCTCGCCACGGCACGCTTTTCATCGGCGTCGATCAACGGCAAGAGCGTCTCCGCCAGCCGCGCAAGGTTCCACTGCGCGATCCTTGGCTGATTCGCGTAGGCGTAGCGGCCCCGCAGATCGATCGAGCTAAACACTGTCGCCGGATCGTAACGGTCCATAAACGCGCACGGGCCGTAGTCGATAGTCTCGCCGGAGATTGCCATATTGTCGGTATTCATGACGCCGTGGACAAAGCCCACGAGCATCCATTTGGCGACGAGCGCGGCTTGTCTGTCCCGCACGCGCGCGACGAGTTCGAGGTAGCGATCCGCGCTGTCTTTTAACTCCGGGTAGTGGCGATCGATCGCGTAATCGGCGAGGCGACGCACTTTGGAATAATCGCCGCGAGCGGCGAAGAACTGGAAAGTCCCGACACGAATGTGGCTGGCGGCGACGCGCGTCAAAACCGCGCCTGGTAACGCGGTCTCGCGATAAACGGGCTCACCCGTGAGCACAGCCGCAAGCGCGCGCGTGGTCGGGATCCCCAGCGCATGCATCGCTTCGCTGATCAAATACTCGCGCAGGACCGGTCCGAGTGCCGCCCTGCCGTCGCCGGCGCGCGAAAAAGGAGTGCGGCCCGAGCCTTTGAGCTGGATGTCACGGCGGTTCCCGTTGCGGTCGATCACCTCGCCGAGGAGCAACGCCCGGCCGTCGCCAAGTTGCGGCACGAACGCGCCGAACTGATGGCCGGCGTACGCCTGAGCGAGCGGCAGCGCCCCCTCGGGCGTCAAATTGCCGGCAAAAATCCGCGCCCCCTCGTCGGAATCGAGGGCATCCGGATCCAATCCCAGCTCTTCCGCCAGCTGGCGGTTGAGCTGCACCAGCTTTGGCCGCGCCACTTGCGCCGCGCTCCAGCTGACATAAAATCCCTCGAGCTCGCGCGCGTAGGTATTGTCGAACTCAAAGCGCACGGCACAGCCGTCGCGGAGCCCCGCGGCCGTGTCTTCCTTCATAAGCGAACTGACATTCTAATCGACGGCCGAAACGGATGCCAGCATCGCGCGACAACCCACCCCACCAAGCTGGGTGAGTCACCGCCCTCTCGTCTTGCTGTGCTGCCGGCCAGATAACACGTTCGCTCGTAAGAAAACGACCGCCGCACGGTTGCCGCAGCTCTCGTAGCGGAAGCTCAAGCGGAATCGCGTGCGCGGAAATGCTCCGAGTCTCGCAGCGCCTCCAGCGCGCCGGTCGCGACCGGGCGGTCAACATGCGGCTCCGTGAATTTTCCCGCGCCAGAGTCGCCAACGCGAGAGCCGGCGTGCGGGAAAACGCGGCTGACAATCTGAGCGCAACCGTGTATTGAATACGCAGCGGCTCATTCGAGCCGGAGGAGGAACTATGAAACTCGACGGCCAGGTCGCCATCGTCGTCGGCGGCGCGCGCGGGATCGGCGCCGCGATCGCGCGCATGTTTTCCCGCGAGGGCGCCAAGATCGCGCTCATTGACTTGGAGAAAATGAAAACCGAGCTGGACCAGGCGGTACAAGCGATCCGCGAGCAAGGCGGCGACGCAGTTCCGATCGCCGCCGACTGCACGGACGCCGAGCAGGTCGATCGCGCCGTCGATGAAGTGGTCCGACGCTGGGGCAGAATCGACATCTTGATCAACAGCGCCGGATTTCGCGGGCCTCTCGTGCCCGTGCAGGACATCAGCGAGCAGGAATGGGACTCCGTTCTTGCGGTAAACCTCAAGGCGGTGTTTCTCTGCTGCCGGGCCGTTCTGAAGGTGATGATGCGGCAGAAAAGCGGGAGCATCGTGAGCATCTCCGGCACGGCCGGCAAAGAAGGAATGGAGCTTCGCGGCGCTCTGTGCGCGGCAAAGTGGGGTGTCTTGGGCCTGACTCGAACCATCGCGAAAGAAGCGGGGCCCTACGGCATTCGAGCCAACGTTGTCTGTCCCGGCGGCATGGATGAGCCCGACCTCAGAGCGATGTACGCGGAGCGGGCCAAAGGCTTGGGAATGGAATTTTCGGAGCTGGAGAAAAAAGTGTTGGAGCAGACTCCTCTGAGAAAGTATGCCGGGCACGACGAGGTCGCACGGGCCGCATTGTTTCTCGCGTCAAGCGATTCCTCTCATACGACCGGGGAAGCGCTCAACGTCTCGGGTGGGAGGGTCATGCACTGAATGGGTTTTTAACTGATCGCTTGAGTCTCGCCGGTGGGTTTCGCCACAGCTCAACCCACCCTAACGCTGAGGGAACTCGAAGGGCCTGTCCCACAACCACCGCAAATGAATAAATCAGATCCGTAGGATGGGTAGAGGGCCTTGCGCTGATACCCATCGGTCTCCCAGGTGGGTTTCGCCACAGCTCAACCCACCCTACGGGCTACGGCTCTTGCGCCGATACCGGTCATGTTTCTCTCCGTGGTGGGTTCGGCGGCTTGTCCTGAGCACGTCGAAACGGACCTCAACCCACCCTACGATCGCTCAACAAAGGTATGCCGAGAAAGTTCTGCTCATTGACACTACCGCTCGGAGGTGTTAAGCGGCGCTCGTAAGACACGAAGCGATATCGCGCGACCCCACACGAGACTGTCCACAAACCGGAAGCGGCGATCTTTGGAGGGCATATGAGACATGACAAGTCGCCGGCGGTCTTTCTCAAAATCTCCCTTGGCGCGCTCCTTGTTTGTCCTTTCGGTGCCGGCGTCGCTTTCCCGCAAACTTCTTTCTTTCAAGGGAAAACCATTACCATCATTCAGAGCGGCGGGCCGGGCGGCGTGGGAGACATGCGGACCAAAGCGATCGTCCCTTTTCTCCAGAAACACATTCCTGGAAATCCCACCGTTGTCATGCAATACATCGACGGCGGCGGAGGGCGGAAAGCCGCCAACTACGTTTACAAGAGCGCGCGTCCGGACGGCCTGACGATCGGCCGCATGTCCAGCCCTTTCGTAATGCACGCCATTCTCGGAGAGAGCGGCGTTTTCTACGACATCGATAAAGTCACCTATCTGGGCACAAGCTATAGCGGCGGCTACCATGTCTTCTTAACGCGCAGGGAGGCAGGCCTTGACAGCTTGGAGAAGCTGCGCGCGGCCCCGAGCCTGAGAATCGGCGCTCAATCGGTGGGGCATCTGATTTACATCTCCGGGCGACTGTTCGCCTATCTGATCGGCCTAAAGCAGCCCAAATTCGTAACCGGATACGGCTCGCGCGAACTCGATATCGCCATCGAGCGCGGCGAGATCGACGCACGATCAACGGTGGCGGATTCGATGCTGCACGAGAACCCTGACTGGGCCGACAAGGGTCTCATGAACTTTCACGCGATCATCGAGATACCGAAGGGACAAAAGCACGCGCATCCGCGGCTTTCGGAGCTGCCCGATATCGAGAGCTTCGCGAGATCGGAGATGGACCGGAAGCTTGTCGCGATGTACCGCGCCTTCGTGGGGAGCGGGAACCCGTTCATCCTGCCTCCCGGGACGCCCAGAGATCGGGTGCAGGTTCTTCAGGAAGCATTTCGCAAGACCTACAGAGACCCCGATTTTTTCAAGGAGTATACGAAACTCACCGGCCTGAAGGCTGAACCGCAAATGCCCGAGGAGCTCGAGCAAACCGTCAAGAACATGCCTCGCGACCTGGAAGCGGTAGACCTGTTTAAGAAAATCATGGGTGCCGACCCGCTACCGCAGCGCTGAGCACCAGCCACAACGCATGCGCAGGCCCGTGCCGAGTCTGCGCGCGGGTGAAGCAACGACAATAGGCGCGCGACACAAGTCCCGGCGCTTGACTGGTCGTTGCCAGGAGCGGTATAGGTCCCCGAGTCCGTCAACGCCCAAACACATAGTCGCGCCTTGGAGGGTCCATGGAATGGAAAGAAGCACTCCCGCTTTTAAAAGAGAACCATACCGGCGTCGCGATCACCGTGACGCCGAAGGGCCGCGCGCAGGCAACCGTCGTTTCGACCGGCGTGCTGGACGGCAAAGTTGGCTTCGCGTCGCGAGGGCACACCGTCAAGCTCAAAAACATAAAACGCACCGGTCGAGCGGCTATCACGGTCATCAATCTCGAGACGCGGCGTTACGTTACCGTCGAGGGTCCGGCTTCCGTCGAGGCGTGGGAAGACACGCCCCAGCACCTCAAGCGTTTGAAGGACATCTACATCGCCTCCGACCGCGCGCCGAAGGGAAGCGATGAGGAGTTTGCTCGGCAGATGCGAAGCGAGCAACGAGCTCTGGTCCTGGTTACGCCCGAGCATATCTACGGTAGCTTACGCCGCGGCGGCGGGTAACAGCCCCTCCCGAGAGATCCGCCCCTGAGCGTGCGTGGACTGCTCTTAATCGATCCTGGCGGTTTCAAAACGAAGCGAGCAGAAGCGCGAAGGCGCGCGCGCTTTTTCATCCCCCATGCCTGCCTTGCCGCGACTCAGCGCACTCGCGTCCTGCCTGCGCCTCGAAGGAACCGCTCAGGCCATCTACGGCACTGTCGGTATCGGAGCGGCCAGCGCGCTGCTCACCTTCGTTTCGGGCGCGCTCTACGGCCGGCTCGGCGCGCGCGGGTTTTGGGTCATGGCCGCGCTGAGCGCGCTCGCTCTACCGTTCGCGCGGAAATTAAGGTAGCCCGGGCTCGATGAGATGCGGGTTCAGCAAAATTGCGGGGCACGGCCGGGTCTCCTTGCACCGCGGTGGCGGAGTCGAAATGCGCGCCAAAAAAGCGCGTCGCCGCGGATCGCCGGTGGGTTTTGACTTCCGCGCTTTCCTATGGCGCAACACGGTCGTTGGTCTTCTGCGGCGCCGCCTTGCGGGAGCCGCACGACCGGTTCGCAACTTGCGTTGACATGCCGTAGCGTCGCCCATACTATGCGCGGTGACGGCGAAGGCGGCCGCACGAGACCGCTCCGGAGGCAAGCCGATGAGCTATAAAGGACAACTCGTCATCGATATGGACTCTCACATCCGCCAATATTGGGATCTGGATCGGACCTATAAGGAACACATCGACCCCGAGTATCGCGACACATACCAGCGCTTTAGCCAGGCGGCGCAGGCGTTGAAACGCCGGGCGGGCGATCGCGGCTTTTCCGAATTTCTTTGGCCGGCGCTTCCGCGGCGACCGCTGGGAGTCTATGACGCGTACGAGGTTCAGGGAGACGGCGGCGCGCGCGCCGATGAGGCAATCTCGGGAGATCGCGCCGCCACGCACGCGGGCGTCCGCATCGACCCGGCTTGCAACTGGGATCCGGCGATTCGCTTGCGCGACATGGATGTGGCGAGCGTCGACATCAGCGTCATCTTCCCCAGCTCCGCCGATAGCTTCTGCGCGCTTCGGGACGTGGGATTCGAAAGCGCGTTGCACGAAGCCTTTCACCGGTTCATGAGCGGCTATTGCGCTGAGGCCGGCGGCCGCCTCTGGTGGGTCGGCGCCGCCACGATGCGCGATATTCCGAAAACCATCGCGCAGTTAGAGTATTGGACCAAACGGGACCGCCACTTCGCCGGGCTGCAAATACCGCGAGCGTGCCCTGACGGCAGCATGCTCGATAACCCGGACCTTCATCCCCTCTACGCGGCCTCCCAGGAACTCGATATGCCGCTCTGGGTCCACGGCGGCGCAAACCGGCCGCCGTTTACGCCGTGGGTGGACGCGCCTAACGGCCTGTACCACAGCATCGGCGGCCAGTACGCGCTTGCCGCGTTGGTCGGCGGCGGCGTGTTCGATCTTTTTCCCAAGCTTCGCATTGGATTGTTCGAGAGCTTCGGCGGCTGGATGCCTTATGTCGTCGAAAAGCTCGACGAGGGCTACAAGCCCGGCTCGCCGCATACGCCGAAGCAGAAGCGGACCGCTTCGGAAATCGTCGAAGGCGGCAATCTCTTCTGCTCCGTTGAGGCCGGCGAGAAGCACATCCCGTACGCGATCGAGGCTCTGGGAGACCATCTGTGGCTTTTCTCGACCGACTATCCGCATCACGGCAGCGCATGGCCCAACGCGGTGCCGCTCATCTGGGAAAAGCCGCTGTCTGAGAGGGCCAAGATCAAATTGCTTGCGGAGAACGCCCTGAGGTTCTTGCCGGGCCTGCGCCGCGCGGCTCAAGAGGCAAGCGCCCGGCGCTGAGGATGGCCGCCAGGAAAGCGAGGTAGCGATTTACGGTTGCGGCGGCTCGGTCGGCGGAAGCCGGTCGCGTGCGCGCGATCTCCCGAGCCGCGATGCGCAAATGATCAGGAAGCCAAGGAGCGATCCTCGGAAGGAGCTTCGGGCAAAGCGGGTCGATTTTCCAAGTCGGCGGGGATCGTCACCGTGAAAATTGAGCCCTTGCCCGGCTCGCTTGCAACGCGAATTCTTCCTCCCAGAGCCTCGGTATACTTCCTGACAATGTAGAGGCCCAGGCCGACGCCGCCGTGATTTCTCGTCGCGGAGCTGTCGAGCTGGCGAAACATCTCAAATATCGAGGGCAGCAGCTCCTGTTGGATTCCAGTCCCTGTGTCTTCGACCCTGAACTCCACAAGGTTTCTTTCCTTGCGATAACGGGCTGCGACGGCGATCTTACCTTCGTCGGTGAACTTGATCGCGTTGTTGATAAGGTTCTGTAAAATGTGTTTGATCTTGTCGCCGTCGGTTCTCAGGACTGCGGGCTCGGAAGGATAGTCCCAGCTGAAGGTCACCTTCTTCTCCAGGGGAATTTCGTAGTTCGACCTTAAGTCGTCCAAAAGCTCTCCCAGCAAAATGTCCTTAATCTCCACGTTCAGGTTGCCGGCTTCGATGCTCGCAACCTGCAATATCTCGCTAATCATGCCGAGCAGGTCCTCGGCTCGACCGATGATCTTACGCAAGGCCGCTTCCTGTTCCGGATTGATCTCGCCGAAAAGCTCGTCCTTAAGCATCTGGCTGTAGCCGACGACGACGTTCAGGGGGGTTCTCAGTTCGTGCGACATGACGCCTAGGAATTCGTCCTTAGCCTTACTGGCTTTGACCAGCCGCTCGTTGGCCTCGGCGAGCTCCAAGTTGGCCTTCTCCAGCTCCGCAGTCTTGTCCTTTACTTTTTGCTCCAGCGTCGAGTAAAAGACCGACAATTCTTTCGCCATCCTGTTGAATTCTTCCGCCAGCCATTCGATCTCGTCTCCGGTCTTGATGTGGACTCGGTAATTAAGATTGCCTCTCCCAATGATGGCGACACCCTCATGGAGATCCCGGATGGGGCCAATGATTCTCCTGCTGACCCACGCGATGACGACGGTTCCGATGATCAGGACAACGACCAGGAGCACCGTGGCATAGCGCTTGAGCTTCTCCACGTTGGCCAGCGCGGCATCGAGCGGCTCTTCCAAAATCACCGCCCAACCCAAGTTTGGCACCGGCGCATAGGTCGCCAACACGGGCTTGCCCGTCAATCCAGCCCCCTTCTCGGCGGGAGCGGGATCCTTGCGCGTGGGGTTCAAGAGAAATTGGCGCACTTTGTCAACTTGCCCGAGGCTGGTTCTTTTCAGGACCAGGGACGCATCTTTGTGCGCGATTAAATTTCCCTGGCCGTCCACCAAGTAAGCGTAGCCGGCGGACCCGAAATGGATCTGTCGGATGATCTCCCATAGAAACGAGAGATCCGCCTCGGCGACCGCCACCCCGGCGATGCTCTGCGCGCCTCCCCAGAGCGGTATCGCGAGCGTCACGTAAGGCTGAAACTTGTCCGACGTGTACACCGGGCTTACGTAATCTTCCCCCTTTATCGCGCTGGTGAATTTTGCCGACCTGCTCTGGTCGGAAAGATCGGACGGAAAATAGACTCTCCTGTCGGAGACCTTCAACACTTCCATGCCTTGCGCGTCGATAATCGCCGCGTCCGTGAAGCTCGCGTCGTTTTTTACCAGAAGCGAGACCAGCAACTGCTGCTGCTTGCTCCCGAGCGGGTAAAGACTCGCGGCGTTGGCGGTGTCCGAAAATCGCTCGATCTTGCGTTGCACGAAGTCGCGAATGCGCTCGGCGGTCACCGACGCAATCTCGCTCTGCAACTCGGCCGCGTCCCGCTCGATCTGCCGTAACGTGTAGTAGTAGGTCGCGCCGACGACCGCCGTGAGGATGGTGCCAAAAAAAGCGAGGCCCCACATGAGGAGCCGCCGCCGAATACCGCTTCCGACGAAGCGGGAGGTCGCCGTTTTCAGATAGCGCAGAGGTCGCGCTGCGGCCGCGCCGTCCCTTTGATGTCCGGCATTCCCGGACCGAGCCGGGCGGCTCGCGCGGGACCGAAGGGCCGAGCTGTCCTGAGTTTTACTCATTGCGGCCCGCTCTTGCCAAATTGGCTCTGCCGTTCTCTCGCACGAACTTCACGCTCTGTTCCTTGCCAGGTGTTGCACTAACACGATTCCCTATTGGAGAGCAGAAACGATGCCACATTACCTAGGGTGACGATTTGAGGACAAACGACCGTTTTTTTTCCAGCATTTCCGTTAGACTCGCGCAGCCCGTCTCAACAAAAGCCAAAAAAGGTCGCGAAACTTCCCAAAAAAAAGAACAGGTTTGTTCACCGCCTCATTGGCAGCGGATCGGCCGCGCTTGCGCAACAGAACTCGAAGGTCAGAGCCAAAGAACGCCCGGCCAGACTTGTCAACCGTCAAGGAACAGTGTCGCCTCGCCGCGCGGGGCCGGCTGGGCCATTAGAGAGGCTGGTTGTTCGCCGGCGTAAGCTTCGATTCCGACCGAGTCGATGGGAGAGGGATCAGATATCACGCGGCAAGAGGCGCGACGCTGTGGAGTCGCTATGGCCCGGTGCCCGTTTCCGCCGGCTCGCGGTTGCATCAGTTGATCACCTTGTCCGCCTGGACCAGGACATGCTGCGGGATGACGGCACCAATTTGCCGCGCCGTCTTTAGATTGATGAAGATCTCGAATTTTTCCGGCAGCCTGACCGGCAGGTCGCCGGGCTTTGCGCCCTTCAGGATCTCGACAACGTAGCCCGCCGCCCGGCGATACAAATCGGCAAAGCTCGGCCCGTACGATATTAAGCCGCCGGCGGTTACATATCGGTCGTGTTCGGTCATGGATGGCCACCGATTTGCCGACGCCAGCTCGAATACTTGCTTGGCATGCTGCGCCATCAGCGGATTGCCCACGACAACGAGCGCGTCGAGATGCCACGTTTTGGCAGCTTGGAATGCGCCGATGAAGTCCGGCTTCGGCCCGCGCACCTCGAGGGACCGGACCCGTAGCTTAAAAGCCTGACCCGCCGCCCGGTACTCCTTGACCGCTACCGCCGGTCCGGGACCGTCGGCGTCCCAAAGAACGCCCATTCGTGACATCTTCGGCAGCACTTCTTTGAGCAGCTCCACGCGTTTTGCGCTCAAGTCGCGGCTGAACGTGGTCAGTCCGGTGATATTTCTCCCCGGTCGCGCAAAGCTTTCCACGTAGCCGGCGCTCACAGGGTCGACAGAGCTTATGATGACGATGGGGATCGTTTTGGTTGCTTCTTTAGCGGCCTGGATCGCCACATTGTTGGTAGCCACGATAGCGTTAACTTTCAGCTGCACGAACTCATGCACGAAGGCGGGCATCCGGTCTAGCCTGCCCTCCGCATACCTGTGGATGATGGTGATGTCTTTACCGTCTGTGTAACCTAGGTCGCTCAGACCCGATCTGAAAGCGTCGAAAAGCGGGGAGGGGGCCGCCGGAGTACCGGCAGAGGATATAAAGCCTACGCGGGGTAAGTCGGTAGCGTGCAAGGGATCGGCCGGACCGATGGATAAAACAGCAAACGCGCCCAGAAGATAAAAGACGATGCTCGCTCGCATGCGCTTCTCTCAAGCTACGCCGAAAGAAGCATTATAGCACGCTTGCCGCTACATCTGCACTTCTAATCCGCGATTACGACCTTGCGCATCAAGAGCTAGTCTTTCGATTTCCTTACCCCTCGGCGAGAAGTGGTGAATCACTTTGATCTGCCGGCCGAAGGCGGCGACTTTCCCGAAGGCCGTGCCGACCAAGCGACCGATCCGCGATTGATGGAGTCGCCCGAGCGGAGCGACATCATGCATCGACCACTCGACAGGAAACTTTATAGCGCGATATCTTCGACTTTGGATGTCGACGAGCCACAGCGTGTTCCGGTGAATATCGACGCACGCGAACAGATCGTCCTTCAATTCGGTGGCATTTTGCAAGAACTCCGACAACAGGGGCGAGCGCTCAATGCCGGGCGCCCCTGCGAGAGCGATCTCCCTCGTCCGACGATAATTGTCGTCCATGAAGATCAATTTTCCCCGGCGCGTATCGGATATGAAGTAGCCGCCTCGCCTTCGCCGGCAGAACTTGTGCGGGTTGACCAGGCCGGTAATCGCCTCCTGGACCTCTCCCGTGACTCGGTCGATAACGGCGCCCGTTCCCTGATGGAATAAACTGATGAGGATTTTGCCATCGGCATCATAGCGCGCGCTGTTGAGATGCGCCGGGCAAAATCGGGTGGGCACGCCGAATTCAAACTTCGACGGATCGTCCACAAGGAGCGTTTCATGTCCTTGCGCTCTCAGCAGCTCGCTCACCCGACGGGAGCGCACCACATAATGCCCCAAATTCGACCGGTTATAACCGCGATCCCAGGCGAACCACCGCCAGACCACTTCGCCGCTTTCGGTATCGAATTCGAGGACGGTATCAAAACCCGAAGAAACAACCAGAAGCCTTTTTCCATCCGCCGAAAACTCCACCGTGTGGGATTGGCTCAGCCAGGGGTCCCGACAAGACTTCACGACGCCGGAGTCCATATCGATGAGCCGCACATAGTTGGCGCCTGCGAGCGCCATTTTATTGTGCCACATGTCCACCGCGTAAGGCTCGAGCGCCGAAAACGCCCAGTGCGACTCGGTCAAGGACCAGCTCAGTCGATCGTGAACAAGAGGAAACGCGGCAACGAACCCGTAGACATAGGACCGCGCCACCTCGCGGCCGAAGACCTCCGGGTTGGGCCGTTTGATCTGTTCTTCCTGCCGATCATTTTTATGGAGCTGCAACGTGGTCTTAACTGTGGCTACCACCGTTTCGCCACGCGCGAGGCTCGGATCGTATCGATAGGCGATGAGCCGTTCGGACAAACACGGTGCGCCCGCGTTATCGTGCCGTGAGCCGGGGGATCGCGGTTTGCGAAATCGCCCGAGATCGGTGAGCCCTCTCAGTTCATCCGCACGCATCCCATGACCCTCGCTTGAATCCACCGTTGGCATCGCGAGATTTTCTGCTGACGAAGTTCGTTCGCCATCCGGCATTGTTTCTTTCACAAGGCTTCCCTCCGCGGCGTGAAGATCGCCGGTTCCGTGGAACTTCCCTAAGACCGTGAAGGCTCGTTGGTGCTGTTTGCGCGCGTCGGCGCAAGAAGCGTGCCTGAACGTTACCAGAAGTTAACTATCGCAGAAATTTAGTCTTTTTTGTCAGTTGAAAGGCCAAGGACACCGTGCGTCTGCCATTTATGTCATGCTATGATGTCAAACAATTCGAAAAATTCTTCAACGCTACCTACGAGCGCCGTTGTCGCGCGCTCTCCTGGCCGCGCTTGGAAGATCAGGTTGTAAGCTCACCGGGATCGCCCCGCCGGCAGCCCGCTTTTTGGGATGCGGAGAAACGCTGCCAAACTTCCCCGCCGTCGCCCGCGAACAAGCCTTGGAAACGACTGATTGACTGCAGCCGGGCTTTGTCATTTAATTCCGCTTCGACGAAAACCCGGGAGATTGAGGCAATGAATGGATCAATAACGCGATCGAAAACCGCCGGGGTCGGGTTTGGGCTTGCGTTGATTGTCGGCTTACTGGCGCAGGCGCCGCTGAACGCCGCCGAGCAGCCGTTTTACGCGGGAAAAACCGTCACGATCGTCGCCGGTTTTGCTCCGGGCGGCACCATCGATCTTCGGGCGCGCCTTTTCGCGCGTCATCTCGCAAAATACATCCCCGGCAGTCCTGCGATCGTCGTGCAAAATCAGGTTGGCGCGGGCGGGCTGGTGGCCGCCAATTACGTCTTTAGCGTCGCCAAGCCGGACGGGCTTACGCTGCTCCACTTCCCCTCGAGCACGGTGATGAACAGTTTTTTGACCGAGACCGGCAACGTCAGATATGACATCCGCCAAGTGCCGATCATCTGGCTCGGTTCCGACAGCTGGCTCACCGTCGCAAACCCGAGCACGACCGGCGTGAAAAAAGCGGGCGATCTCTTTAAGACCGCGGTGCAACTGCGCGTGGGCGGTTCGGGAGTTTCGAGCTTAAGGAGCCTGCGGCCCAAGATCGCGCTCGAGCTGTTCGGCGTGGAGCACGCCTGGGTGAACGGCTACAAGGGATCGGCGGATCTGCTTTTGGCGTTCGAGAAAGGCGAGATCCACTTGTTCGAGGACCCGCAGGACGGCTATCAGGCGAATATCCAGCCGCGCGAAAAAGCCGGCGCCGCCGCCGTTCTCTGGCAGACCGGCATCATCCAGCCCGACGAGAGCTTTACGCGCTCCAGGCTTTTGCCGCACGTGCCGACTTTGGACGAAGCCTTGCCCAGAGAAAAAAAGCAAGGCATGCGCTGGCAAGCCTGGAAGGCGGCGGTCATCCCGCAGGCTTTTCAGTACTCGGTCGGGCTGCACCCCGGCACTCCGCCGGATCGAATCCAGATATTGACGCAGGCGTTTGCCAAAATGACCCAGGACGCCGCCTTTCGCGCCGATTTCGAAAAGGCTCTGGGCGAGCCGCCCGATGCCGTCATCGGTGAACAGGCGGACCGGATCGTGAAGGACGGCCTCAAAAAACTTTTCGAGGACTACAAGGCCGGCGTGGAGTACCTGCGCGCACTCGCGCAAGGAAAATGATGGCATCGCCCGCAACGAACGCTCCGCGGCCGCATGGTAAAATTTCTCGACTCGCAAAAGGCAAAGGCTGAAACCGGCGGTGTCCTTTCGTCGTTTCAGCTGCTCACTCTGTACTTTCCGGTCTTCGTGCTGTCGCTGGGCTACAGCATCGCGACGCCCGCGATCCCCGTCTTTGCAAAGTCTTTCGACACCGGGTTCGGCCTCGCTTCCTTGGTCATCGTTCTGCACGGCCTGGGCGGCCTTGTCGCCGCGGTTCCGACCGGTTTTCTCGTCGATCGGCTCGGCAGGCGGCCGATGTTGCTCGCGGGGCCCCTTCTCGCCGCCGCCTCTTCTTGCCTCACCGCTCTAGCGCGCTCTTTTCCGGAGCTTCTCGTGTACCGGTTTTTCGGCGGCGTCGCGATGGAAATGTGGCGCCAGGCTCGCCTGGCTATCATCGCCGATGTTGCAAAAAGCCGCGAGCGCGGCCGCCAGATGAGCGGCATGCAAGGCCTCGAAGGCGCCGGCAAACTGCTCGGGCCGGCGCTGGGCGGGCTGCTCGCAGGCTGGAGCATCCGGATGCCCTTTCTCGCCCACGGCGCGCTGGCGTTTCTCGCGATCGTGCCGAGCTTCTTCTTGATCACGGAAACGGCTCCCCGCCAGCCGAGAACCGCCGCGGACAAAAAGGACCGGGACGCTCTGGACACGCGCGCGCTGCTCAAGCTCATGCTGGACGCGCAATATCGCGGTTTTCTGACGGCGCAGTTCTTCGCCTCCCTCACGCGCGGCGTTCTCTGGGGAGGGACGCTTCTCCTCTACGTCACCTATGCCTACGGCGTGGGGCCGCAACTGCTCGGCGGGCTTGCGACCACAAGCAGCATCATTGGCATTCCGATCACTTTTTTGTGCGGCTACTTGATGGATCGCTTCGGGCGCAAGACCACCATGGTGCCGGGATTTGTCTTCATCGCTTTGGGGCTTTTGTTTCTCGCCTCGGGAGCCCACTGGGACTGGGGACTTTCCGCCTTCGTCGTTGGATTTTTTTGGATCCACGGCGGCGGCGCGATAACGTCCGGGAGCATGCAGGTGCTCGGCTCCGACATGGCTCCGGCGCGCGGACGCGGCCGGTTCTTCGGTTTTTGGCGCCTGATCGGCGAAATCGGCGGGCTCATCAGCCCCGCCCTTTTCGCCTTCATCGCGGAGCAGGTCGCCTACAGCGCCGCGTTCACTTCTTTCGCTCTTTTTTCCCTCGCCACCGCAGCGCTGCTTGCGTTTTCGGTCAAAGAGACCGTCGGCCGGGGCAAGCTTTAAAGTTGGACTCGCGCGCGCTCCGGAAGTAAAAAGGGGCCTGAGTTCTAAGAAAATCTCCGGCCCCTTAGTAAGCTTCCGGCCGTTTCTTCGGCGGGCGCAGCAACAAACTCAACAACGCCGAGACAGTCAGCATGCCGATGAAGATCTTAAAAGAGAGGGAATAGTTTTGCGTCGCGTCGAACAACAAGCCGAAAAACGGCGGGCCGCTCGCGGCAAAGGCGCTGGTAAGAAGAGAGCCCAAGCCGCGCACCTTCCCGAGCGAGACCCGGCCGAAGTAATTTGCCCAGATCATCTCCGACAGGATCGATGTCCCTCCCATGCCGATGCCGTAGAGGAAAAAGCCGGCGTAGAGCGGAACGATCCCGGTCGCGGAGAGGGCCAACAAAAGGCCTCCGCCCTGAATCAAAAACTTGGCCATGATCAGGCGGGCGATATTGACGCGCTCTGCGAGAAGCCCCCAGACGATCGGCGTGCTCATCTGCATGAAAGCGATGATGCTCATGACGAGCGCCGCAACCATGGACGGGTGGCCCTGATCGCTCACGAACGCAAACACGTGCAGGTTAAGGCCGGTCACCCCGATCTGCGCGACCCCGAACGTCGTGATGATCAGCCAGAACGCGGAGGTGCGCAGCGCTTCGCGGCGGCTCCAGGCGACATCGGCGAGCGCGCTCTGCCGCGCCTCCGCATGGGAGGGCGCGCGCTGAGCCGCCCCGGTATCTTGCTCGCGCCGCAAGACGCCGTCCGGCAAAAGCCCCATGTCTTCCGGGCGGCGGCGCATAAAAAACCACGCCGGCGCCACGACAAGCGCGAGGGTCACGATGCCGAAGATCGCCCAGGCGGCACGCCAGCCCAGATTTAGAATGAGCCACGCCGCAACCACGGGCATTCGGACCTTGGCCAAGCCGTGACCCATGCCGGCCAAAGCCAACGCCCGGCCGCGCATGCGAACAAACCAGCGCGCGACGGTCACGTTTATGACCATCCCGCCCATGAGCGAGTCTCCCGGGCTGATGAGCACCCAGCGAACCAGCAGGAACTGCCAGAAATCCCTCGCTTGGCCGAGAAGCAGATATCCCAGCCCCGAGACCAAACCGCCGATGGTCATGAGCCATTTCGGCCCCCGCCGATCTATGAGCGGGCCGATCAGCGGCGCGGCGACCGCGCCGACGAGGATCTCTCCGGAACGGATGAGCGAGAACACGCCGCGGGAGATGCCGAGATCGCTCGAGAGCGGTTTGAGAAAAACGCTGAGCGTGCTCGAGATCGAAAAAGCGGAAGCAAGATGCGCGAGAAAGCCGACGGCGACAATCGTCCAGCCGTAGAAAAACTTCGGCTTGCGCGCCGCTTGTTCGGCGCTGCGCGTGGGGCGCTCGTCATTGGCCGTTTCCAGCATGGGATTGACGATGGCCGCTCAAGGGCCCGCAAAGGAGAGGCGATCTTGCCGGGAGGCGGCGCTCACCGGCGCTATCCGCGCGGCGGGATCAGCTTGAGCAAAACATGGCGCCGGTTCCGCGTGTGCGGGCGCACTTGAGCGGGCCAGCGTCCCTTCTCCACCGCCTCCGCCCACTCAGGGCTGACCAGCGCCTCCGGGCTTTCCAGCTCGTAGATCGCGGCGTACTTCGGCTCGTTGTCGACGCGGATGACCCGCTTTTCGCCGCCGATGCTCATCGTGAGCTCCTGGCGCTCGAATCGAGCGATGGAAATTACGCCCGGCACCCTGCTGAGATTGGGCACATGCTCCTGATCGTACACCTCGTTGAACAGGGCTTCCCGTTCGGGCTCCACGTCCATACTCGCAATCATGATGTACTTCGAGGTCAACGGCATGATCGACTCCTTCCGGCTGTAGCGGTGACTGGCGGCGCACGGTAAGGCCGCTCCGGGGCGAAGGCGCAGACCTGAGCCTCCTCAGGTTCCCAAGAACTGCTCCAGCGGCTGACTCGGCGACTTGATCTCCACGACGAGAGAATCCTCGAGTCCCTGGACGCTGTGCGGCACTCCTTTGGGGTGCCGGCAGACGTCGCCGGCGCTCAGCGTGTACTCCTCGTCGCCGACGGTCATTCTGACTTTGCCCCTGACGACATAAACGACCGACTCGTGCTGGTGCACGTGGGTGGGCGTGCCGGCACCGGCGGAGTATTGAATCTCCAGCAACGTCATTTGATCGCCCATCATCATCGGCTTGAGGACGACCTTACCCTGAAGAACTTTGCCCTCCACGCTTTTGATGACGCGGGCTTCGACGTCGGAATTCTTCGACAGAATCATCGGCTTCCTCCTGGGCCTGCTGCGCTGATGTCTAATCAGACACTACCGCGGCGGCCCGAGTCAAGCGCAAGCGCGGCTTTCATTGACCCGCCCGTGTATTGATGTTAACTAACAAACCGTGAAGCAGAAAGTCAGAGTGAAAATCAACGGCCGGCTTTACGAAGAAGAAGTCGAGCCGCGACAGCTTCTCGTCTATTTCATTCGCGAGCAGATCGGTTTGACCGGAACCCACGTCGGCTGCGTGATCGGCGAGTGCGGCGCCTGTTCGATTCTTTTCGCCGGCAAGGTTGTCAAGTCATGCCTCCTTTTTGCCGCGCAGGCGGACGGCAAAGAGATCACGACGATCGAGGGCCTTGCCGGAAACGGCGCCTTTCATCCGGTTCAGGAAGCCTTTATCGGCAACTATGCGCTTCAGTGCGGCTACTGCACTCCGGGGATGATCCTGACGGCTTGCCACCTGCTCGCCAAAAATCCCGATCCTTCGGAGGAAGAGATTCGCAAGGGCCTTGCGGGGAATCTCTGCATGTGCACCGGCTACGTGCAAATCGTGGACGCCGTCAAGGAAGCGGCAAGAAAGCTGAGAGAGGCGCGCGGTTGGGGTTCCTAGTTCGCGTCGCTTTCGAGGACAATGGCCGAAAAAAAATATATCGGCGCTTCGGTGCGCAGCAAAGAGGCTCCCCGTCACGTCACCGGCCGCGGCAACTTCGTCGACGATCTCGTTCTGCCGGGGATGCTC
Organism: Candidatus Acidiferrales bacterium; assembly: GCA_035559995.1. GTDB lineage: Bacteria > Desulfobacterota > Binatia > UBA9968 > UBA9968 > DATMAM01. The sequence goes on from DATMAM010000053.1 coordinate 23,651, forward strand.
CACGCGGCGATGGTACGAAGCTCTTGCGCGCACGCGCGCCTGGCGCGCGTCGATCCTTCCGCCGCCTTGCAAACGCCGGGCGTGCTTGCCGTCCTCACGCCCGAGGACGTCAAAAAACACTCGCAACCTTTCAAGCCCGGCAGATACGCCGCCGGGCTCCGCCGCCCGGTGAACGAGTATGCGACGGCGGTCGAGAAGGTGCGCTATGCGGGAGAACCGATCGGCGCGGTCGCCGCGCGCCAGAAAGCGATCGCCGAGGACGCGGCCGAGCTGGTCGCGGTCGAGTACGAAGTGCTCCCGGCCGTGACGGACGCGCGCGCGGCGATGGAGCCGGGCTCCGCCGTTCTCTTCGACGAGCTGGGATCGAACCTCGCGTGGCACGGCGGCATGAGCTATGGCGACGTCGAAGGCGCCTTCAAGAGCGCGGACCTGATCGTGCGGGAGAATTTGAAGATCCACCGCTATAGCTCCACCCCGCTCGAGACCTTTGCCTGCATCGCCTCGTTCGACGCCGCGAGCCGAAGGCTCACGGTCTGGGTCAACGCCCAGGCGCCGGAAGTCATCTACGACGCGCTGCGCGAGGCGCTCGGGTTGGAGGACGTCCGCGTGCTGATTCCCGACGTCGGCGGCGGCTTCGGGCAAAAGATCCATCTCATCCGCAAATACGTCGTGATCACGAGCCTGCTTTCGATGCTCGCTCGACGCCCGGTCAAGTGGATCGAAGATCGAAGCGAGCACATGATGGCCGCGGGCCACTCCTGCGCGCAAGAGTTCGACGTCGAGGCGGCGGTCAAAAAAGACGGCACGGTCCTCGGCCTCAGCTTCAAAGAGATCGACGATGTCGGCGGCTCGGTAAGCACGCTCACGATCCACTTTACCAACAAGCTCAATAACCTGTTCAACACTTACAAAGTCCAAAATCTGGCGCTCGAGGGCTTCTCGGTCGTCACGAACAAATGCCCCGTGATCCCCAACCGCGGCATCGGCAAGCCCGGCATGTGCTTCATCTGGGAGCGCATGATGGACCGGATCGCCCAGGAGCTCAACATGGATCCGGTCGCCGTGCGTGCCGCGAATCTCATTGCGCCCGATCAGTTTCCCTACACGACCCCGAGCGGAAACATCTACGACAGCGGCGACTACCCCGCGCTTCTCCGGCGCGCCGCCGAAAGCATCGGCTACGAGAGCCTGCGCGCCGAGCAAAAGAAGGCGCGCGCCGAAGGGCGGCTTTTGGGCGTCGGCATCGTGATCGGCGTCGAGCCGGGCGGAAGAAACGCGGCGCGCGACATGGCGATCTTTCCCGAGATGAAAGAGTATCCGGGGGCGGGCGGCGTCAACGGCGCCACGATCAAGCTCGAAAAAAACGGCACCGTCGCGCTCTTTCTCGCCTCGCCCAACTGCGGCCAGGCGCACGAGACGACCACTTCCCAGGTCGTCGCCGACGTTCTCGGGATTCGCCCGGAGCATATCAGCGTCACCTCTCCGTTCGACAGCGAGCTTGCCCCCTGGGGGGTCGGCTCGGCCAACAGCGGCAACAATTTCCACCTCTACGACATCGGCGCGGTCCACGGCGCGGCGGTCCGCCTGAAAGAGAAAGTTTTGCGCCTCGCGGCCCATATTCTCGGAGCGCCGCCGGAGGGGCTCGCGATCGAGGACGGCGCGGTCTTCGTTAGCGGCGCGCCCAACAGAAAAATCACCTTCGCGGAGCTGGGAAAAGCGGCTTATGGCAATCAAGCGATGATGCCGGAAGAGTTCGAGGCGGGGCTGCAGTCGACCTTTTACTACAAGTTCCCGCACGCCGAGCCGTTTATGGTGCCGGACTCCGCGCGCCGCGTCCGCGCGCAGTTTAGCTTTTCCTCCGCGGCGCACGCGGCGGTCGTCGAGGTCGACCGCGATACCGGCAAAGTCCATGTGCTCCGGTATCTCATCGTCTGCGACAACGGCACCGTCATCAATCCCCAGGTGGTCGACGGGCAAGCCTACGGTTCGGCGGCGCACGGCATCTCCGTCGCTCTCGGCGAGGGCTTTATCTACAGTCCGGAGGGGCAACTGCTCACGCTAACGCTGACCGACTACGGCAAATCCTCGACGCTCGAAACCCCGCGCATCGAGCTTAAGCCCAATCCGGTGCCTTCGCCGTTCACCGCGCTCGGGCAAAAGCCCGCGGGCGAGGGCGCCGCGATTCCGTCTCCCGCGGCGATCGCGAGCGCCGTCGAGGACGCGCTCGCGCCGCTGGGCAAGAAGGTGCGGGAGCTGCCGCTTTCACCCGAAGCCGTGTGGAAGTTGATTCACAGCTAGAATGGCGCAGCGTAGCTATCGGATTGACGATGATCCCCGTCGAGTTTGAATACCACCGGCCGGCCTCGCTCGAAGAAGCGACGAGGCTTCTGTCTGCTTTCGGTGAAGACGCGAAGCTTTTGTCCGGAGGCCAAAGCCTCGTGCCCCTGATGAAGCTCAGGCTTGCGCGGCCCAAGCACGTTATCGACCTCGGCGCCTTGCCCGGGCTCGACTATATCCGCGACGAGGGCGACCGTATTGCGATCGGCGCGCTCGTCACGCACACCGAGATCGAAGAGTCGGACCTGCTCAAGCGCAAATGCGCGCTGCTGCCGCAGGCGGCAACGACCATTGCCGACGTTCAGGTGCGCAATCGGGGAACGATCGGCGGCAGCCTCGCGCACGCCGATCCCACGGCCGATCTCCCGCCCGCGCTGCTCGCGCTCGACGGTGAAATCAAGGTCCTGGGCCGCGGCGGTGAGAGATGGATCAAGGCCGCCGATTTCTTCCTCACGATATTCACGACGGCCATCGAGCCGGACGAGATCGTCACCGAGATCCGCGTTCCCGCTCGAGAGGAGCACAAGAGCGCCTACCTCAAGGCGGCGCAACGCGCCTCCGGCTTCGCCGTCGTGGGCGTCGCCGCATGCCTGAAGCTGGGACGCGACGCCCGGTGCGAGGATATCGCGATCGGGCTTACCGGCGTGACGGACAAGCCCTACCGGGCGCGCGATGTCGAAGATCGGCTCCGCGGCCAGAGGCTGGAATCCAAGCTGATCGAGGAGGCGGCAGCGAGAGTGGTCGACGGCGTCGACGTCAATGAAGACATCAACGGCTCGCGCGAATACCGTTCCCACCTCGCTCGCGTCTACACCGCCCGCGCGATCGAGGGGGCCTTGAAAACCTAGCCGAGTTCTCTTTACCTGCTCGGGCAAAAAAGTTAACGTCTTCCCGGTTCGTCGGCAGACCGCGGAACGGAGGCCCATGGCGCTCAGTCGACTCCCCTTTCAGGATCTCGATATCGATGCCGCGCTCCGAGCAATCGTGGAGGGTACGGCCACCGAAACGGGGGAGGAGTTTTTTGCCGCTCTGGTCAAAAGCCTCGCTTCCGCCCTCAATACCCACGGCGCCTGGGTAACCGAATATCTCGAGGAGTCGCGCCGCCTTCGAGCGCTCGCTTTTTGGATGGGCGGCCAATGGATTCACGGCTGGGAGATGAATATCGACGGAACTCCCTGTGCGGAAGTTATCCAGCAACGCTGCCTCATCCACTTTCCCGACAATCTGCTGGACCTTTACCCCAACGACCCTGACGTCAAGGCGGTCGGGGCGGTAAGCTACATGGGGATGCCTCTGCTCGACCTCGACGGGAAAGTCCTCGGCCACCTGGCCGTGCTCGACACCCGGCCGATGCCGCAGGAGCCGAGAGCCCAGGCGCTTTTTCGGATCTTTGCCGCGCGCGCAGCCGCGGAGCTGCGCCGCCTGCGCGCCGAGGCTCAGGTCCGGGACAGAGAGGAAAAGCTCGGTCGATTGGTCAACAGCGCGATGGACGCGATTATTGAGCTGGACCGAGGCCTGGCGGTGACGCGGGTCAACCCCGCCGCGGAGAAAATCTTCGGCTTCGCGCCCGGCGCCAGTCTCGGCCAGAGCTTCACGCGCTTCTTGGCGCCCGATTCGCGCGAAAAGCTCGCCCATCTGATCATCGAGCTCGACACCCGACCCGATGAGAAGCGCTATCTCTGGATCGCGGGAGGCCTTAAAGCCACAACCGCCGCCGGCGTCGAGTTCCCGGCCGAAGCCACCCTTTCCCGCTTCGACGTTGACCGCGAGCCGTTTTACACGCTGATTCTCCGAAACGTCAACCAGCGGCTCGAGGCGGAGCAAAAGATTCGCTCGCTCACGGTCGAGGCCGAATACCTGAAGCAAGAAATCAAGGCGCTCCTCAATTGCGATGAGATCATCGGCCAGAGCGACTCTTTTCTCCGCGTCCTCCGCGACGTCAATCAAGTGGCGCAAACCGACGCCACAGTGCTGATTCTCGGCGAGACCGGGACGGGCAAAGAGTTGATCGCCCGCGCGATTCACTTCGCCAGCCGCCGGCGCGACAAGCCGCTCATCAAAGTGAACTGCGCCGCGATCCCGGCAACGCTGATAGAGAGCGAGTTCTTCGGCCACGAGCAGGGGGCCTTTACGGGAGCGACGAAAAAGCGCGCGGGACGCTTCGCGCTCGCCGATGGCGGAACAATCTTTCTCGACGAGATCGGCGATCTTCCGACCGACCTGCAGGTGAAGCTCTTGCGCGTGCTGCAAGAAGGCGAGTTCGAGCCGGTCGGGAGCTCGCAGACCCACAAAGTCGACGTGCGCGTGATCGCCGCAACGAATCGCGACCTGAAGCAAGCCGTGCGCGACGGAAAATTCCGCGACGATCTTTACTATCGCCTGAACGTCTTTCCGATTGAATTGCCGCCGCTGCGCGAGCGCAGCGACGACATCCCTTTGCTCGCGAGCGCGTTCGCAACCAAGTTCGCGCAGCGGCTGGGACGCTCGCTCGAGCCGCTTTCCGAGGACACGATCGAGCGACTGAGGTCGTATGCCTGGCCGGGGAACGTGCGCGAGCTGCAAAATGTGATCGAGCGCGCCGTGATCACCGCCCGCCACGGGCACCTCAATCTGGATCGGGCGCTGCCGGAGACCGGAAGGCCCTCTTCGTCCGAGGAAGCCTTGGCGCCGCCTTCAAAGACAGCGGTGCGCACCGCCAGAGAGCTCGAAGAGCTCGAGCGCGCCAATCTGATTGCCGCTCTGGAGGCTGCGGGTTGGCGGGTCTCGGGTCAAGGCGGCGCCGCGAGCCTGCTCGGCATGAAGCCCTCGACTTTAAGCTCCCGCATGAAAGCGCTCGGCATCGACCGCAAGAAATAACGTCTCCCAACGAAAACTCGTGCCGCGCAGTTGCGAGATCTCGCGAATGACGAGATTTCGCGACGCCAAAGTCCCGCAGCAATTTTGTAACTGCCGGTTTTCTCGTCAGATTCTTTCTCGTACTCATTTGGCCTCATTTCTGCTTTCCCAGCAAATCGGACGCAGACCCAAAGGAGGAAATGAAGTGCAAACGACATGTACGTATCGGGCGGCTCTGGAGGCTTCCGAGCGAGTCAGTTGGCGCGTCGAAGACATCATCGGCGGCGACAAACAGCTCGACTTCTCCAAGCCGTTCATGCCGGAGACGCTCGCGCAGGTTCAGGGATTGCCGTTTCTTACGCCCGCCGAGCACAGGACCTTGAACCAGATCAGAGGGTTCGAGTACCTCTCGATGTTTGGCCTCGTCGAGGAATTTATTCTGCCGTACGTCGTCGAACATGTGCGCGGCCAGCTCTCGGGAGACGATTACCGCGTGCGCGCTCTGCTACGGTTTGCCGGCGAAGAAGCCAAACACATTCACCTGTTCAAGCGCTTCCGGGAGGAGTTTCAGAAGGGTTTCGGCAGCAGGTGCGAGTTCATCGGACCAGCGGAGGCGGTGCGGCGCTTTGTTCTGTCGCACAGTCCGCTGGGAGTCGCGCTTGCGATCCTTCATATCGAGTGGATCACGCTGCGGCACTACGTTGAAGGGGTCAAGGACAATCAGGATCTCGATCCGCAGTTCAGGAGCTTGCTCAAGCATCACTGGCTCGAAGAGTCGCAGCACACGAAGCTCGACACGTTGATCGTCGAGTCGCTCGCCGCGAGCGCCGGCGTGAAGGAAATCGATGAGGCGTTCGAGGATTATCTCGCTATCGGCGCGTTTCTCGACGACGGGATTAAGCGGCAGGCCGAGTACAACGTCGCGAATTTCGTCCTTGCCGCGCGAAAGGACCTCTCGCCCGGCGAGCGCGCGGCGATGACGCGAGCGATGCTAAAAGGAATGCGCTGGACGTATCTTGGAACCGGCATGACGCACCCGCACTTTTTGGCAACCGTGGAGCAGATCAACCCTAAAGCGCGGCTCAAGATCGAGGAGCTGGCGCCCTCATTTTGCTGAGGCTATCGCTACCGAACACCAAAAATCTCAGGAGGAAAAAAACAATGGGCCAGGAAAAAACGATCAACGGCGTAAACGTCGAGCGACTCGAAGGGACGGTCGCCGCCATTAAGGACAAACCCGCGATCGCCAAATTCCGGTTCCGCGCGACCAACAAGTGGATCACCGGGGGGCACAACCAAACCTACATCCAGGGCTTTTACGGCGCCTGCCAGGAGGACGCGACGCGAAGCAAGCCTTTCGTCCTGGACGCGGACGAGCCTCCGATATTGCTCGGCGAAGATCACGGCGCAAATCCCGTCGAGTACGTCCTGACGGCGCTCGCGGGCTGCCTGACGACGTCGCTGGTCTACCACGCCGCCGCCAACGGCATCAGAATCGACGAGGTGGAGTCGTCGCTGGAAGGCGATCTCGACTTGCACGGCTTCTTGGGCCTTTCCGGTCAGATCCGCAACGGCTACGAGAACGTGCGCGTGACCATGAAAGTCAAGTCGGACGCGCCGGCGGAAAAGCTCGCGGAGTTCACCAGGCGCTCGCCCGTCTTGGACATCGTCTCGAACCCTGTGCCGGTGACGGTGCGCGTCGAGAAAAAGTAGCCGGCATCGCTCAAAGCGCCGCGCAAATCATGGAATCAATCAGAGTTAAAGCCGCGTTCCCATCGGACAAGAATGCGTTTGTGGACGTGATCGTGCGCGCGTTCAGCGCGGACCCCGTCGCGCGCTGGATTTATCCGGACCCGCATCGCTACTCCGCGGGCTTTCCGCCTCTGGTCGCGACGTTCTTCGATAGAGCATGCGCGCACGGCACCGCATACTATGTGAACGACTATGCCGGGGCCGCGCTTTGGCTCCCGCCGGGCGTCGGGCCCGACGAGGATGCGCTGGCGGCAGCTTTCGATCGAACTCTCCCCGCCGAGAGGCGCCGAGCAGTCGCGGAACTTTTTGCCGAGATGGCCGGGCGCCACCCTCCCGAGCCCCACTGGTACTTGCCGCTGATCGGGGTCGACCCGGCGCGACAGCGCCACGGATACGGATCGATTCTCTTGCACCAGGCATTGGCGGCGTGCGACCGGGAGCAGAAACTTGCGTATCTGGAGTCCTCGAGCCCGGCAAGCGTCGGACTCTATCGGCGCCACGGCTTTGAGCTGCTCGGGCCAATCCGAGTCGCGGACTCCCCGCCGCTTTTTCCGATGGTACGCCGGCCGCGTGGAAAGCGTTAAGCACGGCCGGCAAAAACCTCCGCTCTCTGTCTCGGGGAGCGGTCGTTGGTTGAGTTCGGGCGGCTTGGTCTTGGGCCGGGCGGCGCGAGGGCGCCGGCCAACGTCAGGCGCGGATGGAGTCCATTTTCACCTGCGAGCGTCGATAGCCTGCGCTTGCCCTGCCGTCAGCGCCTTTAACGCCGCCCTCAGATGATCGCACCAGGCTCTTAGCGTCGGAAGCGTCGGCTTCCAATCGAAGACATTGGCCGTCACGCATGGATCGACCGTGATCTCGAGCAGCACGGCTTCGATGTGCCCGATTGCGGCGGTAAACCGGCCTGGAGGTATCGCCTTCCAGTCGTCCGGCACGGTTTTGTATTTTTTCTTTGCTCTCCCGGCTCTCGCTCGCGCGCCGTTGTTGGGTCGGTTTAACCGCTCGCGAAGGGATTCGTTCAGCTCTCGCTCGTCGGCTTCAAGTTCCGGCTCGACTTGGGCATTGACAGGCTCAGGGCTCATGTGATTGCTCCGGTAGAGATGTTGGCGTCTCCGCGTTTTAGCCAGCAACACATGTGCCACATTTGAGAATCGGCGAGAGAGGGTTTCCCGCGAATTTTGACCGTTACGGGCGAGAGCGATAACTTGCCGAGAATGCGAAGAAAGTAGGCTGGATGCCGAAAGCGAATGGCGTAACGGCGTCCGCTCGAGAGCTCTTTCGACACCTAAGCCGAGGTCGCCGGTGAATCATAAATGCGACAGAAGGCCGCGGCGCGTCTTAATTTTGCGAAGCCGCCCTGGGTAAATTCAGGCTTCGAGGACGAGTTTGCCGTCTTGGTGCGCGAAGCATTTGCCCGACTCCTCCATCGGCAACTCCGCCGCCAGAACAAAGCCTCGGCCCAATATCTCGGGGCTGGGAAGCCGCCGGAGCGCGTCCGCCGGCGCGCCCTCGGTTGCGATCGCGACGCGAGGTGAGAAGATAACCACACAGATGTTGGCATCGCGCACCTCCTCGGCCACGTACCGGGTGAATGTCCGGATGGCTTCCTTGGTCACCATATAGGCGCACGCGCCCGGGGGCCTGAGTCCGCCGCCGCCGTACATGTTGATAATATGGCCGGACCTCCTTCTCTCCATGTGCGGCAGAACGTGCTTGGTGCAAAGAAAAGTCCCGCCCAGGTTCGTTTGGACCACCCGATCCCAGAAGTCTTTGTCCATCTCCGCGATGCGCGGCCAGCGCGGTATCCCCCAGGCGAAATGCGGCACGATAGCGGCATTGTTGATGAGCACGTCGATCTGACCGAAGCGGTTCACGACCTGATCGACCATTCGCTTGACCTCGTTCTCGTCCCTGACGTCTACGCTCACGCCGAGAGTCTCGGTAATCCTGGCCAGCTCGGCAGAGGTCTTTTGCAGCCATTCCCGGTCGAAGTCCGCGATAACGACCTTGGCCTTCTCCTGCGCAAAAGTTTTCGCGGCATGACGCCCTATGCCGCGCGCTCCGCCGGTCACAATGACCACTTTTCCTTCGATCATGTCGCACCTCCCAGAAGTGACGCCCGTCAGCCGGGTTCGCTGGCCGAGCGCGGCCAGCGATAGGCCATGGGAAAGCCGCTACTCTATGGCGCTGTCTTTGCCGCCTTGCGGTTTTGTTCCGGGTCGGGTCTAGCCCGGATTATTCACACTCATTGAAAAAGTCAGACGCTGCGAACCGAATGCTGAGCCCGCACCCTTCGACAGGACAGGCCCAGCCCTCTTTTGTGCATAGCGCGGGCTAGCAGCTCGTCGCAGAAGCGGAAATCTCCGCCTTCCGTACGATCACCGCCAGCTCGCAAACGCCAGGCCGCAGCCCGTCCCGGCGCTCGACCGGTACGCGGGGTAGTAGCCGATGACGCTCATCTCCAGGCCTTCCAGCGCTCCCGCCGCGACAATCCAGTTCTTCGTTTCCGACGTCCCGGACTGGAAAAGCTCCTCGCCGAGGGCGCCGAGCGTCCGCGCATCCCTCTCTTTCATGGCCTTCAGCACCGTAGAGTCGAAATCTTCATCGACGACGAAATGGCTGAGGCCTCCCGATGCCGCGATCGCCACTCTTTTCGCTCCGTCCCAGGACTCGATCGCGCGCCTGAGCGCGCGCCCAAACGCGTAGCAGCGCGCCGCCACGGGCTGGTTTGGGGGATAATAGGTGTTGACGGTTACCGGCACGAGCGGGACCAGATTTCCGTCCATGATTCTCCGCCGGACGAACGTGAAGGCGTGACCCACGGTGCGGCCCTCCGGCTGGCGCGTGAACTGCGCGACCTCGAAACCTTCGACCATCATCCGCTCTACCAGGTGCCTCCCGAGCCCGCTCTCGACGGGGTACCACTCCCGCTCGTCACCGAATTGGTCGCGGTGCGCCGCCGCGATCGAAGGGTGGACGGCCTTTTTGAGCTCCGGGATGCATTCGATTCGCTCCCCCCAAAAAATCGCCAGCGCCGGCATGTTCTCCTCATGGAAGAGCTCGTGCTGGTCGTCGCCGATGATGAGCAGAACGTCCGGCGCCGCCTGCGCGAAAATTTCCTTGAGCGCCGCAATCGAACGGCGGCAACCCTCCTCCTTCGAACGCCAGATCTCCTCTGTAATGTGCCTTTCGAGTTTCTCTTTGCTCCGGGCCTCGAGCAGCTCGGTGAAGTTGTAAACCCGCCCCCGAAAATAGAGCCGCGGGTTTTTCCGGTCTCGATCGGCATGCATGTGCCATGCCTCCGAAGGAGTGCTGAGCATCGGGCTATGCGAGGTCCCAATCCCCAAGACAATGTCCGCCATCTCTTGTCTCCTTTTAGCGCGCCTTGAGTCGATCCGATTCTACGGAAAACGGCTGCGGCGCCGCAAGGGCCGGGCCGCGCGTTCGGGTTTTCCCGGATATTCCAAAGCTCGGCGGAAATTTTCTGGGCAGAACTGCCCTTCACGTTCTCTTCATCTCTCGTATCGCGCGGCGTAATTTTACTCTGTTTTCAATTGTAGGGAACAGTCGATCGTTGAGACTCTCTTGGCATTTGCGTTGCTCTCAGCGGAGCGCCTCATTGAACAGTGCGGGAAAGCACAACGGTGAAACAGGAAACGACATCGCCAACCGAGGAATTTGAAAACGATAAAGAAGCGTGCGGTCGGCCCGGCGCGCCGGCTGTGCCGCCGTCTCCCGCGAACGCCGAGCGGCCGAAGCCCGAGCCGTCAATCCCCTCGAGGTTAAAAGCAAGCTACAAAAACGTTCCCGGCGATTGGAAGGCGATCCCGCCGGCCAGGTACCGAAAGGCCATCGGCCACCTCGAGGCCGTGCTGCTGGAGATCAGCGCGGACGGAACGCTAAGTTCGAATCTGTTCGATTGGAAACCCGCCCTCCCCACTCTCCAGGCCTGGGCCGAACACCTGCGCTCGGCGCTAAACGAGCTGACCAGAGACAACGGTTAGAGCCCTTTTCGCCTTCCATACGCGAGCCGGCACGGGCCGCCGGGCATCGATCACGTCGCGCCCGCTAGACCCTCTCAAGACCTCAGCGGCCAGCTCGCGCGTCCGATTGGGATCCGTGTCGTAGGTCTCCGCCCAGCGATCATACGCGGCGGCAATATCGAAAGTCCTTTGCCGGGTCGTCATCATCACGGCGGTACAGCTCTCGATAGCCTCGATCGCAAGCGGTTGCAAGCGACACGCTCGGTTGCAAAAATAGACCCGTGATAGCTCGCTTCATCCCGAAAGAAATCCACGGCGACGGCCGGTTCGTGATCCGGCGGCGCTCGTTTACGCCCGCCTATCTCGAGACTTACGAGCGCGGCCTGCTCAAGGAGAAGATCGACGAGGCGCTCGAGGCGCTAAGGTGCTGCACGCTTTGCCCGCGCAATTGCGAGGTCAACCGCCACGAGCGTTTCGCCGTCTGCAAGTCGGGGCGCTACGCCCGCGTCGCCTCCTACTTTCCGCACTTCGGCGAGGAGGACGTCCTCAGGGGCTGGCGCGGCTCCGGCACGATCTTTTTCGGCTGGTGCAATCTGCGGTGCGTCTTCTGCCAGAACTACGACACCAGCCAGCAGGGCGAAGGCGACGACGTGAGCCCTCGCGATCTCGCGCGAATGATGCTCGAGCTTCAGGAGAGAGGCTGCCACAACATAAACTTCGTCACGCCCGAGCACGTGGTGCCGCAGATCCTGGAGGCGCTGCCCTTTGCCATCGAAGGCGGGCTTCGCCTGCCGCTCGTTTACAACACCAGCAGCTACGACAGCTTGCACAGCATCCGGCTGATGCAAGGCGTGATCGATATCTACATGCCCGACTTCAAGCTTTGGGATCGCGAGCGCGCGCGCCGCTATCTGCTCGCGCCCGACTACCCGGAAGTGGCGCGCGAGGTCGTGCGGGCGATGGACGATCAGGTAGGAGAGCTTCGGGTGGACGAGGAGGGGCTCGCGCTCCGGGGCGTTCTCGTACGCCATCTCGTCATGCCGGGCTTGCTCGAGGACACGCGCGCCATCGTCGAATTTCTCGCCCGGGAGATTTCGCTCGACACCTACCTGAACCTCATGGACCAATACTATCCGGCGTGGAAGGTCGCCAACACCGATCGCTTTCCCGAGATTGCCCGCCGCGTCTACCGCCGCGAGATGGAAGAGGCCTACCGCTGCGCGCGAGCCGAAGGTTTGTGGCGTTTCGACGTCCGCTTCGGCGGGCCCGAGCGCGCTTCGCTCGCCGCACTGCTGTAGCCGGCTTTCGCGAACCATCCGGCGCGATATTCGCCGCAACGCGGACGGTGCTCGCCGTTCCGCCGGCGCAACCCCGCTCGAGCTGAATTCGTTTGCGCCTTAACCCCGAGTCCGCTACGCTCCCCTGGCCTTCCCGATGAAAAACTTTATCCGCCTGGCGGCCATCTGTTTTGCTTCGCTTCTGGCCGGCAGCTCCTACGGCCACTTCACCGGCAAGGGGCACGTCCACACGCTCGCGGAAACAGCGCAGGTCTTTCTGAATCCCGATTGCCGCTCGACCGGCACCTGCGATCTCAAGCGATTCAAGCTCACGACCTATGTCCACGAAGTGTGGTTCAGCGACGATCCCAATTATCCCACGTACGGCAACAGCGCGATCATGGAGTACGAGACCGATTCCGTCGAGGCGCTGGAGAAATACGCGATCGTTCAATTCATCAAAGGGTGCGTGTTCCTGAGCGCCGAAGACGCAACGGGCGGGATCACCCGGGATGTGCGGGAAACCTCGCGGAGCTTCGGCGAAACGGTCCCTCTTTGCTTTCCGAAATGGGTGATCGATTCGCAGGACGCCGATCCCGTATACAACAGCGATCCCGAATACGGCCGGTTTCACTGGCTGCGCTGGAACAAGCCCGGGTCGTACGACAACCGCACCCAGAGATTCTACGGCTATGAAAAGCCGAAAGTTCCCATCGTTTACGTCGCCGACCACCCCAGCGGCGCGTTCGTCAGCGAGACCGGCGTCAAAAACACCGCGCTGCAATTCAACACCTGCATCTTCAGGGCGCGCGATGTCCCCGCCGCAACGCGGCGCGAAAACATTCATTTCGCCGAGCCGATTGCCTGCTTTGAGTGGCAGAACGTTTATGTCTACGATTTTGCAAAGAAAAGATTCGAGACCGATCCGGCGTACATCGCGAAACTCGAAGAGCCGTCGACCGGCGCGGATCCTTACCTCGTCCTGATCCTCGTCGCGCTGGCGGCGGGCGCCGTCGTGATCCTTTGCTGGCGGCTGGTAGCGTTGCGGTCCAGAGCGGCGCCGCGGCCCATCGTCCTCGGAGAAGGCGCGCTCCTACCCCGCCGCGCGCAAAGTCCTCATCGTGATCGCGTAGCGGAGCTCCTTGACTGGCGGGATTGAATGTTGCCAGCTCGCGCGCGACGCTCCGCTCATTAAATAGATGGAGCGCGGTTGCAGCTCGATCGACAAAGTTTCCTGCCGGCCGGCGCTTCTTGAGCGCCGGCCCCGGTATCTGCGGAACCTCATCCGGCAGGCCGAGCCGAGAGAAATTCCGATGACAACGCCGAACTGCGGGACATCCCGGTGCCAGCCGATGGGAGAGCCGGTCGAGTATTCGATCACCGACGCTTGAACGAAGCGCTCGGGAGCGATGTCGAAGAGCTCTCCGGCACGCGCTCGAAGCGGCAGCAAGAACTCCGGGATCTCCGGGGCTCTGGTGATTTCGTTGCTCCCGAACTCGTACTGCCAGCCGAAGCTCGCCGTGCGCCGCTTGCCGGTAAACTGACGGTATTGGAACGGTGCAAGGTGAAGCTTTTGAATCTCGCGGATAAGTTCCGCCTCTTCCGCCTCGGAAATGAAGTCAGGACGGTAAATAAAGCCATCGGGAACTTTGGCCGGGACTGCAAAAAGACTGAGATCGTGATTCACTCTGCGCCTATCCATTTCTGCCCGGCGGCGCGGTGAAACAGCCGCTGAAGCCGGCCTGTTTTTTGGCCGCTCAATCGGGAATGCAAGCGGTGACGGTGATCTCCACCAGGAGCTCGGGTGAATTCAACATGACTTCCACCGTCGTCCTGGCGGGCTTGTTGGCCGGGAAAAACTTGGCGTACTCCTCGTTGTAGGCTGCAAGGTCTTCGCGCCGCGTTAAATGCGTCGTCACCGTCAGGACGTTGTCGAGCGATGTTCCCGCGGCTTCGAGAATCATCTTGACGCGCTGGAGAGCGTAGTTTGTTTGCTCGCGAACGTCCCTGCCGACCTCGCCCGAGATCGGGTGCCGCCCCGTTTGCCCCGCGACAAACACTAAATTGCCGAACCGGGTTGCCGGGGAGAGGTTCGGATTGGCCGCCGCGAGATTCACTTGAATCACTTCCTTCTTAGGCATTTGGCCTCCTTTGCAAGCCCTGAATAACGGCTAACGTTCATCCATCCACTGAAGGGGAAACGGTCCGTTCGGTGATTCGGTCGTCGACCCGGTTTCCTCGCCCGCCTGCGGGAGAAATTCGAGAGCGAGTTGGCTCCGTACGTAGGCTCACCTTCTCTCGCGGATCAGAGTATGCTTCGCATCCTTCCGAAATGAACTCGGAAGCAGCTCGGAACACGATATCTTCCGAGCTCGTTTCCGAGCACGGCGGATCGCCCGAGAGGTTACGGTCAATACGCTATCCATGACGGCGTCATCCATTATCACAGGGCCAAAGCCGGCTTGGGTTCTTGACCCTTGTATCTTCATTCTGATGTGTCTGTATGAACATAGTTAATACGAATCAGGACGGGACAGATCGATTGACCCTTGATCCGAAGAGATCGCGGGTGAGCATGGGTCGTCCCGTCCTGCCTCCCGAAAAGCTCGAACAG
>DATMAM010000054.1:0-28612 GCA_035559995.1 Candidatus Acidiferrales bacterium
TTGACCGACGCCTACAGGCTCTGCTAACTCCTCTCATGGCGGTGTCCTCCTTCCTGCCCGTTCCCCGGGCTGGGTTTGATTTGGTTAACCCAGAAGGTTACACCGCCTTCTCTCTATTTCCACACCTTTCGATTATACCTCTGTCTTGGTGTGGAACGCGTAAGGGACGAAAAGAACAGCTAGGTTGCGTCCTTGGGCTTGGCAAACGCAATATCCTATCTGGCCACCACGGCACCCTTGAGATTGGCCCGCTCAATCGCTTGCTGAATGAAGCCGCTTTTTTTCATCTCCTCGATGAATTGGTTCGCGTAGAGAGCGCCGGCCGGCCTATCTTTTGGATAGCCGATCGAAAACACCGTCATCATGTAGCTTCCAGGCACAATACGCCACCCTGGCAGGGCAGTCTGCGTGAGCGAGAGCAGGTGAGTGAGATTACTGTACCCGTCTGCCTCACCGTTCTTGAGGATTTCAACCACCCGGTTCGCAGAGCCGATGGCGATCGGCACGCCAATAAGTTTGACGTTCTTGAATGTTTGGCTCAGCTTCGTCTCGATTGCGCTTCTCTCAGGAGCAATGATTCGACGTCCCGGAGCATCGACGTCGTCCAAACTGCGAATCGGAGAGTTTGCCGGCACGAGAAAAGTCGTCTCGTACGCGATGTAAGCCGCCCCAAAATCGATTTGAGCAGCCAGCGCTGGTAGGCTTACCAGGAAGGTTAGGTCCGCTTGGTCGTTCTTGACCTGATCGACGGCGGCCGCGTTCGTGTTTGCCGTTGTGAACTCGACCGGCACGCCCAACCGTTTGGCGAGTTCCCGACTAAGATCGACAACTACTCCACTGAATTGTCCCGTTTCCTTATCGCGGACAGCGATGTGCGGTAGCGGGAAGAGAGCAACCCTAAGCTCGCCCGTAGGCGCGAGATCAGCCCGAGCCTGTGAAGGAGCGTCTTGAGCCGCTAGTCCGGAAGCAGACAAAGCGACTGCAAAAACAATAATGCTCCATAACCACTTCATATGATTCCCCTTTGCGATGAACAGCGGGTAATGGGAACGCCGGAAAATCTCCTCTGGCCCCATTTGCGGTGTAGCGTCCACACACTGTAGTTAGTTAGGGGATGAGCAGGACTTTGCCGGTGGTCTTGCGCGCTTCCAGGCTGCGGTGCGCCTCTGCCGCGTGGGCGAGCGGAAAGGTAAATTCTATACGCATCTTCAGCTTGCCTGACGCAATCCAGCCGAGTACATCGCCAGCGCGTTTTTCCAGACTGGCACGGTCGGCGATGTAGTGGGGGAGGCTGGGACACGTCAGGAAGAGAGAGCCCTTGGCACTGAGCATAGCCGGATCAAATGGCGCGACCGGTCCACTGGCTTGCCCGTAGAGTACCAGGTATCCCAGAGACTTCAGGCAATGAAGACTCTTTTCAAAGGTGGTCTTTCCAACCGAATCATATACCACATTGACGCCTTGACCGTTGGTCAGTCGTTTGAGCTCCATTTCAAAGTCCTGCTTGGTATAGAGGATAGCTTCATCGGCGCCGGCCTCACGGGCCAACGCTGCCTTTTCCTCAGTAGACACGGTGCCGAACACTTGGGCACCACACTGTTTGGCCATTTGCACCAAGAGCAGGCCGACGCCACCTGCCGCCGCGTGGATCAGGCAGCTATCCCCAGGTTTCAAGGGATAGGTGGTGTAGGCCAGGTAGTGCGCCGTCATGCCCTGTAACATGGCCGCTGCACCGACTTTGACATCGAGATTAGCGGGCATTCGCACGAGACGCTCTGCCGGTACCACAGCATACTCCGCATACGCCCCTGGAACACCAGTGTAAGCGACTGGGTCGCCGGCCTTGAAACTCGTCACCTGCGGCCCGACAGCTGCCACGGTCCCGGAGCCTTCCCGACCCATGGTATAGGGGAGCTTGTTGGAAAAGTGGCCAGTGCGTTGATGCACATCACTATAGTTCAGGCCGGCGGCGGCGAGCTTGACGAGCACCTGGCCAGGGCCTGGAGTAGGGGTCGGCACGTCTTCGTACTGAAGCACCTCTGGACCGCCAAACTGATGAATGCGAACGGCTTTCATACTAACACTTCCCTTATGATGATGGAGGACCATAAGATGCCTCACGGGCGGGTAACTGTGGGTAAATCCTGGACGGACAGGGTGGTGGAGTCAACGACAAATTTTCCTCACGCGTGATATCGCTTCACGTCCCTCGCATTCTTCGTGAATCGACTTGGGTGTCCACGGCAAACCCATCATTCTAGTTCCGTTAGGTCGGTTGCCTCCGAGCGTCAATCTCAAACCCTTGGATCATATCCCTCGCGTGACGCCTCCGTCCACCGTCACGCACGTGCCAGTCATGAAACTTGAGCACTCCGAAGCGAGAAATACGACGACATTCGCGACTTCCTGTGGCTTGCCGAGGCGGCATAGCGGGATATCTTTGACCCGAGCCTCGCGAATTTCTTCCGTGCTCTTTCCGGTCAGCTCCGCCTCGCGCTTGCGATTCCCTACCTGACGAGGTGTATCGATGGAACTGGGCGCCACAGCCGTCACCAATATTCCATCCGCGGCGTATTGTAAGGATAAGGATTTGGTCCAGTTGATCACCGCTGCGTTGTTTATTCCCACAGCCATACCCGTGTTGCTCGGCTCCAAACCTGCCGTTCCGGCGATATTGATGATGCGGCCCCAACCGGTTTTCTGCATGTGCGGCACCACCTCTCGCGTGACGCGCAGATAGCCCATGAGCTTACGTTCCAGCATCTCATACCAGTGCGTATCGTCGATATCGGCGAATTTGATAGCCGGAGCGCTTCCCGCGTTATTTACGAGAATGTGGATAGCGCCCGAGGCGCCGCAGGGTATCGTTCACCAAACGGCGCACGTCATCGATCTTTCGGACATCGCATTGCACGGCGAGCGCTTGCGCTCCAGTTTCTCTGACAAGCCTGTCCCGTGCTTCAATGAGCCGAGCTTCGCGCCGCGCGCAGAGCACCACTCGCGTTCCTTCGCGCGCTAGCGTATGGGCCGTGGTGTAACCAATTCCATCGCTCGAACCTGTCACAATCGCCACCTTTCCCTGCAAGCCCAAATCCATTGTTTTTCCTCCCACTCTCGACTAGCCCTTAAACATTTTCCCTGGCATCTTTTACTTCATCGCGCGAATTGCCTTTTATCCAAATTCAGGAAACTATCCCTTTGACTGCCCAAGCTTTGGCCTTGAGCGAAAATGGCCCCTCGGGGCGGTTGGCAAAAAGATTTTGCCGCAGCCGCTCTCGCAAGCGATCTCGTTGATCTTCTGAAAGTCGCGCAAGGTAAGCTCCAGAGGGTCCTTGCCCCTTGGTGGCTGGCAACCAGTAGTCGTCAAACGACGAGAACCGGCACGGCATCGTCAATTCTGTAACTTCGGTCTTGATCAGACCAGCGCTCTTCAAAAGACCGAAAAGTGCTTCTGCCGAACCGTACGAACCCTGTCTTTCAGACGGCCGTTTCGCTGTTGGATCGATCGCTACCGCGGCATCCCACAAGGAGCTACTGAGCTTATGAGCACGGCCGCCATCCCACATAGTGATTGCGACGACACCTCCGGGCCTCGTCACCCGGCGCATTTCCTTCACCGCCTTCGGCGCGTCCGGAATAAAGTTGACCACCAGCAGGGCCATAGATCGGTCGAAGGAGTCGTCTGAGTAAGAGAGGGCCTGGGCGTCACCGACTTCGAAGGTCACGCGGGGGTCGACAATGTGCGTTCGGGCGTATTCGATAAAGCCGCTAGAAGGATCAATGCCGACAATCTTCGACACTCCCGTGACTCTGGCCAACGTCGCCGACAAGGAACCCGTGCCGCATCCAACGTCGAGCACATTGTCGCCATCCCGCACACCGACAAACTCGACAAACAAAGGCGCCAACTGCCGGCTCCACCGCCCCATCATTGCTTCGTATGCTTCCGCGACATCAAACATATGGCCTCCTTGATCGCTTCAAGTGGTTTGGATTCATTTTACGGCATGAACCGTCTAATCCTGATGCAAGGGCGTCAGTTGCCGCGTGTAGGGCACTCAGCGCACGTGGGAGCGCGGCTTACGCCCCTCGATATAAAGGAACTTTTCATTGCGAATCTTTTCATTGCGAATGCCGAACACCGGTGTAGATCGGAAATCCAGTTGTGTTTCACAAAGGTAAACCTTGATCCAGATCAGCAGGAAGACAGTCAAGTTAGCACTTTGGTAACCCCGGGCAGACTTTGATCAGGCCCACGAGTTCTTCCCCGATACCAAACGTGCGCAGGCTTCCGAAACACGGATTCTCTGTTGTCTGCCCTTAAGGTGACTCCTATTAGGCTGCCAGTATGACCTGTACACGGCTAATAAGGGGTAGATTTTTGAGCTCCCGCGCCGAGGCCGCTGTTGATTGATCCCGCTCCAAACGAGCGGCCTCAACGATGACCCGTATTGCACCTTATATGTCTACTTGGGCGGCATTGCTAGCGCGATCGTATCGTCTTACCTCCCGTCGATCAGAGATCAGCGGCGTGTTGTGGGCTGTTTCGCCTTCGAGGTGATGCGAAGCTTCCGCTCTCGTCTCAGTGCACGGTGCGTGGGTGAATCAAACCGCGGACGAGAAACTGGGCCGTTTGAACACCTGGAGCGCGAAAATCGGGCCGTTGAAGAAACTTGTAATCCACTGCCCAACTCCCCCGTAGGTCACAACCGTCACATCACCTTCCGAAGCGCAACGCTTCACCACCTTGCTAAGGCTGCCTGCGTAAACATCCACGCTCGCCTCCATTCCGTTTTGGCGCAAGACTTCGAGGGCAGGGGAGACTTTCTTTTCAGCCCGCTTCACGTTGGCTTCCCAGGAATAATAATCTGAAAGCTCTCCCGCCTCGAAAGCGGCTGCAGCAGTCTCAGCGTCTTCTTGGGGCCAGACAAAGCCGTCCACCGGATAACGGAAAAGAAACGTGACCTTCGTCCCCGGCTGGGCGACTCCCTCAAGGCACGGGATAATGTCCTCGATCCGATCCTGCGATTTCATGGCAACTAGAATTTCTTTACTCATGGTCTTTTCCTCCTTTATCGTCCGCGTTGAACTGTACATGGGCAAGCACCATGCCAATTGTTGAGACGTGGGATGCTATCCAAAGTAGCTCGAAAAGTAAGGGAAAAATTTCGTTAAACGGGTCTGAGCAACAGCGAAAGGGGATATAGGGTATCTTTTGTCCTACTGTGACAGGAACGAAAAGCTACGCTTTTGCGTGAAGCGTGGCGCAAGATGCGCAGTGAGAATCCGTTGATTGAAGTCGGCGACCCGCCGGCCGCGCGTAGTTGCTTGGAATATCGGTTGGAAGTATTTGGTTCGGATCTACGTGACGTATTGCGCAGAACGTGGCGATGGCGAGGCGGTACCGTCCGCTACCGCCTCGCCGTCCACAGCGCGTCATCAGGAGAGTGACTTACGTCCCCGGATGGAGCAGTCTCAGGGTTGATTCGCTCCCGTAGATCTTAAAGCTCAAGCCGTGAGAAGAATACCGGCTCGCTACGCTCCAAAGACAAACGGATTCCCTTAGGAAGCTCGTGATTCGCAGTCCTATCCAGGGCTTGGTCAAAATAAGCTCCACATCGCCATTGCGGATGTGGCTCCTGAGGGCTTTTCTCAGGCCGCCGCTGTAAGTATCCACCGCTATTTTGACGCCTAACTTTTGCAAAGCCGCGCAAGTGTGGAAGACACGCTTTTCCGCCATTTGCCTGCGTGTCTCGACGGAATAACTCTCCGCCATTCTCCATAGCGCCAGGGCGTTATCGGTAACGCCCTCCATCGCAGCGCAGTACACCTGCAGCCACTTAAAGCCACGGACCGGATGATGAATGAGAAAGACGATAGTTGTATCCGATTGAGCAACTTGCTTGATATACGGAATCATCTCCTCGATCCGATCATCCTTCTTTAAGGGAACCAATATTTTCTTTTCCATTGTCCTCGCCTCCTTTCCATAAACTTGAATGAGCAAGCCTGATGCCATCCCAAGAACAGACGCATCAGTTGAGAAGCAACTGAAATCGCGAAAGAATTTCTGCGAGCTATTTGAAATCAGGTCGGGCGCGACGGAAAAAAAGTAACCTGGAAATCGCGGCGGGTAATAAAAAGGTTACCGGCCCGGTAAAGGACAAATGAGAATCAGCGAGCGATCACAAGAACATCCAACCTCAAGACCGCCAAGGGATTACTTGAGGCGTTGTTCTCAGCGGGCGCCGGGTTCCTTTGGCGGATTTTTTCTCAGCGAGTCCGGAGGGGCAGGTTAAACGTCGCACGGCTCAGGGCAACGGGCGGATATTCTGGTTCATGTGAAAGAAGTTGCTCGGGTCGTATTTTGTCTTGATTTCCTGGAGCCGCCGGTAGTTGGGGCCGTACGCGGCGGCAATCGGATCACCCGTCTCATCGTCTCCGAGATAATTCACGTAGCGACTAGAGGCGACAAAAGGCGCCATCGCTGCATACGTTTCCCGCGCCCACGCGATGCACCGGTCGGTGCTTGCCGCTTCCATCCATTCGGCGAGCACGAGAAGATTGTAACCGCCGGCTCGGTGCGGGAAGGCCGTCTCCTCGACCGCGATGCGGGTTACGGCGCCGTGGAAGTGCTCGATGAGCATCTGGCCCATGGGGGTGGGGCAGCGGGCGAAGCAATCGATCATCGTGTCGATGGCATCGTCGCTCAATTGCGCAAGGAAGCTCGACTTCCAATAGTTGAGCGCCCCTTTGGGATACGCGGCCTCGAGCATCCCGTTGAGCTGACAGTAGGGCGTTGGGCCGATGGCGTCCATCACGGGAGAACCGAATTGCTTGAGCGGTTGCACGGCCGCTTCGCCCGAGGCCAGCGAGCCACAGTGACAGGTCACCATCGCCGCTAGCTTCGCGCCCGAGCCGTCGGGGGCGTGAATGAGGCCCGCGAACACGATGAACTCATCGGGCAGCGACGCGGTGAAATCGCGGAAGAACTTGAGCACCTCGCGAGCGCGTTCAAACGGGTGGGCGACCAGGCCGCCGGTGATTGTGGGGCCTACCGGATGAAGCCGATATTCAAAGGAGGTCGCCACGCCGAAGTTTCCGCCTCCGCCTCTGACGGCCCAGAACAGATCGGCGTTTTCATCCTTGCTCGCTCGCAGCACCTGGCCTTCGGCGGTAACGAGTTCGACGGAACGCAGATTGTCGAGCGCCAGGCCGTACCTGCCCATTAGCCAGCCGAGTCCTCCGCCAAGCGTGAGCCCAGCGATTCCTGTGCTTGACACCACGCCGCCAGTGACCGCCAGGCCGTGAAGCTGCGTCTCGCGATTGAGCTCGGCCCACGTGACGCCGCCCTGGGCGCGTACGGTACGCGCGTGGGCGTCGACGTGAATGCCTTTCATCGGCGCCAGGTCGATCATTACGCCGCCATCGACGGTTGCGCGGCCCGCCACGTTGTGGCCGCCGCCTCGAACCGCCGCCTCGAGATCCAGCTTTCGCGCGAGGTTGACCGCATCGACGACGTCGGCTACGCCGCCGCATCGAGCAATCAATGCCGGGCGCTTGTCCACGAGACCGTTGTGAACTTTCCTTGCGTCCTCGTACCCTACATCGGAAGGCTGTAGGAGTTGCCCCGTGAACCTGCCGGCAAGCTCGGCGACAGCGTCGGTAATCAATGGAACAGAGGCCATGGCGTGCTCCTCCTTCGTGCCACGTGGACAACCTTCATGCGCAGGCGACGCGATTAGGCCTGGCACCGCTGACCGCGTCTTTGACAAGCAGAAGCCGAGTGCAATATCGTCTACTTACCGGAGACTGTCAACACGCTCGATAAATGCTGCAGCGTCGTACAGGTAAGCAACGCGGGATGGCGGATCGGCGCATCATGGTTATCGGTCAAGAGCGTCTGGCTCCGACGAATCGCACAGAGCTCTGGGTGAATTGGGACCGCGAAAAGAAGCTTGAGGTGTATGCCTCGTTCTTTTATTATGTATGCATCACGAACTTGAACTACGTGGAGGCCAAAATGGCAGGGCGAGCGAAGTTGAAGCGCAAATCTTATTTTGTCGATGAGCGGGTGCTCAGCCGAGCAAAAAAAGCTCTCGGAGTAAAGACCGAAGCGGAAGTCATCCGGTTATCCGTCGAGCGCGTCGCCGAAATGGAAGAGTTCTGGGAGTTCATGAAAAAGACCCGGGGCTCGCTCAGGCGCGGAAGCGTGGAGAAATCCTGAGATGGCCACGGCCATTCTGGATACCAGTGTTTATATCGATCATTGGGAACGCGGGTTGCACCAGAACACTCTGGAGAATATCAGACGAGCCTATATTATCCGCCATTCCGCGGTGGTCTTATCAGAGCTTCGGCGCGGTGCTCGCGGACGCGACGCAGAGCGACTAGTCGCCGAACTTTTTGAGTTGGCCACCGTCCGATGGGAGCCTTCGGTAGTCGACTGGTGGGAAGCGGGGAGGCTCGTACGAAACATCGGTGACAACCATGGCTGGGACATACACAAGCGCCGTGATTTTCAAAACGACGCGTTGATTGCACTCACTGCCCGACGCTATGGAGCAACCGTCGTTACCGCCGATTATTCAGATTTTGAGCTGCTTCGGGCGGAGCTGAGAATTTCAGTTCTTTCTGCTCAGTGGAAACGCCAGGCCGCTGCGTGCTGGCAGAGTAATCAATTCTGGTCTGATCACGGTTTTGTCCCCACCGCGCAGTGGAATGGCTGCGTAATAAAGAAGGTCCCCTCCGAGTCGGCCTGAACAACTGCTTGTCGCCACTCGTTCAGTTCTTCGGGTGTGAGCATGGCGGTGATGCGCTCTTGCTCGAATTGCAATCTTTCGCCGGCCGAAAATGTTGCCCACTGTGGAAGCATGGTTAAATGTTTCAAGCCTGCTTGCCGCATGCGCCGAAATTGCTGATTTGAAAGTAGGCCGGTTTATTCCCGCCTTGCGGCTCGCGAGATCTTCCATCCATGGAAGCCTCCAATGAAAAGAGTCAGCTATATCACTCTCAAGCGCGCCTGATTGCGAGCCTTAATCCCACATAACCAAGGTAGCCGGCAATAACTAAGGCGACCCAGCTCACCCACTGCGGCACAGCCTGGCCTGCAATAACGGCTTCCCAACCATAGACGATTCTCAGGAGGTGAAGAAGCGCTATCGAGCCAAATATAATTCCTGCTGTCAGGCAAAATGATCTTTGGTTCATACCGAGGCTCCGGCAACAACACTTAAAATAGGGTACGTGCCGGTTCGGCTACTTTGAGTTCTTAGATACGCTTGGGATTAGGATCCTCATTACGACGCTCCCAGATTCAGCAGCGGTCCTGTCGCGCATATGCCGCATCACCCCAACCCCCTAGCAAAAAGCGGCAGTTGTATCCCTCGTTGCCAGTAAAGAAGTTGTAGCTCCAGGAATTTGGTGAGTCATTTTTAGACCGTAATGCTCCACGGCCTGACGCATCTTGACACGAAGGTGCTGCGTCCTGCCAAGCCCTGAAACGTCAATAAAATATCTTGTCAGTGGCAAAGCTCTTGCTGTTTTGGTCTTAGTGATCAGTGAGACGTACAAAGGCCAATATATTACCGCTTCGGCCGACTACGATCCGATTACCGCTTCTTGGATCGCGAAAGTCGTAATCTTCTGGTCTTCGCGGCGTGGTCGCCAATGCACCTTTCTATTCAGTCCGGGCGCCCGCTTCACGGTCAAAAGCCAGGCTGAGGAGTATGGCATCCAGAAGGGAAAGGAATGGATAGATCGCGAGCTCACCGAAGTGTGACGGCCTGCAAGGCCGACCTTTCAACGTTTGGGGGAGGCGTGTTACCTGCGCACCCATATCACATCGCGTGGGGCTGTCAAGCAGGTTTTCGCCAGGGTCGGAGGGAATCAGAAATCGATTCTCTGGACTTGCTTCATTAGTCTCGGAGAGCAAGCCACAGCCGTATCGATACGAGTCGGCGCAAGACAGTTACTGATAGACGGCTATGCGGGGAGCGTGAAAAAGAACGTCGCGCCCTTCTCGACCTCTCCTTCGGCCCACATGCGGCCGCCGTGGCGCTGAATAATGCGCTGCGCTATGGCGAGGCCGATGCCGGTGCCTTCAAATTCGCTGGTGCCGTGGAGCCGCTCGAACGCGCGAAAGAGCCTCCCCGCAAATTCCATATCGAAGCCCGCGCCATCATCGCGCACGTAGAATACGGGCTCGGCATCGGCGTTTTTCTTGCCAAACTCGATATGCCCCGTCGCGTGCTTGCTGGTAAACTTCCAGGAATTGCGGAGCAGGTTCTCCAGCGCGATGCGCATGAGACTCGGATCAGCGGTGGCCTCCAGCCCGGGCGCCACGGTAAACGTGACGGGTCTTTTGGCGTCCTCCGCGCGCAGCTCGCGTGCAATCTCTTCGGCCATATCGCTGAGACTGACGCGGCGGGGCTTGAGATCCGCGCGCGTCATGCGCGCGAGCCGGAGGAGATCGTCGATGACGGTGGCCATGCGGTGGGTTGCGCTGCGAATGCGCCTGAGATGGTCGCGCGCGTCCTCGTCGAGCCTGTCGCCGTAATCCGCCAACAGGAGTTGACTAAAGCCGTTGATCGCGCGGAGCGGCGCGCGAAGGTCATGTGAGATCGAATAGCTGAACGCTTGCAGTTCTTCCACCGCGGCTTGAAGCTCGCCATGCGCCTTGCGCAGATTCTCTTCGCTCAGCCGCCTCTCCTTGATGCGCCCGTAAATGAGCACGCTCGCCAGCGCCACGCCGATCACCGCCAGCACGTTGCCGCTGGTGATCGTCCGCAGGGTACGCTGCGCGCCGGCGCGGGCGGCATTGTCCCGCTGCTCGAGCACGGCCCGCTCCTCGCCGATCATCTCTCCGATCATCTGGCGGATCTTGCCCGTCACCGACTTGCCTTCGGCGTCGGTGACGAGTTGCGCCGCCAGGGCGTGGCGCTGATCTTTCCCGCTGGCGACGATCTTTTTGACCGCGGCGAGGCGCGACCGGATCAGGCGCTCGATGGTCGACAGGCGCTCCGATTGGCGGGGGCTGTCCGCAGTGAGCGCTCGCAGCCGCTCGAGCGCCTGCTGAGCGGAAGACGCGGTAAGTTCGTACGGCTGCAGAAATCGCTCGTCGCCCGTGACCAAGTAGCCGCTGAGCGCTCCCTCGATATCCTTCATCGAAGACAAGACCTCGTCGAGCTTGTTGATGACCTCGTAGGTGCGGATGATCCCCCGCGTGGTCTCGACAAAATCGATGAAATCCGTGGTTGTCTTGTACGAGACGTTGCTGACGACGAGAAGAATGAGAAGCGCAACGCTGAATCCTGCCGCGACAAGGGTTTCGAGCCGCCATTTCATGCGCAGGCCGAAGCAGAAAAAATGCTCGCGCGATCCGGTTAGGTCGAGTTAAGTTTTCGACCGCTCACCAAGTTAGCTTCACGTGGACATTTCGTCAATCTGATTCCGAGATGAACGAGGCCGGTCGGCGAAATTGGCCCGGTTCTGCTCCCCGGTTGCCGCACGAGTTCATTCGTGCACCGTGACGCGCCGTTGAGACGCCTGGTTGGCGGAAATGTCGGCGCAGGTCTTTGCCCCACCTGGGGGAAGGCGACAGTCCGCGGGGCCGTTGATTATGTCGTGGAGGCGAGCGCCGATCGGCGACGGCGATCAAGATCCGGCAGTCGCAATCTTGGGGTCAGTCAGAAACTTCACGCACGTCGAAACTACTTCCCCGCCTTCGGGAAACCCCATGCGGCGACAATTTTTTTGGCGACGTCGGCTTCGTACTTCAACTCTTCCCACCCCGCCCAGATCGGCTTGGCGCCCGTTTGCTTGAGGAGCTTTGCGGTCTCCGTGCCTTCGACAAAGGGGGAACTGCTGCCCTCGAGGTCATAACCTTTCTGTCCCTCGGGCGTCAGGAGCCAGCCGGCCAACAACACGGCAGCATTGGGATGCTTCGCCCCTTTCATGACGGCGAGCGCCTCGCCGACGTGGAACGGGAGCTCTGAGGGGATGGACATCGCGATGTTGATCTTGGGATCGCGGATCTGCACGCCTTTGATGCTGTGGTAGGCCATGCCGCAGACCATCGGATATTCGCCGGCGGCCGTTTGCGTGAGCGCGGCGGATTGACCGCTCTTCCACACCGGCTGGTTATCTTTCAAGCGCTTGGCGTAGCTCAGCAGCTTCTCCTCGCCCCAGGCCTTGTACAGCGCCGTAAACGTTCTCGGCCGAACCAAAGTCACAAATTTGCCCTTCCAGTACGGATCCAGGCAGTCTTCCCATCTTTTTGGCACTTTGTCTTTCGGAACGAGCGACGGATTGTACGCGATCACGTACTTGCTGAAGGCCGTCAAAACAAAATAGCCGTCGGGACTGAAATGCGTTTCCTTGACTCCCGGGAAGAGCTTGCGCCACTCGAGAGGACCCGCCATCACTCCCGCCTTGATGTATTGCTGGCGCAGCTCGCCCGAAACGTTGACGATGTCGTTGTCGACGATTCCCGCGATCGCCTCGTTCAAAATGCGCTCGCGCGTATCGATGCCGCTGACCCGGTTCAGCTCGATTTTGATCTTCGGGTACTTCTGGTTGAAGGCTTTTTCGAAGATCGGCTCGTTCTCGGGCTCCCAGGAAGTGGCGATTCGCACCATTCCTTCTCTGCTGCCGAGCTGGCCAATCTCGTCCAGCGTTTTGCCGATCCGCGTCTCAGCTCGGGCGGCCGCGTAAAGGCCAAGGACACAAATTACCGCACTCAGAAACGCTCCTTTGAGGTATCTCATGGCGCCCTCCTTTTGGCGATCACACCGTCTCCGGCGCAAATTCCTGTCGCTACCTTTCCTGCGCGCTTACCCGCATGATAAACCGCCGCATCAGAAGCGTAAGCGGCACCAAAACCGCAATCATTAAAACTCCCAGGGCCGCGGCCATCGAGACGCGCCCGCTGTCCCAGTACTCCCAGAGCAGAACCGCGAACACCTGGGTGTTGCGCGTCGACAGCATGAGGGGGATAGAAAAACCGCGCAGCACGTGGACCGCCACCCAGACCAAGCCCGCCGCAAACGCAGGAAAGAGAAGCGGCAGGGTAATCGCAAATAGCGTCCGGGTCGGCGTCGCGCCACACACGTACGCCGCCTGCTCCAACTCTCTCTGGATCTGAATGATCGCGCTGTTCATCAGCCTGGTGCCGAAGGCGATGTAGCTCACGACAAAGCCCAACGCGAGAATCCACAGGGTGCCGTAAAGGCCGAGATATTTAAGCGGCGGGCTCAGGTAGGCCATCATGAGCCCGAGCGCGATCACGATGCCGGGAATCGCGTGAGGGAAGAACATGACGGCGTCGAGCACCGCCCGGCCGCGCACCTGCGTCCGCACGATCACCCAGGA
This sequence comes from Candidatus Acidiferrales bacterium, assembly GCA_035559995.1. Classification (GTDB taxonomy): domain Bacteria; phylum Desulfobacterota; class Binatia; order UBA9968; family UBA9968; genus DATMAM01. Next base: position 13,372 of record DATMAM010000054.1, read on the forward strand.
GACGACGAACGCGACGAGCATCGTCGCGAGGGCGGCAACGAACATCAGCAGAAGCGTGTTCCAGATTACCCCGAGTATCTGCGGCATGGAAAAAATAGCGGCGTAGTTGGCGAAGGACACCAACTCCAAAGCTTCATACGAGGGAACGCGATAGCTCGGAAGCACGGAGGCCCAAAGGAGGATGAGAAAAGGGGCGCCGACCGTTACCACGAAATACCCGACGAACATCGCGAGCGCGAGATAGCGCCATTTGCCGATCGCGAGCGTGCGCGGGCGAAAGCCTTTGCCGGTGACCGTCGAGAAGCGCTCCGAGTACCTGACGGCTCTGCGGTACGCGACGAGCAGCAACACCATGAGAACCATGTAGCTGACGCCAAACACGGCGCCTAAGCCGTAGTCCAGGGGAGCCTGCAGGCGGCTCGTGAAATAAATCAACGTGCTCAGAACGAAAACGCCCCCTTCGAGCCCTACCGCGAGCGGCGCTTCGAAAGATTCCATGCTGGAAATGAACGAGTACATCGCGGCGGTGAGAATCGCCGGCATGAGCGCCGGAAACGTCACTTGAAAAAAAGCGCTCCGGGCGTTTGCTTTGGCGACCCGGGCTGCCTCTTCGAGGCTGGGGTCCATCATGCGGAAGGCGCCGACGACCATCAAGAAAACCGTCGTCACGCCGCGAAGACCATCGAGAAAGACGAGCCCTGCGAGCGAATAGATGTTGAGCGGCCCCGTGTCGAGCTCGACGCCAAACCATCCCAGCAGATGTCGGATGAGGATGTTGATGACCCCGGTCTTCGGGGCGAGAAGCAGCGCCCAGCCCATCGCAAAAAGCGCCCCGGGCATGGCCATCGGAATCAGGATCAACACCCAGGCCAGATTTCTGAACGGCATGTCCGTGCGCTCCACGAGCCACGCAAACAGAACCGCGATGGCGAGCGTGATGAGCGTTCCCGCGGCCGAGATCGCGATCGTGGAGCCGAGCGCCTGGTAAAAGAGCGGCATCGAGTACGCCGCGACGTAGTTGCGCAGTGTCCACCCTTCGGGAATGGCGGGGTGGCCGAGCTGAAAGCTGCTGAGCAGCAATCGCGCGAGCGGGATAAAGACCAGAAAAATTAAAAAAGCCGTAATTAGAAACAGGGTGACGTTGCCCTTGAAGGGGGACCGGAGGACCTGCCAGCCGGAGCGGGAGATCGCAATCGTCGGCATTGGAACCACGCTGGGGCGCGCAGCCGACCTTATTGCAAAAGGTCGACGGCGGTCAATAGGCGCTTAGCGGAGTTTGGGCTTGGGTTTCTCGATTTTGAGTCAATCGAAGTTGCGCCCGAAGACTTTGCTCTTTATCGCCGGTGTTGCGGTCACGGTCGCTTTTGGTCAGAAATAAGCGGAGGAAGCTTCGATGAAAAACGCGCGACTTCTCGTTTGGTTGGCGGGCGCGTTGGTTCTGGTCGCGGGATCGTGGCCTCTCGCCGTGGCCGGCCAGGCGAGCGATTCAGGGCAGCGGCGAGAGGAACTGCGAAGGCCTGACGCTGATCGGTCGAGAGGACGCTCCACAGCGGAGGCGCCGGCGCGCGAAAATGAAGTGATCGAGCGGCTCCAGCGTCCGACCGAGACCGAGCGGCGTCAGGAGGGCCCGCTGGAGCGCCAGCGAAGGGAGTCGTACGAGGCCCAGAAGCCGACCGATTCGCCCGCAAGCAAAAAGCCTCCCGTTCTTGGCAGGTGCGCCCCGGGCTATGTGCGCCGTGAAGCCTATCCCGGCGATCCGGTGTGCGTTACGCCCGAGACGCGCGCCCAGGTGATGCGCGACAACATTCTGGCGCCGAGCCGCCGAGATCCCACCGGCGCCAAGGGCTTGGACACTTGCATCGAGGGATATGTCTGGCGCGAAGCTTATCCGGGAGACCGCGTGTGCGTTACGCCCGAGACGCGCGCGCAAACGTTGCGCGATAACAGCGAAGCGGTAAATCGCGTGGCGCGTTAGGCAAAGGTCCCTGGCCCGCTCATCGATCGGCCCTGCCGCGGTTTTGCCGCCGTCGTTTGTCTCTCGCGTTGAGCCAGATTCTTAAGAGAATCCCCGGCACAATCGCCAGCAACACAATGAGGACGATCGTTTTGACAATGTAGCCGGCGTCCACTACTCCACCGTGGACCCGCGGAGGCGGCGCGGAGCGGGTATCATCCATAACATGGCAAATTGGCGATCCAAGACAATAGCTTTGCCGGCGCGGTCATCCTGATCTGTTTTCGCCCCGCCAACGGTCACGATAATCGCCCGTGAAGAACTGGCAACCGTTCCTTTAGGAGGGAGAGTGAGCCGATGTTTCGGCTTGCGCCTCGCCAGCCGGTACGACGGGGTGCAAAAAAATTCGAGAGCCTGTTTAAGCTGATAGAGCCCATCTTACGGAGCTCGGAATGCCTGAAGCTGAAACGTGCTCGGCGTTACGAAATCCCCCTCGACCCGAACGACATCACCGCGGCGGAGCCTGCGGAAGTTATCCACATCGGCCGCGCGCGCGTTGTAAGGCAATGTCACCGTCACGATCCTCCCGGAATCGAGCCGTACGTCCATAACGCCGCGGTCGCGGTTGATATCCTCGACGATTCCCTCGATGACGTTGTCACGGCGCGCGCTCGCGCGCGGCAAGGCCCCGCGAGCGATCCGCTCCTGGACCGTTTCGTGGAGCGTTAGCGAGGGAACATAGTCGCGATCTCGGGGAGGAAACCGCAAGGCCACGACGTCTCCCGCTTCCAGATCTTCGACGCGGTAGACACGGCCTTGATAAAAGACCTCGGTGGCCGCATCGTAGGTCACGCGCTCGACGCGCCCGCTGTCGAGGCGAAGCCTGATCCCGCCGCGAGCGGGATCGATCTGCTCGACCTCGGCGGAGACCTCTCCCGGCCTAAGCGCGGTGTCCGGCCGCCCGCTGGACGCTCTGCCAGAGCGCGTCTCGGCCAGCGTGGGGCGGTAAAGCGGCGGCGCACACGCCGCGATCACAAGCGGCAGCACAATTCCGGCAACCAACAGATGGCGGGCCGACTTTTGAGTCTTCATTCTGGACCTCCGGATTTTTCAGTCCTGGCAACCGGGTCGGCAAAAGCCGTACCACGCTAGGCCGAGAACAGTTTTGTCGTCGCCTTCGCGCGGCTCGAGGCTCAAGATGTCGCATTTTTGCGATAGCGGGCGCTGTCGGTTTCCCGCGAGCGCTACACGCCGCTTAAAAGCTACGAAACAGCGAGAGGTTTTTGGTCTCAGCGAGCTAAAAACTCAGCTTGTGGGTGAGAGAGTAGAAAATCGGCGCTACCGCGATTCGGTACCACGCGAAAGGAGCGAGGCTCCAGCGCCCGAGCAGGCGCACAAAAGCGGCGACGGTGGCGAGCGCAACCGCGAACGAGACCGAAAATCCCACCGCGAGCATCAGCAGATCTTCCGACGCGAGAACGTCCCTCATTTGCAAAAAATCGTAGCCTGTTGCGACGGCCATCACCGGCACCGCGATCAAAAACGAAAACTCCGCAGCCCCTTTGCGGTCGAGCCCGAGAAGAAGTCCGCCGACGATCGTCGCGGCGGCGCGCGACGTGCCCGGCCACAGGGAGAGCGTCTGGAAGAGTCCGATGCCAAACGCCTGCTTGAGAGTGAGTTCATCCAGCGAATTGGTGGAGCGGTGCGCGGCGAATCTTTCCGCGAGCAGGATCGCGAAACCTCCGACCGCGAGCGCCCAAGTCACCGTAACCGGCGTGAACAGGCGGGACTTGATGAAATCGTGCGCCAGATAGCCGACGACGAGCGCCGGAAGCGTCGCGAGCGCAATCCGAACGATGCCGGACCAGCCGTCGAGCGCCGATTTTACGGGCGGGCTCTGTGTCGGGATGAGGCGGACAAAGCGGCGGCCGTAAAGGAGAAGCACCGAGAGGATCGCGCCGAGCTGGATAACGACCTCGAATGTCGCGGCCTTCTGCCCCGTGAATCCCAAAAGGTTTCCGACGATGATCAGGTGGCCGGTGGACGAGACCGGGATGAACTCGGTGAGGCCCTCCACGACGCCCAGGATGATTGCGATGGTCCAGCTGGTCACGGTTTTCCAAGCGCCGGGCAGGATCGGCGCACGGCCAAAAATCATGGTATTCCACATCGGCCGTAATCGCAAAGCGCCGCGCTCGCACGGACGCACGGGTATCGCCCTAAAATCTCTCCCTCTCTTGACGATCCGGGGCGCAGAGACGTAAAAGCTCGGTTCAGGCAGTGGCAGCGCCGCGAGAAAGGACGGAGGTTCATGGAATATCGTAAGTTCGGCACGACGGAATTCAGAGTTTCCCAGTTGGGCCTCGGCTGCATGAGCATGTCGGGGGCGTACGGCCCGGCGGATGACGGCGAGTCGATCGCCACGCTCCACCGGGCGTTCGATCTGGGCATTAATTTTTTGGACACCTCGGCCAGTTACGGCAACGGCCACAATCACGAGCTGATCGCGAAGGCGCTGAAGGGCCGGCGCGAAAGAATCATCATCCATTCCAAATCGGGAAGCCCGCGAGTGCCGGACGCCAGCGGCCGTCGCAGCGGTAGCAGTCCCGAGTATTTGATCAGAAACTGCGAGGAAAGCTTAAAGCGCTTGGGGATCGACACCTTGGATATTTTTTGCATGTCGCGCGTCGATCGCGCGATTCCGATCGAGGAATCGGTCGGCGCGATGGCCGAGCTCGTAAAGCAGGGCAAGGCGCGCTACATCGGGCTCTCGGAGGCGAGCGCCGAATCGATTCGCCGGGCAAACAAGGTCTATCCCGTCGTGTCTTTGCAGATGGAGTACTCTCTGTGGTCGCGCGATCCCGAGCAGGGAAACCTCCAAGCGTGCCGCGAGTTCGGCATGGGGTTCATGGCGTACGCTCCGGTGGGACGCGGCTTTCTCGCCGGCCTCTATCACAGCGCGGCCGACATCCCTGAAAGCCGGCGCGATCACCCGCGCTTTGAGCCCGGCAATCTCGAGCGCAATTTGGAGCTGCTCGCCCGCTACGAGGCGTTCGCCCGAGAAAAGGGCGTCACGCCGGCGCAGCTCGCGCTCGCGTGGCTGATGGCGCAGGGCGATGACATTATCCCGATCCCGAGCAGCAAGACGCGCAAGCATCTGGAAGAAAACATCAAAGCCGTCGATATCCGGCTCACGGCGGAGGATCTCGTGCGCCTCGATCGGATCCTGCCTCCGGGCGCGGCGGCGGGGGCGCGCACGCGCGACATGCATCGGGTGAACGTGTGATCCGAAATCGTGCTCGCTTTTCGTGCTCGTGGCGGTGAAGGCCTTCATCAAAATCAGGAGACTCCATGAAAGCGTTAGTGCTCCACGAATCCGATGGGCCGCTTGTTCTCGAAGACGTGCCGGTGCCGCGGCCCGGCGTCGGCGAGGTTTTGCTCCGCGTGCGCGCGTGCGGCTTGGGACTTACCCTGGTGTGGAATCGCAAGGGCCGAGGCGGCGCGGGCAAGCTCCCACGGATCATCGGTCACGAGGTCGCAGGCGACGTGGTCGAGGTCGGGCCGGGGGTCGAGGGCTGCAAAACGGGAGACCGGGTTAACGTGTATTACTATTTGGTCTGCGGCTACTGCCGCTGGTGCAAGCGGGCGCGGGAAGATTTATGCGACAACCAGAAGGGGCATGTCGGCCGGCATAACGACGGCGGCCTCGCCGAATACATGAAGCTGCCGGCCATTAACTTGTGCCCGCTTCCGCCCGAAATCAGCTACGTGGATGCCGCCGTGACGGCGGACGCCGTGGCGACGCCCGTGCACGTGTTGCGCTCGCGCGCGAGCCTGGCGCCCGGCGAAACCGTGCTCGTAACCGGCGCGGGCGGCGGCGTGGGCGTCCACATGGTGCAGATGGCGAAATTTCTCGGCGCGCGGGTGATCGCGGTCGATATCAGCGCGGAAAAGCTCGATCTCGCAAAGCAGGTCGGCGCGGACGAGGTGGTCAACTCGCGCGAGAAGAGCTTTGACAGAGAGGTCGAGCGGATCACGGGCGGCGCCGGCGCCGACGTCGTCGTCGAGATGGTCGGGCTACCCGAAACTTTGGCGAAGAGCGCGAACAGCCTGGGCAAAGGAGGGCGCCTTGTCCTTGTCGGCTCTTACGATAACGAAGCCGTCCTTCCGCTAAAGCACAACTCGCTTCGAGGCGAGGGAATCGTGACGCGCTCGCAGTATTGCGCTCGCTACGAGCTGGAAGAGGCCGTGCGTTTGGTCGCGCACGGCCACATTCGGCCGACCGTGACGCGGCTGTGCAAACTGGAGGAGGCTGATGCCGTGCTGCGCGGCATCGAGCGCATGGAGCTTGCGGGACGCGCCTGCGTCGTGCTGGCGTAGATCAACGGGCTCGAGCGCGGTATGCTTTTAGCAGGCCCTGGTTGCGGCGTTCGTGAGCTCAGCGGTGTTCACTCATCGTGCACAAATTTTCCTCAAGGAGGTCCCATGAAGAAAATATCGGCCGGCGCGGCGGCACTGATTTTGTGTCTCTGGATTTCCCAGGGTTTCTCCCAGCAACAGCGAAGGTATCCCGTCGATCCCGAGACCAGATGGGCGGTCGGCGCCAAGCAGAAGCCGGCGGAGGAACTTAAAGGCCAGCTTGGCGCGGGGGCCGACGTCATGATCATCGACGTGCGGAGTCCCGCCTCGTTTCAAAGAGAAACGATCCCGGGGGCGATCAATATTCCCTTCGCGCAGCTCGGAGAAGAACTGAAGAAGCTGCCGAAGGGCAAGATGCTGGTATTTACCTGAGGCACCGGAAATCTAAGCTCGCAGGCTGCGAAGCTCGCCGAAGAACACGGATTTAGAAGCGCGACTTTTTGTCCGATCAATAAGTGGAAAGAGAAGGGCTACGAGACGCAAAGCGGTCAAAAGCCGCAGGGCTAGGGATTCTCCGCGCATTTCTCTCCTCACAGACATCGACAATCGCAGGGTGGCGCGATCGCCGCACGGAGGCGGACACGATGGGGATCGGCGCAAGGCGCCCCCGCCCATCCTACGACCTCGCTTGCGTCGTCCTTTTCGCGCGCACAGCAACGAGAGATTTCTCGGCTTTTGCTGGAAAACGGGAGGGATGTAAAAAGGAGTGAAACCTACCGCAGGAGATAGCCGAATTTCTCGCGCGCCTTGCGCGCGGCTTCGGGACTCGGCGCGTTGACCTTGGGAAACTTGTCGCGCCACTCGAAGGGGCGCGTTGCGTCGATGATCGCGCGGGAGTTGGTCAAATCCTTGGCCTGGCGCCGCTCCTCGCTGAGAAGGGGATCGGCCGGCGAGGTGCGCATGCGGCGCACGATATCCATCGAAGTCGCCGGGTCCGAGCGCGTGATCATCGCCCACATCAACTGCTCAAAATTCGAGACATCGACGTCGTCGTCGACCACGATGATAAATTTGCAGCCGTAGACCGTCGAGCCGCAGCTTGCGGCGAGCACGCCGACCTGTTTGGCATGCCCGGGATAGCGCTGCTTGATGGCGATCCCGTGGAGCATCCTCGACGCCCCCACCTCGTGACACCAGACCTGGGTCACGTCGGGCACGCCGGCGTCCGCCAACTCCTGCTTCAGCATCGCCGAGCGAATCACGGCGCGATAGCGCGCCATCTCGTCGGAGCCGCCGCCGAGCGGCGGCACCCCGAGAATGATGGGGTCGTTACGGTGGTAAACCGCCTGGATATCGAGCACGGGCTGGGGGCTCGTGCCGCCGGCGTAGTATCCGGTCCACTCGCCGAAGGGCCCTTCGTTCCTGCGGACCTTGGGATCGAGGAAGCCTTCGAGGACGATCTCGGCGGTGGCCGGAAACGGCAGGCCCGTCACTTTGCCGCGCACGAGCTCGACCGGTTTTCCCCGCATGCCGCCCACGAGATCGAACTCGCACACGCCGTAGGGATGCTCGGTTCCCGCGACGAAGAAAAATAGCGGATCGCTGCCGACCACGAGCGCAACCGGCATGCGCTCGCCGCGGCTAAAATATTTCTCGCGATGCATGTAGCCGTGCTTGCCGGGCACGATCAGAAGCCCGACGGACTTCCGGTCGTGAATCATCGCGCGGTAGCAGCCGACGTTTACCCATCTCTCGTCAGGATCCATCGTCACCGAGTAGCAGCCGGTCCCGATATAGCGCCCGCCGTCGTGCGCGTGCCAGATTGGCGCCGGGAACTTGGTGATATCGATATCGTCCCCGGTCACGATGTTCTCGAAAACCGGCCCGTCGTCGACGAACACGGGCGCAATGCGCGCCTGCTTTTTGACGTAGTGCTCGAAAAAGGCCTGGCTGAGCTCCTGCTTGGAGAGGTGATCGGGAAAGCCAAGCGTCATATTGCGCCGCTTGCCGGCGAAGACATTCACGAGGAGGCGAAATCCTCTGGGGCATCCAGGCACCTCATCGAAAATGACCGCCGGGCCGTCGTCGGCCGGAACGACGACGTCAGCGGCAAGACCGATCTCTTCCTGCCACGACGCGCCGAGAACCGTGCGCAGTTCTCCCAGGCGTTCCGCCTCGGAAAGCCACTCGCGTAGATCTCGGTAACGCCAGCACGGCTCAGCGAAAGCTTCGCTCATCGATTCCTCGGCGCTGCCTGACTCAAGTGCCTTTTCATCAGGAAACTTTTTTCTTGTCAACCGGACCAATTACTGCGGCAATGCTCCATGCCGTCACCTGCGACGCTAACCCGACTCGGCGAAGCCAAGAACCGCCCTCACCTCTCTCCTCTCCCTCCAGAACGAGGGCGAGCATTTGAAGTTTCTTGCAGGATGGGCGCCTTGCAGCGCCATGGGAGAGCTTTTCGGATCGATGCGCGGGCAGCCGCAGGAGAGTCGACCGCGCCGCCTTGACGAGCCGGAGGGAGCCTGGGTATGGTGGGGCTGCCTCAAGCGAAAGGGCGGAGGAAGAAAATGAAAAGTCCGAGCGGCAAGCGGTTTGCGCTTCACGTGGCGACGCTATCGGGCTGGCACCGGTTTGAGCAGCAAGACGGCGAATGGCGGCAAACCGGCCGCGCTCTCACGTATTGGTCGCTGACGTGTGTAACCGTCGATCCTGAACAGCCGCGGATAGTCTACGCCGGCACCGAGCACTCGGGCCTTTTTATCTCGCACGACGGCGGCGCGCACTGGGCGCGCGCAAACCCCAACGTTCCCAGGCTGATGGTCTTTTCTCTTCTGGCGCAGCCCGGGAGGGTTTTGGTGGGAACCGTGCCCGCCGCGATGTACCGATCTGAGCCAGGCGGGGGCTGGCGGGAAATCGAAGGGGTGCGCCTCGCCAGCCAAAACGCGACGTTTCCCCCCAGTCCCGAGCTCCAGTCGCGGACGCGGTTCATCACGGCCGATCCAAATGACCCGGCGCGGCTTTACGTTGGCATCGAGGTCGGCGGCATGCTCTTGAGCGCTGACGGCGGGAAAAGTTGGACGGCCGCCGACTCGACCCTGACGGATCTGGATGTGCATGAAATCCTTGCCTGCGAAAAAAGCCCCGGGACGGTGTTGGCCGCCTGCGGCGACAAGGTCTTTCGAAGCTTCGATGCCGGCGGGCGCTGGGAAGAGATCACGCCCTCGAGCCACCCGTATGGAATGGCCTTGGCGGAAGATCGCAACGGGGTCGTCTATCTCGCAAGCGCGCGCGGGAGGCCCAACACCTGGCTTGGAGAGGAGCGCGCCGGCGCGGCCATCTTCCGTAGCCGGGACTTCGGCGCGCGTTGGGAGCCGGCGGTGCAAAACCTCAAGGGCGGCGTGATGAGCATGTGCCGGAAGCCCGATGGTCCGGGCGTTCTCGCCGGTACCTCCGAAGGCGAGATCCTCGGCGTCGATGAGTCGGGCGCGCGCGTGCTGGCGAGCGGGCTTCCCTGCATCACGAGCCTGGCGCCGGCAGTATAAAGACAGTTTTGGGTTTGTAGGGTGGATGGAGGCGCCTTGCGCCGACACCCGTCGTCTTCGCCTCGAAGCGGAAAACCCTCTATTTAGACTTCCAGCTGCGGCGCCACCGCCTCGCTAAAAAGCCTGAGCGACCCGACGACCTTCTCGTGCGGCAGGTGACCGATATGAAAGATCCCCATGAAGTGCCCGGCGCCGAGCTGCTTGAGCTGCCGGTTCAGTTTGCGCGCGACGTCGTCGGGCGTGCCCGCGATGAGATAGCCCGTCTCCTCGAGTTCTTCCCAGCTCAGCCGGGAGAAATCGATGCGCTCGCGATTGCCCGGGCGGAAGTAATCGAAGGAGCGCTCCGTGTAGAGGGCCTCCTTGACGTGCCGGAGCGGCGCGGAGGCGGCCGCCGCTTGATTGAAGCCGCGGTTGTGCAGCTTGAAAAAGTAGCGCAGCGCGGGCTCGAGCAGCGGCCGCACCTCGGCTTGGGATTCCGCAACGTAGATGTGACGGCAAAGAATGAACTTTTCCGGCCCCGCGTCGCGGCCCATTTTTTTGCTCAGCTGCCGATAGTAGTTGAAAGTGTCTTCGATCTGGTCGGTCGTCTGATAAACCTGCGCAATCGGGAGGCCGCGCTCGGCGCACCACTCGACCGATTCGGCGCTGCGCGCGGCAATCCACACGACCGGATGCGGCTGCTGCAGCGGCCGGGGCCAGAGCGCGCAGTTTTCGAGATGAAAGTATCGCCCGTGGTAGCTCCAAACCGGCTCGGTCCACGCCTTGATGATCAGCTCGTACGCCTCCTCGAAGCGCCCGCGCGACTCTTCGGGGTTCACGTTGTACCAGAGATACTCCGCCGGAATGCCGCGCACGAAGCCCGCGATCAATCGGCCGCCGCTCAGGCAGTCGATCATCGCGTACTCTTCGGCGACGCGGACCGGATGGTTGCGCAAGGGCAGGATGTTTCCGAGAACGCCGATTTTCAATCGCCGCGTCGTGCGGCTGAGCGCGGCGGCGATGAGGTTCGGCGACGGCATCGTTCCATAAGCGCTGTAATGATGCTCGTTAAACACGACGCCTTCGAAGCCGAGCTCCTCGCAATACTCCATCTCTCGCAGGTGCTCTTGATAGTTGCGCGCGCCGAGCGCCGGATCGAAGTAGGTGCTGGGAACCGGCGTTCCCGGGGCGTCGGGAGGCATGTGGGGATAAGACAGAAGATCGAAGTTGTAGAGTTTGGGTTTCATGGCGTTTAGACCGTGCTCGTGCTCGGGTTTCGTGCTCGGCTAAATCGCCGACACGGTCACGAACACGAGCCACGATTGAAGATCATTTCGCTCCGTAAATTCGATCGATGAAACCTTCCCTCTCGATCTCGCGCACGACGCTGTCGTCGATCAGGCTATCGACCGTCACTTTGCTTGCCGGATTTTGCCTCAAGGCCTCTTCGAGCTGGATCTTCATTCCTTCGCGGCTCGTGTAAGGAACCCTTTCGAGGACCTTGGCGGTGGAGCGATAGGAGGTGTCGAGGTACGCTTTGTTTGCGCCGCGCAGATATTTGGCTACGATTCTTTGGGCCGCTTCCCTGTTCGTCTTGAAGAAGTGCGCCGCCTCGATCAAGGCCATTAAGGTTTTCTTCACGGTTGGTCTGTTTTTCGCGAGAAAGCTCTTCGTGGTCACGGCGCAAATGAAAGGAAACGGATACGGCTTGGGCAGGTCCGCCATGTCCGCCAAGATCCGATGCGGCAAGCCTCCAGGAATGAGGTTGACGTTTCCCGGCGGCGACGGGAACCCGGCGATCACCCCGCGGCTAAATCCCGCGGCGCGCTCCGAGGCGCCGCCGACCTGAAGGATTTTCACGTCTTCCATCGGCCGCAGCCCCAGCCCCTTCAATAGTTCTCTCGCGGCCACGTCCGAGGCGCTCCCGAAGCGGCTGATGCCGATGGACTTCCCCTTGAGGTCTTCGGGAGATTTTATCGAATCGAGCACGACCAGCTCGTAAGCCAGGACATTGATGAAGCAGCCGACGCTCACGACATCCGCGCCGCGAACCGCAGCGTTGGCGACGCCGCTGCCGGCGGCGTTGCCGATTTGCACGTCCTGGGAGACGATGGCGGCCACGCCGATCGTCGTGCTGCCGATGTAGACGACTTCCGCATCGAGCCCGTGCTTTTTGTAGAATCCGGCATCGTCGGCAATGGTCCAGATGGAGTTGATCGTATCGCTCGAGCTGTAGGAGATGCGGATCTTTTCCTGCGCGGCGGACTCGCAAGGCGAAAGCGCAAGAAAAAACATCGCGGTGAGCCAGAGCCATACAGCCGTTGTCGCAGCTTTTGCTCGAATCATCTTCTCCCTCGCGCGCGGGTCTGTGTCGCTCGAACGCGACGGCTCGGGCGCATGCTAATGGAGGCTGCCGGGCATGTCAAACCGAAAGCGATGAAGCCGCCCGCGTTGCAATTCTCCCGCCCCTCCTTTAATAATGCGGCAGCGCGGGTAAATCCAGGAGGGCTTTGTGATTTTTGTGCGATTGTATACCGGCAGCGACGGCCAATCTCACTTTGAAGATCTGCCAGCGGCAAGCGTATTTTCGCGCCTAATGCCGGCGACCGGGTTGATGTTCAAAAACGAGCCCTCGCCGCATATCCTCGACTGGCATCCCGCGCCGCGGCGCCAGTACTGCGTCACCCTCGCCGGGTCGGTCGAGATCAGAACCGGCGACGGCGCGAGCAGGACTTTCCAGGCGGGGGACGTCTTTTTGGCCGAAGACCTCACCGGGCAAGGTCACGTCGCGGTTCCCAGCGAAAATTGGACGCGGCTTTTCGTGACGCTCGATTGAGAGGCAAGAAGCCTAATCAGGCAAACTTCTTAACGGTGGTTCATCGGAAGTGCCCTCTCCCTTCGGGAGCGCGTCGCAATTGACCGTTCGCGGTTCAGGGCGGACGCGGCAAGGGGGCGGGAATCTTTTTTAGGATTTCCGTCCGCTTATTTCCCTACTGATTTCGAATTCCCCAATGAGTTCTTGCTGAGAAGGCTCCCGGTTGGCCGCGTGTTTGACATAGCTGTCAATTATCGGATACGTTCTCGATTCATGAGCATCACTTCGCAGCGCGACCTCGTCGTTGTTCACAGCTCGGACCTTCACCTCGGTACCGACTCGATGTTCGGCTCCCACGGCTCGGATCGCTTGGTGATTCTCAAGAGCGTTCTCGAAGCGGCGGCGGCCAAGGGCGCGGACGTCGTGGTGCTGGCCGGGGACACTTTCGACCACAACCGCCAGCCGGCCGACCTGATCGAAAGAACGGCGAAAATTCTCGATGACTACGGCGCGCCGGTCGTGATTTTGCCCGGCAATCACGATCCGCTCACTCCGGATTCGGTCTATCGGCGCGCCGAGTTTGTGATTCCGGCCAATGTCCACGTGCTCGGGCTGACCGCAGGCGAGATCGTGGAGTTTCCCGAGCTCGGCCTCGAGATCTGGGGCCGGGCGCACATGGACTACTGCGATATGGCGCCGCTGAGAGAGCCGCGTCCCCGCTCGTTGCCGTGGCGGCTTGCGGCCGCGCACGGCCATTACGTGGACGAGCCGGAAGAGCCCGGCCGGCTGCTCGGCTCGTGGCTCATCCGGCGTGAGCAGCTTATCGCGGTCGACGCGCACTATGTCGCGCTCGGGCACTGGAATCGTGCCGCGCGCGTGAGCGACGAGGCGGTCAACGCGTACTACTCGGGCGCGCCCGATTTTACCGGAACGGTCAATCTGGTTTGCTTTCGCCCCGGCGGCGTCGAGGTCACGCACGCGCCGGTCGCGTGCGCGTCCGCGGCGATGATCGGGCGGGAATGTTTTTAGCGACGAGAGGAGCGGAAAGATGAACCTGATCAGCCTTACCGACAAGATAGCCGAAGCCGGCCAGCAAAAGCGCAGAATGACGAGGCTCTTTTCAGACGAAAGCTTTCGCTCGTGGATGCTCTACTTCGAGCCGGGCGAGGGCACGGACATGCACTATCATCTGGCTCCGGAGACATTTTTGGTGCTCGAAGGGAAAGCTTCGGTCAGGGGTTTGGATGGCGCGGAGCAGATTATCGGCAAAAACGACGTCGTCTTTCTCAGGCCCAAAGACTACTATCAGATCACCAACGTCGGCACCGGCCCGCTCATTCTTTTCGGCAACCGCTCGGAGAATTTCGGCGGCGCGCACGTGACGGCAGGAAAGGAATCGGGGGAGACGGTTCCGCCCAAGCCGTCGAGGGCATAGCCGGCGGGCTTGCGCGAAAAGCAAATTCCATCGATTAACGTCTTGGCCCTTTCGCGCCGTAATGACGGTGAAAATCCGCCGCTCGCAAGCGCGCCGAGCGCTGTAAATTCTCGCCGGGTTCGGCACGACGCGCTCCCCTTTAGTCCGCCTGCCCATGCATGACGAGCCTACGGCAAAAGTGAGTCTCAGGCAGCCGAACTGGTTGCGGCGGCTGTACGACTGGACCATCGGCTGGGCGGAGCGGCCGGGCGGGACCTGGGCTTTGTTCATCATTGCTCTGGCAGAGTCGTCTTTTTTTCCGATTCCGCCCGACGTTTTGCTCCTCGCCCTGTGCGTGGGCGCGCCGGCAAAATCCTTTCGCTTCGCGCTGGTCTGCTCGGTCGGCTCCGTGATCGGCGGCATGGTGGGCTACGCGATCGGCTACTGGGCCTGGGCGGCTGTGGACGGCCTGTTTATTCCCTACGTCTTCACGCAGGCGGCGTTTGACCACGTGAAGCAGCTTTACGAGGGCAATGCCTTTCTCGCCATTTTAGCCGCCGCTTTTACGCCGATTCCGTACAAGGTCTTCACGGTCGCGGCCGGAGTTTTTGATGTCGGGTTTGGAACGCTGGTCGTGGCGTCGGTGATCGGCCGCTCGGCGCGGTTCTTTTTGGTGGGAGGGGCGATTTATCTCTTCGGCGCGCAGGTCAAGTCATTGATTGAAAAGTACTTCGATTGGTTCACGTGGATTTTTCTGGTGCTCTTGATCGGCGGCTTTCTTCTTATCCAGCATCTCAAGTAGGTTCCCCGCCCGCAATTCGCGCGCAGAACAGAGCAAGGGGGTCAAGCCTGATATTTGCTATTTTTCCAAAATTTCGCCCCACAGAGCCGAATGGGGTCACGCCTGATATTTGCTATTTTTTTTTCTAGGTTTTGTTGCAACCGACAGTGAGGCCTCAAACGACGACCGTCAGATGGGGTCTTGACTTATACATTTTATACTTCCCGATAAGTTCGGTAATAAGAAAAGTACTCGCCACCGCGTTCCGCTTGCTCAGGACAACCGGCGAATCGGGCAAGGAGCCGTTATCTCCGAAAGGGTACAAGTTTCAGATCCTCGCGTGGAATGTGGATTTGCAGGATGTCGTAGACTGCAGCGCCTTTTCGCGCCAGTT
>DATMAM010000055.1:0-97438 GCA_035559995.1 Candidatus Acidiferrales bacterium
ATAAACGCAAGACCGCCTCTATCTTCCTCTTAGTAGAGAAACGACCTCGTTGCAGTTGTCTTTTCACCATGGACACCTCCTGGGTTCTTCTCCCTAACATTTCTCCCAATCAGGTGTCCAAAGAAATCGTGGGGCGGGGGAGGCGTCCCTTGCGTTTTCACTCGCCCAATCTTGTAAGACCCCCTTGGGCCATGTAAGCAACTATGGTTCCAGCCAGAATTCCCAACACGTATCCGTAAGGGAGGCCGATGGCGATCAGCCCTACCATTATCACGATTGTGAAATCAGTCTTGGAGTCGGTCATGTCCCGGACCAGTCTTATTAACGTGATGGCTTCAAACAAAAGAATGACGCCGAGCATGGGTCTTGGAAAAATCTGAACAACGTGCTCGAAGCCGGGGCCAAAGAAGAGTCCCAAGATCAGGTAAAGAGTGCCCTCAATAACGACCGAGCCTCCGGTTCTTGCACCGAAGGCAAAATGGCCGGCGATTCCACCCGAGCCGTGGCAGGTAGGATAACCGCTCAAGAAAGGATTAATCAAATTCATCACCGAGTAAGTCCAGCTAATTTTGCGGACGCTGATGGGATAACCGGGAAACAAATCCTCGATCACCTGCTTGGTCGCCAGTATCGAGTTTCCCAACGACAGAGCAAGTTGGGGCAACGCCAGCAATAGCCATCCCGTGAGAATCGCATCAATGGTTGGGACACGAATCGCCGGCAGATGAAAGCCGATGCCCGCAAAAATGTCCAAGGCATTCGCCTTGATAGCGGAGGCGTAGAGCACGCCGAGCATGACGAGGATCAGCGCCGGCGGGTATTTTCGATTTCCCAGGAGAAAAAGAGTTATCGTGAAACTCAATACGGCTAGTGCGTAACCTAATACGCCGTCGCTCTGGATGTAGTCTTTGAGGGCCAGTAACGCGAGCTGCATACCCAGCCCGAACTGGATGCCTCGAATGACATTTTTAGGGACGATCCTTGCCAGCCAGTCGATGAGACCGGTGGCGCTCAAAACCAGCATGGTAATTCCGATACCGAGCCCTCCGCCGTAGAGTATATCCGGGCTGACCTTTTGACTGATGACAATCACCGCCATCGCTTTGAGCGGTTGCACGGGCATCGGCAGTCCATACATCAACCCACTTAGGATCTGCATCAATCCGAACATGATCAGCACGCTCGGAGCATCCAGTCCGCTGGCAAGGATTACCCCGACGATCAACGGCAGATCGGTCCCTAGGTCGCCGAAGGCTCCCGAGAGCTCGTTCCGATCGAAGCGAATGCCGAACGATGAAGAGCTGGCAGGGACAGCCGAACGGTTAGAGGAGTTGGTTTCGAAATGTGACGCCACCGGCTGGTCTGGAAGCGCAAAGGCTAACTAACTAGTAAGCCGCGACGCTAGAGCTCGATCTCGCGTCTCTTGAGTTTTTCGACAAGCCGACCGTCGCCCGCGAGGAAATCCAAAGATCCGAGCTGCTCGGGCAACACCCAGGCCAGCGAGTGAAAAGCGAGATTTTGTATATTTCCTTGGTAATTACGAACCCGAAAGAAGATCAATTCCACTTCCCTCCAGTCAGGGTACCGGTAACAGTAGCGCACGAGCTCAGAGGCGGATTGGATCTGAATCCCTAGTTCTTCTCGAAGTTCTCTTTCGAGCGCCGCAAACTCTTCCTCTCCCTCTTCGACCTTCCCGCCCGGAAATTCCCACTTGAGCGGAAACGGCGCGTCCGCTCTCCTGCGGCAGGCGAGCACCTTCCCTTCCGCCGCGATTAGGCCCGCGACAACTCTGGTCGCCATCAGGAAGGTTCCTGATGGCTGGGTTCCTTGCGCCGTTTTAAAAGGAGGCAGCTTCCGTAGTTGATGCTCTGGGCAAAACAAACGAGCTCCCAACCGTTTCGCCCCAGCTCGTTTAGAAGTTCCAGCGACATCTCGTTCGAGCGTACAATGTAGTATTCAAACTGCGGCACAGAACCCTCCTCGGTATCGCCGATCTCCGGAGCCACGCTATTCTGGTAACAAAAACGGCGAACGAATTACAATCGCACGCCCCGCGCGCGCAAAACCGCCGCGCGCTTTAACTGCCCGCGATGACGTGGACGGCCGCCGGGGAAAACTCGGCGGCGACCTGGTCCCGCTGGCAGAGGCCGTCGAGCGCGCCGCGCGCGACCCGCGCGTGCAGTTGGATCCCGCCGCACTCGAGCACGACGCGCGCATCGAAACCGCACGCGACGATTCTCGTGACAGTCGCCTGAAATCGAATCCGGCCGATGGGAGGCGGCCCGTCGCCCGGCGCCCGGATCACGGCAATTTCCTCCGGGCGGATGCATAACTTCACGGCGGCGCCGGCGGCGGCCGCGCACGGGAGGAGCCAACAACCGGCGGCAACGCGAATCCAGGCCCGTTCCCCTTCGCGGCGCTCGACGACGCCGGCGAGGATGTTGGCGGTGCCGACGAACTCGGCTACTTTCTCATCGGCCGGGTGAAAGAACACCTCCTCGGAGGAGCCTATCTGAAGAATTTTGCCGGCGAGCAACACCGCGATCGTATCGCCGAGCATCAGCGCCTCGTTGCGGTCGTGCGTGACAAAGACGGTTGTGACGGCCGTTTCTCGAAGAATGGCCTCCAGCTCGACCAGGAGCGCCTCTCGCGTGGGCGGGTCCAGCGCCGCAAAGGGCTCGTCCAGAAAGAGCAGTTCAGGATTCAATACAAACGCGCGCGCCAGGCTTGTTCGTTGTGCCTCGCCACCCGATATCGTGCGGGCGGAGCGGCGCGCGATCGCGGCAATCCCCAGCCGCTCGAGCCACGCGCCGACCGTTCTCTCTATCGCGCGCCGCTCCCACCCGCGCAGTCGAAGTCCCAACGCGACGTTGTCGTAGACCGACATCGACAACAGCAGCGGCTCCTGAAAGACCGTGGCCATTCGGCGGCGCGCCGCGTGAGCTTCCGACGGCAGGACCTCGCTCCCGCGAAACCAGACTGTTCCCCGATCCGGCCGCTGCAGCAGCCCCATGACGCGAAGCAAGGTTGACTTCCCGGCGCCATTCGGGCCCATGACCGCGAGAATCTCGCCGCGCCGGACGTCCAACGACGGCGCCTCCAGCACGTCAGAGGTTCCGTAGCGCACGGAAATGTCGCGCAACGCTAGGAGGGTCTCGGCCACGGGATCCGCTCACGCTGCTGAATGTGCGTCAAGACGAGGTTGAGGGCGAAGCTTACGGCAAGCAAGATCAAGCTTAAGGCAATCGCGATCGCGAAATTTCCTTTGCTGGTCTCCAGCACCGTCGCGGTCGTCAGCACGCGCGTCTGTCCGCGAATGTTGCCGCCTACCATCATCGATGCTCCCACCTCCGAAATGACGCCGCCGAATCCGGCCATGACGGCCGCGAGCAGCGGCAGGCGCGCTTCTTTGCCGAGCAGCCACAGCACTTGAAGCCGCGAAGCGCCGAGCCCAAAAAGCTGCAGCCTCAGGTTGGGATTCAGACTCTGGAATGCCGCCATCGTCAGTCCCGCCACGATCGGAAGAGCGATGATCACTTGCGCCATCACCATGGCCGTCTGCGTGTAGATCAGCTCAAGAAAACCGAGCGGTCCGCTGCGCCAGAGAAAGATGGACACGAAAAGGCCGACCACGACCGGCGGAAGCCCCATTCCGGTATTGACCAGCGCCACCGCGACGGAGCGCCCGGGAAATCGCGCCAGCGCCAGCGCGATGCCCAACGGCATTCCCAGAGCCAAAGACAACCCTGTGGCGAGGCCGGAGATTTTCACGGAGAGCCACGTGATCGTCCACACTTCCGGATCGCCAAACAAAAGCGCGAAAGCGGCGATAACGCCCTCAGCAATCAGCTCCACGTTAACCCCCGAGATCCTCTTCAGCCTCGCCCGCAACCGGCACGAAGAGCGGCTGACCGAATTGGCGCACGCCGAAGCTCCTGATCTCTTCCTGCGCCCGGGGCGACACCATGAAATCTGCGAACGCTTTCCCGCCGGCCGCGTTGACCCTCGGGCCGTTGGCGGGATTGACTTCGAGCACCGAATAAAGGTTGCGCAGCTTTTTGTCCCCCGCGACGAGGATCGCAAGCGTGACCTTTTTTCCGAAGGCCAGGTACGTCCCGCGGTCGGTGAGCGTATAGGCGTGCCGCTCGTTTGCGATCGACAGCGTGGCACCCATCCCTTGCCCGGATTCGATATACCAGGCGCCTCTCGGCTCGCTGCCGGCCTGTTTCCAGAGCGACCTTTCCAGATGATGCGTGCCCGAGTTGTCGCCGCGCGACACAAACGGCGCTTTGACCTGCGCCAAGCGTCTAAAAGCCTCGACCGACTGGCGCAAACCGCGGATTTTCGCCCGATCTTCTTTCGGGCCGACGATCACGAAATCGTTGTACATCACGAGGCGCCGGTTCAGGAGCTTGCCCTCGGCAACGTGTCTCTTTTCCAGAGCAGGCGCGTGAACCAACACCACGTCCGCATCACCCTTGGCCGCCAAAGCCAGTGCCTGCCCGGTGCCGACGGAGATCGTTTTTACGCGGTAGCCCGTCTCTTTCTCGAACAAGGGGACGATCACGTCCAGCAGGCCGGAATCCTGAGTGCTTGTCGTGGTCGCGAGAACGACGCTCCGACCGGCCTCGCTTCCCAAGGCTCCCGCCGGCGCCAGGGAAAAGACGGTACCGGCGAGAATGGCCCCGCGAAGCCATCGCGGAAGCAAAAGAAGCCCTGCGATCACTTGACCGCGGCGCTCAGCCGCTCGATCAGCTCCCGGACCTCTTCGAGGCGCGAGCGCGCCAGCGCCTCCGCTTTCTGCAACTGCTCCCGCGGTGCGCCGCTGTTTACGGCGTCCTCGAAGTCCGTGATCGCGATGCCGAACACCTTGAGCAACCGGCGCGTTTCGTCCGTAGGCATGGGATCTCCGCTACGAAAAGATTCGAGCGATCAATTACCGGCACCGTGCAAGCAATGGAGCGAGAAGCCCGGTGCGCCGTTTTCGATCCCCAGCTGCCGCAGCTTGCTTTCCGGAACCAGCCCCTTTTCGTCCCAACCTCGCGCCCGATAGTAGCTCCGAATCATCTCCCGCAACTCCCGCGGGGCAAGACCGGCGCCGCGGGCGACGCCGTCCGGAAGCTTTTCTTCGAGCAGCCTGGGTGGCAGCCAATCGTCGTCGGCTTTCCAACCTTGCCGGATATTGAAAAGTTTTTTTATCGTATTGATCCGCTCTCCAGCCCGGCGCAGCTCTTCACCCGAATAACTCCAGCCGGTTACCTTGCCCAGTAGCTCCGCGCTTTCGGCATAAAAATCTTCGAAGCACTTGCGGAGAAACTTGCACACGATCAGTGAATCGAGAACCGCGGCGAAATCCTCGCTGGCGGCCACCAGCGCGCCGCGCCGGCAATCGGCGCTCAGGCGATCGACCTCGCCGGAGAAATCGGCTTCGTACGCGCCCGAACGGTTATGGCAGGCGCCGCGCGGGCTCACCGCCAAGCCGAGCGCCATCGTCTTTAGGCTGCGCGGCTCGTATCCCGGAAGCTCGAGGCCCTTGACGTGCATCGCGATCCGGCTTGCTTCCGCTCCGAGCCCTTCGGCGGCGCGCCGGGACCCTTCGGCCAAAAGCGCTCCAATGCCCCGGCGCGCCGCGATCTCCGGAATCAGCCTAAAGAGCGCGTCTGCGCGACCGAAACGAAGCCCCGCCGCGCTACCCTCACGGAGTAGCCCTTTCTCGGCGCACTCCATCGCCCACGCGATCGTGCCGCCCGTGCTGATCGAATCCATGCCGTACCGATCGCACAGGCTTGCCGCCTCCAGCACCGCATCGGGATCCTCAATCCCGCACATCGGCCCGAGAGCGAACAAGGTCTCATACTCCAGCCGCTGCTCCTCTCCCGCCAGCGATTTAAACAACCGCTCGCAGCGAATCGTGCATGACGCGCAGCCGTTTCTCCGGCTAAAACTGTTCTCGGTGAGAGCTTCGCCGCTGAGGTCCTCGGCGTGATCGAACGTGGATTGCTGAAAATTCCGCGTCGGCAGGCTGCCGAGCCGATTGAAGACCGCCAGGTTGGCGACGGTGCCGATCTGGCGGTACTTCGACGTGAGATTTCCGAGGCTCCGCCGGCGCAGGGACTCCGCGAGAAGCTCGACCGCTGCGGGATCGGCCACCTGGGTGCGCTCCTCGCCGCGCACCGCGACCGCCTTCAGATGCTTGGCCCCCATCACGGCGCCGACGCCGCCGCGCCCCGCGTGCCGGCCGTCATTGCTGATCGTGGCGAAGCGCACGCAGTTTTCTCCCGCCGGCCCGATCGCCGCGACGCGAACGCGCTCCTGTTTGAGCTCGCGCTCGATGAGCTCCTGGGCTCCCCGGGCGTCTTTACCGACCAGGTGGCGCGCATCTTTTAGCTCGGCGCGTTCACCCGCGACGTACAGATAGACCCAGGAGGGCGCTTTGCCCGTGACGATCAGCGCGTCAAAACCGGTTTTCTTAAGCTCGAGAGCGAAAAAGCTCGATGACAGCGAGTCGGCAATGAAGCCGGTGAGCGGCGACTTGGTCAGCACCGCGTACTTGGCCGTCGTGGTGATGCCGGTGCCGACGAAAGGGGCGCTGGCAAAAATCAGCGGGTTTGCCGGCGCCAAAGGATCGACGCCGGAAGGACAAAGTTCGTAGAGGAGGCTCGCGCCGAGGCCGACGCCGCCCAAGCTCAATTGCAGGCGTTCTTCAGGTAGCTTGCAGACCTTGGACGTGCCCGCGTCGAGATCGACGATCAGCGCGCGCCCGTGAAAACCGAACACGCCTTATCCTCCCGCGTCCGCAGAAAGAATGAACAGGCTGTCGCCCGCGCGAACTTCGGCGCTCGGGTCGCGGACAAACTCGCGGCCATTGAGATTGCAGGCGTAGCCGCGCGCCAGAGTCCTCGTCTCGCGCTCCACGACCTTCCCCGCCAGCGCCGGGACTTCCTCCGCCAGGCGCGCCAACGCGTCGGCAATCGTCGCGCCGTGCGCTAGCGTGAGCTCGACCTTGGCCACTTTCGCCAGCAGCCGCGCGACCCCGAATAACTCCACGGTGATAGAGACAGGGGCTGTCTCGAACCGCTGTCCGTCCCGCGGACCGGATGCCCTCTCTGTCTCGTTTCTCTGTCTCATCTCTTGCCACCGTCTGAGCGCGGCTTCGTAATCGGCGGGCGTATTCATGTTGAGGAAGCTCAACCCCTCGGGATCAAACTTGCGAATTTCATCGGCGCCTATTTTGCGAGTGCGAACCTTGTCGTAGAGAAAGACGGGCCGGAGTTCGTTGCGCTCGAGTTGCTCCTGCAGAAGCGGCACCAAGCGCGATCGGTAAACCGCGTGGAGCGGTTCGAGCCGATCTTCCCAGTAAGGCACGACCACGTCGTAGTCGCCGGCCTGCTCCACGAGATACGAAACCAGCGCCAAATTGAGGAGCGGGACATCGCACGAGGTGACGAAGCTCACAGGCTTGGTTGCCGCCCTGAGCCCGTAGTAGAGGCCGCCCACAGGGCCTCGATAGGCGATTTCGTCGCGCACGATCTTGGCGCCGAGAGCCGGAAGCTCCTGGGCCGGCGCGCCGACGACAACGATCTCCTCGAACAGAAAGCTCAGCCTTCTCACGAGAAGCTCGATCAGGGTCTCGGAGCCGAACGGGAGCAAAGCTTTCGGCCTTCCCATTCGCGAGCTTTTGCCGCCGGCAAGGATGACGGCGGCGGCGTTGTCAAGCTGGCGCGAACCCACACCGCGGTGCTCCATTGGCGCACTATGGACAAATTTCTTCTATCACTCGCGCAACGCTCTGCCAAGCTGCGCGCGCGGCGCCAACCCGACGAACGCTCCCCGCACGCGCATCGATATTCGGCGGTTTTAAAGCTCCCCCGTCGGCCTCAATCGCCCCTATTGCGCCATCTTGACATAGATTCCGCGCGGGTATAAGCGGGAATCATCCGCGACGCCGTTCACGGGCCCTGCTAAAGCCGAGGAACCTCGTGAGCCTTTTTCTTACCCCTCATACGCTGGCGTCCGCAGCTTCCCCGCGGGGAGCCGTACCGTCCTCGCCTTGGCGCCGCCCCTGTATTGGAACCCGAAGAGAAAAATTGGAACCCAAAGAGGAGTGAAATTATGCAAGTCTCACGCCGTGATTTTTTGCGCATTTCCGTAGCCGCAGGCACGGGCACGGCGCTCAGCGGCCTGATCGGCTCAGGGGTTAACCTCGGCCCTGCCGTGGCGCGCGCGCAGGAGCTTAGAATCAAGGGTGCCAAGACGACGCCGAGCATCTGCCCCTATTGCTCGGTCGGCTGCGCCACGCTCGTCCATACGGTGGACGGCAAGATCGTCAACATCGAGGGCGACCCGCGCAGCCCGCACAACGAAGGCACGCTCTGCCCCAAGGGAGCCGCCATCTTTCAACTCCACGTCAACCCGAACCGCCCGACCCAGGTTCTCCACCGTGCTCCCGGCGCAACGGAATGGGAAGTTTGGGACCTGGAGCGCGCGATGGACCGGATCGCCGAGCTCGTCAAAAAGACGCGCGACGAGACCTTCATCGAAAAGCTCCCGAACGGCAAGCTCGTGAACATGACCCCGGCGATCTTCTCGCTCGGCGGCGCCACGCTCGAAATTGAGTTCAACCACATCCACCAAAAGCTCATGCGCGGCCTCGGCATCGTCGCGATCGAGAACCAAGCAAGGATATGACACAGCTCCAGCGTCCCCGGTCTGGGGACCCGATTCGGCCGCGGCGCGGCGACTCTCTATCCGCGGAGCATGGCGGACTCCGACTGCATCGTGATCATGGGCTCCAACATGGCGGAAAACCACCCGGTGGCCTTCCGCTGGCCGATGCAGGCCAAGGTCGAGCACGGCGCCAAGATCATCCATGTCGATCCGCGCTTTACGCGCACGAGCGCGGTCGCCGACATCTACGCGCCGGTGCGCGCCGGCTCGGACATCGCCTTTTTGGGCGGCGTGATCAACTATGTCATCAACAGCGAAAGGTGGAACAAAGACCCGTTCTTTAAAACCTGGGTCGTGAACTATACCAATGCGGCGACCATCATCACCGAGGATTTCAAGGATACCGAGGATCTCGACGGCGTCTTTTCCGGCCTGATGGAGTACAAGGGCGGTCTTCCCGAATGGCCGTTTAACGCCTTCGTGGGCGAATACAAGCCCGATAGCTGGCAATACGCGCGCACCAAGGTCGGCGCGACCGGCGAGATGGCGGCCTCTACCGCGCGCGCAGGGGAGACCCGGGTCACCACCGGTCCCGCCGCAAGCAAAGCCGCCGCCGCTCAGGGCGAGCGCAAGACCCCTCCGGGGCCCCCATACGACAAGCTCGTCGCCGCGCTCCTCAAGCCACCGGTGGAGCGCGACGAGACTTTGCAAAACCCGCGCACGGTTTTTCAAATCGTCAAGCGCCACTACAGCCGTTACACGCCGGAAATGGTCGAGAGGGCCACCGGCTGCCCGAAGGAGACTTTCCTGAAAGTCGCCGAGACCATCCTTGCGAACTCCGGCGCCGACAAGACCACCTCGTTTGCTTACGCGGTCGCCTGGACGCAGCACACCTACGGCGTGCAGATGATCGGCGCGTGCGCGCTTCTGCAGCTTCTCCTGGGCAACGTCGGCCGCCCGGGCGCAGGCGTGATGGCGCTTCGCGGGCACGCTTCCATCCAGGGATCCACGGATATCCCGACGCTCTACCACTCGATTCAGGGATACATGTCGGCTCCCTCGGCGCTCAAGAAGCACGACACCCTCGACGACTTCATCGCGGCGGAAACCCTGCCGACCGGCTGGTGGGCGAACCTGCCCAAGTACATGGTCTCTTATCTCAAGTCGATGTACGGCGATGCCGCGACGAAAGAAAACCAGTTCGGCTACGACTGGCATCCCAAGATCCTCGGCGACCATTCCCACCTCGCGATGTTTGCGGCGATGAACGCGGGCAAGGTGAAGGGCATGCTGTGCATCGGCCAGAACCCCGCCACTTCGCTTAACGCGAGGCTGGAGCGGGCGGCGATGAGAAAGCTCGAGTGGCTGGTCGTAAAAGACAACTGGATTCACGAGACCGCCAATTTCTGGAAGACCGCGCCCGAGATCAAGAGCGGCGAAGTCAAGCCGCAGGACATCAAGACCGAGGTCTTCTTCTTGCCCGCCACCCAGGTCGCGGAGGTCGACGGGACCTTTACCAACACGCAGCGGCTGCTGCAGTTCCATCACAAGGCGGCCGAGCCTCCCGGCGATTGCCGCTCCGATCCCTGGTTCACCTATCAGCTTGGCAAGCGGCTAAAAAAGCTCTACGCCAACTCCACCTTGCCGCGCGATGAAGGCTTCAAAAATCTGGTTTGGGACTACGAGCACGAAAGCGAACACGAGCGCAAGATCGGCGAGCCTTCCGCGCTCAAGATCCTGAAGGAAATAAACGGTTTTTATACGGACGATCCCAACCGCCATGTCGCCGGCTTTGCGGAGCTAAAGGACGACGGCTCGACCACGTGCGCGTCCTGGATCTACTCGGGCGTCTATCCTGCTCCGGACAAGAATCTCGCGGCCCGGCGCACTCCCGATCCGCCAGGCCAGCCGGGGGCGCATCTCAACTGGGGCTGGGCCTGGCCGTCCAATCGCCGGATCATGTACAACCGCGCCTCCGCCGACCCCCAGGGCCGGCCGTGGAGCGAGAAAAAGAAATGGGTGTGGTGGGACGAGGAGAAAAAGAGATGGGTCGGCTACGACGTCCCCGACTATCCGGCGACGAAGCCGCCGACCGACAAGGCCAAACCGGGCGCCACGGGCATGGATGCGCTACCGGGCACGGCGCCTTTTATCATGCGTCCGGACGGCGTCGGTTGGCTGTACGTCCCGGCCGGGCTGGTCGACGGGCCGCTGCCGACGCATTACGAGCCGGTCGAGTCGCCGGTCAAGAATCCGCTTTACAAGCAGCAGACCAGCCCGGTGCTAAAGTACTGGAAGGATCCCTCCAACCCGATCGCGCAACTCGGCGACCAGAAGTACCCCTACATCATCACCACATACCGGCTCACCGAACACTATCTGGCCGGCGCGATGAGCCGCTGGAATCCGTGGCTCACCGAGCTGCAGCCGGAGCTTTTCATCGAGATGAGCCCGGAGCTGGCGCAAGAAAAGGGGATCAAGAATCTCGACTGGGTGCGCGTGACGACGCCGCGCGCTCAGATTCGCGCCAAAGCTCTGGTCACGCGCCGCATGCGCCCGTTCGTCATCGATGGCAAGACGTTCCACCACGTCGGGATGCCGTGGCACTGGGGCTGGGAGGGAATTAGCACGGGCGATGTCGTCAACGAGCTCACCTCCCTGGTCGGTGATCCCAACGTGAGCATCCACGAAGGAAAGGCGTTCATTTGCAACGTGGAGAAAGCGTAGCGCTTCGCGCATGAGATTCGCGACCGAAGGAGCGATATATGGCTGAGCCCATGGGGTTTTATACCGACACCACCGTCTGCATCGGCTGCAAGGCGTGCGAGGTTGCGTGCAAAGAATGGAACCAGCTACCGAGCACCAACGGCGGCAAGAACACGCTGAGCGGCGACAGCTACGACAACACGCGCCGGCTCGACGGGATTCACTGGCGGCACGTCAAGTTCATCGAGCAGTTCACCGAGGAGCGCAAGGACGGCCGCTGGCTTCTGATGAGCGATGTGTGCAAGCACTGCGTGCAGGCCGCCTGTCTTGAAGTCTGCCCAACCGGCGCCATCATTCGCACCGAGTTCGATACCGTCGTGATCCAGTCCGACGTTTGCAACGGCTGCCGCGACTGCATCGCCGCCTGCCCGTTCGGCGTGATCGACATCAATCCTGCTTCCGGCACCGCGCAGAAGTGCACGCTCTGCTATGACCGGCTGCAGGCGGGAATGGAGCCGGCATGCTCGAAAGCCTGCCCGACCGATTCGATCCAGTTCGGCACCATTCGCGAGCTGCGCGAGCGCGCGCAAAAACGGGTCGAGCAACTCCATCAGGCGGGAGAAAAACGCGCTTATCTTTACGGCGCCGACGAAAAGATGCTGGGCGGCCTCAACTCATTTTATCTGCTCGTCGACAGGCCGGAAGCGTATGGTCTGCCGCCGGACCCCAAGATGCCCACGCGCAATCTCAGCTCGGGCTCGTGGTTTTCCGTTTTAGGCGCGGTGCTGGTCGGCCTCATGGGGATCATCAATTTTAGAAATCGCGGCGCGCACCAGCCGCCCCCGGAGGTGAGATCATGACGGCGTTTCCTTCGAGCACTTTTTTCTCGGCGCCGCCGGACTGGGGCTGGCTGGTCACGCTTTACTTTTTCGTCGGCGGCCTTGCCGGCGGCAGCTACTTTCTTGCCGTGCTGATCGATCTCTTCGGCCGCCCCGAGGATCGGCCGCTGGCGCGGCTCGGTTATTACATCGCGCTCCCGTGCATCATCGTCAGCGGGATCCTGCTCACCGTCGATCTTTACCGCCCGGAACGTTTTTGGCACATGTTGATCGAGTCGAACACCTACCGGCCGATGTTCAAAGCCTGGTCGCCGATGTCGGTCGGTTCCTGGGCGCTTTTGATCTTCGGCATATTCGCGTTTTTGTCTTTTGTCGGCGCTCTCGTCGAGGACAAGCGGCTCGAGTGGCCGGCCGGCGCGCGGCTCCGGCCGCCGTCAGTTTTGGGCCGCATCATCGGGATCTTAGGCGGACTGTTCGGCTTCTATGTCGCGGGGTACACGGGAGTGCTGCTCGCCGTGACCAACCGCCCTATCTGGTCCGATACGCCGCTTCTTGGAATGCTTTTTGTCGTGTCGGCAGCGTCGATCTCCGCCGCATTGATGATCCTGATCGCGCGCAGGTCCAGGTGGACGATGCCGGGCATCGCGGCCCTCCACCGGATGGACGCCTGGGTTGTCGCTCTGGAATTCATCGTTTTGATCGCGGTCATCGTCTCCCTGGGTCCCGTCATGCGCGCGTGGGTGAATGCCTGGGGACTCCTGCTTTTTTTGGGCGTCATCGTCCTCGGCATGCTGGCCCCGTTGGGCCTCTATTGGCGTCGGCAGTGGCTCGGGGACCTCAACGTAACAGCCGGGGCTGCGCTGGTGCTGATCGGCGGCTTCATTCTGAGAATGGTGATCGTTTTCTCGGCGCAGGGAGTGTAAATTGAACCGTCGGCCGCTTGCTGCTCTTGTTGCGCTTCTCGCTCTGGCCGGTTGTACGAGCCCGGAAAGTTCCCGAACGCGCGGCGGCGGCCCCGGGGCCGACATCGGCAACCGCAACCACGTTGTTCGGATGCACGAAGGCGCCGACCCGTTCGCCAACACGCCCAGGATCATTCCAGCAAAACATCCTCCTTTGGAATCCGCTCGGCACGCGGAGCAGCTCAGCCGCCGATGACGGCCTCGACGGACACGACCCTGCAGGGTCTTCAGCTTCGCCATCCGGAGTGGCAACCCTGGCTGGCGGTCCTGGAGGAGGTGTTGAGGGAAACCGCCAGCGAGCAGTGGGAGAAGGCCGTTCCCTCTCGCGCTCAACCTCAGGCCGACAGAGTGCCGCTGGTGGCGGGCGCAAACCTCGCCCTGGATCGCAACGACCTCGGCCGCTGGACAAAACGGCTTTTTCGCACCGCCGCCCGCAGCGGCACGCCGGCGATGGCAACCCTGGAGGCAGTGGCGGCGAGCGCTGTTGATCCGTTTGATCTTTTCAAGCCCGCGCTCTGCCAGGATCGCGACCGCTTGAGGGAAACCGCCCGGCGGCTCGGCGCCGACGAGAATGCGCTTGGCGCCGTCGCTTTCCTTCTGCCCTTTCCCCTGTTGCACGCGCTAAACCGGCGCTGGGCTTCGCTTCGCTCCAGAAGCTGGACGGAAGGCTACTGCCCTGTGTGTGGCGCCTGGCCGGCTTTTGCCGAGGTGCGGGGAATCGAGCGAAGCCGCTACCTCCGCTGCTCGCGTTGCGGCGCGGAATGGCACGCCCACTGCCTTTTTTGCCCCTACTGCGGCGTGGCGGATCATAACGAGCTCAGCTCGCTCGTGCCCCAGGCCGACGGCGCAAGCCGGATCG
The DNA here is from genome assembly GCA_035559995.1 of Candidatus Acidiferrales bacterium. GTDB lineage: Bacteria > Desulfobacterota > Binatia > UBA9968 > UBA9968 > DATMAM01. The sequence goes on from DATMAM010000055.1 coordinate 14,034, forward strand.
TCGAAGCGTGCGAGCGCTGCCTCGGTTACGTCAAGAGCTTCACGACGCTTCAGGCGACGCCGCCGGCTGAGGTCATCGTTCGCGACCTGGCGAGCGTGGATCTGGATCTTGCCGCCGTGGACCGCGGGTACAAGCGCCCCGAAGGGATGGGTTACGCTTTCGACGTCACGATCGTCGGCCGTTCGGGCGGCGGCCTTTTCTCATGGAACCGTTAAAGTGACCCGCCTGATTCCACCGGCTCAAGTGTGTGAGGCGCTGCTGGCGGCCCTGGAAGCCTCCGAGGGCAGAAGGCGCCGGCGCAAGCGCGACCAGACCCCCGACGCGATCGGGCTCTCGATCAAGCGCGAGCTTCTAAAGCGCGCCGTCGAGGAGAGTCCCGCGCCGGAGGAGTTCGAGCAATGGCTCATGAATTACTGCCGGAAAAGCGACGCCGAAACGGCTGGAGCGGTCGCGGCGATGGCGCGGGCGGTTTATGACGAGTGGCGGCTCGCGCACGCGATGGATGAATTCAAAACCTGGCTCGAACGCGGCGCCCCTTCCGACGACGCTCGCTCCGACGATGCCGCACAGAATGGAAAACGCCTCGACTCAATGAGCCGTGTCACTGCCGATAAATAACCTCGCCGCTGCGGCGCGCGTTGTAACCGCCGAGCGACTCGACGGCGCTGCGAAAACAATCCGAGCGAATGATCTCTAAAAGCCGCTGGCCTTTCTCGTTGTCGAAAAAGGCGCGCGCGAAAGCGAGATCGTACTGCTCGTTGGCCAAGGGCACAAAATCCAGCCCGAGCGCGTTGGCGGCCGAGCGAACTCCCAATCCCACATCGGCAAGCCCGCTCACGATCGCCGCGGCCACCGCCATGTGCGTGTACTCTTCCCGTTCGTAGCCGCGAATCGCGGCCGGATCGATTCCCGCCCGGCGCAGGTGGAAATCCAGCAAGACGCGCGTCCCGGAACCGGGCTGGCGGTTGACGAACATCAGCTTTTTCCCCGCAAGATCCGCAACGCCCGCAATCCCGCGGGGATTCCCGGCAGGAACGAGAAAACCCTGCTCGCGCTCGACCAGATGGACGAGCACGAGCGGCACGCGCGGAATCGTTCGCTTGATGTCCGGCACGTTGTATGCGCCCGTATCCGGATCGAGAAGATGCGTTCCCGCGATGTGGGTCTCTCGCCGCTGCAAAGAGAGCAGCCCTCCCAGGCTGCCGACGTTCATCGGCGCAATTTTCATCTCGGGGAAGCGCGCCTTGAGCTGGTCTTCCAACACGCCGATGCAGGGATCGTGGCTGCCCGTGCACAAGACGGTGTTCTCGATCTCCAGCGGGAAGCGCAAAAGCTCGACCTCGACTTCTTCGCCCGCGTTGATGCCTTCCACCAGGCTCGGGATGCGAAGAAACCCGTCGGCGCGCACCATCGTCGTGATGACGCCGGCTCCCCTTCCCAGAGGAACGGCGATCACGCGCTCTTCAACCTTGCCCAAAGTTACGCGCACAAACTCTTCCAGCCCGAGGTGCGACGCGATCTTTTTAGCGACCAGAGCGCGCGTCGTCGCCCGCGCGGCCGAGCCGGCGCCGAGCATCTTGGCCAGAGCCGGCTGCAGGATCTCGCGCGCGATCACGATCGCGGAAACGGGATAGCCGGGAATTCCGATGACCGGCTTGCCGCCCACAACGCCGAGTACCGCCGGCTTACCCGGCATCACGTCGATGCCATGCGCGAGAAGCTCGCCCTCTTCCTCGATAATCTGCGCCGTGAAATCGTGCTCTCCCGCCGAGGAGCCGGCGATGATCGCAACCAGATCGCTGCTCGCAGCCGCCTGCCGGAGCGCCTCCTTCAGCTTGCCGGGATCGTCGCCGACGCGCGCGAGCGTGGCCGCCGTTCCGCCCGACTCCTCAATCATGGCCGCCAGGACCGTGGAGTTGAACTCGATGATCTTTCCCGGCTCGGGCTCTTCTCCGGGCAGGATGAGCTCGTCGCCGGTGGGGATAATCGCGACTCTCGGCTTGGCCTTGACCGCCACGGTCACATGGCCCGCCGCGAGGAGCGCGCCGAGATCGTACGGCACGAGCTTTCGGTTTCTCGGCAGGAGCAGCTCGGTCGCCACGACGTCCTCTCCGAGCAGGCGCACGTGCTGCCAGGGCGCGGCCGCCTCGTAAACCTCGACCGCGCCCGCGTCGCACTGGCGCACTTTCTCGATCATGATGACCGCATTGGCCCAGGCGGGCAGAGCGTTTCCGGTATCGACATACGCGAATGTCCCTTCGGCCGACCGTCCATCGCGGTAAAGCCTGAGCCGCTTCGGCGCGAACTCCGTCGCCCCGAAAGTGTCCTCGGCGCGCACGCAGATGCCGTCCATCGCCGCGCCGTGATAATGCGGCGAGGAAATTTTGGCGAAGATCGGCTCGGCGGTGATCCGGCCGAGCGCGCTTTGAACGGGGATAAGCTCGCTCTTGAGGCGCGTCGGGTCGAGCGCGGCAAAAAACATCCGCTGCGCCTCTTTGAGCGCCGTCTTTTTCAGATAACGCTTGCGCGCCATGAGACGAGTAAGTTTCGCCTTCCTCGTTGCCGATCCGCCGGATGGGTTGAGCGCAGCAAAACCGATCGCGGCTTAGAACAAAATCACCTCGACTTCTTCGCCCGCTTCCAGCCCCTCCTGATGCAGGTCGATTTTCACCATCCCGTCCGCCTTGACCAGCGTAAAGATCGCGCCGGACTTGCTCGGAAGCGGCGTGGCATAAAGCCGATCGCCCTCCCTTGCGAGCGTGACGCGTACGTAGTCTTCCCTTCCGGGCTGCGAGGCGACATTGGTTTTGAGAATCGCCCGCGCGGTGCTCCGGAACCGGGAAGCCGCCTCGCGGTCCTCGCCGCCGATCACGCGGATCAGCGGCGCCGCGAAAAGATCAAAGATCACGAGAGCGGAAACGGGATACCCCGGTAACCCCAGGACCGGCTTTCCGCTGACGGTCGCGAAAATGGTGGGCTTGCCGGGACTGACCGAGATGCCGTGGAAATGCATCTCGGCGCGGGCAAAAGACAGGATCGTATCGACGGTGATGTCGCGCGCGCCGACCGAGCTACCGCCGGAAAGAAGCACCAGATCGGCGCTCGCGAGCGCCTTCTCGAGCGTCTCGGCCAGTGCGCTACGGTCGTCGCGGACGACGCCGAAATCGCTGAGCACGGCCCCATGCTCTTCGATGAGCCCCGCCAGCGAATGCTGGTTGATGTTGCGCACCTGCCCGGGTAGCGGCTCGGCGTCCGCCTCGACGATCTCGTCGCCGGTCGAGATAAGCGCGACGCGCGGCTTTTTGTAAACCGGCACCGCGGAGACGCCGATCCCGGTGAGCGCGCCTAAATCGTGGCTTCGGAGCCGCCGCCCGCGCCGAAAGACGAGATCTCCCTTTTTGATGTCGTCGCCGATCTGGATCACGTTTTGCCAGGGCGAAACGCCGCGCTGGACCTCGACCATGCCCTCGCCGGCCTCTTCTGTGTACTCGATCATCACGACGCCGTCGCTTCCGGGCGGCAACATGCCCCCGGTGGAAATGCGCATCGCCTCGCCCGGGCCCAGAGGGCGCGTAGCCTCCTTCCCCATCTCGACCGTGCCGGCGATCTTGAGGTACGCGGGTAACGCGGCGCTGGCACCGAAGGTATCGCGCGCTCTGACCGCGTAGCCGTCCATCGCGGCGCGATGGAAGTGCGGCAAATCGACTCGCGAGTAGAGATCCTCGGCGAGGACGCGGCCGCGCGCCCGAACCGTCGGCAGGGTCTCGGTCCCGACCGGCGCGCCTCTGAGGAGGATCTCTTTCGCCTCCGCCGGCGTGACGACCTTGAAGAAGCTTTTCACCGTATCCCGCCGTTCTTCGATCTGGCCCTTGCCCGCCATATTGCGGCCGCAAATCCTGCTCTAATTTACTAGTCCGATCCGCAAAAAAATAAAAGCGCTTGGATGGCGCGCCGGCGCTGCTATGATGGAAGGACTCGTGCTCCAACGCGGGCGCTTGTCGCGTTGGAGGAGACAGGATCGGCGATGGCCAGCGATAAGCCTCGCGAGCGTATTGCCCGCTGTTTTACGGCCGTGGAGGATATCGTCTATGTGGGCCTGGGTGTGCTGCTCGCGGCCAGCGCCACGCTTCTTCTGGTTTCGGCGGCGGTCCTGTTTGCGCAAAGTCTGATGGCGGGAACTTTCGGCGACAAGGTCGTCACGCTCCTCGACCGGCTGCTCTTTGTCTTGATGATCGTGGAGGTCCTCTATACGGTCCAGGTTTCGTTCCGCGAGCACACGCTCATCCCCGAGCCTTTTCTTATCGTCGGGTTGATCGCCGTCATTCGGCGAGTTCTGATCCTCACCGCGGAATTCTCCAGTCCCGCCGAGATCAACGAGAGTGCGTTCCGTAACGCGATGTTTGAGCTCGGGCTTCTGACCCTTCTGATTCTCGCCTTGGTTGTCTCGCTTTTCCTGCTCAGGCGGCGCGCTCAGCCTCAGGCCGACCGCCACTGAGGCGCCGCCGCCAACGCGCCGTGCTCTGGCGCCGGCGCAGAACGGTTCGGGCTATTTTTCGCGCCAGGAGACCTTTCGGGATTCGGCGAGCTTTTTCTTTAGATCGGCAAGCGGCGCGCGCTCGCGCCGGAGATGAAACGCCAGCGCCTGTCGGCGCTCCAGGATTTCCGACAGCCGCTCGTAACGCTCTTTCCGGCGGTTGGTAAGCTCCCGGGCAAGGTTGCTCAAGCGCCGCTGCTGCGCCGCGGTCAGTCTTCGCATGGGCGATCACGAGCGGTCCCTTTCGTTCAGCGAACTTCAGCCGCTCGCGCCCGTACTGCGCACAAGAACCATGCCAGCGCCTGGCGAATTGCGGTCGTGTCAGTTCGCGGCATGGGCGGAAATTCCGTGGAGCGTTTTCCCCAAAACCGCGCTCCCCCACGCTGGAGGATTGTCAGGCGGGCTTACAAGATTCGCCAAGCAAAAACGCGCGGCTGCTAAAAAACGCAACGCGCGCTTGCGGATTTTGGTGACCGACGCGTGCAAACAAAACTTACAGTATCCGGAACAAAAGTTTTGACCGAGCCGACGGAAAACGCCTTTTTGCCTGCGCCAAAAAAAGGGGCGGCCCTTGTAAGGGAACCTTACAGCGGCGCCGTGAAGCGCTGCGCGAGTTCCCGACGCCTACTCTTTTCGGCGCGGCGGCCTGAGACGGCCTCGTCGATCTCCCGCCGGCAGCACGCGCATTTCCCATAAACGCCCGCCTCGATCCGCGCCAGAGCATCGTCGATCTCACGGTTGCGGCTTTTTCTTCTTGCGCGTGCTCCTGAAGCTCGCTCTCCCGATCCTCAACCATCTTCTGGAACGATGCGTCGTCGAGCGCCGCACGCTCGATCAGTGTGCGGTGCTGCCCTTGCAACTTTTCGCTTACAAGGCGCGCCAGCTCTTTATCCATGATGATCGACTCCCGCTTGCAGGCTTTTCCCTCGAGCGCGCGCGCAAACAAAAAGAGAGGAGGGTTGCTCCTCTCTTTTTGCGCGCGTCCAATGTCTCGCCTACGGCGCTATTGCGCGGACTTCCTGTTGCTCTTCATACCCGAGCGGGCCCCGCCTGCCGAGCCCGCTTCAAGACCAAGTTGCTGCGCCGTCTCGGCGTCGAGTCTTCCCGTCGGCTTTAAATTGTTGGCCTGCTGAAAATTCCTCAGCGCTTCCTGGGTTCGAGGGCCCATGACGCCGTCGATGGGGCCCGGGTCGAAGCCCTTCTCTTTGAGCGCCTGCTGCACTTTCTGCGTATCCGCCTGGTTCATTTTCCCAGTTCTGCCTTCCTGCGCCGACCCCGCGGCTCCCTGGACCGGCTCGGAGCCCGACGATTCCCCGCCCGTGCGGCCTTCGCGTCTCCTCTGCTGGTCGCCCACATCGCCGATATTCGTCGATTCTCCGGCCGACTGGCCCGTGCCGCTCTGACCGCCGCGGGTGGTCCTATCTTCCCGCGTTCCAGGCGTCGGTTGGACGGATTCGGGACGGGAGGACTCGCCTCCGGTACGCCCCTCGCGCTTCTTCTGCTGATCTCCTAAATCCCCGCTTCCTCCGGACGGCTGCTCCGCCGGCGATGCGGGCGGCGAACTTTGCGCCCATACCGGAGCCAGGCTCAGGTATGTCCCGGAGAGCAAAACAGCTAACAGTGCCAAACCACGTTTCATGAACTACCTCCTTTTGGTTCTTTTTTGATGTGCGCGCGCACTTCGTTTGTGTGCGCAAATGCCATACCAAAAGGCCGCTGCCGCTCAACGTCGATCTTTCTGTCGGGTTGTCGCCCCGCTGCAATGAATTTGCCCTCGTTGTCTCACAAACGGGAAAGCAGCACGCCGACTTAAAAACGCAAACAAGGCTTCGAGGCTTGTCCAGAATCCGAGACAACCGAAGCGCTTGCGGCAAAGCTCGACTGAGTTGACAAAAAATGGGCCGATAGGAATAATGCCGCCGTGCTGCGCAGCCTCCTAGCGCTCTTTTTTCTCAGTTTCTGGCTTCTGCCGGTTCAGCCTCATTTGTCGGAGAACGCAGACTCGAAACTATCCGCCGGTAGCCAAAAGCTCGTGAAGCCTCCTGCGCCGGCGGTCGAGGAAGCGATCAAGCCAAGCCAATACCGCCAAGCCGCTCCTGCGGAGCCGATTTCACCGAAAGCCGCGGCACCGCGCGACAAGACCAAACGCGCGCTGCCGAGATATGGGGACATTTCGGAACGGGTAACGGAAAGCGCCAAGATCTACAGGCTCAACCAAGCCTTTCTCATCTGAGCGGGCTGCCTCCGCTAATTTTTACGCCATCCATTTTGGGCTTGCGGTCCGAGCGTCGCCGAGACCGCGAGCGGGCCTTGTCGCGGCGCAAGCCGTACGCGCCATGCAGGTAAAGGCGGGTGGAGCCGGTGTCGAGCTTGGGAACGAGAGCTCATGAAGGAGAACATCTGATGCGAGCGGCGGCGCCTCGGTTTTCGGCGCCCGGCGGCGCGATTTTCTGAACCGACAGAGACTTTACAGCACAGAGCTTTGGGAGTGTTTTATGCCCTGGTATCACATCTTTGACCCGACGACGGAAAAATGGCTGGCGTTTGCGATTTTCGTGATTTCGTTTGTGTTTATCCTCTACCGCAACGTGACGATCTACTATGTGTCGCTCGCCGCGGCGGCGCTCTTGATTCTTCTCGGGATCATCAGCCCGGAGGTGGCCTTTCTCCAGTGGGACACGTGGGCGGTTCTGGCGCTGTACTGGGGCTACGGCATGCTGGCGATCGTCTTTAGAGAGAGCAAGGTTCCGGCGCTCATCGCGAACTACGTCCTGGCGCGGCTCAAGAAGGAAAAATACGCGCTGCTGTTTATTTGCGCTCTGGCCGCGTTTCTTTCCTCGTTTATGGCCAACCCGGTTATCGTGATCATGCTCGCGCCGCTTGCCATCGAGATCGCCGAGCGACTGAAAGCTTCCCTCTTCCTTTACCTCGTCGGCTTGGCGATCGCCTCCAATGTGGTCACGACGGTCAGCATGGTGGCGGACCCTCCGGCCACGATCCTCGCGATGGAGACCGGGCTGACTTTCCTGGAGTTCTACTGGTTCCAGGGCAAGCTGGGCCTGGGGACGCTTTCCCTCGTCGGGGTCGCGGTCGCCTTGCTGACGCTTCTGTTTCAGTTTCGCCCTCTCAACAACGTCGTCGATATACGCGAGGAAAAGGTTGAGATCACCCTCGGGCCCCTGATGGTTTTTATCCTGAGCGTGGTGGCCCTCGCCTTTTTGCCGCTGATGTTTGTCGCTCTCCGGCATGCCGCCTTCGTCTTGGCGGTGGGAGTCGCCGTCGGCCTGGCATCGCTTTATATCGGGCGCGAGAACATCGCCGCGATGAACAAAGAGTTTGATTGGGACACCATCTGGTTTTTGATCGGGATCTTCGTCGTTATCGGCGCGGTCGAGCACGTGGGTTTGTTGAGGGATTTCTCCAACTGGCTCACCGGAACCGGCCTGAAAAGCCCCACCGCTTACCTTGCGATTCTAACCTGGATGTCCGTCCTCATTTCTGCTTTTGTCGACAATGTTCCTTACACCATTCTCATGATTCCGGTTTGCAGCTATCTCGCAGAATCACTCGGCATTAGCCCGTGGCCCCTGTACTTCGGCATGCTGGTGGGCACCGGGATCGGCGGCAACATTACTCCCGTCGGGGCGACCGCGAACGTGCTGGCGTGCGGCATGCTGGAGAAGCGCGGCTATCGGATCGAACTCTGGAGATACATGAAAATCAGCCTTCCCTTCAGCGTCGCCGCGGTCCTCTCCGTGCATCTTTTGATTCAATGGATCTGGCTCTGAGGCGCGCTCGTCGAGCGCCGGGTGAGCGGCAAAGGCGATAAGCCGTCGGCAGCAGCGGCGGCTGACGCCGCAACCTCCTCGGCAGGATCTTTTAATACCCGGGAAAGTCTGTTACGTATCTTGACAGCCTCACTCAGCGGTCGCCCGTGCTGCGGAAAGCCATTTCATTTCTCGTTATCGCGCTCTTGAGCTTGCCGGCCCGTTACGGCCTAGTGGAGGATCAGGGTGCGGGCGATCCCCCGAAGCGCCAAAGGCTGCTTGTGCCCGCCGCCCACGGCGTGGACGACGCGATCGGAGTTTCCGATTTCCGGCAGAAAGGAGCCGCGCGCCCGCTCTCTGCTGGTTGTTTTCTGTTTTCCCCTCCCGTCAGGCGTCTTTTGCTCGAGAGACGCCGTTCGTCATCGCAGGACTCGGGAAAAGTTCTCAAACCCCACAAGCGTAACCGCGTGTTTCTCATTTGACCCGGCCGACGGCGGCCGCCTTCGCGCGGCTTCCGTCAAAACGGGTTAATCCGCTATTGAGCGCTCTCCTATCGGGCAGAAACTTTAGAGCCCAGGCGGGTTAAAAACTTTTCTGCGCGTTCGGAAAACCCAGGTGCGAGTTTTAGGCAAGGAGACAAGTCGTCGCGCCCTTCCGCCCGGGTCCTCAGGCTGACCGGCCGGCGTTAACGGCTCGGGCAGCCGATCGATTGGCCTCGGCAGGACTTTCCGGCGGTCGGGCCGAGCGGTTTCGTAGAAAGGATGCTGGACAAGACATGATACTTTTTGTGATCGCTGTTGGCGCCGCTTCTTTAATCGTCGCCGGCTATCTCGCTCGCTACGTCCTCCAGAAAGATAGCGGGACGGAAAAGATGCAGGAGATCTCCAACGCAATCAAGGAGGGAGCGGAGGCGTTTCTGGCCCGGCAAAACAAGACCATTATCGGCCTTGCAGTTTTGCTCGGGGCTTTGATTTTTGTCCTTTACGGATACGTTAGGTCTCCCAGCGGAGCCGATTCGGTTCCGCCCCTGAAGCTTGCGTTCTGGACAACTCTCTCGTTCGTATTCGGCGCCTTGTGTTCGGTCGTTGCGGGATACGTCGGGATGTGGGTGTCCATCCGCGCCAACATCCGAACCGCGGCCGCGGTGCGCCACAGCCTAAACGACGGGCTTCGGATTGCTCTGAGAGGCGGTGCGGTCTCGGGGTTGTTCGTCGTGGCTATGAGCCTGTTAGGGATCGGCGGACTCTACGCGACGCTCGAGCTTTTGGGACAAGACCCGAGGAAGATTCCGTTTATGATTGTGGGCTACGGGTTTGGCGCCTCGTTTGTGGCGCTGTTTGCCCAGCTCGGAGGCGGCATCTACACCAAAGCAGCGGACATCGGAGCCGACCTGGTGGGCAAGGTCGAAGCCGGTATTCCCGAAGACGACCCGCGCAATCCCGCGGTCATTGCCGATCTCGTGGGCGACAACGTCGGCGATTGCGCCGGCCGCGGCGCCGACCTCTTTGAGTCCACCGCCGCCGAGAACATCGGGGCGATGATCCTGGGCGTCGCGCTGTACCCGTACTTTGGAAGCAACGGCATCCTCTTCCCTCTGGTAACGCGCGCCTTCGGCCTGATCGCCTCGATCATAGGCGTCCTCGTCGTGAAGACAAAGGAGGACGGCGATCCGATGGCCGCCTTGAACCGCGGTTATTATGTCGCCAGCGCGCTTGCGCTCGCAGGCTTTTTTGTCGCGACGCGCTGGCTCATGCGGGTGGACGCAAGCGCTCACCCCGAGGCCGCGCAAGCGTGGTTTTACTTTTTTCTCTGCGGGCTGATCGGCATATTGACGAGCCAGGCGTTTGTCTACATCACGCAATACTACACCGACTACCGATTTCGCCCCGTAAAGTGGATCGCCGAGTCGTCGCAAACCGGCGCGGCAACGAACATCATCAGCGGCATTGCCGTCGGTCTCGAGTGCACGGCAAAGCCCGTGATCGTGATTTCAGCCGCGCTTATCGGCTCATACCACCTCGGCAGCATGAGCGGCGTGGCCCATGCAGGCCTGTTTGGGACGGCCATCGCGACGATGGGCATGCTGGGCACCGCCGCCTACATCCTCGCCATGGACACGTTCGGCCCGATAACCGACAACGCGGGCGGCATCGTGCAGATGAGCCACCAGCCCGAGGAGATCCGGCGCAAGACCGACCGCCTGGACGCGGTTGGCAACACGACCAAAGCGCTCACGAAAGGCTACGCGATAGGCTCCGCAGCGCTCGCCTCATTCCTTCTGTTTAGCGCGTATCTCGACGAGGTCGCCCATTACGGGCTTGTGCTCGAGGCGGTCAACCTCGCCAAACCCGAGGTGTTCGTGGGCGGGCTGCTTGGCGCGATGCTCGTCTTTTTGTTTTCGGCCCTCGCGATCCGGGCGGTCGGGAAGGCGGCTTTTTACGTCATTGGGGAAGTGCGCGCGCAGTTCCGCGAGAAACCGGGCATCCTTCACGGAACCGCCAGGCCGAATTACGGCCGCTGCGTGGACATCGTCACGGTCGCGGCGCTCAAAGCGATGGTCTTGCCCGGCATCCTCGCAGTAGCGATGCCGGTTTGCGTGGGGATGCTGTTCCGTCTCTTCGGCCTGGGCGCGGAGGCGGTTGCGGCTTTTTTGATGGTCGGGACCATCGGCGGCATCCTGGTCGCCACGTTTTTCAACAACGGCGGCGGCGCTTGGGACAACGCAAAGAAGTTCATCGAGGCCGGCCATTACGGCGGTAAGGGATCGGAGTCCCACAAAGCGTCCGTGGTGGGGGACACGGTCGGGGATCCCTTCAAGGATACGGCCGGCCCGAGCCTCCACGTATTGATCAAGCTGTTGAGCACGGTCACCCTGGTTTTGGCGCCGTTTTTCGTTTAACTCTTCGCCCTCCTGGGCTTTCGAGCGAGCGCCGGTTTGCGCCGCTCGGCCCGGCGTAAGTTGCGCGCCCTGCCGTTTGGCATTAGATTGTGTCGCACGCGACAGAGGAGCGCAGACTCAAATGCCACGAAAGCAAAATCGCTCGATTGCGGTAGTGTGTGGCGGTCCCTCGGCGGAGGCCGAGGTTTCTCGCGTGACGGCGCGCGGCGTCGCGCAGGCGCTGCGCGACAGCTACGAAAATGTCACGACGGTTGAGCTCGACGAAAGAATCTCAGAGTCCCTGAAAGAATTAAAGACCGAAGTTGTGTTTCCCGCCTTGCATGGGCCGCCCGGCGAAGACGGCACCTTTCAGGGATTTCTCGAAATTCTCGGCATTCCCTACGTCGGAAGCGGCGTCGAGGCCAGCGCCTGCGCCATGGACAAGGTCGTGGCGAAGCAAATTTTTCGCGCCTTCGGGCTTCCCGTAGCTCGCGATCTCATCGTTCATAGAAGCGCGCGAAGAGCGGAAACCGCCCGGCACATCGCTCAGGCTCTCGGCTCCGATGTCGTCGTCAAGCCCTCGTGCCAGGGATCGGCGGTCGGCGTTTCGTTTGCGCGCAACGATAGAGAGATCGACGAGGCGCTGGAGCGCGCCTTTGTCTACGACGAGCGCCTCCTGATCGAAGAGCGCATCTCGGGAAGGGAAATTACCGTGGCGATCCTCGAGCGAAACGGGATCGAGGCTCTGCCCGTAATCGAAATCCGAACCCCGTCCGGAACGTGGTACGACTACGAGCATCGCTACACGCCGGGGCTCAGCGAGCACATCGTCCCTGCTCCCTTGCCGGCGGCTCAGTACGCGCGCACTCAAGAAGTCGCAAAGCTGGCGTTTCAGTGCCTGAATTGCCGCGACTTGGCGCGGGTCGACTTTGTCGTGCCGGAAGAGGGCGAGCCGATCGTTCTTGAGGTCAACACGCTTCCCGGGATGACGCCGACAAGCCTGTATCCCGACGCCGCTCGCGCCGGCGGGCTGTCGTTTGAAGAACTGGTCGCGTACCTGGTGGAACGCGCGTGGGCGCGCGGCCAAAAAAGAAAGGCGCAAAGCCGGTAGTCGGACCGTGCTGGAGACTAAGCATCGGTCTCGATCCACGACAAGCGCGCTGGAAGCGACGCTGGCGGCGCTCGAGGCAGGCATATGCAGATAAACGAGTTTACCCGGTTCATTCACACCCTCGCGGAAAGAAGCGGAGAGGTCATCAGGCCCTATTTCGCGAAGGCCGATCTGCAGGTCGAAATCAAGCAAGATCGCACGCTCGTGACCGAGGCCGACCGCGCGGCGGAGGCGGCGTTGCGCGCGCTGATTCGCAAAACGTATCCGGATCACGGAATTCTCGGCGAGGAATTCGGACAGGAAAACGCCGCCGCCGAGTTTGTCTGGACGCTCGACCCGATAGACGGAACGATCTCCTTTGCCGCGGGCTGCCCTTTGTTCGGGACCCTGATCGGCCTCCTTCACGGCGGCCGCCCCATTTTGGGCGCGATCTACAACCCTGTGCTCGACCAGTTGTGCGTCGGCAACAACACGGAAACCACCTTGAACGGCGAGCTGGTCCGGGTGCGCGAGACCCGTCTTCTCTCCGAAGCGACCCTTCTCACCACCGATCTCGCGAGCATCGCCCAATATCAAAACAAGGCGGGTTTTGACGAGCTCCTGCGACAGACGCGCCTGTTTCGCACCTGGGGAGACTGCTACGGATATTTGCTGGTCGCCTCAGGCGGCGCAGACATCATGCTGGACCCGATCATGAGTCCATGGGACATCGTTCCGCTGGTCCCTGTCATCCAGGGAGCAAAGGGCGTGATAACCACGTGGTCGGGAGCGGATGCGTGCCAGGGCACCTCCTGCGTCGCGGCGAACCCGACGCTGCATCCCGAGGTGCTCAAAATCTTAAATTCCTGATCGCGCGGCTTTGCCGGCCGGGCGCGTCTCGAGAATGGGATCAGCCAAGACCATTTACGTCGATCTCGACGACGTCCTGTGCGAAACAGCGCGGCAGTGCCTGAGGATCATCGAGCGCGAGTTCGGCAAGGGGATCGTTTACGAGCAGCTAACGACCTTCGATCTCGGCGCGGCCTGCCGCCTTACGCCCGCGGAAGTTGCCGAGTTTTTCCGCGTCGTTCACCGGCCGGACCAGCTCCTGCAAATGGAGCCGGTCGAGGGCGCGATCTCGGCGTTGCGCGAGTGGACCGCGGCCGGCTACGAGATCGCCATCGTGACCGGGAGACCGCCGGCGGCGTACGAGGCCTCCGTTGAATGGCTCTTGCGGCATCGAGTCCCGCACCACAGTCTCACGGTGGTCGATAAATACGGCCGCTTTGAAACAACCAACACGATCGGGATCACGCTCAAGGAGTTGGCTGCGCGCCGTTTCTGCTGGGCGGTAGAGGACTCGCTGCCCGTCGCCCGCTATCTGGCGGAACGCGGCATTCCGGTGGCGCTCTTCGATCGTCCGTGGAACCGGGCAATTCTCAACCATTCGCTGATCGGCCGCTATACCGGCTGGCAGGAAATTGCCCACGCCTTGCCGAAGACGTTCGCCGCTAAAGGCGGCTCATCCGAATGAGGCCCTACACGCTGCTTGCCAGATTTTACGACCCTGCCACCGGCGACCGGTCCGAGATGGCCGCGTTCATCCGACGGCTGATCGCCCGGCACCATCCCGAGGCCCGGACGCTCTTCGAGCTCGCCTGCGGCACGGGCGAGATTCTTAAGCTGCTCTCGCCCGACTACGACGTTGCCGGCCTCGACCGCTCGCCGCAAATGCTTGCGATCGCGCGCAGAAAGTTGCCCGGAATTCCCCTTTTTCGCCAAGACATGGTCGCGTTTGATCTCGATCGCCGGTTCGATGTCATCCTCTGCGTGTACGACTCCATCAATCACGTTCTTCGCTTTTCCGATTGGAAAAAAATCTTCCGCCGCGCCGCGGCGCACCTGGCCGGAAACGGGCTGTTTATCTTCGACATAAACACGATCGCAAAGTTCGAGCGGCTTTGCCGCACGCCCCCCGTCGTCCACCGGTTCGACGGCGGCGCTCTCACGATGACCGTCGCCAAAATCGGCCGCGGCATGACCAACTGGCGCATCCAAATCGAGCGCGCGTCCGGGCGCGGCCGCAGGCGTTTCGAAGAGAACATTAAAGAAGCGTCTTTCCCCGCGGCAACCATAAGAGCGGCGCTGGCAAAGGACTTCGCTCGGATCAAAGTCATCGATCCGTTAAACTCACGGCCCTCGATCAGGTCGGACCGCCTGTACTTCATCTGCAAAAGATGACTCTGTCGGTGGAGTTTTTTCTCTTCAAGAACCCTGGCGGCCGATGGCGCTACGGGGTCCTTTGTGGCGATCGGGTCTTTTGGCGGCCTTAAACTCGATCTTGCCTTTCTCGTATGATCGTGCCTACAGGGTTGAATTGCCGGCTGTTCCTTTATCCTCGAGAGCCTGGCGGCAGACAACAAACCGGATCATGGCTTGGAAATCACGATCCAAAAGGAGGTTGTTATGCGCAGCAAGATTATCCGGGCGATCCTGGGGCTAGGGGCGGCTTTTGCCTCTTTCTTTTACCATCCCTGCTCGAGCTCCGCCGAGACCCGGGTCGCCATAGGCGTCACCGAGACCATGGAGACCTACAATCCCTACGGCGACAGCGTGTCGCTCTTGTACGGAATCTGGTGCCAGGTCATGGGCTGCCTCGGCACTTACGATTTTGACAAAGGCGAGTACGAGGGAATGCTCGCCGAGCGTTGGGAGGTCAAGGATCCCAACAACTGGGTTTTTCACCTGCGAAGGAATATCCGGTTTCACGACGGCTCGCGCCTGACCGCGGCCGACGTCGTGCACTCGTTTAACCGCGTCCGCAACGATCCGCAGAGCAAGCAAAAACAGAACATCGCCCCGATCGCGAGCGCAGCCGCGCTCGACGATTACACGGTCAGATTCACGACCAAGGAGCCGACCGCGCCTCTGCTCGAGTACCTGTTCGATCGCTTTATCATCACGAGCAAAGCGATTTACGACAAGTACGGCCCCGACGTCGCGGATCGGAAGTATCCGATCGGCGCCGGCCCTTACAGGTTCAAGGAACTCATCCCCGGGCAGCGATTTGTCATTGCGAAAAACCCCGCCTATCCCGGCATGAAAGAGAAAAAGCAAGCTCCCGATGAGATTGTCTTTCGCGTGATGCGCGAGCCCGAGCAGAGGGTTACCGCTCTGCTGAACGGCGAGATTCAGATCGCGCAGTTCATCCCGCCCCATATGCGCGACCGCGTGGAGAGGAGCCCCAACACAACGGTCAAGGCGGTCGATTCGGTGGAGATCATGTTTCTGGCGATGAGCCCCAAATTCAAGCCATGGGATAACAAGCAGCTCAGGCAGGCCGTGTCCTACGCCATCGACCGTGACGCGATCATCGCCAACCTTTTGAGAGGAGAGGCCACGCGGCTCGACGGCCCGGTCGGCCCCGGCCAGTACGGCTACAATCCCAACCTGCAGCCCAAGTACGAATACAATCCGGAGAAAGCGCGCCAGCTCGTCAAACAGGCCGGCTACCCCAACGGCGTCGACGTCGATTATTACACTCCGGTGGGGCGCTATACTCTCGACAAGCAAATTTCCGAGGCGATCGTTCCCATGCTCCACGCGGTGGGCATCCGCGCCAAGCTGCACACTCCTGAATGGGCGACCTTGTGGGCGAATGTTCAAGCCGGGAAAGTACCGTTCTACTATATGGGGCGCGGCTCGGTGGTGGACCCGAGCGTGGCGCTCTCGCAATATTTTGAAACTGGCGGTTCTCCGCGGATCGGATATTCGAACCCCAAGCTGGACGAGCTTTTGGCTCTGGAGCGGCGGACTTTCGACCCGGCCAAGCGCAAGAAGGTGCTTTCGGAGGCAATGAGCATTATCACCGAAGACGCCCCGGCCCATTTCCTGTGGCGCCATCAGCTCCTGTACGGCATCGCCAGGAATATTGAATACAGACCAACCCCGAGCGGGCGGATCTTCGGTGAGGACATTAAAGTTCTCCGCTAGGAAAAATGGCAGCCTACCTGGTTCGCCGACTGCTGGGGACCGTCCCGGTTCTCCTGCTGATCACGCTGCTCGTTTTTCTCCTGCTGCAGGCGGCTCCCGGCGATCCTGCCTCCCTTTTGCTTTCGGACGAGACCAGCGCGGCCGACGTGGCCGAGGCCCGGCGCAGGTGGGGGCTGGATCAGCCGGTCCACGTTCAATATCTAAAATTCATCACCACGGCTGTCACCGGCGACCTCGGCAAATCCTTTCGCTTCGCGCAACCCGTTAGCGAAGTCATCGCCGCGCGCCTCCCGGCGACGCTCGAGCTTGCTACCGCCGCCATCGTGGTCGCGATCGCCTTGGCGATCCCGCTGGGCGTGTGGGCCGCGGCCAGGCCGAATTCCTGGGTCGACAACCTCGGGACCGGCTTCGGCCTTTTTGGCATCAGCATGCCGAACTTCTGGCTGGGTATCATGCTGATCTTGCTGTTCGCCGGTCAATTTCATCTGTTGCCGTCTGCCGGGCGCAGCACTTACGGCGTTGCCGGGCCCGAGCAAACCGGCCTTTATTTTTTGGATAGCCTGCTGCAGCAAAATTGGCCGGCGCTCAAGGACGCCTTGCTGCACCTGACATTGCCCGCTCTGGCGCTCGGCACGAACATGGTCGGCATTCTCATGAGGGTCACCCGGTCTTCGGTCCTCGACGCTCTGCAGGAGGAATACGTGGTGACGGCGCGCGCCAAAGGGCTGGCGGAACGGCGGGTCGTGTGGCGCCACGTTTTGAGAAACGCGCTCATACCGATTGTCACGGTAGTTGGGCTGGAGCTGGGCGCGCTGCTCAGCGGCTCGATCATTGTGGAGACGGTTTTCGCGTGGCCCGGACTGGGAAGCTTGCTGATTACCGGGATCACCGCGCGCGACTATCCGCTGGTAACCGGCTTGGTGCTAATGTACACGGCCGCGTTTGTGATCATTAACCTGGCCATCGACGCGCTTTATGGAGTCATTGACCCGAGAATCCGTTACTAGGCCCCCCAGCGCGCCCGTGATGGTCGAGCGTGCCGGCGGCGCGTGGCTCCCGGCACGGCTGCGCATCAAGGTGTTCGCTGGCGGATTCATTGTTTTTCTGCTGCTCGTCGTAGGGACGCTGGGGCCTCTGATCGCGCCGCATGATCCCAACGTGCAACAGTTGCGCGCGACCTTGAAGGCGCCTACTTGGTTTACCGGCAACCATCTTCTCGGGACCGACAATCTCGGCCGTGATGTCTTGAGCCGCATTATCTACGGCGCGCGCGTCTCGCTTTTGGTCGCCTTTGCGGTGGTCGTGATCTCTGGCTTTGTAGGCGTCAGCCTCGGCGTCATCTCGGGCTACCTCGGAGGCAAAGCCGACTTTGCCATCCAAAAATTGGTCGAGGTCATGTGGGCGTTCCCGCCTCTACTGCTGGCGATCGCCATCCTGGCTTTTTTAGGGCAGGGATTATTCAACCTGATCCTGGCGCTCGTCGCTCAGCGCTGGATCCAGTACTGCCGGGTCGTGCGCGGCCAGACGCTGGCGCTAAAAAATCGTGACTTCGTGGCTGCCACGCAAGCGCTCGGCGCCAGCAAGGCGCGTATTATCTGCCGCCATATCGTCCCCAATATCGTTCAGACCTCGCTCGTCGTGGGCACCTTTGCGATGGCTTCCGCCATTATTGCCGAGGCGAGCCTGAGCTTTTTGGGGCTCGGCGTGCCGCCGGAGATTCCCACCTGGGGAACCATGCTGGCCGACGGTCGCATCTACATCAGCACCGCCTGGTGGCTCGCGCTTTTCCCCGGGCTCGCTATCTTTCTCACCGTGCTCGGCATCAACCTTCTCGGCGATGCTCTTCGGGACATGCTCGACCCGCGGCTCAAGCGCGCCGGGAGCGTTTAACTTTTTGTCCCGCTTCGGTAATCTGGGAGGATGCAAACTTTCTTAAGTGACGGAGTGCATCGGTCATGGGGGCGAGCAGCGCGGGCGTAAACGGTCGCATCTGTGTTTTTGCCGGCTCCCGCGCGGGAGCGCGTTCCGAGTACGCCGAAGCGGCGCGGCGCCTGGCGCGGGCTTTGGTCGCGCGCCACTACGGGCTCGTTTATGGCGGCGGCAACGTTGGCTTGATGGGCGTCGTCGCGGACGCGGTCCTCGAGCATGGCGGGCACGTCACCGGCGTCATTCCCGAGCCCTTCGTGGTCAGGGAAGTCGCGCACCGCGGGCTTTCGGAGCTGCGCATCGTTCAGTCGATGCACGAGCGCAAAGCGGTGATGGCGGAGCTTTCGGACGCTTTCATCGCTTTGCCCGGCGGGATCGGGACGATGGAAGAATTCTTCGAGGTGTTGAGCTGGGCGCAGCTCGGCATCCACCAGAAGCCGTGCGGTCTTTTGAACGTCTGCGATTACTACCGCCCCATCGTGGAGTTTCTCGACTATGCGCTCCAAGCCGATTTTCTCAAGCCGAGCCACCGGGCGCTTCTCATCGTGGAAGACCGGGCGGAGGCCCTGCTCGACCGCTTTGAAAAATACGCCGCGCCGGAGCTGACCCGGTGGTTCGACCGGAGCAAAACCTGACCGCAGCCGGTCGGATGGGAAAAGGAGAAGGAATGGAAACCGCTTCGGCGCTATCCACGCCCGACATCGAAGACCTCCTCGAGCCTCAGGGCTTTCTGTGCGCCGCGAAAAACGTCGGCATCAAGGACGACACGCTCGACCTCACGGTCATTCACTCCACCGTGCGCGCGCGCGCCGCGGCGCTGTTCACGCGCAATCGCTTTCCCGGCGCGCCCGTGATTGTCGCGCGAGAGCACGTCGCGGACGGCTTTGCCCAGACGCTCGTCATCAACAGTAAAAACGCCAATGTCGCCACCGGACAGCGCGGGATCGAGGACGCCCTGGAGATGTGCCGCGTGACGGCCAGCGAGCTGGGCATCGATTACCGGGACGTTCTCCCGTTTTCCACGGGCGTGATCGGGCGCCCGCTGCCGATCGATAAGATCCGCGCCGGGCTGTGCGGCATTCGCGCCGCTCTGGCTCGCGGTCATCTCAAACTGGCCGCCCGCGCCATCATGACGACCGACCGCTCGCCAAAGTACGCCTCTTGCCGGGTGGGGCCGGCGATTATCGCGGGGCTCGCGAAGGGCGCGGGCATGGTCGAACCGAACATGGCCACGATGCTCGCGTACCTCTTGACGGACGCGGCGCTTCGTCCCGCGAGCGTGCGCCCCATGCTTCGCAGGGTGGCGGAAAAAACGTTCAACGCGCTAAGTATCGACAGCGACACCAGCACAAGCGACGCGGTCGTTTTGATGGCGAACGGCCTGGCGGGGCCGGTCGATCCCCGCCAGTTCGAAGACGCCTTGCTCGGCGTGTGCGAGCATCTGGCGCGCGCAATCGCGCGCGGCGGCGAAGGAGCGACGAAGCTCATTACCGTCGAGGTGAGCGGCGCCAGAAGCCCCAGACAGGCGAAGCGGGTGGCGAAGTCGGTGGTCAACTCGCCGCTCGTTAAGACGGCCGTTTACGGCTGCGACCCGAACTGGGGCCGCGTCATCATGGCGGTCGGGAAGTGCTTTGACGAGGATATCGATCCAGGGCGCGTCACGATCCGTTTCGGCGCCGCCAGAGTGTTCGCAACGGGATCGCCCGTGGACTGCGATCTGGAAGCGCTGCGCGCCTACCTCGGCCAGGCCGAGGTCGTCATCGCCGTCGATCTCGGGATCGGTAACGCCAGCGCGCGCGTCTGGGGTTGCGATCTAACCGAAGGCTATATCAGGGAGAACGCCTACTACACCACGTAGGCGGCTGGTGAACCCCAAAAGCCGCCGAAAAATTTCGCCCCGCCCCTAACCGTTCCACGAGCCAGGGTTTGCCGGCTGGGAAAGCCCCTTCCGGCGTTCACGCTGCCCACAGATCCCGGAACTGAACGGCGACGACCTCGTCGTAAGCTACCGGCCGCGAGAGAAGCCCAGCGGCCTGGGCGAAGCTGTTCATGTTCATCACGGCATCCTCGGAGATCACCGGATCGTAGTAAGGGAGATCGCGCCGGATCAGCTCTGCGATGAGCTCCGTTTCGGCGGGAGGGAAAAGCCGGCGCGCCGCCTGCGTCGCGCGATCCGGATCCGCGCGCAGCGTTTCCTGCGCTTTTCGCACCGCCCGGATCGCCGCGGCCACGGCTTGTGTCTTTTTAGCGATGTTGCTTTCCGTCGTGAGCAACGCGGGAAAGGTGTGGTGACGGGCGGTGGCGGGGCCGTCGCCGCGCCGGACATCGAGAACCACAGTCCCGATCTTGCGCCGAACGGCGATTTCGGCTCCCATCGCGTTTGCCCAGAAGCCGTCGATTTTGCCCTCTTCCAGCGCTCTGGCGGCGGTCAGGCCGAAGGAAACGCTCGCTCCGGTCGCGCCCGGCACGGGCTCGATCCTCACGCCGTCGCGCTCCGGATCAATCCCCGCTTCGACCAGAAGGCGCTTGAGGCTCAGATCGACGCCGGGCGCGGCGCCGATTCGCAGCCCCTTGACCGCCGTCAAGTCGCCGCGAGCGGCGTTGAGGTCGGCGCGCAGGACCAACAGCCAGTAGGTCCGCTGCGCCAGCGCCATCAGGAGCTTTGCGCCGCGCCAGTCGGGAAAGGCAAAGAGCGCGGAATGCGCCGAACCCGCAACGAAGTCTACCCGGCCAGCGCGGAGCTCTTCCAGTGTCTTGGGAACGGGAAAGATTAGCTCGAGTTCGACCTCGAGCCCCTGCTCCCGCATAAACCCAAGCTCGACGGCCGCAACCGCGGGGAAGTAAGAATTCGAAATCAGGTCAGGAACGGCAATGCGCATAAGACCAAGATGCGAGAACCGGTGAACTGCTGGTAACGGAACTCGGGCCAGTGCTCCGCGGCTCCTGCTACACTCGCTCGTACCGCAGGCGGCGCACTTTGTCCAGGTTGCTCCCTTCGATCCGGATCAGGCGCGTCGGTCCGGCCCGGCGCGGCGCGTGAAGATCCCCTTCGTTGTAGAGATGCGCCATGCCCGGCTTGAGCGTGTAGCTTCGCAGCCAGCGCACCTTGCCCGGCCTTTCGTCGCTGGCAGGCTCGACCAACTCCCAATCGCTCATCTCGGTTTCGCCGACGGCCTGACCATAGATCGCCCAATAGGGACCGTGATCGTGGGGCTGGGTCTCTCGCGCGCCTTTGTAGACGTGGCCGAGAATGCAAAAGCCGAGTTCGGGATCTTCGTAGAGGACCTTGCGCTCCGGCGCATCATCGCCGAGATGCGCGGCGATAAACTCGTGATCTTGCAGCACCTCGCGCACGAGCGCGCAAACTTTCTCGCGCCCTTCTATGCCGGGCTCGGCTTTTAGAATGCGGCGGCATGCGCTGGCGAACTGCTCAAGCGTGTAGGCCATGAGTTCCTCCTTGCCGGCGGCCAACGGGCCGGGGCGTCTGCGCAACGTTAAACGCAAACGATCTCGGGAGTCAATCCAATTTCGAACGGTTCAGGCGGGTAGGCGGGTCGTTTAGCCCTTTGTGCCCCTGACGGTGATTGCGCTACGGATATTTTCTGCCTCGGAAACGCTGCGGGCGGCCTGTTCCGCGGCGGCCTTCTGTCGTTCGGTCGCCACCTGCCCTTTGAGAAAAACCGTGTTGCCGATCAAGGAGACAGTTACGCCCTCGATCGCGCGATTTTGAATCGCCTGCTCGACCTCGTGTTCGATCCTCCTGCGCCGTATCTCCGCTGGGGAAGGTATTTCAACGCCCGCAGGAATCGCGATTTTCTGCATCGCCAGCTCGGCTTCGTGCTGCGCTCTTCTGCGCCGAAGCTCCGCCGGCGAAGGAATCGTCACCCCGGGCGGGATCGCCCATTTCTCCGCCCTGCGCTCCGATTCTGGCGCCGCCTTTTTACGCTGCCCCTCCGCCGCAGGCGCCCGCGCGCCGCCCGGCGTTTTCAGGCTGATCTCGGTCCCGTTCTTGCCGGCCCTGCGATTGGCCGTGCTCAGGCTTCGCTCGCCGGCGCCGCCTCCCCCTATCTTTGCCGCTGGCGGCTCCTGATCGTCGGGCGCGGGCGGCTCGACGCGGGGCAAGCTTTCGTCGGGAGACGCAAGCGCCGATTTCGGCAGCGCTTCGGTTGAGAAAGACTTGTCCATAAATGGATTGGCCCCTGGGGGCGAAAGCGCAGGCGGAGACGAGCTCTCGCTTTCGGCTTGGACGCTCGGGTTCGAGGGCCTGCCGTCGTAGATCTCGCGCATCATAACGAGGCCCACAGCCAGGCCGGCAATGAATCCTCCGGCCGTAAGGATGCTCCCCACCCGCTTGCGCTTGCGTGCGCTTTCCCACTCCTCCTCGAACTGAAAGCTCTCCTCCGCGGGCTTGCGATCTTCGCCAGACGCAAACCACTCCGCGCCCGCCCAGCCGCAATCTGGATCGCTTCCCTCGAAACCCCGCTTTAACCCTTCGTTCTTCAATGTCTTGGGGTAAAACTCGAGGTCGGCTTGTGGCTCGTTGAATAGATCGACCTTCGCGCCGCAATTGGCGCACGCGCGCTCAGCGGGCTCGACAACCCTGCCGCACAAATCGCAGGTGCGAACCGATTCGCGTTCGCGAACTTCCAACTCGATGTCGTGCTCGGGACAGAGCCGATCAGGCTCGCCGTAGGTTCGGCGGCATTTTGGACAGTACTTCAAGGGTTCCTCGCACTCCTTTTTTTCCGGCGCTGCGAAACTTTTTCGCTCGCCACCTTGGCCTAGCGGCAACCGTACACAGAACGGCCTGAGCAGCCGCCCTCTTGAGAGAGAACGCAGCAAAGCTCATGCCACCAGCCGCACGCGCTAACGATTGAGATTCCTGCGATTTTTCCCGCCAAAAAAATCAACTTCTTTTGCAATCGTAGGATTTTCCCTACTCCGCGGCGATAAATCGGCCGGCTTTGGCCGGTGGGAGCTTCTTTTAGCTGGATCGTCCAGGCGAGCTCCGCCGGTAGCGTCGCGTTGACAGCGCGATTCTCATTATAATACTGTCTCCCTACGGCAGTTTTAAAAACGCATGCTCGCCCTCAAGAAAATTTCCATCTCCGCACAAAGCCCGTCGTACAAATGGTGGCTGGGAATGGCGCTTGCGATCGGCTCCGCATCGGTCGGCTTTGCGGAGCGCATGATCGAGATCGCCATTCCCCAGATCATGCTGGCCATGAACGTGAGCCTGGATCGGGTCCAGTGGATCCGCACGGCGCCAGCGATTGTGCGAACCATCCTCGGCCCGCTGGTCGGGTGGCTGGCGGGGATTTTCGGCGCGCGGCAGCTCTACATCGTCAGTTTCATCCTCTACATCGTTTGCTCCGGCTTTGCCGGCGCGGCCTGGGGTCTCGGCGTCCTTATTTTCTTTCTTGCGCTCAAGAACGCCGGCGGCGGGCTGCGGCAGCCTCTGTCGATGTCGATGATGTACCGCGCCTTTCCGCCCCAACAGCGCGGGCTGGCGATGGGCCTCTACCAGGCGAGCCACATGGTCGGCCCGCTGGTTGCGCCGCTCGTCGGCGGCTGGCTGGTGGAGACTTTCGGCTGGCGCTCGGTCTTTTACGTCAATATTCCGATCAACTTCATCTCTCTCATTCTGATCATGCTGGTCTTACCCAAGGACCTGGAAAACGAAAAGCGCGCCTGGCCCGTTTCGATCGATTTGCTCGGTCTCGCCACGATGAGCCTCGGGCTCGGCGCGCTTCTCTGGGCGATCAATAACGGCATGATTTGGGGATGGGACTCCTCCTATATTGTGGGCCTGTTCGTCGCGGCGGCGATCTCTTTTATCGTTTTTGTCGCCAGCGAGTTCCGCGCGCGCTACCCGATCTTGGATGTGCGCGTGTTCGCCAACGCCTCCTTTAGCCTTTCTTTTTTGGCCCGGCTCTTGAACACCGCGATCTTTCAGAGCACGAATTTTATTTTCGGCATCTTTCTACAGCGAGAGCTGCGCTTTTCGCCGTTGCAGGCGGGACAGCGCCTGGTGCCGATGGCCTTTACATCGGCGATCGGCGCCATTGGCTGGGGAATGCTTTCCGACAGGATCAGCATTCCTGTGGTCGTTGCCGTTTCGCTGTTGGCTTCTTCGGTAACGATGTATCTCTATTCGGAATTGGACGTGGGGGTGTCGCTCGCGTACATTATCCTCGTCACGGTTTTCCAGAGCCTGTTTCGCTCCGGAGCGCAAGCCACGATGACCACCATGGCCCTGGGAACGCTCCCCGCCGAGAAGGCTACTTTGGGCGCCGGCATGGACAGTCTCGCGCGCAATTTGGGGAACACGACCGGCATCCCGCTGATCGCGACCTATGTGACCCACCGCGAGCTCGTGCACCTCACGAAGCTGATGCGCGTGCAGACCGCCGAGCATGAAGGTCAAAGGGAGGCCCTCGCCGCCATGCAGAGCGCCTTTCAGCAGGCGGGCCAGCCCCTGGACGAGGCGACCGCGAGATCGCGGGCCGTGCTCAGAAATCGGCTGATCGAAAGGGCCGCAATCGAAGCGTATCACGATAGCTTCCGCCTCGCGGCGGTTGCCGGCCTTTTCATCATCCCCATGGTGCTTTTTATTCGCAGCATCTACCAGTTTGAGCCGGTCTCCGGCAGAAGGCCCGTTCGCGCGCGCAAGCGTGAGCCCGCGCGCGCGGCCGATTGAGATGGAAGACCATCAGGACGATATTGAAACGACCGCGTTTCAGCAAAAGCGCGGCACCTGGTTAACGAGCCGGCGCAACATCGTCGGCCTTTTGGCCTTCGGCGTGGGCTTGGGACTCGTTGGCGGCTACGCGATCAACTGGTGGATCACCGCGCTCAACACCGTATCGACCGACGATGCCCGCGTCACCGCCTCATACGCCACGATCAGCTCCGAGGTATCCGGCAAGATCGTCAAATTCCCCGCCGACGAGGGCGACGTGGTGAGAAAAGGCGATCTCCTGCTGGCCATCGAGCCGGAAGAATACCGAAACGCCCTCGATGAAGCGGTCGCGGAGTTGAATCGCGCGACGGCACAATACGAAGAGGGGCTGCTCCAGTTCAAAGCGATGGAGGCGGCGGTTCGGAGCGAGATCAGCCGGGCCGAAGCCTTGGTGGAAGCCGCGCGCGGCGTGCTCGAAGAGAAGGTGCGCATGCACGAGCTGGCAAAACACGTCGGACGCTCTCAAGTTGAACAAGCGGCGGCCGCTCTCAAAGTCGCCGAGGCCAACCTCGCGCGCGCCGAAGTCGATTTCAAAAAGACCGCGCTCGAGCTGGAGCGCGCGCGGGCCCTTTCGGCGAAGCACTTGATTGCAGCAAAGGAGCTCGACGACGCGCAAATGGCGCACGAGCGCGCGCAAGCGACCGTCGAGATGCGGCTGAGCGAGGTCGAGCAGCTCAAAGCCGAGCTGCGGCTCGCGCAGGTGTCCAAGCTCAACAATTTTCGCGACGACGCCAATTTAGCCGAAGTCCGCGCGAGAACGGCGAAGTCCGATATGCGCAAGGCCGAAGCGGATCTCGGTTTGAGCCGGGCGCGCCTTGCCGATCTGGAAGCCTTCAAAGCCCGCCTCGAGTCGCAGGCCTCGACGATCAATCAGCTCAAGCTCAAAGTCGCGACCCGACGCCGCCAGCTCGAGAGCACCGAGGTCACAAGCCCCGTAAACGGGGTCGTCGCGCGGCGGACCGCCAACATTGGCGACATCGTGCAGCGCGGGCAGCCGCTTCTCAAGATCATCATCGAAGATACGGTGGAAGTGCGCGCCAACGTGCGCGAGACGTACTTGAGGCACATTCGCGCGGGAAACCCGGTCGACATCTACGTCGATGCCTATCCCGATCGCGTTTTCACCGGCAAGGTCAAGCTGATCGGCGATGCCACGGATTCCGAGTTTGCGCTCTTTAAGCCCGGCGGTCCTTACACGAGGATCGAGCAGGTGATTCCGGTCGAGATCTCGCTCGACGGCAACTCCAACAATCGCGACCTCAAACCGGGGATGAATGCCTGGGTTTACATCCGGCGAAACTCCGCCCTGGAGGCCGATACGGCCCGGCAGGAAGCGCGCAGCCCGGCTCGGCCTTAGCTTTGCTGCAGCAAAAATTCTCGCCGCTTAAATGGAGGGTCATCCATGGACGTAAAGGCGGCGGTTGCCTTTGAACCGGCAAAGCCGCTGCGCATCGAGAGGATCCGGGTTGAGCCGCCCAAGGCGGGCGAAGCGCTCGTCGAGATCAAAGCGACGGGCGTCTGCCACACCGATGAGTTCACGCTCTCGGGAAAAGACCCTGAAGGCCTTTTCCCCGCCATTCTCGGCCACGAAGGCGCGGGCGTTGTCGTCGAAGTCGGCGCCGGGGTAGCCAGCCTCAAACCCGGCGATCATGTGATCCCCCTCTACATCCCGGAGTGCCGCCAGTGCGAGTACTGCCTGAGCGGCAGAACCAACCTCTGCCAGGCGATTCGCGAAACGCAGGGCCGCGGGGTTATGCCCGACGGCACGAGCCGATTTTATCTCGGATCGCAGGTGATTCATCACTACATGGGAACCTCCACTTTCTCGAACTACACCGTGGTCCCCGAGATCGCGCTGGCCAAAATTCGCGCGGACGCGCCTTTCGACAAGGTCTGTTACATCGGTTGCGGCGTGACGACGGGAATCGGCGCCGTCATCAACACCGCGCGAGTGCGGCCCGGAGACAACGTGGTCGTGTTCGGGCTCGGCGGCATCGGCCTCAACGTCATCCAGGGGGGTCGCCTGGCCGGCGCGAACATGATCGTCGGCGTGGACATCAACCCGGCCAAGCGCCGGCTTGCGGAGGAGTTCGGGATGACTCATTTTGTCGACCCCAACGAGGTCGGGAGCGAGCTCGTGCCTTATCTCGTGAACCTTACCCGCGGCGGCGCCGATTTCACCTTCGAGTGCATCGGCAACGTCGATGTGATGCGCCAGGCGCTGGAATGCTGTCACAAAGGATGGGGCACCAGCGTCATCATCGGTGTGGCCGGCGCCGGCGAGGAGATCAGGACGCGGCCGTTTCAGCTGGTGACCGGAAGAGTCTGGAAGGGCACGGCCTTCGGCGGCGCGAGGGGCAGAACGGATGTGCCGAAGATCGTCGACTGGTACATGGAGAAAAAAATCAAAATCGACGAGCTGATCACGCACACGATGCCCATCGAGAACGTGAATGCCGCCTTCGAGCTTATGCGCCGGGGCGAATCGATCCGCACGGTTTTGACCTTTTAGCCGTGGACAAGCCAGGCGCGAAAAGATCCTCCGTGACGCTGCTCGTCTTTTTGTTCCTGTGGTTGTCTCCGGCCGGCGCCGCCACCGGCCTTTCGGCGGAGTCAGGAAAAAAAGCCGCGGCGGCGCAAGGCTTCATCTTTGAAGAAAGCCGCGATGCGATCGTTGCCGAGGCCAGGCGAGAAGGCGCGCTTAGAATCCTCTATTCGTTCGAGCCCGAGACGATGAAGGCGTTCAAGGAAGGATTCGCCAAAAAATATCCTTTCATCGCTCTCGAGATGGAAGAGGTCGCCGGCCCCGACTCGGCGCAACGGTTTCTCATGGAAATGCGCGCCGGGCGCGCGGCTCACTGGGACGTTGTGCACCTGAGCTCCGAGTTTTACAACGACTATTCAGCTTATCTCGAAAAAATCGATCTTCTCGGCATGGCGCGGGCGGGCGTGCTGCAAATCCAGCCGCCGATGATCCACCCCCGGCATCGCAACGCCCTGGCAGCCGCCACGATCTTGGGCGGTATCGCCTACAACAAAAACCTGCTGCCGCCGCATCAGGTGCCGAAGGCCTGGGAGGATCTATTGAAGCCCGAATACAAGGGTAAGAAGTTCCTCTCCGAGCTGAGATCGAACACGCTGGCTGGGCTCATCCCGGCCCGGGGAAGGGAGTGGGTGTTGGACTACGCGCGAAAAATTGCCGCGCAGGATCCGATCTGGGTGCGCGGCGCGACGCGCTTTCTCGCCGCCGTGAACGCCGGCGAGTACGCGCTGCACTCCGCCGCTTACTATCACACGGTGATCCGGCTAAAGCAGAAGGGCGCCGAAAATTTAGAGGTGGTTCTGCCCGAGCCGGTTCCGGTTCGCCTCAACCAGCCCTACGGCATCGTCAAAGGCGCGAAGAATCGCAACGCCGCGATGCTTTTTCTCGAATACATCTGCGGCGCGGAGGGGCAGCGCATCATCGACGATATCGAGCCGCAAAAATCGTCGATCTATTTTCCTGGAGCCAAGATCGCGCAGTTGCTGCGCGGTAAAAAGCTCTCCGTTGCCGACTGGGAACATTTCGACAAGATGGGCTCTTATACCGAAGAGATCTTCCGCGCCTTCGGCATGCCGCAGGCTAAAAGATAAGAGTTTCGCCGCTCGCGTCTTAGGTTTCGCGCTTTCATGCGCGCGCGATTGCCCTCCGGTTTTGGCTCTTCACTTTTTGGTCCTTAATTCCTTTAACTCTTCCGGCAGCTGCGTTGCCGCATCCGTAAGCGCCGACCGAACCTGGCTGGCCGTCAGGCCGGCGCTCGTGCTCAGGTCCGCACCGCGCAGGTTTGCGCCGTCAAGCTTCGCGCCCCCTAGTCTGCTCCCTTGCAGCTGCGCTTCGGCAAGGTTTGCTTGCCGCAGGTCGGCTCCCGAGAGATCGGCGCCCTCGAGATTCGCGTTCTGCAGGTTGGCCTGTCGCAAGTTCGCCTCGGAGAGAAAGCACTGCCGCAGAACCGCCCAGCTGAGGTCAGCCTCGCGCAAGTCCGCTTGAAACAGGTAAGCTCCGGTAAGCTCGGCGGCTTTGAGATCCGCTCCGGCCATAAAGGCGCGGTAGCCGTCGGCAAAGCGCAGGTTGCGCGCGCGCAGCCGCGCCCGTTTGACTTGCGCCATCTCGTCCTTGCCCTGTCCGGTCCAGTTGGCCGGTTTGAGCGACACTTCGACCTCGCGTAAATCCGCAAACGCGCTCAAGCCCAGACGGCGCAGCAGGCGCGGCGCCCAGACGCGGACATTGCGGAGCCTTAGCTCCGTCGACTGGCCCGAGTAAATCGCTTCTGCGAGCGGCGAGTCGGGATGAACGCCCTCGATGGCTCCGAAGGAAATCCAGTAAAGCGCGCCCGCAACTGCCAGAAAAAGCGCGCCCGATGCGGCGCGCGCGTAAGCGCGGCGCCGCCGCTCTCGCTTGGGCTGGTTGTTCCGCAGGGTTTCGGCCGCGAGCCTGTGAAAGAGGATTGCCGCGGCGAAAAATACCGCAAGCACGGTCACGTGCACCGTTGTGCCCATCCAATCGTGGCGCCGAAGATATCGACCCCAGAGAAAGAACATCGTCACCGGGCCTACCCACCAGGCGACGAAAATCGAGAGCGCAGTTTGAAGCCGGGAAAGCGGCGGGCGAAGCGACCGCAGGCGCGGCAGGTAGGAACATACAAGCCCGTTCAGCAGCCACGGATAGGCGACCTGATGCAGCGGCTTTCCATCGGGAAAGACCGCCGGCAAGCCAGCGAGCGCCTCCCACAGGCGTTGCAGGTTCAGATGCAGGTACAGGTAAAGAACCAGAAGCAAGATTGGCGCGGCGAGATAAAACCCGACGATAGGAATGGGCGCGCCGATGATCGGGAGCGGCGAGGAGGCCGAATTGGTAAGCAGCGCCGCGTCCGTGGTCGAGGCCAGGGTCAGCCACACGTACACGCACGCAAGGAGCAGCGAAAAAAGTAGCTTGCGGCCGTTGTCGGAAGATTCTTCGATGTTTCTCAGCGCTTCAAACCTGCCAACCTCGTCGGGAATCCTCGCTCCCGCAAGGTCCGCCCCGGCCAGTTGTGCGGCGAGCAGCCGGCCAGCCTCGGCGAGATCGGCGTTGCGCAAGTCGGCGCCTCTCAGATCGGCGTCTTGCAGTTGGGCGCCGTGCAATTTGGCTTCGCGAAGCTCGGCGCCGCTCAGGTTGCTCTCGCTCAGGTTGGCGCCGCTCAGGTTGGCCCCGCGCAGCGACGCTCTCTCGAAGTTTGCGCCGGAGAGATCTTTGCCGGAGAGGTCCGAGAATGGAGGAAGAACAATGCCGCGAAAATTACGCTCGCCGTTTCCGTAACGCCGCAGCAGCTCTTCCGCGTCATCCATGCCAGAAATGGCGCAAGTGTAGGCAGCGCCGCTTTTGCTGTCAAGCGACGGCGGCTCATCGAACCGATCTCGACCGAAAAGAGGTTAGCGAGAATTAGCGGTTTTTCATTCGCCCCATCGTGGCTTGCAACTTTTTCACTTCCCCTTCAAGGAAGAGGTCGCGCACCCGATGGTAATCGAGATGGAGATCTAACAGGCTGGGCGGATAGAACTTCGTGCCGCAACGATGACAGACGGCCGCTCGCTTCGTCTCGTTGTGCACGCGAATCTCGGTAAGCACAGGGCCTGATGAAGTTTCCAATTTTTTCCCTCCCCACCAACGAGCTAGTGCACGGTCACGCAAGGAGCATGCCACGTCGTCCCCTTTGGCCTTAGAAGCATAACTCCAAATATTTCAAGCAATATTTGGACCCGGCAAACCCTTTTTACCACATCCTTGAGCCTAGCGTATGAACTTTTTACACCGGCCTAGACATTTTTGTACGCGGCGACGGCCAGGGGAGCCGGATCCATGTCCCATGATGCCGTTCGATTGACGACCGCGGGGCCATCAAGCTAGTGTCTAGCGACCAGAACCTACAACGGTAAAGGAGCTTAAAGAGATGAAGATTGCGGTGATCGATGACTATCAGAACGCCTTTCGCACGCTCAAGTGCTACCCCAGGCTTGCCGGACACGAGGTGGTTGTCTACACGGATACCGAGAAGGATCCGGTTCGGCTCGCGGAGCGTCTCAAGGACGCCGAGGCGGTATTGTTGACGCAGCAGCGGTCGCGCTTCCCGCGCGAGCTGATCGAGCGCCTGCCCAAGCTCAGGTTTATCGCTCAAACCGGAGCGCATACGAGCCACATCGACCTTGCCGCGTGCACCGAGCGCGGAATACTCGTCTCGGGGCGTGGCGACGGGCGGCCGCACACCACAGCGGAACTCACCTGGGGATTGATTCTCGCCGCGCTGCGGCACATCCCCTACGAGGTCGAGCGACTGAAGCAAGGCTACTGGCAATCGACCATCGGCGTTGCCGTGCGCGGCAAGACGTTGGGCATCTACGCGCTCGGCAATATCGGCGGCATCGTCGCCCATATCGGCCGCGCGTTTGGCGCACGCGTGCTCTGCTGGGGCCGCGAAGGATCGCGCGCCCGCGCCAGCGAAGCCGGATACGAGTTTGCTGGCAGCCGCGAGGCTTTCTTTGCCGAATGCGACATCCTCTCGCTCCATCTCCCGCTCAACCCGCAAACGCGCGGGATCGTGACGCGCGCGGATCTGGCGCTCATGAAACCCACCTCGCTTCTCGTCAACACGAGCCGCGCCGGGCTGATCGCCGAGGGGGCTCTGGTCGACGCGCTGAAAGCCGGGCGCCCCGGATTTGCGGCCGTGGACGTTTACGAAGACGAGCCGGTGATCGGCGCGGCGCATCCGCTTCTCCAAATGGACAACGTGGTATGCACGCCTCACCTGGGCTACGTAGAGCAAGAGACGTACGAAACTTACTACGGGCGGGCGGTGGACCATATCCTCGCGTACGCTGCCGGCAAGCCGATCAACGTCATCAACCCCGAAGCGCTCGCGCGCCGCTCTTGACCGCGACTTTGCGCCGGGCGTATAGTCGGCGGGAATTTCGCGCTTCGTTCCTGCCGAAAAGGAGGCCGTCTTTATGCTGACGACGAACAAAGTGAAAGCACCGCGAAGCTACCGGATCGTGGGCTCTCAACGGCGGATCGATGAGCGGGAGACGCCGCATCCCAAAGTCGAGCGCGGCGAGTACGGCGAGCGCTTGCGCCAGTGGCGCAAGAACCGCGTGGGGAGCGATCCTTTCCGGCGGCTGTTTGGCGGCGGTGGCGAAGGCGACCCGAACAACACCCTGCAGCAGGTCATGAAGAACGCGCCCGAGGGCAAGGTCAACCCGAATCGGATTGCCGTCGACGACCCGGTCGCGATGGCGAAGCAAATCAAGGGCGTCGCCAGATACCTGGGCGCCGACGTCGTCGGCATCACTTATCTCGATCAGCTCTATGTCTACTCGCACCGGGCGCGCGGCAACGCGGCGATGGGAGAAAAGCCCGGAGATCCTATCGATCTGCCCCATCGCTACGCCATCTGCCTCGGCTTTGCCAGCGATTACGATCGCTACATGGCCAACAACAGCAAAATCTCGGACGCCGAATATCAGTTCGGCAACAATCGCGCGATCGTGCCCACCTTCATGCTGGCATCCTACATTCGCGAGATGGGCTATCCCGCCCGGGCGCACCATCACGGGCGCTCGGAGGTTAACCCGATCCCGCTCGCGATTAACGCCGGCCTCGGAGAGTTGGGCCGGCACGGCATGCTGATCCACGAGAAGTACGGCTCGCGCTTGCACCTCACGACGGTGACGACCGACCTGCCGCTCGCGGTCGATGAGCCCGTCGACATCGGCGTCGAGGAATTTTGCAGGTACTGCAAGAAATGCGCGCGCACCTGCCCCTCCCACAGCATCCCGTTCGGCGACAAGGTCGTCGTCAACGGCGTCGAGAAATACGCCATCAACGTGGAAAGCTGCTACAAGTACAAAATGGCGGGGCGCGGCGAGTGGACCAACTGCGTCGTTTGCGTCTCGTCATGCTGCTACAACAAGCCGGACGCGTGGTGGCATGATCTGGCAATGTGGACGGTCAAGAAAACTCCGATCCCGCTCCGCGTTTTCGTCGTCAAGCCGCTTCTCTGGATCGACGACCTGATTTGGGGAAAAAGGCCGTGGAAGCGGATGCGGTGGCTCGGTTACGACAACGCGCCCAAAGAGGTGAAGTGCGGCATTCCGGGATGCAACGCCAAGCACGCAAATCTCCAGGACAAGCGGCTGCACGCGACCAGGTCGGCCGCGCGCGGGACGCCGGTCGGCTGACGCGCGCTTACGGGGAAGCGACCATGGCATTTGTCATTGCGGAGCCTTGCATCGGCGTAAAAGACCGGGCCTGCGTCGATGTCTGCCCGATGGACTGCATTCACGGCACCGACGAAGATCCGATGCTTTACATCGATCCCGAGGAGTGCATCGATTGCGACGGCTGCGTGCCGGTCTGCCCGGTGGAAGCGATCTTTCCTGCGGACAAAGTCCCGCAGAAGTGGCAGCACTACATTCAAATCAACGCGGACTACTTCAAAAGCAAAAGATAAGGCCGCAGGCGACACGATGGCCACGATCCCGTTAATTGAACGGAAGGAAGATCTGAGCGCGCCCGATCGGCCGATTTACGACGCGATCGCTCAAAGCCGCGGCCGGGTCCAGGGTCCTTTTGCCGCGCTCCTCCACAGTCCCGCGCTTGCGGAAAGAACCGCTTTGCTCGGCTCCTACGTCAGGTTCGAATCGACTTTGCAGCCGGCGGTCGCGGAACTTGCGGTTCTGGTTACCGCGCGGGAGTTCGACTGCAAACACGAATGGGCGGCTCATATCGAGCATGCCCTAAAAGCCGGGCTCTCGCTCGCCACGATTCGCTCGGTCCACCAGCGGAACGGGCCCGAGGGCTTCGCTCCGGACGAGGCGCAAATCGTAAGCTACGTGCGCCAGCTGTTGCGCGCGCACGCGGTCGACGAGCCGACTTTGCGCGCGCTTTGCGGCCGTCTCGGCGTAAAAGGGCTGGTCGAACTTACCGCCACCGTAGGCTACTACGCGATGCTCGCGTGCACGTTGAACGCTTTCGATATCGTTCACGCAACGCCGCCGGAGGACTTAAGCATTTAGCATCGTTGCTCGTGGATCGTGGCTCGTGATCGTGGCTCGTGGTTCGTGATCGTGAGCGTGGCTTCAATCGTACCGGATGCGGGGCCACAGCACGAGCAACGATTATCTCTCCTCGTACTCCTTAAGGGCATCCCACCGGGGTTCCAGGCCCAATCCAGGATCCTCCCTCAAAGTCACCCAGCCTCGCGCCGGCACCGGCGGATTCTGATAGATCGCCTCGCCGACTTTCCACATGACGTAATGGAACTCCACGCGCCAGCCGTTCGGCACCGCGGCGAAAAAGTGCATGTTGTGGTGCGGCCAGCCGCCGCCGTTGGCGACAAGCAGGTTGAACGCCTGCGCCATCGCCGCCACTTTCATCGCTTCGGTGTAGCCGCCGACGTAGCAGACATTGGGCTGCAGGATATCGACAGCCTGGTTTACGATCAGCTCGCGATGGCGAAACCGGCTGCTTTCCGCCTGGCCCGCGGCAAGAGGAATTGAAGTCCGCCGCCTGAGCTCCGCGAGGAGCTTCGCGTCGTTTTGGTAAACCGGCTCTTCGAACCAGGCAAGGCGGAAAGGCTCGAGCAGCTTGCACAGCTCCAAAGCGCGGTTCAACGGAAACGCGCAGTTTGCATCGATCATCAGCTCGATGCGCTCGCCGATCGCTTCGCGCACCGCTTTGACGCGGCGCGCGTCTTCAAGATGGCTTTGACCCTGATTGATGCCGACGACCATTTTGAGCTTGTCATGCCCTTCGTTGACGAGTCTCTTCGCCATTTCGACAAGCTGTTCGGCGTTGAACTCCCGAAGCCCGAACGTGATGTAGCAGGGGACCGGATTCTGCGCGCCGCCGAGGAGCCGCCACACCGGCTCCCGATAGCGCTTTCCCTTGATATCCCAGAGCGCAATGTCGAGCGCGCTCACCGCTCCGCTCCACGCCCCTCCCTGCCAGCGCGGGTTAAACGCGCGCTGAAGCTCCTGCCAAACGCGCTCCGTCTCGAGAGGGTTCCTGCCCCTGAGAAACGGCGCAAGCTCCCGGTTGGTAAACTCCCTGATGCCGGAGCGCTGCGGCGCGCTCGTAAGCCCGTATCCGGTGATCCCTTCGTCGGTCTCGACCGTCGTGAACGTCACCGCCCGGTGCACTTTTGCGTGCAGCAGCGGAATATCCACCGGCACGTTATGGGTGGTCGCCCTTACGCTGGTGATCTGCATCTTTTTTCTCTCCGAACGTCTGCTCTGTTCTCGCCGTCATCTCGAGGCGCGCGGGAGATCTGGTATTTTGGGATCGATGCGAAAAAAAGACCCGGCGCACACCGGTTAGCTCAGCGGCAGAACATAGAGTTGCTGCTGCTCCGGCGCGCTCAGATACTCGCTACCGTTTTCGGTCACCGCCAACGTGTACTCCACGTGCACCGCCCCCCAGCCAAACTCGTGATAGGAAGCCTCGAGGTTGATCGTCATTCCCGCCTCCAGCGGAATATCGGTCGTCTCCGGCAGGAAGGGATCGTCGACCTTCTCGGCCGGACCAGAAATAAACGGAAACTCCCGCGCCTCGAGGCCAATCGTGTGGCCGACAAAAAAATTCGCGTAGTTGGGAATTCCCGCCGCGCGCACGCCTGCGATCATCGTCTCGTAAAGTTTCGACGGGACCGCGCCGGGCTTTACCGCTTCGACAGACCGCAGCACTCCCTGGCGCACGGCATCGTAGCGCTTGCGGTGCGCCTTATCGGGATCCTCCGCCACGCGCCCGGACCTGCACGTGTCCGCGTGGTAGCCGCGGAGCGAACAGCCCATGTCCATGCGGACAATATCTCCCTTGCGCAACCGGCGATCGGGAAGCGGCGGCATGTTCCCTCCCCGGCTCGCGCTAAAGTGATTCCAATAGACTTGCCCGCCGGCCTTGGCCACCTCGGCGCGGTAGATTCCGATCAGCTCCCCTTCACAAACGCCCGGGCGGGCATTTTGCAGCAGCACGGTCAGCGCGCGATCGTTCATCGCCGCCGCTTCTCTCAGACGCCCGATCTCTTGCGCGGTTTTGATCATGCGCGCGTAGCGCATCAAGTTGGACGCAAGGCGAAGCTCTGCCTGCGGCAAAAGCGCACGCACCGTGTCGTAGCTCTTCATCGTCATTCCCAGGTGATCGATGCCGATCGCCGAGCGCGCAAAGCCCTTCTCCTTGAGCAGCTGCGCCAGCGCCTCTTCGGGACCGCCGCCCAGCGGCCGCGCGCTCTGAATCGCGATCACGCGCTCTTCTTCCGCGCAAAGCCGCGATGCGCCGTCAATATGCGGCCTTCTCGCCCTGCCGAAGGTGTAAACCTCCTTGAGCCAGACTTGCTCCAGCGCGGCGTAGCCCGCCTCCCCTCCCCCGGTAAGCAATGCGGGCGACTTGTTCGGGTCGCGCGGGTAGACAACGTAGGACTGCGAATTGCCGTACTTGTAAGCGCCCTGGCTCCACGAGGTAAAGCCGCTCAGATAAAAAATATTCTCCGGCGTGGCGGCGACCATGGCCTCCAATCCAAAGCGATCCATCAGCGCGTGCAGGCGCTCCTTGTTGTAGAGCATCGGCGTCTCCTTCGGGCGCGATGAACGCGCCCTTATTGCCACCGCGGCTTTTCACGGTCCAGCGCCGACTTTCGCTTCCTCCTGTCGCCCGAGGCGTATCCCGAGCGGCGCCGCAGCGTAAAAATCCGGCGCGGGACGAAAGGACGGTTGACTATATCGAGGGCCGGCGCAGGCGGTCAAGCAAGCTCTCAGTAAACGTTCGCTGCGGAGCGGAGTCTAAAGAAACCAGCCGGCAAAACGACGGCGACAACCAAACAAACGGAGGAACAATGAAGAAGTTAGGCGTGATCGGAGCGCTCTTGGCGATGGCTGCTCTCGGAGCGCTTCCGGCGCACGGCGATCAGGGAGCCCATCGGCCAAGAGCGATGGTGAGGCGCGGGATGGACATGGCGTTTCCGTTTTTTCTTCGCGGCGTCGAGCTTAACGATACGCAGAAGAGCCAGGTAAAAGAAATTATGACCGCCTATCGCGCGGCCGTGCGTGATCTCCTGACCCAGCTGCAGGCCGTCCAGGACGAAATCGAAAATAAGCTCCTCTCGACCGAAAGCCTCGAGGAAGCGGACCTAAAACCGCAGATTGCCGAGCTTTCAGAGTTGCGCAATCGGCTTTCCGAGGAAAATCTGAAGATCAGTCTCGAGATCCGCAAGCTCCTCACCCCCGAGCAACTTGCCCAAGCGGCCGCGCACCGCGAGCAGATGCGCGCGCGCTGGACGGAAATGAAGGAGCGATTCCGGCAAAAGCGATCCCTGGATGAAAGCCGCTGACTTCTTTTGCCGGCGACGGTTAAAGCCGCCGCCTTACTCGCCGGCCGAATGAGCTTGCCCTCGCGTGAGCGGCGGCTCGGGCGCACAAACTGGCGTTTGCGCTCGGACACCTGTAAAGTGGATTCGGACGCCGGCAGACGGCCGCAACGAGTGCATCACGCGAGGGAGGCATCCAGAATGATCAGGGGCTATAGTCTCTGTCTCTGTTTGGCTGCGTTTTTGGCGGTTGGAGCCGCGCCGGTCGCGCGCCACGTTTCGGCCGCTTTGGATCCGAGCGGGGCGGAAAAGACCGAAGCGGTCGCTCCGGAAACGCTCCCACCGCTTCTTCGGGGAATCACGCTTACCGAAGAACAGAAGGCCAAGGTGCGCGACATCGTCCAGAGCCAGCTCCCGGCAGCCCAAGAAAACCTCAAGCGGATGCTGGCGATTCAGCAGGAGATGGGAAGAAGAATCCTCTCGCCGGGAAGCGTGGAAGAAAACCAGCTCGAGTCCTTGCTCGAGCAGGTCCTTTTCCTGCAAAACCAGCTCGCGCGCCAAAACTTGCGAACGACGCTCGAGATCCGAAGTCTGCTCACGCCGGAGCAGCTTGCCGAGGGCGCCAAATACAGGGAAAAACTAAAAGATCAACGAAAGGGAGCCGAAGGGAAGAAGAAGTAGCCGCGGCAGCCGGTTGCGCGCGCGAGCGGCCCATGCTTCCCTACAGTCATGTTTTTCGCTTTTTGCGACGTTTCGGAGTTGCTATGGAGTCGATTTTGGCCGGCATGACCTTGCCCCGTTTCGCTGCTGTCTCGATATTCCAGTATTGTAGCTACTCCGTTTGACGCTCCAAAGCCCGGGGCCTTTCAAGCCTTTTGGGGATTCAAAAAGACTAATGAATTCGCTGGCATAGCCAATCCTCTCGCATCCGAGCCCCGGACGAAGGGTCAATCGGGCTTCCAGGTCCGGGCGGTATCTCGGATGTTGCCGAGCGAAGCGAAATTTTTCTTGTGAAGCGGATGGATGGGGAGCCCAAAGGGATTTCCCGGCGCGAGCTTCTTGGTTTCGCCCTCGGCGTGAGCGCGCTTGCGTTTACTCCAGGCGCCATGGCCGCCTCTATGCTACAGCGCCCGATTCCCGGCACGGGCGAGCCCCTGCCCGCCATCGGGCTCGGGACTTGGCAGACGTTCGACGTGCCCCGGTCGGAGGCCGCTCGGGCGCCCCTCCGGCAGGTGCTCGATGAGTTCGTGCGCCTTGGCGGCAAGCTGATCGACTCATCGCCGATGTACGGCGAGTCGGAAGCGGTCGTCGGCGACCTCGCGGCGGAGCTGCGAATCCAAAAGCGGCTCTTTCTGGCGACCAAGGTCTGGACTCGCGGAGCGCAAAGCGGCGTCAGCCAGATGGAAGAGTCCTTTCGGCGCCTGCGCGTGCAGGTTATGGACTTGATGCAGGTACACAATCTTGTCGACTGGCGCACCCACCTCGCGACTCTGCGTCGCTGGAAGGCGGAAGGAAAGCTGCGCTACATCGGCGTCACGCATTACACGGCAAGCGCGCACGACGAGCTTGCGGCCGTCCTCGAGAGCGAACCGGTCGACTTTGTCCAGCTCAACTACTCGGTCGCCGAGCGCGAGGCCGAACGGCGGCTTCTCCCTCTTGCGGCCGATCGCCGCGTGGCCGTGCTGGTAAACCGGCCGTTCGCGCACGGGGAACTGTTTAAAAAGGCGCGTGGGAAATCGCTGCCCGCATGGGCGGCGGAGATCGGCTGCGCGACCTGGGCGCAATTTTTCCTCAAGTTCGTGATCTCGCATCCTGCCGTTACTTGCGCGATCCCCGCGACCAGCAAAGTTGAACATTTGCGAGACAATATGGCGGCCGGATACGGCCCTCTTCCGGACGCCGCCCGGCGAGCGCGCATGGCGCGCCACGTCGAATCGTTGTGAGGGGATGGCTTCGAACGGCCACCGAACCCGAAAAATCAGCTTCACAGGCGGCGCCGCAGCGCTCGCGCTGCGGCGCCGCCTTCGTCGGTTACGCGTCAGCGCCGCCAGTCGTAGCGGTCGCGATAGTGATGCCTGTGATGCCAATGGCAGCCTGAGGCAGTAACCATAACCACAGCCAGCATCGCGAGCATCACGGCTTTCTTCATCCTCGCCAGTCGCTCCATTCGCCGCCCTCCTTTCCTTCGGAGGAATGGCAACGACGATGCCAGCGAATAAAACCAATAAAATCCATGCACGGGCTTCGCGCGCGGCGTGCGCGAGCGGAAAAAAAGTCCGCTCCAGGGAATTATTACCTGCAGCCGAACGCACAGAGCGCGTCGCAACGCGGTGGCAAAAGAGTCAACGGTGGTCGATGGAAGGCCAATTTTATTGGACGAGCGGCAGCGAACAATCTTCGTCGGCGACCATTCTCGTGCCGATGCGCAAAAGCGTTGCGGAACGGACCGCGGCGCAGGTATAAGTAAGCCTACTTACGGCAGGAGGAGCGAAATGGCCGATGCAATCTTGCGCGAGAAGGAGGACGACGTCACTACGATCACGCTCAACCGGCCCGAGGTCGGCAACCGGCTCACCGACGCGCAGCTCCAGGACCTCGCGGGCATGATCGACGCGTCCGCGAACGACTCGAAGCTTACGGTTCTCAAGAGCGCCGGTCCCGATTTCTGTTTGGGACGTGAGGCGATGGGACAGCAGCCGCCCCATATCGAGGCTTACGCGATGCGCGAGCGGATCGACGTGATTCTCAACCTGTACGGCGCGTTTCGCCGCTCGCAGGTCCCCATCATCGGCGCGGTGCAAGGAAAAGCCGCCGGGCTTGGCTGCGCGATCGCGGCGCTGTGCGATGTCACGCTCGCAACCTCCGATGCGCGCTTCCAGCTGCCGGAAATGGCCCACAAAATTATGCCGTCGCTGGCGATGTCGGCCCTCATCGACCGGGTGCCGCGCAAGGCGCTGATGTATCTCGTCTACTCAACGGAAGAAATCGGCGCCGAACTTGCGCTCTCCTTTGGGCTTGTGAGTCGCGTGGTGCCCGCGGGAAAACTCGAGCCTGAGCTCGCCGAGTTCATCCAAAAACTAAGACCGTATTCGGCCGCCGCGCTGATGGGCGTCAAAGAGTACGCTTCCGCCGCGTACGAGATGAACGCGTCTGGGGCGACCACTTTCGCGCGCAACATCCACGCGACGATCAACAGCTCCTCAGCGATCCGCGGCTAGCCGATCGGCTCGCCCCTTGAGTTCGAGCTGTTCTCGGAATTCAGCTTACAGCCGCGCAAGGCGGAAAGGCCTTTCTTCAAACATGTCTGGGATGTGGCCTACCGGGCAAAACGCAAACTCGTTCCATAGCTCGGCGCTGTCAAAAAGTCTGAGCTCGAGCATCGTGACTCCGGCGAGGACCCTGCACTCCACAATTGTCTTCGATTCCATTGCGATTCGCGTTCCCATGAACCTCGGCTCGCTTTGCCTGCCTCAAGAAACAGGGCCCGGACTCGCTCGAGCCGGGCCCTGTGTTACCTCCGTTTGCGAGTTATTCGACTACGACATCTCCTTAGAAAGTTCGGTTGCGACGTAGGGAACGCCCTGCTCCATCGCTCTTCCTGCGGCGGCCACAAGGGTTGAACCGCGCGCCGTGACGGATACGAAATCTGGGTACGCAATATTGCCATGTTCGCCGATGTCCAGCCCTTCGAGCTCCTCCTCGGCGGACACGCGGATCCCGACGCTGGCCCTTAGAATCGTCCAGAAGACTAGCGACACGACGGAGACAAAGATTCCGACGCTCACTACGCCCGCCAGTTGCGACAGGAGAAGCCCGGCCCCGCCGCCAAACAAAAGGCCGTCGCCGGTTGTATTAGGGGTAAACTCAGCCTGCGCAAAAAGGCCAACCGCCAGGGTTCCGAAGATGCCGCACACTAGATGGACCGAGATAGCTCCAACTGGATCGTCGATCTTGACCCTGTCAAAGAAAAGAACTGAAAGCACAACCAATACACCGGCGATTAGGCCGATAATGAGCGCGCTTGGTATGCTGACAAAGGCGCACGGGGCCGTGATCGCTACGAGCCCAGCCAAACCGCCGTTTAGAATCATGGAGAGGTCGGGCTTGCCCAAAAACAGCCAAGCGGTAAGCGAGGCCGCAATTGCCGCAGCGGCCGCTGCCGTGTTCGTGGCCACTGCGATCCGCCCGATAGCGCCGGCGTCCGCCGCCATTGTGCTTCCCGGATTAAAACCAAACCAACCGAACCAGAGCACGAACACACCGATCGTAGCGAGAGCCATGCTATGCCCCGGGATCGGCAGAGCCTTTCCGTCCTTGCTGTACTTTCCAAGACGTGGTCCGAGCATGATGGCTCCGGCTAGAGCGGCCCATCCGCCGACCGAGTGCACCACAGTGGAGCCCGCGAAGTCGAACATGCCGATCTTCGCCAGCCAGCCACCGCCCCAGATCCAGTGACCCACGATCGGGTAAATAATTCCGACCATCAAAAAGCTGAAAATATAAAACGCGCCGAACTTGATTCTCTCGGCGACCGCTCCCGATACAATAGTGGCGGCCGTCGCCGCAAAAACCAGTTGAAAAAAGAACTTGGTCCACAGAGGAACCCCCGCCCAGTTAATCGCCGAGTAGACGCCCTTGTAGGCCTCGCCCATCGCGGGGCTGTTGTCCGCTCCCGAAACGAACCAGAGCCCCTGAGTCCCGAAGAACGGGTTGCCGTCGCCGAACATCAACCCCCATCCCAGGAGCAGAAACGCAATCGAAGAGGCGGCAAACACGACGAAGTTTTTGGCCAATATCGTAACGGTATTCTTCGCGCGACAGAGGCCGGACTCCACACACGCGAACCCCAGATTCATGAAAAAGACAAGCATCGCCGCGATGAGCGTCCACATCGTGTCCATCGCCACCTTGGCGCCGCCAATTTGTTCCATTAGCCCCTGAGTGAATTGCGCAGGGGCGGAGGCCGCATCCTCTTTCTTGGCCGCGGGCTGCTCGGCTCGGGCTTGAGCTTCGGGCTGAGCGGCCTCCTGAGCCTTCGCAATCGTTGCCCAAAAACTAAACGCGACGAACATCACCAAGACGAAAACGAGCGCGCCCTTTTTCCTCTCTCCGCTTCTCATCATATCCT
Source organism: Candidatus Acidiferrales bacterium (assembly GCA_035559995.1). Classification (GTDB taxonomy): domain Bacteria; phylum Desulfobacterota; class Binatia; order UBA9968; family UBA9968; genus DATMAM01. The sequence goes on from DATMAM010000055.1 coordinate 56,460, forward strand.
CCTCTTCGAAAGAAAGTTCGGTACGGTCGGCGCTGTTTCCCGCTCGGATCATCCGCGCCGCTCCGTCTATCGTGCGCAAGCCGCGCTCTGAGCAAGCGCGACCCGTTATCGAAGAGCGGGTTTGAGCAAAAGCTGCGCCACTTTGGACATGACCTCTAACGCAGCAGTTTTGTTGAGCTTGTCTCTCGACTCCGGCCCTGGCGCTTGCGCGCGTTGCACAAGTTGTAGCCGAGCTGCTTAAACTTTGGGCGCAAGAGCGCGGCGCGAATTTCACGATTCCGCGCGAGTTTTTTCGCTTCCCGCCCGTCTTTACAAAGCGCGCTATTTGCTTCATTAATCGCTGATCTCGCCGAGGCGGTGGGCGGATTTCACACCGAAGGAGAGCGGTATGGAAAGATTTCTTGGCGGTTACTCGTCGGCGCTTTACGCCGTTATGCGCGTCGTCGTTGGCCTTCTCTTCGCCTGTCACGGCGCGCAGAAGCTCTTCGGCGTATTTGGGGGGATGGGCGACGGCAGCGCCGCGCCGTTACTTTCCTTAATGGGTTTGGCAGGAGTAATCGAGTTTTTCGGCGGCTTGTTGATCGCTGCCGGCCTTCTCGCGGGCTACGCTGCCTTTGTGGCGAGCGGTCAAATGGCCGCCGCCTATTTCATGGGTCACTTTCCTAGAGGATTCTGGCCGATTGAGAATCAGGGGGAGCTGGCGGTTGTCTACTGTTTCGTGTTTCTCTATATCGCCAGCCGGGGCGCGGGAGCGTGGAGCGCCGACGCTGCTATTTCGCGCGCAAAGTGAATAGCGCCGATGGGTCGTCGTTAAATGCCCGAGCCTTTCTTTGGCGCCTCTTTTGGCGCTGATCCAGGGAGCGCGAAATACCTGCCGTAGGCCTCTTCCTGAGCGGGTATGAACAGGAAAAACCAGACGCCTTTGAGCGCCAGCCCGTCGATCACGCCTACGGAATGCCAGTAACTGCCGGGCGGGCCAACGATCCAACCTTCCCCGTCCTTCTTGCGCAAGGCATGGTACATGCGTGAGGTGGATTCGGACCCCCAGCGTTTCCAGAACGGCTTATCGTGACCTCGGATGAACTCCTCGAATCCCACCAGCAAGCGGTTCGTGACATGGCGATATTTCTTTATCGTCCCGATCTCCTGGCCGAGAGCGGCATAAACAAGGGGCCGTTCTTCAACGAAAATCCACGTTTCGCTGTCGGCAAAGTTGGGGACTTGACTTAAATCTTCGCTCGCAACCGCTTTGGCAGAGAAAAGAACCGCTACAAAGGCCACTAACCTGATAACACTGCTCCGCATCTGCTTTACCTCGATTGCGGATACTGCTCGTTGGCGCGGCCCGCTAGTCTACCAAAAGCAACCTCTTCACCGAAAGAGAAGCCCGGGAGGCCAGCGCGCTTCCAGCATGTACTCGAACAGTCCCCAGATCAGCAGATAGGCCGAGACCGTCATGATGAGGGAGGTGCTCCACTTTTCCTTGCCCTCAAAGAGCATGTAAAGGAAGACCAGGGCCGGGATCGCGATGACGATTCCAAATAGCCAGATGCCCAGCGCGCCGCCGATGAACCACGCAAAAAAGATCAGAGTGCGTCGCGTTTCGATCCGCTTTTCGAGCTTTGCTTGATAGACCTCGTCCATCTCCACGCCTCCTTGGGTTCCCTTGCGCTCCTCCCAGGCGGTGGCTTCACGAAAAAGCTGCACCAGGCAGAGGACGATGCCGGGAATGGCCGCGACATAAACGGGCATGAGCTTCGCAATGTAAGGCCATTCCCAACCCGAGACGGCCGCGACCACGAACACGAGCAAGAAAAACAATGTCAGATTAGCTCTCATCGCCGACTCTCGCTATGGCTCCGGTTACGGGCGACTGTGCCTCCGGCCCCTTGCCTTTGGCTCGCCCCCGAAGCGTCATGATAAAAGAGACAGCCGCAAACACGAGAAGCACAATAACCGCCGGTCGCGTGAGCCAGGTAAAACCATAGCTTGCCATCGACCGATACAGATATCTTTCCATCAGCTCGCCCAGGACGAGCCCGAGAATCATGGCTGGCCGCGGGTAACCGAAGCGTCTCATAAAATAGCCGAGGATCCCGAAAGCGACGACCACGACGAGATCCAAAGGGTCGCGGTTTACGGCGAAAGCTCCCATCAGGATGAACAGGAACATGACGGGAACCATGATCGAGTAGCGCACCTGAGCCAGCTTCGCGAGCTGCTGAGCCAGGATAAAGCCGATCAGCGTGCCGGTAATGCCGGAGAGTCCTTGAATCCAGACCACGCTGTAAATAATATCCGCGTTCTTTTTCACCATTTCGGGTCCGGGGACAAATCCCCAGGCGAGCAAAGCGACAATAAAAAGAGCGGTCGCCACGCCTTGCGGAAATCCCAGCAATAGAGTCGTTACAAGATCGCCTCCATCTTTGGCGTCATTCGCGCTTTCAGGAGCGATCACCCCGCGCACGTCGCCCTTGCCGAAGTTCTCCTTTCCGCTTTTCGCGCTCTGAACCGCGTGCCCATAAGCGAGCCAGTCCACCACCTGCGAGCCAAGCCCCGGCACAATACCGACCCAAACGCCCACGAAACTGCAGCGCAAGACGAGCAGCCATTCTCGCAAAGTATCCTTGACTCCATCGAACAGACTGCCCTTGAGAGGCGCAGGCTCCTGCTCGACTCCAAGCTTGGTCAAGGCAAGGTCGAGCGCCGACGGGATGCCGAAAACCGCAAGAGCAATGATGCTGATAGAGAACCCGTCCAGCAAATACGGCTGGTCAAATACAAACCGCATGATGCCGCTCTGCGCCTGCTGCCCGATTGTCGCCAGCAGCAAGCCAAAGGCGGCGGCGATGAGTCCTTTGAGCGGCCGCCGACCCGCCAGAACCGCTACCATGCTAAGGCCCCAGAGCATAACGACGAAAAGCTCCGGGGAGCCCATCAGGTAGATCAGCGGTCTTGCGGCCGGAATAGCCAGAGCGAGAGTGAGGGTGCCGATCAGGCATCCGAGCCCTCCTGCCATGAACGACGCTCCTAGGGCCCGTCGCGCTTCGCCTCGCTTCCCCATCGGGTAGCCGTCGAGCACGGTCGCCTGCGAGCCGCTGCCGCCGGGGATTCCAAAGAGGATTGGAAGATAGGCGGCGCAGATGGCGCTGACCGAGCTCGCGCCGATCAGAAGGGCGATGCCGGTCACGGGCTCCCACTTGATCACGACGGGTAGCAAGATCGCGTAGACGAGAGGCGTTCCCAGCCCCTGAGGCGCAACGGCCGTGAAGGTGCCGATGCACACCCCCGCCAGCATGGCCAAGAGAACCTTGAGTTGAAAGACATTCAACAGACCCTTCACCGCCGCATCCAACAATGAAATTTCCATAGATTCTCCTCACAGCCGATTGAATCGAACTACCTCCACCTTAACGAGGCGGCAGCGGCCCTGGGCCGGCCAGTCTGTTGAAAATTTCAATCGTCTCCGCATCGCGTGGCAATTCGCGAATGGCTCTTTGATTTTCTTCCGGGAAGAGCGGCGAAGGGTCGTCGCCAACGAGCTTTTTGTAGTGTGGGGCAAATTCCGGATCTTTGAAAGTCTTGGTGATCGCTTGCGCCAGGATTTCGATCCGGTCCGCCGGAGTTCCTGGTGGAGCAAAAAAAGGCGAACCCGTGAGTCTCAGATTTCGAAACAGGGCTATCACTTTGCGCTCTTTTTCGGATTTGGCGAACGTTTCTAAGTCTGGCAGGTCAAATTCGGCATGCTTTAGCCCCTTGGGAACGGCGATCATCAGATGCAAATCAACCCGCTTGTTTCTTACCCACTCGATGTTGCGCATGACGTGATCGTCGGCCGAGGCAAACGCATCGATCTCGCCGTTCAGGAGCGCCGCGTCGCGCTCGGGGCTCGAATAGCCGGTAACGAACTTAGGGTCTTTCAATGGCGCTACCCATGCGAAGAGTCTGCCGATATTGTAGATCGTGTGTCCGACAGATTGAGCGCCGACGCGAAGGCCGGAGATCGACCGGAGCTTTTCAAGACTCGTGGCTCCGGCTCCCCGACGCGTCAAGAAGATATAGTGCGTGGAGCTATAGGGTGAGCCTAGAAAGATCAGCTTGTCGAGATCGTACTGAACGCCTTTCTCACCAAGCACTGCGCTTGCGACCATCCCGCCACCGGTGTTGCCAATGGTTAATCCATCCGGGGTGGCCGAGCCAAAAATGTAGTTTGCCGCCTTACGTCCGCCGCCTCCCGGCATGAACTCGTGGACTATCGTTGGATTTCCCGGGATGTATTTCTGCAGGAATGATACCATCGACTTGACCCGAAGATCTCCGGACCCACCCGGGCTCCTCCCATGAATGATCCGGATTGTCTTGCCCGCGTAAAAATTACTCTGAGCAAACGTGAACGCCGGCATAGACAGTAGCACAGCAACTGGCAGGCCAAGAAACGCTCGCAACGGCACGTTCACTTTCATGGCGGACCTCCTTGTTATTTCATCTTATTGACGCGGCGGCAGCGGACCCGCCCCTACAAGCTTTTTGAAAAGCTCGACGACCTCGGGGTCGCGCGGAATATCTCTAATCGCTTTCTCGTGCTCTTCGGGCATGAGCGGCGTGGGCTCGTCGGCGGTGAACTTTTTGTATTCCTTGGGAAAGTCCGGATCTTTGTACGCCTTGCGAAACGCCTCTTGCAGAATCTGCACGCGATCCTTGGGCGTTCCCGGCGGGAGAACGAAGGGCTGGCCGGTGACTCTGAAAGCGCGCTGCATCGTCATAAGCTTCCGCTCTCGTTCCGATCGGGCGAGGGTCTCAAGCTCCGGCAAATTGGGGAAAGCGGGGTGCTTTTCGCCTTTGGGAACTTCGATGATCGCGTGAAAATCCACCAGGTCCTTCTTGAGCCAGTCGGGGTTGCGCCGAAGCACGGTGTCGGCGCTCGTCGCGCGGGCGTCAATTTCACCGCGCATCAAAGCCGGGTCCAGCTCCGCGCCGCCGTAGCCTGTGATAAACGTCGGATCTTTCATGCCGATAATATACGCGAAAAGACGCCCTTCGATGTAGGTGGAAAAGCCTACCGATTGGCCGCCGATTCGAACGCCGCTCGCGGCGCGAAGCCTTTCAAGACTGTTGAGGCCGGCATCCTTGCGAGTGACAAAGACCGCGTGATGGCTGCTGAACGGCGAGCCAAGATAAAAGAACTTGTCAAGATCGTAGGCAACCCCTTGCTCTCCAAGTATGGCAACCGCCACCATACCGGAACTTAAGTTTCCGATCGTTAGGCCGTCCGGACGAACCGATTGATACACGTGGTTGGCCGCCTTGCGGCCGCCGCCCCCGGGCATGTACTCGTTGACGATCGTGGGATTGCCGGGAATATGCTTTTGCAGGAAAGGCATCAAGGCTTTGACCCTCGCGTCGCCCGTGCCGCCGGGGTCGCGGCCCTGGATGATCGTGATCGTTTTTCCTTGATAAAACGGGGTCTGGCTTAGAACGCGCGCCGGCAAGATTAGCGGAGCGAGGACAAGCAACGCCTGAAAGAGCGCAAGCTTCAAAAGCGTCATGGCCTACCTCCTCGGCTGAGCTTGCGAATCAAGTGAAGACCCGTCGCTCCAGTTCGCAAACGCGCCCCAGGACCAGCAATTCAGCGCGGCGGCAATGGACCGCCGCCGGAGATTTTCTTGAAAAGCTCCACGATCTCGAGATCTCGTGGCAGCTCCCTCACCGCTTTCTCGACCTCCTCGCCGCTGATCGGCGTAGGGTCATCCCCGGTAAACTTTTTGTATTCGCTGTGGAAGGCCGGATCGTTGAACGTTTTCGCGATGGCGTCGCGCAGGATTTTTACCTGCTCCTTGGGCGTCCCCGGCGGGAAGATGTACGGCGAGCCAACCTGCCGAAACGCGCGCAGCATCGCCAGGACCTTGCGCTCGCGGTCCGACTTCGCGAATTGCTCCACCTCAGGCAGATGCGCGAAGCGCTCGTGCTTGAGGCCTTTGGGAACCTCCATGATCGCGTGCAGATTGACGAGGCCCTTTGCGAGCCAATCCGGATTGCGCTTCAACAATGTGTCGGCGTTGTTGATGCGGGCGTCGAATTCGCCGCGCATCATGGCGACGTCCAGTTCCGGTCCAGAATAGCCGACGACGAACTTTGGCTCCTTGAGGCCTAACAGATACGAGAAGAGCCGCCCGACGATGTACACGGAATGGCCGATCGATTGAGCGCCGACCCTAATGCCTGGAGTCGAGCGCAGCGCCTCCAGATCCGCCAGACCGGCTTCCTTGCGCGTCATGAAGACCCAGTGATAGTGGCTGTGCGGCGAGCCAAGATAGATCAATTTGTTGATGTCATAGAGCACGCCGGATTCTCCGAGGACGGCATTCGAGACAAGACCGCCGCCGACGTTTCCAAGAGTCAGACCGTCTGGCCGAACATTCTTATAGAGATGATTGACCGCTTTGACGCCGCCTCCGCCCGGAATGTATTCCGATACGATAGTGGGCTCGCCGGGAATGTATTTCTTGAGAAACGGAACGGCGGCCTTGACCATCATGTCCGAAGAACCGCCGGGCGCGGTTCCCTGAATCAACGTAATCGTCTTTCCTTGATAGAAAGGAGTTTGCGCCAAGAGAGATCGCGGTACCAAAGAGATCTCGATAGATAGCGCAAGAAACAGTCCGGCAAAAAATCCCAAGGCCCTTTCCCCTAGCTTCATGAATACCTCCGCGTTGCTTTGACGACTCCCCTAGTCCAACGTTAAGCGCGGCGGCAGCGGCCCTGCGCTAGCGAACCTTTTAAAAAGCGCCACCGTTTCGGCATCCCGCGGCAACTCGCGAATCGCCTTCTCATGCGCTTCCGGCATCAGTGGAGTCGGATTTTCGCCCACGATTTTGCGGTATTCCGCAAAAAACGCCTGATCCTTGAAAGTCTTGCGCAGGGCTTCTCTGACGATCTCTACCCGTTCCCTGGGCGTCGCTGGCGGGAGAATGAACGGCGCTGCGCCCGCCAATCTGAAGTTGCGGAACATGGTCACAAGCTTGCGTTCCCGCTCGGTTCTGACGAAGCCGTCAATTTCAGGCAGAGAGGAAAAACGCGGATGCCTTTCCTCTCGGGGAATCGCAAGGATGACATGCAAATCGACGAGACCTTTATCCAACCATTCGGGCTCGCGCGCAAAAAAATCATGGGGAGTGACGAGGCCGTCGATCTCACCGCGCATCAAAGCGGCCCTCCGCTCTGGAGCCGAAAATCCGGTGACCGCCTTGATTTCCTTGAGGCCGAGCAGCCAGATCATGATCCGGCCGACGGTATCGATCGTGTGTCCGACCGATAAGCCGCCAAAGCGCAGGCCCGAGGCTTGCTGAAGTTTGTCGATGGTTGTAAGTCCGGCATCGCGGCGTGTCAAAAGTAGGTACTGAACCGCGCTGTCCGGTGTGCCGGCGAAATGAAGCTTGTCGATATCGTACTGAACCCCTATTTCGCCGAGCACGGCGCCGGTCACCGCGCCGCTTCCGACATTGCCGATGGTTAGCCCGTCGGGACGAGCCGCGTTGAAGATGTGATTGGCCGCCTTGCGCCCACCGCCCCCGTCCATGTACTCGTGCACGATAGCGGGGTTTCCTGGGATATATTTCTGCAAGAACGGCGCCACCGCGCGCACGCGGAAATCTCCCGTTCCCCCAGGGTTTCGGCCTTGAACGATCGTGATTGTCTTGCCCCGATAAAAGTCGGACTGTGAAAAAACGAAGTCGGGCAGCAGGACGAGCTGAGCTAGCAGCGCTGAAGATAGAATCGACAGCATGATTTTTATCTTCATGGCGATTCTCGTTCGTTACCGCGCCCGCAGCGGTTCCGCCCGCGCACCCTAGCTCTTCCGCTTGACCATCAAGAAGTCGAGCAGCTCTTTAGCCCTGGGCGTGATTGACAAGATCTTGTCCACATGCTCTTCGATCTCTTTCCCGGAGACATATGTTATCTCTAACTTGGATTTTTCAGCTTCGGCTAGAAACTCCGGGTCCTTCATCGTGTCGGCGAAGGCTTTGCGGAGGATTTGAAGCCGATCCTTCGGCGTACCTGGCGGAACGGTAAAGGGACGCTGAAACTCGTAACTTCCGACCCAAGTACGATAAGCGGCAAGATTGTCCTCGCCCTTGATGATTTCTGGAATAAGGGGGAGGTCCTTTACCTCCGGGTCCCCCCATCGGCTGTGGATAAGAAATGGGATCAGCTTCTCATCGCCTTTGGCGTCGAGCATGGCTCTGGCAGTGGTCCGAGCCGATTCCCAGCTCCAACACCCGCCGTCCAGTTCCCTTCTGCGCATGGCGACAAGGATGGTACTGGTTCCTTCGTAACCGCTGATCACCTTAAACTTTGTTCCAATGGTCCGGTTCAATATTTGAGGCAGATCGTCGTAGGCGGTGCCAGGTCCCGGTGAACCCATCTTTATTTCTCGGTTGGCGGCCAGAATGTCCTTTATTGACTTCAGTCCGGTGTGCGCCATGATGCTACAAGATTGTGTAGCCTTGGTGGGAGCCCCGATCCATCCGAACTTGCGGGCGTCGAACCTTACAGCCTTATCGTCAAGAGCCTGACGCAGCACAAGAGGGCTATTCCAGATTCCCACAAACAGGCCATCGGGTTTGGCGCTGTTGTAAGTATAGTTCGCCGCAATCAGGCTTGCTGCGCCCGTCATGTTTTCGACGATGATGGTGGGATTTCCTGGGATGTGCTTGCCCATGTGGCGACCGACAACCCGGGCGGCGAGATCAAAGCCTCCACCCGCTGCAAAACCTACGACAAAGCGGATGGTTTTGCCTTTATAAAAGTCGTCTGCCCGAGAGTTTTGAGGATTCGTCGAGGGAAGAACCAACCAAGCCGCGATCGCTACCCCAAGCAATGAGCGCAATTTCATTGCATCCTCTCTTTGTTTGATCCTGCTCCTTCTTCCGCGTCGTGTTACTCACGATTGGTACGTTGGCGCGATACAACCTCTCTCCCAGTCATTTTCCCAACAGTTTTCGCATCCGCTCGATCACGTCGGGAGGTTGCACCATCACGCCCTTGGCGATCGTCTCCAGCTCTTCGCCGTTCACGGGCTGCAATTCGTACTTCCTTCTTTCAATCTCAGCCAGAAATTCCGGGTCCTTGAGAGTCTTGTTGAAAGCCTCCCGCAAGAGCGCGACGCGCTCTGGAGGAATCCCCGGCGGCCCTACTAATGGGCGCCCGAGCGCGCCCGCGGCGAGAATGACGTCGGCCAACCGTCTGCTCGCCTCGGGCGTCTTGTACTGCTCCATCAGCTCGTAGATCGTGGGGGTATCTGGAAGCTTCGGATCCCGCGTGCGACCCGTCTGAATCACGTTACGGACAAAGCCCTTCTTGCGCCAGGTATGAAACGGCTCACGGGCAAAGAAGGCTTCGATCGTAAACGCCCGGCAGTGCAGTTCTCCGCGCTCGACCGCAAGGTCAATGTCCTGCCCGCCCTGATAACCGGTCACCAAGTTGAACTTGGTCCCCAGCGTCTCCTCCATGAGTTTCGGCACGTAGTACCCGGTCGAACCGGTCCCAGTCGTGCCGCACTTGGGAGGTACCGTAGCCTTGCGAATGTCCTCGATGGTCTTGTAGGGAGCATCGGACCTCATGTACATCTGATGCTCGTTTCGAACAGGAGAACCGATCCAGACGAACTTCGCCCAGTCGTATTGAACCTCCTGACGCCCGATGAGCTGGTCGAAGTACAGCGACGGCAGAGTTGATCCGAGCGTCAGACCGTCGGGTTTGGCCACGTTGTAGACGTGATTGGCCGCGATCATCGAACCGGCGCCCGTCATGTTCTGTACGATGATCTCCGGCCTACCCGGAATGTGCTTCGGCATGTGCCGGGCGTATAGCCGAGCCCACAAGTCGTAAACGTCGCCGGCAAGAAAGCCCACGACGATTTTGATCGTCTTTCCCTTATAGAACTCGTGCGTGGTTGCGTGAGCCGTGCCGACAAAAAACATTGTGGCAGCGAGCGCTGCCACAGAAAACCGAATTCGCTTAACCACCTTCGGCCTCCGGTCCGCTACGTCGTCACGATTTTGTCTTTTCCCTGCCCCATGTCCGATTGATGCTCGCGAGGTAACCCTCGTGGCTTGTCACTGTCCCATGAGTTTCTTCATCCGCTCGACCACCTGAGGCGGTTGAGCCATCGCTGCTTGAGCAATCTTTTCAATTTCTTCCCCGGTCGAAGGCTTGACCTCCAGGTTTCTTTTCTTAGCCTCCGCCAGGAACTCAGGCGCTCTGGCCATCTTCATAAACGCCTCACGTAAAAGCCTAAGCCGATCCGCCGGGGTCCCGGGCGGCAGGATGTAAGGTCGGCCCAGCTCTCCGGAGGCGAGAACGACGGTCGCCAGCCGACGGCCCATGTCGTCGGTCTTGAACTCGTCCATCAGCTCGTTCAGCGTCGGCACTTCCGGCAATCTCTCGTCTCGTCTTCTCCCGGTTTGTACAAGCACGTGAGCGAACCCTGTGGCCCGCCACGTTTGATAGGGCTCGCCGCTAAACCAGGCCGCGAGGCTGAACGCGCGGCACTGGGCCTCGTTCTTTTGCACCGCGAGGTCCATCTCCGGCCCACCTTGATAACCCAGGATAACTTCAAACTTGGTTCCGATCGTTTCGTTCAAAAGACTGGGCATGTAATGCCCCACCGTTCCCGTCCCCGTAGCCGTGCATTTGGGTCCGTGGGCGGCTCGCCTCACATCGTAGATTGTCTTAAAAGGGCTATCGGACCGGATATATACGAGGTTATCGGAGTAGTCGATGCTGCCGATCCACCTGAACTTGGCGTAATCGAATCGGACCTCTTTGCGGCCGGCGAGCTGGTTGAAGTAAATCGCAGGGATGATCGACGCGACCGTGAGACCGTCGGGCTTCGCCACGTTGTAAAGATGATTTGCGGCGATCAAGGAGCCTGCGCCCGCCATGTTGTGCACGATAAAGTCGGGATTTCCTGGAATATGCTTGCCCCAATGCTGGGCGATGAAACGTGCGTAGTTGTCGTACACGCTTCCGGCCGTGGTCCCTGCTATCAGGGTAATGGTCTTGCCCTGGTAAAAAGGAGTTTGAGCTTGGAGTTTCGATTCAAGCGCAAGGGCCAGCAAGAAAATGACATTGATTCTTCGCATGGCGCTTTCCTTCCGAATAAGACCGCACCCGAAAACCGCCGGCGTCGGCGATTTTGCTGCCCGCACGCGCGTCTCCGTACTCGTCTCAAATGCCCACGAGCAAAAACAGTTGCCCCTCGGGAAACGGCAGGTGCAGCAAGTAATCGAACAAGCCGTAAAAGATGGCCCAGGCCGCGGCGCTCAATAAAACGCTGATAGGCCAGTTTTCTCCGCCGGCAAATTTGAAATAGAGAAAGCTTGCGACCGGCACGGCTACGACAAAGCCCAAGAGCCAGATCGCGAAGAAGAATCCGAGCGTCCATGCGACGATCGAGAGCGCGCGCCTGCGCATGACGGCGGTGTCGGCAGACGACGCCAAGACGGCGGCGGCGCTCGTCTTGCGTTGCAGCGTGTAATAGAGCTCCTGGCCGCAGGCGAGGAGCGCTAAAACGAGACCTGGAATACCGATCACCATCGGGAAGAGCGCGGCGCGCTCTTCCATCGGGCGAATCTCGTAAAGGGTCTCGCGCAAGACGTAGCCGAAGAGCACAACGAAGAAAAAAGCAAAAATGGGCCGGTAGACGGGGCTCGTGAGCAAGACCACGTCCGTTTCCTGCGCGACCGCAGCGGCAGCCGCCGGCTTCTTTTTCTCGCGCATCATCTGGCGCACGGAGTAGACGATCGCGCCGAAGATGAGAACCGCGATGATCAGGACTCCCGGGTGTAAAAGCCAGCCGGTCCCGTAGGCGCGCGTGGAAATCCAGAAATTTCTCTCCGTGATGGTCCCTAAAACCAGTCCCACAAGCAGCGGCGGCCTTTGCCAGTCGAACTGCACCATGAGCCAGCCGAGCGCGCCGAAGATAAGGACGACGATCATATCGCCGAAGCTGTTCTTCACGGTAAAGCCGCCGAGATAAATCAATACGAGAAGAAAAGGAATGAGAAGCGCGCCCCGGATGTTCGTAACCTTCGCGAGCTGATTGAGAAAGAGAAAACAGACCGCGACCGTGATGATGTTGGCGACGATGATGATCCAAACAAAAGAGAATGTAAGCGTGAGATGCTTCGCCGGATTCAGCATGTCCGGGCCGGGGACGATCCCCTGGATGAGAAAGGCCCCGAGCAGGATCGCGGTCGAAACGCTGCTCGGAATGCCGAAGGCAACCGTGGTGATGAGATCCCCGCCGCGCGTCGAGTTGTTCGCGGCCCCCGGGCCAAGAACGCCTTCGACCGCGCCTTTGCCGAAGCGCTCCTTGTTCGGCGAGCTCTGCACCGCATAGGCGTACGCCACCCATTGGGCTGTTCCGCCACCGACGCCGGGGAGAATACCGACGTACGCGCCGAGAGCGCTGCACTTAAGAACCAGCCACCAGTGGCGAAACGTATCCTTTACGCCTTCAAGGACGCCGCCGAGTTTCTCGACTCGCTCGCGCGCGATGCTTGTTCCCTTAACCGCCAAGTCGATGATTTCGGGGATTGCAAATAGGCCAATCGTCACCGAAACCAGATCGATGCCGTCCCACAAAAAGATCGACGCTCCCTGCCCTAAAATGCCCTCGAACGTAAAGCGCGGAATGCCGCGAATGGGGTCCAGCCCGACGGTGGAGATCATGAGCCCCAGGGCGCCGGCGAGAAGTCCCTTGATGATATTGCCGCCGCTCAGCGAGCCGACAAACGTGATGCCCAAAAGCGCCAGCATGAAAAATTCCGGAGAGCCGATGGAGAGAACCAGCGGCGCGGCGATGGGGATGGCCGCGGCCAAAACGAACGCGCCAAAGATCGCGCCGACTAGAGAGCTCATCAGCGCCGCGCCGAGAGCCCGGCCCGCCTCGCCCTTTTTGGCCATCGGATGCCCGTCGACGATCGTCGAGGCGGTCGTCCCCTCGCCGGGAACGCCGAACAAAATCGAAGTGATGTCGCCTGTGGTGGCGGTTACGGCATTGGACCCCAGGAGAAACGCAAACGCGGAGGTGGGGTCCATTTTATAGATGAACGGCAGCATGAGGGCCAGCGTGGCGGCGCCTCCGAGGCCCGGCAGGATGCCGACCCAGAAGCCGATGAAGATCCCCACCAGCATGAAAAAAAAGGCCTGTTGGCCCTGACCGGAGAAAGGCAGCACGTTGAGAAGGCCATGGTAGAAGGCCTCGACGTATTCCATTCGACTGGGCCCGGCTAATCTTTTGGCTTGGTCATCAAGAAGCTGAGAAGCTCTTTCGCTTTCGGCGTGATCGCCAAGATCTGTTCCACGTACTGATCGACCTCTTCGCCGGACACGAACGTGACCTCTAGTTTCGCCTTGTTGGCCTCGGCGAGAAATTCCGGGTCCTTCAGCGTCGCCGCGAACGCTTTCCGCAAGAGCTGCAGCCGGTCCTTCGGTATGCCCGGCGGCGTCATGAACGGGCGCTGGAACTCGTAGGTCCCCACCCATGTCCGGTACGCGGCGAGATTGTCTTCGCCTTTAATCACCTCTGGAATAAGCGGCAAGTCCTTGACCTCAGGGTCCGGCTCACGCCTATGGATAAGGAATGGGATCAGCTTCTCATCGCCTTGGCCGTCCAGCAGCGCTCTGGCGGTGGTCCGCGCCGACTCCCAGCCCCAGCAACCGCCGTCGATTTCCTTTCGCCGCATCGCCACGTAGATCGGCCCGCTTCCTTCGTAGCCGCTGACCACTTTGAACTTCGTCCCTATGGTCTGATTCAAGATCCTCGGGGTGTCGTCGTACGTCGATCCGGGCCCGGTCGAGCCCATCTTGATCTCCCGATCGGTCGTCAGCACGTCCTTGAGCGTCTTTAGCCCCGTGTGCGCCATAACGCTGCAATGCGGGTTGCCCTTGGTCGGCGCGCCAATCCAGCCAAACTTGCGCGCGTCGAACCTCATCGCCGGATCGCCGAGAGCCTGGCGCAAGATCAAAGCGCTGTTCCAAATGCCGACGAATAGTCCGTCGCCCTTGGCGCTGTTGTAGGTGTAATTTGCCGCTCGGAGGCTCCCGGCGCCGGTCATGTTTTCAACGACGATGGTCGGGTTGCCGGGAAGATGCTTCCCCATGTGGCGCGCGACGGTCCGCGCCGAAAGATCGTACCCGCCGCCGGGGGCAAGACCGACGACGAAGCGGATCGTTTTGCCTTTGTAGAAATCGTGCGTCGACGCCTCTGCCCAGGCTGGAGCAAGAAAAGAGATCGTAACCGTGAACGCCAGACGCCAGTAACGCTTCATACGATTACCCCTCCGTTGGCTCGCTTACTTTTCCCCTTTGACCATCAAGAAGCTGAGCAGCTCCTTTGCGCGGGGAGTTACCGAGAGAATCTTCTCCACGTGCTTTTCGATTTCCTCCCCCGAGACAAAAGTGGTCTCGAGCTTGGATTTTTCCGCTTCCGCAATAAATGCCGGATCCTTGAAGGTCGCCGCGAAGGCGCTGCGCAGGAGCTGCAGCCGCTCTCTGGGCGTTCCCGGCGGCACGACAAATGGCCTCTGGAACTCGTAAGTCGAAGACCAGGTGCGGTACGCGGAAAGATTGTCCTCGCCCTTGATCACCTCCGCGATGAGCGGCAGGCCCTTCACCTCGGGGTCCGGCTCGCGGCTATGGATCAAGAACGGGATGAGCCTTTCTTCACCGCTTGCGTCCAGCACCGCTCTCGCCGTCGTGCGCGCGGATTCCCACGTCCAGCAGCCGCCGTCGATCTCTTTTCTGCGCATGGCCACGAGAATCGGCCCGGTTCCCTCGTAGCCGCTAATTACCTTGAACTTGGTCCCCAGCGTCCTGTTCAGGATCTGCGGCAGGTCATCGTACGTGGAGCCCGGTCCGGTCGCTCCCATTTTTATCTCTCGATTGGAAGCAATGATGTCTTTCAGGGACTTGAGTCCCGTGTGTGCCATGATGCCGCAAAAAGGCGTCCCCTTGGTTGGCGCGCCCACCCAGCCGAACTTGCGCGCGTCGAACCTCACCGCCTTGTCCCCAAGGGCTTGGCGCAGGACGAACGCGCTGTTCCAGATCCCGACGAACAGGCCGTCAGGCTTGGCGCTGTTGTACGTGTAGTTGGCCGCAATCAGGCTGCCTGCGCCGGTCATGTTCTCGACGACAATGGTGGGGTTGCCGGGAAGATGCTTTCCCATGTGGCGCCCGACAATGCGCGCGGACAGGTCGTAGCCTCCCCCGGCCGCAAACCCAACCACAAAGCGGATCGTCTTATCCTTGTAGAAATCCTGAGCGCCGACGCCGGGAGAGAAAACCACGACAGCGACGCTCAGGGCAAGCGCCACAAGCGCGAGCCGTTTGTTATCCATCGCGCGCCCTCCTCACGAGCGGTTATTTCCCCAATAGCTTTTTCATCCGTTCAACGACTTCCGGCGGCTGCACCACGATCGTCTTTGCCAGCTTTTCCAGCTCCTCGCCCGCAGAGGGTCTGATCTCGAGGTTCCTTTTCTTCGCCTCAGCCAAGAACTCGGGGTCGACCATGGTTTTTGCAAAAGCTTCGCGCAGGATTTTGACCTGATCGGCCGGAACGCCGGGCGCAACCACGTACGGGCGGCCGAAAATGTTGGAGGCGAGCACGACGTCGGCCAACCGGCGGTCGTTCTCTGGTGTTTTGTACTGGTCCATCAGTTCATAGAGGGTAGGCACGTCGGGCAAGCGCTCATCGCGCTGCGTGCGGCCGGTCTGAATAAGCACGCGCGCGAAGTTGTTTTTCCGCCACGTCGCGTAAGGTTCGCCGCTAAACCATGCGGTGACGGTAAAAGCGCGGCACTGCGCCTCGTTTCGTTCCACCGCCAGATCCATTTCCGGCCCGCCCGGATAGCCCAAAATAATCTCGAATTTCGTGCCTATGGTTTCTTCCAAAAGCTTCGGCAGGTAATGGCCCGTGGTTCCGGTCGCTGTGGCCGTGCACTTGGGAGGGGTGGTCGCCTTGCGCACATCGTGAATCGTTTTGTACGGCGTGTCCGTGCGCATGTAGAGCAGGTGGTCCGAGCGGTCGGGGCTTCCGAGCCACTGGAATTTGGCCCAGTCGAACTGAACCTCTTTGCGCTGAGCCAGCTGATTGAAATAGAGCGCCGGATTGATCGAGCCGATGGCCAAGCCGTCCGGCTTGGCAACGCCATAGACGTAGTTCGCGGCGACCATGGAGCCGCCTCCCGGCATGTTTTGCACGAGGACATTGGGTTTTCCCGGAACATGTTTGCCGAAATGAGCCGCGATCAGCCGCGCGTACGCATCGTATTGGCTTCCCGCCGTTGTCCCGGAGATGATCGTGATCGTTTTTCCCTGGTAGTAAGACTGCGATTGCGCGTGACTAGGCCAGCATAGAAAAATCGAAAAGATAATCGGTACGACCAATGCTCTCATAATGGGCTCTCCTTTTTATTAGTTTGGTGACGCTCACCCGCTTTCGCCGTTAAGCCCTTGAATGCCTGCACGAGCACCTCCAGCCCGTGAAGATTGAGCAAGATGGTGTTGGGCACGGTTTGCGCGATGGTGCCGATTACGCCTCCGTCGCCGCAGCCGGCGACAATCACGATCTCCATGGATCTATTGATGTCACGCAAATTGAAGACAGTCTCCGCGAGGTCCATTTCTCTTCCCGTCGAGACGAGAACCGCCGCGTCGAAGATCTCCCGGCGGACTCTCGCAACCGCCGCGCCGCCGTTGCACACTTTGGTCACGGCGCAGCCGGCCTGCTTGAGGCACTCTTCCACCTCGTCGCATCCGTCCGCGCAGACGAGCAAAGCTTTATGCAAGCGATGCAGCACGGAACAGCTAGACGAAAGATCGACGGATCGCGTTAAATTCCAAAGCCGCCAACAAGCGTTCCCGCTGTGCTAGCGTCTGGGTGGGAGCAACCGACGTGCCAGCGAGCCAGTGCCACACCCGGGCGAGAAGTTACAGATTCTACGCGGAGAGAAGAGCAGCACCACACGCTCCAAGCGGCAAGAGGTGTGCAAAAAACACACAGCCACCCGTTTGCATGTGTAGATAACTTACACGGCGCGATAGACCGTCGCGTTTTCTCGTTTTGTCTGCGAGTGATCGTGACCGCCGGTGGGTCGTCCCGAAAGTTGGGCAGGTGGCTACGCCAAGCCGTGCTTTCTGAGTTTATCGTACAGCGCGCGGCGGCTTATCCCTAGCTGCGTGGCCGCTTCCTTCTTGTTACCTTTGGTAGCGGCAAGGGTCATCAAGATGAATTCCTTTTCGACCGCGCTCAGCGTCATACCGACGTGGATGGGGAAGTTTGGGGCCGAGATATTCTCTGCGGTACCCGCCGTCCTAATTCTCAGCGGCAACAGGTCCGGCGTCAGCTCGTCTCCCTTGGCCATCAGCACCGCGCGTTGAATGACGTTCTTTAGTTCGCGCACGTTGCCGGGCCAATGGTATCTCCTCAGGCACAGCCAAGTTTCCGCGGTAACATTACGGACGTTCTTTTTGTAGATGCTGTTGAAATGCGGCACAAAATGATTGGTGAGAAAGGCAATCCCCCCGGGCCGGTCCCTCAGGGCCGGAACGTGGATATGGAAAACTTCAAGCCTGTAAAACAAATCCTCGCGGAATCTCTTCTGCCTTACCGCCTCTTCGAGGTTCTCGTTGGTTGCCGCGATCACGCGCACGTCGGCGAAGATATCTTTTTCGCCGCCCACGCGCCGGAAGGTCTTCGTTTCCAGCACTCTCAGAAGGCTCACCTGAACCTTTTCGCTGATCGTGCTGATTTCGTCGAGGAAAATAGTCCCCCCGTGCGCTTCCTCGAATCTCCCCTTCGCGGTCTCGACCGCGCCCGTATAGGCGCCCTTCTCGCGGCCGAACAGCTCGCTCGCCACCAGCTCCGACGGAATCGCGCCGGTATTCACCGCGATATACGGGCCATAGCGGCGCTTGCTTCGCCGGTGAATCGCGGCCGCAACCATGTCTTTGCCGGTTCCCGTCTCGCCCGTGATCAAAACCGCGATGTCTTCGGCGGCGACTTCAAGGATCCTCTGAAAAACTTCCCGCATCGGCAAGCTGATTCCCAGCATGCCTTCAAACTCCAGGGGAATCGCCACCTCCTGCGGGATCTCACCGCCATCCCGCGCGATCTGTTGGTTCAGCGCCTGGTTGACGGCGGTATAGAGATCCTCCGGGCTTACCGGCCGAATCAGCGTCCGGTGCGCGTACGCCCGCAAGCGCTCCAGCGAGAGCGAACCTCCTTTTTGGTCGGTCACCACGATGGCGTACGTTTTGATTGAATCTCTGGTAAGCAGGTCCAGGAGCTCGAGGCCTTTGGACTGCTCGGTTTTGGATCCCGCCGCGTCCCAGATCAGGACCTCATATCGCCCCGTCTTGCATTTCTCCATCGCCCCGCCGACAAAAGGGATCCCCTCCACGCATACCTGATGGCGCGAGAACCGGTCTCTCAACAGGGCTTGGATATCGCCCGTCTTTTCAACGACCAGGACTCTGGACATACGCCCGATGCCTGACCCTTTATCAAATATGGTCCCCCTTAGTCCAGAAGGTTCCGTCCGGCCCCGAAAGGCGCACCGTCCCGGGGCCGATCCGGCCGTTTGGCGCAGGCTTATGGCGGGAATTAAGCGATTTTCGCGTCCGCGCGGCGGTCGTGCTGCACGCCGAGCCTGAGGCCGAAAGCGCGCGCCAGGCTCGCGACTCCGACCGTGAGCACAATGAGGAAAATGCCGATGATGCTCGCTTCCTCGCGCATGGCGATGTCCGGCGAAGCGAACTCCAGCGCAAGAATCGAAAGCGTCCGGGTGCTGCGGTCGGCGATGAGAATGATGCTGCTTGTTGTGTTCGCGGCGGTGATGAAGTTCAGCGTGCCGATCAAAATCCATGTCGGCATGAGAAGGGGAATCCAAATCCGAAAATAGGTCCGCAGCCATCCCGCGCCGCAGATCCGGGCCTGTTCCTCCATGTCTTTACCGACTTGCACGAACACCCCTTTGAAGATATTCGTCCCGGTGGTCTTGCCTTGAATGATGACGACCAGGATCAAGCCATAGATGCTGCCGTAGAGGAACGCCAGCGGCCGAAAGCCGCTTCCCGGCGGAAAGTCTCCCAGAAATAGCCAGAGGAGCCCCAAACCCGAGAGAATCCCGGGAACAGCGGCCGAACTCCAGATGATCGAATCCAATGCGTTACGCCCGGGCCAGCGGGTTTGGACCATAATATAAGCTAAGATGGAGAAGAGCAGCGGGCTTACCAGCGCCGATGCGCTTGCCAGGATGAGCGTCGTCTTGAGAGCATCGATGAAAAGATGGTCGGTGAGCACGAGCCTCCAGTGGTCGAGGGTAAAAACGGGGTCGATCTCAAAGTAGCCCGCGCGCGTCATAAAACTGCTGACCACCAGAATGACGGCCGGCAGCAGAGTAAGCAGAACAACAAGTGTAGCGACGATGCCGAACACCGGCCATTTCCAGCGACCCAGGTCAATGAGGCCCGGCTTGAAACTGCCAGTGATCGTGGTGTAGTGCCTGCGCTGGAGAATCCACCGCTGCATGGGGACGATGAGCGCTACGACCAGGAGGGTAATGCTCGCCAATGCCGTCGCCTGGCCGTAGAGCGGCGGCTCGCGCCGCACCATGTCAAAGATCATCGTGGAGTATACGAAAAACCCGAAAGGTACGCCCAGCAGTTGCTCGATCTCGAAAGATTGAAAAATTCTCAGGAGCTGGAGCGCAAAGACGAGCACGATGGGCGACGCCATAAGGGGAAGGGTGATCCAGAGCATGGTGCGAAGGTCGGATGAGCCGCTCACTCTCGCCGCCTCCTCCATGCTCGCGTCCATGTTCCGAAAGGCCGGAGTGAGCAAGATCACTTTGAGCGCGATGCCATTCGCCATAAGGTGCGCCCACAAGATACCGGGGACGCTGAAAACATTGAACGGGCCGTCCTTGATAAACGGAAACAGCTTCTGCAGCCAGACATTGATCATCCCCAGCTCCGGGTCGAGGAGCATGATCCACGCGATGGTCGTCGAGATATCGGGCATCATGTAAGAGATCCAGAACATGAACTCCAGGCCGTGGCTGAAAGGTATTCTCGTGCGCGCCAAGATCCAGGCGATAAGGATGGCCGTCGGGAAGCTCACGAGCATGACCAGGGTCCAGATCATGATCGTGTTACCCACGGCCTTGAGCAGGCGGGGCTCGCCCAAAGCCGCCCGCCAGTTGTCCAGTCCCCACTTGGGCGTGCCGGTCAGTATTTCGGTGGCTGTGTTGAAGCTCTGAAGGAGAATTAGAAAAACGGGGTAGATGAGATAAAAGCCCAAGACGAGAAGGATAATGGCCATGATCGCCGTGCTGCTACGCGGTCGGACATGGACGCTTAACGGCTGCGCGGCGGTCGTCGAGATCTCGGCCATCGGCTTACAACGGAGCAGCGCTCGCGAACGGTGGAAATTCTTCGTCGAACCGGGCAAACTCTACCGGACTCGCGTCTCGCGGTACAGCTCCTCCGCCCGCTTCATCAGGGTGATCCGCTTTTTTTGTACCTCCGGGTCGTGCTCGAGCATCAGATAATCGACGCCGGGCTTGCGCATCTCCGCCGGATTGAGCTTGCCGACCTCAGTGACGTCTATGCGGAACGTCTGGTCGGGCGTCTGCTCGCTCTTGGTATGCACTGCGGTCTGTCCCTCTTTTGACAAAAACCAGTTGATGAACAGTTTCGTGGCGTTCGGATGGGGCCTCCGGTTGACCACGGCGATGTTGTTGGACGCCCCCGTCCCCTGAAGCGTCGGCCGCTCTTTGAGCGGCCTGTCGAGAATGTCCGTGAAGCTCGCCACCGGAAGACCCTGCCGGCCGAGCTTGTCGATGTCGCGGCCGGCCGAGCCGACAAAGATCGCCATCGTGTACTTTCCGCGAGCAACGCCATCCGCGATCTGCCGATAGTCCTCCGTGAACGTCACGTTGAGCTCGGGGTCAAAGAAGCGCCGGAGGTATTTCTCCCCGATATCCGGATGAACCTGGACGGTGAAATAGGTGCCGCCGGCTCCCCCGATCGTCGGCGGAAGCGCGACAATCTCGCCGGCAAACCGCTTGTCGAGGAACCCCCATACGGAGTCGATCTTTTTTGCCGCCTCGACTGGCAACTTTTTCGTGTTGAAACGCATCACGACAGGGGTCAGGTCCGCCGTGCCCGAGAAGGCGAAAACATACTTCTCTTCGGGGTCGCTGTAATGGTGTTTGCCCTTGTACCACAGCGACTTGTTGACGACTTCCGGATGAAACAAGACCGGGCCGACCGGGTCGAGCACGCCGTTTGGCACAAGCCGGGTGTTGGCGGTAGTGCCGCCAGTCATGATGATGTCGACCTCGTGCTTGCCCGCGCCGCGCTCAGCCAGGATTCGATCCGCCTGATTGGTCCCGCCGCCGGTCGAGACCACCGTTCGCACGCCGAACTTGTCTTCGAACAATCGGAAGATCGGACGATAATTTCGTGACGCCGCGCCGCCGAGGACTACAACCAGCTTTCCTTCCTGCCGCGCGGCCGCCACCGTCTCATCCCAGGAAGTGGCTCCCGAAACGCCCGTAACGCCAAGTACGGCCAAGCCGCAATAAAAAAACGCCAGCGGAAGTGACTTTTGCTTTTTCCCGCTTGCCGCCGTGAAATGCTCCGCGAACATCAGACGAACCTCCTTCTGAGCCGTTGGTTTCTTCGGCCTCGCTCTTTACTTGCCTTACTTGCCCGTCTCCGCTTTGGGAAAGCCAAAAGCCTCCACCGCCATCGCCATCCACTTGGCGGACTGGTGAAACGTGTCAAAGCTGTTCACGCAGAGCTTCTTTCCCCTGAGCAGCTTCGCGAGATTGCTTCCCGGAGAAAATACTGAGGCGATCGCCGGATAGTACTTGTCGATAATCTCCTGTCCCTCGGGACTCGCGAAATGCTCGAGGAGCAAGAGCGACGCGTAAGGATGCGGCGCGGAATTTAGTACCATCTCGGAGTTGCCAAGGCGCAGCGGAACCGGCTCGAGAATCTTGAACTGCAACGCCCCGGTCGGGTCTTTTTGAATCGCTCTTACAATCGACTGGTAGTGCGTTCCGAAATGAAGCGGGTATTCTCCCGCATGGATCGCGCGGATTGCCCTGCTGTTGCCGCGAAACCAAACGGGATCCTGCTCGCGTAGCCCCCGGGCAAGCCTCATCGCCCATTCCAGGCCCAGCCCTTGCTCGGGGCAAGCAGGGAAAGCTGCAAAAACATGCGTCCTGATGTCCACCATGAATTTTCTGCCTTTGAATTCGGGCTTGAGAAAATCTTCCCACTTATCCGGAACCCTCTCCTCCGAAATAAGTTTCCTGTTATAAACGGGCACGGTGAGGCCGCTGGTGAGCGATACGGTAGTCCGATATTTGGGGTCAATCATCTTGGGCGAGATGCCGAGCACGCCATGCTCCGCCATGCCCAGGATGTCAAACTTTTTGGCAAACGAAACGTATTCCTCATAAAATTCCGTCGCCGCGTTGGCGGTATCCCATTTCTGTGCCGTCCGCGCCTTTAGTTCCATGATGAAGCGTTGCGCCGCGTCCGGCCCCTGAATCTCGACCAGCTCCACTTCGATGAACGGGTATTTTTTCTTGAAGCTTTGCAGCATGTGCGGAAACGTTTCTGGATCGAGACCCGTGAGGGCCCGGACGCGGCCTTCCTTTTTAGCCTTGGCGACGATTTCATCGTGGCTGGTTTCAAAGATGTAGCCCTTCGCCTCGGCCGCTTTTTTCGCTTCGACCACCGCGGCCGCAACCGCTGCGAGACCCGGATCCGCCCGGGAAAACAACCAAGCTGTCGCCAAACCGACCGCCAGAAAGATAAGTTTCATGGCTCCACCTCGAACCAACGGCGTACCCGTTGCCGTTATCCTTTAGACCGCACGGCAACCCCGATGCCAAACTATTCGAGCCGCCGAAACTGTTTGAAATCAACGCGTGGCGGCGGCAAAAACGGCTTTGCAACGCACAGGGCATGTGCACATTTCACACGATCGAATCTCCGGGCGTGCAAAGTTTGCACATCCGGCGCTATTCCAGGAACGGGAAGAACCGCAGGTTTTCCAGGCGGCGCGTTATTCGGTTGTCCGCGCCCCGCAAACTCCGGCTCGTTTTGGTCGTCCGGCGGTAAGGTCAGCTTGAGCTCGTTTCGTTCTGTTCGCGCCCGTCGCGCTAAAGGTGATAAGCGAAGCTGAGTGTTCCGCGACCAGCCCGGCCCGTGAATGTGACGAAACCCTCTCTCGAATACGCCTTTGGCTTTCTCTCAACCCCGGTCGGTCAACCCCCCTTGACTGCATTTCGCCGGGTTGCATCGCCGGCGGCGAGAAAGACTCGGGAAAGAATAGTCCTATGAAAGAAATGACGTTTTTCGCCGCTGGCCGGCGAAGGCGGATTGCCAGCGCGCATAGAGATCACTGCAAGACGCCCGTGTGCAGCTTCTTTACATAAACATCGCCTTGTGAAATCGCGGGCAACCTCCCCACGCGATAGACAAGAGAACTAAAAGCTCTCGAGCGCCTCGTCGCGGGCGGCATAGATTGAAAGAATCGAGGAAAACCCGGCCAGATCGAAGACCTGCCGGATATGAGGTTTGAGCGAGCACAAGACGATCCTTCCGTGCAAGCTGCTCAGCCGCTTGGCGGCGAGAAGAAAAACGCGCAGGCCGGAGCTGCTGATGTATTCGAGCTGCGAAAGATCGATCACAAACTTGCGGTCCCCTGAATCGATCGCGTCTAAAATTTTCTCTTCAAAGCTCCTCGCCGTCGTCGTATCCAATCGCCCGGCCAAGCTCAAAGTAACAACGTTACTAGCGCTTCGCCTTTCAGTGATTTCCATGGCGCAAAACAGTCGCGATTGCTGTTTCGTCTGGTTGGCCCTTACATTGGCGCCGCCCGCTCTTCAAGAATCGCGGGACGAGCCAATTCGCCTCTGCCAAAAGCTTACCCGGCTCTCTTCATGCGCACAGTATCTTCAGGCCGATCCCGATCCTTCAACTCACCTTCGCTTTCTTCTTCAGCCGAAGAACATTTCGGCCGCGAACCCGCCGATATTCAAGCTCATCCATCAAACCTCTGATGAGGTGAATCCCCAAGCCGCCGACGGGGCGCTTCTCCAGCGGGCTACTAAGTTCTGGCGCCGGGACCCGAAGCGGGTCGAAAGGCCTGCCGTCGTCCTCCACCTCGGCCGTCAATACCCCTTCGTCTAGCGAGAGGCGGATACGAATTTTGTGCTCTCCGTCGTCGTCAAACGCGTAAGAGATAATGTTCGTCAGGACTTCTTCCAAGGCCAGGGTAACATCGAACACAATATTCTCCAAAAGGTGGTGGCGTTCGCCGAATTCAGCCAACATGCGCTGCAATGCTTCCACCTCCGAGAGCGCGTTTTTGAGCTCGATGGTCAATTCTTCCGCCATGATCTCGTCATCCGAGATACCGCAAACCCTGTATCGCTTCTTCCTGAGTCGCAAAAATCGGGATCTCCGAGGCGATGTCTACCATTTCGAGCACTCGCCTCACGTCCGCGTTGGCCCGGCAGATGGCCATGCGACCCTGGTGAGGCTCCAGTTTGTTCGCGGCCTCGTACAGGACACGCAGGCCCGCGCTGCTAATGTAAGCGAGCAGGGCGCAGTCGATGATGATTCGCGTGTACCCCGAGTCGATCAATGTCATCAGTTGGTCGCGAAATTGCGGCGCGGTGACAGCGTCAATCCGCCCGTCAACGTTGAGAACCGCGCCGGATTCGAATTTGCTGACTACGACTCGCATAACTCCACCTTTTGGTTTCCCTTGTGCGCGTCAAGAAACGCGCCGCACGTTGCCACTGCGCATGCGGTGGCGCGGCTAAAATCAGGCGACCGTCTCGCCCGTACGAGGCTCCGGCCTCCGCGACGCATTACGCCGGTATTGAAAGACCAACAAAGTCATATCATCGTTTTGCGGACAGCGGTCTCTGAAAGTCGCCACCTCGTCCAGCACCCGCTGCGCGCACAGCCTGGATGAGCGTCGATCATCGCTGGCCAAACACTGTCTGAGCCGATCCTCAGAGAAAAACATTCCTGCGGAATTTTCCGCCTCGGTGATCCCGTCGGTGTACAGAAAAAGCATGTCTCCCGGTAGCAGTCGAAGAACACGCTTTCCATAGGAAGCGTTGGCTTTCACTCCTACGGGCGGTGCCCGCAGCTCATCGAGCGCCCGCACCGTGCCGTCCGTTGACATCAAGAATGGCGGATTATGCCCCGCATTGGCATATTGCGCTTCGCCGGTGTCCAGCTGCAGGATGCTCAGAAAAATCGTCACAAACATGCACTGATCGTTCTCTCTCACCAGCTCGGCGTTGACCCTGCGCAGCACCTCGTCGGGAGGAGTGCCTTCGGCCGTAAAAGCGCGGATCAACGTCGTAGTGAGCCGCACCAAAGTCTTTGAGACCGCCATGAACAAGGATGCGGGAACGCCTTTGCCGGAGACATCGCCAACGGCCAGACAGATATGGTTCTCATCGACAAAGAAAAAATCGTAAAAGTCGCCTCCTACCTCTCGCGCCGGCTGAACCGTCGCGTAGATGTCAAACTCGGGCCGCTCGGCCAGGACCTTAGGCAACATCCCCATCTGGATGTCATGGGCAACCCGCAATTCGCTCTCGATGCGCTCGCGCGCCGCCGTCGTCTCTGTAAGTTTGCCGATATAATCCTGGAGCGCCCGTATCATGCTGGCAAAAATTCGCGCCAACCTCCCGACCTCGTCGCGACACGAAGCGGCCAGAAGATCGAGAGCGGAGGCCACCGCCTCGGAATTTGAGAAGTCGCGCTCCGCCAACTGTTGCGTATACGCCGCAAGCCGGTTCAAGGGCTTGGCCATCCGACTCACGAGCAGCCAGCTCAAAGCGAGTGCAAGCAAAAATACAATCGTCGTCAAAAACGCTTGCTGCTTCACGATTGCCCGCGCCGGAGCGCGTAACTCGTCCAAATAGACGCTCGCTCCGACATACCAGTCCAGAGGTTGAAAATATCGCACATAGGCCTGCTTCGCGTAGCGGTAATTATGGGGATCGCGAGGATGATTCCAAGTATAGCGGTACGGCACGTCTGGCGTTTTCGCGGCGTTCATCATCGCCTGCAGCTGCCCGCTCCCGGTAACAGGCTCGCTCGAGCGCGTCGCATAGCCGGCGGCAACGCTCGGGTGAATCAACAGTCGCCCGCTCCCATCAAACAAAAATAAATATCCCGACTCCCCGATCGTGATCCGTGCAAAGTCCTGCCGCAACTGTTCAAGAATATGTTGCAGCTTGCGTTGCGTCTCCGATTCGATGTCGTCAATGTAAATCCCGGTTCCTACGATCCAGCCCCATGGCTTAAACAAGCGCACGTAGGTCAACTTCTCGCGCGGCTGCGCTTCTCCCAGCCGTATGTGCCAATGAGAAACGTATCCTTCGCCGTGCTCGCGCACCACACGCTGCTGTTCCCGAACGACGTATTTGCCTTTGATATCCTGAAAATTGGTCATGTCGGTTCCCATAATCGCCGGATCAGGATGAGAAATCGAGCGAAGCGTTTGGTAATCCACTGCGAAGAAGTAATCGTTGTGGCCGTAGCGAATGGGTTTTAAGCTGTCGAGGGCTGTCTGCTTGGCCTCTTTTTCAGTAATCAGTCCCCGGAGGGCCAACTCCCGTCGAGCTTCAAGACGATACATCACGACAGCCACCAAGTTTTTAACCTGCTCCTTGTAACGGCTTAAAGCGTATTCTCTGTGATAGGAAAGACTTTGATATTCGTTTGCGATCGCCAGCATGACGAGGTTCAGTTCGTCCTGTGTGGTTTTTTCAGCGGCTTTCAGCGTTTCCCTTTCGACGGCTCTTGACGTCATGATCATAAAAGCGACGGATGCTGTAAGCAGGATGCCAACGATCAGAGTCAGAAGCTTCGATTTGAAACTGGTAAACATCAACCGGCCAGCTTCGCCCGCACGCCTCAAAAACAGCCTTACGAGTCGGGAACTCTTCAAAACATCAGCGACTGAGATGGAAATGGACATAACAACGGCCATCCACAACGTCGGATTCGACGCGATCGGAGTACGGGCGCACTAGTTACCCGCGAGTTTCGCTACTCCTTTCCTCGTCGTCCATCAAAACCCGGCCGGTCGGGCGGAGCGCTCCAGCGAACCGATTGCTATGGTCCAGAAGCAGGTCGGTTCTCCGGACGATATTCCGGCCGCGCGGACGTAACCCCGAATAACATTTATCGCTCCGTCGACCAGCAGCCGCAAGCCAATGGTGACTCCGCTGATCCGATCTCGATCAGCTCCACGAATGGGCTTTCGGCTCGTCGCGCAGTCGATCGCGCATTTCCCTGCGCCTCGATATGTTAAACCACACCTATTTTAAGCTTTCTATCGCCTGTTCCTGCGTTGCAAAGATCGGAATTTCCGAGGACATGTCGACCAATTCCCAGACTCTTTTAACGTTCTCGCTCAAGCGGCGGATTGCGATCTTGCCTTGAGCCTGATCGATTCTACCCGGAGCTTCGTAAAAGATCCGCAGCCCGGCGCTGCTGATGTGGGCGAGCAGCGCGCCGAGTCGAGCCCACGGTTCCTTGAGCATCGTCGGCATCACTTCTCACGCCCGCGTGCCGGACCCTGCGAATCGTCGAGCCGGCGCGGGCTCCCGCCTGAAAACGTTTCTCTAATCAGCGTCGGATCGGACGACGCTCCGAGGTAGGCTCTTTCCTCCGATTTGGCCTGACAAAAGCCAAGACGTCGGCGCACTCCCAACCCCCCCGGCGCGTCTTGTCGTCCCAAAAATGCTTCCGCACATAGGCTTCGAACTCTTCTTTCGAAGGCAACCGCGAAAATGACGCCGCGCTGCGATCGCTTAACATGAACCGAGCAATGGTGAGTGTGTCTGCGAACGAGGTCGTTGCGATTTTGGCGGGAACCGTCTTGAATTCGACGGTATATTGCGCCTGCTCGCGCAGGGCGGCGGCAATCGTAAAAAGGTCGAAGCGCGGAGCGCCAAACGCTTCCAGCATCCGGTTGCATTCGCTGTCCCGGTGCTTGAGCACAACGACGAGCGTTCCTTGGTCAGTGAGGTAAGAGCCGCAGCGCGCAGTCAGCTCGCCCCACTGATCATCCGGAATGTGGTAATAGACATGGCTGATCAGGCCGAAGTCTACCCGCTCCGGTAGCGTGGCTGTCTGGATGGAACCGTTGATGACGACGGCTTTCGGCGCCGATTGCGCCAGCTCTGAGCGCAGAGCCGTACTCGGCTCCACCGCGTACACCGTGTCAAACCGCGCGCACAGCATGCGTGTATTGCGTCCCGCTCCGGCCCCCCAATCCACAGCCTTCGCCCCGCGTGGAAGACGACCCATGACGCGGCGGAGGGTTTCCTCGGTTTTCGCGCACTCCAGATTGCGTACGAGAGTTCGAAAAGCCAGCGCGTACTCGGGTGATCCAACCTCAATCAGGTCCATCATTCAACGACGCTCCACCCGATGCTGTGGGATTGCTCGTGGGGCGCTCGGGTCCAGCCAAACCTTTAGTGGTCAAAATGAAGCTGGATGCGGCAGCGGCCGTTCGCGATATCGGATCTAACGCGATCCGCGTACTGTTGCACCAAAAATCCGGCAAGCTTGGCCATTCCTTGGTCATCCGCTAGAAGCTCCGCTCTCGACGGCCGGGCGCCGGGAAATTCCATGGGCTCGCCGCTATAGCTGATATCGATGTCCAGATTGAACTCGTCGAAGCCGACCGCGATCTGAACCTTTCCCTGCGCGAATTGCGGCATGCTCAAAGACTCAAGTAACTCGTTGAGGGCGGCCGTCGCGTTGTAGATGACCTCCCGGCGCGCTCCCCAGACTGCACCCTGCCTTTCCATAAAGTTGAAGACCTCCTCGGACGAGCTCACCCCAGGCTCGAACTCGAACACCGCGCGCTTGGCGATGCCCATTCGCAACAGAAGGTTGAGCACGATCGCCGAGACGGTGGCCAGCGAAAGCGAGGAGCTAAAAATCGGCTGGAGCGCGGGGTAAACCTCTCGATACGCTCCTGGAAGCATGTCGAGACTAAGGCCAAGGATAAGCGAGATCCCGATGACAAAGGTCTTACGCGCGTCGATCAAACGAGACAACATGATCTGAATTCCGGCCAGGATCATAAAGCTGACCGAGAAAAATAACAGCGCTCCCATGACCGGAGTAGGCATGATGACATAGAATTCGGCGAGTTTCGGGAAAAAGGCTAGAAAGATCATGATTCCCCCGCAGGCAAACGCAATCCGTCTACTTGCGGCCCCCGTGCCGATCGAAAGACCGACGTTGCTGGAGGATGTCGACTGACCCATCGTACCCAAGCCTCCAGACAGGATGACTCCACAGGCGTCGGCGAGAATGCCGCCACCGATGGAACGCATGTCGGGGCGCTTCCATTCGGCATCGTTGATTTTCTGACACGTCGTCAGATCACCCACCGCCTTAAGCGACGAAGCCACCGCAGCGACCACAAACGGAACCAGCAACGCCCCATCGAACGACCAACCTTGATGCGTTAGCGTGGGCATAGAGAAAAATGGCGCTTGGACAACTCGCCTCAGGTGCTCGGCAGTCAAAATGCCCGCGAAATAAGAGGACGCATAGCCAATCCCCGTGCCGATCAAGACGCAATAAAGGCGTAGCTTCGCCTGACCCCATACGCTGAGAGCCACCATCGATGCTAGCGTTACCGACGCGACTACAACCGAGGAAGATTGTATCGATGGGTTTGGTCCTTCAAACCCGAGAAACTTGGAGACCGAAAGCGGCACCAGCTCAAGCGCAACCATGGCGACGACCGTCCCCGTCACTTCCGCGGGGAAGATCGGCCGGAGCCAGCGCATCGCGCGCGACAGCAGCGCCCCGAAAAAACCGCCGACCATTGTCATCCCGGCTACCATCGAGAGACCGCCGCTCTTCACCGCTAGTAACGAAGCCGAGAGATAGGCGGGCCCTATCAGTTGCGGGCAAAGATAACCAGAACCGACAGGGCCCAGGCGGAGGCCCTGCAAGATCGTCGCCACACCCATCGAGATCATGGAAACCTTGATCAAGCGCTCTGCGTCCTCGGCGCTTCCTCCCCCCTCGCGCACCAGCACGAGGATGAGGACAAAACTGATCGTCAAGACGAAAATATGTTGGAAGCCCAGAAGCAATGTTGCGCCCAGCGGCGGCGCCTCATCGACTCCGTAGATCAGGTTGGCTGGTTTCTTAGCCATGCGTCGTCAAGACCGTTAGAATGAATTTCGCGGCTTTTGGGGCAACGTCCTCCATGACCAGTGGCGGCGAAAATCACCCGCGATAAAACACCAGCCCTCGGCGAATTGCAACTCTGGCGCGCGTTGCAATCGATGGCGCGCGGTCTCTATAATCGGCGGCTTTCCTCGGACGAAAAGGCACGTCTCCGAGGCTCGGCTCAGAAAAAGATTGGCGGCGAAGATGGCAAACCCTCCGGAGAGAAAAATCTTTAAATATTACGACCTCATCATGGCGGTGTTCGTGACCGTTCTTCTCTGCTCAAACCTCATCGGACCCGGCAAGGTCTGGCACTTCGGTCCTATTCAGTTAGGCGCCGGGATTTTGTTCTTCCCGATGAGCTATCTTTTCGGCGATATCCTAACGGAGGTCTACGGCTACGCGCGCAGCCGCAGGGTCGTGTGGGCCGGATTCAGCGCTCTCGTTTTTGCTTCGTTCATGTCATGGGTAGTCCTCAGCTTGCCGCCCGCGCCTGGTTGGGATCATCAAGCGGCCTATGAAACCGTTTTCGCCACGACCCCGAGGATCGCCCTGGCGTCGATGATCGCCTATTTTGCGGGCGAATTCTCCAACTCCTACGTCTTGGCCAAAATGAAAGTCGCGACTCGCGGCCGCTGGCTTTGGACCAGAACAATCGGCTCCACGATCGTCGGCGAAGCCGTGGACTCGGTAATCTTTTACCCGCTGGCTTTTTACGGCGTGCTGACCGGCGACATGCTCATTTCCGTCCTCATAGACAACTACGTCGCCAAAGTTCTCTGGGAAGTCGTGGCGACTCCAGCGACCTACCGCATCGTCGCCTACCTGAAGCGGGTCGAGCAGGAGGACTACTACGACGTAAACACAAACTTCACGCCGTTCTCCCTTCAGGCTTAAGGCTGTGCACAGCGTCAATACGGGTAATTTATCCCGGATTCCGCAGTTGCGGTCGACGGGAAGCGCGAGGCGCAACCCTTCCCTAGCGAAGTCGATGGGTTTCTGCCTCTGAGCATGCGTCGACTAGCGATGCTTCGAGGGACAGTCAAGCCTCATAGCAACGAAGTGCGAAAGAGCAAAATGACTTTGAAATTGCAGAGTCGGACGCCTTCGCTTCCAGCTTGCGCCTCGCTCACTGGTCCCGAGGGTTAATTGCGGAATCCGGGTTTATTCGGGAGTGGTGTACGCCGCCGTGATCCCGCCATCGACCACCAGCGCCGCGCCGGTCATAAATGAGGAATCGTCGGAAGCGAGAAACAATGCGGCTTTGGCAATCTCGTGCGCCTCGGCAAAGCGGCCGATCGGGACATGAACCAACCGCCGCTGCATCTTTTCGCGCGTATTTAGATACTTCATCAGAAGTTCGGTGCGCACCGGTCCGGGGCAGAGCGCGTTCACGCGGACATTCTCGCGCGCGTGAATCACCGCGAGTTCGCGCGTCATCGATAGAACGCCCCCCTTGCTCGCCGTGTAGGCGAGCTGGGGCGTGGCGGCGCCTATTAGCGCCACGAACGAAGCCATGTTGATGACCGAGCCGCCCCCCGCGCGGCGCAGCGCCGGGATGCCGTATTTGCAACCCAGAAAGACTCCCTTGAGGTTCGTGTTCATCGTAAGATCCCAGACATCTTCATCTGTCGTAATCGCGTCGTCGTCCCGGCCATGGGAAATACCGGCATTGTTGAAGAGGATGTCGAGTCTCCCGAACGTCTCCTCGGCGGCGCGGACCATCCCGGCGGCATCGGCTGCTTTCGCCACATCGGCATGGACATACACGGCCTGACCGCCCGCGGCTCGAAGCTCGGCTACCGCTTTGCCGCCGGCCTCGTCATCAACGTCGGCGATGACGACATGCGCGCCCTCGCGCGAAAAGAGCAGCGCCGACTCGCGTCCGATTCCCGACGCGGCGCCCGTGATAAGCGCCACTTTGTCCTTTAGTCGCATAACTCCTCTTATTGGTGCGATGGGAGCTTGGCGCTCCAGTTCCGTTTCGGGCAAGTAGCTAAATCAGGCGCGCTCGAAAAACCGCGCTCGCTCCCAACAGGTGACAACCTCGTCGAATTTGTGCTGCTCAGTTCTGAGAAAGTGCAGGTAGTGCTCGACCACAGCCGCGCCGAAGGCCGCGCGCGCAAGCTCGCTCCGCTCGAGTTCTTCGATCGCTTCCCGCAAGGTGGTCGGCACCCGCGGAAGAGTCTCGCCCGCATAGATATCTCCCTGGAACATCTCCGGCGGCTCGATCTTATGCTCTATGCCGCGCAAACCGGCCGCGATCGTCGCCGCGTAGGCGATGTAGGGATTCGCGTCGGCACCGGGGATGCGGCACTCGATCCTGAGAGAATCATCGTGACCGACAACGCGGAAGCCGGCGGTGCGATTGTCATAGCCCCAGGCGATGCGCGTCGGCGCCCAAGTCCGTGACTTGTACCGCTTGTAGGAGGCGACGTAGGGGGCATAGCAGGCGCCAAACTCGCGCGCGTGCTTCATCCATCCGCCCAGAAACCAACGAAACACGTCGCTCGCCGTAATCCGGCCGACCGGCCGATCACCGGGAAAGAGATTGCGCTCTCCTGCCGCATCCCACAAGCTCACGTGAAGATGCGCGCTCGACCCGGTATGCTTCTCGTCCCATTTGGCCATGAAGGTTACCGCCTTGTTTTGCGCGTAGGCGATCTCTTTTGCGGCGTGCTTGTAAATAACGTGGCGGTCCGCCTGTGTCAGGACGTCGCTATATCGCAGGTTAATCTCCTGCTGCCCGAGCCCTGCCTCTCCTTTACTGGACTCGATCGGGACGCCGCTTTTGTCCAAGTTGCGTCGGATGGCCCCGATCAACTCCTCCTCTTTGGTGCCTTGAAAGATGTGATAGTCCTCGTTGTACGCGCCTATGGGCTCGAGATCGTGATAGCCCTTGGCTTTGGCGCTCGCGAAGCTCTGGTCAAACACATACAGCTCCACTTCGGAGCCGGCCCCGACTTCGAAGCCTGCGGCGCGCGCCCGCTCGACTTGCCGCTGGAGGATGCGCCGCGGCGATACCTCGACCGGTTGTCCGGCTTGGTCGAAAAGATCGCATAACACCAGCGCCGTCTTGGGTAGCCACGCGGCCCAGCGCAGGGTGGCAAGATCGGGAACGCAGTGAAAGTCACCGTACCCGCTTTCCCAGCTCGTGTATTGGTAGCCCGCGATAACGTCCATCTCCATGTCGCAGGCGAGCAGATAGTCGCAAGCGTGCATGCCTTCGTGGGCTACATGATCGACGAAGAAGCGACCGGTGACGCGCTTGCCCATCAATCGGCCATACATGTCGGGAAATACCGTGAGCACCGTCTCGATCTCGCCGCGCTCGACCGCCTCGGTTAGCTCGGCGCGACTCAGCATGCCGGCGCTGGGATCACGCTTCATGAGAAGCTCCTGTCACGAGGGGAACGACCCCGCCTCGAACCGCCAGGGACAGACGAGGCAGCGTGCAATCTTATTAAGCCAAACGAGGAAATTTTTCCATACCTCTAGCTTCGGTTCCATCGGCATTCCGATTTGACAACATGTTGATGGCTATCATAAAAGGCGTTCGAAGAGGAACGTTTCCGGGACGCCACGCGAACCTCACGTCCTTTTTTGACCGAAGACGGAGCTCAAATTTAACAATGGGAGACGGCATGAGGAAACAAGTACCTGTTTTAGTTCTTGTCGTTATGGCGGCTGCCATAATCGTGTCCACGGACGCGTGCAAGCCTAAGCCGGGAGCCTCAGCCGCCAGCCAATCGCCGCATAGCCGTTGTCCGGTTCACCGAACATCACATCGTTTCGACCATGCTGGCTCTTATGACAGAAACTCTGGCGGCGAAAGGTTTTGTACAGGGGAAGAACCTGGAAGTGAAATTCTTCGACGCCCAAAACGACATGATCAACCTGAACGCCATAGCCGCTGACGTGGTGAACCAGGGTTATGATCTGATCGTGACTCCGACCTTTCCCAGTTTCCAAGCGGTCGCTGCGGCGAATCGCGCCGGCAAAGCGACGCAAGTTTTCGCAGTGGTTGCCGACCCGCACACGGCGGGCGTCGGCATCAAACCCAACGATCCTATGGGACATCCCGCTTATCTCGTGGGAGTTCCGATTCCGATTCCCGCCCGCGAGGCCCTGCGCCTGGCGCGCCGGCTCTCGCCAAAATTGCAGAAGGTCGGCGCCCCTTTCAATCCTGCCGAGCCGAATTCACAGATCTGGACGAAGGCGGCGCGGGAAACCAGCCAGTCCGCAAAGTTCCAGTTATTGGAAGCGTCAGTTAATCATTCTTCCGATGTAGCCGAGGCGGTGCAGTCGCTGGTAAGCCGCGGCGCCGAAGCAATTCTCGTGTGCGCCGACTCCACGGTCCTCGGCGCAGTGCCCGCTGTCATGAAAGTCGCCGCGGGAGCGAATATTCCCGTTTTCTCTTGCATGTCGAACGTGACGAATTTCGGCTCCATCTTCGACGTGGGAGTCGATATGATCGTCCATGGACGCGAAGTAGGCGAACTGGTGGCGCAGATTCTTTCCGGCACAAGCCCGGCGAAAATCCCTCTCCGATCTACAACTGCGAAGCGGTTCATCGTAAACGAAGAAGTCTTCCGTCGTTTTCAGGATCGGTGGGTGCTGCCTCAAGAAGTGAGCGATCTGGCGGAGATCATAGAAAAATGACAAGCCTGATCACTGGGTCGGTGGAACACGCACGCCACGGATGCCGGCGGCCTCGATGGCGCGCGCAACGTCTCCCGATGCTTTTGCCCGTTTCACGAACGCGCTGACATACGCGAGCGCGGCCTCGCGCCCTTTCGGCAACGCAAATGCGATTTCGATACTCGCAAAGCCATCGTCAAGGACGCGAGCACCCGGCAACCGGTCGACGAGTCCGAGCAACAGGAAGCGGTTCTGTGCGTAGGCTTGCGCCTTCCCCTGCCGGATCAACTCGAATGCCGCCGGTTCGTTTTCTGCCGGCGTCAGGGTGGCTTGCTTGAGCGAGCGTTCGAGGATAAGGCCGGTTGCCGCGCCACGGGCAACCGCAATTCGATTACCCGGTTGGTCGGCATCGGGGACTCTGCGGATCGGAGAGCCGGGTGGCACCAGGTATGTGAGATCGACGACGAGGTGCGAGGGCGCATAGTCGAGGACAGCGCGGCGCGAAGGATCGACAGCGACGACCGCGACATCCCAGACGCCGAATTTCGCGTCTTCCACGAGCTTTGCGATCGCCGTGTACTCGATTGGCGCAAGCGGAACGCCAGCATTCGCGGCCAGCGCCCTGCCGAGAATGACCGACGGCCCGGTGATCTCGCCGGTCGTGCTGTTCTTGCTCGCAACGACTGGATTCGCGGTGAAAAGAGCTACACGGAGTTTTCCCGTGGGTGCGAGATCCGCGGTCATGGCTGGGGTCTGTCTCAGGGTGGTGCTGTTACAGTTAATGACCACGAAAGAGGCGAAGACGAAACCAAGCACCAACCCGATCTTGATCATAAGCTCCCCCTTCCGTCTTGAGCCGCCGTAAGAAACTCCTTGCTATTTACCGATGACCTCAGCTTTTTCTATCAGTGTCGATGGAACCGTTAGGCCGATGTTCCGCGCCGCTTCCAGGTTCACCATCAGCTTGTTCTTGCTGTGCGCTTGAAACGGAATCTTGCCGGGATTCTCCCCTCGCATCACTCTGGCGGCAAGTAACCCAGCCTCCCTTCCGGAGTCGAAATAGTCCCGCGCAAGCGCGACAATCGCTCCCTGCCGCGCTTGGGCGCTGTGAAAAGTAAATATTGGAATTTGCCGATCGCGCGCGGCCGCAACGAGGGTTGGGAACCCCGCCGATGTCAAATTTCCCGGGAGGTTGCAGATCGCATCGATCCTTCGATTGACCAAAGACAGAGCGGCGTCTCCCATCTCCCCGCTCGAATTGACGGCCAGGGCGACGATTTCGATCCCGGTCTGCCTAGCCGCCTCAAGCAACCGATCCTTCTCTCGCACCATATTGATTTCAGCCGGAGCAAACAACGTCCCCAGTACGCGTACCGACGGAAAGTTCTCGCGCATGAGCCGCAACATCTCGGGGTAAGCCCCTTGGTAGTGGACGCCGGTCACATTGGGTAAATGATCGTTATCGCTTCGGCCTGCGCCGGCGGCTATAGCGTCGGAAACAACTGAGAATACAATCGGAGTGCCTTTGCCGCGGCGTAGTGCCGCCTGGAGCGCCGGCGTCGTGATCGTGATCAAAAGATCGGCCCCTTCGGTGACAGCCGTGTCTACTAGGGCGCTTACGGCGGGCATATCGCCCTGGGCGTTTCTGACGTGCACGTCGTAGTCGCGCCCCTCCACGAGGCCGGCATCGCGTAGCCCGGTCAGAACGCCCCTCTCTCCTTCCTCCGTGTCGACAGTCGCAACATACTCGATGATGTGGACTTTCCATTTCTTCGCCAGCGAGCTTGCGGCGTTTGCTTTAGCCTTTGCTTTGCGCTGGTGCCAATCGGACAGCAAGAGGACCGCCGCAATCAGGCCGATAAGGCCTGCTCCCACAAAGAGTCTGGAGATCGTCGTTCGCATCGCTGATTCAGGAGCCGCCTCAGACGTAAACCCGTCTCAGCATCTCTGCCGCTGTCTCGTCTAGTTGATCGGCACGCCGTACCTCCTCGAAGCGCGCCAGCAGGTCGTCGGCGCGGAGCCGCCGCTTCTCGGCGCCGCGAAAATCATAAATAATCCGGCCCCGGTGCATCATGATCAGGCGGTCGCCGAGGTTGGCTGCCTGATGCATGGAATGAGTCACCATGAGGGTGGTCAGCTTCTCACGAGAAATGACCTCGTCGGTGATCTGAATCACCTGATCAGCGCTCTTCGGATCCAAAGCCGCCGTATGTTCATCGAGCAGCAGCAGTTTCGGTCTGAGCCAGGTCGCCATAAGAAGCGTGAGCGCCTGCCGCTGCCCTCCGGAGAGGCTTCCCATGACGTTGTCCAACCTGTTTTCGAGACCGAGGTTCAGCTGTCCGATGCGATCTTTTAAATCCTTTCTCAGTCGCGCCGACAGCGCCCAGCCCAAACCCCGGCTGAGCCCGCGGCGCCGCGCGAGGGCGAAGTTTTCGGCGATGGACATGCTCGCCGCAGTGCCGCTAAAAGGGTTTTGGAACACCCGGCCGATCATTTTGGCCCGGCGGTGCTCGGGCCAGCGCGTTACGTCCTTATCGTCCAAACGGATTGTGCCAGCATCCACCGCAAAGGTCCCAGCAACCGCGTTGAGCAACGTCGTTTTTCCGGAGCCATTGGTTCCGATGACGATCACCCACGAACCCTCGTCGATGGAAAGATTCACTCCGCGCAGCGCGCGCATTTCGTTGGAAGTCGCCGGATTAAATGTCTTGAAAACTTCCCGAACCTCAAGCATGGGCCACCGACTCTGGGCGTTCCGCGGCTCCTCGCGGTGGCGCCGCGGGTTTTTTACCGAGCTTGCTCAACAGACCCGGAAGGACCAGAGCCACGAAGACAAAAACCGCGGTGATCAGCTTGAGGTCGTTGGGGTCCAGCCCCCAGCGCAGCGCAATCGCAACCAACAGACGAAAAAGGACCGAGCCCATGACAGCGCCCGTCAGCGCCAGTCCGAAACTTCCCCCGCCCACCAATGCTTCGCCGATGATCACGCTGGCCAAGCCCCATACCACCATTCCAATGCCCATCTGCACATCCGCGAAGCCCTGGTATTGCGCCAACAAGGCGCCAGCCAGGCCAATCAAACCATTCGAGATCGCAAGGCCGATGACGGTTAGGTTTTCGACGTTAACGCCGAGCGCCCGGACCATCTGGGGATTGTCGCCCGTCGCTCTCATGGCCGTTCCCAGATTGGTCCGAAAGAAAAAGTAGAGAACCAGGCCAATCATCACGACCACCGCTAACGTCAGCGCCAATGTCGCGGCGTCGCGGACGCTCACACCCCAGCCCGCGACGTCGATGTCGCCGGTGGTTCCAAAAATCGCGGCTCCCGCATTTTGGGCGTAGGTGATCAATGTCGCTTCGGAAAGAAGCGGAACATTGCTTTTTCCCATGACATGAAGATTTACAGAATACAGCGCTGTCATCACGAGAATGCCCGCAAGCAGACCTTGGATCTTGAACTGGGTATTGAGAATCCCTGTGATCGCGCCCGCCACTAGTCCACCGGCGAAGCCCGCCGCGGTTGCCGGCACCGGATGCGCGCCGTTCACCAGCAAGACAGCGCATAGGGCCGCGCCAAATGTAATGGAGCCGTCCGCGGTGATGTCCGCAAAATCAAAAATGCGAAAGCTGATAAACACGCCCAGCGCCAGCAGAGACAAAATCAAACCTATGGTCAACGCCCCGACAAGCAGTGCCATTTCATCTTTTCTCCACTGAAATTTGGCCAATCGGCCCGATCCAGCAAGCGCCACGAAGGAACCGGCTTCCTCCCGCACCCGAGATCTCGCGCTCATCGTTGACCAAGTGCAAGACCCCCTGCAGGGTCTCAGCCTCAAACAGCGCCGCGGCGGTGGCCTTTAGATTGGTTTCGCCTTTCTTGAGCGGACGGTAGGAAAATGGCGCCGCATGGAAGTGGCCGCGGATATCGGAGCTCTTCGCCAGCGGTCGAAGCATCGGATCGAACTCGCTCGGGCTCGATGCCGCGACTCCGACCACCAGCGCCAGCGACCTCGCGTAAGCGCGCTCGGCGGTAAACGAAAGCCATTCGCGAATCTGCGGGTGTGCGAAAGGGGCTTGCGCGGATTGTTCAAGCGCGGGCGAGCGGCGCAAGGCGGCGCCCATGAGACCCGCCGATTCTGCAAGCATCGCGATTGCAATGGGATCGCTCCCCGCGATGTCCCGGCACGCCTCGACGATCTCATGCAGCGCCGGCGGCTGGAAATTTTCCTTCCCTTCAAAGTAAACGACTTTTGAAAAATCGCCTTCGCAAGCGACACCGTAAAGGACTTGCAAACGCGGTACGAAACGACCCGTTGCCAAAATGTAGTCTGGTACATTGGTACCGTCCGTAGGCAGATAGGCCGCCACTCCCGCCGCTGCCAAAAACTCGCCAAACCGGCTCTGACAATCCTCGAAACTGTCGCCGAACGCCCCCAGCCCCACGCCCAGGGTTGAGTCGTCAAACGACAGTTCTCGGCAATCCTCCTTGCCAAACCGACAACCGACTAGCAGATCTGGACTTCCGATAATGCGGCCCTTCAATGTCGCTTCGGGAGCGCTTTCAAGGACCTCGAACCGGGCGCTCGCGCGCTCCCACGCACCAAATGCCGTCGATGGGGCAACATGAACCTCCCTGGCTGCGACTCTTTCCACCAGCAGCTCGGCGAGTCCGGCCAGGTCCAAAATTGTCTTGACTGCTTCCGAAGGTTCAGCGACGGCAAACGTACCGCCGATTGCCTTGATCTGCTTGTGTAGCTGAAGTAAAACGCGAATCCCTGCCGAGCTGATGTACGCTACCTGTCTCAGATTGAGCCGAACGTGCCGCGCTCCTTGGCGCAGCACCTCCGAGAGCTGGTCGTGCAGGTGGCCGGCCCAGTAGGCGTCGAGCCGTCCCGAGACCGCGAGCTCTAGGGTATCACCATGCTGCTGTTGGGTGATTTCCATTCGAGTTTGCGGTAGCCTCCTCTGCTGCCCCGCTTGCGGAAGACGCCACGGAGGCATGAGCGTTCACAGCCGGCCTGTCTACCAAAAGCCGCGCTCAAAGTCTCCGGCTGGGATCGCGCCCCAGATCAGCACCGCTCATGATGTGGAGCCGTCCCACGGGTTATGCTTGACCTGAGCGGGCAGCCAAATGCCTTGGTAATCTTTCTGTTGCTCGCGCTCGCGCGCGATTTCTTCAGCCGGGCTTATCTTCGCGTACTTTGCCGCGCTTGGGCTCGAGCAGTTCCCCAGGTTGAGACCGGGCGCGCCTAGCAGCCGCTTGGCAGGGCAGCGGCAACGTGGGCATAGAATCCGCGGCTCTTCGAACATGCCGTGGCTTATTTCAAAGTTGGTGCCACAATCCGCGCAGGCGTAATCGTACCTGGGCATGCGATACTCCGTCCGAAGGATTAAGCTCGCTTGATGCCCCACAGCCTGGCGGCGTTTTCGCCCAGCACTTTGCGCTTGACCGAAGCCGTCAGCCGCGGATAGCCGTGGCCTTTGACGAGCGGATCGGGGATCTGAAAGCGGCGAAACGCCTCGATCTGCCACTGCGGCGAACCCCAGAGCGGCGAGTCCGTTCCCCACAGAACATAGTCTTCCCCGAAATCGCGCAAGAGCGTGCCCAGAATATGCGCGCACTCCAAAGGCCGGCTCGTAACGGTTGCGGCAAACGTCGTGCCCAGTTCGCAGAAGAGATTTTTTCGGTGCGGCTTGAAGCTTTTCAGCGCCGTCAGCTCCGCATGATAAGGCCATGCAGCGTGATAGGCGATGAAATTGAGATCGGGAAAATCATCAGCGACCGCGTCGAAATCGCCAGGATGAGTGTAACGCGCCATAAATTGCGCGAAGGGGATCCCTTTATGGCAGCCTATGTTTTTGATGAGGTATAATCGAAAGGTGTGGAAATAGAGAGAAGGCGGTGTAACCTTCTGGGTTAACCAAATCAAACCCAGCCCGGGGAACGGGCAGGAAGGAGGACACCGCCATGAGAGGAGTTAGCAGAGCCTGTAGGCGTCGGTCAA
>DATMAM010000056.1:0-85389 GCA_035559995.1 Candidatus Acidiferrales bacterium
TGGTCCAGGACAATAGCGGGAAACTGAGCGGCAACGGCTTCGCAAACGCCACTGAAGAGGGCTTCGACATTGCGCTCAACTTCACCTTGCTCGGCTCCGTCAAAGGAAAAGACAACATTACGACAGTCAAATTGACTATGAGCTGCATGCTCTCGGCAATCACATCCTCGCCGGTATCCTTCACCAAGAGGTGGACGTGATTGGATGTCACCGTGTAGTCCAGAACGCACAGACCGTATCGCCTCTTTGCTTCGAAAAGCCAGTGTAGATAGCGGCGGCGATCCTTCGCAAACCTTAAAAAAATTGTTTTCGATGGCAGCGGTGCGTAATGTGCCAGGCATGCCCAGGTAGGAAGTAGCGGTTGGCTCGCG
This sequence comes from Candidatus Acidiferrales bacterium, assembly GCA_035559995.1. Lineage (GTDB taxonomy): Bacteria > Desulfobacterota > Binatia > UBA9968 > UBA9968 > DATMAM01. Next base: position 372 of record DATMAM010000056.1, read on the forward strand.
GCATCGCTTTTTGTTTTATTAAAAGGCCATTTTTAGCGCCAAAAACCGCCTTCTAAGCCCTTAAACGATGCCTTTTACGGCACCTTACGTTGCCAAATCAACGACTTACCTTGGTCCGACCCGGCGCTGCCGCGAAAGGTAGGACACACGCAGGGTTCTTAATGGCACCAGCTCCAAGCCGCTGAAGCCGACGGCAGATTTTTACCCGGAACTAATCCCGCTCGGGCGGAAGCTGATGAGTAAGCAGCAACCAGCCCCTTTTCGTCGACCATAGACCCGAGTATTGACAAGCGTATCTTAATGCTGTAATAGCTGTGCCATTATAACGACTGAAGCTTTCGATGTAACAGTTGTAACAACCCAGACGGTCAACGCTGATTCCTGACCGCAAGACAGAGGGAGAGTCATTATGGCGCTGGCATGGAAAGGCTTTATCCCCCTTATCGCAGGGGCAGCAGGCGGAACTTCGACCATGCCGATATTTACCGGTTGCCGTCGATCCAGCGGCGGAGTTTCTTTGCGTGCCGGAGATAGGTAGGGCGCAACGGACGGCGTGATGCTACCGAAAGGGTTCTGAAAGGAGTGGACGATCTCTTACCAACTGAAAATCACATTAATGAGGTGAATCTCACATGAAACGTTTGCATCGGTTTTTGGAGTTCCGGTCGTACGCTAACCTAATTGTTCTCGGAAAGCCGCCTCGGATTGATTTCAAAAGCGGGGATCTCGGCCCGGGAGAAGAGGAGGACACCGCAAATGTCTCGTTGTCTCCAGGAGTACTCCGCACCCTCATGACTCAACGTGAGATGGAAATTTTGACTCGCTTATTCCCGAAGACCGCGCAAATGCTGGCCCGCGTCGTGCGCACGCGGCAGCAATTTTTGGAACCAGACACTCGTCCGCACAATTTACAGCACAAGGAGGGAAAAGCCATGAAATGGGTAACTCGAGAACGCCCCAAGGTGGACCGCGTGGCCTGCCCTTGGTTAATCAAACGATTCGTTGATCCACAGGCTGAGTTCTTATATGTGCCGCACGAAGAAGTGATGGAGGTGGCGCGACGCGAAGGCGCAATTCCATTCGATGTGCCTAACGTGGAGCTGGGTCACCGCGGCCCTGAGTGCAGCTTTGACGCCCTAATAAAGAAGTACAACCTCACTGACCGCGCGCTCGCGCGAATGGCGGTTATCGTGAGAGGGGCCGACACGGCCGCAAAAGAGCTGGCGCTGGAATCTGCGGGGCTAGAGGCGATCGCCGAAGGTTTCCGGCTTGTTTATCACAACGATCACGAGCTTTTGGAGCGAGAGATGTCCGTTTATGACGCGCTCTACGCGTATTGCCAAAACATCGAAGAAAGGAAGACGATACCATGACATACGAAATGAAAACAGTTGAGCAGAACACCTTGAAGCGTCGCGGGGTTGGACTGCGTGCGTGCAATCCAGCGCGTGCCTGCCCCGGGTTCACCCTTTTCGCCCCTCGTTTCCAGCAAAACAGGACCGTGTATCTGATCGATCTACAGGGCGAGATCGCGCACACGTGGCAGCTGCCTTATCCCCCGCTGTCGGGCTACCTCACCGAGCGGGGTACCCTGTTCTACAACGGCCGCACTTCAGAGGACAGCTTTCTCAGCCGCTCTCCATTTAAGGGTGGCGTGGTCTTGGAAGCCGACTGGAACGGTAAGGTGCTATGGGAAGTACACCATCCGCAGCAACATCACCACGCCATCCTGCTTCGCAGTGGAAACGTCCTGCTGCATTGTCTGGGCCGGGTTCCCGACGATATCGCCAAGCGTGTTACAGGAGGGACCGCGGATCACGCCCTGCCTTCGGCCCTCTATGCTCCTCGCCCGGAGGCCGAAGCCGACATCATGTACTCGGATTACCTAGCCGAGCTGACGCCTGCGGGAGAGACTGTTTGGGAGTGGCGCACCTGGGAGCACCTCGATCCGGTTGAAGACGGCTTCGCCGAGGTTCAGGCGATTCGGAGGTTTTGGGCCCTGGGCAATGGTGTGGCCGAACTGCCTGATGGAGACATCCTCGCCAGCTACCGGCCTATCTCAACCGTTATCCGGATTGCCCGCAAGACGGGACAGATCCTCTGGAAGATCGGCTCTCCTACTCTGGCCGGTCAGCATGCGCCAACCCCACTGGAGAACGGCAATATCCTGATCTTCGATAACGGAGTTCATCGATTGGACGACCCCCTGCCTTTTTCGAGGGTAATTGAGATCAATCCAGCGACAAAAGAGATCGTATGGACCTATCAGGACAGGCCCGTTACGAACTTCTTCACCCCGCGCATGGGCAACGCTCAGCGCCTGCCGAACGGCAACACCCTAATTAACGAGGCCTCATTCGGCCGATTTTTCGAAGTTACCGAAGCCGGCGAGATCGTTTGGGAGTACGTCAACCCCTTTTTTGGCGGGCCGTCAAATGCACAAGTCAACGAGGTGTTCCGGGTTTACCGCTACACGGCCGAGGAGATTGCCAGGGCGCGGCGGACTGCGTGATGCGACCGAGAGGTCCCGGACACATGTTTGAAAAAGGAGCGAACGATGCCTTACCAAATGAAACCGCTGGGCTGTGATCCGGTGCGCTTGAAGGGGCTTTCGGAGAAGCTGATCGTCAGTCACTACGAAAACAACTACGGCGGAGCGGTGAAGCGGCTCAATGATATCTGCGATCAGCTCGCGAACCTCGATCCGGCAAGTGCGCCGGTGTTCGTCATAAACGGGCTCAAGCGCGAGCAATTGATCGCGATGAACTCGATGATCCTGCACGAGCTGTACTTCGATGGCCTGGGCGCCGGCGGTGATGCCGGCGGCGCGCTGACGGACGCGATCAACCGGGATTTCGGCGGTTTCGAGCGCTGGCGCAGCGAGTTCGTCGCGATGGGGAAGGCGCTCGGAGGCGGGTCAGGCTGGGTGTTGCTGGTATATGCGCACCGCGATGGGCAGCTTGTCAACCAGTGGGCGGCCGATCACACTCACGCCGTCGCGGGCGCCACGCCGATCCTTGCGCTCGACATGTACGAGCATTCGTACCACATGGACTACGGCGCGAAGGCCGCGGCCTACGTGGATGCCTATATGGAGAACATCAACTGGGGGAACGCGGCGAAAATTTACTCGAAGTGCACGAGATGAACCGCCAAGAAGAGCACATTCAATATCGGATCGCAGAGGCGCCGAGAGAGACGGCCACGGCAGTTGCAATTCCTCGGGCTTCAGCCCCACGTGCTTGGTTCGGGGGACCATTACCACTCTGAAAGAGGCCATGTCTTCCCCGGAACTGGCGAGTTTAGTTAAGTTAGCCCGACTTTCTCAACTGGAGGGTAAACGGAGGGAAAAACCGAGTAAAAACGGGCCTGCTGGTCAAAAGGTCTCCACTACAACGGCGGCGCTCATGGAGCAGCTTTCCGCTGTTGATTACCCATCGACCAGTTTGTTGCGTTCAGGTCGTCGGCGCCGGGAGTCCGGTCGCCGCGCACCAGTAGCTAAAGTCGTAGAACCGCTCGAGCGGCAGGTACGGCGGTTTGTAGACGCCCATTTCTTTTCTTAAGTCGACGACCACTCGAAGAGCCGCAAGGTTGATGCGCGCCTTGGGGACGGTCTTTTGGATCGCGGTTTCAGCCGCTTGGCGCGAGAGAGAGCCCTTGTTCATCAAAAGATCGACGAGCTCATCATGATTTTTTTTGTCCAACACCCAGTCGGTCGCTCTCACCCACGCGCGGATGAAGCGCACGATCAGCTCGCGGTGGCTTTCGGCCCAAGATCGTAGCGCCCAGCCGCAGGTGAGCGGCCAGTTGGGAACGTACCTTGCGGCCTCGGCGAGAAGCCGGCCGCCCGCGGCGATCGCCTGATCGCTGTGCGGCGGGGCGAGCATGGCCGCGGCCACGCGGCCCTCCCTGAAGGCCTGAAACCGAACCGGCGAAGAGCCGATGATCTCGACCGAGTACTCGCCTTCTTTGACGCCGTGCTCGTGCAGTATCTTTTTTCGAATCAGATCCAAGTTTGAATCGCCCGGATCGCCGGCGAGAAGCTTCCCACGCAAATCCTCGATCGAGCGAATCTCCGGCTGGCCGACGAGGTACGCGTCGAGCCCTTCTTCGGCCTGCATGAACAAGACGTAATCGGTGCCGTCGGTCGTTGTGCGCGCGATCATCGTATCGGCGCTGCTCAGGGTGAAGTGCCACCTCCCTTCGGCCATGCCGCGGTTGTGATCGGGAGCATAGGTCGTCAGGTGATAGTCGATCTTGAGATTTTCGTCGGCAAAGAAACCCTTCTCCTCCGCGACCAGGTGCGGCGGCCGGATACGGTATCCGGTGACCTTGAGAACATCCATGGTTCGTCCTCCTTTTTTTGAGAGAGCAGCAGCCGTGGCAAGCTACAAACGTGGTCTCAAGCGACGCACGCGTTTCATACGGCTCCTTATCGCGACCGTTCTGGCAAAAGCCGAAACGAGTCCAAAAATTTCACGATATCTCTGGACGAAAGATCTTTCTCGACGGCCAGGACTCCGACCTGGTAGAGGCGATTTTTGACGAAGTAAAGACGCGTCTGCAGCGCCCGCGCGCCCTCCGGTAGGCTCAGTTTCAGCTCGCGCCCGGGAAACTGCTGCAGCGTGATCTTTGTTTCGCTCAAGAGCCTCCCCCGGACGTTGGCGATGATGCCATCGCGGGCGCCGTCGAGAACCTTCTCCGGGTTCGTGCCTTTGACCATCGTCTCCGGATAATCGTTGTACGCGACCATGTACTCGGCGCCGTCGTGGGCGACGACAAACATGTACAGGTCGATTGCGCCGGCGGGGCTATTCACCCTTTGCGGCTGAGGCGTGGGCGTGCCCGGCATGAGGACGGAAAATCCGCCTTCGTCGGACCTGAACTCCTTCCACTTGAGCCACTGGCAGCTCAACAGCAACAGCACAAAAAGGCACTGCAGCAGCCGTCGACGGCAAGGCAACGGGATAGATTTCATGCCTACAGCCCCTTTGCCATCTCCACGGCTCTGCGGCGCGCCTCGGGCGTTCCCATAGGGAGCAGAATCGGCAGATCGAGACCTTCTCTCACGAATTGTTGCAAGCGCGCGCGACACTCAGCGGGAGCGCCCGTCACAGAGTGCGCGAACGCAACCTCGTCGCTAATGAACGTCTTCGCCGCTTCCCAGTCTCGCCTGGCAACGGCCGCGGCCAGACCCTCTTGATCGACTTTCCCTCCCCCCAGGCGAATGTTTTCCGCATGGTGCGGGTTGCGAAAGATATAGGCGAGAAACATCTTGGTTGCCTCGACGGCCTCGCGCGGATTGTCAGAAACCGATGTTGTGATGAATCCCGCCACGTCGGTATCTTTGCGAGTTTTCCCCGCGCGCGCCGCGCCCTTCTCGATCTCCTTCACGCAGCGTTCGATGTACTTGGGGGCGCACCCGGCCGACAAGAGCACGCCGTCGCCGATCTCGCCGGCCAGGCGAAGCATGCCCGGTTTCACGGCCGTCATGTAGATGGGGACGGGCGACGACGGCGTAAAACCCATCGTCGCGCCGTTGATCGTGAAGAACTCGCCGCTGAACTCGACTCTCTCGCCGCTCAAGAGCTGGCGCAGCAGCTTCATGTACTCCCGCATGATTCTTAACGGGCGCGCGACCTTCACTCCGATCTCCGCCAGCGCCGCCGCGTTCCCCGTGCCGATCGTTGCGCCGACTCGGCCGGGAGCCATTTCCTCCATCGTGGCGATCGCCATCGCCGTGATCATCGGATGGCGCGAGTACGGCGTCAGCGGGGCGGCAAAAACCCTGATCTTCTCCGTCGCGGCCAGGAACGCGGCGGCAGAGGCCACGGAGTCCCTGAAACAGATGTGATCGGACATCCAGATCGATTCTATACCCGCCCTGTCCGCCAGCTTCGCGAGCTCGAGCATCTCCCGAATCGAATAAAAGCCATCGAAGCAGAGTCCGACTCGCATGGCGCCTCCTCAGAAACCTTCGTCGAGAACCCGCGCGAGCTCTTCCGCGCCAACTCCCGCAAGCCCCATCCTTGCCAACGTCAAGCCTTCCCTCCGATAATCGGTCTCATTCATCGCCGAGGCCAGCTCGACCAGCGAATCGATGACGGGCGTCCGAACGCCGAGCCTCTTCCCCAGCTCCGACATCGGCACCAGACCATAGGGCACGTCCTCGTCGAGATAGCGATGCCGCAAAGCCGCCGGGGCTTTGATCGTCTTGTTTGGCTCGCTTTGCCGAATGGCTTCATAGACCGAGCCGCTGTCGCGCGCGGCATCGCTCGTTAGCCCCGCCTGGTAAAAGATCTCGACGAAGCTCTGTAACGGAAGTCCGAGCCGCTCGACGATTTTTAGCCGCTCCTCATCGACTTTGGCGATCACGTTCGCCACCGCGCGCGAAATGCCTTCCGCGTAAAAGCGAAAATCCCCCGAATGCCGCTCGATCCATCCGGCGTTTGCCACCACGCCCGCCGGGTGCATGATGGCGTTGATGTTCGAAAGCCCCGTCTCCATCACGTTCTGTGCCGGTACGATCAGCGGGAAAACCTCCCGGATCGTCGCGAGAAGACCGGCCGTCAGTTTCCCGGGAAACGCCGCGCCGCGGGGCCTTGTTCTGCGATAGACCTCGACGCGGCCGGCGCCCTTGAGCCGGCAGATATACGTCAACGTCACCGTCTCGCAGATTCTGGGCGTGAGCTCTGGCCTTACCTTTCTGAGAACCTGCGCGAAATGAAGCGACCCGCCGGTATGCCCGGGGTTGAGCAAAATGATTTGCTCCTCCGCTAAATGCGGGCCGATCGTCGTCGCAAGATATTCGTGCGCAACCGCCGGCGCCGCGACCACGACGAGATCTGCCTGTTCGAGCGCCAGCGCTGGATCGGAGCTGATCAGCGCGGGCCTGGCCGCGCGCGCGGCGCCGTTCTCGATGATCTCGATATCCCCTTTATCCAGGAGCGCGTCGACCGTCGCCTGCGAGCGCGAGTAGAGCCGGACCTCATAACCTCTCAGCGTCAGGTCGGCGGCGGCGGCGCAACCGCCGTTTCCCGCTCCCAGGACCGCTATCCTGCGCATCGCCATGGGATCGTGATTGTGACCGCGTAGGTGTTCGTGGGCTTCACGAGCACGCTCACGAACACGATTAATCCGCGCGGTACTGCTTGAGCTTCTCTTCGTCCAGCTCGACCCCCAGGCCGGGACCGGAAGGGACAACAACCTCGCCGTCGAAAAATGCAAACGGCTCTTTGACCAGGTCGTCCTGGTAGTAGATCCCCGCAAGCCGCCCTTTTCCTTTTCCCTTTGGCGTGGACACCGGAACGACACAGGCCAGATTGACCGCCCCCGTGGAAGCGGCAAGGTGAAGATTGGCCGCGTTGCCGATGCCGGTTTCCACGCTCCCGTTCACGTTGCACTCCAGGCCTCCCGCTTCCGCCACCGCCGCGACCTTCTTTGCTTTGAACATCCCGCCGGGCTTTGTCGTGTAGAGCGAAATTATATCCGCCGCTCTCTTCTCGATGATCTCCAGAACGTCGCGCGCCGTCCATGCGCTTTCGTCGGCCATGACCGGAGTATCGACGCTGCGCGCCACCTCGGCCATGGCGTCGATCCCTTCCACCGGCTGCTCGATATAGCGAAGCGAAAACTCTTCCATCCGGCGGATCGTGCGCAGCGCAATCTTCGGCGTGGCGTAACCCTGATTCGCATCGACGGCAATCTCAATGTCCGGCCCGATCGCTTTTCTTACTTCCTTGACCAGGCGCACGTCCCGATCGGGATCGAGCCCGCCTTTGAGCTTGATCGTCTTGACGCCTTCGGCTTTGACCTGAAGCGCTTCTTCCACCGCCTTGTCGATCTCCATAAGACCGATGCTGTGCGCGATCGGCACCCGCTCGCGATAGCAGCCGCCGAGAAGTTGATACGCGGGCGCCCCGAGCGCCTTGCCGACGACGTCGTAGAGCGCCATGTCGATCGCCGCTTTGCAGTAAGGGTAGCCCTTGACGGCGCGATCCATAAGGCCGTGGAGATACTCGATCCGCCGCGCGTCCTGAGCGGCGAGCGCCGGAGCGAGAATGTCGTTGATCACGTGCAGCGTCGTCTTTGGGGTCTCGCCGTAGTACTTCCCGTGATCGCCGCCCCAATCCTTCAGAACCGGAGCTTCGCCGAGCCCGATAAGACCGTCCTCGGTCTCAAGCTTCACAATCACGTAAACTCCGATCGGCGCCGTCAGGCTCGCCCACCGGTGCGCCCTGCGCGGCGGCAGCCGAATCGGAACAGTTTCGATCCTTCGAATCTTCATAGCAGTGCGAATGAGTTGCCTTGTGAAGCCGGCGAAGGCCTCTCCGCCGCTTTCCCTTCGAAGGGAGAGGATCGAGGGCGGGTAGCGCAACGCTGGCGAGGGAGCTCGTGGCTTTAGGCCCTGGGGAGCCTCCGTTCTTCAAATCTCGATCAGCTCGTCGGCCGGCGTTACGTCCGAAAGAAGCTCTGAGCCGGTTTTCGTCACGACGAGCATGTCCTTGTTTTGCAGCCCCATCCTCCCGGGGATATAAACCAGCGGCTCGATCGCCAGCACCATGCCCTCTTCGAGAACCCGATCGCTGTAGCGGCTCAGATACGGCTCCTCGTGGAGGAAAAGGCCGATGCCGTGGCCGACAAAGCTGATCGGCTCAAACCCTAGCTCGCTGAACTTGCGCAAAAATTTTAGATAAATCTCCTTGCACGAGGCGCCGGGCCCGACCTGATCCATGACGAGGTATTTGCACTCGATCAGGTTCTTCCAGATTTTCTTTTGTTCCGGTGTCGGCGTCCCGACGACCGCGGTCCGGCAAACGCCGGCGTGGTAGCCGTTGACCACGCCGAAAATCTCCATCCGGACAAGGTCGCCGGCGCCGAGGACGCGCTGCGTCGGCCCGACGTTGGGATACTGGCTCCTTTCGCCGCTGGCGACGATCATGAGCTTGAAGTTCTCCGCGCCGCGCGCAAAGATGCCGCTCGTCAGAAAGCCCGCAAGATCCATTTCACTCATGCCGGCGCGCGCCCGCTGGAGGGCCGCTCCGATGGCGCCGTCCGTCAACTTGCTGAGCCGGCGCATCCGCTCGATCTCCGTCGCGGTCTTCACTTCCCGCAGGCGATTGAGCAGATGCTCCGCGGGAACGAAACTCGCCTGCGGCAGCCAGCGCGCCAGGGTCTGGAAATCCCGCACCGGGATGAAGTCCGTTTCGATCCCGATCCTGCTCCGCTCGAGCTTGAGATCGCGCAATAGCTCGGCCAGTTTATCCATCGGGTCATCGACGAACTCGCGATAGACCCTTATGTTCTCGATCGCCGAGAATTTTTTGGCCGTGGTCTCTTCCATGTCGATCACGACCATCGAGACCTGTCCGTCCACGGTCACGACGGCCGCCGCGTGCCGCCAGCGCATGAGCGACTGGGACGGAATCACGCAGCCCGTCGTGTACGTGACGTTTTCAGGCGAGAGCGAGACGAGCGCGTCGAGGCCCGTGCTCCGCATCGCCGCGCGCTGCTTGTCGATGATCGCAAAATCCATGGAACGGTTTCGGCGCACGCGCCGAGACCCGCGCCCGGCGCGCACGCTCGCTTCAACGGGCCGGCTATTTTGCCGCCCCGCTCGCCGCCGCTTTTCCTTCCAGCCCCCTGATGTAGCTGAGCGCCTCACCCAGCGTGATCACCGTGGCGTATTTGCTGTTCATCTCGAAAAGATTGACCAGATGCGAGGTGCGCGAGCGGTCGAAGACGCACTCCTCGACGACGAACACGGGAATCCCATAAGAATAGCCGTCCAGCACCGTGGCGCGCACGCAGCCGCAGGTGGTCGTGCCCGCGACGAGAAGGCTGTCGATGCCGCGGTTCATGAGGTACGTAATCAGATGCGTCCCGAAGAAGGCGCTCGCGCGCGCCTTGCGGACAACATACTCGCCTTCCTTAGGCTTGATCATTTCCGGAAACTCGGTCGCAAGCCTTTCGAAATCCTTCCGCACGACCGCGCGCTTGGTGGCGTTGCCGAAAACCGCCTTGAACTCGGCGTCCCCCGTCGAATAGACAACCGGGATGTTTGCCTTGCGGCATGTCTCGATGAGTTCCTTGATCTTGGGCAGCGCTTCCCACGCCGCCTTGCCGCAGCTTGTCGGGAACTCATCGATCGCGTCCATGATCTCCATCGGCTTTGTCCCGGTGAATCCCAGAAGCACATCGATGACGAGAAGCGCGGGATTGCGCCCGAATTGTTGCGGTGCGCGATAACCGGCCTTTTCGTAAACCCTTCTTTCTTCCTCCGGAAAAATCGCTTCCCACTCGCGCATGTTTAGTTTTCTCCTTGCCCTGTGATTTCGAGGATCGCCGTGGTCATATTACGGGCCGCGCAGCGGAGCTGTCAATCCGTGAGTTTCGGGTCTCGAGCTTCTGGTTCAATTCCAAGAACCAACTGCGTTGACAGTGCGATGCCAAGAGCGATAGCTTCGCACTAGCCTACACAAGCGAGAGGAATTCATGCTGCCGCAGCATCACTCTTTCTACGACATATTTTCCAAGGCAAACAAGCTTAAGATTCGCTGGCCCGACGGCGCGCGGCTCGCCGTAAGCCTGGCCGGAAATCTCGAGGCCTGGACGGAAACGCCGGATCCCAAATGGCGAAGAACGCGCCACGTCGGCGGCTCCGCGCCGCTCACCGCGGACGATCTGCGCTCGCCCTATGACTTCCGCACAGCGAGCGAAAACGACTACGGCGGAAGAACGGGAGTCTGGCGCATCCTCCGGATTCTCAAGAAATACGACCTCAAGGCCTCATTTAACGTGAACGCCCTGGCGGCGATGAGATACCCGCAAGCCGTCAAGGCGATCCACGCGGCTGGCCACGAGATCGTGGGTCACAGCTATGCCGAAGACATTCAGCTGGTTCAGCTAACCAGAGAAGAAGAGCGCGAGGAGATTCGCGCGTGCGTAAAAACGTTCCAGGACCTCGTCGGCGCGCGGCCCTACGGCTGGCTGACTTCCGGCATGAGGCACAGCGAGCACACGCTCGAGCTTTTAGCCGAGGAAGGTTTTCTCTGGCACGGCGACGCCGTCAACGATGACGCGCCGTACGCCGTCGCCGTTAACGGAAAAACTCTCGTCGTCGTGCCCTATCGCAACGCGGTAAGCGGCCTCAACGACACGGGCATGTACCGGCGCGGCATCATGGCGCGCGATATTCTCGCCGCCTTCAAGGACGAGTTCGACGTCCTCTACGAAGAGTCGGCGGCCGATCCCAAGATGCTGACCTTGGCGATGCACTGCCAGATGGCCTTTCCGGCCACGGGCAAAGTGTACGAGGAAGCGATCAAGTACGCGCGCTCGTTTCCCCAGGTGTGGTTCGCGCGGCGTATCGACATCGCGAAGTGGATTTTGGAGAACTGCGGCTAAGGCGCACCCGAAGGGAGTCGAAAATCTTTTGCCATCGCCGACCCCTTCCCGAGAGGTTTTATGTGCTCTGTGACCGATGAAGTTGGAATCACTTTGCCCGGCGGCGGAGGCCCGGCAACAAGCGCCGAGACAGCCGCGGCCGCCATCGCCGATCTCATGCCCTACGCGCGCGCGCTCGCGGGCTGGCGCGAAAACCGCGACAGCCACGTCGGCTTTGTCGGCTACGGCAAGACCAAGCCCGGGGACAGAATTCTTATCGCCGTCGACCGCGAGTACGATCCCGCCGTTTACGAGGCCGTCGCCCGAGCGCTCCGCGAAAAGGGCGCGCGCGTGGACATCCTGGTCTTGGACATGGGTGATCGGGAAAAGGAGTTTGACCATCAGGACGAGGTGCGCGTGATCATGCGGCGCGAACCGTGGGAGAAAAACCCGCGCCGCTGGGAGGGCATCCCTTATGTCGAAGAGTTCGCGGCGCGCCGCGGCTACGATCTTTTGATTCACGGAAAAGGAGGGCCGATTCCCAAGACCGCGCACCGCTACGAGCAGATCCCGTGGCTGCAACCGGAGCACCTGCTGCAGCCGGCGACCACTTACCCTCTGGATCTCCACCTCCTCATTAACCGCAAGACATGGGACGTCATTTGGGAGAAGGGGCGCGGCGGCAAGGCGCGCCTGACGGACGCGGAAGGAACCGACATCACCTGGACCTACTGGGACGAGTACTACGACGGCACGCGCTACGGGTTTTGCTCAACGCCGCGAAACGGGCATTTGTTCGGCCATCCTGTGCCGCCGATCATTTCCAAAGAAGACGCGGCCGGCGTCGTCGCCGGAACGACGAGCCACTTTAATCGTGCGTTTCCGCAGATCAAGGTGGAAGTGGAAGCCGGCCAGATCGTCAAAGTGAGCGGCGGCGGCGCCTACGGGGACACCTGGCGCGATCTTCTCGCAGAAAGCAAGAGCACTTCGTATCCCTGCTTTCCGCGGCCGGGCCTGTTCTATCTCTGGGAAGTAGCGATCGGCACCAACCCGAAGATCGCCCGCCCGAGCCGCATCGAACGCCACTCTTCCGGCGGCTTCGAGTGGGAGCGGCGGCGATCAGGCATTATTCACATGGGCTTCGGCACGATGTGGCGCTCGGACGAGGAGAGATGGGCGGGGGAGCGGGGGCTTCTGTACGGGCATTTGCACATTCATCTGCTTTTTCCGACTTTAATCGTCACTGCGCGCGACGGAACGGAATACACCGTCATTGACAGGGGCCACTTGACGGCGCTCGACGATCCTGAGGTGAGAAAGCTCGCCGCAAAGTACGGCGAGCCAGAGGAAATTCTAAAGGAGGATTGGATCGCTCCCGTTCCGGGGATTACCGCGCCGGGAACGTATGACGACTACGCGCGCGACCCGGGAAGATGGATCTACGGATAAAAGGCGGACGGTTTTTGGCTCTTTTTTGAGTTTTGAACCGCCTCAGGATGGGCCGACCGCTTCGCCTCGGCTCAAAACCGGCCTTCGCCTTCGCTCGGGCAGGCGCCGCGATACCTTCTAATCGGCGGCCACCCAAGCCGTGAGAAGCGACGGCATCTCCGGGATGATCGGCTCCCAGGATTCGCCGCGGTCGCGCGTCACGTAAAAAGCCCCCCTGCCTCTCTGCTTCGGGTCAAACCCAAAGCCGCGCGAGCCGTCGCCCATCGCAGCAAACACCGCGTCCCGGTCCGTTGGGTGCGGCACCAAAGCCCACGGCATCCACGGCAGCGCTTCCGCCAGGCCGCCCGGCGCGCGCCGCCAGTGATCCCCGCCGTCGTCGCTTAAAAGAATAAAACCCTGCGGGTCTCTTTTCTCTCTCCGCCACACGCCGGGAGAGCCCTTCGCGCCGGCGAGGACCATTCGCGGCGGACTCCCCGGCAAAAACAGCCAATCGTGCGAATAGCTATAGAGTTCCGTGTAGGCCCACGGCATGCCGTCCTCGACCCGCCGCCACCCGCGGCCGTAATCGTCGCTGCGGAAAAAAGCGCGCGCCGAAGAAACGTAGTAGCGCTCTTTGCTCCCCGGATAGTTGCCGAGAAGATGCATGTCCGGATACGAAATCCCCGCGCTGGCGTCTTCCCAGCTTTCCCCTCCGTCGCGGCTGAGCACGACGCCACCGTGCTCGAGGGCGAGAAAGATGAGGCTCGTGTCGTCGGGGTGAATGAAGATGTTGCGCACGTGCGGGTGCTGGATGCCGCGGTAGCCCTCGGGAACCGTCCACTGCGCTTTCACGCGCTCCGGCAAGCGCTCCAGGCCTTCGAGCGATCTCCACGTGCTGCCGCCGTCCTCGCTCCGCAGCAGCCTTACCGGTCCGGTTCCCGCATACACGATCCGCTCGTCGTGCGGGTGGATCGCGAAGCAGCGCACGTCGCCGTCGATGATTTTCTCCCACGTCTTTCCCGCGTCGCGCGACCGGTAGCCGCCGTTCAGCGCGACGGCGGCAAAGACGACTTCAGGATGCCGCCGCGGGCCGACGAGCGCATCGACCGTGAGCCCATCGAAGAACTCTCCGACGCTCGTCGTCGAGCCGGACCTGTGCCGCATGACTTTCAAGCCGCCGTTCAGCGCCAAATAAAACCGCAGTGGCTCGTCCATAAATCCTCCTTGCGTCGAGACCTCCGGCTCGGCGGCAGCCGCTTTGCGGTTCGGCCGCGACGGTCAGGCTGCCGCCGGTATCTTCGCTTCCTTTTGATTCAGCGCCTGAAAAATCTTTTCCGCCGTGATCGGCAGCGACTTGAGCCTTACCCCGACGGCGTCTTCTATCGCGTTGGCGATCGCCGCCGCAACCGGCACGTTGGAAAGCTCGCCGATCGCCAGGCTGTTGTACGGCCCCGGACCGTGCGGGATCGCCTCGAGCACCGCGGTCTTGAGCGGCGGAATGTCCTGAATGTTGGGAATCTTGTAATCGCCGAAGTTGGTCGTCACAACTTTGCCGTTATCGAGCACCAGATGCTCCGTAAGCGCGTAGCCGATGCCAAAAACGATGCCGCCGTCGATTTGCCCCTGGTGCATCAGCGGGTTGATCACTTTTCCCGTCGTATTGGCCGCGACAAATTGCCTGAGCGTCACCTTTCCGGTTTCCGGATCGACGTGGACCTCGGCAATTTGCGCGGCCATCGCCGCCTCGTGCGCCTTGCCGGCTTGCTTGTAATAGCCGCGCGCCTGAACCGGCGCGCCTTTGGCTCTGACGACTTCGGCAAAGCTCATGCGCCGCCGGGAGCGCGCGTGCACGACAAAGCCGTTGGCCAGAGAAAGCTCGGTTTCGGCAACTCCGAAGCGCTTCGCGGCGACCTCGAAGAGCTGCCTTCTCGCGTTCACCCCCGCCTCGTACGCCGCGTTGCCGTACACGCGCGTTGCGCGGCTGCCGCCGACGCCGCCGTCGCTCGGCACCGTGCGCGAGTCCAGATGCTGGAACTCGACTTCGCTCGTCGGAACCTTAAGCTCCTCTCCCACGACCTCGCAAATCACGGTGAAGACGCCGGCCCCCTGGTCGACAACCGGAGAGGAAGCGGTGACCTTGCCCCGCTCGTCGATCGTGACGAAGACATTGCCTTCGCCCCCGTTGGGGCTCCACTCGGAGAAGGCCAGGCCGCGGCCGACGTTCTTCGGCTTTGGCCTGTGGTAGCCGGACAGCGCAATCGCCTTGTCCAGGGCTTCGACCGCCCTGATATGGACAACCTTGTCGCCCGTGGGCATCTCGTCTCCGTCCCGCAGAAGATTTTTTCTCTTGAATTCGGCGGGGTCCATCCCCAGCCGCCGCGCGACGATGTCGAGCTGGCTCTCGTTGGCGAAATAGCCCTGCGGATCGCCTGGAGCGCGCATGTGGCCGCAGGGGACTTTGTTGGTGTAGACCATCTTCTCTTCGATCAAGCAGTTGGCCATCCGGTACGGCCCGGCGCAGGTCGACGCGCCGACGAGATAGCCGGCCGGCTTCATGGCGCCGTAAGCGCCGCTGTCGAAGATGAACTCCATGTGATGCGCGAGAATCGTGCCGTCCTTTTTGACTCCCGTCTTCACCCGGATGATCGAAGCGTGCCGCGGATTTCCCGCGACGAACTCTTCGCCGTACTCCATGATCATCTTGACCGGATGGCCGCTCTTGAGCGAAAGAAAATAGCACACCGGAACGTCCATGGGGCCGCCCTTGCCGCCAAAGTCGCCGCCGATGTGGACCGGATGAAAAACCAGTTTTTCTTTGGGAACGCCGATCGAGTTCGATAGCTGCTCGCGCACGGCGTAGGGCGTCTTGCTGCAGCTCCAGATCTCCGCGCCGCCCGAGGGATCGGCCTTCGCCACGCACGAATGAGGCTCGAGGTACGACTGGTGCACCACCTGGGTCGTGAAAGTGTTCTCGACGACAAGCTCCGCTTCGCGAAACCCCGCCTCCACGTCCCCCTTGCCCCATTTTAAATAGGCGAACACGTTGCTGGCTTCTTTGAGCTCCGTTGGCAGCCCGCGATACGACAAAAGATCCGGATGAAGCAGCGGCGCGCCAGGCTTCATGGCCTCGATCGGGTCGAGAAGCGGCTCCATCTCTTCATATTCAACCTCGATCAGATCACACGCCCGCTCCGCCGCTTCTTCCGTCTCGGCGGCAACCGCGGCGACCCGCTCGCCGATAAACCGGACGACCCCGTCGGCGAGAATCGGCAAATCGTATATGCGCCGGCCGATCCGCAGCCCGGCCACATCTTTGCCGGTGATGACGGCTTTCACGCCGGGAACTTGCAGGGCCTTGCTCACGTCAATGCGCTTGATGCGCCCGTACGGGATCGGGCTTCGTAAAACTTTCCCCCAAAGCATTCCCGGCAAGCTCACATCGACCGTATAGACCGCGCGGCCGGTAACCTTCTCTTCGCCTTCGATTCTCGGAGTGGGCTTGCCGACAACCCGCGTCGCGTCTCTAAATTCCATCGTCTTCCTCCCTGTCTGTGGAATCATCGTTGAACCGCGCTCACCGCACGGGATGTTATGGCGACCGCCAGGCCAAGTCAAAGCGGAACGAGCGCGCCGCTTCAAAGGCCATCGGATGAACAAACTATCCGATCGGAGCCGGCTTTGTCCAGGTCAAAAGCGGCGGCGGAACTGGCGAGCAGGGCCCGGTCGAGGCTCTGCAAGGCTACACGCGCGGCGTAAAGAACTCCGCCAGCGTTCGCCTCTGCCAGCGCTGCCCGATCGCTCGAATGAGCCAGTCCCTTGCCCCTCGCAGAAAAGGATTTTCCCAATGCGCGAGCCGGCCCCACTCGCGCGACAGCCGGACAATCTTCTTTGCGCGCGGCGCGCGCACCCTTTCGTAGGCTTCAAACGCGCTTGCGGAAAACCCCATCGCGCGCAGCTTGAGAGCCAGACAGAGAGCGTCCTCGATCGCCTGCGCCCCGCCCTGGCCGAGATTTGGAGTCGCGCCGTGCGCCGCGTCTCCCAGGAGAACGACCTTGCCTGCGTGCCAGCGGTCGCCGGGCACGAAGTCGACGAGGTCGGTCTGAATGATTGCGCCCGGCTCGGTCGCCGCGATGACGTCGCAAACCGGGCGCAGAAAGACGCGGTAAGCCTCCAAGAGCTTCGCCTTGAGATCGCCGCCGTTCAGTCGGAGGTTGCGGCTTAAGCTCACGGGCGCGAACCAGTAGACCTCCCCGTCCCCGACCGCCGAAAATCCGAAACGATATTTTCCGCCCCAAATTTCTCGGGCCGTTTTCTCGAGGCCGCGCGCAAGGCGAAAGCGCGCCAGGCCGCGAAAGCATGTCTGGCCCGCGTTTCGGAGCGAGATCTCGGGAAACAGCCGGCGCCTTACGGTCGAGTGGATGCCGTCGGCGGCAATTAAGATCTTGCCCTCGGCGGCACTTTGATCGGCGAACCGCGCCCGCACCGAACCGCCGGACTCTTCAAAGTCAACCAGCCGCTTTCCCAGATGAAGCGCATCCGGCTTTAGCGCCGAAAGCAAGATCTCCTGCAGCGCCGAGCGGCGGATCGCCGTCATCGGGTGCTGCCATCGCTCCGCAAAGCGGGCGGCATCGAGCGCAACGAGGCACGCGCCGTTCACCTCGCGCAGCTCGGCCCGCTCGATGGCGATGCCCGCATCGACGACCGGCCGCGCAAGCCCCAGCCGCGCCAGCACCGCCAGCGCGTTGGGCGGAACGAGAATCCCCGCGCCGTGCGGGCGAAGCTCCGTTGCCGCCTCATAGACATGAGCGTTGGCGCCCGTCCGCTCGAGCGCGATGGCGGCGCTTAGACCGCCGATCCCGCCGCCGACAACAATCGCGTCCAGCAGAGCTCCCGCCATGCCTGGCGATACTACAAGCGAGCGAAGCCGGTGTAAAAGTCGATTGTCACGCGGCCCGGCGAGGCAAAAGGCCCGCGCAAAATCTCGCCGGCGCATCGCGGCCGAGGCGCTCGCTCTAGCCGCGCTTCGCGGCGAGATCGCGCAGGTTCGCGCCTTGTCGTAAGAGCTCGGCTTGCACCTCGCCGGCCGCAACGGCGCGCGGCGCAACCGAGCGGCGGACGGCAAGCGCGGCGCAGACGCCCGCCGCCTGTCCGGTCGCCATGCACACCGGCATCACGCGGTAAGACGAGTGCGCCTCATGCGTGCCCGAGATGCAGCGGCCGGCGACGAGAATCCCCTCGACTTTTTGCGGCACCAGGCAGCCAAGCGGGATATCGTACGCTTCGCCGGGCGGCAGGCGCTTCAACAGCGTGCCCCGGCCTTCGGGGCTGTGAATATCGAGCGGGTAAGCGCTGCGCGCGATCACGTCGGGGAATTTCCGCGCCTGTAAAATGTCGTCGGCCGTAAGCCGGTACTCGCCGATAATCCTCCTGGTCTCCCTCACCCCGACATGGACGCCGCTCTGCACGACGTAGGCCTTTTCGAATCCCGGCACGTAGCGGCGGAGAAAATCGGCGATCTGGCGCATCTGGCGGCGGCTTTCCCACTCCGCGTACGAGAGGTCCCACACGTCGGTCCCGAGGACCCTGATGACGCGCGTGCTGTTGACGCTGACTTCGCGCTCGTGCGGCGTGGCAAAAAAGAGCATGTCTTCGCGGGCCAGCTGAAGCTCTCCCCGGGCCGTCGCCTGGCGAATCAGCTCCCACAGTCCGTGCACCCCGCGCCACTGATCCGGATGCTTCTTGACGTAGTTTTCGAAAGCCGCGCGCTCGAATTCCGTGACGCGAAACATCAACGTCATAGGCTGCGCCAGCTGGTCCTCTTGTCTGCCGATCTCAAAAGGGGCGCCCGCGCGCGCCGCCACATCGCCGTCGCCGGTGCAGTCGATCACGACGCGCGCCCGTATCACGATCGGCCCCGACTTGGTCTCAAACACCACCCCGCGCACGGCGGAGCCGCCGATCACCTCGGTTGCGAGCGCGTGAAACAAAAAACGGACTCCCGCCTCGTCCAGAAGGTCGAGCGCGACGAGCTTGAACACCTCGGGGTCGAACGGCACCACGTAGCCGGTCTGCACGGAAGGAGCGATCGCGCCGCCCGCGCGCACCAGACGCTCGAGCAAGCGCGCGACCGCTCCGGCCAGCACCGGCTCGCCGGCACCGTGATCGTCCGGCAGGAGCGCGGTTCCGCCCGGCTTCGCGCGCCGCAGCTTTTGCGTGTGAAAGGACATCAGCGGCATGACGAGCGCGGCCGTGGCGTTGCCGCCGAGAAAGCCGTAGCGCTCCGCCAAAACAACCCCCGCGCTGGCGCCCGCGGCGCCGAGCGCGGCGCCCAGGCCTGCCGGCCCGCCGCCGACGACGAGAACGTCGGTTTCGGCCGCAAGCCGCGCCGTGCGCGGCGGCAAACGGACCGAACGCGCGCGTTGAGGACGGGAGAGCGGTGGCATAGGCTCTCGCTGCGCCGTCTAGGATTTGAGGGATCGCAGCAGATCGCAGAGAATTTCGTTCGTTCTTCTGGCGCGCTCCTGGAGCGGCGGCACCTTTTCTTCGAGCCGCTTCTTGATCCGGTCCTTGGTGTCCCAAGAGCGGTCGAGAAACGCGCACAGCTTGCCCACGTTTAGCGCCGCGATCGGAGGCGTCGGCATCTCCAAGTCCGCCAAAAACCCCGAGACTTTTGTGGCGTAAGGAAGCGCCACGAAGGGAATTCTCTGAATTCCGGCAAAAATCAAAAAATGAAGCCGCATGCCGACCGCAAACGCCATGTGCTTCATCAGGCCTGCGACTTCGCCCGACGTGTAGTCGCCCTTGAGAACGGTGGCGCGCTTGGCGTTGGCCATCTTGGAGATGACGCCGTGAGAGTGCTGCGGGTCTTTGTTCTCCCCGCCTTCCATCGGCACAAACAGAACCTGCGCGTCGTAGCGTTCCACCATGAAATCGGCGGCGTTGGCCAACATCGCGTGGTACTGCTCGATGTTGAGGTCGGGCGCCGCCGGCCCCGGCTCGCGCACGGAAAACCCGACGAGCGGCGTCTCGGAGCTTAGGCCCTCTTTCTTTAACATCTCGCGGGTAAACGGTTGCGGCTTTAGCAAAAGCGCCGGATCGCTGGTGATTTCAATTTCCTGATTTACCCCGAGATCGTGCAAAATCCGCTTCGCCTCCCCCTCGCGAACGGTAATCTTGTCGACTTTATTGAGCGCATCGACGACGAGTTGCTTCGATTCGGGGCTCTTGAGCGGCCCCACGCTGATCGCGTAGACCATCACCGGAACTCCCAGCTCTCTCGCCCAGTTGACGTCGCGCAAAAAGCCTTCGATCGACTCGTCGTAGAGAATGCCGCCGCCGCCGAGAATGAACAGATCGAGCTTGCGCAGCTCCTCCAGCACCTGGTCCTTGTGCAGCTCTCGAATGGGAACGGCGCGCACCTTGTGCCGCTTCTCCGTATCCTTGGCGTTGCGCGAGAAGACCACGGGATCGACGTCCAGCTCGGCGCGCAGCTCCCGCAAAATGACTTCGAGAATTGCCTCGTCGCCCAAGTTCATGCCGCCGTAGGATCCGGAAATCGCGACCCGATACTTCATCGGCAAAACCCTCTTCCTGTCGAAGTTCTATCAATCTAACAGCAAATCCGCCCTAACCGAACCCCGTTCGGCCGGCCGCGGAGCCCGGCTTCCACCGGCGGCTCGGCGGGAGAAAGGCCGGGCGCTAGGACAGGTCGCGCGCCGCTTCCTTGAACTTGCGGATCGCGTTCAGGTGAGCTTCAACATTCGGCAGGCCGGCGCTCATCGTGTTGATCGACAGGTGCGTCGCTCCGAGGTCTTGCCACTGGCGCGCCTGCTCCGCGCATCGTTCAAGGGTCTGGTGCCGCAGGCTCACGCGCGCCTCGACGCCGATCGCTGCCGGATCGCGCCCCGCCTGGCGCGCATACTCGGAGAGCTTTTCAAACATCGCCCGGTATCTCTCGTTCGGCTCGAGTTGCGGGAACCAGCCGTCCCCGAGCCGGGCGATGCGCCTGAGCACCGGATCGGCGCCGCCCCCGAACCAGATCGGAATCGGCCTCTGTAGCGGGAGCGGATTGATGCCCGCGTCGGTGATCTGGTGCCACCGCCCGTGAAACGTCACGAGCTCTTGCGTCCACAGACAACGCAGCACCGCGACCTGCTCCTCCGATCTTTGTCCCCGGTTCTTGAAATTCTCGCCGAGCGCCTCATATTCGACGAAATTCCACCCGATGCCGACGCCGAGCCTGAGGCGCCCGCCGCTCAGGACATCGAGGACGGCGGCTTGCTTGGCCACCAGAGCCGTCTGTCGCTGCGGCAAGATGATGACCCCGGTGACGAGGCCGATCTTCTTGGTGAAACCGGCGATGTAGCCGAAGAGCACGAACGGCTCGTAAAACGCGTCTCTGTGAGTGTAAGGCGGATTCCATCCCGGGCGGCTTGCGCTGTTGGCGCCGAGGACGTGATCGTAGGCGACGATGTGATCGTATCCCAGGGACTCCGCCGCCTGGGCATATTCGCGCACCGCGCCGGCATCGTTGCCGATCTCGGTCTGCGGAAAAACGACTCCCAGCTTCATGCTCACTGCCTCCGATTTCTTTCAAGAGACGGCAGGCGCGCCCTGCGGCTGCGCAACGTCACATCGGCATACACGCCTGCAGAGCGTCGTCAAGATGCGCGTAGCGAAACCGGTATCCAAGCTTTTGCGCGCGCTCCGGGATCACGCGCTGCCCCGTCAAAAGCATATCGGCCATCTCGCCCAACAGGATCCTGAGCGCGAACGCCGGTACGGGCGCCCATGAAGGCCGTCTCAGAGCGCGGCCCAACGCGCGACAAAATTCCTTCATCGTCACCGGATTCGGTGCCGTCGCGTTAAACGGCCCCGAGGCGTCGGCGCGCCCGCTCAAAAAACGGATGAGCCCGATTTCATCTTCCATATGGATCCACGGCATCCACTGCCTTCCGCTTCCGAGCGGCCCGCCCACGAAGAACTTGAACGGCGGCGCCATCTTCGCCAGCGCCCCGCCCTTGCCCAAGACGATCCCCGTGCGCAAGAGCACAACCCTCACGCCCGCGCTCTCCGCCTTCTTTGCTTCCTCCTCCCACTCCACGCACGTGCGCGCGAGAAAATCACTGCCGGAACCGGTCTCCTCCGTGATCGGCTCATCGCCGCGAGGGCCGTAGTAGCCGACGGCTGAGCCGTTGAGCAGAAATTTCGGCTTTGCGCGGGCGCTCGCAATCGCGCCCACAAGCGTTCGGGTCGCCATAATTCGGCTCGCGCGGATTTTTTCCTTTTGGCTCTCGGTCCACCGCCTGGCCGCGATCGGCTCCCCGGCAAGATTGATGACGCCGTCCGCCCCGTCGAGCAGATCGGCGGGAATTCTCCCCGCCAGCGGCTCCCACGTCACCCAATTTTCGCCCGGCTCGGCGCGCCGTTTTTCCTGGCCGCGCGTCAAGATCGTCAAAGAGTGATTCTCGGCCCGCAGCCTCTGGCAAAGCGCGGAACCGATAAAGCCCGTGCCGCCGGCGATCACAAACCGCATCGCATCCTCCTTGGGCCTTAACTTAAAGTGGCCGCCTCCCGATGGTATGTAAATGACAGGAACTGAGGTGGTCAATATACCCGCGCGGTGCGCCCGACACGAGGGGTCCCGGCCGAAGGCGCCTCGCCCCCGGCTACAAAGCGCTTATCTTTGCGTCCAAGGCCCCGCGAGGTAACCCGATGGCCGTGCAAAATCGCCGCTTCCTTCCCCGCCGCGTCGTCGTTACCGGCATCGGAGCCGTAAGCCCAAACGGCATCGGCGCGCAGGCGTTTTGGCAAGCGACGCGAAGCGGCGTGAGCGGCGTCACGACCATCGCCTCGTTCGATCCCTCGCGCCTGCCCTGCCGCATCGCGGCCGAGGTGAAGGATTTCCACCCGGAAAAATTCATTGCCGAAAAGGATCTCAAGCGCACGCCGCGCGCCGTGCCGCTCGCGTTGGCGGCGACCGAAGAGGCTCTGCGCTTCGCCGGCATTCATCCCGGGGCCATGACGCTGGAGGAAAAACGCTCGTGGGGCGTGATCTTGGGAACCGGCGGCGGCGGGCCCGATTTTACCGAAGAGCAGTACCGCCTCTATTTTTCCGACCAGCTCCGCAAGGCGAGCGCGTACAACATTTCCGGCTCGACGATCGGCACCGTCTCGAGCGAGATCTCGCTTCGCTTCGATTTCAAAGGCCCGAGCCACGTGATCTCCACCGGCTGCACCAGCTCGACCGACGCCATCGGCTACGCCTTCAATCTCATTAGGTTTGGCCTGGCCGATCATCTCGTGACGGGCGGCGTCGACGCGACGATCACGCCGGCCATCATGCACGGCTTTTCCATCATGCGCGTGGTTTCGCTCTCGCATAACGACGCCCCGGCGCGCGCATCGCGGCCGTTCGATCTCGGCCGGGACGGCTTTGTGCTGGGCGAAGGCGCCTGGATGTTCGTTCTCGAGGAAAGGGAGCGGGCGATCGGCCGCTCGGCGCCGATCGTCGCGGAAGTTCTAGGCTACGGCTCCACCTGCGACGCCTATCATATGGTGCGGCTCAACCCGGACGGCGAGGAGCCGGCCCGCGCCATGTCTTTGGCGATCGAGGACGCGGGCGTCGCCAAAGAGGAAATCGGCTATATCGCCGCGCATGGAACCTCGACGGTCTTGAACGACGCGACGGAGACGCGGGCCATACGCTTGTGCTTCGGCTCAAAGGCCGACGATATTCCGGTAAGCTCGATCAAGTCGATGATCGGCCATCCGCAGGGCGCCGCGGGAGCGGCGAGCGTGGCGGCGGCGATTTTCGCCATGAACGACGGCTTTCTTCCGCCGACGATC
Source organism: Candidatus Acidiferrales bacterium (assembly GCA_035559995.1). Lineage (GTDB taxonomy): Bacteria > Desulfobacterota > Binatia > UBA9968 > UBA9968 > DATMAM01. The sequence continues at coordinate 24,033 of DATMAM010000056.1, forward strand.
AATTACGAGGCGCCCGACCCGAGCTGCGATCTCAACTACATCCCAAACCACGGCATGGCGCGCGCGGTTGACCTCGTGCTCTGCAACTGCATCGCCTTCGGGTCCAAAAATTCGGCGCTGGTGCTCGGCCGCGCCACGCGCTAATAGCCGAGCCAGCAGCTCGAGCCGTTCTCGTTGCAGAAAGAAAGCGCGTGGCTGAGCGGGATCTTGTGGACGCCCGCCACATGGTCGAGAAAGCCCGCCTGGTTGGTAAACGCAAGCCCGTCGAAGAAGCAAAAGTAAGGATAAAGGTTGGGATACGCGATCACGTGATCGTAATGATAGGGAGGAACGTAAAAGCGCGGCGCATACGGGTAAAAACCGTAGAGCGGCAAGATGATCACGCGCCGCGCGGGCGCAAAGCGCGGCGATCTCTGGCCGACGATCGAGGGCTGGCCGGGGGCGGCAGGTTTTGCGCGATCGGGCATCCGGAGATCGTGAGCCCCGGCGCCGGTCCACGGAAAGGCTACAATCCAGAGGATGAAAAGCGCGCTTCGCAATCGCTTCATGTGAGATAGGGTAGCACTTTTCCTTCCTCGACTCGACCCGGGTTTGCACTCGCGCGGGATCGGGCTTCGATCATGAGGCGGAGATTTTTCGCTTGTTATTGGCGGGGCGGCCGTTAGAATTGTCGCATTCAGGAAAATAGACCAATGGCGGATCGTTTCACGTTCGCGGAGGAAAAACTCCTCGCGCCCTTTTTTACCAACCTGCGCGAGCCGGTTTTCGGCCTTAAGCTTCCCCAGGAGGTGGCGGGCGCGCTCTTCTCGCGCTACAGCCGCTCGAGCAAGAGCCTTCGGCGGACTTTTCTCGACGAGTTCCTCGGCGATCCCGAGCTGGCGCTCAAAGAGCTGCTCGGCGCGCCGGCGCCGGCCGACGAAAGCGCCGCCCTCAAAAAAGCGCGCGCCTTTTACGACCGCGTTCTCGTCGGCTACGGCGACGACTCGATCGCCCAGCTGGGCGGCGCCCATATCGCGTGTGAAGAGATTTCCAATGTCGCCGTAAAGATTCTCGAAGACGCGCGCATCGGCATTGCGCCGCTGGAAAAATCGACCCGCTACGTGCGCTTCGATCAAAAAGACGAGGCGGGCAACTACCCGTTTTACCGCGAGCCCAGGATCATGGCCTCGAAGCACCGCGAGGCGTACATCGAGACCTTAAACCTTTTGTTCGAGACCTACTCGCGGCAGATCGAGCCGATGATCGAGTTTGTCCGCAATTCCCTCCCGATCGAGCGGATGGAACTCAGGCATCCCGAGACCGGCGAGCCGCTGAGCTACAGAGACGCGAAGCGAAACGAAAGCCTCAAGAGATGGGCGGACATGGCCTACCGGTCCACCGTGCGCGCCCACGCGTGCGACGTTTTGCGCGGCTATTTGCCGGCGGCCACGCTTACCAACGCCGGCTTTTTCGGCGTCGGCCAGGCGTTCGAGTATCTGTTGACCAAGCTTTACTCGCACGAGCTGGCGGAGGCGAAAAACCTGGCCGCCGCCATTCACCGGGAACTCAACAAGCTCATCCCGTCATTTGTGAAGCGCGCCGGCTTTAGTCCGTATCTGGCAGAAACCGCCTCGCGCGCGCGCGCCGCCGCCGCTCAACTCACCGGGCAACCCTCGGCTTTTGTCGAACCCGTGACCCTGGTCGACTATGAGCGCGACGCTGAAGAGAAAATCATCGCCGCGCTTCTCTACCCGCACTCGCGGCTACCGCTGGCGGAGTTGAGAAAAAGCGTCGCCCGCATGCCGCAAAGCCGGCGGCTCGAAATTTTGCAGGAACAGTTAAAGCAGCGCCGGCACCGGCGCGACAAGCCGGGCCGGGCGCTCGAGCACGTCTATTACACGTTCGACATCGTCGGCAACCTGGGGCTTTACCGCGATCTCCAGCGGCACCGAATGCTTACCCAGGAGCGGCAAGGCTACAGCACGATCCACGGTTACGACACGCCGGAGGAGATCGTCGCGGCGGGGTTCAAGCCGCAGTTCGACCGCTGCATGGAAAAGGCCGCGCTGCTTTACGACACGATCCACCGCGAGCTACCGCAGGAAGCGCAGTACGTCGTGCCGTTCGCTTACCGGATCCGCTGGTACATGAAGATGAACCTGCGTGAGGCGGTGCACATCGGCGAGCTGCGCACGCTGCCCCAGGGCCATCCCGACTACCGCCTTATCGTCCAGCAGATGTGGCGCAAAATTGGGGAAGTTCACCCGACGCTTCTCCAGTGCGCCAAGTTCATCGATTGGAAAACCTACCGTCTCGGACGCCTGCAATCGGAGATGCGAACCGAGTACAAGAAGTCGGGACTCGGGGAGTAGCTTTGCTACGGGCCGCAGCACGCCGGCCCAGATCGCGCGCCGAGCTCCTCGAGAGAGACGTTCTTTTCCGGCTCGGTGTCGCCGACCTTTACCGTAAAGATTTCCCACCGGTACCCGTTCGGGTCCGTGACCCAGACCTTGTCCTGGAGCGCGTAGCAGCAGTCGACTCCCATCTCATCGAAGACTGCGAGGCCGGAATTTTGCACTCGTTCCCTAGCCCTGAGGACCTGCTCCGTGGTCGGCACCTCGATTCCCAGATGGTTCAGCGCCCCTCGTCCCTTAGCCTCGGGATCGTAGTTGAGCGTGAGATTGAGCGGCAGTTCAGGCACGCTAAATTTAGCGTATCCCGGCTTGAGCTTGACGGGATCGGCTCCCAGCATCGAGCGGTAGAACGCTACCGATTCCTCGAAGCGGCTGACGTTGAGGGCGACGTGAATTCTCACCCCATTCATGGCTGCTCTCCTTTCTCCATCCGTGGTCCGCTGAAGCGCCGCCGGCCCGGCCCGGCGGTCGCTCCGAATTCACATCTGCTTAGGCGAATATATACGGCGCCAACATATCTGTCAAGACATATCTCAAAATTTGTGCTAAGCTCGGGCTCATGAAACGGAGAGTCGCAAAGAAAGACGTCGATCCGGAGCTTTTTTTCCGCGCGCTCGCCGACCCGACGCGACTTCGGCTGATCAACTTGCTCGCGCCCGGCGAGGTTTGCGTCTGCTTTCTCGTCGAGATCCTGGGCGCGAGCCAACCCAAAATCTCGCGCCACCTCGCTTATCTCCGTCGCGCCGGCATTGCCGGCGCGCGCCGCCAGGGCAGGTGGATGCACTACCGCCTGCTCGTTCCCGAAAACGCGCTCGCGGCAAACGCCTTCCGCTCCATTCTCGTGTGGCTTGCAAGCAACGACGCAATGAAACGCGATCGAGCCCGACTGATGAACATCTGTCGCTCGCCCGCGCTGCCCGCGGCCCTCCAGAAGGCGCCGAAACCGTCTCCCGCCGCCGCCTGAGGCCACCGCAATCGGCGCCGCAAGACCCGCGCGGCAGTTCTTGTTGAGAAATTTGCGCCGTGATATGAGACCGGAACAAAAAACGGCGCGGCCGCTGGTAAAGCAAACGCGCGGAGGTGTTATGGCGGCGCAATACGGCTCAGACTTGATCGTGGACCTTTTGAAAGCGTTGGGGATCGAGTACGTCGCCCTCAATCCGGGCTCGAGCTTTCGCGGCATCCACGATTCGCTCGTCAACTATAACGGCAACCGCAACCCTGAAATCGTCCTTTGCTGTCACGAGGAAATCGCCGTTTCCGTCGCTCACGGCTACGCGAAAGCAACCGGCAGGCCCATGGCAGCGATCGTGCACAACGTCGTCGGCCTGCAGCATGCGGCGATGGCGATCTACAACGCCTGGTGCGACCGCACGCCGATCCTCGTGATGGGCGGGACGGGACCCATGAACAGCGCCAAGCGCCGGCCGTGGATCGACTGGATTCATACCGCCTTGGTCCAGGGAAACCTGGTCCGCGATTTCGTCAAGTGGGACGATCAGCCGATCGGCGTCGAAGCGATTCCGTCGTCGGTTCTCCGCGGCTACCGGATCGCGATGACCGATCCGAAGGGGCCCGTTTATCTCTGCTTTGACGTGACCGATCAGGAGGCCCGGCTCGAAAAGCCGATCCCGCTCCCGGACGCCGCGCGCTTCCGCCCGTCGGCGCCGCTCCAGGCTGACGCCGGCGCGATCAAGGAGGCCGCGCGCCTTCTGTCGGAGGCGCAAAACCCGCTGATCCTCGCCGATTATCTCGGGCGCGACAACGAGGCCGTGCTGAGCCTCGTCGAGCTTGCCGATCTGCTCGCGATCCCCGTGATCGATCTCGGCGCGCGCCTCAATTTTCCCAACACGCACAGTTTGAACCTCACGGGGAAGAACCGCGAGCTGGTCGCGGGCGCGGACGTCATCATGGGGCTCGACGTGATGGACCTTTTCGGCGCGCTCGCGCGCCACGACCCGGAAAGCCACGCCTCCGCGCCGCTCACAAAGCCGGGCTCCAAAGTGATTCACGTCACGCTTGCCGATCTGGCCGCGCGCAGCTGGACGAGCGACTTTCAGGAGCTTTCGCCGGTGGACCTCCCGATCGTCGCCAACACCAAAGTGTTTCTCCCCGCCTTGATTGAGGAGATCAAGCGCCAGAACCGCTTTTCCAAGACCGCCGTCGATGAGCGCCGGAAGGCCGCCGCGGCGCAGCATGCGGAGATTCGCGCCCGCTGGCAAAGCGAGCTCAAGCGCCGCTGGAACGAAAAGCCGATCTCGCCGCCGCGTCTCGCTCATGAGGTCTGGGAAGCGATCAAAAGCGAGCCCTGGCTTCTCGTTGCCGGCGGCTTCCGCAGCTGGCCGCAGCGGCTTTGGGACTGGAACAAACCCGGGCTCTACCTCGGCGGCTACGGAGGCGGCGGGCTCGGCTACGGCCCGGGGGCTTCGGTCGGCGCCGCGCTCCCATATCGAGGAAAGGGAACCGTCTGCGTCAACCTCCAGCGCGACGGCGAGCTCCTCTACACGACGAGCGCGCTTTGGACCGCGGCCAACACGGAAGTGCCGCTCCTTACCGTGATGACCAACAACCGCACCTATTACAATGACGAGGAACACCAGGAAAAGATCGCCATCGCGCGCGGCCGCCCCCCGGAAAACAAAGTGGTGGGGATGCGCATGGAAAAGCCGCCGGTTGATTTTGCCAGCCTGGCGCGCTCCTTCGGCATCTACGGCGAAGGGCCGGTCACCGATCCCGATCAGATCCGCCCGGCTCTCGACCGCGCCGTCAAGGTCGTGCGCGACGGCAAGCCGGCGCTGGTCGACGTGGTGATCCAGACGGTTTGAGATCATCCGAGAGCTTTTCGATGATTGAGCTTTATACCTGGGGGACGCCCAACGGAAAAAAGATCTCCATCATGTTGGAAGAAATAGGCCTGCCCTACGAGGTCCACCCGGTCAATCTCGGCAAGAAGGAGCAGTTCCGGCCCGAGTATCTGGCCATCAATCCCAACAATAAGATACCGGCGATGATCGACCGCGACGGGCCCGGCGGTAAGCCTCTCACGCTGTTCGAGTCCGGCGCGATCTTGATTTACCTTGCGGAAAAAACAGGAAAGCTCCTCGCCACAGAGCCGCGCGCGCGCTACCAGACGATCCAATGGCTCATGTTTCAGATGGGCGGCATCGGCCCGATCTTCGGTCAGGCGCACTATTTCATCGGGGCCGAGGAGAAAATTCCGCAAGCCATCGAGCGGTTCAAAAACGAGACTCTGCGGCTCTACAGGGTCATGGACGGCCACCTGGCGACCCATGAGTTCTTCGCCGGCGATTACTCGATCGCCGACATTGCCACCTACCCGTGGGTGAGCCGCTACGAGCGCCATCAGGTGAACCTGAGCGACTTTCCCAACGTGAAGCGCTGGTTCGACGCGATATCGGCGCGCCCGGCCGTGCGGCGCGGAATGGAAGTCCCAAGATTGTGATCTTTTGACAGGAGAAGAGCGATGAAGCCGGCAAGAATTTTCATTTTGAGCCTGGCCTTGGTTGCGGCGCATGTTTTTTCCGACAGCTCTCGAGCGCAAACGAAGCTCTGGACCGACGGCGACGCCGCCCAAGTGGATCCCGAGCTGGAGCGGCTCGGGCGGGCTTTCGTCCGCCTTGCCGAAACCGTCCAGCCTGCGGTCGTGCAAATTCGCAGCTACGGCGAGACTAAAACCGACAAGGAGCGGCCCCGAAGCAGCCGCGGCTCGGGATTCATCATCCATCCGGACGGCTACGTCGTTACCGCCTATCACGTCGTCGACACGGCGAAAACGGTCGAGGTCAGGCTCCCCGACAAGCAGCGGCTGGCGGCGAAGGTTCTCGCCACCGAGCCCCAGCTCGATCTGGCGCTCCTCAAGATCGAGCCTCCCGCCAAGCTCGCCGTGCTCCCGTTCGGCGATTCGAGCACGCTCCAGGTCGGCCAGCTGATCGCGTCGGTGACCTACCCCTTCGGGAGCGACAGCTCGCTCACGCTGGGAATCGTCAGCCGCTACCCCAAGATCGAGAAGGACAGCTTCGGCTACGGCTTTATTCAGACCGATGCCAGCGTCGGCCCTGGAGCCAGCGGCGGGCCGCTGGTCGATATGAGAGGCCACGCGGTCGGGATGGTCACGATGGCGTCGCAGACCGGCAATTTGGGCTTTGCGGTACCGATCAACGTGATCAAAAAAATGCTCCCCAAGCTCGTCAACAAGGAGCAGGTGGCGTGGGGCTGGCTCGGCGTCAAGGTGGCGGAACTGACGGTCGAACGGGCGGCAGACCTGGGTCTTTGGCCGGTGCGCGGCGTCATTATCAGCGACGTTTTACCGGGTCAGCCCGCCTGGAAGAGCGATCTTCTGGCGCAAGACGTCGTTCTTGCGGTCGACGGCGTCGCGGTCGATAGCCCGCGGGAATTCATCCGCTTGATCGGCGGCACGGAAGCGGGAAAGGAAGTAAGCCTCACGATTTTTCGCGGCGGCAAGCTCCTGTCGCGCTCGGTGCTTCTTGGCACCAAACCGACGAAGTCGGAGGAGCGCGAAGGCTAAAGGGGCGGGCGCCCGTCGCCGGGATCGATGAGACGAGCCGCCTTCACGTCGGCCTTGGCCGGCGCTTCGATCGCTTCCTTGAGATTTTTCCTTTCAATCCCTGTAAGCGAATCATTCCGCATCGCTGGTAGAGCTTGGGATTGAACCCGCAACCGCGTTTTTTCTACGGCTGGTACATCGTCGCGGTTGGTTTTCTGAGCCACCTCACCTGCGCGTTTAATCTCTCGAGCACGCTCAGCATCTTTCTCAAACCGCTGACCGAAGAGCTCGCAATCTCCCGCGGGGCGTTTTCGATGATGCGCACCGTGGAGATGCTCATCACGGCCGCGCTCGCCCCCTGGGTCGGCCCAATCGTCGACCGGCACGGCGGCCGCTTGCTCATCTCGCTTGGGGCGCTGGCGACGGGAATCGGTTTTGTTTTGATGAGCCAGGCAAGCTCGTACTGGCAGTTCTTCGCCTTGCGCTGGACGTTTATCACGATCGGCGCCGTCATGATGTGCAATCTCGTCGTGAACGTCACGATCGCGCGCTGGTTCGTGCGCAAGCGCGGCCGCGCGATGGGCATTGCCGCCACCGGGCTGGGGATCGCAAAAGTCACCATCCCGCTCGTCACGGCTTCGCTTTTTCTGTGGGTCGGCTGGCGTCACACCTGGACGATCTTCGGCATTGCCACGTTGGTGATTCTGGTGCTGCCCTCTGCGATTCTCATGCGCCGGCAACCGGAGGATATGGGACTCTATCCCGACGGCGCGCTCGCACCATACGACGACACGATTCGGCCCGAGGACAAAAGCGCCCGGGCCAAGGCTGCGCTTCGGCCCGACCCCGATGTGACGTGGACGCGCGCGGAAGCGCTCCGCACCCAGGCATTTTGGATTCTGGTCTTTACCTTCGGTGTTTCCAGCATCGGCGTCGCGGGTCTCAACCTGCACATTTATCCCTACGTAACCGATGCCGGCTACCAGGAGATTGTGGCCGCAACCGTCATGAGCACGGTCGCCTTCATGCAAGGAGGCTCCGCCATCTTTTGGGGTTATCTCTGCGACCGCATGGACATCCGTAAAGTGACCATGCTCAAGTTCCTCCTCCAGGCGGCGGGCATTTCGCTCGCGATAGGGGGCGGCCACGTGATCGCGCTCTACCTGGGTTTTTTTCTTTACGGCGTCGGCATGGGCGGCGGGCTGGTGCTGCAGGATCTGATCTGGGCGGAGTACTTCGGCCGCCTCTCTCTGGGAACCGTGCGCGGCCTGGCTTTCCTGGCCCTGCACGTTTTTGCCGCTGCGGGGCCGCCGTTTTTCGGCATCCTGTTCGACATCACGCACAGCTACTATGTCTCGTTCTCGATCTTCACCGCGGCGCTTCTGTTTTCGGCCTTTCTGATCCTCCTCGCCAAACCGCCGAGAAAACAGTCGTGAAACATAATCCGGGACCCCACCGTCGCCGCTCGATTCCATGGATACGAGTGCGCGCAATCCGGCGCGTACTTCGTCACAACAGCTCATCGCTCGCACCGCAATGCCTGTTGGAGGGCAATGTTATAACCGGCGCCCCTCCACTAAGACAGCAATAACTCCAGATCCTCTCGCGTCAGGTTGTGAATCAGGCTGTTGTCCGCGGTGATGATGGCGTCGGCGAGGTCGCGCTTGGTTTTCTGCAGCTCGAGGACTTTTTCTTCCACGGTGTCGCGCGCGATCAGGCGATACGCGAAGACGTGGCGCGTTTGGCCGATGCGGTGTGCGCGGTCGATCGCCTGCGCTTCGACGGCGGGATTCCACCACGGATCGAGCAAGTAAACATACTCGGCGGCGTGCAGATTCAGACCCAAGCCGCCCGCCTTCAAGCTGATGAGAAACAGTTTCAAATTCGGACTGTTCTGAAACTGCTCAACTCGCTCTCGCCGGTCGCGCGTGCGCCCGTCGAGATAGGCATATGGAATCCTCGCCCGGTCGAGACGGTCACGCACGATCGCCAGCAGGCTCGTGAACTGGGAGAAAACCAGGGCCTTGTGTCCCTCGTCGAGCACCTGATCGAGCTGCGCCAAAAGCGTTTCGATCTTGGCGCTCGGCTCCAACGCTTTGCTTTTATCGAGCAATCCGGGGTGGCAAGCCGCCTGGCGCAAGCGCAGGAGCGCCTCGAGCGCCTGAAACTTCACGCGGGCCATGCCTTCCCTGTCGATATGCTTGAGGAGCCGCGCCCGGTAATAATCGCGCAGCTCGTCGTAGAGCCTTCGCTCTTCGGCTTCGAGATCGAAGTAGATCGTTTGCTCCGTCTTTGGCGGAAGCTCGCGCGCGACTTGCTCCTTGGTGCGCCTCAAGATGAAAGGCCGGAGCGCGCGCGCCAAAAGGTTCCGTCCGTCGCCATCGGCGCCGCGTCCCGCGCGACCAAAAAGCGCGGCGCTGCCGAGCATGCCGGGATTGAGAAACTCAAACAGGCTCCACAGCTCTCCCAGGTGATTTTCCACCGGCGTCCCGCTCAACGCCAACCGATGATCGGCGCGTAGCAGCCGCGCCGCTTTGGCCGAGAGCGTCCGCGGGTTCTTGATCGCCTGAGCCTCGTCCAAGATGCAGTAATCGAAGGACACGTCCTTGAACTGGACCGCGTCCCTGCGCAGGGTCCCGTAAGTCGTGATCACGACGTCATAGTTTTCGAAGTGATCGCTGGGCCTCAGTCGTCCCGTCCCTGTGTGGTCCAGGACTTTCAGTTTGGGCGCAAACTTGGCGGCTTCATTTTTCCAGTGAAAGACGAGCGAGCGCGGCACGACCACGAGCGACGGCCGGGCGCGGCCCGCCTTCGCTCCGAAAGCTTCGGCGCGCTGGTACCGGCGCGCTTCCAAAAGCGCCAGCACCTGAACAGTCTTTCCCAGCCCCATGTCATCGGCGAGGCAGCCGCCGAAGCCGAAGCGCCGAAGAAACTCAAGCCACCCGAGCCCCTCGCGCTGGTAGCCGCGCAGCTCTCCGGAAAAATCCGCCGTCGGATCGACCGGCGTGACGCCAGAAAAGCTCCGGAGCTCCCGGCGCAAGCGCTCGAAAGTGAGATCGGTTTTCACCTCCGGCTCGTCGGCGAGCAATGCGTCCAAAAGGGCCGTATGGTGCTTCTTGAAGCGCAGACGGCTTCCGTCGAGATCTCCGAAGCCGGCCAGGAGCGCGTATCTTCTCAGCCACTCCTCGGGCAGGATTCCGAAAGTTCCGTCGTCAAGCGGAACCGTTTGCTCGCCGCGTTTTACCGCTTGCAGCAGCCTAGGCAGCGAAACCGACGTTTCTCCGAAGCGGGCGGCGCCGCTTACATCGAACCAATCGACGCCCGAAGCAATCTCGATGCTGAGTTCGCCAGCGCTGCGATAGAGTTTTCCCTCAGCCTCCACACGCCAGCCCTCACCCGCAAGAACGCGGACCGCTTTAGGGAGACGATCCGCCGCAAGACTGAACTCGTAATCGTCGTCGGCACCGCCCAGGCGAAATCCGAGCTCGCGGAGCCGCCTCACGGCCGCACCCTCGCTTTGGGGATCGCGCTGGACAAGACGGCAACGGTCTTTTTGATAAACGCCTCGGCCTGGACTCTTGTGAGCCACGCGTTCGCCGTCGTAGTCAAACGACAGCTCAGCCGCGAGCCTCTCCTTCCGCCGCCACCCGGGCTCGGCCCCCTTGACGCGCAAGCAGGGCCGTGGAGTTACAGAAACAACCTCAGGTTTAAGCTCGTCCGGAAGGCGAAGAGGAGGCCGGTCCGCTAACCGGAAGAACTCGGCAAGAAACTCCCCGGCGTCTTCTTTGGGAAAAGACAGGCACTGACGCCGGCGAAAAAACTGCAGCCAAGGTCCGACGCCATCGCTCCGAAACCTTGCGATCCGCGCCCGCCGGATTAACGCGCCCGAGGCGGGCATGAATACCGGTTCAGCCAACTCCATCTCGCCACCGTCCCGTTGCAGCACGCCGGTCAGCCGGTACCTTTCGCCCTCCTCACGGACGATTCTCAGCCAAAGCTCCCAGGGAGGGCCATCGTCCCACTCGAGCGCTTTAAGCTCGCTGCTCCCGAGCGCGGGCCGCAAGAAACACCGGCCCGTCGCGCATACGAGCGGAAGCGCAACTTCGACAAGCGGCTGGGTCAGCGCGAAGCGCGGACCCCCGGAGTCGTCGTAGTACCGCGGATAACCGTAGATCAGCTCCTGGCGCGCGCCGAGCAAAACGGTGAGAATCCGTCTGTCCGCCGGATCGGCAAGCTCAGCGACTTCGTGGATCGAGATTTTCTTAGTTTTGAGCGCGCCCCAGGCCCCGTTCATTCTTTTCTCGCGCTGGGCGACTTCGATCACGACTCGACCGCTGGCTTCTGAATCGCGCAGGTCGATGAGGTACAAAAACTCGCGCTCGGACAAAAAGCCCGCGCGCGGCCGCCGTGCGCAAATCTCCAGCGCGTTCTGCAAACCGCGAAGCTCATCTTTCCAGGCGCGCCCGGGCTGTTTTTTCATCCGCTGCCGAGCCTCGATTTTCCCGCGCGCGCGGCGCGAAACCGGTTCTGTACCGTCAAGCGGTCCGCCGCCGGAGCCGTCAAGATAACCTTCTTCCTCCGCCGCAAGAACGGTCGCCCAGATGTGCTTGCAGAAGGCCGTCTCTCTCTCATAGTACGGACACGTGCAGGAAGCCTCGATCGAATCGTCGGCGCGTTCGATCGTGACGGAGTAGAGGCGCGTTCCCTGAACCGCCGCCTCCACGCTCCACTCGTCGCCTTCCAAGAGGTCGACGGCGCCATGCTCGAAATACGAACGCCCGCGCTCGCGCGTGAGCCGGTTTGCCAGGTAGAAGACTTTCTCGGTCAAGTAGCCCATCTCAGACAAACTCACTAGCTTAGCCGCGAGAAAAAATCTACGCGAAAGTTTGCGCGCGGTTGTGAATCCAAAGTCCCTTTGCTAAACAGCTCGGGATTCCCCTCGCGGTTGACTGTTGCGCATGCCGGTGAAGCCGCCGATTTCCTTTCCTTGGTTTCTGGTCGCGCTGGGTTTTTTCATCATGGGCTTCACGCGCGGCATCCACGCCTCCTTCGGCGTTTTTTACGTTGCCGTCTTGGAGAATTACCATTGGAGCCGCGCTCTTACCGCCTCGGTCTTTTCGCTCAACGTGGTGGTGGACGCGCTGGTCTCGCCGCTGATCGGTCACCTCATCGACCGCTACGGCGTTAAAAAAATCGTCGCTCTCGGAGTTCTGTTTCTCGCTTGCGGCCTGCTTCTCACGAGCCAAATGACGAGCCTGTGGCAGTTCTATCTCTTCTTCGGACTGATCACGGCTTTGGGCTTTAGCTTCACGGGCATGATTCCTCACATCGTCCTTGTTTCTCAGTGGTTCTCCTCGCGGCGCGGCTCCGCCCTCGGTCTGGTCTACGCCGGAACGGGGACCGGGATCCTCGTTCTGGCTCCGTTCATCCAGTGGCTGATCGGCAACTGGGGATGGACGTTCGCGCTCGAGGTTCTCTCCGCGCTTGTCGTCGCCTTGGTGCTGCCTCCGGTGCTTCTGTTCTACCGGCGCGGGCCGCACCTCGAGCCGCCGGCCGGCCCGACGGCTACCGCGAACCCGTGGACGCTCAAGCTCGCGCTCCGCAGCGTGCAATTCTGGGCGCTTTTCTTCGCGCGGATCAATGCCGCGAGCGGCACCACGGTCATCGTAACGCATCAGGTCGCGCACGTCGTGGACGCCGGCTACAGCGCCCTGTTTGCCGCTACGGTGTTTGGGCTGATGGGCGTGACCAGCTCCTGCGGCCGCATGGTCTTTGGCTTCATTGCGGACGTCTTCTCCAAGCCGGCCGCTTACACCGCCAACATCGTCGCCACGTTGATCGGCGTCGGCGCCCTGATGCTGGCGTCCGATCCGAGCCAGACGTGGCTGCTTTATGTTTACGTGATTTTCTTTGGCATCGGCTTTGGCTCGCGCGCGGTGATTTTCTCCGCGCTGACCGCCGATATTTTTTCGGGGAAGAGGTTCGGCGCCATTCTCGGCTCGTTCACGGTCAGCGTCGGCATCGGCAGCGCCCTCGGCTCGTGGCTGGGCGGCTTCTTGCACGACGCTAGCGGCAACTACGTCACGGCGTTTTTAGCGTCAATTTTGCTTCTTGCGGTCTCCGATGCCTGCGTCTGGCTCGCCACTTCCGACTGGATAAGCCGGCGGGATAAGCGGCTCTGGGATGGCGCGCCCTGATCGCGGCGCGGTTAAAGCCAACCGGCGCTCAGTTGTCGGCGCGCACCCGGCACAGATACGAGCGGTGCGGCAGCGAGCCGCTGATCGGATCGGCGAGATCGGCTCCGATCAGATTGCTCGGGTTGGCGCCGCTTTCGCTAAAAGCGTCGTAGCCCGGCAAATCCAGCTCGGGGCACGCCTGCCACCAGCCGTGCTGGCAGCAGACGACGCCGGGCAGGATGTTTACCGTGACCCGCGCGCGCACCCTGATCGCGCCGCGCGGCGTTTCGACGATCATCCAATCTTTGTTTTTGATGCCGTAGCGGGAGGCCGTTTCGGGATGAATGTCCGCGCTCGGCTCAGGCGCGGCTCTGCGCAAGCTCGGCAGCGCGCGCTGCTGGCTATGGATAAACGTCGTGAATTTGGCGTTGGTCAACACGAGCGGGTAGCGGGCGGCGATGTCGGGGCGGCTGAGAGGACTCATGGCCGGCTCGGCGTACTGCGGCAACGCCGGATAGCCATGGGCGGCAAACGATAGGCAAAAAAGCTCGACCTTTTTTGAAGGCGTCGCAAAGCCCCGCGGCGAGCCGTCTCTGTTTTTTGCCTCGTATTTGCGATAGGCGACCGCTGACGGCAGCGACACGCCTCCCGGCACGCTCTTGAGCTTCTCCAGAGTCACGCCTGTCGGCTCGAGCTCATAGGCGTACGCCGCCTCGATCTCGCCGTTCCAAAAATCCGCCCCGAAGCCCAGCCTCTTTGCGAGCTCGAAGACAATCCAGGTATCGGAACGCCGCTCCGCCAGCGGCGCGACAACGGCCGGGCGATACTGGACGTGCATTTTTCCCGCCGGGCGATGCTCAAAGCCCGCCGCGAGATTTGCCATTTCGAGAAAGCTTGTCGCCGGCAAAACATAATCGCAAAGCTCCGCGGTCGGCGTCATGTAAAGATCCGCGGCGACGGAGAACTCGAGCGCGGCGAGCGCGGCACGCCCGCGCCTGGAATCGGCGGTGGACATCACCGTGTTGGAGCCGAAATTGAGCAGCGCCTTGATGGGATAGGGTCTTCCTTCCAGGATCGCCGCGTAAATGTCGTACGCGGCGCAGTTGCCCGGTTTGGCCGGCGGGCCAAGCGGTTTTCTTTCGCGCCCGATGCGCGTCGCGGCCGCCTCGGCGCCCAGGAACTCTTTCCCGCTCACGTCTCTGAGATTGACCTTGGGAAAGACGACGTTTCCTCCGGGACAGTCGAAGTCGCCGATAAGCGCGTAAAGCGCCGCCACCGCGCGGCTGGTCTGCGTCGCGTTGGTGTGCTGGCCGAGGCCGTTCCACATGTACAGGCTGACCGGACGGTTGTGGGCGAGCAGGTGCGCCGCTTGCCAGACCTTTTTTGCCTCGACCCAGGTGATCGGCGCCGATTTTTCCGGCGCAAACGGCGCCGCGATCTCGCCGAGGATCTGAAACACGGGCTTGCAATCGATCCTGTTGCCGTTTTTTCCGCGCAAGGAGCGCACGCCGAACAGCGCCGGCCGCGCGCCGTCGATCTCAAAAGCGCCGCTCTCGGGGTCGTAGGCCACCGGCCGGTTCTGCCGCTCATCCCAAACCACGTAACGGCTTTCGCTCCCGCCAGGCGAGAGATCGCTTTCCTGCAGCAGCTTTTCTCCGTCCGCGCGCGCCAGAAAGGGGCCGTTGGTCCACTGGCGCACAAAGCTCGAATCGTACCAGCCCTCCTCCATGAAGGCGTGGATCAGCGCGAGAGCGAGCGCGCCGTCGGCTCCGGGCCGCACCCGGAGAAGAACGTCCGCCTGGCTCCCGATCCCCACGCGCCGCGGGTCGACGACAATCGTCTTCATGCCCCGCGCTCTGGCGGCGACGATATCGTGCGCGAGGACGAGCGAGGTGGAGCTCGGGTTGTGGCCCCACAGGAGAAACAGATTGCTCTGCGCAAGATCGGGAGTCGGCAGATTGGTTCCGAACGTGTAGCTAAAGCCGGTATCCTTGTGCCAGTTACACACGTGCGTCGTCGACACCCAATTGGGGCTGCCGAACAAGTTGAGAAAACGCGCGAGCCACCGCTCCGCGTCATCGAGCGAGGTGCCGCTTCTCGTGCCCTTGGCCAAAGCAAGCGAGCGCGGCCCGTAGCGATCGCGGATCGATTTTAACCGCGCGGCGATATCGTCCAGCGCCTCCTCCCACCCGACCCGCTTCCAGCCTGGATCGGGATCCCCCTTCGGGCGCGTCCTGCTGAGCGGGTAGTTGAGCCGCTCGGGACTGTACACCAGTTCCGGCGCCGCCTTTCCTTTCAGGCACATGACGCCGCCGTTTGGATGGTCGGGATCGGGATCGAGCCGGACCACGCGGCCGTTCTCCACCGTTGCGATCGTCGCGCAGTGCGCCGTGCACAGCGCGCAGTAGCCGCGAACCGTGTAGCTGTCGTCTTGCGCCGGCCGCATCTCGAGAGTCGATTCTGCACCCAGTTGAGAGGCCGCGCAAGCTGGGCTCGGCGCGGCGGCCGCTTACGGCGCCGTTTCTTGAGCGCGCTCGGCCGAATTGATAACTTGATTGGCGCGGATTTTGTAATTTTTCCATCCAATGGATGCGCGGCTTTCCGAGGGCATACGGCTGTTCAACGCGGGCGAGTTTTTCGCCGCTCACCAGATCCTCGAAGAGCTCTATCTTCAAACAGCGGCGGAAGAAGACAAGCCTTTTCTGGAGGCTTTGGTGGAGCTCGCCGTCGCGTTCCGGCTCTACGCCGATCTCGGCGAGGTCCGGGGAGTGGTGCGGATGATTCATCAGGCGCTGATTCGCTTGGAGCCTTACCACCCGTCGTACCTCAGCATCCGCGTCGACAAACTCAGCCGCGCCCTGGAAGACTGGACGCAAAGAGTCAGCGCGGCCGGCGCCGGTGCGGCCGCCATGCGCGCCAGCATCCCGAAGATTCGCACCGCGCTGGGTTTTTTCGCGGACCGTGGCTAGACTTCGCGCCCACATGGACGCCCTGCTCGCGGATGCGCGCGCGGGCGAAAAGAAGGTCTACGGGCTCAAGGGCGGCGCGCGCGCTTATTTCTTCTCCTTGCTCTGCGAGCGCAGCCCGCGCCCGCTTTTGATCGTGACGCCGACCGCGCGCGAGGCGGAAAACCTCTACCGCGACGTCGCGTTTTTTCTCGGGGAAAAGGAGCCCGCCTCGCCGCTGGAAACGCGCCTCCATCTTTTTCCCTCGTGGGAAATCCTCCCGTTTGAGAATCTCTCGCCCCATCCCGAGAATCTCGCCGCGCGGCTCGAGGGGCTCTACTATCTGCTCTGCGGCCGATCGCCGATCCTGATCTCGACGCCGGCGGCGCTGTTGCAGCGCGTGCTACCCAGAGAAGCGTTGGCGAAGAGCTATCTCTATCTGGTGGCGGGCGACGAGATCGCGCTTGACGATCTGCGCCAGCGCTTGACCTTGAGCGGCTTTCACCACGTGCCGCTGGTCGAGGAGCGCGGCGACTTTAGCGTTCGCGGCGGCATCGTCGACGTTTTTCCGCCGGGGTACGCCAGGCCGCTGCGGCTTGAGTTTCTGGGCGACAAGATCGAAACGATCCGCGAGTTTGAGCCGGCCACGCAGCGCTCCCTCCGCGATCATCGGGAAATCCTTCTTTTGCCGATGCGCGAATTCACGGTGACGGGCGAAAACGCGCGCGCCGCCGAGCGCGACATCGAGCGGCGCGCGGCGGATCTGGACGTCCCCAGAAAAGTAAGGAACTCGCTCCTCGAAGCGCTGCGCGCCGGCATCCCGTTTGTCGGCATGGAGTGGCTCGTGCCGTTTTTTTACCCGGCGCTCGGCTCGGTCTTTTCTTACCTGCCTGCCGACGCGATCGTCTGTCTCGATCACGCCGCGCAGGTCGAAGCGGAACTCGAGCGCTTCTCGAAGCTTGTCTGGCAGAGAGCGGCAAAGGCCCAGGAGGAGCAGCGGCTGATCCCCGCGGTGGAAAGCCTTTACTTGAGCGAGGCCGAATGGCGCGCCGGGCTCGCCGAGCACGGCCAAATTCTCTCAGACCCGCTCGAGCTGGCCTCGTTCAAGTCGGGCACCGCCGCCGGCACGCTGAGCGTCAAGTCTTATCTGAACACGGATCTGCACCCGGAGATCGCCACGCTGCAGGGCAAAGAGCCGTCGCTCGCGCCGCTGGTGAGCCGGCTCAACGAGTGGCAACAGGAAACGGTCTTTTTTGTCGCTTCGAGCCCGGCGGAAGCAACCCGCCTCAAGGAGCTTCTCGCGCACTACGGGCTGGAGATGCCGCTCCTCGAGGCGGCGGCGCCGCTCAGAGCGCTGGAACAGAACCGGCGCGCGATCGTTCACGGCGGCCTCACCCAGGGCTTTCGCCTGCCGGAAGAAAACCTGGTCGTCATCACCTCCGACGAAATCTTCGGCACGCACAAAAGGCAGCGCGCGCCGGCGCGCCGCGCGCACCCGAGCCATTTCATCACGAGCTTAAGCGAGCTCAAGCAGGAAGACTACGTCGTTCACCTCGATCACGGGATCGGCATCTACCGCGGGCTCAAGTTTCTCCAGGTGGGCGGCGTCGAAGGGGAATTCCTGCATCTCGAGTACGCGGGCGGCGATCGCCTCTACCTGCCGGTCGACCGCATCAATCTGGTGCAGAAGTACATCGGCGGCGACGGCGCTCAGCCCGCTCTGGACCGCCTCGGCGGCAGCGCTTGGGAGCGCGTCAAAGCCCGCACGCGCAAATCGGTCCTTGAGATCGCCCAAGAGCTGGTCGATCTGTACGCGCTGCGCGAAGTTCAGGGCGGGCACGCCCTGCCGCCGCCGGACCAACACTACCGCGAGTTTGAAGCCGCGTTCGAGTTCGAGGAAACGCCCGATCAGGAGCGCGCGATCGCGGAGACGCTGCGCGACCTGCAAAGCCCCAAGCCCGCCGACCGGCTGATCTGCGGCGACGTCGGCTACGGCAAGACCGAAGTCGCGCTGCGCGCGGTCTTTCTCGCCGTCATGGGAGGAAAGCAGGTCGCGGTGCTCACGCCGACGACGATCCTGGCGCAGCAGCACTTTCAGACCTTCTCCCGGCGGTTGCGCGGCTATCCGTTTAGGATCGAGATGCTCAGCCGGTTTCTCAGCCCAGCGCAAACGCAAGACGTTCTTGCGGGGCTCGCCAACGGCACGGTCGACATCGTGATCGGCACGCACCGGCTGCTGCAAAAGGACGTGCAGTTCAGAGACCTGGGTCTCGCCGTGATCGACGAGGAGCACCGCTTCGGGGTGACGCACAAAGAGAGATTGAAAAAGCTGCGCAGCCAGGTCGACGTGATCAGCCTGACCGCGACGCCGATCCCGCGGACCCTGCACATGGCGCTGGTGGGCATACGCGATCTCAGCATCATCGAGTCGCCGCCGCCGGACCGGCTCGCCATCCGCACCTATATCGCCAAGTACGACGAGGGCGTGATCCGCGACGCGATCCTGCGCGAGCTTAGCCGCGGCGGGCAGGTTTTCTTTCTCCACAACCGCGTCGAGACGATCGCGCGCATGGCCCAACGCGTCGCCGATCTCGTGCCCGAGGCGCGGATCGCGGTCGCGCACGGCCAGATGAAGCCGCGCGACTTGGAAAAAGTCATGATGGACTTTCTCGAGAACCGGACGCAGGTTCTCGTGTGCTCGGCGATCATCGAATCCGGCCTCGATTTTCCCAACGCCAACACGATCATCATCAATCGCGCCGAGCGCTTCGGGCTCGCGCAGCTCTACCAGCTGCGCGGCCGCGTCGGCCGCTCGCATCACCGCGCCTACGCTTACCTGTTGGTGCCGCGCGAGGGCGGCCTGACGCGCGATGCGGAAAAACGCCTGCGCGCGCTGCAGGAGCTCGACGAGCTCGGCGGCGGCTTTAAGCTGGCGCTGCACGATCTGGAGATCCGCGGCGCCGGCAACCTGCTGGGGCGCGAGCAGTCCGGGCACATCACGGCGGTAGGCTTTGAGCTTTACACGCGCATGATGGAAGAGGCGATCCTCAGGCTCAAAGGCGCGCCGATCAAGCCCGCGGTCGAGCCGGAGATCAAAATCGGTATCCCGGCCTATTTTCCGCAGAGCTACATCCCCGACGCCAACCAGAGGCTTTTGTTCTACAAGCGGCTTGCGAATCTCCGCGACCGCGCGGAGCTGCACGAAATCCAGGAAGAAATCCGGGATCGC
This sequence comes from Candidatus Acidiferrales bacterium, assembly GCA_035559995.1. Lineage (GTDB taxonomy): Bacteria > Desulfobacterota > Binatia > UBA9968 > UBA9968 > DATMAM01. The sequence goes on from DATMAM010000056.1 coordinate 43,301, forward strand.
TACGGCCCGTTGCCGCAACTGGTGAAGAATCTCTTTCGCGTGATGGAGCTCCGCCACGTGCTCAAAGAGGCGGCGGTCGAGCAAATCAGCTTCCGCGACGGCGCGATCTCGCTCCTTTTCAATCCGCGCTCGCCGGTCAAGGCGGAGCGGCTCGTCGGGCTGGTCAACCGGGACCATGGCCGCTACCGGCTCTCTCCCGACCTGCGGCTCTCGTTCGCGCCGCGCAAGCCGGGCTGGGAAGGAATGATTTCCGAAGTGATAAGTTTGTTGCAAGACCTGTCCTAGTGTGTTAGCTATCAGAGGACTCTCGCCCGCGCGTAGGCCGATGCGCAAGAATCTGAGGACGTTTTTTCTTGTAGCGGGATTCCTCGCGCTCGCTCGCTCCCTCTCCTTCGCCGTCGTCGTGGAGCAAGTGATCGTCGCCATCGACGGCGAGCCTTACACGCTCGGCAACATCAAGTCGTACGCCGAATCCAAGATGCGGCGCCCGTTTCCCAAAGGCGATTTGAACCGCATCGAAAAGGACGACAAGGAAGTCCTGGAGCAGTTCATTACCGAGAAGCTGGTCGCCGCGGAAATCAAGCGGCTGGGCATCGCGATCTCGCCTGCGGACATCGATCAGTACATCGAGGAGATCAAGAAGAGAAATCAGCTGACCGACGAGGAGCTCACCGAAGCGCTGCGCCGCGAAGGCTTGACTCGCGAGCAGTACCGCGAGCAGGTGCGCAACGAGCTCGAGAAAGGCCAGATCGTCCAGCGCGAGGTGCGCGAGAAGGTAAACGTCACCGCTGACGACGTGCAGCGCTACTACCAGCAGAACGGCAAAAAATTTATGACCCGCGAGAAGTTTCACCTGCGCCACATCCTGCTGGCGCTTTCGCCGCAAGCGACGCCCGCCGAGGAAAAACAAGCGCGCGAGCGGATCGCGGAGCTTCGACGCCAGCTCCTGGCCGGAGAAGATTTCGCCAAGCTGGCCAAGAGCTTCTCCGAAGGGTCCGGCGCCCATGAGGGCGGCGATCTCGGTTGGATCAACCGCGGCACCTTGGTCCCGGAAATTGAAGAGGCCGCGGCAAAACTCGCGGTGGGACAGGTGAGCCAGCCGGTGAGGACGAGCCTCGGCTTTCATCTCATCAAACTCGAGGGGAAAAAGGGCGGCGAAGTCCCCCCGCTGGAAGAGGTCGCGGACAAGATCAAGGAAGAGCTTTACGCCAAGACGCTCGAAGAGCGCTTCCAGAAGTGGCTCAAGACCGATTTGCGCAAGCGCTACCGCGTGGACGTGAAGCTTCCCGGCGTGGTCTTCCGTCCCGAAGAGGACAAGGGGAGCACGCTCAACACCTTGATGGCGTCGGCGTCGCGCAAAAGCAAAAAAGAGAGAAGCTTCCTCAGCTATCTCAACCCGCTTTCTTACATCGCCCGCGAGACGCCCGTCGAGGACGATCAAGGCCAGCCGACGGGCACGAACGTTTTGAGCGTCTTCGGCATTCCCCTGTTTAGAACCGCCGATGACGACGCGCCGCCGGATCCTTTCGCCACGCCCGAGCCGAAAAAAGACGCCGGCGAATCCAAAGGCTTTTTTTCTTCGTTAAACCCCTTCTCCTCGCAGTAGAGCCGGCGCCGCGCGCGCGCCGGTTTTCGCCTGAGAATTCGCAATGACGCGCAGGCCGAAAGTGGCTGTGACCATGGGGGACCCCGCCGGCGTGGGTCCCGAGGTCGTCGTCAAGGCTCTCGCCGCTCCCGAGGTGCGCCGTTTTTGCCGGCCGATCGTTCTCGGCGACGGCGATCTTCTTGAGCGCGTGCGCCGCCGACAACAACGGATCGGATACCGGCTCGTTCAGTGGCGGCCGGGCGATCGGTTGCCGGCGACCGAAGTCGAGATCCCCGTCTATTCGCTTTCCCGTCTGGAGGGCGAAGCGCTTCCGGGCCGGCCCTCGGTTTCTTGTGGCAGGGCGGCTTACTGTTATATTAAAAGCGCAACCGAACTGATCCTGTCGGGGGCCGCCGATGCACTGGCGACCGCCCCGATCAGCAAACGGGTCTTGCACCTTGCGGGTCACCGCTATCCCGGCCATACCGAGCTGCTCGCCGAGCTCACGCATACCAAGGAGTGCCGGATGATGCTGGTCGGGGACGGCCTGAGAATCACTTTGGTTACCGTGCACGTGCCGTACCGCGCGGTGCCGCGAAAGCTCAGCCGGTCGGCGATTCGGGTCACGCTCGACTTAACCGAGCGCGCCCTGCGCCGGTACTTCGGCGTCCGCCGCCCGCGCATCGCGGTTGCCGCGCTTAACCCGCACGCCGGCGAGGAGGGCATCTTTGGCGCCGAAGAAAGGACCATGATCGCGCCGGCGGTGCGCGCGGCGCGCCGGCGCGGCATCGGCGCCGAGGGGCCCTACCCGGCGGACAGCCTTTTCTTTCGCGCGGCGCGCGGCGATTTCGACGCGGTCGTCTCCATGTACCACGATCAGGGGCTGATTCCGCTCAAGCTCGCCAATTTTTTCGGCGGCGTCACCTTCACGCTGGGACTCCCGTTCGTGCGCACTTCGGTCGATCACGGAACGGCTTACGACATCGCGGGCAAAAACATCGCCGACCCGTCCAGCATGCGCGCGGCCATTCTTCTCGCCGCCCGACTCGCGCGCCAGGCGTCATCCAAGGAGGAAAAATGAACCCGTCCATCTTTCGCGAATACGACATCCGCGGGCTGGCCGAGAAGGACTTCGACGCGCCGTTTGCCGAACTGCTCGGCAAGGTGCACGGCACGCTGGTGCGCGCGCGCGGCGGCAAGCGGGTGGCGGTCGGGAGGGACTGCCGCGCGACTTCGGACGCGTACGCGGAAGCCGTCATCGCCGGGCTGATGTCCGCCGGCCTGCGCGTCTACGATGTCGGCGTCTGCCCCACCCCGCTGCTCTACTTCTCGCTCTTTCATCTCGATCTCGACGGCGGCGTGCAGGTAACGGCGAGCCACAACCCCGCCGAGTACAACGGGTTCAAGGTCTGTCTCGGGAAGGAAACGCTTTTCGGAAGCCAGATCCAGGAGCTGCGCCAGCGCATGGAGCGCGGCGAGTTCAAGCAGGAACAGGGCGGCCGGCGCGAAGCCTACGAGATCATCCCGCAATACCATCGCTACGTGCTGGAAAATGTGCCCCGGCTCGCGCGCCCGCTCGACGTCGTGATCGACGCGGGCAGCGGGGTGGCGGGCCCGGTGGCGCCGCCGATCTTTCGCGAGCTCGGCTGCACGGTTTGGGAGATCGCGTGCGTTCCCGACGGCCGCTTTCCCGTTCACCACCCCGACCCGACCGTGCCGGAGAACTTAAGCGCGCTCATCGCCAAGGTCAAGGACGAAAAGGCCGATCTCGGCGTCGCCTACGACGGCGACGCCGATCGCATCGGGGTGATCGACGAGAAGGGCAATATTCTCTGGGGCGACGAGCTTTTAATCCTCTTTGCGCGCGACGTCTTGCGCGACCATCCCGGGGCGACGATCATTTCCGAGGTCAAATGCTCGCAGCGCCTTTACGATGAAATCGCGCGGCACGGCGGCAAGCCGATCATGTGGAAGGCGGGCCACTCGCTGCTCAAGGCGAAAATGAAGGAAACCAAGGCGCTGCTCGCCGGAGAGATGAGCGGGCACATGTTCTTCGCCGACCGCTATTTTGGCTACGACGACGCGATCTACGCGTCCGTGCGGCTCGCCGAGCTGCTCGCGCGCGCCGGCCGGCCGCTGTCGGCGCTGCTCGCGGACGTCCCGAAGATGGTCTCGACGCCGGAGATTCGCGTCGATTGCCCGGACGAGAAAAAGTTCTCGATCGCGGCAAAGGCGACCGAATACTTTCGCCAGCGCTACCCGGTGGTCGACGTCGACGGGGTGCGCGTCCAGTTTCCCGCGGGCTGGGGACTGATTCGCGCTTCCAACACGCAGCCCGCCCTGGTCCTGCGCTTCGAAGCCGCCGACTCCGAGAAGCTCGCCGAGTACCGCAAGGTTATCGAGGACAAGCTCATCGAGCTGCAAAACGCCTAGGAACGCAGGTGCCCGGGAGTATCGTCGTCAAAGGAGCGCGGGTCCACAATCTCAAAAACATCGACGTCGAAATCCCGCGCGACCGCTTGGTCGTCGTCACCGGCGTTTCCGGGTCCGGCAAATCTTCGCTCGCTTTCGACACGCTCTACGCCGAGGGGCAGCGCCGCTACGTGGAATCGCTCTCGGCGTACGCGCGCCAGTTTCTCGAGCTGATGGAGCGGCCCGATGTGGACTCTATCGAGGGGCTCTCGCCGGCGATTTCCATCGAGCAAAAAAGCGCCTCCAGAAACCCGCGATCGACCGTCGGCACCGTCACCGAAATCTACGATTATCTGAGGCTCTTGTTCGCGCGTATCGGAAAGCCCTACTGCTACCAGTGCGGCGCCGAGATCAGCGCGCAGACGATTGAGCAAATCGTCGATCGGGTGCTCTCGCTTCCCGCCGATGCCCGCGTTCATGTCCTCGCTCCGATCGCGGTCGGCCGCAAAGGGGAATACCGCCGCCAGCTGAGGGATCTCGCCCAGGCGGGCTTTTCCCGCGTGAAGATCGACGGCCGGGTCTACCGGCTGGATGACGAGATCGTGCTCAGAAAGACGGTTTCTCACGACATCGACCTTGTCGTCGACCGCCTCGCGATCAAACCCGAGACGAGAAAGCGCCTGGCAGACTCGCTGGAGGTCGCGTCGCGCTACGGCGGGGAAGTCGTGAAGATTGAAGTGTTTGACGACGGCGAGGAACAGGGCGGCCGGGAACTCCTCTTCAGTCAAAAACTCGCCTGCGCGCGCTGCGGCGTCTCGTACCCCGAGTTTACGCCGCGAATGTTTTCCTTTAACAGCCCCTACGGCGCATGCCCGCGCTGCGGCGGGCTCGGAATAAGGCTCGACTCGGGCGCGCTTTATGACGATCCGGAGGCGATCGCGCACGCGCCGCCGTGCCCCGCCTGCGGCGGCGCGCGTCTGAGAAAGGAAAGCCTGCAGGTCAAAATCGCCGGCAAAAACATCGCCGCGCTGACCGCGCTTTCGCTCGAGGAGGCGCTAAGGTTCTGCCGCGCCTTGGAGCTCAGCCCGCAAGAAGAGCTGATCGCCCGCAGGGTGCTCAACGAAGTCACCGATCGGCTCGAGTTCCTGCTGGCGGTCGGCTTAAACTATTTGACGCTCGATCGCTCGGCCGCGACGCTTTCGGGCGGAGAAGCGCAGCGCATTCGCCTTGCAACCCAGATCGGCTCCGGACTCGCGGGCGTTCTCTACATTCTCGACGAGCCTAGCGTCGGCCTTCACCCGCGCGACCACGCGCGGCTTTTGGCGATTCTCAAGAGGCTCCGCGATCTCGGCAACACCGTCCTCGTCGTCGAGCACGATCGCGACACGATTTTGGCGGCGGACTACGTGATCGACATGGGTCCCGGGGCCGGCGACCATGGCGGCCGACTGATCGCCGCCGGAAGCCCCGCCGAGATCATGAAAGAGGAGACGCGATCGCTGACCGGCGACTACCTCGCCGGGAGGAAGGAGATCGGCATCCCTTCCCGGCGCCACAGGGGAAGCGGCCTGACTTTGACGCTCAAAGGAGCGCGCCACAACAATCTCAAGAACCTCACGGTCGAGATCCCCCTGGGCACGATGACGTGCGTGACCGGAGTTTCGGGCTCCGGGAAAAGCAGCCTCGTCGTCGACACCCTGTATCCCGCGGTCGCCCAGCGGCTGCGCCAGTTCAACGCCCACCCCGGCGCGCACGACGAAATTATCGGCTGGGAGCATCTCGAAAAGGTGATCAACATCAATCAGAGCCCGATCGGCCGCACGCCGCGCTCCAACCCGGCGACCTACACAGGGCTTTTTTCCCACATCCGCGATCTTTTTGCCCAGCTTCCCGAAGCCCGGGTGCGCGGCTACAAGCCCGGGCGCTTCTCTTTCAACGCCAGGAGCGGGCGCTGCGAAGCGTGCCAGGGTGACGGAGTGATCAAGGTCGAAATGCAGTTTCTGCCGGATGTTTTTGTCACTTGCGAGGTTTGCCGCGGCTCGCGCTACAATCGCGAAACGCTCGAGGTCCGCTACAAGGGCCTTACGATCGCGGATGTTTTGCGCTTGACCGTAATCCAAGCCCTGGAAGTCCTGGGCAATTTTCCCGCAATCCGCCGCCGGCTCGAGACGCTCAGGGACGTGGGTCTGGGCTACATCACGCTCGGCCAGCCGGCCACGACCCTCTCCGGCGGCGAGGCCCAGCGGATCAAGCTGTCGCGCGAGCTCAGCTGGCGCTCGGCTGGAAGAAACCTCTATATCCTGGACGAGCCGACCACCGGGCTACATTTTGACGACATAAAAAAACTCCTCGATGTCCTGCGTGATCTGACGAACCTGGGGAACACGGTTATCGTCATTGAACACAATCTGGACGTGATTAAATGCGCCGATTACGTCATCGACCTCGGTCCCGAGGGGGGAGATTTAGGCGGGAGCCTGGTCGCCCAGGGTACGCCCGAGGAGATTGCGGCAAATCCCCGCTCCATTACCGGCGCTTACTTGAAACCCGTCCTCTCGGGGGCGAAACGAGAAACCGTTTTATTCTCGCTGGAGCCTGTCTCCTAAAGCTTCATCGTTGACAAGCCATACCCCGTGCGATTAAATAAGACTCGTTCAGTCTGAATTGAGCCGGGTATTTTTTGTTCCAGCGATGAAGACTCCGATTTACATGGACAATCACGCCACGACTCCTGTAGACCCTCGCGTCCTGGAGGCGATGCTTCCGTACTTTTCCGAGCGGTTCGGCAATCCCGCAAGCCGAAATCACGTCTTTGGCTGGGAGGCGGCCGCGGCCGTCGATGAGGCAAGAGCGCAGGTGGCCCGGCTGATCAACGCGCGCTCCCCCGACGAGATCGTGTTTACCAGCGGAGGCACCGAAGCGGACAACCTTGCGATCAAAGGCGTTGCCGCCGCGTACAAAAACAAGGGCGACCACATCGTCACGTGCGCCGCCGAGCACAAAGCGGTCTTGGACTCGTGCAAGTCGTTGGAACGCCAAGGTTTTAGGATCACCTATCTGCCGGTCGACCGGTTTGGCCTGGTCGATCTCGACCGGCTGCAAGCGGCCATCGACGAAAAAACAATCCTGATCTCGATCATGGCGGCAAACAACGAGGTCGGCACCATTCAGCCCATCGGCGAGATCGGCAGGGTCGCCAAGAGCCGTGGCGTTCTGTTTCATACGGACGCGGTTCAGGCTGTCGGCAAAATCCCGATCGATGTCGAGGCGTTGGGCGTCGATCTCCTTTCTCTTTCGGCGCACAAGATTTACGGGCCCAAAGGGATCGGGGCGCTGTACGTTCGCCGCAAAGACCCGCCGGTGCGTCTGCAAGCGATCATCGATGGGGGCGGTCACGAGAGGGGGCTGCGTTCCGGGACACTGAATGTGCCGGGAATCTTGGGCCTCGGCATGGCGTGCGAAATTGCCGCGCGGGTGATGGCGGAGGAGCAGGCCCGATTAGCGGAGCTGAGGGAAGAACTCCACCGGCAGATCTGCACGCATCTTGACGAGGTTTACCTGAACGGCCATCCCAGTCAGCGGCTTGCGGGCAATTTGAACCTGAGCTTCGCTCACGTTGAGGGTGAATCTTTGCTGATGGCGCTAAAGGAAATCGCGGTTTCGACCGGCTCGGCCTGCACAACGGCCAATCTCGAACCGTCGCATGTGCTTCGGGCGATGGGCGTTCCTGAACGCCTGGCGCATGCTTCTCTGCGCTTTGGTCTTGGCCGGTTCAATACCGCCGAGGAGGTCGAATACACCGCCCGCAGGGTGGTAGAGGAAGTAACCCGGTTGCGCAAGCTTTCACGGGCGTACCACCGTCCGGGTTCGGCGCTTTTGGAAAGAGAAAAAACTTAAGGCCTGAAGCGGAAAATACTTTCCGCGCGGGAGCAAAAGTTATGGCGGCAGAAGTTATCATCACGGAGCGCGCTGCAGAGAGAATCAAACAGATCCTGGCAAAAGAGAACAAGGAAGGCCAGGCGCTTCGCCTCAAGGTAGTCGGGGGAGGCTGCTCGGGACTGCAAAACAAGCTTGACTTCGACGACCCCAAGCCCGGCGACCGAGTCTTCGAAAAAAACGGGGCCAAGGTCGTCGTCGACTTAAAGAGCCTTCTCTATTTGAATGGCACGGAACTTGACTACAAAGAGAGCTTGATGCAATCGGGCTTTGTTCTGCAGAACCCCAACGTAAAAAGGACATGCGGCTGCGGCGCCTCGTTCACGGTCTGACCAAAACAGATGATGCGTACAATCTACTTCGACAATAATTCGACGACTCGCGTCGCGCCCGAGGTTCTCGAAGCGATGTTGCCGTATTTCGGCGACCTGTATGGCAACCCCTCCAGCATCCACCGGTTCGGTAGTCAGGTCGCGCGCAAGATCGAAGCCGCCAGAGAGCAGGTTGCCGCCCTGGTCGGCGCGGCCGATCCGGCGGAGATCGTGTTTACGAGCTGCGGGACGGAAGGGGATAACGCGGCCATTTTTTCCGCGCTCGAGTCGAACCCGGGAAAAAAGCATATCGTCACAACCAAAGTCGAGCATCCCGCCGTCCTCGGCTTTTGCCAGCATCTGGAGAAAAAAGGCTTCCAGGTCACCTGGCTGGGCGTGGACCGCGACGGCAGGTTGGATCTCGGCGAAGTCGAAGCGGCGCTCACCGACGCTACCGCCGTGGTTTCCGTCATGCTCGCGAACAACGAAACCGGGGTTGTCTTTCCGGTCGAGCAGATCGGCGCTCTCGCCAAATCCAAAGGCATTCTCTTCCACGTAGATGCCGTGCAGGCTGCCGGAAAGCTTCCGCTCAACGTAAAGGATAGCCCGATCGATTTTCTCACGATATCGGGGCACAAGTTTCACGCGCCCAAGGGCGTCGGCGCGCTCTATGTCCGGCGCGGCATAACTTTTCGTCCCATGCTCGTCGGCGGCCACCAGGAACGGCGGCGGCGCGCCGGAACGGAAAACACGGCCAGTATCATCGGCATGGGCAAGGCCGCGGAGCTTGCGCTGGCGCATCTCGCGGAAGAGACGGCGCGCGTGCGAAAGCTGCGCGACCAGCTGGAAAGTTCGCTCCTCGCGTCGTGTCCGGGCGCCGTCGTGAACGGCGCGGGCGCGCCGCGGTTGTGCAATACTTCCAACGTGAGCTTCGAGGGCGTCGACGGCGAAGCGGTTTTGGTTCTTTTGGACGAGCACGGGATTTGCGCGTCCACCGGCTCGGCCTGCACGGCCGGATCGACCGAGCCGTCGCACGTCCTGCGCGCGATGGCGGTGCCCGCCCATCTGCTCCAGGGAACCGTCCGGTTTAGCTTGGGCCGCTACAACACCGAAGAGGAAGTCGCGTTTGTCAGTGAGAAAATGCCGCTCATTCTCGAGCGGCTGCGCGGCCTCTCGGGCCTGGGGCGGCTACGCGGGCGCGAGGCGGAAACGGCAAGCCGGGCCCGGCCGGCGCCGCACTGATGAAAGGGTCAGCATGGGCCTGATGCAAATCAGTCGTAAAGCGGACTACGCGCTCCGGGCGGCGATTTACCTCGCTCGCCAGGATCCGGAAAGGAGCTGCTCGGCCGCTGAAATCGCGCTCCGGCAGCAGGTGCCGCAGAAATTTCTGGAGAAGATCATACGCGACCTCATCCGCGGCGGCCTGGTCAAGTCCAAGCGCGGCTGGAACGGCGGCTATGCCCTCGCCCGCCCGTCGAGCATGATCTCGTTTCGCGACGTCATCGAGGCGGTCGAGGGACCGATCGCGGTTAATCTCTGCCTGCAGCCCGAACGGTGCTGCGAGCACCTGTCCCAATGCCGGATGATAGGGGTCTGGAGCGAGGTCCAGCGGCGGGTGCTCGAGGTTTTCACGCGCACGACGCTTGCCGATCTTCAGCCGGAAACAAGCGCGGCGTCCAATTCGTCTTCTCTTTCGAGCGCGGCATGAGCTTGGAACTCGCGCGCGGTAGCCGGCAAGGGTGGGTTGGAACGGCCTAGGATCATCATGAACAACGAAGCAGGCCTCAGCGTGGAAGAAAAGGTTGCCTCCCTGTTTCAGCAGGACACGCTCCTGCCGGCGCAGTACTTCGACACGTTTCGCCGCAAGTCTTACCTGGAGCCGGAAAAGAGGCTTATGCTCGCGGTCCTGGAGGACGCGATCGCCTGCTTTCAGAAGTACGCCCTGGCGCGCGACCCGCGCGGCAAAGCGCTCTTCGCCGACGCTCAAGAGTGGATTTTCGCGTCCGATCACGATTGGCTTTTTTCTTTTGAGAACGTCTGCGAGATGCTCGGCTTTAACCCCAAGTACCTGCGCGAAGGCTTGACGAGGTGGAAAGAGCGCCAGCTTGCGGCCCGTCCGCGGGCGAAAGTCTACCGCTTTGCGCCGCGGAAATCGCGCAAGAAGCCGGCGTTCGTCGCGGCCCGCAAACACGGCCACCGACGCCTCAAGGCCGCCAACCGCTAACCGGCCGATCCAACGAAACGCCGCGCGTCATTCTCGCGGCTTTCGCTGGAAAGCTTGCCGCTTCGGCCGAAAAGAAGCTATAAAAACCCACGTATCGACGGTTTCATGCCCCGCTCGCGCTTGCTCCATTTTTTCCGCTACCGCCTCGCCGAATATTCCCTGCGCGCCTTTGTGGCCCTTTTTCCCCACGTGCCGCCGCGCCTGGCGGAAGGGTTTGTCGAATTTTCCGCCAGGGCGACCTTTTTTCTTCTCGCCAGATATCGCAGGCGCATGGAGGCGACGCTTTTGACCGTTGCGGGCGCCGAGATCAGCGACGCGCGCGCGCGACGGGAGCTGGTCCGGCGCGCCTGGCGCAACTTCGGCAGGAGCGTCTACGAGACCGCGGCGGCGATGTTTGTGTCGCGGGAAAAGCTCCGCAGCCTTGTTCGCATCGAGGGCGAGGAGCACCTGCGGCAGGCGCTGGCAAAACAGCGAGGCGTGATCGCGCTCAGCGCCCATCTGGGAAATTTCACGATGATCGGGCCGCGCCTTGCCGCCGAGGGCTACCGCTTCAGCGCGCTCGTCAAGCAGCCGCGAGACGAGCGCTTTGCCCGTTTGAGCGACAGTTATCGGCTGCGCGTCGGGGTGAAGACGATTTCCGCCAAGCCGCGGCGCCGGTCCGTGCACGAGATCCTGTCCGCCTTGAGGCGAAACGAGATCGTGCTCGTAATTTCCGATGAGTTCAAGGGCGCAGGCGTCGAAGTCGAGTTCCTCGGGCAGGCGGCGCAAGCGCCGCGCGGGCCGGTAACCCTGGCGCTTCGCACCGGGGCGCCGATCGTGCCGATGTTTCTCACGCGCGACAAGCAGGATCGATTGACGCTAACCATCTGTCCCGAGGTCGAGCTGGTCCACACGGGCGATCGCAAGAGCGCGGTGGCGGCAAATCTCGCTCGAATCGCTACCGTGCTCGAGGCCGCCGTGCGCCGTTATCCCGATCAGTGGAGCTGGCTTGGATTTAGAGAAAACGGCGCGGGAAGGTCTGGGCCTTCTTCGGAGGATGGCGCGGCTGCTTTGCCGCCGCGGACCGGCTCCCCACCCTAGCCCTTCGACGCGGACGGCTGAATTTTTTCAGCGCCCGCCAGCGCCGGCCGCGGCGTAACCTCGCCGGCGCCCTGGTCTCGGAGATATTGCATTTGCCCTGCGACAAAGATCAGCACGACCTTGCGGAGCCGGATAAATTCTCCCTCGTAGCACATCCCCTGAACCAGGCTCGGGAAGCAAATCGGCCCGTTGGCCGCTGCCATGACCGTCTGCCATAGCCAGTCGCCGGGATAGACGCGCAGGCTCTGATCCATCACCCGCTCGGCTCCCCACGTGTGCGGGACAGCCACAAGCTCGAGAAACTCGCCCGCCTGCTCGGCGGCGATCTTCCATATCAGCAGCGCGCCCGAGATGAGGCCGCTGTTTAGGATTTTCCATCCTGCCGCCTCCAGCGAACAGCGAAACAGCCGCGTCACCTTGAGCAGGGATTGAAGCGCGCCCGAAGAGTCGGCGGCCAGCACCTGTGTCAGGAAGCGCGCGGGAATTAAAAGCTCGGATGCGGCGACGTTACACAGCTCTTCGCTCTCGCGCGCCTGGTTGCATCCGGCGTTGTGTGGGAAAAGCAACAGATGGGCGATTTCGTGCGCCAGGGTAAAGCGCTGGCGCGTCACGGGCGCCGAACGGCTGAGAATGACCTCGTACGAGCCGCCCGGCAGCTCGACCAGCTGGCCGTCCAGGAGGGTCTGGGCCTGCGTGACCCGCTGGATACCGACTTTCCGCGCGAGCCGAAAGAGATCGACGGGAATGCCGCGGATCTGGCACTCCTCGAGAAGGGCGCGCGCCTTGCCAAGCGCTGCGGCTACATCGTGCTTGCGGCGTTCGTCCAGGGTTGGCACAGGCTAGCTCGCCAGCGGCAAAGATATGCAACAGCTTGCGCTGCCCCCCGTTTACCCCTTGGCTTGAACTCACGACCGGTCTGAGCCGCGAAGAGCGAACGGAGGATTTTACGACTCGGCTTCAGTAGCGTTCCCAGTCTCTTGCGCTCAGCGGGACGCGCGCGGCTTTGAGAGTCTTCGCTCTGGTTTGGGGAAGCTGGCCTTGCGCGCCTGCATGGTTTAGGTCCTCCTTCAGGCGCGCCAGTTTTGCCCGAGCCTCTTTCCAACTGAGTTTATTTTTCTCCACCGGCGCCGTAAGCCCGGCATAGCTACGGCGCAACTCGCGCTCGTTGATCTCCAGGCCGGCGCCGGTAAAAACCGACTTGAACTCCGCGAAATCGAGCGGCTTTTCTTCCGCTCTTGCGGCCGCTTGAGCCTTTGATGCTACCGCCCGCTCCGGGGCGCCGGCGCGCCCGCCGGCCGCTGCTCTGGCCCCGCTGGCGGCGACCCGCCGTTCCAGGCTCTGCTTGAGGGCCTCCATGAGATCGATCACCTGCCCGCGCTGCGGCTCGGGGGCTGCCAGGGTAACCTCTTTCCCTTCGACCTTGAGATTTACCGCATCGAGGACCTTGACCCGGTACTCGTCGCGATACTTCTCGGGCTTGAACTCCGCGCTCGAGAGCTCGTCGATCAAGCGCACCGCCAGTTCAAGCTCCCCCTCGCGCACGCGCGCCGACTGGCCCCTGTCGATCTCGGCAAAGTCGCGCACCTCATCGGCATAGTACATCGTGTGCATCATCAAGCCGCCCTGGAACGAGCGGATCAAGACGAGATTGCTCTTGCCGCGCATCACGAATTGCGCAAGCGCCACTCTCTGGGTCTTTTCCATGGCTTCGGCCAAAAGCTGGTAGGCCTTCTCGCCGCCCTTGTCCGGCCCCAGATAATAGCCCCTGTCGAAATAGATCGGATCGATCTGCCCAAGCGGAACGAATTCGCTCAGGTCGATCACGCGCGTGACCTGCTCCTCGAGCGCTTTCAGCTCCTCTTCCGTGAAGCGAACGTACTGATCCTTGCTGAATTCAAAGCCGCGCACGAGATCGGCCCGCTCGACAACCTCATTGCAAACCGGGCAGAAGTGCTGCTGCCTGATGCGCGCGCCGCACTTGGCATGAAGATAGTGAAAGGCGATCGCCTTGGAGCTGGTCGCCGGGTAGAGCCTAACCGGAATCGAAATCAGCCCAAAGGAAATGGTCCCGGAGCCGATGGAACGCGCCGCCATAGACGACCCAAAGTACCAGAAAAGCCAGGGCGAGTAAAAGACCCTGCCGGCGGCTGAGATTTTTTCATAACTTGCCGCCGCGCGCTCGCCGTAGGATACTTTGTCCGTATGGCGCGTTCTGATCCTCTAAGAGAGTACCGCGCGAAACGCGACCCGAGCCATACCCCCGAACCGTTCGGCTCGGCCGCCGAGGGGGCCAACCGCCTTTTCGTCGTCCAGAAGCACGCCGCGCGCCGGCTGCACTACGATCTCAGGTTGGAAATCGGCGGCGTGCTGAAGAGCTGGGCCGTCCCCAAGGGGCCATCGGTGCGCGCGCACGAGCCCAGGCTTGCGATCGAGGTCGAGGATCATCCCGTGGAGTACGCCGACTTCGAGGGGATCATCCCGAAGGGCAACTACGGGGCCGGCGCCGTCATCGTCTGGGACCGGGGCTGGTATCGCCTCAAAAACGGCAACGAGCCGCTCCGTGAGCTCGAAGCAGGAAAAATCGAGCTGGAGCTTTTCGGCGTAAGGCTCCGCGGGCAGTGGACTTTGGCCCGCACCAAGCGAAACGAGAAAGAGTGGCTGCTGCTCAAAAAGGCCGATGCGTTTGCCGGCACAGAAGAGCTCACCCAAGCCCAGACGACCTCGGTTCTGTCCGGGCTTACGCTCGAAGAGATGCGCGACGCCTCGGCCAAGCGCGCCAAGCTAAGCTCGCGCCTGGCCGCGGTTTCGGCCAGGCCCGGCAGGGTATCCGCCGCCGAGCAGGCGCTCATGCTCGCGGCGACGGCGGCGAAACCTTTTTCAGGCAAGAGCTGGCTCTTTGAGATCAAATACGACGGCGTGCGCGTGCTCGCATTGCGCGAGAAAGAGCGTGTCGAGCTTTACGGCCGCGGGCGAAACCGCGTCACGGAGCGCTATCCGGAAATTGCCCGGGCCCTCAAGGCGCTTCCCGCGACGAGCTTTGTCTTGGACGGCGAGTTGATCGCTCTCGATGAGAGCGGCCGGCCGAGCTTTCAGCGGCTACAACAGCGCATGCATCTTTCGGCGCCGGGCGATATCCGCTTTCGCGCCTTGGCGGTCCCGGTGACGGGCGTATTCTTCGACTGTCTCAGCCTCGAAGGCTACGATCTTCGCTCGTTGCCGCTCCTAAAGCGCAAGGAACTTTTGCACGAACTTCTCCCCGATCGCGGGGTGATCCAGGCAAGTCAGTATTTCAGCGAACACGGCGAGGCGCTTTTCGCGGCGGCCGCCGAGCAGCGCCTCGAGGGCATCGTTGCGAAGAAAATCGATAGCCCGTACCGCGGCGGCCGCTCGAGCGACTGGCTAAAGATAAAATGCGGCCAGCGGCAAGAGTTTGTCATCGGCGGCTATACCAAACCGCAAGGATCGCGCGCCTATTTCGGCGCGCTTCATGTCGGCCTTTACGAGGATTCGCGGCTTGTCTACGTCTCGAAAGTCGGCACCGGTTTTGACGAGGACACTTTGGCTGACGTTTGGCGCAAGCTGCAGGGGCTCGGCCAGAGCCACTCGCCGTTTGAGGTTAAGTCTCCTTCTGGAAGCGGCCACCGGTGGGTTACGCCCAAGCTCGTCTGCGAGGTGCGCTTTAGCGAATGGACGCGCGACGGCGGCCTGCGCCAGCCGGTCTTTGTCGGACTTCGCGCGGACAAGGATCCGCGCGACTGCAAGCGTGAGGTGAGCGTTTCTCCACCGCGCGCGCTGGCGCCGGCGCCCGAGGTCACGATCACGAACCCGGCAAAGATTTTCTGGCCCGATGAGGGTTTGACCAAAAGCGACGCTATCGCCTACTACGAAGGCATCGCCCCGTTTATTCTCCCCTATCTCAAAGACCGCCCGCTGGTGCTGACCCGCTATCCTGACGGCATCCAGGGAAAGTCTTTTTTCCAGAAAGACGCGCCGAGCTTTGTGCCGTCCTGGATCCCAACCGAGCGGATCTACTCGCAGGATGCCGGGCGGGAGATCGACTACTTCATCGTCAATGACCGGCAAACGCTTAAATACATCGTCAACCTCGCCGCCATTCCGCTTCACGTCTGGAGCGCGCGCGTTGACGCGCTGGAGCGTCCCGACTGGGTCGTTCTCGATCTCGATCCAAAAGATGCTCCCTTTAGCGATGTCGTCGCCGTGGCGCTTGCCACGCGCAGAGTCCTCGAAGAGCTGGAGATCCCGAGCTATCCGAAAACTTCCGGCGCAACCGGCCTGCATGTTCTCGTGCCGACCGGGCGGCGCTACAGCCACGATCAGGCGAAAAACTTTGCGCGCCTGCTCGCCGAGCTCGTTGCCCGCGCCGTCCCGGAGATCGCCACCACGGCACGTCCGCTGAAAAGCCGCGAAGGGAAGGTCTATGTCGACTGGGGCCAAAACGGTCTCGGCAAAACAATTGCGGCACCGTTCTCGCTCCGCCCGCTCCCCGGGGCGCCCGTCTCGTTTCCCCTGAGATGGAGTGAAGTCACCGCGAAGCTTCAACCGCGCCGGTTTAATCTCAAAACGGCGCAGGCGCGTGTCTTGCGTCTGGGAGATCCCATGGCTGAAATCTGGAACCATGCGGTTGATATCCCGCGCGCCCTCAAGCTCCTGGAGTCACGCGTGCGCGCGCCGTAGCGGCGCCCGGCTGCTCATAATTGCACAATGTTCGTGTCCTTTGGGCTAAAGCTTGGCCCAGCTAAGAGAGCGCGCGCGGTAAAAAGATAGCCGGAGCGGCCCTTATCTTGTCGTTCTTTTTTCGGCGGCGGCTATGGCATAAATCCTGCTTCCTCGCGGCCAATTGGAGGCAGTCAACCTCGCCCTAACCTGGCTCCTCCAATTTTTGGCGTTAAAGGGAACCGGACCATGAGCATTTGGCTGATCGTCGTTTTTGTATTCGCCTGCGCGCTCTTCGGGATCTTGATCGCGCAGTTTCTCGTCGCCGAGCGCGACCCCAACGAGCGCAAGCGCCGCCTCGAAGCGATTGAAGCTACGCTCCACGGGCTGCCGCCTCAAGAAGACGCGCCGGCGGCTCCGCGACCCAACTCCGCCGCGCAGGAAGGGGACATCGCGGCCTTTCGCGCGGAGAATTCGCGCTTGACGGGCGAAATCGAACGGCTCAAGCAAGAGCAAGCGCGGGCCGTCGCCGCCGAAGTCGAAGAGCTCCGCCGCCGCGGATCGGACACTGAGCGGGAACTTGCCCGACTCCGCAGCGAGAACGGCGAGCTTCGCGCCGAGGTCGAGCGGCTCAGGCGGGAGCGGAGCGCCAAGGGCGCCGAGCTGGCCGAAGGCAGACCCAGCGAGGCGGAAAAGATGATGGCGGGCGTGCGCGACGAAAATCAACGGCTCATGGCTCAGATCGCGGCGCTCCGCAAAGAGCGCGAGGCAAGCCAGGAGCTCATCCGCTCGCTCGAAGCCCTCCAGGAGCGCGTCCCCGACCTCGAGCAGCAGATCATCAACCTGCGCGACGAAAATTTCGCGCTCGCGAGTCAGACCAACGACCTTCGCGCCGATCGCGACGCCGCGCGCGCGGCGCTTGACCGGCTGGAAAAAGTCGTCGAAGAGCAACGCGCCGAAAGCGAAAAGCAGATCGCCAGCCTCAAGGAGGAAAACGCAGGCCTCCGGGCGGAGACCGCGCGGCTCAACGACGAGCGCGTCGCGCAGCAGCGAAAGCTCGAGGACCTTGAGGCGCGGCAGCGACGGCTCGGGGAATTGGAAAGGGAAAGCGGCGCTCTGCGAGAGCAAAACGCGCTCCTCAACGGCCAGATGGCGCGGCTGAAGTCGGCGATCGCCGAGAGGATCGAGCTGCAGCTCAGCGGCCTCAAGGAGCTGCAGCATCAGCTCACAAACTCGCTCGAGCCCAAGTAGCCCGACGGCCGCTCCGCCAACGCGACCGTATCGGCCGCCCGATCGAGCTACGGCCTTCGCAGAGTCAGCGCCTGGTCGCGCGCGCTGAAGGCCTGCCGATGTGAATGTGGGCGCCGGTCGCCGCGCCGTCGACGCGGCCGCGAAAGGCGATGAACGGAACGCCGAGTTGCCGCAGATACTCCATCAAGCTCCTGCCCTCGGCGCTGTCGGGGTGAAGCGCAACGTCCATCGCGTCCCGATGATCGAATCTCAGGCGATCATGAGCCGGGCTTTGGCCGTAGGCGCTGATCGGCAGCGGGCGGCCAAACGTGCGCAAAAAGAATGTTTCGATCTTGCCGGAGTCCGCCAGCGACCAAGGCGCGGTGCCGTTGTAGCGGATCAAGAGATCGGTCACGGAATAGCTTCCGGGGGGAAGGCGCGAGAGCTTGGCGAACTCCTCCTGCGCGAGCGTCTCGGTGATGAGGATATCGTCTTCGAGGATCCAGCGACGCACCTGCTTGATGTTAGCCTCCAGCGCGGCAAGACTCCTCTGGCTTTGCTCAAATTCGACCCGCGAGATAAACTCCTGCTCGAGCAGCCGCCGCTTCACCTCGACATCCTCCGCCTGCCGTTTTTGATCCCTTTCGTAGATGGCAAGGAGCGCGACCAGGCTCGCGCGCGATTCTTGCGTCGTGCGCAGGACCTCGGCGCGCAGCCTGGCCAGCTCGGCATCGCTTGACGGCCCGCCGGCCCGTGGGGCAGCCGCGGCGCGCCTCAAGCCTTGCTCGGCGGCGCCGGCTGCGTGAGCGAAGGTGAGCGTTAACAATCCGACGAGCGGGACGATCAATACCACGCGTACGCCTCCGCCGCGCTAGTCCATCAGACGGTAAGCGCTCCTCACGTACTGCGCGACCATGCGCTGCGTGTTGAAGAACGCGCCGTTCAGCGCGATTGCGTAGCGCATGACCCGGGCAAACTCCTCGGGCATTTGATAGAAGAGCGGGAGAATGACATGTTCCAGCTTGCCGTAAAGCGAATCCCTTTCGCTCGCCTCGTTCGAGCCGTCGCCCTCGATGGCCCAACCCGTGACATGCTCGAGATGGCCTTCGACCCACCAGCCGTCGAGCACGCTCAGGCTCGGGACTCCGTTGAGCGCCGCTTTCATCCCGCTTGTCCCGGACGCCTCTTGCGGGCGAACGGGGGTATTCAACCACAAATCCGCGCCCGCGCATATCGCCTGCCCTAAGCTCATATCGTAGTTCGCGAGGTAAACAACCCGCACGTGGTCGCGCAGCGCCGCCGCTGCCTCGAAAACCCTGCGGATCATGAGCTTGCCCGCCTCGTCGCGCGGGTGCGCCTTTCCCGCGTAGATCACCTGAAGGCCGCCGACGCGCGCCGCCAGGCTCCTCAACCGCTCCATGTCGGAAAACAACAGGTCCGCCCGCTTGTAAGCCGTCGCGCGCCGCGCAAAGCCCAAGGTCATGCGGTTTTCATCGAACTCGACGGCGGTCCGCAGCCGCACCTGCTTCAACAGCTCACGCTTCGCCTCGAGATGCGCGGCGCGAATTTCCCCGAGCGGGATTTGAATGGCATGCCTGAGATAGAGGTTATCGCGTCGCCACTCGGGCATGTAGCGATCGTAAAGCCTGCCGAACGGCTCCGACACCCAAGTCCCCGCGTGCACGCCATTGGTGATCGCGCTGACGCGATAGCCGGGAAACATCTCCCGGCAGATCTGCCCGTGGCGCATCGAGACGCCGTTGGCATAACGCGAAAGCCGCAGCGCCAGAAGGGTCATGTTGAGAGTGCCTCCGTCGAGGCAGCCTATCCTCGCCAGCGCGGCCGCGCGCTCATCGCCGAGAACCTGGCGCACCATGTCGGCTGGAAACTGGTCATGCCCCGCGGGAACCGGCGTGTGCGTTGTAAAGACGCACCGGCTGCGAACCTCCTCGAGATTGCCGTCGGTAACGGCCTGGAGAAGCTCCCCTTCGGCCCGAAGCTCAAGCAAAGCCAAAGGCACGAAAGCGGCGTGCCCTTCGTTTATGTGGTAGACGCCGATGTTGCTAAAGCCGAGCGCGTGCAGGAGCGCCACGCCGCCAAAGCCCAAGATGACCTCCTGACAGAGCCGGTAGCGCTGGTCGCCGCCAAACAGGTAGTCGGTGAGCTCGCGGTCGCGCGGGTCATTTTCCGGCAGGTCGGTATCGAGAAAAAGCATCGGAACCGTATGACCATTGATGCCGCGGATCGAATACTGCCACGCGCGCACGCGTACCTCGCGCCCTTCGATGGCTACGGATACGCGCGCCGGCAAAGCTTCAAGAAAGCTCTCCGGAGTCCAAAAGGCCGGGCTCTCGGACTGGTTTCCCCACTCGTCGAGCTGCTGATCGAAATAGCCCTTGCGGTGGATGAGGCTAAGGCCGACCATGGGGATGCCGAGGTCGGCGGCGCTGCGCAAGGTATCGCCGGACAGAACTCCGAGCCCGCCGCTGTAGGTGGGAATGCTCGGCTCGACCGCCACATCCATTGAAAAGTAAGCTGCGCCTCTCACTGCCTTCACGTAGGTACCTAGCAATTATGTAGGTCGAAACCGCGACAATGCAAAGGGTAGCGCTAACGCAATGCCCGTGCCAGCTTCTGCCTTGCCTTTGCCGCTCCCGTAGCTGCCACGGGTCTGTTTGAGCTTCGCAGAGAGCCCGACGGAGCGAGAAATTACTGGCTCGCCCAAAAAGGCTTAAAGGTGCAGCCCTGCCTGAGTGCGCCCGCGGGAGTGCCGGGCGCGACATTTCTGCCACTGAAACGCTGCCGCGGAACGCTTGGCGCCGGCGAAGAAAAACGGCTAGGCGGCGGCGAGAACGGACCTCTGCACGAGAGATTTCGCTAAAGCTATCTTGTATCCGTTGTCTTTGAGCGGCGTTGCGCCCTCCAGGGCGATCTCGCTTGCCTTCTCAGTCGTCGCTTCATCGATCCGCTTGCCGCGCAGGAACGCTTCCGCCTTCGTGGCGCGCCACGGAATGGGCGCTACTCCCCCGAGGACCACGCGCGCGTCCTGACATATCTCGCCGCGGCTCTGAACCACGGTGGCGACGCTCACAATCGCGTGATCCCATGCCAGGCGCTCGCGGACCTTGTGATAAAAACCCTTGCTTTGCGGCTTGGGATAGGGGACCTGAATCTCGGTAACGATCTCGTCCGGAGCGAGAATATTTTCTTTCTTGAAGTCCACGCGCGGCAGGACGAAAAATTTTTCCAGCAAAATCGTCTTCTCGCCTGAAGGCCCGGCGATCCTGACGCGCGCGTCGAGAGCGACCAGCGCCGGCGCGAGGTCCGATGGATGCACAATATAGCTCGGCCCGCCGCCCAAGATCGCGTGAAAGCGGTTGTCGCCGGCGACCGCGTAGCACACTTGCCCACCCTTGCGCAGGCAGGTAAAGCTCGCGGAGCGGAAATACCAGCAGAACGGCCGCTGGCAGATGTTGCCGCCGATCGTGCCGGAGTTGCGTATCTGGGGTGAGGCGGCTTCGCCCGCCGCGGCGGAAAGAATCAACAGCTTCTCCTGAACGGCTCTGTTTTCTTCGATCTCGCTTAACGTCGTAAGAGCGCCGATGCGAAAGCCGCCCTTTTCCTCCTTGATGTAGCTCAGCCCCGGAATCGACTTTAAGTTGACCAGATAATCGGGCGTCGCGACGCGATCCTTCATCAGCTGCAGAAGCTCGCTTCCTCCGGACACGACCAGGGCCGTCTTTCCCTGTTGGCGCAGCCTCTGAAGCGTCGTTACGGCTTCCTTTACCGACTTGACATCGATATTTTCAAAACTCTTCATGGCCGTCCTCCTGGATCAAACGTACAGCGCCCGGAGAATTTTATCCGGCGTGATGGGCAGCTCCTTGAAGCGTTTGCCGGTGGCGTTGAAGATTGCGTTTGCGACCGCCGCCACCGCCGGCGTGATCGGCGGCTCGCCCACCACCTTGGCGCCGAAAGGGCCATAGGGGTCATAGTTCTCGATGAAAATCACCTCGACCTCGGGAATCTCCAGGTGGGTCGGCACCTTGGCGTCCCGGTAGTTGGGATTGATCGGCATTCCCGTCGGTCTGTCGATGAGAAGCTCCTCGGTAAGCGCCATGCCGATCCCCTGCACGACGCCCCCTTTGATCTGACTCTCGGCGGCCAGCCGGTTGATGATCGTTCCGCTATCGTGCGCCGCGACATAACGAAGAACCTTCACGTGCCCCGTCGTGATATCGACTTCGACTTCGCTAAAATGAGCCGCGAAGCTCTTGCCCTCGACGCCCTTGAACTCCGGGTTTGTCGTCGCGCGGCCGATCAGCTCGCCCGATCTCGCCAGAGCTTTGCTGAGAGGTAGCTTTCGCGAAGCGTCCGCTCTGACAAACACCTGGCCCTCCTTGAGGTCGAGCTCTTCGGGCTTGGCCTTTAGCTGCGCCGCCGCGACGGCAAAGATCTGCTTGCGCACGTCTTGGGCTGCGGCAATGACCGCCGGCCCGGTGAAAGCCGTATTTCGGCTCCCCGATTCCCCCACCGAATAGGGCGTCACGTCGGTATCGCCGTTGGTGAGCTGAATCTGGCTCAGCGGAATACCGAGCGCCTCGGAGGCGATGATCGCCATCGCGGTCTTTGCCCCCGTGCCGATATCGGTGACGCCGACCAGAACGTGAGCGGTGCCATCCCGATTGACGCGGATCGTGGCGGCCCCCAGTCCGGGACGGAACGGGTAGCCGCCGAGCGCCATGCCGATCCCGTGCTTGTTCGTTCCGCCCGCAGCGCCGGGCTTATGCCACTTCTGGGTCCAGTCGATCCGCTTCGCGCCCTCGATGATGCACTGCTCGAGGTAGTTCGAAGTAAACGGCGTCTTGTTCTTGTACAGGCGAATCGCGTTGCGCTTGAACATTTCGAGCGGGTTCACTCCCAGCTCGTGCGCGATCTGATCCAAAAAGGACGCGAAACCAAAAATCGACTGCGGGTAAGCCGGCGCCCGATAGTTGGCGGCAACCACGGTGTTGGTGTGCACGGGATTCACGGTCTTCTTGAAATTGGGGATCTGGTAAAAATCGGTGCCGCTTAAATTTCCCGTGCTCTTGCGGTACGCGCCCACGTTGGTGAGCGCGTCGAGCTCGACGGCCGTGATCGTGCCGTCTTTTTTGACGCCGACCTTGTAGTGCTGCTCCGAAGACCAGCGGCCGTGCATGCCGATGAAGTCGTCCTCGCGCGTAAACTCGACCTTGACGGGCCGTCCGGCCGCCTTGGCCAGGACCGCGGCCATCAGATCGATATCCTGGCACTGGTTCTTATTCCCGAAGCCCGCGCCCATGTACTTGCAGATCACGCGCACCTTGCTCAGCGGTAGCCCCAGGTCTTTGGCCAAGTCGGTGCGGCAATTGGAGACCCCCTGCGTCGACGCCCAGACCGTGAGCTTGCCGGCGTCCCATTTCGCGACGCTTACCCTGGGCTCAAGCTGCGCGTTGTTCACGTGTTTCGTGACGTAGGTGTCCTCGAAGATTCGATCCGCCTCCTTGAAGCCCTTTTCCAGGTCGCCCCACTCATCCGTGATCGGCGCCGTGAGATTGCCGTCGCCGACGGAAAGATTTCCCTTGGGATAGATCTTGGGCGCGTCGGGCTTGAGCGCCTCTTTGGCATCGAGGACGTGCGGCAGCTTCTCGTATTGGACCTCGATCAAGCCAAGCGCGTCCTCGGCGATGTGCCTGTCGATGGCCGCGACGGCCGCCACGGGATCGCCGACGTAGCGAACGGGATTGTTGAAGATGTATCTCTTAGCGGTTCGCCCGCCGCTCGACCAGACCACCTGAGCATTCTGATGATGGACAATCGCCTTTACGCCGGGGAGCTTCTCCGCCTTGCTCGTGTCGATGCTCACGATGCGCGCGTGCGGGTGCGGGCTTCTGAGCACGCGCGCGTAAAGCATGCCGGGAAGCTGGACATCGCCCGCGTACTGAGCCGTACCGGTAACTCTTTCGTAGCCGTCGATGCGCGGGGTGTTTTTGCCGACGACGGAAAAATCTTTTGCCATGGGCCACCTCCTAGCGCGCCCTCGCCGCGGCTAACACCGCCTCGACCTCGCGGTTGTAGTTGCCGCAGCGGCAAAGGTTTCCGGAAAGCGCTCTTTTGACTTCGGCCAAATTTGGATTGGGATTTTTGAGGAGCAAAGCCTTGCCCGACATGATCTGCCCGGAAGTGCAAAAGCCGCACTGCGGTCCGTCGTGCTCGATAAAGGCCTGCTGCACCGGATCGAGCTTTTCGCCTTGCGCCAGCCCCTCGATGGTGAGAATCTCCGCTCCTTCCATCCACACGGCGAGCTGGCTGCACGAATAGACGTTGCGGCCGTTGACGATCACCGTGCAGGCGCCGCATTCGCCGCGATTGCAGCCGATTTTCGTCCCGGTGAGCCCCAGTTGGTCGCGCAGCGCCTCGGCAAGAGTGTGCCGGTGCTCCACCTCCAAACGGTAAAGTCTCCCATTGACCTTGAGACTTACGGTCTTTCGTCCGCGCGCCGGAGCCACCGTCTCCCGCGGATAGGCTTCAACCTCGTTTGGACCTAAAAGCCCGGTCGAAACCACCGCCGCGCCGACGGCTCCGCCGCTGATGCCTTTTAAAAAAGCGCGCCGCGAAACGCCTTTCTTCTTTTCCTCTTCCATGGTCCCTTTCCTCCTTTAGTTAGGACGCCGGAATAGCCCAAAAATAAGCACGAAGTTCGCGCGCCCGTCAATAGATTTCCGCCCGTTGCCTAAGAGCGCCAAAGTCGCTAACGTCAGCCTCTGTATGGAAGAAAAAAACCTTCCCCGCTCCGAGGCGGAAGAGCTGGACCTGCTCGTCGGGGAGCTGGGCGCGGGGGAAACCGTGCGGGAAATTGCCGGCTGGCGTTCGGGCTTTGCGGCGCTGGACCAACTCGTCAACGGGTTCCTCCCCGGCCTTTCTCTTTTGATCGGCCCGCCCGCCTGCGGCAAGACCGCCTTTGCCGGCCAGCTCGCGGATCAGGTGGCGATGCTGAACGAGGTTGAGGTCGTTTTTTGCGCTCTCGGCGAGCACGCGCGCGATCTCAGAATCAGGAGGCTTGCCCGCCTGAGCGGGCTTGAAAACCGCGATCTCCGAAAAGGCAAGCCTTTTGTGCTCTACAGGTACGGCGTCCCCAAGGGCGCGGCGCCGGACGCCGACTTGCCCCCGAGCTGGCGAAAGCTCGAGGTCAAGGTGCGCGAAGCCCAGGGTTGGCTTTCGCGCGTCTACCTGTTTGAGGGCGGCGATGCGACCCGGGCGGGCGAGATCCGGGATTACTTGAAGCGCGTGATGGAGCGCGCGGCGGCGCCGCGCCTGTTTGCCGTCATCGACGACAGCCAGCGGCTTGAAGCGCGCGAGCTCGATTTCGACAAGCGGCTGTTAGCAACGATCGATCAACTGCGCGACATTTGCCAGGAGATGGAGGTCTCGCTTCTCGCCGTATGGCCGGACTTGGGGACCCGCGGCGCAAGCGCATGGGAGTGGGGAGAAAACACGCCCGGCGCAAGCCTCGTCATGGTGATGACAACCGATCCCGAGCGAACTAAAAAGCTCGCCGAGCCCAACCGCGCGGTCGCGCTCCACGTCGTCAAGAATCGGGAGGGGGAGCGGGGCATCGTTGACTACGATTTCGTGCCGGCGTTCTCTCTGTTCAGGGAAGCTTCTTCCACATCTGCTCGATAGCGGATTGAGCGTGCGATCGTCGAGCCTAGGCGGGCTCGAAACCGAGCTGCTTTAACAGCTCCAGGCCTGCCTGCGCGGGCTCGTAAGTCGGATCGATCTGCAAAGCTTTCTTGAACTCGTCGCGCGCTTTCTCGTAGAGCCCCTTTTTGAGGTAGATGCGCCCCAGATTGAAGTGCGGGAACTGATAGCAGCAGTAACGCTTGGCCGCCTTCGCTTTGAGCAAATACGAGATCGCTTCATCGTCCCTTCCAAGCTCCATCAGATAGACGCCGATATCGTTGTAGGGGTTGCCGAAATCGGGATCGACCCGAATCGCTTTTTGCGCCTCCTCGATCGCCCTTTGGTACTCGCCCATCTGTCCGAGCGTCCATCCTTTGTAAGTGTAGGCTTCGGCCGTCGGTTGAATCGCCAGGGACTCATCGTAGAGCTTGAGCGCCTGCTCGTACTCGCCCCAAAGCGTGAGCAGATAGCCGGCGTTGTAAAGCTCCTCGACGCGGCGCGGCTTTTGTTCGGCCGAGTGTAGGGTCGGGCCTTGAGTTAGCAGGAGAAGCACCGCCGCAACAAAAAACACGACGATCTTTCCCATGGCCGCCTGTTCCGCACCGTACCCTATCGCCGCGCGCGGCGCCGCGCAAGATAGCGCCGCGCGCACGCTCAATGGCGCGCGGGCGAAGCAGCGAAGATATCCGTTGTCGCGCTTAGCGAGGCGGAAGCGGGCTGTGCTCGGTCATTTTCTTGTAGAGAGCGAGCGTTTCGGGGTCGCGCGGCAGCTCGCGCAGGGCGCTCTCCATTTCTTCGCCGGTGAGCGGGGACGGTTCGCTCCCCATGAGCTTTTTAAATTCCCTCGCGAACCCCGGATCCTTGAACGACTTGGCGAAGGCGGCGCGCAGCGTCTTGACGATATCGGCGGGCGTTCCCGGCGTCAGCACATAGGGCCATCGCAGATAAAGAAACGAGCGAAAGAGGTGGATGAGCTCCTTTTCCTTGTCGCTTCGCGCAAAGCTATCCAGCTCAGGCACGTCGGCAAAACGCGGGCGGAACCTTCCTCTCGGAATCGTGATCGTCGCGTGGATATGGAAAGCCCCCTTTTCGAGCGCCTCGCCGTTTCTGCGCACGACAGTATCGGCGCTGTTCGCGCGCGCGTCGATCTCGCCGCGCGCAAGCGCAAGATCGAGTTCGGGACCGCCGAAGCCGACCACAAACTTTGGCTCCTTGAGCCCCATCAGATAGGCGAAGATCCGGCCGCTATTGTAGACCGAATGACCGACGGTTTGCGCGCCGATCCTTATTCCGGTCGCCGCGCGGAGCTTCTCCAGGCTGTCGAGGCCAGCCTCGCGCCGGCTGAGGAAAACATAAGGATCGCCGCTTTCCGTCGAGCCGAGGAAAATCAGCTTGTCGAGTTCGTACCTGGCTCCCGGCGTTCCGAGAATGGGCCCGGCGATGATCGGCGTCCCGACGGCGGCCAGCGTGAGCCCATCGGGTTTCGCGGAGGAATAGACGAAGTTTACCGCTTTCATGCCCGCGGCTCCGGGCATGTTCTCGATGACGATGTTCGGTTCTCCCGGGATATTTCTTTTGAGAAACGGGATCAGGGCTTTCGCCTGCATGTCGCCCGAGCCGCCGGGCTCCCCGCCCCGGATGATCGTGATCGTCTTGCCTTGATAGTAGGGAGACTGGCAAAGCGCAAAGCGCGGCGGAAAAAATCCCGCGCCGGCGCTCAGAGTGAAAATCGCCGCTCGTAGCAAGCCGGTTTTAGACCGCACGTTTTTCCTCCGACGGCAGCTAGTCGGTTGCCAATCTTAGCACGGCTCAATTCGGACGCCTCACCGTCACCAGCATGATGCGATTGGTGGCGGTCTGGTGGATCAGCAGGTTACCATCCTTCGTCGGCCTCATGTGGCGCAGAATGCCGGAGTAGATGCCTCCGGAAGGAATCGGCCAGCTCTGGAATCGCTCGGTTTTTGGATCGAAGCGGACGAGCGTATCCGGCCTCTGCGCCGACTCGTTGTACCAGACGACGTCGTTCACGACCGCGATCGCATAAGGGTGCGACTTTGGCCCGCTGGGAGACGGCCACTCTTTTACCTGGCCTGTTTTGGGATCAAGGCGACCGAGCCGGCCCCGGCCGGAGTTGACATACCAGATCGTGCCATCGCTGGCGATGTCCAGGCGCCGTACCGTCGTCTGCGGATCGGGCAGAGGATATTCGCGAACCGCCATCGTCTCCGGATCGACTTTGAGCAGGCAGTTCGAGCCGTTGCACGCGACCCACAAGCTGCCGTCGGCCGCGACCTTGATTCCGTAAGGGCGCGATCTCGGTTTTGGCGCCGTGACGAGCTTGACCTCGCCGGTCGCCGGATTGAGCCGGCCCACCATGTTGCTCTGCTGCAGCGTGAACCACAACATCCCTTTTTTATCGAACTCGGCCGTGTGCGGGTCGCGCGCGGCGGGATCGGGCATTTTGTACTCGGTGATCGCCCCCGTGCGAGGATCGAGCTTGCCGATCGTTCCGTTGCCGTTTCCCGTGTACCAGATGTTTCCTTGTGGATCGGGAGTTACGCTATGCGGCTGTGCCTTTTCCGGCAACCTGTATTCCCAGACCTCTCCGGTTTGCGGATTCAGGCGCCCGACGAGGCTCGCCCACATTCCGGCCCACCAAATCGACCCGTCCGGACCTTCGACGGGATCGCGCGCGCGCTGGCCGAGCGTGGGAACCGTCCACTCGCGAAACGTGATCGATACCTCTCCCGGCACCAGATTGGGCTTGAGATGATCCCGCGGCGGAAAATGCGCGGCGAGATATCTCGTCAGTGTCTCTTCCGCCGAGCTGCCGGACAAGTTGATCATGGCCCGGATCGATTCCCGCCAGCCGTCGCGGCTATAGCCGGAGCTTCTCGTGATAAGGTTCGCCTCGTGACACGAGGTGCACATGCCCTGGACGAGCTGTTTTCCCTCTCCTTCGGGCAACGCGCTTTGCTGGGCCCGCGCCGATCCCAGGCCGAGGAACAAAAGCGCTACCGCAAAGACAATTGCGAGCTTGCGCATAGCTTCCCTCCGAGTTGCGAGAACTTGAGCCGATCAATGCGACACGCGGACAACTTGCCATCTCAACAGCGCTAAAGTCAACGTCCTCGCCGGCATTTTGTGACCGAGGACGAAGCTCGCAACAAAAAAATACTACCGAAGTCGCATGGCGTTGACGCGAGCGAAACTCCCTCGCAGGCGATGTCCAATGGCGCGACGGGCGGTGCAACCTTCCGGTGCGGGCAGAGCGGATCCCGCCGCTTAGCTCCGGCCGAGCGGCTCCAAGCCGCTGCGGGCGATCGCGTCCGCCGCCTCCGGCGAGGCGAGAAATCTTACGATCGCGCGGGCCAGCTCCAAATCGGCAGTGCTTCGAGCGATTCCCGCGGAGAAGACGGAGACTTTTTGCACTTCCGCCGGCAGCGGCGTGATGTGCGCGATACCCGGGACCGGGAGGAGCTCGCTCAGCTGCTGAAAGCCGATTTCCGCCTCGCCGCGAGCGACGACTGCGCCCACCCGCTCGCCGCCTTCGATGCGCCGGCTCTTGGGCAGCACTTGGTCCGCGATGCCCAAGCGCCGGAACAGCTCGGTCGTAAGATACTCGCCGCTTACGCTGGCGGAGTACGCGATCGATTTGGCTTGGAGGAGCGTACGCTTGAGCGCCTCGACCGTGCTGATGTCGGGCTTGGGCGCGCCGGCCCGGACCGCCATCGCGATGATCGAGCGCGCCAGCGGCGTGTAGCTATCGCCGACGATCAGGCCTTCTTTGATCAATCCCTGGAGCACGCCATCCGCGACGATGACGACATCGGCCGGCTCGCCGCGGCGCAGCCGGCTCGGGATGGAGCTCTCTCCGGTTCCGATCGATGTGGCCGCGGTGACGAGTTTTTTGTTTGTCATGGCTTCGAGCTTGGGAACAAGCTCGAGATAGGCGGCCGTGAAAGCCCCCGAAGTCATGACCCGGATCTCACTTGCCGTCGCGGCCATCAGCCTGAGCTCCCCGCGGTAGCGGGCTCTTCAATCCAAGCTCGTCGGCCACCGCCCGCTCGATAACCGTGCCCTTGAAGAAGTCCGGGTTGTTGCGCGCGTGGAGACGCGCCGCGTTGGCGAACGTAAGCTCGCGGAAATCCTGTTCCGTCATCAAGCCCTTCTCGACCATCTCGAACGCTTCAGGAATGACTTTGCTGAAGTCGGGCACGTCGAAGTGCGTGAAGTCCGAGCTAAAGACCGGCCTCAAGCGCACTCCCAGTCGCGGGTCGAAAGCCCACATCGCGCCCCGGTCGTCCGCCTCGCAGCCGAAATAGAAATTGCTCGAGAACACCGCGTGCACGTCTTCTTTACCGTTGATTCCCGCCGCCTCAAAGTCGTCGACGACGTGCTCGGGCCGGCTGAGCTCTTCGATACTGCACTCGGGGCGAAATGCATCGAGGTGGTTCATGATCTCGGCGGTTTTCGCCTTTAATTTTTCATCGCCGTAGCGCGCGATCAGCCGGGCGAGTTCGCCGACATCGGTTGCGTTGGGGTACGGAAGCCCCTCCCGACGCCTTTTCTCCCAGTGCTCGATCAAGTCGAGACACATCTGGCAGGCCCAGCTCACGCCGCCTTCCATGAAACCGAAATTGAGCTTCGGGTAGCGGCGCACGACGCCGCCCAAGAAAACGCCGCGCGCGAACGCGTGGTTGGATTCAGCGAAGTGGCCGACGTGATTGTAAGTGAAGTTGGTAATCGAGGCGCGATCCGACCAGCGGGGGCTGCCGGAATGCTGCGTCACGGCGACGCCGAGATCGACGCAGCGCCGCCAGAGCGGCTCGTAATCGTAGGGGCTGTCGAGAGCGATGTTGTCGCAGTACCAGGCGGCCTTCTGCGGATCGATTCCCTCCGCCGCGCTCGGGATCGGCCGCTCCTGATTGCCGCGGAGCATGATGGCTTTGAAGCCGCGCTGTCTGACGGCGTAGTCCAGTTCATCGAGAGCCTGGCGCGGCGTGCGAGTCGGGATGATGGCCATGGGCGCAAACCGCGCCGCAAACGGCGCAAACATATCGGCCGTCATCATGTTGTAGGCGCGCGCCGCCGCCAGATGCAGGTCCTCCTCGGTGATGCCGTTGATCGTGAGGCCAAAGCTCGGATAGATCAGCGCGAAGTCGATGCCCAACTCGGGGAGCCGCTCGTTCAACAAAGCCGGCAAAAGCGCCGTCGCTTTATCCAGCGTGTTGGTGGTCACGCCCCACCAGATCGTCCGCCGCAGCCGGTGGTATTGCCGTTCGGCCGGCGTCGCCCGGTACCACGCTTGATTGCGGCGCCAGAGCGCCCGCATCCGATCGACTGAAGCGGGACCTGCCACCTCGCATAGATAATCGAGGAAGACCGGGATCGGCTCCAACCAGTGACCGTCGCCGTCAATCACCGGATGTTTGAGACCGGCGCGTATCTGTGCCGCTCGGCTCGCCATGGTTTAGCCTCCTTTCAGTCAAAATCACGCGGCGGCTCAGAGGCCAGCGACTGGACAATTCGCAAAGAGCAATCCGCACCCTGCGGTCTCCGTGCTCCGCGGTGAACAGGTTCGCTACAACACAACCTTCTGCCGTTCGCCGGTTTCCGAGGCGCGCACGATCGCATCCAGCGTTCGGTGGCGCCGCACGGCATGATCGAAGTCGGCCTCGACGGGCGCGCCGCTCCGTATCCCTTCGGCAAACTTAACCCACATCTGGGCGACGTCGTACGCCGGCCCGTCGCGAAGCGTTTCCGGCACCCACTTGAACCGGTCCGGCACCGACAATTCTTTTAGCGCCTTGTCGTCCTTTCGTCCCCCCATGATCTTTCGCCGAAGCTCCTCGCCGGCATCGCCGCCGCCGATCATCGCGAGCGTCCCTTCCCTGCCGTAAATCTCCAGGCGATGGCCGCTCCCGTGATACGGGTGCACGCCGCAGTAAGCGTTGACGACGGCGCCGTTTTCGAGCCGGCCCTGAACGATAACGTTGTCGGGCGAGGTGACATCCACGTATCTTTTCGTATCGGTCTCGAACCACTGCGGCACCTGCGTGGCGACAATCGCCGCAACTTCGGCCAGCTCGCCCACGACCATGCACATTGCATCGAACACATGCGCGAACGTGATCGTGAGCGTGTTCGCGCCGAGCTTCACGTCGCGCTGCCAGGTACGATCGGAAGTCCGGGTCAAAACGCCGCTGTTCATGAGCATCAGGTTCACCGCGAGCACCTCGCCCGCGTAACCTTCCCGGATCAGCTCCCGCATGTACAGATAAGCGGGCGACGCGCGGCGCTGCAGGCCGACCATCGTGCGGACGTTTCTTTTACGCGCCAGCGCGGCGAGTTCTTCGGCTTCTTTGGTATTTGCGCCCAGCGGCCACTCGCAGAAAACGTGCTTGCCTGCCTCGATGGCATTTTTGGTAAGCTCGTAATGCGCCGGCACGCGCACCGCGACAGCCACGGCCTCCACGTTGGGATCGGCGTTCAACGCTTTGTCGCTGCCGTAGGCGCGCGCAACGCCGAGCTTTTCGGCGGCTGCCCGCGCGCTGTCCTCATGCGCCGTGCACACGGCGTAGAGCTCCGCTTCCGGGACTCCCTTTAACGCCGGCGCGTGCGCTCGCGGCCCCCATCTTCCGCCCGCTCCGGCCAGACCGACGCGTAACGGTTCGAACGGCATCGTCTTTCCCTCTCCGGGTGAAATGGCCCCGCCCGCGGCAAAGCCGGGGCCTGCTAATCTTATCGACGCTACCGTTAACGCAACGCGCCGTCAATCCTATCGTTGTTCTCCGAATCCCGCCGAGCGTTTGTTGACACTAAACTTCGCAATCGGATACGCTCCCTCCCAGCGCTCCGGCCGCCGGTTCGAATAAATTCAAAATAATCCAAAATCGCACGATGCCCGCAAAAATTCTGATCGTCGACGATGAGCCGTTCAATCTCGATCTCCTCGAGCAAGAGCTGGCGGAGCATTCGTACACGATCGAAAGGGCCGTTGACGGGAACGACGCGCTCAGAAAGTTCGAATCCTTTCAGCCGGATCTCGTTCTTCTGGACTATATGATGCCGGACATGAACGGTATCGACGTTCTCAAGGAGATTCGCCGCCGCAGCAGCGATATCCCCGTGATCATGGTTACCGCCTACGGCAGTATCGAGCGGGCCGTCCAGGCCGTGAAGGCAGGGGCGTACGATTTCATTCCGAAACCGTTTGAGCCCGAGCACATGATTCTCGTGGTGCAAAAGGCGCTCGAACGAGAGAGCCTCAAACGGGAAGTCGCCGTTCTCTCCGAAGAGATCGACAAGCGCTACCATCTGGTCGCCGGGAAAAGTCCCAAAATGGCCGGGGCGCTGGAAGCCGCCAAAAAGGCGGCGGGCGGCAAAGCCACGGTTTTGCTGTTGGGGGAAAGCGGCACCGGCAAAGAGGTCTTTGCGCGCGCCATCCACAACTGGAGCGAAAGACGTGACAAGCCCTTCGTTGCGATCAACTGCGTCGGGCTTTCGCGGGAGCTTTTGGAAAGCGAGCTCTTCGGCCATGAGAGAGGGGCGTTTACCGGGGCGCACCAGCTCAAAAAGGGAAAGCTTGAGCTTGCCGACGGCGGCACTGTGTTTCTCGATGAAATCGGAGATATCAGCTCCGAGCTGCAAACCAAGCTCCTCCGATTTCTTCAAGAGCGCGAGTTCGAGCGCGTGGGAGGGACCAAACCGATCCAGGTGGACGTGAGAATTATCGCCGCCACGAACAGAAATCTTGAAGCGGCGATCAAGGAAGGCCGGTTCCGGGAAGATCTCTACTACCGGCTTAACGTAGTGCCGATTGTGTTGCCGCCGCTTCGGGAACGCAAGGAGGACATTCCCGAGCTCGCGAGCTTTTTCCTGAGCCGCTTCTCTTTCGAGGCCAAGAAGAAGTTCACCGGCATCACTCAACGCGCTATGGAAAGGCTGACGTCATACGGCTGGCCGGGAAATATCCGTGAACTGGCGAACACAATGGAGCGCGCCGTCACTTTGGGACAGGGCCCAACAGTCGATCTCACGGATCTCTCACCGGTCATCCGCGATGCCGAACAGACCGCCCCTGAAAAGGACCTTTCGTTGCATGAGGCCATCGCCGCCACGCGGCGCGAGATGATCCTCAAGGCGCTCGCGAAAACCCAGGGCAATCGAACTGCCGCTGCCAAGCTCTTGGGACTCCACAAAACGCATCTTTTACGGATGATGAAATCCTTCAAGATCGAATAACTTCTCTGGACCTGCTCGGGCGAGCCCCAACCGGCCGGCCAGGGTCTCACGCTCCCTCCCCTGCGCCTACGTCCTTCTCTCCTGACTCAATCCAAACTCCAAAATCGAAAATCTAAAATCTGCGGGACCGCATCCTTTTTGATACTGCGGTAGCACAAAATTATCTCCCGCTCACGCCGAGACTCGTTTCAAACGCACCTCTTCTTAAAAATCCGTTTCAGTTTTCGCCAGTTTTCTCTCGAGTCCTCTCTCGGCCGGACCGGCACACCGATTGCACTTCACGTTGTTCGAAGAGCCGATGGAGGTGAGTTATGAAAGCCGACACGCTTCTTCTGCTAGAAACGGTTGCCGCAGTCGTCTACGCGATAGCCGCGATGGGCCTGTCCATCTACGTTATGGACGCATTGATGGTCGACTACCAAAGGACTGCCCTGATCGAGCTGGATTCGCTTTTTGCGCTCTACTGACGCTCTGGCCAAGCAGCAATCCAAGCTTTGTAAGATTGGCAAAGCTGAGGCGCTTCTCTCGGAATCGAAAATCGGCAAGCGAAAATCTAAAATCGCGGGATTCCGCCGAATGTGCCGGAGAGCGGGAAAGTGATCGGTCGTCGTGGCCATTGAAAAATTGAGGAGAGCCGTGATCTCCAAGGCCGGCACAAACTATCGGTTAGCTCTTTTGCCGGGGGGATTTTGTCTCTCACGAGGCAGACTATCGCCTTGGCTGCCTGGACGGCTTTCTCTCCTTGTTCTTTAGTGTAAGACTCGAACGGCACGGCGGGAGGAGCGAGAGCGTCAGGGTAGTGATAACTATTTTGCTACCCCCGCATAGCAAAATAGCTATTCCCGCCCCGGATTCTGCGCCGGAGCTATCTCCCGCCTAGCAAAAATATTAACAAATCCCGCCTCTTTCCTGCTATTCTTCCTGCTCCGTCGCTGGCACAGCGCTTGCTGTCTAAAGTGTTCCCAAACTGGGACGAGGATTCATGACTCGCCGCGCCGTTGCTATCGCCTTCTGGTCGATGCTTTTGGCGACTTGCCCCGTCGCTGAAGCGCAGCAACAAAAACCGCTTCGTATCGGAGTCCTGCTCCCCGGCGGGCCGCTGCACGCGATCGTCGACGGCCTCAAAGATGGACTAAAGGAGCTTGGGCTCGAAGAAGGAAAACAATTCACGCTCTCCATTCAAGATACCAAGAGCGACACCAAGGCAGCCGCGGAAGCGGCGCGGGCTTTTGAACGCGAGAAAGTGAATCTGATATATGCGCTCACCAGTCCCGTGATTGCGGCAGCCAAGGGAGCCACCCAGAGCGTTCCAATCGTTTTCACGATAGGGAGCGATCCCGTGGCCATGAAACTAGTCGATGACTTTGCCAAGCCGGGGGGGAGGCTCACGGGCGTCCATTACCTGGCCAGAGACCTTACGGCGAAGCGTCTTGAGATCCTCAAAGAGATTCTTCCGAAACTCAGCCGAGTCATGACGTTCTACGATCCCAGCCATCGCGTCGCTGCGGAAGGTGCTAGTTTGGCGCGAGAGGAAGCAAAACGGTTGGGGCTTAGATTCATTGAACGGCATGTAGGCTCGGCGGAGGAACTCCGCAAGGCAGTTCAGGAACTCAAAGAGAAGGAGGCCGATGCCTTCTTCTACACCGCGGACGTGATCGTGATCAGCCAAGCTCAACTGATCATCGACACGGCGAAGGCCAGAAAGATGCCGACGATGTTTCACGAGCAAAGTCTGGTCGCCAAAGGCGCGCTCGCGAGCTACGGCCAGAACTATCATGAGATCGGGCGCGTTTCCGCAAAGTACGTGCAGCAGGTTCTGAAAGGGATCCCTCCCAAGGACCTCAAGATCGAAACCGTCGATAACGTCGATCTCGCGATCAATCTCCAGACCGCCAAGCAGCTCGGTCTGACAGTTCCCGCGCAGGTGCTCGCGCGCGCGAGCAAGGTGATCAAGTGAAACAATTTTGGATTTTCGATTTTGGATTTTAGGTTGAAGACGCCCTCTTTTCCCTCGCCTCTGGGAGACGGTTAGGGTGAGGGCCCACACATGAGAAACAACATTCTTTACCTTACTCTTAGCGCTTTGCTCTTTGCGCTTTGCGTCTCTGCGGAGGCACAGCAGCCCACCAGAACTGCGCGGATCGGATACCTGGAAGATGGTAACGCGGCCGCAAGCGCAGAACTCATCCATGCGTTCCGACAACAGATGACCGAATTCGGCTGGATCGAGGGGAAGAACCTCATCATTGAATACCGGTTTGGAGAGGGTAAAGGCGAAAAACGACTCGCTGATCTCGCCGCCGAGCTCGTCCGGTTGAACGTTGATGTAATTCTGGTCAACGCCACAAGCGCTACGCTGGCCGCCAAAAAAGCGACGAGCGCTATTCCAATTGTAATGTCGAGCGTTGGTGATCCGGTTGGTCGCGGAATCGTTGCGAGTCTGGCCCGACCCGGCGGGAATATCACTGGCCTTGCGAGCCTTACCGACGAGCTAGGCGGAAAGAGACTGGAAATCCTAAAGGACGCGATTCCTCGAGCCACGCGGATTGGGATTCTGATGGGGAGCAGAAGAGGTCCGGGAGGGCAACGGCAGGTGGAGGCGATAAAGGCGGCGGCGGCCGGCTTTGGGCTAACATCGGAAGAGTTTGGGGCCACCGACGCCGAGGACTCGGAGAAGGCCTTTCGGACCTTGGCACATCAGCAGTTCCACGCCTTCATCACCACTTCCGGTCCAGCCATCCTTGCCGCAAAAAGGCGAATTCTCATGCTCGCAGGTCAGTATCGGTTACCAGGTATTTTCCCGCAGAAAGAATTTGTGGATGAGGGAGGCCTTATGTCCTACGGAGTGGACCGGGGCGGCCAATACCGCCACGGCGCAGTCTACGTGGACAAAATTCTCAAAGGCGCCAAGCCGTCCGACCTACCCGTAGAGCAGCCGACGAAGTTCGAGCTGGTGATCAATTTGAAGGCTGCCAAGCAGATCGGCCTTACGATTCCACAGTCGGTGCTGTACCGGGCGGATAGGGTCATCAAATAGCAAAGGGCAGAGCGCATGGGGCAAAGAGCGGAACAAGAGAGTGGAGAAGGCCGATGAGGAAAAAGAGCTTTGTTTTTGCGCTTTGCGCTGTGCTCCTTGCGCTTACCTATTCCGCGTCGGCGCAGCAGGCGAAGAAAATTCCGCGGATAGGCTTTCTCAGCGCCTCTTCCCCTGTCGCTTTGTCGGATCGTCTCGAAGCGTTCCGGCAAGGCCTGCGCGAACTCGGCTATGTCGAAGGAAAAAACGTCGTCATTGAGTATCGATATGCGGAAGGAAAGCTCGATCGCCTGCACGAGCTAACCGCCGAGCTTGTTCGCCTCAAAGTAGAGGTTATCGTCACAGCGGCTCCCTCATCGACCCGTTCCGCTCAGCAAGCAACTTCGACGATTCCGATCGTTATGGCGGGGATCGGTGGTGATCCAGTGGAGGCAGGATTCGTCACCAGCTTGGCGCGGCCCGGCGCAAACATTACTGGATTATCAGCGCTCAACCCAGAGCTGAGCGGAAAACAGTTGCAGCTTCTGACGGAGATCATTCCAAAGCTTTCGCGCGTGGCTGTGCTTGGGACTTCAACGCTCCCGCGCTACGCGGAAGGA
This sequence comes from Candidatus Acidiferrales bacterium, assembly GCA_035559995.1. Lineage (GTDB taxonomy): Bacteria > Desulfobacterota > Binatia > UBA9968 > UBA9968 > DATMAM01. The sequence goes on from DATMAM010000056.1 coordinate 80,337, forward strand.
ATGCAAGCGATAAAACTCGCCGCAGAACCGTTCAAGATACAGCTGCAGCCTTTAGACGTGCGCGGCCCGGCGCAGATAGAAATCGTGTTTAACGAGGCGCGCAAATCTCGCAGTGATGCAGTCCTCGTGCAAGCGAGCCCGGTTCTCGAGGCTCACCGAACAAAAATCGCCTCCTTTGCCCTGAAGGCCAAACTCCCAACGATGTCTTGGGCGAGAGAGTTTGTGGAAGCGGGAGGTCTCATGTCCTACGGGACGAACATACCCGACTTGTACAGACGTGCCGCCATTTACGTTGACAAAATCCTTAAGGGTGTAAAGCCAGCCGAGTTGCCGGTCGAACAGCCGACGAAGTTTGAGCTGGTGATCAACTTGAAGACCGCCAAGCAGATCGGTTTGACGATCCCGCCCAATGTGCTGGCCAGAGCGGACAAGGTAATTAAGTAAAGGAAAAAGTAAAAATTAAAAAGTAAAAAAGCAGACAAAGACGGACAGAGACAACTCAATGAAGATAAGGATCGTCAGCTTCGCGCTCAGCGCTATGCTCTTTGCGCTTTGCCTTCCAGCCGAGGCGCAACAGAAAAGAATACCAAGGATAGGCGTCTTACTTTCTGGCTCTAGTTCTTCAAGCGCGATCAACACCGACGCACTGCGTCAAGGTTTGCACGAGTTGGACTACATTGACGGACAGAATATCAGTCTTGAATATCGATTTGCCGAAGGAAAGCTGGATCGCCTTTCTGAGCTTGCGGCTGAGCTTGTACGTCTCAACGTCAACGTCATTGTCACGGGAGGAGGACCGCCAACCCGAGCCGCCAAGAATGCCACCAACTCGATTCCTATCGTCATGATAGGCATTAGTGATCCTGTCGCCCTCGGGTTTGTTACCAGTCTTGCCAGGCCAGGCGGGAATATGACCGGGCTCTCCAGTATACAAACCGAATTGGGTGGGAAGCGGCTGGAATTGCTGAAGGAGACTGTTCCCCAACTTTCTCGCGTGGCTGTCCTAGTGAATCCGGGCGTTCCAGGGTACGCCGTACAAATGAGGGAAGTAGAGGTCGCTGCACCGGCGTTAGCTCTACAGCTTCAACGCTTGGAAGTGCGAGGCGCCGACGATTTGGTTACAGCCTTTTCTGCAATTAGCAAACGTCGCGCTAGCGCTCTTACTGGGCTGACAAATCCAACGTTTAATTCTCTTCAAGTCCGAATCGCAGAACTCGCGGTAAAGAACCGACTTCCGACGATCTACGGAAATAGAGAGTTTTCAGAACTTGGAGGTCTGATGTCTTACGGGCCGAACTATGCTGATTCCTATCGCCGCGCCGCAACGTTCGTGGATAAGATTCTCAAAGGCGCGAAGCCCGCCGACCTACCCGTAGAGCAGCCGACGACGTTCGAGCTGGTGATCAACCTCAAGACCGCGAAGCAGATGGGGTTGACGATTCCGCCGAACGTGCTGGCGCGGGCGGACAGGGTGATCAAATGAATTTTAGATTTTCGATTGCCGATTTTAGATTGGAAGGTTCGTTAAGCTCGATGAGACCTGCGAAGACGCAAGGAAAGAGACGCTGGCTACTAGGAGCGGCGCTTGAGACCTTTGTCAAAGAGGATGATGAACAGGCCAACCAAGGCAATGATGCCAAAAACAACGAGAAATACAGTAAAGGGACTCATTTGAGCACCTCCCTACCATCAAGAAAATGGCCCAAGAGAACCAGAACAAATCCTATAGCAATGCCAGCGACAAGTCCAGGCAAGCTAAAGCCCTCGACGGCTGCAAGCCGGCTCACCACGAGAAGAGTAAAGGCGACTTTTGCCATGTCCCAGAAGAACTTTGCGAGGTTGTCCTTCTGCTTCTCAGTGCGGAGGATTCTCATAATGGATTTTCCGGTAGCTTAGGCTAGTAGACAATGGGCGTCAAGGACGGTTCTCTATGGGATACAGTTGCGGGGAGACCTCTTAAATGGCTTCCAATCTGAGATCGCAAATCCAAAGTCGAAAATGGGCGGGGTTTGTTGCTGTCGTTTCCACATTCGCGATGTGTGGGGCTGTGGCCCAGGCGCAGCAGCCGGCAACAATTCCACGGATAGGATACCTGGTTATTCCGCCCCTTTCCGCGCTCACGTATCGAACTGACGCGTTCCGCAAGGGTTTGCGCGAACTCGGCTATCTGGAGGGGAAGAATATCGTCATTCAGTGGCGAACAGTGGAGGGCAGGTTGAATCGGCTCCCGACGCTCGCGACCGAACTGGTGCGTCTCAACGTCGATGTCATCGTCTCGGGGGGCCCAGCAGTGACCCGCGTCCTCAAAGAAGCGACCTCAACCCTTCCCATTATCATGGCCCAGGACAGCGATCCCGTCGGCAATGGATTTGTCGCCAGCCTGGCACGGCCGCGAGGCAACATTACTGGACTTTCCACCCTTACGCCGGAGATCAGAGGGAAACAACTGGAGCTTTTGAAAGAGATCGTTCCGAAGATTTCCCGGGTGGCTGTCTTCCAGACTTCGAACCAACCGGGCAATGCACAAGCGGTCAATGAGGTTGAACTTGCCGCAGGCGCGTTCGGAGTGAAGCTTCTTTATCTGGACCTCGTCGATGCTTCGGGAATCGACAACGCATTCCGCGCCGCCAACGGCCGGAGTGACGCCGTTCTGATGATGGCATCTGGCCGGATCGTCGTTGCTCACCGAGAGCGGATTACAGAATGGGCGATCAAGACCCGGCTACCGGTGATCTACGAGAGAATAGAAAACGTCGAGGCTGGCGGACTCATGAGCTACGGGGTGAACTTCGCCGACCTGGACCGGCGCGCGGCCACGTATGTGGACAAGATCCTCAAGGGCGCAAAGCCAGCGGATCTCCCGGTAGAGCAGCCGACGAAGTTTGAGTTCATCGTGAATCTCAAAGCGGCGAAGCAGATTGGACTCACCATTCCGCCGACCGTTTTGGCTAGAGCAGATCGGGTGATCAAATGACAGTGCGCGAGGTCGAACCATCGAAAATCTGAAATCGGTACACGATTCCGCAATCGGTGCTGCGCCGGGCGGACAGAGGAACTAATTACTGGCAACTGCCCACCCGTCCAGGCGTAACAGTCAAAGACCGTTCGGCTGGGGGAATCGTCAGACTAACCGATCGGAAGTTCGAGAGCATGAGCGAGCGCGCGGTTTAATTGAGCGAGCTTCGGCGCCGACAGGGTCGACACAAAATGGGTGAGCTTATTCTTGAACATCAATGTCAGAAAATCACAGCGGATCGCCGACGTGCGCGGCATGCCGTCTTCCGATCCCAAAACGACCTCCGTCGTGAGACCCAAGACTTCTCCGTAAACAGGGGCACAGATCACTGTGGAGACGTCTTCATGCTCAGCAATCAAGTTGCGGGAAACCACCACGTAGAAGCCCGGTTTTCCGCCACGTTCAGAGACACGCTCACGCGTGCGATAGATCTCGCCCCGCCTCACGATCGCGCCTGCTCCGACATCAGCGCGCGCGTTTGGCGCGCCAGACGTTTGCGGTTTTTGTGCAAGATCGCGCTCTCCTTCGCTTCAAGCTCCCGGCGGCGTTCGCGTTCGGCGAACTCCCTGAGCGCCTTTCGAACCAAGGCTGAGCGGCTTCGAGGTGAGGCGCCGCCCGTCAACTCATCCAACAGCTTTAACGTATCCTCATCAATAGTAACAGCAATAGTTTTCATATTGGGAGTCATATCAACAGCCGAGGTCGGTTTCAATATGCGGCGTGGGGAGGAAGCCGACAATTTGCTAACGATGAGCGCGCGAAAACGATGAGCCAAACATTTCTGATCTGGCTACTGACAACTACCTTGCTGATCACTGGTTTCGCCGAGGCGCAGTCGAAGGTTCCCCGCGTCGGGACTCTCTTCATGGGTGGACGTGATCAGCCGCACTTAAGGGCCTTCAGGGACGGATTGCGCGAGCACGGTTACAGCGAAAAGAAAGATATTATTTTGGACTATCGCTACGCCGAAGGAAACTACGACCGCCTGCGCGAATTTGCAAATGAGTTCGTGCGCAATGACGTCGATATAATTATCGCCACCTCGTCCTATACGGCTCAAAGAGCACGAAAAGCAACCACAACTATTCCGATTGGCATCACGACCGGCAATCCGCTCCAACCCGGGTTGGCCAAGAGCTTGGCGAAACCCGGCGGAAGCGTGACCGGGCTGTCGGTACTTCTTTCGGAGCTGAGCGGCAAACGACTTGAGATACTCAAAGAGGCCGTTCCCAAAGGAAATCGCGTGGCGGCTCTGTGGAGCGAGCTTTCGAGCGAAGCGGTCCTCGGGCTCAAAGAAACTCAAGAAGGCGCCCAAGCTCTGGGAGTAAACCTTCACTCGGTGAATTTTCGGACGCGCGAAGACATAGAAAAAGCCTTCGCCGAATTCCCGAGGGCCAAGGTCGACGCGATCGCGGTCGTGTTGAGTCCTCAGGCGACTCTCAATTCACAAACGATCGTCGATCTCGCACTTAAACAGCGGCTTCCGGGCATGTATCCCGCGCGCCGGTTCGCGGAGGAGGGCGGATTGATTCCTACGATCCATTGATGAGCGACCTTTATCGTCGGGCGGCTGCGTACGTGCACAAGATCCTCAAGGGGCGAGCCCTGCCGATCTTCCCGTCGACCAGCCGACGAAGTTCGAGCTGGTGATCAATCTGAGGACGGCGAAACAGATGGGGTTGACGATTCCGCCGAACGTTTTGGCTAGAGCAGATTGAGTGATCAAATGAATCGAAAATCGGCAATCGAAAATCGCGGAATTCCGCCGAACGTGCCGGCCCGAGCGGATCGAGTGATTCGGTAAGGGGTGACATGAGGAGTAAGGCGACGCCCACGAATTTTGGATTTTAGATCGCCGGTTTTGGATTGAAGACCGTCCGATTTTCCCTCGCCTCTGGGAGAGCAACTGTCTTAAAAGTCAAGAGGTCTGAAGAGAAAAAGTTTCAGACCAACGAGTTCTGTGTTTGATCATCGAATTAAGAATCGTCAGCAGTTTGCGGATGCAAGCGACCAAGGCAACCTTTGGAGCTTTGCCTG
>DATMAM010000057.1:0-12239 GCA_035559995.1 Candidatus Acidiferrales bacterium
GGTTTGCTCAAGTTCTACCATCACGGTCGAGTCGTCAGAGTCTACCGCTACCGAGTCACAAAAAACCTGTTGCGGCTGTAAACGATGTGCTGCTACTTTTTCATCATTAGAAAGTGTTAACGATCTTCTGCTATACGACAACTATGCTTTAGAAAGAGGCTTGAGGCAAAAGTAAAAACATGGAGTGCCGCGATTACAGGGAAATCGTAGCGGGCCACGTCGACGGGGCGCTTACGCCAGCGGAAAAGTCCGAGGCAGAAGCTCACCTCGGCAAATGCCTCAAATGCCGGCAACTATTTAACTGGGAAACGAAAGCGACGGCTCTCTTAAAGCAAAGTCTTTCGCCGTTAACGCCGAGACATGAGTTGAAACAAAAAATAGTAAATCAGCTTGAAGAGGCCCACTCTAAGTCCCAGGCCTGGCTCGCTTTGTCTCGTACCTGGGTGCCTGCGCTCTCTCTTCTCCTGGTTGTTGCAGCGATCTATTCTGCGTTGTCGGCTCGCATCCAGCGCGATCTTTTTACGGATACGGCCGCGCTCTACCAGCGCGCGCGGGCGAATCTAGAAAACTTTTCGGCGACCGCGGCTCCAAGTCCAACGGCTCGGATCCTGGACTTGAAGCCCTGGGGTTACCGCCTGCTGGGAAGAAGCGTCCGCCAGGCAAGACGCGGAGAAAATCGGGTATTCGTTTATTACGGGGAGCAGAATGACCTGCTTGTTGCGCAAGAAGTCGAGGGGGAGAATCTCTCAGCGCCTCCTGATTCCGTTGTCGTGAAAAAGTCGGGCAAAGATTTTGTAAGCCTAAGCCAGGGCGACATCAACCTCATTGCCTGGCAGGACAGGAACATCATCTGCATTCTTGCTTCCAAACTCCCCAGAGAACGCCTCGTCAGCTTGGCCGAGAAGATTGCGACCCGAGCGTAGAGTTGCGGAGCGACCAACCTCAGACGTTCGCAAAACGCCGCCTGCGGGGCCCTGGCGGCGACAAGACCCCGGCCTTAAGCCTTCATCTCCAGCGGAAATCCTGCGCTGCCCCCCTGGGTCGTAACCTCTTTGCCACCATCCTGATCATTTCCCGACAGTCAATCGTCCCTCCATGCCTTTTCGCCGGTGCCCTGGTTGCGGGCAGTAGAAGACGATCTCTCCCGGTTGATCGAGACGGAGCGTAAGGCTCTCAGTCTCTCCGGACTCGATATAACCGATCTTCTCATTCCGGCCTTCAATGGCCACGCCGTGCGGAAACTGTCCTCGATTGGTGACACTGATTTTAACTTCCCCCAGAGGAACCTTGACTCTGGATGGCTTGAAAGAAAACTCGGTCGCCACTACGCGAAATTCGTTGGTTTGCTGCGCGACAACATTCGCCGACAACCCCACGGCACACAGAGACACCACTAACATTCTACTTCCTTTTCGCAGCATGACCTTTCTCTTTGTTCGGGTTTACGAAGGTTTCGCGGATGTAACGGATGACGCTCCAGATTTCTTTATCACTCAACACCTGGCCGAACGGCTGCATGGTGTCAAAACCGTCTTCCATAATCGCGCCGATTTTGCCCTTCTTGATCAGCGAAAAGAGAAAATCGTCATTGAACCTCGCCATTAGTTGGGGGTCCGTAAGGTTCATGGGAGCGGGCTGGCCTTCGCTCACGAAATATTGCGGCGCGGGCTGCTTGGTGTACGCTCTCTCGCCGTCTCCGCGCCCGCTCTTTCCGTGACAGACGGCGCAGGCATCGTTAAAAATCTCCCTCATTTCGGGCGCCTGCGTTCCGCCTTGGCTGAACGCCCGCTCGAACTTGATGAGTTCGCGAATTTGATTGTCGTCCAGCACCTGCCCGAACGCCGGCATCGCCAGGGCAGGGAACTTCTTGTCTGGAATCCGCCCGTTAAGCACGGCGAGCTTGCCGTATTTGACGACATTGAACATGTACTCGTCTGTCAGACGCGACATGTAGAGCGCGTTGGTGAATACCTGGGGACTCGGCTTGGTATTCATCCAGCCCGGTCCCTTGCCGTCTCCTTTTTCTCCGTGACATGCGAAACAGATCTCGTTGTAGACGCTTTTGCCCGTGATAAGATCGCCTTTCTTCGCGGCTGTCTGAGCGACCACCGCGCTGTCCGTTAGCGCCCATGAAAAAAACACCAGTCCTGCTACGGTTGATCTGACCCCCATAACCCGCTCGCTGAATCCTCGGTTCCAAATAAACCAAAGGAGGGCAAGACAGCTCGCCCTCCTTTGGAGCGGCGTCACTACGTCCGGTACTTTCTAGGCTGGCTACTTTTTCTTGCTTGCGCACGGGTTTTTAGCCGCGCAAGGATTCTTCGCGGCGCACGGATTCCTGGGCGCGCACGGGTTCCCTGCGGCGCAAGGGTTTCCGCCGGCCATCTTCTTTTCGGCAACGAGTCTCTTCGCTTCCCAAGCCTTCATTGCCTTGTAGACTTCCGGCGTCAGTGACGCCACATAAGCGTACAGGTCAATGTATTCCTGCGAGTTTGGATCCATTGGCTCACGGCCAAGGAATATGGTGCTTCAGAGGTCGTTCATCATGCCAATGGTGGCCATAAACCCTGATGCCGCTCGGCGCGGATAGTGAAGAGCCGCGCCCCTGAGCGTGGGGATCTCGATATTCATTCGGTTTCCCGACGCGTCCACTGCCGTTCCGCCGATCGTCCCGCCACGTGGATGACAGCCAGCGCAACCAAGCTCATTGAAGAGCTTTTGGCCACGCTTGATCGAGGCGTCGATTCGATCGTCAGGCTTAAGGGTCTGAAAATAGGGACCCATGGCGATCTCTTTCTTCTTCTGTTGTGCGTGGAGAGCGACCGGCAAGCTTGCGCTAAGGAAAGAATAAGCGCACAACACCCACACGCCAATTTTCCGTTTCATCTGTTTCACCTCCTTTCTGTTCCAAGATAGGTTCTCTCGTCTATTGCTGCTCTATCGGGAGAGCTGGGACCGAAATAGTTGATCCGTCGCCCGATCTCTATCCATCTTTTTCCCGCGTCAACGCTCTTGTACACACGCCCTCCGCTGCCTACGTAGAGACGCCGGGGCTCGGTTGGATCAACAACCATCGCTGAGACCGTCAAATCGAATTCGTCTCCGATAGGCGACCAATGATCGACTCCGCCCTGGCTCGCAAAAATTCCGCTAACCGTGCCGGCATAAAGGGCGGGCTCAGGAAATGGAACCCAAACCAGCGAAAGCACGGTCGAGCTCGAGAGACCGCGATTAAATTCCTCCCAGGTTTTTCCGCCGTCGGTTGTTTTGAAAACTCCGCCGCTCGCGGTTCCGGCGAAAAGAACCTCCGATTGGGACGAATCGATCGCCAGGGCTCTAACCCTTCTGTCCGTGAGCCCGCGGTTCACGGCGACCCATTTATCTAGAGACTTCTCTTTTCGGTAGACGCCGCCAAAGGTTCCAGCGAAAAGCGTCCCCCGACCAGAGATTGCGAGCGTACGAACATCCTTGTTAGACAACCCGTTAGACACGGCCCGCCACCACCGGTCGGCCTTGCCGGAAAACACACCTTGATCGGTAGCCGCGTAAAGAACGTCATGATCAAAAGGATCAGTTGCGAGAAAACGTACGTTGCGCTTCTCGAGCAGGGAGGTAAGAGGACGCCAAGACAGGCCCTGGTCGGTGCTGTAGTATATCCCCTGATCTGTTCCGGCATAGAGTGTTCGTGGTGGCTTCGGATGGACAACCAAGCTAAACACCTGCCGGTTCGGCAGCCCCCGATTGACAAGAACCCATGATTCCCCCCGGTCCGTGCTCCGGAAGACTCCACCTCCATGCGCCGCGATGTAGAGAGTAGCGGGCTCCAAAGGATCGACGGCCACAGAAAGCACGACGCCCATGAAGGGTCCTCCGTGCATGTGAACGTGGGTCGCCCACGCTTGCGCGGTTAAAGCGAAAAAAACGATGGCTCCAAGCCATCTGGCCCGGGCATGCTGAATTTTCGCAAGCGCTCCTCCGCACCGGTTCATGGGTCTCCCGTGACCGATTGGGGGCTATTTTTTTGGCGCGCAGAGGTTTTTCGCAGCGCAAGGGTTCTGGGACGCCTTTTTTGTCTTGGGAGCACAGGGATTCGCGGCACACGGATTTTTGGCCGCACAAGGATTTTTCGCAGCGCAAGGGTTTCTCGCCGCGCAGGGATTTCCGGCAGCGGAAGCTGAAGTCCGGTAGATGTACCACGCGGTTCGGTCCTTGCCGCTGTCCACATAAGACACGGTGACCTTCTCCCCCGGCTTTAAGACGGCCAGAGACCTTGCTTGTGGGCCTTCCCGGACGACCAAGTACTTGCTCGCCCTTAAATCGATCTCCTTTCCTTCAGATTTTAAGACCAACTGACCCGATGCCGGATCGACCTTGGCTAGAACACCGCGTACCATAAGGGCCTTGCCCGTAGCATCCGAGGTCCGGCCCCCGGGCGCGCAGGGATTGGCTGCGCAGGGGTTCCTTGGCGCGCACGGATTTTTTGCCGCACCTGGGTTCTGGCCGCCCTTTGTGGTTTTAGGAGCGCACGGGTTTACCTGAGCGAACGAAGTCGCTGACCGGGTTACGGCGGGGAACCCAATAAAAATGAAAGCAAGTGCCCACGACAGAGTTCTTGTAAGCATAACCCTCTCCTCTCGGAACTTGAGCTCCGTAATGAAAACATCGGCAGGCATGGTAAAAGTTCCTCGCCGAGTACCGAAATTATTCGGAAGCTCATCCCGTAGGGCTTGTGCGCACGCTTTTGAGGTGTCGGCCCTCGATCGCCGATGACTGCCTAACTTTTGAAAAATTGCAGATTTCAGATCTCCGAGATGCTCCAATTCGAGATTTGCGATCTGGTATTTGCAATTCCGAGTGCGACGAGGACAGCCCATTGACCGCCTCGCAAGGGCTCGGCCCGAGGGAGGCTTACCGCGCAACATGTCTACGTACCGACGAACTCTTGCATAACCCACCGGGAACCTTGTTGTTTGGTTGGCTGTTTTAATTAGGCGAAAGAAAGGTGCTCAACCAGGTGGACGCCTGGCGTTCGGTAGGGCCGCTTTCATTGAAAGTAGAGCGATGCGCTGCTGGATCGAGCATGTCCCGAGATGTTGCCAAATCGTGGGAGATTTAGCCGGAGCGGAAAGCACATTCGTAAGATTCTCACTTGCTTCCTGGTAGGCGGCGCGATCATCTCTGCCGGGAGTATGACTGCGAGCAACGAACTGGCTCAGGTCCCGAACTTTGCCGACCGAGAAAAATGGGTGCTTATTGAAGAAGGCCCGCTCATTTACACGACGCTTGGGCAAGAGATCGGAATGATCAGAAAGTACCGGCACAGGGTGAACCAATCCTTGATAGGTTTTGAGGAATTCATTTCCGGGGACGAAAAAGCGTTCTGGAAGCGGTGGGGACTCGAGCCCACCTCACAGATGTTTCACGCCCTGCGGAAGAAAGACTCGGAGGGATGGGTGGTCGGTCCTCCGGGCAGCTACTGGCGCTCGGCAGCCGTAGTTGAAGGGCTGGCACTCAAGGGCGTCTGGTTTTTCTTGTTTGTACCCGCCCGCGAGGAAGCCTATGGAAGGTACTTTCCACTGCCCATTTCCCGATCGATAGAACCGACAGAACCACCCAAAAAAGACGCGGGCATTTAGCATCGGCGGGCGAGGTGTAAAGGAACGAAATGGAATGTCAGGATGCGCAGGAACTCATCACCGGATTGGTGGATGGTGAGTTATCTCGGGAGGAGCTGTCCGCTGTTCAAGCGCACTTGGCGGGTTGCTCCAGGTGCCAGTGGGTCTATGCGGAAGAACAAGCGTTAAAAAGAGAGCTGCAGGAGGTTGCTGCAAGCATTCGCGCGCCGGCGGCTTTAAGAGACAAGATCGGCCGCGATCACCGGTTGCGTCCGCGCAGAGCCAGAGTTTCAGAATTGTTAGAGAAGCTATTTAGGCCTTCGAGCTTTCTTCCCCAGGCAGCGGTTTTCGCCGCGACTGTCGTTTTGCTGGCGGTGTCGGTTCTCTACTGGTCGCGATCGACTCACATGCCGGTCGCCCCAGGCATATTTGGAAGCTACCTACAGATCGCGCGCGGCGAGCTCCACCCCGTCAAGACGGCAAACATCGCGGAGCTAAAGGAGCATTTGATCCGATCGGTGGGCGGCAAGTTTGCTCCTATGGGTTACGACTTTGCCGTCGTAGAGCTTTGGCCGGTGGGAGGTTTGGCGCAACACATTGCCAACCGCCAAGTGCTCCTAACCGTCTATGCAGGGAAAGGATCGATGCTCCTCGTATGCTACACGTTCCTTGGTTCCGAAGACGACGCTCCGGGCGTGGCGGAGGTATTTTTCGATCGGGAAAAGGGGCTCAACTTTTACCGGTTCTCCCACGGGCCGATTAACGCCGTCATGCATCGTGAGGGAGAAGTAATGTGCGTGCTGGTTTCCCAACTTCCGATGGACGAACTGCTCGCCTTAGCCCGCGAGAAAGCGCGGGTAACCTGAGCTCTCTTCTTTCGCAAGTCACGGCGCATGGCTGCAGGCATTGAAAAATTCCAGGCGAAAGAACTGCGCGAATTGACCCGACAGAAAGAGGGCAACCGCGCAGTTTTTGTATCAACTCGCGCCGACGCGGGCAGCTCGCCTCTATCCGCGAGTCACTCTTCAGAGATCTCCAGCGCCACCATCGATGGGATCGTCGCCGGAGCCATCGGCGCGTCAGTGATCGCCCTGTGGTTTCTCATTCTGGACAGCTTGACCGGGCGTCCTTTCTATACGCCAAGCGTTCTTGGCACCGCACTCTTTCGCCGTGGAGTCCCGCTGGAACCTGAAACGCTGATCATCTCATTTGAAATGACATTAATGTACACGTGGCTCCACGGGTTGATTTTTTGCATCCTCGGCGGTCTGGCATCCCGACTTCTCGCTTTGGCCGAACAAAATCTCAATTTGGGGTTCGGTATCGTGCTCTTTTTTGTGGTCTTTGAGTTTGGTTTCGTTGCCGCGGCCTTCCTCTTCGCTGAGCCGGTCCTTCGTGCTCTCGCCTGGCCGGCAATCCTCATTGGAAACCTCTTAGCAGCGGGCGCTATGGCGCTTTACCTCTGGCGTCGCCACCCAAAATTGATCATAAGACCATAGTTGTGTTTTCGGCGGCGAACGCTACCGCAACAAACAAAACCGCATCCCAATTTCGTGTGACCGTGCCGAGAAATTCTTCTTCCGGTAAGACAGGAGAGTTCCCTTGCGCCGACGTTGGCTGGCGTTTTTAGCCTCGTCTCTCGCCGTGAGCGCGCTTGCGCTTTTTCTGCGAGGCCGTCTCCTACCAACGTGGCGCACGGGCGGCGCCGAAGAACTTTCAAAGCTTTCCGCCAACCAGGAGTTAGCCGAATTTCTAAGAATCTACTGGCAACGGCCTATTGCACTTCAGGGTGCTCCGCCAAGAGCTTACTCGGATCTCGAAGCGTCGCTTCGACCCGAAGCTTGCGGCGCGTGCCACCCGCAGCAGTTCGTGGATTGGCAGGGCAGCCTCCACGCGCGCGCGATGGGCCCGGGACCGTGGGGCCAGATCATTGATTTGACAAAAACGAGCCCGGACGACGCGATGAGCTGTATGGCGTGCCACGCTCCTCTTGGCGAGCAATTTCCGTTGCTCACCAAAGGGGAAAATCAGGGAGGGTTCGAGAGAAATCCTCGTTTCGACTCAGCCCTACAGCTTCAAGGAATTACGTGCGCGGCCTGTCATGTGCGGCAGCGCCGGCGGTTCGGACCCCCTAAACCGGAAGGAGCTCAAGCGACTCGGTACCCTCCGGGGATGCCGAATCACGGCGGCGCCGAGCGGACGCCCCACTTCGAGAGAGCCGAATTTTGCAAGGACTGTCATCAGTTCGATCCGGAAAATTCGCTCTTGGTTAACGGCAAGCCGCTTCAAGACACTTACCGCGAGTGGAAAAACAGCATATGGGGCAAAGGAGATGCGGCTTGCCAAGACTGCCATATGCCGAACCGCCGCCATCTTTGGAGAGGCATCCACGACCGGGAGTGGGTCAAGGGCGGAGTGCAAATCAAGGTACAGCTGCACGAACCGAAATCCGGCGCCGGCGAAACCGTGAGCGCCGCCGTTGAAGTAACCAACTCGGCCGTAGGCCACAAATTTCCGACTTATGTCACGCCGAAAATCTTTGTCCGGGCCTTGCTAACCGACAAGCGCGGCAAGGAACTCCCTGGAACACTCAAACAACAAATCATCGGCTGGGATGCCCGCTTTGAGGACGGGGAGTGGAAGGAGTTCTTCGACACTCGCATCCCTCCAGGAGAAACTCTCAAGCATAAGTTCGACTGGGTGCCTCCTCCAAAAGCCCATCGGGTTCGTGTCTGGTTGGAAGTCCACCCGGACCACTTTTATCACGTTCACTTTTACCCCTCCTACCTGAAGAATAACGACCTTTCGCCGGAAGGTAGAAGACTGATCGAGCGGGCATTGGAGGAATCTGGGAAGACCCGCTACGTTCTCTTTGAAGAAATTCTCCCGCTGAAAACGCCAAGCAAGACTGCCCGCGCGCCGAAGTAACCGGAGCGACGGACCGATAATACGTCCGCGGTTCCATCGAGGCTTGATCCCGTGAGCGCCAGCGAAGGGTCGCGTCCTTCACAGAGATCCTTCGCTGGCGCACCGCTCCGGCTCAAAGTGACAACGGAGCGCGCACGAGTCTTGTCGGGTGCGCGAAAGAGTAAATGGAGAACTTTACTCTAGACATTTTATTCCATTGACCTAGAGAATTTTCTTCCAACTCTCTCCGCCGTCCTCGCTGCGAAAGACACTTTCAGGGGTGGCGGCAAACAGATGCTTGGGATTCGTGGCATCGAACGCAAAGGCGAAGATAAATTCCCGTGAAGAGAGCCTCAGGCCATTATTTTTGGGCTGCCATGTCTTCCCTCGGTCTTTCGACAGGGCGAGACCCAATTTTTCCGTAAACGCCACCAGCCGGTGTGAATTGGCGGGATCGACACCAACCCCAGCAAAGGGTCCCAGCGTTGCTTGGATTGGCCTCCAACTTTCACCGAAATCGCTAGAGACAAGGAGCCCTGCGGGCGTGCCGGCATAAACCGTGCTCTCGCTCTTGCTGTCCGCGGCTAGACAGGGCGCGCCAAAACAGAAGCCTGCTCCGCCGAGCCCCCTTGCCGGAGCGTGCCGCCAGTCCTTGCCGCCGTTTTTGCTAAAATAGAGCTTGCCCTGGAAAAAACCGTAGAGAACATTCGGATTGGCCGCGCTGATGGTCATCGAGTGAAAATCCACCGTCTCGCCCGACAAGCCTCCGAAGATGCGCTTAAAACTCACGCCGCCGTCTTCCGACTTCAGAACCCCCAGGTTGCCGCCGCGAGCCGGATGGCCGCTCGTGTACACCACGTTGGCGTCGGTGGGATGGAGCGAGAAGCCCATGAAATCGTCGCGGTTGTCTCCCAATTGAAACAGTCTGTTATTCTGCCAGATGAAAATTCCGTGATGCGTAGCGATGAAAAGACGCCGCTTTTGGCCGTCATATCCAATCCCGTGGATGTGGTTCTGATGCTCCTGAGAGATCGAGTCCGCCGGTCTGAGAACAGCGTTATCGGCGGCATCAAGCAGGTCTAAACCTGCCGACTGAAAAAGAAAAAGGGTACAAGTCAGCGCTTTGAACCAAAAGCCTGCCCATTTTGAGAGACAGATCCGCTGTGTTCTTATCAACCTACCCACACTTTCGACTCCTTACGCGCTCCCGAAAAACTGTCCACGAGCCAGTTTAGCCTGAGGAATGGCCGCAGGAAAGTCATCGTGCCCAAATATGCGGTATACCGGGCGCCTAAACAGACGCTTCCTTCCGGCGCAAACGACGAACGGCCTTCCGGGAACTATCTGAGCGTACTTGTGGTTTAAAAACTCAGGACCGGCGCCTGAAGGCGGTGGGTTCCGCTCTATCTAAAGACGGCTCAAGAGCGATCCCCGTCCATGAACACCCATACGCCATATCGCAACGGCAGGCCGCTTCCCTGCGCCCACACATCACAAAAATGGCGGCCGTCTGCGCGCTTGGGAAAGCCCAAAATTTTTATCACACACCCTTTTCCGCCGGCTTTCCTAAACCGCGAGCTTCAGCTGGGGGACCGAACGGACGATTAACCTTGAAGGCTTCGCCCAAAGGTGAGGGACTTTCTCCCATTCCCCGAATGAAACATTAACGGGATTAAAACCTTATGGCATTTTCACGTCGTGAGTTTCTTACTCTGCTCGGGAGTGCCGCGGTTGTTGCTAGTTCGCTTTGGCAAACGAAGGCGGTCGCGGCCAGGGCATGGTCGCTGGAAGATTTTTCCCGAAGTGTGCAGGCCGGAGGCCCGCCGAAGGACGGTATTCCGCCGATTGACAAGCCTAAATATCTGGCTGCGACAGAAGCAGAAAAGTTTCTAAAGCCGAAGGACATCGTTTTCGGGCTGGACTACTACGGCGTCATTAAGGCCTACCCGCAAAAAATCCTGGTCTGGCACGAAATCGTCAATGACGAGATGAGGGGCGAAAGGATCTCCGTCACCTACTGCCCGCTGACAGGCTCCGCTGTCGCGTTCCGCGGCCGATCGCGGGACGGGACAACGCTCACTTTTGGGACAAGTGGGAAGCTCGTCAATAGCAATCTCCTCATGTATGACCGGCAGACCGACAGCCAGTGGCCGCAAATTCTGGGGGTTGCCATCGACGGCAAAAGCAAGGGAGTGGTCCTGGATGAAATACCGCTTGCCTGGACGCATTGGTCGCGGTGGCGCCGGCGCTATCCGGAGACCCTGGTGCTTTCCTCCGACACAGGGTACTTCCGCTCGTACGGAAGAGATCCGTACGGCTCCTATGACGAGCCGGGAACGTACTACGACTCCGGCGGCCCGTTCTTTCCCGTCATGGCGAAAGATGATCGGTTGGCGCCGAAGGCAGTGGTTGTAGGCGTGAAAGCGAATGGGCAGCGGCTGGCGATCCGAAAGCAAGCGCTGCGCGAA
The DNA here is from genome assembly GCA_035559995.1 of Candidatus Acidiferrales bacterium. Lineage (GTDB taxonomy): Bacteria > Desulfobacterota > Binatia > UBA9968 > UBA9968 > DATMAM01. The sequence goes on from DATMAM010000057.1 coordinate 10,991, forward strand.
AGGAATGTTGCGAATATCAGCCTGGCTGGTCTTCCTCTGGTTGCGATCTACGATCCGAACCTCGATATCGTGCGAGTATTCGCCCGCGTCGTGGCAGGGAGCGCCACAAACTTCGTGTCTGAAAAGGGCAGCATTCTGGACGAGCTTACCGGCTCTCAGTGGACGGCCGAAGGGCGCTCAATTCGAGGCAAGGCGGAGGGCACGCAGCTAAAGCGGCACCCGTCGTTCGATGTGATGTGGTTTGCGTGGTACGCATTCTTCCCACAGACACAAATCTTAAGCTGAACACCTGCGTCTCTTCGATGATCGGAACGTGGCTAAATCAGTTGGCGCTTTGTGTTCGCGATCGTCTGGCTTTGCGATGGGGCGTTTCGGTCGGCGTGGCGTTCGTCCTTTTGTACCTCTATTCGGTGGGCAATATTGTGATCGCTCCAGGGGCAGGTCTGGCCTTTGGAATCCCCCTGCCTTCGGCCTCGGTCGTCCCCGATTGGGCGGAAAAAATCTCGAAGCCTATCGCACCCTTTGTGTGGGAGCCGGTCGCGGCGCTTTACCTCAGCCGTTCAGTTGCAGTGTTCATCTCCGTGCCGAATCTCGTTCTAGCCGTTTTCTTCGGAACTCTCGTCGCGTTGAACATGGCGGTTGCCATTGCGCGGACACGGGTAATGGCGACCGCGACAAGAGGCCGCGGTGTCGTGAGCGGCTTTCTCGCCTCGTTTCCCGCCCTTCTTACGGGAGTTAGCTGCTGCGTCCCGACAGTCATTCTCGCTTTGGGCTCTCTCGCGGCAGCGCTTAGCGTGGCCGCCATAACTATCGCGCCCTATTTCGTTCCCGTCGCGGCAGGCGCCCTGGCAGCCAACCTCCTGTGGAGCCTGCGCCAATTTGCTTGCGCGGTACCTTGGCTGCCCGAATCCCAGGTCGAATCACAGAGTCGGTTGAACTAGCGTAAAGGCACAGTTGGCAGTCTTGACAAAGACCAGCCTCCATTTAAATATAATATTGAAATCTAATGATGGATGCGATATGGCGCGACCCAAACAAAGGCTGGCGGCGCTGGCGGAATCCGATGCGATCTTAACGAAATTCTTTAAGGGCCTGGGGGATGCGACGAGGCTTCGGATCGTGGAGGCTCTGCTCGAAAAGGAGCGCAGCGTTTCCGACCTCATCAAGCTCCTCAAGATCCCACAGAGCAACATCTCGAACCATTTGGCCTGTCTGAAATGGTGCGGCTACATCACCTCGCGCAAAGAAG
>DATMAM010000058.1:0-33362 GCA_035559995.1 Candidatus Acidiferrales bacterium
GAAGTTTCGCCGGCTCAACGCACCGCACCTGCTGGAAGAGGTCTACAAGGGAAGGAAGTTTGTTGACGGAGCGGCTGTAAAGAAGGTCAACGGGAGGCTTGCCGCCTGATCTCGTTTACACACCTCTTGACATGACCTCTCTCCCACGGGTAGGCTCCTCTCCTGGCGCAGTGTCGGGGACAGCCAACATAAGTTCAATGATGCAAATGGAGCAAAGGCTGTGCCGGATAAGCCGACATACCTTAAACTGGACAAAAATAACCGTTTGTCATGGGCCTCCGTCCCTTCAGGGTGGCTTCTCGCGCGAAAAACCGCATTTGGTCAGGCGTACACGGACAAGCTCGATGGGAAGATGCCCAAGGATGTGTTTTTACGGAAGGTCGGGGAATGGCGAGAGGACAGCCCCGAAATACTCGCCCAAATCAAAAGTCGCCAGACGGCCAACCAGAACTATCTGGAAGAACCGATCAAGTTACCCGGACTCCGCCAACAGGGCCTATTCCGTATATCAAAGACAGCCCGGCCACGAAAAGGCCGGTTGCTCAAGATCGTCTAACGGAAGTGCGTCCGGGACGGTGCAACCCCGCGTCCAAACACGAAGAAAGCCCTTTGGTCTTTCGGCCAAAGGGCTTTCTTCGAAGAATCTGGCTCCCCGGGAGGGACTCGAACCCCCGACCTAGTGGTTAACAGCCACCCGCTCTACCGGCTGAGCTACCGGGGAAAGCTAACGTCAGTTAAAAAAATTCTGAACAGAGTCGGAATGCGCAAAAGCGGCGCGGACCCACATAATTAACACAGGGGGCGCCTATTTTCCAGGCGGCTCGATCCCCAGCGCGCGCAGCTCTTGGATCATCTTTTCGACGTGCGTCGCCGGCCAGTAGATGCGACGACAGCGGCGGCAGAGGGAAAATTTCTCCTGCGTCGAGAAAACATACGGCGGAACCTGATCCTTGACGCTTTCCTTTGCGATCCGCTCAAGAACGCTGTTGCACTCCGCGCAGCGCGTGAAGAGCTTTTCTCCAGGGTCTAGCTGAAACGCGCGCGCGACCTGCTTCAGCTGCTCGCGGAAGTGATCGCTTTCGATAAAGAGATGCTCGGGCAGATTCGCTGCCTTCACGATTCGGCGGTCGCGCGTGAGAATCACGCGCCCTTCCTTGCGCGCCGCGCGGATAAGGCCGTGGCCGGAAAGATGGGAGCCGTAAATCACGTCCTGACCGAGAATCCTGAGCCAGCGCGCCAATCGACCGAGCATCTTGTCCGCCGCGAAGCGTAGCTCTTTGGCCTCTGTTCCGGGCGCACCCATCTCGATTCCAAATCAGCTCAGGCGTTCCGCCGCCGCCCCGGCCCGCTTTGCCAGGTCCTGGACCGCGGCGAACGGATCTTGCGCTCTTCTGGTGTGCTCGGCGACAAGCTCGATGCATTTTCGCAGATCGCCCCCCAGGGCTTTGTAAAGCGCCTCAAAAAGATCTAGCCGGCTCAGGTAGAGGAGCGCGTGCGCGATCACGGCGTTGTTCACCGGGCCGCGGCCGAAGCCGCGATATCGATGCGCGGGCCGCTCGGCGATCTGGCGACTCCATTGCTCCTGGCCGCGCTGAAAGATCTCCTGGCGGAGGCGCAGCTTGTCTTCCACGGGAATCGATCGCGCGTACAGTTCGGCCAACGTGCCCGCAAGCTCGGCAATGAAGCGCGAAAACTCCAGCGCCTGCTCCCACGATTCGACCGCCTTGCGGTACTCGGCGCTGTCGGCCCCGGTCTGCTGCAAAAAGAAGGCGATGGCGGCGCGATGGCCGACGAAGTTCGCGAAGCTCTCGTTGAAATCCACCGCGCCTTTGACGAACAGCGTGTTGTGCACGAGCTCATGAAAGATAAGATCCGCCAAAGTCACCTTGTCGTACGCCAGCACGTGCTTTAACAGCGGGTCGTCGAACCAGCCCAGGGTACTGAACGCCGACGCCTCGCGGATATAGGTATCGTAGCCCGCGGCGGCAAACCGGTCGGCTTCGCTTTGCGCCGCCTTTTCCGACGCAAAACCCTTGTAGGGAACGCGGCCGACAAACAGATACCACCACGTGTAGGGCTTGAGATCCGTCTTGGGGGCCGCCATCAAAACGTACGAGAGAACCGGCCGATCGACGTAGGAGTACGTCGCGTAGCTCCCGCCGACGCGAAGGTGCAAAACGTCGCGCGCGTACTTGCGGACCGCCAGCACCAACCTGAGCTTATCCGCCGTGCCCGGATCGAGCTCGCCGTCTTCGAGCAGAGATTCGATCGGCTGGCGGCGCCACAGGATCTTTCCCTCCTCGAGCGCCATCTGAAACAGGTAGGTGGGCGAGCATGCGGCGAGCGCGGCCACAAAAAGCGCGACACAGACAAGCAGGCCCAAAATCGACCCGTGCCGGTTCATCGCGGGCCTCTTACGGTGAAAAGGCCGTGCCATCGGCTTTCAGCCGGAGCTCTTTTCTCGCAACCGCTCGGCCCTCATGGCGACATCGCGGCTCGCGGCGCCATTTCCTCACCGATCCGCTCCTCTACGATCTTTAAGCCTTCGAAGAAGCTCTCTTTCCGGCGCGCGATACTTGAACGCCTTGCGCCCGTCGATGAGCAGAACGGGAACCTGATCGCCGTACGCGCGCCGCAGCTCCGGGGAGCTATCCACGTCGATCTCCTCCACCACGAGCGCGACCGTGCGCGCGACGCGCTCGATCGTCGCTTTCATCTCGGCGCAGAGACAGCAATCCGCGCGGGTGTAGAGCGTCAATCGCTTGCTCATGCGAGTCGGCCGGGCCGGTTCAGTTGCTGCCCCCGCCCGGAAGCGTGAGCATGCGCCGGGGAATGCGCAGCGCGCTGAAAAAAAATTCCGACAGCGTGCTGAGCGGCGCCGGCGTGATGACGGCTTCCTCGACAGGCCCCTGCACGCGAAAGCTTCCCACCAGGATGGAATCTTTGATGCCGGCGATTCCCGGTCCGATAATGGGAATATAGCTCACGACCGATCCCAGCCGAGGAAACGGTCGCAAGGCGACGACGGCATCGATCACGTCGTTGGGCGCATCGTACGACCCCGCCGCGCTGATGCTGATATCATCGCTGTCGACCAGAAGATTTTGCGTCGCGTAGACGCCGCGCGCGATCGTGAAATCCGCCGTCAGGCGGCGAAAGTGGATTCCTTCCCGGGTGAGGTCCGGCAGCTGGAAAGAAAACCAGCTCCCCAGGTCCATCAGATTGAGAATGCGCGCGAGCAGGGTGAGCCGGCGCGCGACGCCTTTTTGGATTTCGAGCTTGAAATGGCCGCTCATATTTCGCTTCCGCTCGGCTCTGGAAACCCCGCTGGACTCGAATCTTCCTTCCAGATTCACGTTCCCGCTGATCTCTCGCGTACCGGTATCAAACCAGCTGAGCAGCCGCTCCACCGCCACATCCTGAATTTTCGGCTCGAGCACATAGTCCACCCCTGCGGGGCGATCCAGGAACGACGCCCGGCCTTCGACTCGCCCGCCCGCCGACTCGGCGGAAAAATTCTCCAGCCGCCAGAGGCGGCGCTCGACAAAAAGATCGCTCTGCAGATTGGCGAACTCGAATTTCTCAAAGCGGCCCTTGCCGACGCTCACCTTCCCTTTGGCGTTCAGCCGGTCGTACCAACTCTCCGCGTTGGAAGTTTCCTTGGGCAGGAGAAGTCCGATATCGATTTCGGGCGAAGTGAGATTGAAAACCAGCCGGGGCTTTTCCGCCCAGTCGAGCCGGCCTGAGAACTCAAGCCCATAACCCCCCACCTCGGCTTTGATGGCCTTTAGCTCGACGGTTTTGCCGTCAAACTTGACCGTGCCGAAAATCGCTCGGGGCGAAGCGCGAAAGGCGTGAAGCTCGACCTCGAGCCCCTCAAGCTCCAGCATTCCGCTGAGCTTGCCCGGCGCGTTTCTGCGCAACGAACCGCCCCAGCGCACCCAGCCGCGCACCATTCCTCGATACGGAGGCGAGTCGGCGCCGAAGACGGCCGGGCCAAGTTCGGCCGCGTTCACGCCAGGCGACTGCGCCGTCAGCTCAAAGCTCGCGTTGTCCGAGAGATAATCGCGCACGAGGCCGCTAAGGGTTATGGGCGAGCCGGCAAAGCTCGCGCTTGCGTTCTCCAGCTTGAGCTCGGCGGGAGAGATGCCGAGCCGCCCCTTGAGGTCCCGGAGACGCACTTCACCCGCGGCAAGAGCTGCCCCCGCCACGTTTCCCTGCCCTTTGACCTGCCATGGCGATTGAAAATTTCCCCGGACCTCCAGCTCGATCGCCGCTTTTCCGTCCAGCTCTCGGAGCTTGCTCGCGGCATTGGCCCACTGCTCGGGAAGCGCCCCGTTCCTTGCTTGCTGATACAGTTCCCCCAGATCGAGCTCGAGGCGCGCGCGCAATTCCAATGAGCGTTCGCCGGCGCCGCTCGCTCGGCGCGCGCCGCTGAGCTCAAGCAGCCGCGAGCGCCCATAGCTGCCGCTAAAGTTGTTGAACGACCATACGCCGTTCTCAAGGGCAAGCTGCCCGCCCAGGTGCTGAAGCGGCAGATACCTTGGCTCCCACGGGTCGAGCGCCGCATCGCGGATTTCCGCCACAAGCGCCAGCCTGCCGCTCGCGCTCGCCTCGGCGAAGCGGCCGAGCTCGGAAGTATGACCGTTCAGCTCGAGGCTCACCAGACGGATCTCCCCGTGCCTGATCGCGCGCGCGGCCGCGCGCCAGCTAGGCGACGGCAAAAGCGCCTGGGGGAGATAACCGCGCAGAGCCGTCAGCGAAACAAACGGCGTTGAGATTCTCAGCCGCAGGTAGGGATCGGTTTTTCGCGCGAGCGAGATCGTTCCGCGCGCGTCGAGGCTGAGTTCCGCGGAATTGAGCCGAAAGCGCTTCAGCCGGATTTCGCCCCTTTCCCACTCCAGTTCGGCGCTCAGCCGGCCCTGGCCGGGAGAAACGGTTTCGGCAAAGAGTTGATCCGCCGCGATACGGAGGTCGCGAAAGGCGACCTCTCCGGCCGCGTGGATGCTGTCGGCGAAAGCGCCCCTAAAGCGAATGCCGCCGCTCAGCGTGCCGCTCCAAGATCTTGCCGGGAAAAAATCACGATAGTACTCCTCCAGCAAGCCCGAAGGCCACCCCGCCACGCTCAGCTCCGCGTCCCATCGCGCGCGCCGAAGCTCGAATTCCCCGTCCGGCGCACGCACCGTGCCGCGGGACGCAATGCCGGCGCCGCGGCCGTCCCTTTGGACGACCGCGGTGAGCCGGTAATCGACGCCGGGTGTGTTTTCACCGGAGCGCTCGCCGCTTTTTGTCACTGCGCGGAGATGAACAAATCTCGTTTCGCTCGCGCGCGTCAGCGTCAATTCCACCCGCTCCAGCTCGGTGCGGAGCGGAGGCTCGCGCCGGTAGCGATCGTGAAAACTTACCCGGCCGTCTTCCAGCCTGATCGTTTCCACATCGAGCGCGAACGGGAAGTCCCGGCGCCCGCGAAAGAGGAGCCGCTGCAAAATGCCCCACAGATCGACCTCCCCGGCCTCGTCGCGCGTCACTTGAAGTTCCGGGCGCCGCAGGCGGATCTCATCGACGACGATCTGCGAGCGCCACAGCGGCTGAAGCGCGATGCGCGTCACCACCTCGGGAGCGCGGAGCAGCGCACGCCCATCCGCGGGATCGATCAAAGAGACGTCGTGGAGCGCAATCCCGGTGATCCCGCCGACGTCCATCTCGATGGCGCCGACCTTCACTTGCAGCTGGGTCGCCGCCTCAAGCTCCCTGACCAGAAGGCGCCGCAGCTCCCCGGCCTCGATCAGCTGATTCAGGAGAAAGAGAGCGAGAACGAGGAAGGTAACGATGCCGGCGACGAGCGCGCTGGCGACGCGAACGAACCGTCCGGTGAGATGAACCGTCAATGCCAGGCGTCGGGCGCGCATCGGCTCTACTATATGGAACCTGCCGGCGCGCGCAAGGAGAACGCAGCGCCGCGCGACCAAATCAAGCCAAATTCCTTGACACCGTAGAGTGAAATTGTTAGAAAACTCGACTTACGTAACCGACGTGCCGGCAGGCCGCAAGCGCGAGGAGCTTATGTTGGAACGCGACGAGGACCTTTTGAACAGCAGACAGGTGGCCGCCCTTTTGGATCTCAGTCCGGACACGGTGAACGAGTTCGCGCGCAAGAACATTTTGCCCGCATTCAAAAAGGGCAAGCAGTGGCGCTTTCGCAAGCGCGACGTGGTTTCCTTTAGCAAGCATCAAATCCGCAAGATTCCAGAGGCGTGATTTGTGCCGCGCCTGGCGTCTGACGATCGGGGGACATCGTGATGGAGACCGCAGCTCACGAAAGCAGAATCTACTCGGACTACGCTCCGCTCTATGACAAAATCTTCGGCAAGCTTTTTTCCGATCGCCTGCGGCAAGTGATCGAGGCGCTGCATATTCCGCGCGCGGCTCAGGTTCTGGAGCTGGGCGTCGGGACGGGCACCTCGTTTCCCGCCTATCCGCCGCACTGCAAGGTGATCGGCGTCGACCTGGCGCCCGATATGCTCGCGCAAGCGCGCGAGAAGATCGTGAAAAACGGCTGGAAGCACTTGCACGTCATGGATATGGACGCGCTCAACTTGGCGTTTTGCGACGACAGCTTCGATTACGTGATGGCGTTCCATACCGTCACGGTCGTGCCGGATCCCGTGCGCATGTTGTCGGAAGCCAAGCGCGTCTGCCGTCCCGGAGGGAAGATCGTCATCGTCAATCACTTCACCACCGATCTTCCGGTGGTCGGCGCCCTGACCGAAGCGCTGGACCCGATCACGCGCCGTCTGGGCTGGCGCACCAATTTGCGATTGAAGCCGTTTCTGGAAGCGATCGACCTGAGAATCGAGAAAGTCTACAAGCTCTCCAAGCTTTCTCTCTATACCGTGGTGGTCGGCACGAACCTGAAAAACGGCCGGCCAAGCACCAACGGCACGCGCCAGCGCTGAGCGGCTCGACGGCCGCTCAACTTGGGATTTTCCGGGTCTCTTCCTCTTTGGCGCGGCTCTCGGGCTTGCGCTCTTCCTCAGCGTCTTCCCCGCTTACACCCTTTTTGAAATCGCGGATCGCTTTGCCCAAGCCGCTGCCGATCTGCGGCAGTTTGCCCGGTCCAAAGATCACCAGCGCGATCACAAGAATGACCAAGAGCTCCTGCATGCCGAGTCCGAACATAGAACCCCCGTCCACGTGTTAGGGATAACCCACCATAGCAGATTTCCTCCCCGCCTTTAAACGACGGCCTTCGGGCGCCTGCTGGTTTGCAAAGTCCGCACCCCACCGGTAAAAAAACAAAAAGAATGTCGCCGGCCGTATGAAGCAGCCACCTCTCGATTACGAAGCGCTGCGCGCGATGATCCGCACCGCGGCGCCCGATCGCATTCTGCGTGTGATCGGGAAGAGCCACCCGGCCGACATCGCGCCGCTGTTCAAGGATCTCGATCCCTCGGAGATTCGCGCTCTGTTCGACATTCTTTTCTCGGTCCGCCGGGCCGCCAAGACGCTGAAAGAGCTTCCTCCCGAGATGCTGCCGGAGATTTTGGCGCTGATCGACGATGAAAAGCTCGCCAGGATGCTGGTGTGGGCCGACCCCGACGACGAGATCACGTTCATCGACAGCCTGCCCGAGGAGAGGCGCGAGCACATTCTCGCCTTGATCGACCCCGAGCGGCGCGAGAGAGTGCGCCGGCTCATCAGCTATCCGGAGGGAACCGTGGGGCGGCTCGTGACGACCGACTACCTCGCGCTGCCGCCCGAGACAACCGCGCAAGGAGCGATCGACAGGATTCGCGATCGCGGCGAGCTGGAGACGTTCTTTTATCTGTACGTCGTCGACGAAGCGGGAAGGCTGATCGGCGTCGTCCCTCTGCGCAACCTCGTCATCGCCCCGCCCGACCGCCGGCTCGCCGATATGATGATCACGGATCCCATTTGCGCCGACGCGTTGATGGACCAAGAGGAGGCGGCCCGCCTCGTCTCCAAATATGAGCTGCTGGCGCTGCCCGTCGTCGACGAGCAAAAGCGACTGATCGGCACGATCACCGTCGATGACGTCATCGACATCCTCGACAAAGAGACCACGGAAGACATGTACAAGATGGCCGGCCTGGAGGAGGAAGATCGCGTCTTCAGCCCGGCTCGCGTTTCCATTCAGAAGCGGCTTCCCTGGACGGCGCTGAATCTCGTGACCGCGATGATCGCGGCCTCCGTGGTGGGTTTTTTCGAGGCGACGATCGATCAGGCCGTCGCGCTTGCGATCTTTATGCCCGTGGTGGCCGGCATGGGCGGCAACTGCGGCATTCAAACGCTCACGGTCGTGGTGCGCGCGCTGGCGCTCGGCGAGCTGGAGTTCGCGTCGGCGTGGCGCGCGGTGGTAAAGGAAATCATCGTCGGCGTCGCCGTCGGCGCGGTGGCCGGCGCGCTGGTGGCGATCGTGGCCTATCTCTGGAAGGGCAATCCCGTCCTCGGGCTCGTTTTGGGCCTCGCCATGGTCATCAACCTCTTCATCGCCGCCGCGGTCGGCACGCTGATCCCGCTCGCCCTCAAGCGCGCGCGTCTGGATCCCGCCCTCGGCTCGGGCATTTTCGTGACGACGTTTACCGACGTGTTTGGCTTTCTTTCCTTCCTCGGGCTCGCCACCGTCTTTCTTCGTTATCTGACGTGACCCTCCGGGCGAAACGCTCCTTCGCGCGGCCGCATGCCCCGGCGCCCCACGTAGACGACGCCGCCGATCAGGCTATCGAGAACGACCATAAGAAACCACAACAGGCCGAACGCGACGGCCTTCTCGGGACGGATGCCGATGAGCGTCAAAAGAAAAAGATAGGCGTTCTCGCGAAGGCCGATGCCGTTGAGGCTGAGCGGCAGCGCGCTGAAGATCCCGGCCAGAGGATAGAGCAAAAATCCGTACGACGCCGGCATGTCGACGCCGATTCCCCTGGCCAGCATCAGATGGAGCAGCGCCTGGATCGCGTGAATTGCCAGCGACAGCAGCAGCGTATTCGCAATGGTCTTTTGCCGCGACCAGTACGCTTCCAGCGAGAGCCGGAGATGGCCGGCGACGGCAAAGCCCGCCCGCTCCAGCACGCGGTTCAAAAGCGGCAAGAACAGCCACGCCAGAACGAAGGCGAGCGCCAGCGCAAAAATGATGTAATGGATGACGGCGGGGATCGGGTAGAAGGGAAAAGCGGCCAATGCGGCCGCCGCCATCCATACCATCGCCGCCATGCCGACGATGCGGTCCATGAGAACCGAGATGACCGCGCACGTCGCGCGCCTCCCCCATTGCGGCTCGCCCGGCGCCGCGTAGGCGAGATAGAACACGCGGCTGGCGTCGCCGCCCACCGTGCTCGGCGCAAACAAGTTGAAAAACATGCCGATAAAATAAAAGGCGAGATAGTCCTTGAAGATGAACTTAAACCCCAGCGGCTCAGCCAGTAAGGTCCAGCGAAAGCAACTTACCACCTGTCCGATGATGTAGCCGACGAGGATGACCCCCAGGTAGAAGGGATCCGCCGCGGCGAGCACGCCGAGAAGCTGCGGGAAATCGATCTGGCTTAAAAGAAACCCGAGCAGGATCAAGCTCAGCGAGAGCTTGATCAGCATTGCCTTTTTCATTCGTCGGCCGGCGGCTGGATCAGCGCGCAGTCTTCGTCCCGCCGCCAGCCTTCGACGATGACTCTTCGGCCCTCGATGCGCAGCCGCCCTTCGCTGTAAAGCTGGATCGCTCGCGGGTAAATCCTGTGCTCCTGCTTGAGAATTCGCGCCGAAAGCGTCTCTTCGGTGTCGTCCGGAAAAACCGGCACGACCGCTTGAATGATGATGGGCCCCTCGTCGCACTCGGCGCTGACAAAATGCACGGTGCATCCGGAAAACCTCACGCCGTGCTCGAGCGCCTTTCGCTGCACGTGAAGCCCGGGAAACGCCGGCAGCAACGCCGGGTGAATGTTCATGATCCGGTTCGAAAACGCATTGACAAAAGCGGGCGAGAGGATTCGCATGAAGCCCGCCAGAATCACCAGCTCGACGCCGCGCGCCTCGAGCCGATCGAGCAAAACCCGGTCGTACGCCTCGCGCGAATCGTACCCCCGGTGGTCGATCACCTCGGACGGAATACCGTGGCGGCGCGCCCGCTCGAGGCCGTAGGCGTCCCGGCGGTTGCTGATGACGACGCGAATCTCGGCATCGAGCCTGCCGGCCGCGATCGCGTCGATGATCGCTTGCAGGTTGGTGCCGCTGCCGGAAATCAACACTCCCAGAGGAACTTTCCTACCCATGCGCTCGCCTCACGACGTGTAAGTGACGCCTCTCTCGCCTTTGACGACTTCGCCGACGACGAAATAGCGCTCGCGCATGCGCTTAAGCGCGCGCGCGACCCGCTCGAGGCTCTCCTTGCCGACCACCAAGATCATGCCCAGGCCGTTGTTGAAGGTCCGATCCATTTCCGCCGTCGGGACCCGCCCCGCGCGCTGAATCAGCGCGAAAATAGGGGGCACCGGCCACGATCCGCGGCGGATCAGCGCGCGGCGGCGCGGCGGGAAAACGCGCGGCAGATTGCCCGGGATGCCTCCGCCGGTGATGTGCGCCGCTCCCTTGATCAGCCCGCGCTCAAAGAGCGGCCGCAGCAGCCGCGCATAGATTCGCGTCGGCTCGAGCAATTCCTCGCCCAGGGCGCGCCCCAGTTCGGGCACGCGCGCGCTTAAGCGCAATTTTTTTTCCTCGAGCAAGATCTTTCGCGCCAGGGAAAAGCCGTTGCTGTGCAAACCGCTCGAGGGAAGCCCGACCAGCAGATCGCCGGAAGAGATGGCGCGCGGGTTGGGGATCTTTTCTTTTTCCACCACGCCGACGGCGAACCCGGCCAGGTCGTATTCGCCGTCCCGATAAAACGAAGGCATCTCGGCGGTCTCGCCGCCGACCAACGCGCACCCGGCAAGCTGGCAGCCGCGCGCGATGCCGCGGATCACGTCGAGCGCGACGGCCGGCTCAAGCTTCCCGGTGGCGAAGTAGTCCAGGAAAAACAGCGGCTCCGCCCCCTGCGTGAGGATGTCGTTGACGCCCATCGCGACGAGGTCGATCCCGACGGTATCGTGAACGCCGAGGAGCGTCGCGATCCGAAGCTTCGTGCCGACCCCGTCGGTCGAGGAGACCAGCACGGGCTCGCGGTAGCGCCGCGCGTTCAGCTCGAAAAGCGCGCTGAAGCCGCCGACGCCTGCGAGGATGCCGGGGCGCGCCGTCCGTTCCGCGATCGGCCCGATCCGCCGCACCAGGCGCTCCGCGGCGGCAATATCGACTCCGGCCTTTTTGTAGCTAAGGCTCTTCACCTGCCAGCTTCAGGGAAAATTTTTTCACGCGATCAAACCGGGCGTGAGCGCCGCCGCGCGCGCCTCTACGACGGCTTCGCCGGCGGAATCGCGCCCCGCAGCGTCTCCAGCGCCTGCTGCGCGGCGCGTTGTTCGGACTTTTTTTTGCTCTTGCCCTCGCCCCGCCCGAGCACCTTTCCTCCGACAACGATCTCCGTGACGAAATGCTTGGCATGATCCGGCCCCGATTCCGCCACAAGCCGGTAGGTCGGGGGGCAGCGATACACCATCTGGATGATTTCCTGCAGGTGGGTCTTGTAGTCCGTCGTGCCGAATTTCTTTTCGCCGATATCGCGCGCGAAATGGCGCTCGACGACGCTGTACGCGGCGGGATACCCGCGCTCCCAATAGATTGCGCCCAACAGCGCCTCGAACGCGGCCGCGAGAATCGATTCCTTTTCTCTTCCGCCGCTGTACTCCTCGCCTTTGCCGATCCGGATCAGCTCGCCGAGCCTGAGCTGCCGCGCCTTTTCCGCAAGGACCACGGCATTGACGAGCGAAGCGCGCATTTTCGACAGGTCGCCCTCGTTTTTTTCGGGAAAGCGCCGCATGAGGAGATCGCTGACCGCGAGGCTCAAGACCGCGTCGCCGATAAACTCGAACGTTTCGTTGTGCTCGTGTTCCCGGCCGCGCTCGTAGGAAACGTGCGTAAGAGAGCGGAGCAGAAGCGCCTTGTCCGCAAAGACGTAGCCCAACTCTTCCTCCAGCCTTGCGAGCTTCTCTTCCGGCACGGTCTTCATCGACGCTTTTCCCCTGTGTCGGCTCGCGCCACGCTCAACGGCCCGCCACCACCTCGCCCACCAAACCGTCCCCCTCCAGGCCCGTGATCCTCACCTGGACCTCCTGGTTCACGCGCTCGCGCGCCGCCCGGGCGCGCACCGGAAGATAGTTCCTGCTGTACCCTTTAAGCCAGCCGTCCGCTCCGCCTTCCCGCTCGAACAGCACCGCCACTTCGGCTCCGACGAACCGCCGGTAAAACGCGCTCTTTTTTCTGGCGCCGAGCGCGCGCGCGATCCGCGCCCGCTGTTTTTTTACGCCCGGCGGAATTTGCCCGGCGAAACGGGCCGCCGGCGTTCCGCGCCGCGCCGAATAGGGGAAAACATGGAGGTACGTGAGCGGCAAGGAGTCCACGAACTCGAGCGAGCGCGCAAAAAGCTCGTCGCTCTCGCCGGGAAATCCGACGATGAGGTCTGTGCCGAGAGCCGCTGACGGCACGAGCGCGCGCGCCCTTTCGACGACATCCCGGTAGTAGGCCGTATCGTAGTTGCGCCGCATCGCTTTTAAAATCTCGTCCGCTCCCGCCTGCAGGCAAATGTGCAGGTGGTCACAGACAATGTCCGACTGCGCCAGCACCCGGAGCAGGCGCTCCGGCACCTCGCGGGGATCGAGCGAGCTTAACCGGAGCCGCGGCACGAGCCTCGCCGCGGCGATCCTCTCGACCAAACTCGTGAGGTCCGTCTTCGGCGTGAGATCCCTGCCGTACCCGCCGAGATGGATTCCGGTGAGCACCGCTTCGACAATTCCCTCCTCGGCCAGCGCCGCGATCTGCCGCAGGATCCCCTCCGGCGGAACGCTCCGGCTCCGCCCGCGCGCGGCCGGAATAATGCAGTACGTGCAGGCGTAGTCGCAGCCCTCCTGAACTTTCACGAACGCGCGCGTGTGCCCCGGGAGTTTTGTTGCGCTCAGGAGGTTGACGCGCCGCTCGCTTTTGCTCTCGCTGACCGCGATCCTCTCCGCCACCTCGGCGGGCGCCGCCACGAACCGAACGAGGTCCTCGATTCGATTGAGCCCAACCACAAAGTCGACGCCTTCCACTGCGGCCACCTCGTCCGGGCTCACCTGCGCGTAACATCCGGTCACGACGACGCGCGCCGCCGGGCTTCTTCTCTTGGCGCGCCTCACCAACTGGCGCGCTTCCCAATCCGCCCGGTCCGTCACCGTACAGCTATTCACGACGTAGCAATCCGCTTCCTCGTCGAACGCGACAATCCGGTGATTCTCGCGTTCCAATCGCGCCTGGATCGCCGCGGAATCGTACTGATTGATCTTGCAGCCCAGAGTGGCGATGGCAACCCGCATCGTCTTTCAAATCACAAGGTCAAAAAACTTCCTGCTGATCGTTTTTTCCTGCTGAATCCTTCAACGGCTTATGGCCCGCTCGATCCATCCGCCGCCGAGCACGCGCTCGCCGTCGTAAAAGACCGCCGCCTGTCCCGGAGTCACAACGACATCGTCCCGCTCAAAGTACACCTCCGCGCGCGCACCTTCGGCATGCACGCGGCAGGGGATCGGTCGCGAGCGGTAGCGCACCTGGACTTCCGCCGCAAACTCGCCCGCCGCCGGCGGCGCAATCCAGCTCACGAGGCCCGCGACCAGCCCCCGGCTTCCCAGCTCTTTTCTCGTGCCCACCACGACGCGCCGAGCGTCCGCCAGGACTTCCAGGACATAGAGCGGTTCCGGCGCGGCCACCCCCAGGCCCCTTCTCTGGCCGACCGTGAAACGGTGCACGCCGGCGTGCGTGCCTAAAAGGCGCCCGGCCCGGTCCACGATCTCGCCGCGCGCCACGCGGTTTTGCGCGAGAGATTCAACGGTGCGGCGGTAATCGCCGAGACAGAGATCCTGGCTATCGGGCCGCTCGGCGACCGGCAGCCCCAGCTCGCGCGCGCGCTTGCGAACGTCCTCCTTCTGCCAGTCCCCGAGCGGAAACAGCGTCGCGTTAAGCTGCTCCTGCGACAGGGAAAAGAGAAAGTAAGACTGATCCTTGGCGCGGTCGACGCCGCGCAAAAGAGCCGTGCTCGATCCTGAAGAGCGCGCAATGCGCGCGTAATGGCCGGTCGCGACGTAGTCGGCGCCCTGTGCCCGCGCCCAGCTCATGAGGACCCCGAGCTTAAAATCGCGATTGCACGCCACGCACGGATTCGGCGTTCGCCCGCTCAGGTAGCCTTCCGCGAACGGGCGTACCACGTCTCTGGCAAAAGCCGGCCGCGCATCGATGAGCGCATGCGGAATCCCGAGGTATTCGGCCACCCTGCGCGCCTCGGAGTGATCGGAGCAATTTCTCCCCGACGGGCGCCCGCCCTCCCATAACCGAAGCGACACGCCGGCGACGTCGTAGCCTTGCTCCAGAAGCAGGCTTGCGCTCACGGAGCTATCGACTCCGCCGCTCATCGCGACGACAACTTTTTCTCTTCGCTGCGGCATGGCGGTATTCGAGCGCGGACGGCTTGGCCGCTTAGGTTCCGGAGTTCTTGAGGAGCTCCTTGACCTTGTTCAGCACTGCCGTCTCTTCGGCGCTTTTCTCTTCGAGCCCGCCCTGGCGATCGCTCAACTCGTCGATGCGCTTCTCCAGGACCTGGACGTACTCGACCAGGCTGGCGATCGTCTTGGCGACCGGATCAGGAAGATCGACCGAGTTGAGGTCGATGATCGCTTTACCCGTCGGCGTATGCCTGGCCTCGCTTTTCACCACCCGCCCCGGGATACCGACGACCGTGGAATGCGCCGGCACCGAGGTCACCAGCACGGACCCGGCGCCGATCCGGCTGTGGCGCCCGACGGTCACCGGCCCGAGAACCGCCGCGCCGCTAAAGATCGTAACCGAGTCCTCGATCGTCGGGTGGCGCTTGACCGGCGCCGTGGACGTCCCGCCGAGCGTGACACCCTGATAGATGGTCACATCGTCGCCGATTTCGGTCGTCTCACCGATGACCACCCCCATGCCGTGGTCGATAAAACAGCGCCGGCCAATCTTCGCTCCGGGGTGGATCTCGATGCCGGTGAGAAAGCGGCCCACATGGCTCACGACGCGGGCAACCGTGGTCAGCCGCCGCTCCCAGAGCCAGTGGGCTACCCGGTGAATCAGAATCGCGTGGAAGCCGGGATAGGCAAGCACCACCTCCCACACCGAGCGCGCGGCCGGGTCGCGATCAAAGACCGCCTGGATGTCCTCCTTGATCCTGTTCCACATGGCATGGGGGTGCGTCAATCAATGCTGCGCTTAACGGCGCGAATCCTTATATAGCTTATAATCGATGCTATCGACCACAGCCTGCCAGCTTGCCTCGATCACGTTGTGCGAAACGCCGACCGTTCCCCAGCGATCCTTTTTGTCTCCCGACTCGATCAGCACGCGCACGGACGCGGCCGTTCCCTGGCCCGACGAGAGCACGCGCACCTTGTAATCGAGAAGCTCGACCTCCTGCAGGCTGGGATAAAATTTCGTCAGCGCCTTGCGCAAAGCGCGATCCAAGGCGTTGACGGGCCCGTTTCCCATCGCCGCCGCGTGCTCCATGATGCCGTCCACCTGGACCATGATGGTCGCTTCGGAAATCGGCGGCTCTTTTTCCTGGCGCTTCTCGTCGATCACGCGAAACCCGATGAGGTGAAAGTTCTTTTTCTTCCGGCCCAGCGCCTCCTGGATCAAAAGCTCGAACGAGGCCTCCGCCGCCTCAAACTCGTAGCCCTGGCTCTCCAAGTCTTTGATGCGCCGTAAAATCTCCTGCACGGCGGGATCGTCGTTCTTGAGCTCAATGCCGTACTCCCGCGCCTTGTAGATGATGTTGCTGCGCCCGGCCAGATCCGAGACGAGGACGCGCTGTCGATTTCCGACCAACTCGGGGTCGATATGCTCGTAGGTCTGGCGGTTTTTGATGATGCCCGCCACGTGCATGCCGCCCTTGTGAGCAAACGCGCTCTCGCCGACGTACGGCTGGTGCTTGTTCGGGGTAATGTTCGCCAGCTCGTATAAAAAATGCGATACCTCTCTCAGCTTTTTGAGCTGCGCCGGCTCGATGCACTTCTTCCCCAGCTTGAGCTGCACGTCGGGAATCAGAGAGCACAGATTGAGGTTGCCGCAGCGCTCGCCGAAGCCGTTGATCGTCCCCTGCACCTGGACGACGCCCATCTCCACGGCCGCCAGGCTATTGGCAACCGCCAGCTCGCCGTCGTTGTGGCAATGGATCCCCAGCGGCGTTCGCACCCGGCTTTTCACCTTGGCGATCGCCTCGGAGATCTGGCTCGGAAGGCTCCCGCCGTTGGTGTCGCAGAGCACCAGGCAGTCGGCGCCGCCTTCCTCCGCCGCCTTGAGGCACTTGATCGCGTACTCGGGATTGGAGCGAAAGCCGTCGAAGAAGTGCTCCGCGTCGAAAATGACCTCGTCGACCCGCTCCTTTAAGAACGCGATCGAGTCGGCGATAATTTCCAGATTCGCCGCGTTGCTGATTCTCAAGTCGTCGCGCACGTGGAGATCCCACGTCTTGCCGACCAGCGTAATGACCGGGGTCTCGGCCTCGAGCAGGATCTTCAGGCTCAAGTCCTGTCCCGGCTTCGAGGAGAGCTTGCGCGTCATGCCGAAGGCCGCGATCTTGGTGTTCTTGAGCTTTAGCTTTTTTACGCGCTTGAAGTAGTCGGCGTCGCGCGGATTGGAGCCGGGAAAACCGCCCTCGACGTAGTCGATGCCGAGCTCGGTGAGCTTCTCGGTGATCCGCAGCTTGTCCTCGAGCGTAAACGAGATATCCTCGGACTGGCAGCCGTCCCGCAGCGTTGTGTCGTAAATCAAGACCTCCTTCATACGCTCTCCCGCTTGCCGAAAAACTCATCGTGCAGCACCCGGACTGCCAGCTCGGCGTACTTTTCGTCGATGACGACGGAAATTTTTATTTCCGAGGTCGAAATCATCTCGATATTGATTCCCTCTCGCGCCAGCGCTTGAAACATCTTCGCCGCCACCCCCGCGTGCGTGCGCATGCCCGCGCCGATGATCGAAACCTTCGCGATGTGCGTGTCCGAGGTCACCCCTTGGGCGGAGATTTCTCCGGCGGTTTTCTCCACCAGGGCGATCGCCTTTTTAAAATCGGCTTTCGGTACCGTAAACGTCAAGTCGGTGGTTCCGTCGGCGCTCGCGTTCTGGATGATCATATCGACGACGATGTTGGCCTCCGAGATCGGCGTGAAAATCTGCGCCGCCAGCCCCGGGCGGTCGGGCACCTTTAAGAGCGTGATCTTGGCCTCGTTTTTCTCGCAGGTCACTCCGGAGACCAAAACGGCATCCATTCCCCTTTCCTCCTCGACGACCCAGGTCCCCTCCGCGTCCGTGAAGCTGGAGCGGACATGGATTGGAACTCTGAACTTTTTTGCCAGCTCTACGGAGCGGATCTGCAGCACCTTCGCGCCCATGCTCGCCATCTCCAGCATCTCGTCGTAGGAGATGCGCTCGAGCTTGCGCGCGTCGGGGCAGATGTTCGGGTCGGTCGTGAAGACCCCTTCGACGTCGGTGTAGATCTCGCAGACTCTGGCTCGCAGCGCCGCGGCCACCGCGACGGCGCTCGTGTCGGAGCCGCCGCGGCCCAGGGTCGTAATATTACCCTTTTCGTCGACCCCTTGAAACCCCGCGATGACGACGATCTCTCCCTCCCGGAGCGCCTCTTTCACTTTCGACGCATCGACGTTTTTGATGCGCGCCTTGCCGAAAGCGCTGTCGGTTTCGATTCTCACCTGGTGCGCGAGAAACGAGCGCGCGCGCCAGCCCATGTCCTTCAGAGCCAGCGCGAGAAGCGCCGCCGAAACTTGCTCGCCGGAAGCGAGCAACGCGTCGCGTTCCCGCTCGTCGGGCGACTCTGCGATCTGGTGCGCCAGCGACAAGAGCCGGTTGGTCTCCCCGGCCATCGCCGAGACGACCACGACGAGACCGGCGCCGTCGCGAGCGGCCGCGGCCACCCGGCGGGCGACGTTTTTAATCCGCTCCAGGCTGCCGACCGACGTGCCGCCGTATTTCTGTACGATGAGCTCCACCTTCTTAAAGATTTTGGATTTTAGATTTTAGATTTCCGATTGAATCGACCCTAAGCCATTTTCGATTTTAGGTTACTTTAGGTTTTGGAATTTCGATCAGATGGGAAGCCTGCCCTTAATCCAACCGAACAACCGCCAATCGAGCTTCCAATCGAAAACCTGCCCTGAGCTAAGCCGAAGGGCCGGCAATCGAAAAATCTAAAATTGTCTGCCCCTTCAACTCTGCAACTCTTCAACTCTTCAACTCTCTCGCGCTTGCCAGTTTTTCCACTATGGCCTCGTAGCGCTCGCCGCAGGCGCTGAAAGTGAGCTTGCGCGTGCGCGCGGAGAGGTGCTCCAATCGGACGCCCAGATGATCGCCGATCTCGTGCGCGGGCAGGTACTGGAACCATTCGACGACCGCAACCCCGTCGCAATACAGATAGTCCCTCAGGTCCAGGCTCTGCTGTTCTTCGGGCGCGGCGGCGCGATAGAGATCGATGTGATAAATCGGCAGCCGGCCGCTGTACTCGTTGATCAGCGTGAACGTGGGGCTCCTGAGCCAGGTGTCTGGCGCCACGTCCAGTCCCTCGGCCAAGCCGCGCGCAAAACACGTTTTGCCGGTCCCCAGCTCTCCTGTCAAGCCGATCAGCTCGCCGCCTTCGAGTAACCGGCCCAGCCTCTTTCCCCAGCGCCGCGTATCGGCCTCCGAGGATGACACGACAGCAAACGACTTCATAGGAGCTTGTTGAACGGAAACGAAAGGCTAAATCTTTCGCGGCCGCTTCGCGTCGGGATTTCGCGCGCGCGCCGATTTCCCCTCAGCGAGGCGGCGCAACCCGTACGGCAGCATCTCGATGATATCCGAGGCGATCGTTCCCATTTCCCCTTTTTCGGCGGCGACGAGGTCTCCGGCAAAGCCGTGGAGGTAAACGCCCAACTTAAGCGCCTCCTCCACCGCCAACCCTTGCGCCAGAAGCCCGGCCAGAACACCGGCAAGAACGTCTCCGGTCCCGCCGCTGGCCATCCCCGGATTGCCGGTCGGATTGATGAAAACGGCGCCGCTCGGCAGAGCGATGACGGTTCTCGCCCCCTTGAGCACGACGTAGCAGCGCCTATCGCGGGCAAATTGGCTGGCAACTTCCAACCGATTTTGGTTGACCGTCGCGGTATCGGCGTTGATCAGCCGCGCCATTTCTCCGGGGTGCGGCGTCAAGACCGGCGGGGTCTTCGCCGAGCGCAGCCGATCCACCTCGAGCGCGAGATTGTTAAGGCCGTCCGCGTCGATCACCCAAGGAAGCGCAAGATGGCCGAGAAGCCAGCGCAGCGTGGTCTGGCACCAAGGCTTGACGCCGATCCCGGGACCGAACAAAAGCGCGCTCTTTTTTTCCAGCAGGCGCTGCCACTCCCGGTCCGTGAGCGGCTCGGGCTCTTCGCTTTCTCTCTCGGCCAGCGGTTCGGTCATCACCTCCAAAAGCGAGCTGGCATAGATATCATTGAGCGAGCGCGGAGCCGCCAGGGTCACAAGCCCCGTCCCGACCCGCAGCGCGCCGCGGCACGCAAGCGCTGCGGCGCCCGTTTTACCCCGCGACCCGGCAAGGACAACCAGATGGCCGTAAGTGCCTTTGTGGGAATCGCGCGCGCGCCGGGGCACGAGCCAGCCGATATCGCCTTCTTCCAGAATTTCGCGCTGCGGGCGGACTTTTGCGACCGCCTCCGGCGCGATGCCGATATCGGCGACGACCAGCTCGCCCGTATATTCGACGCCGGGGTAAATCACCTGCCCCACCTTGGGAAATCCAAACGTGACCGTCATCTCGGCCTGAATCGCCGTTCCCAGGGGCCGGCCCGTGTCCGAATCGAGTCCCGATGGGATATCCACGGCGACGACGGGTAACCCGCTGGCATTGATCGCCTCGATGGCCTCGGCGTAAACGCCTCGGACTTCCTTGCTGAGGCCGGTCCCGAGAAGCGCGTCGACGATAGCGCCTTTGCCGCCGAAGCGCGCGCTCAGGCCTTCCGAGTTGCGCTCCGGCATCTCGAAAATTTTGCCGCGTGCCTTAAGATACGCTTCGAGGTTCACCGCGGCGTCACGCGACAGCTCTTCTTTTCGCCCCAGCAGGACGACCTCGCACGGGAAGCGCCTTTTTTTGAGATGGCGCGCCGCCACCAGCCCGTCTCCGCCGTTGTTGCCTTTGCCGGCGACGACGAGAACGCCTTTCCTGGCGGCCCTGCCGAAGCGCTCCAGCAGCGCCTCCGCTACCGCGCGGCCGGCCCGCTCCATCAGTTCGAGACTGGGCACGCCGTACTCTTCGATCGTGAGGCGATCGAGCTCCCTCATTTCACGTGCGGTGACGACAAACATACGGTCGTGGCTCGTGCTCGTGACTCGTGCTCGTGACTCGTGCTCGTTAAAGACAGATGTCCCCTCTCTCTCCCGATCTCCCACTCTGTCTTTGATCACGAGCCGCGGGCGCGATTCAGAAGCTCTTTCATTTCGCGCACCGCCTGCTCAAGACCCACCATGACCGCGCGCGCGACGATGCTGTGACCGATATTGAGCTCTACGATCTGCGGGATGCGTGCGACCGGAATCACGTTCTGGTAATTGAGCCCGTGGCCCGCGTGAACCTCCAGACCCAAGCCGTGCGCCAGGGCTGCCGCCGCCACGATCTTGTCAAGCTCCTCCCGTTCGGCCCCTTTGGCGGCGTCGCAGTAGCGCCCGGTATGAATCTCCACCGCGTGCGCGCCGGCTTCACGGCTGGCGCGGATCTGCCTCTCATCGGGATCGACGAAAAGGCTCACCCTTATCCCCCGGCCCTGGAGCCGCTCGACGCCTCGGCGAACCTTCGCCAGCTGCCCGGCGACGTCCAGGCCTCCCTCGGTCGTCAGCTCCTCGCGCCTTTCCGGGACAAAACAGGCGTCGTCGGGGCGGAGCTGTTCGGCCTTGGCGAGCATTTCTTCAGTTACGGCCATCTCCAGGTTGAGCTTCGTGCGCACGCTCCGCCGCAGCCGCTCGACGTCCTGGTCCTGGATATGGCGTCGATCCTCGCGCAAATGCACGGTGATCCCGTCCGCGCCGCCCTTTTCGGCCGCAAGCGCGGCCTCGACGGGATCGGGCACCGCCGCTCTTCTCGCCTGCCGCACCGTGGCGACGTGATCGATATTTACGCCAAGACGGATCATGGTCCGGTTTGCAATCCTATCTGGGTTTGTCTCCGGCAAAAAGCGCCCGCGCGCCGCGCTTGAAAGATCGCGGTTCGAGGCATGCCAAAGGAGAAGGCTGCTGGCAGACGTTCATGGGAACACGAGCGGCTCACGAGCTCTCCTCTCCCACCGCCAGCCGGATCTCGTCGGCAATGTCTTCTGCCATCTCGCGAATCTCCGCCTCGTTCTCGCCCTCCAGCATGACGCGCGCGAGCGGCTCCGTGCCCGAATACCGCACCAAGAGCCGGCCGCGCTCGCCCAGCGCCTTCTCGACCCGGGCGATCTTTTCCTTGACCGTGGGAATGTCCGCGAGCGGCTTTTTCTCTCGCACTCGCACGTTGATCAGGACTTGAGGAAACTTGGTCATCACCTTTCCCAGCTCGCTCAGCGGTTTTCCCTGCTCGATCATGATCGCGAGCACCTGCAAAAAGGTCACGCAGCCGTCCCCGGTGGTATTGTGATCCAAAAAAACGATATGCCCCGACTGCTCTCCGCCGAGATTGTAGCCGCCCCGGAGCATCTCCTCGACGACGTACCGATCCCCGACCGCGGTTTGGACCAGCCCGATGCCGCATTCCTGCAACGCGATCTGCAGCCCCAGGTTCGACATGACCGTGGCCACGACCGTCTGCTCCTTGAGCAGCCCCCGGGCGCAGAGCTCCCGGGCGCACAGCGCGAGGATGTGATCGCCGTCGAGAACCTCGCCTTTCTCGTCGATGAAAATAGCGCGGTCGCCGTCTCCGTCCAAACAGACCGCCAGATCGGCGCCGCGCGCGAGCAGCACCTGCCGCGCGGTTTCGGGATGCAGCGCGCCGCAGTTTCGATTGATATTTTCGCCGTCCGGCTGAACGCCGATCGAAATCACCTCGGCGCCAAGCTCGCTCAGCACATCCGGCGCGACGCGATAGGCTGCGCCGTGGGCGCAATCGACGACGATCTTCAGCCCGTCGAGCGTAAGGTGGCGCGGAAAGGTGTTCTTGAGAAAGACGATATACCGGCCCAGGGCGTCGGAGATTCTAAAAGCCTTGCCGATCTCCCCCGCGGTCGGCCGGTGGCGGTTGAGCTCGCCGTTAAAGATCATCTCCTCCATCCGCGCCTCGATGGCGTCGGGCAGCTTGAAGCCGTCGCCGGAAAAAAACTTGATGCCGTTGTCTTCAAAATAATTATGCGACGCCGAGATCACCACCCCCGCCTCGGCGCGCATGCTGCGCGTGAGAAACGCCACCCCGGGCGTGGGCAGCGGTCCCACCAGGAGGACATCCACGCCCATCGAACAGATTCCCGACGCGAGCGCCGTTTCCAACATGTAGCCCGAGAGCCGGGTATCCTTGCCGATAAGAATCCGATGGCGGTGGCCTTTCGTGCTCGCGCCGACGCGAAAGCCGCGGTTTTTTTCCTTTTCCTCGATTTCGTGGAACGCGCGCGCGATCGCGCGGCCCAGCTGCAACGCCATCTCCGAGGTCATCGGGTCGCGGTTGGCGACCCCGCGGATGCCGTCGGTGCCGAACAGGCGCCGCTCGCTGTTTTTGCTATTTTGCTCGGTGCTCAAGGGTCAGCTCCTTTTGGAAGAATCGCTAATGCTCACGCGAAAATGAGCCGGCTTCTGCTCTACCACCTTGACCTTTTCGGGAAGGCTGAAACTGAGCGGCACGTCATGCGTGCCCGGCTTCATACCCTTCAGGTTGAGATACACCTGCCCGCTATCCAGTTTAAGTTGCGCGAGGACGCGCTCGGGCCCGGCCAGCCGGACATACGCCGACTTGGGACTGACCGTGTAGCTTCCGGTGAATTCTCTCGCCTTGACTTGCACGTTGGTAAATTCTCTGGTCACGATCTTTTCCTCGAGCGCGACCGCAACCCAAACGCGCTCGGGGGCGAAAGCTAAAAACCTGCCGTCCGCCCGCAGCCGGACCTCGCGCGTCCTTTGGCCGGATGCTCCCGTGAGATCGATCGGCTCGGTCTCCAGCGAGTCCATCTTTGCGACTTCCTCAGCCGGGCCGCGCACGCTGGCTTTTTCCGGCCTCACCTCGACCCGGCTAACCTCATAGCCTTCGAGCGGAGCCCCCTCGAAGCGGGCCTTGACCGGGAGCACCCGCTCGACGACCGCTTCGAGCTTGAGGTTCACAAGCGAGGGGCTGATCCGGGTGATCCTGACGCCGCGCGGCGGATTAAAATAGTCCGCGCCCAGGCGAAACGTCGATGTCCCGGGCCGGGCGCCGTCTAAATCGAGGACGACCTTGAATTGCTCTGGACTCAGCGTCGAAAGGAGCGCCGGTGGTCCCGACACCCGCACCTCGACCGAGTCGACTTCGGCATTCGTCACCATCAGATCGCCGGCGAGATTGCGCAGCTCCAGCGGCACCTTGAGCGGCAGCTCCGCTGGCTTTTGGCCGACGTTCACGAACAGCCAAAGCCCGATGGCGATCAGCAGCGAGAAAACCATAAGCCCGGCGTCGCTGCTGCCCCAGGCGACGAGCTTTTCCCAGACATGCCTCACGCGGCAAACAGCCTTTCCAGACCGACGCGCAGTTGCGCCTCGTCGGGGACCTCGCTCACGCGGCCGCGAACGACGAGCGACATCTTGCCGTGCTCCTCGGAAACGACCACGGCGACCGCGTCGGTTTCCTCCGTGATGCCGATCGCGGCGCGATGCCGCGTGCCGAAGTTGCGCGTCACGTTCGGATCGACGCTGAGCGGGAGCAGGCAACGCACCGCGGTCACGCGCCCCTTCTGAATGACCAGAGCGCCGTCGTGAATCGGCGAGTGCGGCAAAAACACGCTCTCCAGCAGTTCCTGGCTGACCCGCGCGTCGAGCCGCGTGCCGACCTCGAGATACTCGTTCAGCCCCACCTCGCGCTCCAGCACGATCAGCGCGCCGATTTTACGCTGCGCCAGCGAAGCGGCCGCCTTGGCCACTTCCTGGATCACCTGCTGATCCTCTTTGTGTTCCGCGACCACGCCGAACAGCGGGCTCGCGCCGACCTGCGCGAGGGCGCGGCGGATATCGCTCTGAAAAATCACGATGATAATGAGAATCATGTAGCCGAGGAGATTTTCCAACAGCCAGTGCAGGGTGAAAAGCCCCAGCCTCTGCGCCGCAAGATAAACGAGAAGAATGACGGCCAACCCGGCGATCATCTGGACCGCCCTCGTTCCTTTGATCAGGTAGATCAAGCGGTTGACGATAAAGGCAATGATGCCGATATCGACCGCGTCTTGCCAGCGCAGCTGCGCCCAGAGATCCGACATGGTCCTCACGTGACCGGCGCGCGGCGGATCGCGTCGAGCACCCGAAGGGCTCTCGCCGTCGCGCGCGCGTCGTGCGCGCGTATGATATGGGCGCCGCCCAAAACGGCCGCGGCCGCCGCCGCCAGGCTCCCCTCCAGCCGGTCCTCCGGACCGGCGTCGAGAATCCGGCCGATAAACGCCTTGCGCGACACGCCGACGAGCAGGGGAAAACCGAGCCGCGTGAAAACGCGCGTACGGCGCAGCAGCGCCAGATTATGTTCCAGCGTCTTGCCGAATCCGATCCCCGGATCAATCACGATCGCGCCCGGGTCGATGCCCGCCTCGGCGGCCGCCCGCGCGCGCGCGCGCAGAAAATCGGCGACCTCGCTCACGACATTGCGGTAGCTCGGGCTGAGCTGCATCGTCCGGGGCGTTCCCTGCATGTGCATGAGAATCACCGGCACCTTCTCCGCCGCCACCAGCGGCGCCATCCCGGAGTCAAAGCGCAGCGCGCTCACGTCGTTGACGATATCCGCGCCTTCCGCGAGCGCGCGGCGCGCGACTTCCGCCTTGTAGGTATCGATAGAGATGGGAAGCGCGACCTGGCGTCTCAAGGCGCGAATCACCGGCACGACGCGGCCGATCTCTTCCGCGGCGGGCACCGGCTCGGAGCCGGGCCGAGTCGATTCGCCGCCGATATCGATGATGTCGGCTCCTTCGGCGGCCAGTTCGAGGCCGCGCGCCACGGCGCGCCCGGGGTCGAAGAATTTCCCGCCGTCGGAGAAGGAGTCGGGGGTGACGTTGAGCACCCCCATCAAGGCGGTGCGTCGGCTAAGATCCAGCTCGCCGTGACGCGTCTTCAGGGACAAACGCGCCCGCGCGGCCTCCCCATGGCAGTCTTTCGTGTTCAGCGAGTCGGACATCGAAGCGCCACACCCGCCCGGTCGCCGGCGGGCAGTTCAGACGTGGAAAGGAAATGGGCGGGAGGACAGATGAAGGACGTGGTCAGCCGCTCGCCGCGGCTTGGGCCAGAGACTGAGACGGACCTTGCCCGTTGCCGGCAAAGTACTCGCGCACCAAGGCGTCGATCTCGGCGCCGTCCAGCACCTCTTTTTCCAACAGCTGCTGCGCCATCTTGTGGAGCAGATCGAGATGATTGGTCAAAAGCGTGCGCGCCCGCTGGTAGCATTCCATGATGATCCGTCGCACCTCCGCGTCGAT
The DNA here is from genome assembly GCA_035559995.1 of Candidatus Acidiferrales bacterium. Taxonomy (GTDB): domain Bacteria; phylum Desulfobacterota; class Binatia; order UBA9968; family UBA9968; genus DATMAM01. The sequence goes on from DATMAM010000058.1 coordinate 25,788, forward strand.
CTCGACGGCCGTGCTTTCGGAATAATCCTGCTGCTGCATGATGTCGCGGCCTAAGAAGATCTGCTCCTCGCGCTTGCCGAAAGTCATCGGCCCTAACCTCTCGCTCATTCCCCACTCGCAAACCATCTTGTGGGCGATTTCCGTCGCCCGCTCGATATCGTTACCGGCGCCGGTTGTCGTGTGGGTCAACACCACCTCTTCGGCGACGCGCCCCCCGAACAGGATCGTGATGTTGTTGAGGAGATACTCCTTCGGATAGGTATGCTTTTCATCGATCGGCAGCTGCTGCGTCAAGCCGAGCGCCATGCCGCGCGGAATGATGGTGACCTTGTGAACCGGATCGGTGCCCGGAAGCAGCTTCGCCACCAGCGCATGCCCGGACTCATGGTAGGCGGTGATGCGCTTTTCTTCCTCGCTGATGATCATGCTCTTGCGCTCCGAGCCCATCATCACCTTGTCCTTCGCCAGCTCGAAGTCGCGCATGTCGACCTTGTCTTTGTTGTTGCGCGCGGCCAGGAGCACCGCTTCGTTGACGAGGTTCTCGAGATCCGCCCCTGAAAATCCCGGCGTGCCGCGCGCGAGCACGCTCACGTCGACATCGAGCGCCAGCGGGACCTTGCGCAAGTGAACCGCGAGAATGCCTTCCCGCCCCTTGACGTCCGGCCGGGGGACCACGACCGTCCGATCGAACCGTCCAGGTCTGAGCAGCGCCGGATCCAAGACATCCGGACGGTTCGTCGCGGCGATCAGGATCACGCCCTCGTTGGCCTCAAAGCCGTCCATCTCCACCAGCAGCTGGTTCAGGGTCTGCTCGCGCTCGTCGTGGCCGCCGCCCAAACCCGCGCCGCGATGGCGGCCGACGGCGTCGATCTCATCGATGAAAATAATGCAGGGCGCGTTTTTCTTTCCCTGGATAAAGAGGTCACGGACGCGCGAGGCGCCGACGCCGACGAACATCTCGACGAAATCGGAGCCGCTGATGCTGAAGAAAGGCACGCCCGCTTCTCCCGCGATCGCCCGCGCCAGCAGCGTCTTTCCCGTGCCCGGGGGGCCGACGAGCAGGCACCCCTTCGGGATGCGCCCGCCGAGCTTGGTGAACTTTTTGGGGTCTTTCAGAAAGGCGATGATTTCCTGCAGGTCTTCTTTGGCCTCGTCGACGCCGGCAACGTCGTTAAACGTCACGCGGTGCTGGTTTTCGGTGAGCAGCTTCGCCCGGCTCTTGCCAAACGACAGAGCCTTTCCCCCGCCGACCTGCATCTGGCGCATGAAAAATATCCACACGCCGATCAAAAGCAGCATCGGGAACCAGTTGAACAAAAGCATCAGATACCACGGCGACTCCTCTTCGGGCTTCGCCGCGATGCGAACCTTCTTTTCGCGCAGGATCCTGACCAGGTCGGGATCGTTGGGGGCAAATGTGCGGAAGCGCTCGCCGTTCTGATATCGCCCTTGGATGTTGTTGCCTTGGATCGTGACTTCCTGAATTTCGCCCCGGTCGGCCGCCGCGAGAAACTCACTGAAAATTATTTCGGGCTCCTTGCCGTGCTGCTTGCTGAAGATTTGAAAGAGCAACAGAAAGACAAGCCCTAAAACCAGCCACAAGGCGATATTTTTTGACAACTGGTTCAATCTTGCCTCCTGGAGAAAAAGCCAAAAAACTCTAACACACACATATAGTTACTTCAATAACTGGGAGCCGGTTTCGGCTCCGGTCGCGCCTCGGCCAGCACCACCTCGGACGTCTGCGGACCTACCTTCGCAAGATCGCTCCGCGCGTATCCCGGAATCCACAGAATGTCGTCTCCGGAGAGCAGAAACGGCCACCGGCCGCGGCTCTCCCGGGAAAGCTTGCGCTCGATGAAAAGCTCTTTGACTTTCTTTTGCCCGCCCAACCCGAGAGGCCGGAAGCGGTCGCCGGCGCGGAAGTTACGCACCGTGAGGCCGCGGTCCAGGATCCTGAGATCGAAGATGGCCTGCCACGGGCTCTTCGGCCAGCGGTCGGGAGATAGACGGCCGACCGAAGTCCGAATCCGCATCCCCGCCTCCGGAATGACAAGCTCCTTTCCCAGTGTTACCGGATAAGTGTAACATACCGGCGGTTGCCTTTTGAATTGGCGCTTCTCCAGGCGCGCCGCGCCGTATTCCTTTGCCAGTTCCCAGCCGCCGGGTAACGAGATCCGTCCGTGAGCCGGTCCCTCGGCGACGAGCTTAAGGCAATCTTCCACATGCGCGAACGTCAACCGGCCGCTACCAGCGCCGCTCTCCCGGAGCCAGAGCCGGAGCACGCGGCGCTGCAGAGCTCTGCTGTCGGCGAGCAGGACGCCGAGATCGAGATCCTTTCCGCGCCGCACGGCGTGCAGCCGAGCGCGCGCAATCTCGTCCAGCACTTTTTCTTCTTCCCACAGAAGATCCGCGGTTCGAGCAAGCCTCAAGTCCAGACCCTTATCCGTCCGCCGCCGCAGCTCGGGAAGAAGCGAGTGCCGGACCCAATTGCGCAGATAAGAGGTGTCCCAATTCGTCGCATCCTCGCGAAAGGCGATGCCCCTTTTTCTGAGATAGGCAGCCGCCTGATCCTTGGAGACCTCGATCAACGGGCGAATCACCCAGCGCGCCGGCGAAGGCTCGCTATCGTCCAGTAAGCGAACGGGCCGGATCGCGCCCAGCGCGCCGCGCCCCGCGCCCCGAAGGAGCCGCATCAGCAGCGTTTCGACCTGGTCGTCGCGCGTGTGGCCCGTGGCAAGCTTGCCGCAGCCGGAGGCGCGCATGACCTCGGCAAAAAATCCGTAGCGCTCCTCCCTGCCGATCGCTTCAATGTTTCCCTTGCCCAGCCTGGATTTTTCTTCCAGAAGGTTGATCTGCTTGAGATGGAACGGAAGTCCGAGGCGCTCGGCTAAAGCGCGCACGAACCCGGCATCTTCTTCGGCCTCGCGCCCGCGCAGCCCGTGCATCAGATGGGCGACCTCCAAATGAAGATTCAGCGCCGGCCCCATTCCCACCAGCAGATGGAGCAGCGCCACCGAGTCCGCCCCTCCGGAAACGCCGACCAGCACGCGCTCGCCGGGAGAAAGCATTCGATATTTTTCGACCGTGCGCGCGAACGTCGTCTCGATATCCGCCATCCTGAGAACGATTTTGCTTGCTCGACCGAGGCAAATCAAGGCAAGGGCGGGGCTACGAAACTGTCACCCGGCAAGCTGGCTAAAAAATCGGCAGAGCTCTCCATGGGAACGCTGACCCATTCTATCGTCCTGACCAACGCGGGACATCGAGAACCAGTCTCTGCGCAGCCAGTGAGGGCGCTGGTCGCGGAGGCGGTCGTTGCCCTTCTCCGCCCGTCCAGAGTTACCCTTGCCGGATGCACATAAACTGGCTTATATTTGTGCATTGGCAAAGGAGGCCCGTGATGGCTCATACGAACATTGACCTGGACGAAAAGCTTTTGGCTGAGGCTATGGAGCTAACGAGAGCCAAAACCAAGAAAGAAGTGATTCACCTAGGGCTCCGTGAGCTCGTCCGGCTGGCTCGGTTACGGACGGTCAGAGAGCACAGAGGCAAGTTCCATTGGCGAGGCGACCTGCAGAAGATGCGAGAGGAGGAAACGCATGAATGGAGAAAGCCCTCTGGTCGATACAAGCGTTCTCATTGACTATTTCGCAGGCATTCAATCTCGAGAAACTAACATCTTAGATCAACTCCTGGAACGAGGCCCCGCGCCAACGACTGCTGCGATCATTGTGCAAGAATATTTGCAAGGACTAACCGAGCCGAACGAGTTTGCCCTCGCTGAAGCCGATCTGGAATACTTCGATCGGCTTCCCCCACCCGACTATTCGCTTCATCGGATAGCGGCCGAGAACCACGTGAAGATGCGAAGGAAGGGTATAACAGTTCCGACCTTCGATACGCTGATTGTTACAATGGCTCAGCACGCTGGATGCCCTCTTCTCACTCAAGACCGGCGACAAAAAGACTTGGCCCGATTTCTCAAGGTGAAACTGCGGTAGAGATTCGTCTTAGGGAGCGACATGGCACGGCATTGGCTGCTCGCGCAAGTCTGGCCGATCGAGCCGGTTACGGCCGCAGACGAAAAAAGGCGGGAGAAACTGTTCTGGGGACGAAAATTTTTCTTATACGGACGCAACGAGCTCCGCGCTCGTGGAGCGCTTGCGCATGACGGAGCTTTTGCTTTTGACGCGCATTTTCGCCAACGCGGCCTGAAGCTCCTCTCCTGACTCAACGGCGTTTCTCACCGGTGGGCCGTCACTCCTACTCTGTCGCAGTACTTTTCCACGGGGCATCGGCTGCACTTGGGCGAGATCGGATGGCAGAGATGCTGGCCGAAGCTTACCAAAAGATCGTTGTACTCGATCCAGTACCGCTTCGGCAATTTCGCCCGGAGCGCGAATTCGGTCTCCTTGGGGGTTTTCGTCTTGATGTAGCCCCAGCGGTTCGAGATCCGATGGACGTGGGTGTCCACGCAGATGCCCGGTTTTCGGTAACCCAAAGTCACCACGAGATTGGCGGTCTTGCGCCCGACGCCTTTGAGCTTGAGCAGCTCGTCAATGTCGTCGGGAACCCTTCCCCCGTACTCTGTAATCAATCTCCGGCAAATTTCCCGAATAACCTTGGCCTTCGTCCGGTAAAAACCGACGGGATAGATGGTCTTGGCTATTTTTGCCTCGGACAAACGGAGCATCTTCTCCGGCGTGTCGGCGAGCGCGAACAGCCGTTTCGATGCGGCCGCGGTGGTCGCGTCCTGCGTCCGCAAGCTCAGAATGCACGAGATGAGGACGCGAAACGGGCTCCGGTAGGTCTCCGCCATGAGCGTCACGATCGGCGTCTCCCATTTCGGCACTTCGCGGCGCAAGATGCGGATCGCGGAATGAATTTCTTTGTCGGTCATGATCCGGCCGCCTGAAACCTTTCAAACGCCTCGAACCGTTCGAACGATTTTGCGTCTCGCGAATTCAAGCCGTTCGAGTTATTCAATACCGGCTCCTGGTCTTTCCGGCTTCGATGACATAGGATGAGAGCACCCGACTCGTAGCACAAATCCTTTATGGCGGGAAATTCCCGGTGACAGCGGATCAGATCTCGCGGCTTCTTCGGTCCCGCATGCCGCTCGTGATGAGCGGTCACGACTTTACCGCCGCGGCCGTATTGGTCCCGCTGCAATATCGCGCGGACGGCGAGCATCTCGTGCTCACCCGACGGGCGTCCCACCTGAATCACCACCAAGGGCAGATCGCTTTTCCCGGCGGCAAAATCGATCCCCTGGACCTGGACCCTTTGCAGGCCGCGCTCCGCGAGAGCCACGAAGAGATCGGGCTCAGGCCAAAAGACATTCGCGTCCTCGGCCAGCTCGATCAGGTGACGGCGGGTTACAATTTTATCGTCACGCCGTTTGTGGGAATGATTCCTCACCCTTATCCGTTTGCGATCAACCCCGAGGAAACGGCGGAAGTCTTTACCGTTCCTGTGGCCGGGCTTCTCCGCCAGGCCCGCTTCAAAACGGAGCAACGGCCGCCAAGCTCGAACCGGACCGACCCGATCTATCATTTTTACTATGATGGGCGCGACATCTGGGGCGCAACGGCAAGGATCATCAAGCAGTTTCTGGAGCTGGTTTATGGCTTCAAGGCGGAATAGGCCGCTTTTCTCTGTTCTTGCCCTCCTGCTTTTCTCGTGCGCGCCGGCGCATCGGTTTTATCTCCGGTACGGAAACGAGCTGAGCCATTCGGAGCTGGAGCAGATTCTGGCCAAAAATCCGCTCGCGCCGGACGAAAACATCAAGGTTGTAACGCTTGGAGAAGGCGAAACCGTAAGCCACCACCTGGTCCAGATTCGCGACCGCGAGCCCCCTCACATTCACAAAGTCCACGACCTCACGGTCGTGGTGCTGCGCGGGCGCGGTTACTTGATGCTGGATGGAAAGCGGCTAGAACTCGCGGCGGGCGACGCTCTCTATGTCCCGCGCGGCGTGCCGCATTATTTCGTCAACGAATCCCGGGAGGTCGCGGTCGCGCTCGTCGTCTTCTCGCCGCCGTTCGACGGCAAGGACACGATTCCGCTCAAGACCCTTGACCGCTAGCGCTTAAAATTTCGCGCTCGCCGAGCCGATGGACGGGGGAACTTCCGCGAGGCGGGTTTTACCCGGGCGCGATCGCGGCGCGGCGTTCAATCGTGGTTCGAGTCATAAACGCGAAATCTCTTACCTTGACAGCGCCGAGCCGTTTTGACATAAGCCACCCTATCGACGCGCGACGGAGCCCGCTTCGTTTTTCCCGCAGGGCCTTTTCTTGAGCGACCCGTTGACTTAAAAGGAGCCGGCTATGCCCAAAGCAAAAATCCCAGGCGGTATTACACCCGAGCATTTCTTGCGCATCCGGAGCATCTTGACGAGCTTTCTGGAAGAGATGACCGCCGCAGCGCCGCGATCGAAACCGAGCTGGGCGTCCTGTCGCCTCAATGAGAGCGGCGATAACCAGGACGATATCAGCCCGGTTTTCGTCGGCTGGGTCGAACATCCCGATCTCGCAGCCGAGCGGGTGAGAAAAAACGAGCCGGACCCGGGGCTTTTTCGTTTCGGCGACGATCACTACTCGGAACTGTTCGAGGACTGCATCAAAAATCCGGGAACCGTTCGAAAGCGCAATTGGCACCGCGACTTGAAAGATCCCGTCAGAGGGAAGTGGATGGCGACCGCCAAAAAGCAAAGCATCGAGGCCGGGATCATGTTTCGCCGTTCGATCGGCCTGATCGCCGACGGCCGCGCGGTCGGAACCCTCAACGTCGGCTTTGCCAGAGATCCCGCCCCCGAGGACCGCAAGATCGCCGCGACCCTGAAGCGGTGGGCGCGGGAAGACCACGAGCCATTGCTTACCTTGCGCGAGCATTTTATCCTGACGGGGCCCAAGCTCTCCGGCCGCGCTTCCAGGTGAACCCCGGCGCGCGCGATGAAAACGGCCGTAAGCGAGCGCTCGGCGAGAAGGCAGGAGTCGCCGGAGCGCGCCCGAGACCTGGCGGCGCTGCTGACGATCGCCGAGACCGCCACACAGTCCCTCGACATCGACAAAATCCTCGCCGACACCCTCGACAAATCTCTCGAAATCCTTGGATTCGACGTGGGCTTTATCCGCACGCTCGACCGCGAGCGCAAGAACATGCTCGTCCGCGTCGCGCGCGGCCTGCGCTCGCCGGAATTCCTGGCGGGCGTCGCGCCCGTGAGCGGCGAGCGGCCCAGCGTCTCGGGAATCGTGTTTCAAACCAAAGAAGCCTATGTCTGTACGGATGTTCGAAAAGATCCGATCTACAAGAACCGCTCGATGGAGCGCGAGGGCGTCATTTCCACGGCGGCCGCCCCGCTCATCTCAAAAAATCGCGTTCTGGGAATCCTCGTCGTGGGGAGCCGCCGCTTACACAAGTTTCGCAAGAGAGAAACTGAGGCTACCACCGCCTAAAGGCGGTGGGTTCCTTGCCGTCTGAAGACGGCTGAAGACCCGATGAAACTACTCCTCAACCTTGAAATCCTCATCGGCCTCGGAAGGCTCTTGCCCCTGAGTGGCGATGTATTGT
>DATMAM010000059.1:0-15783 GCA_035559995.1 Candidatus Acidiferrales bacterium
CAATCCACCCAATAAAGTGGATCTTCTGTCCTGGATCGTTTACAGCTGCGCTCAAAAGCTTCTCGGAAACCCTACACCTCTCACCTTCCACTGCTCCCTTAAAAAAGAGCAGTCGCTACTATTTAGTTTTCAAAGACCAAACGCCTCTCACGAAAAAGGCGAAATATTTCTATATTTATCTTTACCATCGTTGTCAAGGTGCTCGACCGCGAGATTTAGCGATTACCGTGCAACTGCTCAATGCTGAAATGCGCGTGCGGCTTTTCAACCAGCCGCCGCCGCCATTGTCCCTCGCGCGCCTATGATGAAACGCGACAACGCCATCGAAACGATTGCGCGCGACCACATCTCCGGCTCTCGGCGCATAACGGAGCAGCTCGCCGACCTTATCGCGACGCGTTTTGCCAAAAAACGGCCAGCTAAGGAGGCGCGGCGCGCCCTCTTGGAAATCGCGCGCGTTATCATCCCGGCGCACGGCGCGATGGCGCCCGTAGTCAACCTTTTTAACCACCTCTTCAATCGTCTTAATCGAAGCCTTGACCCAGCCCAAAACGCCTCGATCGTTGCCCGGGCAGCGGAAGAGTTTGCCGCCCGGCTTGCAGACCACGGAAAGAAGATTGCCGATCACGTGTTCGCGCTAGTACAGAACGAAGCCGTCGTTTTGACCCACTCTGCGAGCCACGCGGTGCTCGAGAGCCTTGACGCTTCCTGGGCCAGGGGAAAGCGCTTCTCCGTCATTTGCACCGAGTCGCGCCCGATGATGGAAGGGAGGAAGCTGGCCCGGCTCCTGGCAGCGAAACAAGTTCCTACGTGCTTGGTCACCGACGCGCAGGCCTTTGCGCTCTTGAAAGGCGAAACAGAATTTAGGAGCAAGGTTGACCTGGTTCTGGTCGGCGCCGATGCGATCTCCCGGGCCGGCGTTACGAACAAGACGGGCACCTTGGGTTTAGCGGTGGCAGCGCGCAGCTGGTCGGTGCCTTTTTACGTATTGGCAGGGAGCGAAAAATTTCTGCCCCGTTCCTATCCCGTACGTACCGCAATCCGAGAAAAGCCTGCGCGCGAAATCCTAGCGCCCCGGCCGCCCGGTCTTTCGATCATCAACAGGTACTTTGATATCACACCGCTGGCCGATATCACGGGGGTTGTCACGGAAAAGGGTCTCCTTTCAGGCCGGAGACTCATCGGGGCGCTCGAAAACCTCAGGCTCCATCCTCTGCTACGCCAGCTCGTTCAGGAAATTCTATGAGGCTTTATCGAGATTGAAACTTTGTGCTACCTTTTTTGTTGGAGCCTCGGGCAAACACGAGATTTCACGCCATCGACACAGCGGGAAATCTTGGCAAAAATTCTTAGGGCACGGCCAGCCATGGCAGCAGCAGACATCAAAAAAGAAATCGAGCGCTTGCGCAGCGAGATCGAAAAACACAATTACGCTTACTATGTTCTCGATAGCCCCCTCATCACCGACGCTGAGTACGACCAGCTTTTCCGCAAGCTCGTCGAATTAGAAAAAAAACATCCCGAGTATGCTTCGCCGGACTCGCCGACCCAGAAGGTCGGCGCGCCGCCGCTAGAGAAGTTCCGCACCGTCAGGCACACGTTGCCCATGCTCTCGCTGAACAACGTAACCACGCAGGACGAGGTGAGGGAATTCGACGATCGCATCCGCCGTTTTCTCAAAATCCCGCACCCCATCGAGTATGCCGTGGAACCGAAGATCGATGGCGTTGCGGTCGAACTCACGTACGAAAACGGCCGCTTCGTGCAGGGCTCCACGCGCGGCGACGGCATCAACGGCGAAGACATCACGCTGAATCTTCGGACCATTCGGTCGCTCGCCTTGACGCTCCGCCCGGGCCACAAAGAGGTGCCGCAACGGCTCGAGGTCCGCGGCGAAGTTTTCCTGCCGCTCGAGGCTTTTCGTAAACTCAACCGCGAGCGCGAGGAAGAGGGCAAACCGCTTTTCGCCAACCCACGAAATGCCGCCGCCGGCTCGCTCAAGCAGCTCGACTCGTCCATCACCGCCAAACGACCGCTGGATATTTTCTTTCACGGAGCCGGACAGGTGATCGGCGCCGAGTTCAAGACCCATCTGGAATTCCTCGCAAGCCTGCGCGAATGGGGGCTCAAACCGGTGCCGTTCGCGCGTCCTTGCCAGAGTCTGGAGGAAATCTTTCGCTACTACGATGAAATGGAAGGCAAGCGCGACGCGCTTCCCTACGAGATCGACGGCTTGGTCATCAAGGTCAACCACTATGACCTTCAGCGCCGGCTCGGCGAAATCGCGCGCTCGCCGCGCTGGGCTGTGGCTTACAAATTCAAGCCGCGCCAGGCGATCACGCGGATCCTGGACATCAGGCCGAACGTCGGCCGTACGGGTGTCCTCACGCCCACGGCGAGCATGGAACCCGTTTCTTTGGGCGGCGTCATCGTGCGTAACGCCTCGCTCCATAACATGGATGAAATCGAGCGCAAGGATATTCGCATCGGCGACACGGTGGTTCTTGAGCGGGCCGGTGATGTCATCCCCTACGTGGTGCGGGTGGTCAAAGAAAAGCGCACCGGAAGCGAGCGCAAGTTCCGCATGCCGGACCACTGTCCGGTATGCGGCGCGGCCGTCTACCGCGAGGAGGGCGAGGTCGCCTATCGATGCGTGGGTGTCGCTTGCCCTGCCAAGCTCAAAGAAAGCCTGAAATTCTTCGCTTCGCGCGGTGCGATGGATATCGAAGGTCTGGGAGAAAAACTCATCGACCAGCTGGTGGACCGCGGGCTCGTGAAAGATTTTGCCGACCTTTACCGCTTGAAAAAAGAAGACCTGGTGCGGCTCGAAAGGATGGGAGAGAAATCCGCGCAAAATCTTATCACGGCGATCGAGCGCCGCAAAACTCCGAGCCTGTCGCAGTTTCTGACAGCGCTGGGTATTCGCCACGTCGGCGAGGCGACCGCCAAAGAACTCGCCGCCCATTTTGGCACGCTCGAGGCGGTGATGAACGCGTCCGAAGAAGAGCTGATGGAGGTGCGCGACATCGGACCGGAGGTCGCCAGAAGCATCGCTCGCTTCATGGCGCAGAAAGAGAACCGCAAGGTGATTGAAAAGCTTCTGCAAGCCGGCTTAAAAATCAAGCCGGAGCCGAAGAAGGAAGGAAAGTTGACCGGACAAACTTTCGTTCTCACGGGGGCGCTCGCAACCATGTCGCGCCACGAGGCGCAGCGCCGGATCGAGGCTTTGGGGGGGAAGGTCGCTTCCAGCGTGAGCCGCAATACGAATTTCGTGGTTGCGGGCGCCGATCCGGGATCTAAGCTGGCGAAGGCCAGGGAACTAGGGATCCGTGTTTTGGACGAGGAGGAGTTTCAAAAAATCGTCGGCGGCTGAGCGTACCGACGGCTCAACGAGGCCGCCGCGACCAAAGAAAGCTACCAGCGAGGCTCACAGTCCCTGGAGCCGCTCGCGCGAGCTGCGAAACTTTCAACGACAGACAGGATGAAAGATTCCGCGGGTAAGAGTCGAATCCGCGTCAGGGTCGAAGGCCGGGTGCAGGGAGTGTTCTTCCGCGCTTCCGCACTCGATGAGGCCGTTCGGCTCGGCGTAACCGGTTGGGCCAGAAACCTTCCCGACGGCTCGGTGGAAATTGTCGCGGAGGGCGACAAAGGCGCGCTCGACGCTTTCGTCGCCTGGTGCCATCGGGGGCCGCCGCGCGCGCGGGTTGAGCGGGTACGCGTCGAACACGAGGAATTTCGCAACGAGTTTTCCGGCTTTCGCGTGCGCTGACGACAGGGCCGAAGCGACGGCGATTCACCGGCTCCCGACAGCAATGCGATAGATCTCTCTCTTGGGATACGAAAAGCGCTCGCCCAAAAGCTCGGCGATCTCTTTGACGCGCAAGCCCTGCTTTTGCAGGCGTTCGATCTCAGCTCTGAGCAGCTCCTCGGTCGGGAGCTTTTCTTCTCCGCGTCCAGCGATGAGAACCGTAAGCTCCCCCTTTGGCGCTTTTCCAGCGCTTTTTTGGATAAGCTCGCTCAGCCGGCCGTAAATAAGCTCCTCGTGTATTTTGGTAAGCTCGCGCGCGACCATAGCGCCGCGATCGCCGAGGACCTCTAAAGCATCCGCCAGAAATTCTTGAAGGCGGTGCGGCGCCTCAAAAAAAACGAGAGTCCGCGCCTCCTCGCGCAGCGAGCTCAGCCGCTCCCGGCGTTCTTTTTTTCGCGCCGGCAAAAAGCCCTCGAAGGCAAAACGCTGTACCGGCAGGCCGCTCACGCTCAGGGCCGCCGTCAGCGCCGATGGGCCCGGCACGGGCACGATGCGGATGCCATTTTGAATGGCTGCTTGAACGAGCTTGAAACCGGGGTCGGAGAGCACGGGCGTGCCGGCGTCCGACACCAACGCGATTTGTTTTCCCGCCTTTAACTGCTCGACGAGTTGAACCGACTTCCCGCCTTCCGCGTGATCGAAGTAGCTGATTAAAGGCTTTGAGATCCCGTAATGGGTGAGAAGTTGTCGCGTTCGGCGCGTGTCCTCGGCGGCAATCAGGTCAACGACCTTCAGGATGCGAAGCGCCCTTAGCGTGATATCTTCCAAATTGCCGATCGGCGTCGCAACAACATACAGTGTTCCAGCCATGTCGAGAGCCGCCTTTGGAACTTCGGAATCGATAAACAGCTTGGCTCCTCGGCCTTCTATCCCGACCCGAGCCGTTCCGCCTGTTGCATACTATGAGCACTTCCGCGCATAATTCAATCTGAACGATCGCTCGAGCCGGCTTCGGAAAGCTGATTCCGGTATCCTGCACGGGCGGAACCTTCAAGGGCTTGCGCGCGCTCTATGGCTGACAAGGTCCTCATTTTTGGAAAAGAGCTTTGCCCCTACACGTCCGCAGCGCGGCGGGACTATTCGCAGAGAAACGTTCCGTTCGAGTACATCGACGTTCTCGAGAGAGAAGAGAATCTGCGGCGAATGCTCACCTATTCAAAAAAACCGCCGCCAGGTCCCCGTGATTGTGGAAGGCGAAACGGTCACGATCGGCTTTGGTGGCACATGAGAGGTCTGAAGCGCTGGCGGCGCCAGCGCCCGTGCCCTTGCCAATGACAGGCTCGCTCGTCGTCGCGACCCTCCCCGCGGCCACGCCGTAACTTGCGATGGATCCTTCGTTTTTCCGCGTGCTCGAGAGCAAAGTGCGCGCAACCTTTGGCGCTCGAGCCAGTATCATTTCGTTCTCCCAGCTCGCCGGCGATGCCTCGAGCCGAAGATACTACCGCGCTTCGCTCGACGGCGAACAAGTCCCATCCTCGGTGGTTGTTATGGAGCTTTCCGGGAAAAACTTGCCGCTTTCCTCCGAAGAGCTGGCCATCTTTCCGGAACCGCTGGCGGAACTGCCGTTTTTGAATCTACATCGCTTTCTCCGCCGATTAGGCGTGCGCGTCCCCCGCCTCTACGGCCAGTGGGCCGAAGAGGGGCTGTTAATGCTTGAAGATGTCGGCGATGTTTCCCTGTGGGACGCCGTGCAGCAGCTCCCGTTCGACGAGATAGCGGCTTGGTACGAGAAAGCTATCGACCAGCTCCTCCGGATCCAGATCGAGGGCACGCGAGCGAGAGACGAAAACTGTATCGCGTTTCGGCAGCGCTTTGATTTCCGGCTCTACATGTGGGAGTTCGAGCACTTCCTCGAATACGGGTTTGATCCACAGAGGCTCTCCCCCGGCCAGAAACGGCTCCTCGGCAGAGCTTTCCGGGAGATCGCCACCCGGCTCGACGGCCAGAGCCCTTATCTCAATCATCGCGATTATCATAGCTGGAACCTCATGGTTTATCGCGGCGAGATTGTCGTCATCGATTTCCAAGACGCTCTTCTGGCGCCGCTCCAGTACGATCTCGCGTCGCTCCTCAACGACCGTGAGACCGACCGTCTTGTTTCAAACGACCTCGAGCGGCGCTTGCTCGACTACTACTTGGAACAACACGGCGACTTGGAGGGTCGACGCCTGGACCGCGACGAGTTTATCGAGATTTATCTTCTCTCCGCCATCCAGAGGGATCTCAAGGTCGTCGGGCGGTTTTATTATCTCGACCGCGTCAAGGGGAAGCCGGGATACAAGCGCTATATCCCGCCGACGTTGCGCCGGCTCAAGCGGACTTTGCAGCGCTGTCCTGGTCAGGAACAGATTCTCGAGGTCCTGGCGGAGCATTTCGCCGAGATGCGATGAGACAGAGATAGAGACAGCTTCCGTTGATATGAAAGCGATGGTGCTAGCCGCCGGACGAGGAGAGCGACTCCGCCCCATCACGGACCAAACGCCCAAGGCGCTCATCCCCGTGGCCGGACGGCCGATGATCGAGTATCCGCTCCTCCTGTTGCGTCATGCGGGCATCACCGAGATCGTGATCAATCTGCATCATCTCGGCGCACAAATCGAAGACTACCTCGGCGATGGACGCAGACTGGGCCTGAAGATTCATTACTCGCGTGAAGAACGCCTCCTGGATACCGGGGGCGCCGTTCGCCGGGCCAAGCCCTTTCTCGGCGATGGAACTTTCATCATCATCAACAGCGACGTCCTTATCGACCTGCGGCTCCAAGATTTGATTGCGTTCCATTCTCGCCGCGAGGCAGTCGCGACGCTGGTGCTGCGTCCGGACGAGAAGGCGGAGGAGTTCGGCGCGATTGAATGCGCCGAGGATGGGCGCATTCACCGCTTCCTCAATGTGGACATAAGGACGGGAAGCCGCGCGGCCAGCAAAAAACGGATGTTTACGGGCCTCCAGGTCATCGCGCCGTCGATTTTCGACTTCATGGAAGAAGACGGGCCGTTTAGTCTCACGCGCGGCACCTACGCTCGCTTGGTCGCGCTCGGGAAGCCTTTGTATGGCTTTGACTACTTCGGTTTTTGGCAGGATCTCGGGACCGCTGAACGGATCAAGCAGGCCGAAGAAACGCTGCGGCGCGAGGAAGTCAGGCTCCATTACCTCTAAGGGCAAAGACAGACGCGCCGTCTCCGCCTTCTCTCGGATTACTCTCCGACGAAGAGGTGCACCAGCCGGTTGCTGACAAAAAAAACCGCAAACCCGATCATGACCATGAACGCAATCCAGCGGGACTTTCCCGCTTCGGAGAGGGGCACCAGAAGCGTCGCGCCCAGATAAATGAAAGTACCCGCCGCCACGGCCAGCAGCGCGTCGGTCACGGCCGGACTAATCTCGCCGAGCCAAAACGGCAAGACAATCCCGAGCAAAGTCACCACTCCCAAACTGGCTCCTGCCAGAACGGCCGCCAGGCCGCTCCATCCCGCGCCGCGCATAATCGAAGCGATCACAAATCCTGCCGGGATCTCGTGAAGCAGAACCGCCAAAAAAATCACCACGCCCAGTCTCGTACCGCTTACCATCCCGGCGCCCATAGCGATGCCGTCGATAAAGTCGTGGGTATTGAATGCCACCAGCGAAGCGATGCCCGAGGAGACCGTGATGGGGGCGGCGCCGTCCTTCTCGGGAAGCTGATGCAGGTGAACATTGGAAAGCTGCTCGACGAGAAAAACCAGCAGATAACCCGCCGCAACGAACAACGGCATCGAGGCGCCTCGTTCGAGGCTTTCGGGAACCATTTCCAGCAAAGCCGCGGCCAACACAAATCCGCCGCCGAAGCCAAGCGTTGCAGCCGTAAACGCGTGCGATGGCTGGCGATAGAGAATTGCCAACAAGCTGCCCACGATATTTGCGATCGCGGTTATAACCCCAAGCCCAAGCGCAAGAAGCATATTGACCTCGTCCATGCCCAACCCCGCTAGAAGGTTGAGTTCGCAGCGACGCGCGCGCGTGCTCAGTTGCGAATGGCCCACACCTTCCTTGACTTCTTAACGCCTGTAAGACTAAGAATCTTGGCTTGACCTTCGTGGGTGGGCGCGAGAGATCCGAAGCTATGGCCTATAACAATTTGCAGGAGTTCGTTCAAGCGCTGGAGCGAATCGGCGAACTAAAACGGATCCAG
Source organism: Candidatus Acidiferrales bacterium (assembly GCA_035559995.1). Lineage (GTDB taxonomy): Bacteria > Desulfobacterota > Binatia > UBA9968 > UBA9968 > DATMAM01. Next base: position 7,977 of record DATMAM010000059.1, read on the forward strand.
TATCCGGTCAAAGCCGAGCTGGAAATCACCGAAATTGCCGACCGCGTAATGAAGCGCAACGGTCCCGCGCTGCTCTTCGAGAACGTCGTCGGCAAAAGCATCCCGGTGCTGATCAACGCCTTTGGCTCCAAAACGCGGATGGCACTGGCGCTGGGCGTCAACGACATCGAAGAGATCGCGGCCCGCATCGCGCAGCTCACGCAAATGAAGCCGCCGGGCTCGTTCTGGGACAAGCTGCGCCTGCTTCCCGAACTCGCCCGGCTGGGCGCCATCGCGCCGAAAGTGGTGCCGAGAGCGGAATGTCAGGAAGTCGTTCAGAGCAGTCCAGACTTGAGTTTTCTGCCCGTTCTCACGTGCTGGCCGGGGGATGGCGGACCGTTCATTACGCTTCCGCTCGTTGTCTCTTCGGATCCCCGCACGGGAAGGCGCAATGTCGGCCTCTACCGGATGCAGGTCTTCGATCGCGCCACCACGGCGATGCACTGGCATATTCACAAGGGCGGCGCGCGCCATTTCCGCCATCGGAGCGAAGCCAACGCGCGTATGGAAGTCGCCGCTTGCCTGGGCGGTGATCCCGCCCTAATCTACGCCGCGACCGCGCCGCTGCCGGACCAGGTGGATGAGCTTCTCTTCGCCGGCTTTCTTCGCATGAAAGGCGTGGAACTCGTTAAGGCGAAGACGATCGACGTCGAGGTGCCGGCCAGCTCCGATATCGTCATTGAAGGTTACATCGACCCGACCGAGCCGCCGCGAAGCGAGGGGCCGTTCGGCGACCACACCGGTTTTTACTCCTTGCCCGACCGGTATCCTGTCTTCCACGTGACCTGCATCACGCACAAAAAAGATCCCATTTATCTCACCACCATCGTTGGCCGCCCGCCGATGGAGGACGCTTATCTCGGAAAGGCGACGGAGCGGATCTTTCTTCCGCTGCTGCGCCTGACCTTTCCCGAGATCGTCGACATCAACTTGCCCGTTCACGGCGTGTTTCACAATCTCGCGATCGTTTCCATCAAGAAGGAGTACCCGGGACACGCGCGCAAGATCATGCACGGGCTTTGGGGAATGGGTCAGATGATGTTCACGAAAACGATCGTCGTCGTCGATCACACCGTGAATGTCCAAGACCTCGCGGAGGTGACCTGGATCGTCGGCAACCATATCGATCCCAAAAGGGACGTGGTCTTTGTCGAAGGTCCCGTCGATGTTCTCGATCACGCCGCCCCGCTCGCCGGTTTCGGCTCGAAAATGGGCATCGACGCGACGGTGAAATGGAAAAGCGAGGGCTTCGAGCGCGAATGGCCCGAGCCGATTGTCATGGACGATCAAACGAAAAGGTACATCGATTCCATCTGGGACAAGCTGGGCATATCGTGATCGTGGCTCGTCGCTCGTGGCTCGTATGAATCGGTGAAAGATTCAGTGAAATCGGCCGAACAGCTCGACGTGTTCAAGCTTGCCCATGAGCTTGCGCTGAAAATCTACAAGCTCACAGGTCGTTTTCCAGAGGAGGAGAAGTTCAGTCTTGTCTTGCAGATGAGACGTGCGGCTTATTCTGTGGGAATGAATTTGGTTGAAGGCTCGATGCGATTAAATAGCCGCGAGTTTAGACAATTCGTGGGAATTGCGCGGGGCTCAGCTGCTGAAGTCAGTTATCAACTGGTGCTCGCCAAGGATCTGGGATACATCTCCCATAACACTTACGAGGAGCTCCGCTCCGACTATGAGCGGGTGGGTCAGATGCTGACTCGCCTGGCCCAATCGTTACGGCGTCGCTAGCTTAGCTATCTCCGTACAAGCACGAACCACGAGCCACGAGCACGAGCCACGAGCACGATACCCGCCGTGCAACTGCTTGAAAGATTCCGCGACTACGGCCGTCTGATCCGGTTCTCGCATACCGTCTTCGCCTTGCCGTTTGCGCTTTCGGCGGTGGTTCTCGCGGGGCGCACGCACCCGGTCAGCCTCAGAACTGTGGTGTGGATCCTGATCGCCATGATTGGCGCAAGGAGCGCGGCGATGGGATTCAATCGCGTGGCTGACAGAAAGTTTGACGCGCTGAACCCGCGCACGAAAGACTGGGAGCTACCGCAAGGAAAGATCAAAGTCTCCGAAGCGGTGCTGCTCACTTCGGCCGCGTCCATTTTGTTTCTGTTCGCGGCTTACCAGCTCAACTGGATATGTTTCGTTCTCTCTCCCGTCGCGCTGGCAATTGTATTTTTTTATTCGCTGACAAAGCGCTTTACCTGGGCGTCGCACTTTTTTCTCGGCCTTGCGCTCGCGCTCGCCCCGATCGGCGCATGGCTGGCGATCGCCGGTATTCCCAGTGATCCGGCCGAGCTGGGCGTTCCGCTTTTTCTCGGCCTTGCCGTGCTCTTTTGGCTCGCGGGGTTTGACGTGCTCTACTCCCTCCAGGATTACGAGTTTGACCGCATGCACGGCTTGCGTTCGATCCCCGTCCGCTTTGGGATCGTCCCCAGTCTAAGGCTTTCTAGTCTGTTTCATGCTCTGACGGTTGTCTTTTTGGCTCTTGTCGGCGTCAGCGCCGCTTTGGGAGTGATTTACTGGGTAGGCTTGCTCTTGGTCTCGGCCATCCTTTTGTGGGAACACTCCCTTGTGCGGCCGGACGATCTCTCTGGCATCAATCGGGCCTTTTTTGACTTCAACGCTTACGTCAGCATCGGCTATTTTGTGACGACCCTAGGCGATCTGCTTTGGCGGCTCTATTAGGCGGGCGTAGGAAGGACGGGGCCGTTCCACACCCCTTTATCAAGCCTCCGTATTCCTGTGTTTCTTGAACTGGCGGTTCTATTTTGGCTGAAGAGTTCGACGCGCTCGATTCGCTTCGAGATCGCGATTTCGACCGGGCCGCAGCCGTCTCTCGATCCCGGCAAGATTTGCACCTGGCGCGGGCTGAGGCTACAGGTTTGACTTGTGCCCCGCTCATAACGATAAGCTAGGAACAAGCGCAGCCGATGTTCAGGCAGGAAGCGAACACATGGCGCGAGAAGAGCAAAGGAAGATGCGCAGCGAAAGACAATCCGGCGGTCCGCGAGCCGGGGCAACGACTGCTACCGCCGCATCAGGAGGCAAAACGGGTTTAGACCCCTCCCCACCTACCCTTACCTCCCCCGACATTCTGGGCAGCCCGCCTCCCGGCCGGGCGAGGCTTCTCGTCAGCATCTTTATCGCGACTTACGTGCTCTGGCAGATCCTTCTTCCCGCCTCTTATTATCTGGGCGACTACAAGCACGACGAACGCTTTTCCTGGCGCATGTTTTCCTACCTGGGCCGGCTGCAGAAATATTGCTCGGTTACGGTAAGGGAGACCGTTTTTGGGCGCGATCCGGGGAACATGCCCGCAGAGGGTTTTGATCTCGATTTGGTTGCCGGTAGCTGGCTCGGCCTTCTCAAGAGGGGGAGAACAGCGGTCGTGGAAAAGTTCTTGAAGCAACGCTGTCGCGACAACCCCAGCGCCGTCGGCGTCCAACTCCTCAGAACCTGTCCCGACCCGAGCGGAACGGAGATTCCATCGGGGATGCTGTTCTTTAATTGTAAGACCGGACGCGTCGTCAAGAGCACCTGGTAAAATTGGCGCGCAAAAACGCAGGCAAACAAACGGCAGCCACACGCCGGCATTCTCTTGCCGGAGGGTTGTGGCGCCGCTGGGAGGAGTACTGGTTTGGGCCGGTGGCGGCTATTCGCCCCTATCTGCTGACAAAGGCCGTTCTTATCTTACTTGCCTTTGACTTGTGGATGGTGCGCCTGCCGGCGGCCAGTACCCGAGGTCTCGATTACTTCAACGTCGCGCACTTTGCCTGGCTCGACGCCGTTCAGCCGTTGCCCGACACCAGCGCGTTTACGGGCATCCTTCTGTTGTCGGGAGCCCTCGCCCTGTTTTGCGCAATTTCCGCGCCGTCATTCTGGGCCATGGGGCTCCTCGCGCTTGGCTATACGTACAGCTGGGCGATGAGCATGCTCGACGGCTACCAGCACCACTATTTTTTATCTCTCGTTATACTAGCGTTTCTCTTTTTTCCCCGGCTTCGCGCCCGCGATCTTTATCCCGGGCGCGGCGGCAGTTTTACCGCGAGCAGCACGAGCTCGACGCCACCCGCGTTGAGGAGAGTAAGCGCATGGGGTTACGTGCTTCTGGGCGTTAACATCGCGATCCTCTATTTCTTCACCGCAATAACCAAGGCCACCGAGGAGCAGTTCGTCAACGGCTGGATAGTGCGCCGGCTTACCAGGAGAGAGCTTGCGACACGCTTGGAGGGTTGGGCCGCGCTGATCGGCATTCCCGGCGACGCCCTTTGGCCAATCGCGGCCTCCGGTACGATTGCGCTCGAGCTGCTGCTGGCCGCCGCTTACCTTGTCGCGATCAAGCAGGATACCCGGGAAAGCCGCCGGTTGCGGTCGATCTGCCTTCTGGCTTTTGCCGCGGTGGTAGCCTTTCATGGCCTCGGCAACGAAATGCTCCTGGCGCTCAGCATCGGTTGGTTCAGCTATTATATGATCGCGCTTGGCGCAGTTTACCTGCTTCCGGAAAACATTCTCTGGAGGCTCGGATGGCTGTCAACGTGGCCGGGGCTCCGTCTGGCAAGAATCGGTGGCGCCGTGATTCGCGCCGTAGAAAGCCGCAAGGCCTCGGGCATAATTGCGCTCCCGATGACGCTGCTTTTTGCCGGCACGATATTGGCCGCGGGTCTTAGCCTCGATCTCGCGGGGGCTAGGGCAGTGGCGTATCTCCTGGCCCTTGTCGTCTTAGGATTTATGGTCATCGGTTTTCTCCGCGGGTCTCACGCCGCCGGTCTCGGGTACAGCCTTGCCATGACGCTCGGAGTGCTCTTCATGTGGGCGGGCATTACGTTTTCGACCGTTCGCTTCGAGTACTACGAGCGGCTGGGAGCGGCTCATAAAAGCATCGGAAATTTGGCGGCAGCGATCGCCGCATATGAAAAGGCGCGTCTGTACGTCCCTCTCACAAAAAGGAAACTCCTGACCGAAAAGATAGCTCCCGAGAGCCTGACACCGGCCCGAACCGAGGAGAGCTTCCAGGACCTGATTGTCGGCGCCGACGGCTGACGCAAACGCATCGGGGCCAGCCTTGAAGACCGCTCGAAAGGGCTTGGCCGAGGGAGGCTTGCCGCGCAGCCTGTCCACATCCCGGCGAACCCATTGACCGTTCCGGCCCCACTTGAGTGGAAGAGCTCAAACCCAAATGGGTTAGCAAAAACTATTGCATTTCCTGCGACAGGGGCTAAACTCGGGTCAGTTCGAATGCGCGAAAAGGCTTTTGCGCGGGCAATTCAATTCGAGCGCAAGCGGCGTGAAATCCGCTGGCGCTTTTCACACGTAGTACAGTTTCGGAAGGAGGTACACAGATGACGATCTTGGGGAGCTTGCTCGTTTTCTTGTTAGCCGCTTTCACGACCGGCTGCGGGAGCAGCTTGCGCGCGGGCGGCGAGCTTCAGCCCGGACGCTACGCCTTGCATCGCGGCGATCAAAAATCGGCGCTGGCGCATTTCCAGCGAGCCGCGGAGATCGATCCGAACTACGTCACGGATTTTACGCTTCTAAAGCAGGGAGTGTGGACGTACGTCGGGCGCGCGTACTACGACGCTGGGAACTACGCTGAAGCGCGCAAGGCGTTCGAGCGCGCCAGCTCCTTGCACCCGGACGATTATATGGCGGACCTGTACCTGGGGCTGGCCTTGCTGCGCGAGGGAAATCGCGACGCCGGACAAAAAGAGGTCGCCTCAGGCCTTCGCGGTCTGGCAAGCTGGCTTGAATACGTGGATGCCTATCATGACGACGGCCGGTACTGGGACCCCAGTCGCATTATTCGCACGCAGATCGATGAGGACCTTCGCTTCATGTCCGGCAAAGAAATTAATCCCAAGGACATCATCGCGCGCGGCGAGCGCATCGGCGAGAAAATGGAGCGTGAGATTGACATGGCGCCCGTGCGCTGGCGCAGAGACTTGCGAAACAGCGACGGCAGGACCGACAACAACTAGGCGGCGGTCCGGCGCGCGGACAAAAAAAGGGGCCTGGTATTCAGGCCCCTTTTTTTGCAATAAGACGAGAATCCCTGAAGGCGGAGCGGCACCAAGCCCGCTTACTGGTATTCTTCCATGTATTCGAATTCGCTTCGGTTCCGCCGCACAAAATCTTCGTGATCGATCACCGCTAGAAGCTTTTCCACGGACCCTATCAGGGCTGTCTTGTTCTCCGATCCCTTTCGCGCCTCAAAGACCGCCCGGCTAATCGCTCTCTTGACCCGTCCCCCTTGGTCCCATCGCGGATACCCGCGGTAGCCGTCGCCGTTGTTTTTGCTGAGCAGCGTCAAACCGCCTCTTACAGAATCGAGCCCGCGCTTGTCGTCGCCGAGCTGGAACTGCGTAAGCCCCAGAACGAGCCACGCAATCTCATCATCCTTGTTTAGCGCGACCGCGCGCTGCAGGATCAAAAAAGCATCGTCATAGCGGCCTTTCTTATAGTAGGCCCGGCCCAGTTGCGTCAGCGTATCCCGGTAGGTGGGGTCCTGACGCGCAATCTCCTCCAAATTGACGATTGCCTGGTCGATATTGCCGCCACGGCCCCGGCCCAATTCAATGATGGCCTGGTTATACTTTCCGCCACGCCCGAAGTACCATTTCGGAACGGAACACGCGAACGAGCCCGCGCCCACGAGCAGAATTAAAAAGTTGGCGAAAGCCTTGCAAAGCCCTCTGTACATCACGCTCACTCCCACTTTTTTCTCGCCGGCGTAATTGACAAAAACGCGTACTCCGCCGGCTCAACTACGATACCACAATCGCCGTATGAGCGGGGAGATCTAATTATCATATCCTGCTACGAACCGTAAGCGCTCGGCGAAACTCTCCAGATTTCGCCTGTTGCCTTTCGTAGCAAAACGGCTAATGTCGAATTAGAGGAGCGGCTATGACAGGCATTAAAGCGATCCTGGCTTTGCTTGTTTTTTCTTTTGCGGCTGGCTGCGCCAGTTACCGCATCGGCGGGGAGGTGCAGCCGGGCCGATACGCTCTCAACCGCGGCGACGCCAAGGCGGCGCTATTCCATTTTCAGCGAGCGGCCGAAATGGATCCGGACTACGTTACCGATTTCACTCTGCTCCCGCAGGGCATCTGGACCTACATCGGCAAGGCTTATTATACCTTGGGCAACTTAGCCGAAGCGCGCAAAGCCCTGGAACGCGCGAACTCCCTGCACAAGGACGATTACCTTGCCGATCTTTACCTCGGCCTTGTCCTGGCACGCCAGGGCGATTGGGAAAGAGGGCGCAAGGATATCCAGGCCGGCTTGAGCGGAATCCACAACTGGCTTGAATATGTAGACGCTTACCACCCCGACGGGAGATATTGGGATCCCGGCCGAATCATTCGCACTCAAATCGAGCGCGATCTTCAGCTGATCGCGGGAGGGGATGTCGACCGCAAGGAAATCATCTCGCGCGGCGAGTACATCGGCTACAAGATAGAGCGAGAGATCGATCAGGCGCCGATAAGATGGCGCCGCGCGCTGCGGGACAGCGACGGGCGCGATCGAGGCAGGGGCGGCAGAAGCAAGTGACGCGGCGAGAGCAAAGGCGCGGCGCGCAACCTCCGCCGAGCTTGCACAGCCGCGAAATAAGAAGGGGGCCGTGATGGCCCCCTTCTTATCTTTCTGGCGGCTATGTGGAAGCTAAACTACCAGCTCCACTGGATGCCGAGGTTGGCCGTCCACCACTCGCAGGTGCGCGATGAACTCTTGCCGCTGTCGGCGCTCGAGAAGCTCTTCTTGC
>DATMAM010000060.1:0-72121 GCA_035559995.1 Candidatus Acidiferrales bacterium
TTTCGTAATCCAAACCAAGTGGTACTTGAGATCGTATTTCGTGTGACTGGTCGTCCGATATATCTGCACATGGATCTTTTACCTCAAGGCTTCGCCTAAAGGCGAGGGATTTTCTCCCATTCCCCGAATGAGACATTAAACGTCTCCGGGCCGCCGCCGGGAGCAAAGCCGGCGATCAACCGGCCGTTGCTCATCTGATCGAGCATCGCGTACTCCTCCGCGACTCTCATCGGGTTCAGGTGCAAGGGGAGGAGGTTTCCCAGGACGACGATCTTTGCGCGCCGCGTTCTTTGCGTGAGAGCGGCGGCGATCAGGTTCGGCGAGGGCATGAGCCCGTAGATGTTCTGATGGTGCTCGTTGAGCACCATGCCGTCGAATCCCAGCTCGTCGGCGTACGCCAGCTGATCGATGTACTCCTGATAAAGGCCGCGCGCTTTTTCGTTGTCCCACAAACGATTGGGGACCGTGACCCAGCCCGATTCGTATTTCTCGTCGAAATCGCGCGGCAGGTACGGATAGGCCATAAAATGCCAGCAAAAAATTTCCACCGGTCTCATGCTTTCCCCCGAGTCGCGAGCGCTCCGACAAGCGCTTTTCCCATACGCCATCGCCCGCGGATTGTCCAGTTTGCGGCGGGCGCGCCCGCGCCGCCTCGTTCGACGCAAGTTGCGCCCCGCGGGCAAATCTGCTTAAATCGTCGCCTGAAAGGAAAACGACGAATGGCAAGAATTACGGTAGAAGACTGTCTCGAGAAAGTACCCAACCGTTTCGAGCTCGTCATCCTTGGCGCCAAACGCGCGAAGCAGCTCCTCAAGGGCGCCAAGCCGCTCGTCGATTCGGACAACCGCGAGATCGTGGTCGCCTTGCGCGAGATCGCGGCCGGCAAGGTCAAGAAGGCCGGCACCGAATTGGAGCCAAAATCGCCCGCATCCTGAGCTTTCGCGCGCGGACGCTTTCGGTCGCCGTTTCCCAAGGGCCGGGAATCCTGGGAGAAAGATTCCCGCGCCCATTTCCCTACAACGTTTTGAGATACTCGATCAGCGCGTCTTTTTCCGCCTGCGACAGAGCCGTGCCGTACTCGTGCCCTTTGTTGCTGTTGGAGCGTTCGCTGACGTCGAACCTTGTGCCGACCCGCTCCGCCTCCTTGCCTTGCGCGACAAAGCCCACGTTGACGGGATCGTAGACGTCGTAGCCGCGATAGAAAACTTTGGGACGCTCGGCGGCGGGCTTCAGCAGATCCCGAAGCGTCGGCACCGAGCCGTTGTGCAGGTAAGGCGCGCGCAGCCAGATGCCGTCCAGGAACGCCGCGATGTAGCCGCTCGGCTCGGTCTCCACGAGCCCCTTTCTTTCGATCCCGAAGCTCCGCACGATCCGGTTCGACTCGATCGCCGCCCTCTTGCTCCAGGTGTCGAGCCGCTCGCGATCGGTCCCGACTTCCTCGACCGGCACGCGCGTGCCGGTGCGCTCGCTCGCGTGGCAGCGCGCGCAGTTTCGAGCGAAAACGGCTTCGCCCGCTTTCGCTCGCGTCGGATCGATGGGAAACGGATACTTCGGGGCGCGAAGGTTCCCGAGATAATCTTCGAGCCAAGCCACCTGCTCGAGAAAGTCGTCCATGTCGCGCGGCGCGGCGCCCAGTAGCCCGAGGGCCGAATCGATGATGACCGAGCGGGCGTCGTGGCTGTCTCCCGCGAGATTCATGAGCATGCCTTTTTCCGGCTTGTACTTCTTTAAGTTCCAGATGGACGGCATGTCGGTCGGGCCGATGCTGTTGTCCATCGGCCAGCCGATCATGAAATATTTCGTGAGATTCATCGCGTCATCGCGCCCGCGGCCCCACAGCGGAAACTCCTTGTGGTAAACCCACGCGAACTGCTTCTCCCGCTCGAGAAGGCGCTTCTTGGTGAGCGGGATCAGCACATAGCGGTAAATCATCCGATCGAGCCAGGAAAGCCGGGTGTGAAGGTCGATCTCCCCGAGAATCTCGTCCGCGTTGAAGCGCGGGTCCTTGGCGCAATCGACAACGAAGCGAAAGAAGGCCTGCAGGTTGAGCGTGTGGTTTGGGCCGGCGGGCACAAAGACGGGGTTTTCATTCGCGCTCTTGCGGTAGCTTGCGGTGTGGCACGAAGCGCAGTTGTTCGCCACGCGCGCAAACCCGATCACCTTTTTGGTAAAGCCGATCGGCAGCTCCTGTCCCTGCTCCCACGCCACGCCGAGCGAGGCGTAGCCTCCGGGCCCCGGCAATTTGTCCGGAAAGATCCGCGGCAGCACATAAAAGATCCAGTAGGGGATCCCGGCGTCGTGCTCCGCTCCGATCGACCCGTACTTGAAGCGCATGTCGGGACTCGACAGAACCCACTCGGGCTGCGGCTGCTCGCGGAAAAACTTCTGCCAGCCGACGATGCCGGCCGCAGCGCCCAGCATGACGACGATGACGAGACCCGCCTTCCACCCGGTTGGTACCCTCATGGTTCGCTCATTCCTCCGTTCGTGCCGTTTTTCCCGGATCGCTCGAAGCGAAGCGCCTCGCAAACGAGTGCGCGAAACTCTTTCGCGCACGGGGCCAGCAAGGCCGAGATCCCGCGCTTTCGCCGCGACGGCCCGGCGCTCAAAACGTCTTCAGATACTCCACCAGCGCGTCCTTGTCCGCGGGCGAAAGCTCCGTTCCGTACCGGTAGCCTTCGTGTCCTCTGTTCGAGTTACCCGGCTCAGCGGTGTCGTAGAGGAAAAACTTCTTTCCCTTTTCCTCGGCCACGTCGGCCACAAAGCCGACCTTTTTCTGATCGTAAACGTCGTAGCCGCGATAGAAGGTTTTCGGTCGCTTCGCGCCCGGCTCGAGCAGATCGCGCAGGGTGGGCACCGAGCCGTTGTGCAAGTACGGCGCGCGCAGCCACAGGCCATCGAGCGGGCTGTTCGCGTAGCCGAAGGTCTTGCGGAAATGGCGGAAGCGCTCTTCCGGATAAGCCGCGAAGATCATGCTCTGATTCACGGCGACATCGTACGTGTAGGAGTCCAGGCGCTGGCGGTCGGTGCCGATCTCCTCGATCGGCGTCACCTTGCCGACGTATTTGCCGCGAAAGTCCTTGCCGTCGACGCCATGGCAATCGGCGCAGTACTTTTTGTAGATCGGCGCTCCCTGCCGCGCGAGATCCTCGTCGATCTTGAACGGATACGCCGGCGCGGGAAGTTTCCGCAGCCAGTCCGCCACGCGCTTCAGGCTCGGGCGATCCGCCGTCGGCGGCGTAATGCCCGCGCCCATGCCGGCGCTGCGATTGCGCTCCTCGAGGGAGATGTTGTTGCCGTCCCAGTGGAGCTCCATCTTGAGTTCCTCGCGCTGGCCCTGATTCCAAATCGAGGGAAAGTCGGTCGTCCCGATCCGCTCTTCGGGCGCGAGCTTCTCCGGCGGGAAATTGAAGTACGCCTTGAGCGGGTTAAAAGTGTCGACGCGGCCGGGTCCCCACTCCGGCTGCTCGCGGATAAAATGCAGCCGGTCGCGAATCGCGAGCACCCGCTCGCGCATAAAGTAGATGCCGTACCAGCGGAGCACGAGCCGGTCGATCAGCGGCAGATCGCGCAAGCCCTCTCTTTGCCGGATCTCTTTGATCTGGGTGAGAATCCTCTGGGGCGTGAACTTGCGGTCCTCGGCAGCCGCAAACAGAAAGCGCATGAACGCGCGAAAGTCGAAGCCGTTGGCGGGCATCGCCGTGTAGATTCGCGGCGCGCTCTCAGGCGCTTCCCTCACCGTGCCGGCGTGGCAGAAGGCGCAATTCAGCCACACCAGATCGAAGCCTAAATAGCGCCTGCGGGACATCCCGATCGGCAAGTCTTTGCCCTCTTCATAGATGAAGCCCAGCGACTCGTAGCCCTTCCCGGGAAGCTTTTCCGGAAACAGCTCCGGCAGCGCGCGCCAGATCCAGTACGGGATGCCGAACTCGTGCTCGCTTCCGAGCGAGCCGTACTTGAAGTGCTCCTCGTCGTTGGCGTACCGCACCGGGATGTCGCCGCTAAACCGGCCGCCGACGTACGCGGCCGCGAGAACGACGATAGCGAGAAGAACCAAAAAGACGACGCCGGCCCTGTAGACGAAACGGCGGACCGGAGACAGTGTGCTGATTTCACTCATGATCGATTCCCTCGAGTCGCTTTCTACCCGAACCGTTTTCTCCGCGTCATCGGCGAGCCTCGCTTTTCACTGGATCGCTTTTGCCGGACAGGGCCGAAGGGTTGCGTAATCCCGGCGCAAAACCTCCCCGTATGGCTTGCGCCCGGCGGCGCGGAGAACTCCGGCGGCGTATGCCTTCATCGTTTCGACATCCGCAGCGCTCAGGCCCGTCTGCCCCGCCAGCGTCAAGTTCCGCCAATCGCCGGCCGGCGGCATCGGCGTTTTGGGTCTCTCTTCCGGCCCGAGCCGCCACATGTCGAGCCGGTAATAGATGCGCTCGGCGCACCCGTCGATCTTCGCGCGGACGTCGGACAGGCCGCCGTGCAGGAAATTCGCCGGCTGAGGAGTCGAAAGGCCGTGACACATGCCGCACTCGCGATAAAAAATCGCCAGCGCCCCCGCCGTCCCCGGCGGCGGGCGCGTTCGCTCGTGCAAGAGCGGCTTTTCCGCCTGAGGAGCCGGCATGCCCCTGTCGTCGAGACAGCACCACTGCCGCGCTTTGAGATTCAGCTTCTCAAAGAGCGCGCCCATGAGCGCGGCGCGGCGAAAAGGCTTGTCCGAAAGCGCGTCGCTCTCGTTTCGTTCGGCCGCCCGCGCAAGCGCGTCCACCGCTTCCGTCACGAGCGCAAAATCCTCCACGACCGTCACTGACGCCTCGCCGGTAAGCTCCCCGCCGGCGAAACTTGACCCGGGCGTTGAGAGCCGGATCTCCTCGATCGCGTTTCCGTTCGGTAGCCGCGCGCGCCGCGTCGGATCTTGCTCAGTCACCTGAAGCGCCACGGCTTTCGGCCCGGGCCCGTCGCCGGCGCGGGCTTGCAAATTCCTGAGCTTGCCGGAGCCTGCCAGCGCCAACTCCTCGACGGTGCCCTCGAGCGAGGAGTCTTTTCCCCGATAGAGCCGGCCGCGCAGCACGAGATTCGCTTCGGTATCCTCGCCGCAGCGAAACTTTAGGGCTTCGAGCCCGCCGCGCTTCTCTTTTGTGAAAGCGCACGCCGCGCGAAAAGTCCGCCGCTTCGCCGAGCTGGCCCCGATGGAAAGCAGATGGCGGTCCAGGAGGCGGATATCCTGCGGCGCGATGAATTCGGCGAGGCCGTCGATGAACCGCTCGACTGTCGTTTCCAGTCCTTCCCCGGTCGGCCACTTTTCGGCCGGCGCGCGCGGCCATAGCGGATCGAATGGCGATTTTACGTCCGCCAAAAGGAGCAGCTCCGCGCGCGGCGGTTTGGCGCTTCCACCGAACCCTCCGGCCGCGGTGAGGTACTCGCTCGACTCGCCCAACTCGGCAAAGGGATTGCGGTTCGGAAGATCCGCGCTTGGAATCGCAATGCCGTTGGGCCACCTTTCTTTCCATGTTGCAAGCGCCGGAAAAAAATCCCGCTTGTAGCGCGCCGATTCCGTATCGAAGCCTCTCCGGCTGCTCAAAAGATACTGCAGCACCGCGACAAGCGCGCCCGCCCGGCAGCGGACAGCGGTCGCCGCGCGCGCGTTTGACTTGCATCCGTCGCGCCACAGCATCTGGGTTGTGGCGAACAAATTCGCTCGGTCCGTCGACCGATCGAACCCGGCGGCAACGTCGATCGACTGTTCTGCCGGAAATCCGTAAAATCGCGCCGCATGCTCGCGCAGGCGCGCGGCCACGCCCGGATTTGCGTTGGTTTCGGCCCAGGAAGCTCGGGAAAAGATCGGCCCGCCGTTCTGATGGCAGCCGGTGCAAACGGCCCGGCTCGCATAGAAGGCTTCCGGCTTGCCGCCCGGGCGGTAATCCTTGACGATCTGGAATTCAAAGCGGCCCGCCGCTTCGTTGTAGCTGATGACCTCGATGAGAGCGGCTTTCTCGTGGTAGCCGAGGTAAAGTCGGTCTTTGAGCCACAGGCCCGCCTCCGTTGCGCCGTCCACCGCCACAATCGCTCGCGGATAACGAAAAAACTCAGGCGCCCCGGCGTTTCGCTGAAGCGAGCGCCCCAGCGGGATCAGCAAAAGCTTTACCGGCCTCGACCGCGATTGCGTTCGCCCAAGCTTGCGCTCGATCTTTTGCAACAGCGCCGTAAAAGGAAACGGAACTCGGTAAGTCTTTTTGCCGCCTTCGTCCTCGCGCAAAACAAAATCGAAAAGCGATCTCCCGACGGGGGGTAAATCGGCGTGCGCGACGGCGTTTGCCGACGGCGGCCGGCCCCGGCCCTCGCCGTCGGCGGCTGCCGCCCCAGCCGCCTGAAGGTTTCCGTCCAGCGCGGCAAAGCAAACGAGAGCGCCGGCAAAAACCCGCCTGCCGGTTGCGGCCCGAGAGACTTTTCCCGGGGATCTCTCCCTGCGCTCCAAGCGACCGGCGGCCATTTTAATTGAGCCGGGCGACTTGAGTGCCCGGCCAGCAGTCCTGCTTGAGCTTGCCGCGCGCGAACGATGCCAGCTCGCGCGCGGCAACTTCGTCGCTGTGGAGAAAAAAATTGAGCGCAAAAAACCGCTCGACATAGGCCCGTCCCAGATACAGTCCCGGCCGGACCATGCGGATCTCATCGCGCACGCCGAAACCGTTTCTTCCGGCCAAAGAATCCGGCATCTCGCGATAGCCCGCGATCTCGTCCGCAAACGCGTAGTCGATGACGATCGACTCCCGCCGCCCGTCCAAAAGGCTCTGGCCGCAGTAAACCTTCGCCGGAAAAAGCAGCCATGCATCTTTCCCTTTGACCTTCGCTTTCGGGACCTCGCCTTCGAGAAACGGCCTTAACGGCTCGAGGTCTTCGATAGCGGTACGGGCGATTCGCTCGGCGCGATAAAAAACCTTGCCGCGCCAAAGGGCATGAACGATCATTTCCAGCTTGGCTCGCGGGAGCTTGAGCGCGAGCCCTTTTGGCGAGCCGGCGGTTTCAACGGCGCGATCGACCGGCGCGCCATCGGGCCGTAAAACCTCGCCGCCAAACGGCCCATCCGGGAGCGGCCCCGCGGTCAGACGGGCGTAGAGCTGATCGAGCTGCTCTTGGTTGAATGCCTTGAGATTTTCCGGCCGCAAGCTCTTCAGCTCCTTTGGCGTGAGCGGGAATTGGCGCTCGACGAGCGCGAAGTCGGGCTTTTCGCGATAGGACTCGCCGTAGCGTGCAAACAGGATCTCTGGTTTCGGCGGCGGCGCGAAACTCCTGAGCAGGGCGAAAGCCACGCCCGCCACGATCGCAACGATCAGCGTGCCCCGAATGAACCGGCGCAAAATCACAGCGTCGATAGAAAAGCGATCAGCGCTTTTTTGTCTTCCGCCGGCAGGCCTTCGCCGAAGCGGTGCCCGCCGTCTTCCACGATCTCCGCGCAGGAGCTGTAGCGCTCCACGACAAGCGGCAGCCTCTTCTTGAGCGCACCCATGAGCCGTTCCGGGTCCTCCGCCGCCTCGGCGACGACGGCGCGCAGCGCGCGCGCCATTTCTTGCCCCCGCGCCTGCCCCAGCCGCCGCGTAAGTTTCGCCTCGAGATCCTCGGGCTTGAGCTTCGCCCAGAGCAAATCGAGAAAGAGCTGCTTGTGCTGCAGGTTTCCCAAAAATGCCACCGGCGTCCCTTGCGGGATGACGAGGCTCAACCCAAGCACTTTGTTCTTTTCCTTGCCGTCCCAAAGTTTGGGGCCGATCTGAAGATGAACGTCGCGATCGAGCCTGGCGACTTTCTTCCCGCGAGTTTTCGGATTCAAGAGATTTTCCATCGACGCCTTGAAGAGCTTTAGTCTTCCCGCGACGCTCGGATCGAACCGCCAGCAACCCGCCGGATTCGCATTGGCGAGGGGTTTCCCGAAGTGGTCGTAAACCGGCGCGCCGCAAATCTCCGGTCCGATGGCGTTGTCATGCATGAAAGGCGCATGCGCCCACAGGCTAAGCAGGGAAATGTTTCGGTAATAGCCGCGGCCTTCGCCGGACGGCTCCGGGATATTCGCGTCGGGCGGCCGCGCGCGCAACGTTTCCGAGCCGAACTCCTCCCAGATATGTCCTCTCATGTGGTTCGAATGGAGCGCGCGGCACCGGTTGGTGCCGACCTCGGTCGCCAGTACCGGCTTATCGTTTCCCAGCCAATCGCGGCGTAATCCCGTCCCCTGATCGACGCTATCGAAATCGCGCGCGGCGAAGGGAGGCTCTTGCGAGGAATGGCAGCGCGCGCAGTTCTCGGCAAAGACGGCCCGGCCTCGCTCCACCGCTCCTCGGCCGTACTCCCGTTCGAGCCATTCCACCAGATCACCGGGCTCCTTGAGCCCTTGAGCCTTGTACAGGTCGGTGGCGGTCGCCTCGGCGGAAAGCAAAAAATCGACGATATACTGCAGGCGGTCCTCGAGCGCGCGGAAGTGCGGGCAGTCGCGGCGGCACTGCCCGGCATCGAACGGCGTCTGGCCGAAGCCGCGCCGCTCGGGGTCGAGCTGGCGCGGATCCGTGAGGTGATTGACCCAGCACTGCTCGGAACAGGAACCGAGGTTGATATAGACGCGCTGCACGGCTTCAAGGATGCCGGTGCTATCCTCTCCCCCTTTGAGCAGGTGATGCACGGCCTCCTCACGGAAGCTTCGCTCCCAGCACCTTCCTGCGCGGCCCGGCACGCACCAGCACGCGCTGTCCTGCGCACCTTTCGGGCAGCTTTTGACCTTTCGCCACTTGCGAACCTTCTCGCCCTCAAAGACCGGTCGCCGCCTGAAATTGATGATCGCGTTGATCGTCCCTGCATTGTCGATCTGATCGGTCGCAACCGCCGAGGTGTCGATCGTGCCCGGACGCGCGTGCGTAAAGACCTGCCACTCGAGGCTATCGGCCGGCATCCCGGAGACCATGATATGCGCGATCCGCAGGTACTGATTGCCGACCGTGCCGCTGATGTTCTCCCATCCTGGTCGTTCCGGATCGTCTGGCGGCCGGAGCGGCGTAAAGCCGATATGGCAGGCGCCGCAGGCCATGCCGATCCGAAACGGCGGCTCGATCGAGCCGTCGGCAAGGCGGCTGGTCCGCGCATCGGGATCGGCGGGGTTGCCGCTGAGCTTGCGGTTGTACCCTTCCCAGGTGCCGAGCTTACCGTTGTTCAGCTTGCGCCACTGCTCACGGTCGAAGCGCGGGTTGGGAAACTTTCTTAAGCCGAGAACTCCGCTCGAGGTGCCGAACGCGAGATAGCACGGATCTTCCTTGTCGTTGCGGCCGTCCGGATCCGCAAAATCACAGGCCGGATCGCGATAGCCTTCCTGGCCGACGAATTTGAGGAGCACATCGTCGCCCGGACAGAAATCAAAGCCGTACGTCTCTTCGAGGCTTTTTGCCGCGCAGCCGGGGTCTCCCGGCCGGCAGCAGTCGGGATCATTGATGAGCCCCCAGTTTTTGAACCGCTCGTAGCGCGATCGTGAGTTGAGAACGCGGTACCAGTCGATCAAGACTCCGAAGCGCTGCTGGAACACGTAGGTGTGAAAGCGATCGTTCCCCGCGGTCGCGTAAAACCAGATCTTTCGCCCGGCGATCTCCGACGGGTTCAGTTGCGCCTCGCCGGCGCGAAAACCGGACGAGTAAACGTCGCCGGGAGAGGCCAGCGCTCGGTACGCCGTGCCCGACACGCGGGCGCCGACCGCGGCGCCGACAAGCACGATCATCAGAACAACGGCCTGCCGCGCCGGCCTAGCGACTCGCATCTTGCCCAACCGGGCGCGCTCGAACGCGCTCCTGCGGGTTCCCTGCCGCTTGTGCATCCGCGAGAATCGCATCGCTTGCCTTCTCGGCGATCATGTAGACGGCCGAGACGATGAAAAAGCCGGGAATCTTGGGAAACACCGACGCGTCGACGATGCGGAGATTTTTTGTTCCATGGACCTGAAAATTGCCGTTGACGACGCCGCCCTTTTCCGGCGCCCCGATCGGGCAGGTGCACGACGCGTGATGCCCCCAGGCGTTATCCTTGACGAACTGCCGTAGCTCCTCCTGGCTTTGGAGCTTTTTTCCCGGCAGTTCCTCCTCCGCGATGTGCTCGCTCATGCGCGCGCTCAGCGCGCGCACGAACCTGATCCCGTCGACGACCGCATCGAGGTCTTCTTGAGCGCTTTTTCCTGCCGGAAAATAGTCGAAGTTGATCCGGGGTACGTCGCGCGGATCGGCCGAGCGGAGCCTTACGGTGCCGGCGTTTTCGGTGCGGGCCTTGAGGACGAC
The DNA here is from genome assembly GCA_035559995.1 of Candidatus Acidiferrales bacterium. Lineage (GTDB taxonomy): Bacteria > Desulfobacterota > Binatia > UBA9968 > UBA9968 > DATMAM01. The sequence continues at coordinate 10,293 of DATMAM010000060.1, forward strand.
CCAGCTCAAATAATCTTGCCGCTGGGCGATGAGCTTTGAGTAACCGGGAAAATAGCCTCTGAAATTCGCCAGCAGTCCGAGGCAGAAAAGATCGGGCAGCCGATCCGGCTTTGACTTCTTGATAATGGCGAGCACGCCGCCATTGCCCGCGTAGATCCCTTCCCGGTGCCTTTCCCATTGGCGGTACTGCGGATCGTCCCGGGTGAAGCTCGCGCCCGCCATCATTTTCCAGCCTTCCTTCATGCGATAGACGACGCTTATCTCGTAGCGGTCCTGGAGATTGTTGCCGACGCCCGAAAGCTCGACCCGCACCGGGATTCCGTGGCGCTCAAGCTCGCGCCGCGGGCCGATTCCCGACAGCATGAGAAGCTGCGGCGTGTTGAACGCGCCGGCGGCGAGGATAACCTCTCGCGCGGCGTAAGCCTGCCGCGCCTCGCCCGCACGCGGCGCCGGATCGGCGTGCGCGCGGTAAAGACGCTCTCCCTTCAGGTACTCGACCCCGGTGGCGCGGTTGCCGCCGTCGAACAGAACACGCGTAGCCAGAGCGTTGAGCTCGACGGTAAGCCTTTGCGGATGCCGCCTTGCGACCGCCAGCACGCGCTCGCGGCTGCCGACGCGCATGTGCCGGCGCGTGGTCAGGGGCAACAGGCGAATTCCGTACGCGTTTTCACGCACCGATCGCCAGTCGTTGGGATCGGCCCGCGTTTTCAGAAACCACCTGAGCCGCTTCAGCCGATCGCCTATTTCCCTCGACGCCTGCACGGCGCAGCGCTCGACGATCGTGCGGAGCTCGCGGTCGCCCCGGGCCTCCCTCGGCACCGACCACTCGGTTGAAAGCCAGCCGCCAAAGCCGTGCCTGGAAGGGTTGACGCCGAGAAGTCTGTTCAGCCAAAAGGCCGTCGGCCGATGGCGGCAGTCCTCGATCCGCTGGAAATACTTCCGCATGTTCTCGGATTTCCAGGACGCGTCTGCCGTCAGCGCCGCGATCTCGTCCCAATCGTCGTTGTGGGGGTAGACCAAGATCATCGCGTTGTGCGCCGTGCACCCGCCCAGAGCGCCCGCGCGGGGATAGAGCACCCCGTCTTTTTCCCCGATGAACTTGCCGTCGCGCCTCTGCGCCGCATCATCGGCATAGTGGCGCACGAAAAAATCCCACTTGATCGCCGGGTTCTCGGAGGCAAAGGCGTGAAAGGCGGGCACATGGTAGTCTTCGGGCAGCCGCGGCGCCGCCAGCTCGACCGCATCGGCCCCGGCCTCCAGCAGCAAAACTTTAAACCCCGCCGCCGCGAGGTTTGCCGCGACCGGGCCGCCGCCGGCGCCGGAGCCGACGACGATGTAGTCATAATTGCGGGGCCCGGCGGGATCTGCCGTCATGGGAGAAAGAAGCGCTAGCGCATCGCCGTACGGGAGCGCCGGCCATCGGCGCGCCGGCGCATTTTCCGTCGCTCCGGACTTGCCCCTAGAAGGTCTTCAGGTACTCGATCAGCGCCCACTTATCGTCGTCGCTCAGGGGCGGCTCTTCCTTAAAGAGAGCCGTGCCGAAATAGTGCCCCTTGTTGACCACGTAGTCCGGGCATTTGCTCACTTTGATGAGGCCGTTGATCAGCTCCTTGTCCTCCCGGAACACTCTGGCGGCCTCCTCGTCGCTCGCGCCTTCTACTTTCTTTAGGTTTCTCTTGAGCCGGAGCAAAACTCGCAGCAGGTCCGCCTTGCTGGTTTCCAGATCGATGTTGGTGAGAAGGCTCACCGGAGTCCCCTTGGGAACCGGCCCGATCTCGACCCCGCCTTCCGAGAAGAGCCACGGGAACCAGCGGTGCAGCCACGGGCCCCAGTCGAGCAGCTTCTCCAACCCATCGGGCAAGTAGCCGGCCGGCACGCGGATATAGCTCGTCTGCGTCGTGCGGTAGATGAAGCCGGGCACGTTGAGCGCCCGCGATTCGGGCAGCCCGAGCTCCTTGATCACGTCGATGTCTTTTTTGCGCTTTTCCGGCCAAAGCATCTGCTGGATGGAATCGTTGAACGAGTCCAGCCTCGCCTCGACCGAGACCTCCCAGCGGAACTTTCCCACGGAGTTGTTGAGCAAAAACGGCGCGGTCGACCAGAGGCTGATGAGCGACGGCGGGCGCGTATAGCCGCGCCCGCCGCCCGGCAGCTCGTACTCGAACGTGGAGCCGTCGACGGGATTGTGAAGCGTCATCTTGCCGACCGGGGGGAGATCCTTGTACGTCTGCGACGAGAAGTTGTCCCAGATGTTGCCCTGAAGAGCGTTGGTTGCAAGCGGGCTGCAGGCATTGGTCTGTATGAGAGTCACCGGGATCCGCCGGTCGGTCGAGAGATAGTTGTCCGCGAGAAAATCGTCCGCCTGGACCATCGCGGTCATCTTCTGCTTAAAATCGTCGGTTTTGGTCCACGCCCAGTATTGATCCCAGTTGTTCACGTCGACGCCGGCGGGCGCCTCGGGGATCTTGCTCGAGTGGCAGCGCGCGCAGTAGCGGGCGAAAGCGATCTTGCCGCGATTCAAGGTGGCTTTGTCTTTCGTGAGATATTGCTCGCCGCCGGGCGCGTCTTTGAGGAGATCGGGTTTTGCGGTCTTGAGGAAAAAAAGCGCGACGTCGGGCGTTTGCGCCGTCGTCGCGTTCCAGTAGGCGGAATTTTTCTCGGCGTCCTCGATGCGGATCGGGGTGATCTTCTTGCCGCCGACCAGAGCGTTAAAATGGAGCAGCCATTCTTCGCTGAAAAGGCCGATATTGATGAACACGCGGTTGAGCGCGCCCAGAATCCCGACCGAGTCGGCGCCGTCTTTGAGCACGCGCGGCGTCATCACCGTATCGGGAGGCTTGAAAAATTGGGAAAGGCTCGAGGTCTGCGGATAGTGGTTGAGCTGCTTGTTCCTGAGCTGTTCGCCCGCAAGCTTCTCCTGCCCCCAGCGAAGCGCCGCCTGCATCCTGGGCCCGACGCTGTAGACCGCGTTCATCGAGCGCGGGTTGTTGATGTAGTCCGTGGAAATAAACGAGGTGTCCAAAGTTCCGGGCAAAGAGGTGTGTAACAGCTGATACACGAAGCTCTTCTCGTCCTTTTCCCAGAAAAGAATCCGGTCTACCCAGAAGTATTGCGCGCCCGGATTCGAGTTTAGATTCTCCCACTTGGGGTTTTCCGGGTCCGCCGGAGGCTTGACCGGGCTCGGGCCGACGTGGCAGAACCCGCAGGACATGCCGACGCGGTAGGGGCGCACCAGGTTCTTGTCCTGATAGTAGCTGGGGTCGGTGTAGTAGCGGACCGGGTCCCATCGCTTTTGCGCCTGCTCGTCGAAGTCCGGATTGGGAAAAAGCCTGAGGCCGACGACGCCGGAGGCGTAGCCGTAGTAGGAGCCGACCGGGATATTCTTTCCGCGCGCGCCGATCTTGACGCCCGGATACTTCTGCTCGTTCTCGAACGGATCCGGAGGACAGTCTTTGCCGCGCGTGTCGAGCCAGAGCCCGAACCGATCGGGGCGCGGTCCGGTCGGCTTCTCGAAGCAAGGTTCGTTGACAAGGCCGAGATATTTCCAGCGGGTGTCGCGGCTCAAGTGTTTGATACTGGGATGCGAGGAAAGAATCTTGAGAAAATCGACCGCGCCGAAGCTCTTGTTGACGAGATAATCCCAGAAGCGGTCGTTGCCGCCCGTCCAAACGATCCAGTTGTTGCGCCCTTTGATTTCGTTCCGGGTGAGCTGGACGCCGCCGTCCATGTCGCGAAAGTAGTCCTCGTCCGCCGCCGGAAAGCTCTCCGCCGTGCGCCCCGCGCGCATGGCTTCGTCCTGCACCGTGCCCGGGGCTGGCTCCCTTTTGCCGCAGGCTGCCAGCAGCACGATCAAGATGAGCAGACATGCGCAGAACATCCGGTTGCCTTTCATCGCGTCCTTCCCGTTCGCTCGCGCGTCAGAACTGCAGAGCAAAATCGATCAGCCGCTTTTTCCCCCAGTAAACCTTCCCCAAATAAAGCTTGGGCGCGATCTGGCGGATCTCGTCGCGAATCCACTTGGCGACGAGCGAGGTATCCGAGTAATCGAGCACGATGCACTCCTTGCCGTCGAGCCAGCTGGGCGCCTTGTAAACTTTGGCGATGATGGCGTTGAACCCCAGCGCGGTGATGCGATTTTTCAGCACCCCCTTTTTGGCGTCGAACACCTTTCCCTGCCATGCGAAATGGTTGATGAACGAGGCGATCTCCTTGGTGTACTTCGTGCCCGGCGCGACGATGGCGGTGCCGTCCGCCTCGCCGTTGGGAATCGGCCCGGCCGGGCTTCTCTTGAAAAGATCGTCCAGCTCCGCTTGCGACATTTTAAGCAGTTGCGTCACATCGTACGCCATAACCCTCCTCCTCTGCGATCGACACGGCGCCGTCCGCGCGCTCCGTCGAGGAAGCGCGCAACCGAACCCGATCACCAACCTATCTCCATCTCTTCTCGGCCGTTTGGCGAATAGCGAGGTCGCTTCGATACCGGGGAACCATGCGTGGAAAGCAGGCGATTATTAGGGCAAAGCGGCGCAAATGTCCAGAAAATTTTTGCCTTGCTCGCTTGGAAGCGGCGCGCCGCTCGGGACACCGAGCCGTAAGAGCGAACAACGCGGACGTGGCGACAATTTTAGCCCGCGCGCGGGAGCGGCGAGAGCGCAAACGAGCCCCGCTGCGGCGAAAGAACCGTGCCTGCCAAGCTGAGAATACGGCGCGCGCGCTTTTTTGAATCCGTCATGCTCGTTTTGTGCCGAAGCTCCAGATAATGCTCGAGCAGACGCCTCTCCGCATCATCGTCCCAGCTCTCGGGCGCGCCGAGCTCGCGGTTCAGCTCTCTCACCGCTTGAGCGACAGTCGCGGGAACGTGGCCGGGCCGATTGACGTGCTGGTCGAAGAGAAGCGCCACGCCCAGCTCGGAGGTCACGTAGTCGGCGACGAAGCGGCCGAAAATCCTTTTTCCGGGATTGCGGTAAAAGATTCCGAGGCGCGCCGAAGCGTAATCCACTTGCGCCCGCTGGACGATCGGGTCGCGGCCGGCCCGCCAAAAACGGTAGACCCATTCCGCGCCGCGCAAGCACAGCTTTTTTTCCGGGCTATCCAAACGCTGGCCGTGCAGGCACAAGTGACCGCAAGCGGGAGAACCGACGCCGCCCGTAAGCGCTGCCGGCTCGAGGCCAAAGGCGCCGAAATGTTTCTCGAACACGGCGGGATGTCGGATCCTTAAATGGTCGAGGAAACCCGCCAACTCGCCCTTTGCGCATCCCGCTCCGGCGGTCCATTGCAGGATCCCGAACGAAAGAAACGCGTTGTCGTAGGCGTTGACCGCGTCGAAGCTCCCCTCGTTTTCCACAACGGCGTGGAGAACCCGCAGCATCGACGGTGGCTGGCGCGCGAAGACCTCGGGATGCGTCTCGACGTAACTCGCGAAAGGCATCTCTCCGGCGACGCGCCAGCCGCTCCGGCTGCCGTACCTCGCTCGGGAGGCGATCTTTTGCCGCCCGCTTCGGGTGTGAACCGAGATGCTCGATGCCGTCACCACGAGTCTTTCCGCGGGAAGCGGCTGAGGCCGTTCGTGCTCATCGCTTACGGCTTCGACGATTTTGGCGAGGATCTCGGGGCTTACCGCGGAGCCATCGCCTGCGAAATTCATATCAGACGCAAATGCGGCGACCGCGCGCGCGGTGTTGGCCCCGTAGTCGCCGTCATCGCCGAATTTCTCCCACTTCATCTCATCGCCGTAGCCCACGACGTACAGGATTCTTTGCAGCGCGCGGACGCTTTCGGTATCGTCGCTCTGACGCCTGAGCGCGGCTTCGCTCCGGCCGCTTTGCTGGATCGCCCTGAGGCTCGCCACGTCGCTTTCCACCCTGGCGTCATAGCGCTCGAGCATGAGCCGAAGCTGCTGGGGAGTCGTCTCGCTGCCGTCGCCTGCCAACCCTTCCCGCGCCGCAAACGCCGCGACCGCCGCGACCGTATGCGCCTCATAACGCCCGTCCGCGCCCAGGCGCGCCCACTGAAGCTCCTCTCCGTAGCCGAGGTAGAAGAGGATTCGCTGCAGCGCCTCGATGGCCTCCGCCTCAGCGGAATCGGCCGCGAGCGCGTCGGCGACTTCGCCCGCTCTCAAAAGCCGCGCCAAAGTTTTTCGGTCGCTGATGCCGGATATCCGCATCGCCCGCTCGCCGGTGTCGCGACCCGCCCGCGTGGAAGCGCGAGTGGATCGCCTCGCGCCTTATTGCAGAGGCGGAGGTCCTTTGTCAAAAAGTGAAGCGGTGAGACGGACGCGCACGGCAATAATTTCGGTCGAAAATTTGACCGCCGAGGCCTTTCCGGTTTTGCGCGCCGCGTTAAAAGCGGTCCCCGGCGTTGAAACGGTAGCGTTTAACGTCGAGCGGAGCGTCGTCTCGGTCGATTTCGATATCCAGAAAGCCACCGTCGACGACCTTCTCCGCGCCGTCCTTAAAGCCGGCTACAAGGTGATCTGACTAAAGAGAAACGGCTTGACTCCGCACCGGAGCGGGAAAGCCGCGCCGCAAGCGGAATTTTTTTCGCCACGACCGCTCGGGCGGCGGGATGCCAGGGCCCAAAGGGATTGATCGAAGACGCCGGCGCGGCGGAAAAGCACGCGGTGAGGATGTGCTCGTCGGGAAAGGGGTAGGGTCATGCCTTTTGACGAGAAGCGGCGATCTTGCGCGCGAACTTGGCTAATCTCCCGCGACCGTCATCCGCGCGATCTTGATCGTCGGCGCCGAGGTGCGGTTTCGCATCTCGAGATCGCTGCCGACCATCTCCACGTCCCGGAGCATATCGTTTAAGTTCCCCGCGATCGTGACCTCCTCGACGGGGAAACTAAGCCTGCCTTTTTCAATCCAGAGGCCCGAGGCGCCCCGGGAATAGTCCCCGGTCACGAGATTGACCCCGAAGCCGATCAGGTCCGTCACGTAAAACCCTTCGTCGACCGACTCCAGGATCTCCTGCGGCGAGTGCCGCCCGGGAAGGAGAAAAAAGTTCGTCGGCGCGACCGTCGGCGCGCTCCCGACCGCGCGCGCGGCGTTCGCCGTCGAGGGCAGGCCGAGCTTCTTACCGCTGTAGGTGTCGAGAAGGTAGCTGCGCAGCACGCCGCGCTCGATCACGACGTTTTTTCTGCAGGCGAGCCCCTCGCCGTCGAACGGGCGCGAGCCGAGGGCTCCCGGGATCGTCGCATCGTCGATCACGGTGAGCCCTTCGGCGCCGATCGGCTGGCCGAGCCTGCCGAGAAGAAACGACGCGCGCTTGTAAAGCGCGTAACCCGACAGCGCGGACGCCAGATGGCGGAGGAGGCTCGCGGCCGTCTCCGGATCGAACACGACCGGGACGGCTCGGGTCTTCACTTTTCTTGCGTTTAGCTTTCTGAGCGTCCTTTGCGCCGCCTTTTCCCCGACGGCTTGCGCCGGCTCGAGCCGCGCGAACTTGCGCTCAATCGAATACCACGAATCGCGCTCCATCGCGCCGTTCTCGGAGGCGACCGGCGCCACCGACAGGCCGAAAACCGTGCTCCGGTACTGCCCGGTAAAGCCGTGGCTGCTGCCGTAGATCACCCGCTGCTCGTGGCTCGAAAACTCGCTCCCCTCGCTGTTGGTGATCCTGGGATCGAAATTGAGCGCGCTCGCCTCGGCTGCGCGCGCGAGCTTGATTTTGTCGTCGACCGTTAACTCGCGGATCTTTTCGTCGGCCAGATCGAGATCCGCCACTTCCCGCGCGAGCTCCGCCGGCTCCGGCAGGCCGCTCAGCTCGTCCGGAGCGGTGGCGCGGGCCATCGCGAGGGTCTCGTCGATCAATTTCTCGATCGCCGTTTTCGAGATGTCGGACGTGGAGGCGGTGGCCGAGCTGGCGCCGTGAAACAGCCGCAACCCGAGGCGCTTTTCTCGAGCCTGGCTTACCTTGTCGATCTCGCCCAGCCGGACCGTGACGTTGAACGAGTCGCTCTCGACCATCACGACGTCGGCCGCCGTGGCGCCCCGCTTTTTGCTCTCCTCGAGAATCTCTGCCGCAAGCTCCTCGCTCAGTCGGTAGCGTTCCATGATCGTGCCCCGCTTTTAGCCCTCGCTCGCGAACCGTCCAGGGTGATCTTTGCGGCTCCCGCCGGCGTACCGCTCCGATAGTCGCCCCGAACCCTGTACCCGTATTTTACGGACGCGAGCGCGGGCCACGATCACGCCGAGGTTCCTCCCACTGTGATCCCGTCGATCCGGATCGTCGGCAACCCGACGCCCACGGGTACCGACTGGCCATCCTTGCCGCAGGTGCCGATGCCCTCGTCGAGCTTGAGGTCGCTCCCGACCATCGAGACGCGGGTGAGCACGTCGGGGCCGTTGCCGATCAATGTCGCGCCCTTCACCGGACGAGTGACCTCGCCGCCTTCGATCAGATAGGCCTCGCTGGCGGAAAAAACGAACTTGCCGCTGGTGATATCCACCTGGCCGCCGCCGAACGCGACCGCGTAAAGCCCTTTCTTGACCGAGCGGATAATATCTTCCGGCGCGCTCTCGCCCGCGAGCATAAAGGTGTTGGTCATTCGCGGCATCGGGATGTGCGCGTAGCTCTCGCGGCGCCCGTTTCCGGTAAGCGGCATTTTCATGAGCGTGGCGTTCAGCCGATCCTGCAGATAGCCCCGGAGAATTCCCTTTTCGATCAGGACCGTGCGCTGCGTGGGCGTGCCCTCGTCGTCGATGTTGAGCGAGCCGCGTCGCATGGGAATCGTCCCGTCATCGACGACCGTGCACAGCTCGGAGGCGACTTTCTGCCCGATCCGATCGGTGAAGGCGGAAACCTTCTTCCTGTTGAAATCGCCTTCCAGGCCGTGACCGATCGCTTCGTGGAGGAGGATCCCCGGCCATCCCGGCCCGAGCACGACGTCCATCGTGCCGGCCGGAGCGTCGACGGCTTCGAGATTGATCAGCGCCTGGCGCACCGCCTCCCGCGTGTAGCGCTCGTCGTTGCCGCTCTCGGTGAAAAAGCCGAACTCGACGCGGCCGCCGCCGCCGAAGCTTCCGCTTTGACGGTTGCCCCGCTCTTCCGCGATGCAGGTGATGTTCAAGCGCGTGAGCGGCTGGATGTCGCCGATCTCCCATCCCTGGGAAGACGCGACGAGCACGATCTTCTGCTCGCTTGCGAGCGACACAAAGACGCTCTTGATTCTGGCGTCCAGGCTGCGCGCCAGCCGGTCCATTTTCTCCAGAAGCGCGATCTTGTCCCGCAGCGCGACGTCGGTCACCGGCGTCTTGACCGGGTAAAGATCGTGCGCCTCGACGCGCGGCCGGCCGACCGGGACGGGCGCTTGCGACTCCTGGCTTTCCGCGATGTAGCGGGCGGTGCGCGCCGCGAGCTCCAAATTTTCGATCGTCACGTCGTCCGTGAAGGCGTAGCCGGTTTTGGCTTCCTTGACCACGCGCACGCCGACGCCGTTGGCGGTGGCGCGGGAGCTGCTCTTGACCCGCCCTTCCTCCAGGCTCACGGCATCGCTCACGCGGTACTCGAAATAGAGATCGGCGTAGTCGGCCTTTTTTTCCAGCGCAGTGCCGACGACGCGTTCGAGATCGCGCCCGCTGATGCCGAACCGATCGTCGAGAAAATTCTTTACTTTCTGGAGTTCCTGTGCCATTCGCTCCTCCGGCTATCCAGTAGTATAGGTGGCCGGGTTGCAGAGTTGAAGAACCTCAGCGTTCTGGGTGCGCTTCAACTCTTCACCCCTGCGAGCGAGACGCCCTCGAAGCGCACGCGATCGCCCGCCTTCACTCCGTGGCGCTCCGAAAACCCCCCCCTGACTTCGAGGACAAACTGGCTCGGCGCCGGCACCGAGAGCGCGGCCGTGGAAAACGGCGTCGCGCGCGCGACGATACCGACGATGCGAAAATCGCTGCCGATGAAGATCAGATCCAAAGAGAGCGGCGTGTTTTTCATCCAGAACGTCTGACGCTCGGCCGCGGGAAATAAAAACAGCATGCCTTCGGCCTCGCCGAGATCGTTGCGGTACATCAATCCTCGCGCGCGTTTGGCGGGCGTATCGGCGACCTCCACCGAGATGGTCACCTCTTTGGCGGCTTCGGTCGTGATGACGACGCGCGGCTTGGGCGAACAGGCCAGAGCCGCGCAGAGAAAAGGAAAGGACAGCGCCCGGAGGGCTTCTCTCCGGAGCGCCGTTGTGGCAAATCCGATCCCGGCCAGGCGTTTTTCAAAAATCTTGAAAACAGGGGCCCCGAGGGCGATTTTGCAGGCTCGCCCGCCAGGATGCCGCCCGCGGTGAGGCTTGCCCATCCCGCGCCTCACCCCGAGGGCTTGAGATTTCGCGCCACGATCTCCGCGATGTCCAAAACTTCCGGCGCGGTGTTTTCATCCTTCGCCGCCTCGTCGGTAAACATCCGCAGGCAAAACGGGCAGCCGGTCGCGACCGTTTTCGCGCCGGTCCCCCGCAGTTCGCGAAAGCGGGCCGTGCTCACGCGCTCCGCGCCTTTTTCCTCTTCTTTCCAGAACTGGCCCCCGCCCGCGCCGCAGCAGAAGCTGTTGCTCCGGTTGCGCGCGGCCTCGGTCAGCTTCGCGCCCGTGGCCTCGATGACGCTGCGCGGCTCTTCGTAGACGCCGTTGTGCCGCCCCAAATAGCAGGGATCGTGGTACGTGAGCGCGCCTGGCGCGCCGTTTAGGCTGAGCTTCCCCTGCTGGATCAGCTCTTGAATGAATTGCGTGTGGTGGCGCACGACATAATGGCCGCCGAACCGCGGGTACTCGTTTGCGATGGTGTGAAAGCAGTGCGGGCAGGTGGTCACGATCGTCCTGGGAGCGAGCGCGTTGAGCCCTTCGACGTTTTCCGCCGCCAGCTGCGCGAAGAGATATTCGTTGCCGGCGCGGCGCGCGGGATCCCCGGTGCACTTCTCTTCAGGACCGAGCACGGCCCAGTTCACGCCCGCCTTGTGAAGCAGCTCGGCCATGGCGCCCGCGACCTTCTGCGCGCGCGGGTCGTACGACGCCGCGCAACCCACCCAGTAAAGAACGTCCGGGTTGGGGTTCGCCGCCACGGTCGGCACCGCAAACGGGAGCCTGCCGGCCCACGCCAAGCGGTCGTTCGCCGCCAGCCCGAAGGGATTGCCGCCGCGCTCCATGTGATTGAACGTCCCTTTTAGGCCGCTCGGGAACTCCGCCTCCATCAGCACGCGCTCGCGCCGAAAATCGATGATGTGCAGCATCGGCTCGTTTCCGACCGGGCAGACCTCGACGCACGCGTTGCACGTCGTGCACGCCCACGCCGCCTCCTCGCTCAGCGCAAACTCGCGCAAAAGGCGCGGGCTTTCTTTTCCGGCGCTAAACTCCGGCAGGATTCGGTTGAGCTCGTAGCGCTCGCTGATCATGATCGCCGAGGGGCTCAGGCTCTTCCCGGTGGCGTACGCGGGACACACCTCCTGGCAGCGATTGCACATGATGCAGCTGTAAGCGTCGAGAAGCCGGGAGCGGGATAATTCTTCGAGCTTGGCGGCGCCGAATCGCTCCTCTTTCTCGAAATCCATCGGCTCGAGAGCGCCTGGCCTTTTTCGCTTGAGCGCCAGGTTTACCGGCGCGAGGAACAGATGGATATGCTTGGAGCGCGGAAAGTACGGAAGAAAGACCAAAATCGAACCCAGCGCCCCCCACCAGAAAACGTGGCGCAAGACCTCGGTCGCTCCGGGAGCGAGAGGAGAAAACAAAACGGAAAGCGCCGTCGCGACCGGCTGGTAAGGGTCCGCGCCGTGCTGTGCCATCTCGCTCGCTTTCGACAGAAGCCGGCTCCCGACATGAAAGATGATGAACGCCGCGACGATCGTCGAATCGCGAACGATGCCCGCCCTGGCCCCTTCGTGCAAAAGAACGTGGGGAGCAAAGTCGAAGTCCGCCGGACGAACCACAAAGCGGCGCAGAACCATGCCGACGATTCCGACCAGGACCGCCGCGCTTAAAATATCGGCCGGCAAATTGAACGCGTTCCAGGCGCCGCCGCGCGCGCGCAAGGGAAAGAAGCCTTCCAGCGCATCGACCCCATTGACGAGAAAATAGTAAAGAAAACCGTAGAAAATAAGCGCGTGGAGAAACGATACGATCGGCCGCTTTTTAAAGACCGACTGCTGCGTGAGAACGATGCGGATCGCCTCGCCAATGCGCTGCCCGAGATCGTCGATCCTGGCGTCCGGCACGCCGCGGAGAATGGCGCGGTAAACCCGCCAGAAGCCGACGCCGGCCAGGTAAAACGACGCGGCGGCCAATGCCAAGAACAAAACTTTTTCCCAAACCGTGAGCATAGCCGTTAAAGCGCGATGCGACTTTTACGAAACCGGCGTTGCGAAATGACTAGGGAGTCCACAAGTAAGTGATCATTCGGCCGCCGCGGGTAAGGCCGGCAAGGGCGGGCCGCCCTTCGGGATGACAAATTGCAGATTTTCAGATCTCGGATGGTCCCATTTGAAACTTGAGATCTGCCGTTTGCGATTCCGAGCGTAGCGAGGATTTGCGAACGCCGGCGAAAGAAGGGCGGCTTTACCCGGGGAATCCCAGGCGCCGCGAGAGTTCCTTGCCGCCCTGCATGACGCGCGGGATGATCTCTCGGTCCAGCCTCTCCGGCGTGAGCCGGTAGACCGGACCCGCCACCGAGAGGCTGCCAACGAGATTGCGCGCGTAATCGCGGATCGGCACGGCCGCGCAGCAAACGTCCTCGATGAACTCGCCCTGATCGACGGCATAGCCTTTCTCGGCGACCTGCTTGATTTCCGTGAGCAGCAGGCTTCGATCCACGATCGTGTGCTCGGTGTACTTCGGCAAAGGTTCCGGCAAGCTCTCGCGGAATTCTCCTTCCGCTTCGAAAGCAAGATGAACTTTCCCCGGCGCCGTGCAATGGAGCGGCAGCACCAGCCCGAGAAAAGGCATCACTCTTACCGCGCGCTTGGGCTCGACAAAGTCGAGCGGCACGATGTCCTTGCCTTTGCGCAAGGCGGCAAACGCGCTCTCCTGCACGTCGCTCACGAGCTCCTTGAGCACCGCCTTGGCCTGCTCGAGAAAGCCGATCTGACGCACGTAAGTCTTCCCGAGCTGGAGGCAGCGGACGCCGAGGCGGTAGTTCTCGGTCACTTTGTTCTGCTCGATGTAGCCGCGGGACTCCAGCGTTGCCAAAAGCCTAAAGACGTTGTTTTTGTGGAGCTTCAGCCGGCGACTCAGTTCCGTCACGCCGACTTCCTCGGTGTCGCCGCAAAACTGCTCCAGAACGTCGAGCGCGTGCGACACCGACTGGATCACGTAATTGGATTTTTCTCTGCGAACCATAGAGAACTCCAGGCAAAAAACCGTTTTAACTTACATAAGCGGCTCCGCCTTGTCAATCAACGGCTCGTTGCTTGACACACCCCGGTCAACTCTATATTTTTGATGCGGCAAAAAGCCGTTTTTCGCTTTCTTGCAAACGTCGTGAAGGTCAACTCAAAAGGCTTTTACGGGCTTCTGGCGATGGCGGATATCGCGCAAAACTCCAAGACCGGCGCGCCGGTCCAGGTCAAGGACATCGCCCGCCGGCAGCGCATCCCGGAAGAATATCTAGGCCAGATTATGGTGCTTCTCAAGCGCGCCCATCTGGTGCGCGGCACGCGCGGCCCCGGCGGCGGCTACCACCTCACGCGCGCGCCCGACGAGATCACGGTCTCGGAAGTGCTAAAGGTTCTGGAAGGGCCGCTGTGGGGTATGGATATGGAGCCGCAGAAGAACCGCCGCTCCACCTCGGTTGTCGTGCGCAGGGTTCTGGCAAGCTGGGAGCGCGCGGTCGAAGCCTCGGAGAAGGTGCTGAGGGAAGTGACGCTCGCCGATCTTTGCCGGCCCGAAGAGGGCGTCCCGATGTACTACATTTGACCGCTCGCCACAGAGCGTGTAAAAAGTCAGGCGGTATGCTTTCGCGGTTGCAGAAGGATGGGCCCGGGATTTGGTGGCGCCGGCGGCGTGCCCGGCGTCTGCCCCATGGCTGATCCCCTTCTGCGCGCGCGAAGAAAAAGGCCATAGGCAGACCCCCTATGGCCTTTTTTCTTTCTGGAGCGCCGATTCGGAATGGTGCTGCGCCCGTCGTTTGACGAATTTCGCCGTCTGTCGCAGGACGGCAACTTGATCCCGATCTATCAGGAGCTCCTCATGGATCTGGAGACGCCGCTCTCTTTTTTCCAGCGCCTCGACCGAGACGAGTACGCTTTTCTTTTCGAAAGCGTCGAGGGCAGCGAGCGCTGGGCGCGCTACTCGTTTTTGGGCACGCGGCCTTACCGCATTTTCAAGGCGGCCGGCGCGCGCGTCGAAATCACCGAGGGCGGACGCACGAGGACGCTCGCCGCCGAGCGCCCGCTCGAGATTTTAAAGGACCTGCTCGGCGAATACCGCGCCGTTTCGGTCGCAGGCGTGCCGCCGTTTTTTGGCGGCGCGCTCGGATACGTCGCTTACGACGCGGTCGAAAAATTTCACCACATTCCGCTGCCGAAAAAAGACGCGCTCGGCGTGCCCGAGGTCTTCTTGATTTTTGTCCAGACGATCGTCGCGTTCGACAACTTAAAGCACACGATCAAGGTGATCGATAACGTGCGCCTGAACAGCGGCACCACGCTCCGGCGGGCGTACGACGAGGCGGCGGAAAGAATCGCCCGGCTGGTCAAGGCGCTCGCCAAGAAGCCCCGCCGGCTCGACTCCCGCGACCTCAGCGCGCCGGCGAGAAAGACAAAAATTCGCTCCAACCTCTCCCCCAAAGCCTACAAGGCGGCGGTCGCGAGGGCCAAGGAATACATCCGCGCGGGCGATATTATTCAGGCGGTTTTGTGCCAGAGGCTCGAAACGCGCACGCGCGCGGAGCCCTTCGAAATCTACCGCGCGCTCAGGTTCATCAATCCGTCGCCCTATATGTTCTATCTCGAGCTTGAAAACCTCCGCCTTATCGGCTCGTCGCCCGAGACCATGGTGCGCCTTACGGGAGACACGATCGAGCTCAGGCCGATTGCCGGCACCCGCCGCCGCGGGTCCACTCCCGAAGAGGAAAAGGCGCTCGAGGCGGATCTGCTGGCGGACCCGAAGGAAAAGGCGGAACACATCATGCTCGTCGATCTCGGGCGAAACGACGTCGGGCGCGTGGCGCAAGTCGGCACCGTCGAGGTCAACGAACTCATGGTGATCGAGCGCTACTCGCACGTGATTCACATCGTGTCCAACATTCGCGGCAAGCTGATGCCGGGAAAAAGCCCGGTCGATGTTTTTGTTTCCTGCTTCCCGGCGGGGACCGTCTCCGGAGCGCCCAAGATCAGAGCGATGCAAATCATCAGCGAGCTGGAAAAAGAGCGCCGGGGGACTTACGCCGGCGCGATCGGTTACTTCAGCTTCAACGGCAATCTCGATACCTGCATCGCCATTCGCACGATTCTGATGATCGGCCAAAAAGCTTTCATCCACGCGGGCGCGGGGATCGTCGCCGACTCGGATCCGGAAAACGAATACCGCGAGACGCTCAACAAGGCGAGCGCGATGCTGCGCGCGATCGAGCTGGCGGAGGGATGGAGGTCGCAGGCGCGCTCGTCGACGGGACCGATGTCTGCGGGGAAGGTGTCCTCGTGAGATGATTTTGCTGATCGACAATTACGATTCGTTCACCTACAACCTCTACCACTACCTCGGCGAGCTGGGAGCTGAAGTCCGCGTCACGCTGAACGACGAGCTGACCCTGGAAGAGATTGACCGCCTGGCGCCGCAAAAGATCGTGATCTCTCCGGGACCGTGCACGCCGAGGGAAGCCGGGATTTCGTGCGACGTCATCCGCCGCTTCGGCGCCAGGATCCCCATCCTGGGCGTTTGTCTCGGGCATCAGTGCATCGGCGCCGCCTTCGGCGGGGAGATTGTCCGCGCGCCGTCGATCATGCACGGCAAGCTCTCGGAAATTCATCATGACTCGAAGACCATTTTTCGCGCGCTCAAAAACCCTTTCGCCGCGATGCGCTATCACTCGCTTGTCATCGATTCTTCCCGGCTGCCCGCGGATCTCACGGTGAGCGCGCGCACTCCCGACGGTATCATCATGGGTGTCCGCCACCGCAGCTATCCGATCGAAGGCGTTCAGTTCCATCCCGAATCGATTTTGACCGCCGAGGGCAAGGCGCTGCTCAAGAATTTTTTAGACTACTACTGAGCCTGTTGTCTCCTCATTAAGGATCGAGGACGGCTTTCTCGCGCCTTATACCGAGTGGGACGTCGAAATCGCCGCTCGCCTGGTCTGCGAGCTGGATCCGGACGGCAGGCGACCCCGGGTCGTAAAGTCTACCGGCTACGCCGCCGAACGGGATCCGCTCGATCTTCTGGCCTTTTTAGCGCGCCGCTCCGCGCCCGGCGCGAGCGCAGGGATGGGTCAACAAGGAGAAGAAGCTTTTCTTTGAGAAGTACGGGCCCGAAGCGCGAGCCATCTTAAACGATCCTTTGGGAAAATAGCGGAGCGCGGCACCGTGCAATTCGTGATTCCGGACGTTCTCAAAGCGCCGCCTATTTCCGAGCGGGAAACGTGATCGAGATCGCCCGCCTGTTTGGCTGGATGAGCTGCATCGCCGCTCTGCGAGGCATGAGCCGTTTCGGCCGTAAATCCTTGCACAGACGGTGAGGTTTTGCCCGGAACCTCGGTTGAAACGGGCGTTCCGCCGTCACTTCCAGCGTCCCCTTTCTCGCGATCGTTCCCGGCTGGAACTCGCTCAGGCGTCGCGCTCGCGCTTCTTCTCTACGGATTGTTCCTTCACCTTCACAAAACGCCTTTCGGCGTCTCGCCATTTCCGGCTTGAGCCGCGCGCGACTCCTCCCGCAAATGCCCGGGACAAACAAGCGCTATTTCTTGGTCTTGGCGGGGTAAGGACAGAGATCCCGGACCGTGCACTCCGGGCAGCGCGGTTTCGCCCCCAGGCACACCCTCCTGCCGTGATACTGGAGGAGGTGGCAAAAGCGCGTGCGCTGTTTTTCCGGAACCAGAAGCAAAAGATCGGCTTCGATTTTGTCCGGGTCCGTCTGTTTGGTGAAGCCGAGCCGCTGAGAAAGACGCATCACGTGCGTATCGACGCCGATCGCCGGTTGCCCGAAGGCGTTCCCGAGCAGAATATTGGCCGTCTTGCGCCCCACGCCGGGCAGGGTCAGAAGGTCCTCAAGACGATCCGGCACCCGGCCGTCAAAACGCTCGGCGAGCGCGCGGCAGCAACTCTGTATCGCGCGGGTCTTGTTGCGGTAAAAGTTCACGCGCCGCACGGCCTGCTCGAGCTCGGACGCCGGAGCGCTGGCATAGTCCGCGGCGGTGCGGTACTTCTTAAAAAGCTCCGCCGTGACTTCGTTGACGAGATCGTCGCGGGCCTGCGCCGCCAGGATGAGCGCGACGAGAAGCTCCAGCGGGTTGGAGAAGTTAAGATCGAGTTTCGCGTCCGGATACGTTTTCTCCAGCCGCTGGTAGATCGCGCGCAGCCTTTTCTTGAGAAGCGCTTGCCGGCTTGAGCCCGATTGGCTTTTGACCATTTTGTTGGCGCGCGGGGTATGCTAGCAATAAACAACCGCTTTGCCAAAGGAGGGTCAAGTGGATCTCAACGAACTCAGAAAGATGCCGCTGCCCAAGCTTCGAGATCTCGCCAAACAAACGACCGATCTCGAGGGCGTGCTCGGAAAGAAAAAAGAAGAGCTGATCGAGGCGATCGCCAAAGCCCAGGGCATTTCCTTCGTGCCGCTTGCAAAGGACGTGCAAACCATCAGCGCGATCAAACAGCAAATCCGAACGCTCAAGAAGCAACGCGACGAGACGCTGGCGACGACAAAAGATCGCGCCGAGCTCAGGAAAATCCGCCGCAAGATCAAGGTTCTGAAGCGGCAGACGAGAAAACTCGCCGCCGCGGCCAAGCGTCAAGCCGCCGCAAAACCGGCGGCCGCCCCCGCCGCTTAGCCACCGCCGGCGGGCTCAAACTGCTCAAAACGCTTCGTCGGCGCCAAGCCGGCGGGCGCGCCCGCCGGGTTTTAGACCGTGAAGCCGCCCCGTTCAGCCGCGCCTATCGAGCGCCGCGCTGAAGCGCAAGTCAGCCGAGATTAGAAGGTCCCATTTCTTTTCGTGGCCGGGACCGAGAGAGAAACGCGATGAGCTCGCCGCCGCTGTGGCGGCCCGCGCGGCCTCCCGGAGACACCGGCTTTTTTGCCTCAACGCGATAGCGCGCCTTATCACCTCGTCCGAATGCTTGCGCGCGCTCACGGCGTCGTTGCATGTTTCGGCGGATAAATCTCTCAACTGCCGGCCCGTGAGCCAGAGTTCGCGTAACGAATCGCGATCGACCATAAAGGACGTGCCGTTCATCGGGCTCCCGGTCCTGCGGCCCCAGCGCTTGTCCCAAGATTTTTTCAGGACTCAAGCGTATCCCCTATTTTGGCGCGTATCCAGACGGAGGCGCGAAAATAATTGCGCGCATCTTGACCGGCCGGCGCGAAAATCCGGAAGCGTCCGGACGGTAGACCGCTTGCCGCCACGGCCTCATCTGCCGTAATTTCCAGGCCGCGGGCGTCGAACGACAAAACCGTGTTGCGGAATGAAGAGCTTTAGGTATGGTGAGACAGTTCGGGAGCTGGCCGAAAAAACAAGGGGCCCAACGGGCCCCTTGAGATTGGTTGCGGGGCCGGGATTTGAACCCGGGACCTCAAGGTTATGAGCCTTGCGAGCTACCGGACTGCTCCACCCCGCGGCAAAAACGGTCTTATTTTTCTAGCCGCTAGGTGCGGCGAAGTCAAGGTGACAAAAAGTGAAAGGCGAGCTTAAAACCCCGCTTCTCACGGTCGACATCATCATCGAGGTCGCGGATCGGGGCATCGTGCTGATCGAGCGCAAAAATCCGCCGCACGGTTGGGCGATCCCGGGAGGATTTGTCGATTACGGCGAGAGCCTCGAGGCGGCGGCGGTGCGCGAAGCGAAGGAGGAGACCGGTTTAGACGTTAAGCTGCTCGAACAGTTCCACACTTATTCCGCGCCCGGACGCGACCCGCGCTTTCACACCGCCTCGACGGTGTTTGTTGCGGCCGCGGACGGTATCCCCCGGGCGGGCGACGACGCCAGGCGCGCGCGCGTCTTTACCGAGGCGACGCTGCCTGCGCCGATCGTTTTCGATCACGCCCGGATACTGAAGGACTACTTTCGTTACAAGAAGACGGGAAAGCGCCCGGAGATCGAAAAGTAGCGTAACGATCGATTGCCGGAGAAATCAGCAGGCCCGGCGATCGGCGTGAAGGCCTAAACGAGCTGCTTGATCGCCGCCTCGATCCTGTCGCAGCCCTTTTCGATATCGGCGAGCGCAGTCGAATAGGTCAGCCGCACATTTTCTTTGCTGCCGAAATCTTCCCCGGGAACGAGCGCGACCTGCGCTTTTTCCAGGAAAAATTCCGCGAGCGCGCACGGCGAGTCGATCGTGACCTCGCCGGCCTTTTTTCCCAGAAGCCCGCGGACGTTGGGAAACACGTAAAACGCCCCCTGAGGCTTGAGGCACTGGACGCCGTCCATCGCGTTGAGCCGCTCGACCAGAAGATCCCGGCGCTTTTGGAACTCCCGGGCCATCGCCTCGACGCAATCCTGAGGGCCGGTGATCGCCTCGAGCGCGGCCGCCTGCGCGAACGAGGTCGGATTCGACGTGCTCTGGCTTTGAATCGTGCCCGCGGCGGAAATAATCGCGCGGGGACCCAGGGCATAGCCGATCCGCCAGCCGGTCATGGAATAAGTCTTCGACACGGCGTTTAAAATGACGGTCCGCTCGCGCAGCTTGGGCGCGAGCGCGAGCATCGTGTGAAACTGAAAGCCGTCGTAGACGATCTTTTCGTAGATATCGTCCGAGATAAGCAAGCAGTCGTGTCTTTCCAGCACGCGCGCAAGCCCTTCGAGCGCCGCGCGATCGTACGCCGCGCCAGTCGGGTTGCACGGGCTGTTCAAAATGAACGCGCGCGTCTTGGCGCTCACGTTTTTCTCGAGCTGCTCCGGCGTCAGGCGAAAGCCGTTCTCCTCGGTCGTCGGCACGATCCTGGGCACCCCGCCGCACAGGAGCACCATGTCGGAATAGCTGACCCAGTACGGCGCGGGAATGACGACCTCGTCGCCCGGATCGATGACCGCCTGGAGCACGTTGTAGAGCGCGTGCTTGCCGCCGCAGCTCACGATGACCTCGTCCGGCGTGAACTCCAGCCCGTATTCACGGCGGTACTTTTCCGCGATCGCCGCCCGCAAGGGCTCGACCCCGCGCACGTCGGTGTATTTGGTCATGCCTTTTTCCAGCGCGCGCACCGCCGCCTCTTTGATGTGCTCCGGCGTATCAAAGTCGGGCTCTCCGGCAGCAAAGCTCACGAGGTCAACGCCGCGCGCGCGCATCGCCTGCGCCTTGGCCGTCACCGCCAGCGTCACCGAAGGCTTGATGGCTTTGCTGCGCTCGCTCAGCTTCACGGCTTCCTCGGCTGGTCTTGAAACTTCTCTTTGAGTTTCTTGAGCACGTTTTCCGGAACGACGTGCGACACGTCGCCGCCCAAACTCATCACCTCTTTGACCAATCGCGAGCTGATGTAAAAAAAGGACTGGCCGGTCATCATGAACAAGGTTTCAAGGTCGGGCTTGAGGTGCCGGTTCATCATCGCCATCTGAAACTCGTACTCAAAATCCGAGACCGCGCGGAGACCGCGGATGATGACGGTCGCGCCGGCGCGTTTGGCGTAATCGACGAGGAGGCCTTCGAAGCTGTCTACTTTCACGCGGCCCTTTGAATCGCGGAAAACCTCGCGCGCCATCTGCAAGCGCTCCTCCACCGTAAAAAGCGCGTCGCGCTTGTCCGGATTGACCGAGATCGCGACAATGATCCGATCGAACACCTGCAACGTCCGCTGCACCAGATCCACGTGACCGTTGGTGATCGGATCAAAAGAGCCGGGATAGAGCGCTACCTTCTCCGACGCCATCGCTTGCCCTACGAGGGTTTGTTGCCAAAGAACGAGAGCACGGTTGTTCCATACCGCCGCTCGTCGTAAAGCTCAAGTTTGCCGTAACGGGGATCGATTGTCTCTCGGACGCTGCGCTCCACAACCACCGTTCCGTGCGGTTCGAGAAGATCGGCTTCGCCCAGGGCGCGCATCGCGCTACCCACGATACCCTTTTCGTACGGCGGGTCAAGAAAAATCAGGTCGAATTTTCGTCCCTGGCGCGCCAGCGCCCGCACGGACGGCACGACCGCCGTCGTCCACACGCTCGCTTTCTCTTCGAAGCCCAAGCGCCGCAAGTTTTCGCGCATCACGCGCGCCGCATTGCGGGAAGCGTCGACCAGCACGGCCTCTGCCGCGCCGCGGCTGAGCGCCTCGAGAGACAAGTTTCCGCTGCCGGCAAAAAGATCGAGCACCCTTCGGCCCGAGAGATCATGGGGGAGAATATCAAAGAGCGCCTCCTTCACCCGCGCCGCCGTGGGTCTGAGCGCGCGGCCCCTGAAAGTCTTGACACGCCGCCCTCTGGCCTTCCCGCCGATGATGCGCATCCGAATAGAAAGCCGCGGCGCCGCGGCCGCGCGAGCGCTCCTTTGCGCCGCCGATCGCGGCTAAGACGCGATCTGCAAGACGATCTTGCCGAACTGCTTCCGTTCCTCCAGGCGGCGATGCGCCGCCGCGGCCTCGGCGAGAGGGAAGATCTGGTCGAGGATCGGCCGCACGCGCGCGCTGTTCATGAAAGCGAGGAGCTGGCGAAAGTCCTCGCGGCTCCCGAGAGTGGAGCCGAATATCTTGAGCTGGTTCCAAAACACGCGCCGCAGGTCTGTCGGAGGATTGGCGCCGGCGGTCGCGCCGCAAGTGACGAGCCGCCCGCCTTTGGCCAGGGAAGCCAGGCTCTTCGGCCAGCTTTCTCCGCCGACGCTGTCCACCACCATGTCGACGCCGCGCTTTTTGGTGAGCGCGCGTACCTCTTGCGCGAAGTCCTTCTTCGTGTGGTTGATCCCGTGATCGGCGCCCCAGTTCCTCGCCAGCTCGAGCTTGGCGTCGCTGCTCGACGTAACGATCACATGGGCTCCCATGTGCTTGGCGATCTGCAGCGCGGCGGTCGCGACGCCGCCGCCGATCCCGAGGATCAGGACATGCTCGCCCGCTTTAAGCTGCCCGTTGGTGACGACCATGCGCCACACCGTAAGAAACACGAGCGGAAACGCGGCCGCCTCCTCGAAGGACAACCCCGCGGGTATGGGAAAGCAGTTCTTTGCCGGGACACTCACGTACTCGGCGTAGGTCCCTTCGATTCTTTCGCCGAGCACGCGCGCGCGCACGCACATAAATTCGCGGTCGCTCAAGCAAAATTCACAGCTGCCGCAGCCGGTCGGCGGGTAGAGGCAGACCTCGTCGCCGGGCTTGACGTTTTTGACCTCCGCGCCCACTTCAGCGACAACGCCGGCCCCGTCGGCTCCCAAAATGTGAGGGAGCTTCACATCCATTCCGGTAAGGCCCCGGCGGTTCCACAGGTCGATGTGGTTTAGCGCCGCCGTCTTGAGCCGCACAATCACGTCCTGAGACGAAATTAGACGCGGCTCATCGACGTCCTCGTACCGCAGCTCGTCGGCTTCTCCGAAGGCGTGAATGCGAACCGCTTTCACCGTCGTTTCACCCGCAAGAGGCGATCTTTTCGGCTGTCCGGTCGAGCGCGGCGCCCGCGCGATGCGCCGCCGCGAAAAAGGAGCTTCAGGCGGAAAAGGAACTGCCGCAACCGCAGGCTCCGGTCGCGTTGGGATTGTGGAACTTAAAGCCCGCTCCCTGCAAACCGCTGACGTAGTCGATCACGGTGCCTTTTAGCAGGCGCGCGCTCTGCTCGTTGATATAGATTTTGACCCCGTCCACGACGCTAACCACATCGCCGGGCTTTTCCTCGTGCTCGAAATCCATCACATAGGAAAACCCCGAGCAGCCGTGGGGCGTCACCCCGATGCGTAAACCGTAACCGTCCAGTTGCTCGCGCTCGAGGAGCATCTTGACCTGGTTCGCCGCCTTCTCGGTCAGGCTGACGAGCGGAGCCTGCGCCGCGGCTGACAGAAATTCTTGAGATCGGGCCATAGAACAATGCTTAGAACTTGGCTATCCCCAAGTCAAGCGAAGCTGGCGCGCAAAAGCTTGCACTCGCCTCTCCTACAGGGCTTTGGCCGCAGCCGCATCGGGCGCGACCTTTTTACGATAATAGAGTTGCGCCTGTTCGTATCCGGCGCGAAATAGATCCTCCTTCTCCGCGCGCGTTAGCCTGAACTGGAGCGCGTGGATTTTGCCGGTCTGGATCAGGATCGTGTCCTGCCAGAGCCACCCCGGGACGCGCTGGTTCTCCATGGCGCTGCCCATCGTTCCGAGGAGAATGCGGAAAAACTCCCACGGCCAGAGATAGCGCCTGCTCACGGGCCTGAGCGTTGCATCGGTCACCATCCGGAGCGTCACCGTGCGGTTCACTTTCCGCCGCGCCTCCATCGTCTCAATCAGCTTGGGAATCCACGGGATCAGGTTTCCGTCGACCAAAATCTTGTCGTTCCAGCGATGCGCGGACCACACTCCCGGAAAAGACATGGAATAGCGCACGGCCCGGCTCACGGGGAGTTCGGGCGTCGTGTCGCGCGAAAAGAACACGGGCTCCTGCCCCACCAGATCGATCGCGGTCACGTAAAGCTCGCGTCCCAGCTCCTTGAACCTGATTCCCTTGAGATTGCGCTCCATCCATTTTTCAAAGCGCCTGCCCGAATAGACGCCGTTGTGGAACAAAACCGAAAACAGGCTAAGATCTTTGAACTGCGTGAAGTCGGTATCCATCACCAAGCGGTGCATCTGCTCGACCGTCCAGCCCGCCGCGAGATAAGCGCCGATGATGCTTCCCGCCGACGCGCCGGCGACGCTGACGATCTCCACGCCCATTTCCTGAAAAGCCGTCAGCGCGCCCACGTACGCGGAAAGCCGGGTTCCTCCTCCCGCCATGATCAGGTTGATTCTCTCCTTTTTCTCGCCGGGAACCACGGCAACGCGCACCAGCCGTGAGCATAATGCACCGGTGGGAAATTCGCAATTTCGCTCCCTTGTCGAGGCCTGCCGCGCGGGGAAAGGGCAGTGCTTGGCTGCGCCCACCTCCGGCGAGTCGACGCGCCGGGTCGCGCCCCGCGGCCGGCCGATGCGAAGAACAAAATTTTCGAGTTCCAAATCCGAAAAAGGAAGCGTGAAGCTGGTTGTAGCTTGGCCCGCACGGGACGAAACTACTTGGGCGCGATAGCCTCGGCGGCGCGCTGGATCAAAAGATCAAAATCCGAATAGACGATTCTGCGCATCGGCGCCACTAGCTCGCGCTACTGACAGCAAATAAACACGACCGCGTACCGTTTTGACGTCGGTCCCACCTAGAGCCAACCGTCGCCCGACAAGAGGTTTTTTCCTCCCGCAACGACAGGGAGAAGGAGAAAGCCGGCGCGCGCACGCGCTCCTGTGCGCCGCGCGCGCACCGGAAAGCGAGCTCAGAGGATCGTTCGCCTCTTTTGCGCCGGCGAAGCTCAACCCCGGGTATGGCCAAGGGCTTAGCACGAGAGCGAAGCGATCAACGGTTTCGCCGCGCGCGCCAGAGTCGACGGCGCCGGCCGGCTCTCAGCTCGGCTTCTTTCGCTCCTCGTTGATCATCTGAATGACCTTCTTACGGAGCTCGTCGTTTGCATTCACGGTCTGAACGATCTGCGTGTAGGACTCCGTGGTCAGGCCGCCGCTCGCGAGCGCCTCGTCGATCTTCGCCTTCGCTTCTGTGCGAATCTGTCTGCTCGTCTCGGCGTCGGGACTTTCCTTCAAGCGCGGTTCGTACGACTTGGTGATCTTCTCCAGCTGCACGTAAACCCGCGCGAAGTTCTTGAGCTGGTTTTCGTCAAGCTGGTTGGGCTCAACCGACGGTTGCTGCGGAACTCCCGGATTTTCTTGCGAGAACGCGCGCTGTGGCGCGCCGGCCAGCGGCGCGACCGCCACGGCGAACAAAACAAGAATCACCATTTTTGCGATTCGGATCATCACGGCCCTCCTTTGGACGGGATCTTCGCTACCGGCGCAAAGCCCATGCCAGAAGATGAGATTTGGGATTGCGCCGCGTTCTAGCGCAACTTGTGTATTCGGAACGCGGAGCGGCGGCGCGCCGCTGTATGAATTCCCCTACATGAATGCGAGCGAGCGCTCAGCTTCGCGCGCGCCGCGCATTAACAGCAATACTTGTCGAAAGCAATTTGTCCCGGTTTCGAGACCTCGGGGCGAGAAGGAGTGTTTAAGGCTCTGCTATTTCATTTCCGCTTTTGGAAATCCCAACGCCTCGGTGATCTTCGCCTGATAGTCCTGCATCTTAGTGAAATGATGCCAATCGACCGCCGAGAGTTGTTTTCCCCTGATTTCCTGTTCCGTCGCCGAACCGCGCGTGAAGACCGAGGCCTGATAAGGCGCAAACTCGTCGATGATTTTCTGGCCCTCAGGAGAAGCCTGGAACTCGAGCCAAAGAAGCGCCGCGTACGGATGCTCGGCCGTATTCAGGACGCCGTCGGCGCGCGAGACGTAGCGCACGGGGACGGGCTCGACGATCTTCAATCCGAGACTTCTGGTCGGATCTTTCTCGCGCGCGCGCTTGACGCTGCTCGAGTTCGGCCCGAAGAAAAGCGCGTGCTCGCCGGCGATGATCGAGGTCATCGGCCTCGTGGCTCCGCGCACCCAGACTGGTTGCTGGGCGGCGAGCTTGCGCGCAAAGTCCAGCGTCTTTTCGAGACCCCAGGCGGGAACTAACGCCGCGATCGCGTACGGCCGAAAATCGGCGAGGAACTTCTTTCCCTTGAATTCCGGCTTGAGAAAATCGGTCCACCGATCCGGCACCTTCTCAGGTTCCAGGAGTTTTCGGTTAAACGCCACCGACTGAACGATGCTCGTCGGCGACATAATGTTGCGATTGAACGGGTCGATCATTTGCGGCTGGATGCCCAGGATCCCGTGACCAGCCATTCCAAGAAGGTCGAACTTTTTGATGAACGGAACGTAATCGTTATAGAAGTCAATCGCGATGAAAGTGGAGTCCCAACCGGTTTTTCGCCCCGCTTTCAATTCGAGGACAAAGCGCTGGTAAGATTCGGTCCCTGCGATTTCTTCGATATGAAAATCCAGGAAAGGGTATTTTTTTCGGAAGCCCTCGGCCATGGGCTTGATGTTGTCGCTTTCCAAGCCGGTGAGCACCCTCAGTTTTCCTTCTTTCTTCGCCCTTGAGACGATCTCTTCGTGGCTCGCGACAAAAATATAGCCTTTCGCCCGAGCTTCCTCTTGCGCCTTCAGAACCGCCGGCTGAGGCGCTGCCCGCAAGGGGCCCGCGGCGAGCAACGCCGCCATCGCGTTCAGCAGCAAGCTTATTGCGAACGGCCGGAAATTCATGACACCGCCGCGCGCGCCGGCAAGCGACAACGTCACTTTCTCTCCGCTTTCGGGAAGCCGTACGCCTCGACAATTTTCTCCTGATACGCCGGCATCTTCGCGAAGTGCTCCCAGTCCACCAGCGAGAGCTTCTTACCCTTGGTGACCGCTTCCTGAGCCGAGCCGGCGATGAACAGCGACGCGCCGTAAGGCTCGTGGTCATCAGCGATCTTCTGTCCTTTAGGCGAAACCAAAAACTCGAGCCACAACAGAGCGGCGTAGGGATTCGACGCGTGCGCAAACACCGCTGTCGTATCGCTTAGCCTGGTTGGAATCGGCTCGGGGATTTTCATGGCCAGGTTCTTTGTCGGGTCCTTTTCCAAGGCTCGCCTGACCGTGTGGTAGTTCGGCCCGATGAAAAGCTGATATTCGCCCGCCGCCACGGCGGTCACGGTGCGGCTCCCGCCGCGGATCCACACGGGTTGTTGTGCGGCAAGCTTGCGCGCGAAATCGATCGTCTTCTCCAATCCCCAGGCCGGCACTAGGGCGGCAATCTCCGTCGGCCGAATATCGGCGGCAAATTTTCTTCCTTTGAATTCGGGCTTGAGAAAATCCTCCCACATCTCCGGAACCTTTTCCGGCGCGATTAAGGTCTTGTTATAGGCCACCACCTGCAGCGCGCTGGTCACAGCGACAATATTGCGCCGCATAGGGTCTACCGTCGTCACCGGAATGCGCAACACCCCGTGCTGGGCCATGCCCAGAACGTCAAACTTCTTTAAATAAGGTAAATAATCATTGTAATTCTCGGTTCCGATGTGCGGCGCGTCCCAATTCTTTGCCATTCCGCTCTTCATCTCGAGGATGAATCGCTGGTTGGCATCGGTGCCGCTGAGTTCTTCGACATAGACGTCGAGAAATGGGTATTCCGCCTTAAAAGCGGCCGCCATCGCTTTGATCGTGGCGCTCTCGAGCGAACTCAAGGCTCGCATCTTGCCTTCCTTTTTTGCCTTGGCGACAATCTCGTCACGGCTCGTCTCGAACACGAAGCCCTTCGCCTCCGCGTCCTTTTTCGCCTTCATCAGGGAATCGGCCGCCGCGGCAAACGCCTTGCCGTCGTGGACCCACAAAGCAAAAACGAGGACCCAAGCTCCCAGCCATCCAAACCTGCGGAATCTCATTTCCACCTCCATTGAGTTGCTGACCATCCCAGTGCCGAGCGCATGTTTAACGCTGTCTTGACCGCACTTTCGGAAACCCGTACGCCTCGAGTCGAGCACGAGGAGCGCGCTGGTCTGGGGATTGACCCGCTGCTCCAGGGTGCAAAGCCAAGTTCTCGCTCTCATCGATCAACCTTTGGAAAACCAAACGCCTCGACGGCCATAGCCTCCAGCGCGGGCTCTGCGGGTAAGATTTCCAGTCAGCGGGCCAGACTTTCTTTCCCCGTGAAAGCTTTTCCCGGAACGGCCGAAGCGGCGCTTGCGCGACCGCGGCAGAAAAGCTCGTGCAAAAGCTGGCTGCAACGACCAGCGCGCCCTTCATGCCTCTCTCTGCTTGGCTCTTGGCGGCAAGGTAGCCCAGTGGCGGACGATCTCTTCGGACGAAGCGACGATCGCGCCCAGCTTGGCTGCCCCGTGCCGCATGACGATTTCATAATCCGGCCCCGAGTCGGGCACCACGCAGTCGCTCACCAGAACCAGGTAATAACCGCGGACGTAACATTCTTTCGCGGCGGACTCCACCGCGCCTAAGACGGCGCCGCCAGTCAACAATACGCTCTTGATGCCGCGCGAGCGCAGCATCAAGTCGAGCGGCCCGTGCGCGAACGCGCTGTAGTAGCGCTTTATCACGACGGCGTCCCCCGGGGCGACTTCCAATCCGTCGTGCAGCTCGACGCCTTCATGGTAGCGCCGGGGATCGTAGTCTTTGCGCCTGGACCAACCCTCTCTCCAGTTGTCGAGCAGGACCCAATCGCTGTAGGAATTTTTTACGTAGATGACTGGAAACCCGACTCGATGCGCCGATTTCACTAGCGCCACCAAATGTCCGAGAGGGCTGCGCAGCCGTGGGATCTCCATGCTCGGAGGCGCGCCCGGATCTCTCACCATGTCCAGGACAATCAGAGCGCCGCTAGCGGGGTCTGCTCTTTCTGCGAGGGTCGTAAGAAAAGCCAATCTTTACCTCCTACCCTATCTGCTTCTCTGTGGACCCCGACGTTAATTCCAGTCGCTTGCGTTCGCGTTTTTCTGATTCTCTTTTTTTACTTTTTAATTTTTCCTTTTGCATTTTCTTACTTGGCCCCCGACGCGCCGACCTTCGGAAACCCCCAGGCTTCGACAGCGATCTTTTCCATGAGCTTTTCCTCGCGAGCGCGGCACCGGCTCGTGCAAATGGAAGCTTCGTTTCCTTTCATGAGCTTGTTCGCCACCGTCCCCTCAAACATGAAAAAGGCTTTGCCGGGATCGAACCGATCGACGATCTGCTGCGCCTCGCTGGAGGTCAAAAATTCCATCCAGAGAAGCGCCGCGTTCGGATTCCGGGCTTTGGCATACACGGCAAACGGCTCCAGCCCACCGGTATCTTTGTCGGCAGGAACCAGATCGCGGTTGTACACGATAATGCTGGAATTCGTTGACGTCCATACCACAAGATCCGAATCATCGATCATCTCGCCGGGAATTTCCAACTGGCGCCGCTTGGCAAGCTCCCGGATATTATAGGCGGCGAAAAGATCCTGCTTGAAATATTCGCTCCAGAACAAGCTGTGCGGCGTAAAGGCATCCACGTTAGACTCTCCTGCCGCCAGCTCAAAAAGCTCTCTCTGAGCAGCCGGAATCCCGGTTACCGAACGAAAACTCACCTCCCTGATAAACGGGTATTTCTTCTTGAAAGCGGCGACGAGGTGCGGCACCGCGGTCTCTTCGTGCGCGCTAGCAAAAGTTAGCCTTCCTTCCTTTTGGGCAGCCGTCAGAATTTCTTCTCGGCTCATTGCCGCGCTCGGCGTCTTTGCCTGAGCGAAGACAAAGGTCGTCGAGCTTAAAAAGACTACGCCAACGGCCAAGAGGACTCTGAAAGTCTCCCGCGCGTGAACGATCATGACGCGGTCCTTTCTACCCTATGGGACCGAGCCTATTTTTCCCGCCATTTCTGTGCCTCGGCGCTCGCTTTCACGAATTGAAGTTACCCTAATTTATCGGCCGCACCCATTCAACGAGTCGAGTTCGACCAACAGTCCATGATTTGCTTTGAGGAGGCCGTGATCCCAAGATGCCGGTTCACATAGTCAATCACCATCTCATAGATCGGCCCGGACCTCGGATGAACGCAATCATCGACCACCACCACGTTGTAGCCCCTCACGATAGAGTCCTTCGCAACGGTTTCTACCGCGCCCAGGGTACTTCCGCCCGTGAGAAGAACCGTTTGTAGGCCCCGGCTCCTTAAAACCAGATCCATGGGACCGTGAGCGTATGGACTGTAGGAGTGCTTGATAAAAATCAGGTCTTCGGGCTGCGGATTCAGTCCTTCCAGGAAGTCATTGCCGGGAGTGCCTTCCCAGTAACGCGTCCGATAGTCCACACCGATATGGGCCGTCTGTTCTTTCCGGCTCTTGGTCGTCGTCCACTCGCTATGCGTGTTGCGCACGAAAATAATCGCTACTCCGGCCGCCCGCGCTGCGCTGATAAGCAAAGTGAGATCGGGCAAAATTTCTTCTCCTCCCGCCGGCCCTCCGCGCGGTGGCCAGGAGCCCTTTTGCATGTCCAGGATGACGAGAACCGCCTGTCGGGGATCCACCCGCTCTTTTAAGCTGATCGCCATGGTCCGTCCCGTCACTTTGGCGCGCGCCAGCTCTCCACCACAGCCGCGGATGAAATC
The DNA here is from genome assembly GCA_035559995.1 of Candidatus Acidiferrales bacterium. GTDB lineage: Bacteria > Desulfobacterota > Binatia > UBA9968 > UBA9968 > DATMAM01. The sequence goes on from DATMAM010000060.1 coordinate 40,584, forward strand.
ACCTCGCCGTGATAGCGCCGGAAGAGATCGATGAGCGTTGCCCTTTCCGCCGGCTTTCCCCCGGCGATGCAGTCTTCAACGAGAAAAACGTAATAGTTCTTGGCGACCGCGTCGCGCGCGGTCTCGAAGACCCCGCCCCACACGCCGACGCCTGCCAGAAGCACGGTCTGAATTTCCTTGGCTCTCAAGTGGAGGTCCAGGTCGGTTTCGAGAAATCCCGAAGCGCGATACTTGTTGACCACGCGGTCTTTGTCGGATGGGAGCACTTGATAGAACTCCGCGCCCCAGCTTCCCTCCACGCAGACCGGCCCCGTTCCGAGCTTCTCCCACCATTCTCTTATCGGCGCAGAGATGGTCCATGCGTTATAGATGGTGCGGAGAAACAATACCGGCACTCCAGCCGAATGCGCTCCGGACACAAAGGAACGAATCGACCGAACCGCCTTTTCAAGATCCGGATCGATGGCAATCTTGCCCCACGCGCCGTCCCGGTGGCAAAAATCGTTTTGCAGATCGACCAGCACCACAGCGCATCGGGAGGGCGGAAGTTTGTCTTTTAGTTCCAGTGGCATCCCTGATGCCTCCTTCGATTTTCGTAAGTGCCCCGCTCGCTCGGGTTAGATTTCGGCGAGCGCCTCCTCGGTCTTTTTGATCTCCGCGTAATCGGCCATCACGGCGATCTGCGGTGAATTGGGTCTGTACAGTGCGTCGGAGACAAGCGTGAGCCGATAGCCTAAGCCTGCCCCTTCTCGGACGGTGTCTTCCACGCAGCCATGCACGGCGCCGCCCGTCACGATGCAATGATCCACACCGAGGTTGCGTAGCACGCGATGGAGCGGAGTAAAGCCAAAGCCGCTCCGTCCCTTTTTCGTGACGATCAAGTCCCCTTCGCGCCTGTCGAGACCTTCGACAAGTTGCGGGCCCCACGAGCCTTCCACGAGGTAGTCCTCCCCTTCGGGAATGGGCTTGTTTCTCCGGCCGATGGGCGGCGGAGCGCTATCGAGAGCATCGCGCCGGTGAAGAGTCATCACAAACACCACCGGGTTTCCCTTCCGCCGCATCGCCGCCGAAGTCAACGCCCGGGCCGAGAGCGTAACGCTTCGCGCGCGGGGCCGCCGGCGATTCGGCCGCGCAGGCGCTGTCCGCGCGTTCTCGCGGCTCCTCACTTTGGCGGAGAGCCGGCCTTCGGCAAGCCCCACGCCTCCACCGCGATGCGCTCGATCAGCCTCTCTTCCTGGTTTCGGCAGGCGCCGGCGCAAAGAGAAACCTTGACGTTCTTGAGCCAGCTATGGGCCAGGGTACCTTCGACGAGAAAGGATGCCTTGCCGGGATCGAATTTGTCGACGATCTCCTGCGCCTCGCGCGATGCCACAAACTCCATCCACAGGAGCCCCGCGTGCGGATTTTTGGCGCCGACGTAGATTGCCTCCGGCTCATGGAAGGAAACCGGAACGGGATTGGGAATGACGACCTTGATCGGGGCGGTTGGATCTTTCATTAGATAGCGCCTGGAAGTATGAAAATACATGCCGCAATCCAGTGCGACTTCTCCCGCCGCCATTCTGGCCAGCGTGCCCGTCTGGCCGCGCACCCAGATCGGATCGTTCTTTTTTAGCTTGCGCGCGAAGTCGAAGACCTTCTCTTCGCCCCACGCCGGGACAAGCCACGCCAGAGTGTTCGGCTTGGTGTCCACGGCGAGCTTTCCTTTCCATTGGGGCTCGATGCAGCTGTCCCATCCCCGCGGCGCCTTCTCCGGCGGAACCCATTGAGTGTTGTAAACAAACACCCCCGTGTTGGTTCCAAACCACGCCACGATGCCGGACTCGTCCAGCATTTCGACGGGAATTTTAAGCTGGCCGGACGTTGACAGCGCGCGAAAATCGTATCGCTTGATCAGATTGTGTTTGAAATACTCGCTCCAGTGGACGGTGCTGGGGCTGAAAACATCGATATTCGAGCGCCCCGCCGTCATCTCGAAGAGCTGCCGCTGCGCGCCGGTGATGCCGGTCACGAACTCCCACGACACTTCGATGAACGGATATTTTCTTGTAAACGCGGCGGCCAGCGGAGCGATCGTGCCTTTGTCATACCCGGGGACGAGCGCAAGCTTTCCTTCTTGTTTGGCGCGCGCGAGAATCTCGTCTTTTGTCGGCGTCAAACCCTTGTCTTTGGTCTGCGCCGCCGCCGGCGAACTTACGAGGGCCGCGAGGATCGGGAGGAGCAGTGCCTGACGCAGCCGTTTGCGTTCCATAGCCGTTCTCCTCTATTTCGAACTTCGATCTCGAGCTTTTTTCCTTTGGGCGGGATCGTCACGCGAGGCAGCCCAGATATATGGCAAGGCCCTTTGGCTGTCAACACGAGTTGCCGGCGGGCGTTTCAGCCGAAGCGCGACCCGATAGGCGGCAGCGAACTTGACAAAGCTTCGCTTTTTGATAGGAGTCGCGCTGAATTTAGCCGCCCTTGCGAAGGGCGAGCAGCGATTGTTCACGGCTTCGTTGCTCCGGCGGGAGGTCCGCTTGGCCTCAAAGAAGCGATCGCTGGCTTTACTGGACCTGCACATCTCCCGGCGCGTGCTGTTGCGCAAGCTGATCCCGACGACTCTCGCCGTGGCAATCTTGCCGCGGGCACGCGTGCCGCGCCTTTACGCTCAAACCGAACCGATGAAAGGAACTGGCACGATGAAGGTCTTCATTCCCTCTTTTTCGGTCAACGAGCGCGACCGCAGGTGGCAGGCGGCTCGCGCCGTCATGGCCAAACCGCAGTGGAATCTCGACGCGATCACCAACGCGGGCAGCAGCGACCGCGACTACTGCCGCTATCTCACGCAAATCGGCGGCCGCGGCGGCACCGCGCAGTTCGTTTTTCCACGGGATGCCGCCAAACCGGTCCAGGCTTTTCCCGGCGCGGGCCGGAATAAAACTTTCTGGGAGAAAAGGCTCTCTTCTTGGACAGCCGACGGCAAACTGATTCTTGCCGACGGCGACGGCTCGGAAAGCATCCTGAAAGCCATGAGGAGTTTGGGTCTCGACAAAGCCGGCACCCGCATCGGCGTCGTGAAGCTCACCGGCAGCCGCTTCGACCCGGAAGGCCTCGTGTCCGTGACCGTTATGGAAAACCTCAAGGCTGCGCTTCCTGGCGCTGTCTTTTTGCCGATCGAAAAGTGGGGCGTCGATGCCGGCCCGATCGATGAGCCCGCGATGGTCAAAAGCCCGGAGGAGCATGAGGCGATCCGGGCGTGTGTCGCTGCCGGCGAAAAGGCGATCGAGACGCTACGCCAGGGGGCGCGCCCGCCCGCAAAGACGCAGGCGGACATCTGGTTTGCCGCTTACACGACGATGCTCGCCGAGACCGGCGAGGATCCTATTCGCCTTTCGATCTCCCTCGATGCGCCCGCCAACTCGACGCTCGGCGCCCCCGTCGGCGATCCGCTCGAGCCGGGACAGATCATCAGCCAAGAGATCGACGCTTCCGTCCAGGGCTATCGCGCGCAGGTCAACCACTCGATCTTTGTGGGAGGCGCTTCGACGCCCGGCTTTGACTACTACAAGGCGGCCATGGAACTCGCGATCAAGGTGCTGCACGATTCGCTTGCCTTTATCGTTCCGGGCAAGACGACCTGCGGCCAACTGGTGGACCATTACGCTCAGCTGGTGGAAAAAATGAACGCCGAGGACCGTTCGGGAGTCGTGCTCCACAGCAGCGGCATCGGCAATCTGTCGCGCCCGCGGCTCGGCCCGGCGAATTCCCGCGGCGACGAGGGAATCGTCATCGTGCCCGGGATGACTTTTGATTTCAAGCCAGCGATCCGCTTGAGAAGAGAGGTTCTGCGAGACGCGCGCGGGCAGAACCGCACGGTGCAGATCGGCGAGCACGTGCTCATCACGGAAAAGGGTTTCGTCCGTCTCGGAAAGAGAGACCTCAAGCCATTGACGACCGAAGCATGAGTGACCGTAGGATGGGCGAGGCGTTATGCGCCGATACCCGTCATTGGATGGAAGATCTGCAAGCGCCGTTCATACCGGAGGTAGAACATGATGCCAGCAGGTGCGAGAATACTCGCGAGCCTATCCTTCATTGGGTTTTGCGTGATCGCCACACAGGCATTCGCCGCCGCAAGTCCCAGTCTGCAAAAAGCGAAGCAAGACGCCGAGGCCAAGGGTTACAGCTTCATCGCCAGCCACGACGAGATTGTCGCGAACGCCAAAAAAGAGGGTAAGGTCCGTATCCATAGCTCTCTAGACCCGAACACGTTCAAGCCGTTGATGGAATCTTTCAAGAAGAAATATCCGTTCGCCGACATTGAGATCCAGGAGATGACCGGCACCGACACCGCGCAGCGTTTCCTCCTCGAACTCAAAGCGGGAACTGTGAAGAACGTCGACGGCCTAAACCTTCCGGAAGATTTTTACGCCGATTACGCGGCGCATGTGAGAAAAATCGACGTTTTGGGCATGGCCGAGCAGGGCGTGCTGAAGATCAATCCGGCGGCGGTCGATCCCGATCGCCGGAACGCCGTGAGCATGGGTTCGGGGATTTGTGCGATCGCGTACAATCGAAAACAGCTTGCGGACGAGAAGGCGCCCAACAGCTGGGAAGACTTTCTCAAACCCGAATTCAAGGGCAAAAAGTTTCTCGTCGACATCCGGCCATACTGTCTCGCGGCTCTGGTGCCGCTCATGGGCGAGGAATGGGTGATGAATTACGCGCGCAAAATCAAAGACCAAGAACCCATTTGGGTTCGAGGTCAAACGCGGGCGATGAGCGGCATCATTGCGGGCGAATACTCGCTGCATCAGATGACGCAGTACCATTCCTGCATGCGCGCCGCGACGAAGGACGTTACGAAAAGCCTCGTCTGCAAAATCGTCGAACCGGTGCCGGCCAGACTCACGGATGTCGAGGGCGTGTTCCAGGGCGCGTCGCATCCTCATCTCACGCTCCTCTTTATCGAGCACGTGGTCAGTCCCGAAGGACAAAAGATTCTCGATGAGTCCAATCCTCTCAAATCCAGCATTCTTGCCAATGGGGAAATTGCGAAGTTGCTCAGGGGAAAGAAAGTTTCTCTGAACGATTTTCGCACTTACGCAAAAGGCGCGGGATGGATGAAGATGGTGCTGGAAGCTTACGGCTTCCCCAAGGCCGAGGTCAGATAGACGCGTGGGCGCCGGACGTTAGACGACACGACATAGCAACCGTGGAATCGGTTGGGCGCGTCGTGCGCCGGAAGTTGAGCGTGATCCTGAGCGTGTAAGCGGCGCCGGGTTCCGGTCCGAGCTTTCTTTGAGAACCCGGAAGACGACGGCCAGCTCACGCAATTCGTCGACTGGCTTCCAGGTGTGACTCTTGAACCAGTGCGCGCTGTCTTGGAGCGCGCAGCGAGAAGCTTCTCGTCACCGCAGGCTGCCTGAGTGCGCGTTCTCTTCGATCAGGGCACTCCTCTGCCTCTTCGGACACACGTCGCTTCTCATCAAATAGATAAGTTTGCCTGCGGGAGCAATTCTGCGCCCCTCGCTACGCGACTGCGGACGGTCGCTACTCGGGGAGCCGGTGATTAAAGTCCGTTCCTTTTGATCCGATTTCCCGAGTAGGCCCGCAGGGCCGTAGCGAGGGATACCCGACCGCGAACGGTCGCAGCAACCTCTTTTTGCCCCGCTTGTTTTCTTAACTCGTAAGCTCTTCCAACGCCGGCAGGATGGACTGAGCAGGAACGGTAGGATGGGTGGAGGCGCATCGCGCCGATACCCATCACTCAGTTTTCCACAACGGTGGGTATCGCTGGCGCTCAACCCACCCTACGAATGCTGCCCAGTGGAAAATCCCTCCTGACGCCCCTTTGCAAACGGAAGGAACACGAAAAAGAAAGCGCCGAATGGTGGAGGCGCGGCGCGCCGAAACCTTTCGCTCACGGTTCGTTCTTGACGGCGGTGCACCCGTTTGCTATGCCCGAAACATAAAACACCACGGAGACGAGCAACGATGCTGAGCAAAGAAGAAAATGAACTCCTCACGCGCGTGGGGCCGGGAACTCCCATGGGCGAGGTCATGCGGCGCTACTGGATACCCGCTCTGCTCGTAAGCGAGCTGCCCGCGCCGGACTGCCCGCCGGTGCGCGTGAAGCTTCTCGGCGAAGAGCTGGTGGCGTTTCGCGACACCGAAGGCCGAGTCGGCCTGGTCGACGAGTACTGCCCGCACCGGTTAGCTTCGCTCTTCCTCGGACGCAACGAGCAGAGCGGCATCCGCTGCGTCTTTCACGGCTGGAAGTTCGACGTCAACGGCAACTGCGTCGATATGCCCAACGAGCCGCTCGAAAGTCGTTTCAAAGAAAAGATTCACCTTAAATCCTACCCCACAATCGAGCTCGCCGACGTGATCTGGGCTTACATGGGGCCGCCGGACAAGAAGCCCGAGCCGCCGGGGATGGAATGGACGAGAGCGCCGCAAGAGTACCGCCACGTGTCGAAAACGCTCGAGCTCTGCAACTATTTGCAGGGCATTGAAGGGGGCATCGATACCGTTCATTCGGCCTTTCTTCACAAAAACGACCTGGGCGACAAAACTTCGCTCGGCCAGCTCAACCACCGGCCCAAGCTCGAGGTCGAGCGCACGAGCTACGGCTTTCGCTACGCGGGAGTTCGCGATCTCGGCGAGATCGGCGTTTACATCCGCATGTATCAGTTTGTCCTTCCGTTCCATCAGTTCAGGCCGTCCCAGATCGCAAAATCCGACGGCACGCGCGCGAAGATTCCGCAAATCCGCGGCCACATGTGGGTGCCGATGGACGACGAAAATACCATGGTCTACAACTGGATTTTCGCCTGCGACGAAGACAAACCGTTTACGCCGGAAGCGATCCGTAAATACGAGGACAACGCGGGCCGAGGACCGAACGGCGAGTCGACCATCCGGCGGCGAACAAAAGCCAACGATTGGCTGATCGACCGAGAAGTGCAACGAACCAAAACCTTCACGGGCATCGAGGGTCTCAACACTCAGGACTTGGCGGCTCAAGAAAGCATGGGGCGCATTGTCGATCGCACTCGCGAGCACCTGGGAAGCACGGATAAAGCGATCATCGCGCTCAGGCGAATCCTGCTGGACGTCATCGAGGATTTCCAAAAAGGCATCGAGCCTCCCGGCGTCGATCCCAACACCTACAGGAACGTCCGCGCCGCGGACATGATCGTGCCGAAAGGGATTCCGTGGCAAGAAGCCGGCAAAGAGGAACTCAAGGCGCGGCGGTAACGCCATCGGCTTCTGTTTTCTGTTTTCTGGCTTCTGTTTTCTGATTTCTGTTTTCCGTTTTCCGTCGCCCATCGCGCGCAAAGCCAATGTCCTTAAGATTGATATTCGTCCAAACCAACTCCCTCTTTGAAAAAACGGGTCACGGGGAGAATTTTGGCCGAAAACATGAGGTGATTTTATGCCGGAGAAGGTTCTGGCGGCTGTAAAGGTCGGGCCGAAGCAAACCGAGACGCGCGAGTTCAGCCTTCCCGAAGTCCCCATAGACGGCGGCTTGTTGAAAGTGGAAGCGGCGGGGATTTGCGGCAGCGACGTGAACTCCTATCCGCGGCCGGTGCGCCGCGGTCCCCACATCATGGGCCACGAAAACGTCGGCTACATCGCGAAGGTGGGAAGAATTGCGGCACAGCGCTGGGGCGTCAAAGAAGGCGATCGCGTCGCGCTCGAAGAGTACCTCCCCTGCGGCTACTGCGAATACTGCCGCGCCGGCGATTTCCGCATGTGCTACGAGACCGACATTCACAATACGCCGAACGCGGCGCGCTACGGCTCGACCCCGATCGACGTACCTCCGTCGTTGTGGGGCGGCTTTAGTGAATACTTGTACCTTCACCCGAACTCTGTCTTTCACAAAGTCCCGGCGGACGTTCCTGCGGAGCAGGCGGCGATGGCGCTGCCGCTCGGGAACGGCTGGCAGTGGGCCTATATCGAAGGCGGAGCGGCGCCCGGCAAAAGCGTTCTCATCCAGGGCCCGGGACAGCAGGGACTCGGTTGCGTGATTGCGTCAAAGGAAGCCGGCGCGGGCCCGATCATTGTCGCCGGGCTATCGCGCGATGCCAAACGCCTGGAAGTCGCGCGTCATTTGGGCGCCGACTTCACGATCAACGTCGAGAAGGAAGATTTGCGCGACCGGATCAACGAGATCACCAAAGGGCGCGGCGTCGATATCGTGATCGACGTCGCCGCTTCAACCGAAAAGACGGTTCTCCCGGCGATGGAGGTCATGAACACCAAGCGCAGCACGCTCGTGATCGCGGCGGGAAGCACGGAGCAAAGGATCAACAATTTTCCGATCGGGACGCTCAAGCTCAAGTACATGTCGATCAAAGCCGGGCGCGGGCACAGCTACCATTGTGTCGAAATGGCGCTGCGCACCATCGCTTCCAAAAAATACCCGCTTCACGAGATGTGCAGCCACAAGTTCGGCGTCAACGAAGTGGATCTGGCCTTGCGAACCGCATCGGGCGAAGGGCTGCCGGACCCGATTCACGTGAGCGTGATGCCGGAAGCGTAGAAGGGACCTATCAGTCTCAGATTGAGCCTACCCCGTCTTCGGCTGTCGTGTTGTCATCCCGAGCGAACGCGAGGGATCTAGATTTCTCGCTGCGCTCGAAATGGCAGCAGCGGACGGACACCGCATCTTTCGATTTGCCACACAGGAAAGCCTGTAGGATGGGTTGAGGCCTTGGCCGAAACCCATCAGCGTGAAAAATCCCTCCTTACATCCCCTTTGCAAAAGGGAGGAACGTCACAAAACTTGCCGAGTGTTGTAGCCCGGCGAAACCCATCGGCTTCTCAACGGCGAGGGTTTTCGAAACGGTGAGTATCGCTGTCGCTCCACACACTCGAAACCTCGGACGTTACACCGCCCGGTGTGCTGGGTGGCCCTCCTCCTGAGGCGCCCTTTTCGGCAGCATCTCCCACGGCGTCTGGCGTGGCCCCAAGCTTTCGAAGTATTCGTCTTTCTCGGGCAGATAGCGTCCCTGATTGAAGTCCCCGCCTTTCTGGCTGCGAATGATCACCGCCACCGTGCGCTCGCCGACGGTCACCTCGGCGTGGATCTCGTACGGCCTGACAAGATCGATCTCGCCCGGCCCGACCAATCTCTCGCTGCTCTTGCGGATCTTGGCGTAGCCGGCCTTGGAGCCGTCGTCGAGGCGTTCGTAGCGTTCGATCCGCTCGTGGCCGTCGAGCACGCCGTACAGCGTGTAGATATGCGCATGGTCGTGGATGCGCGTCCTTGCGCCCTGCCGGGCTTGCGCCTTCGTGAGGCCGTTGACAGCGAAACCGTATTCCGGGTCCTCGTAAAACAGCAAATTCTCCGCGCGCCCGTCCTTTGGAATGCAATCGGGCCATGATTTCGACGCCTCCAGCACTTCGCGATCCGCAAGCAGTTCCGCCAGAATCGGCGTCAGCGCCTGCCAGCGCCTGTCCACATCCGGCTCGCGCGCGAAAAGCTCGCGCGTTTTTCGGATAAACCGCTCGAGCGCATTTTCACGTTCGTCCATTAAGGGCCCTCCCTCTCACGCCGCAGGCGCGTTCGCAACTCGCACACGATCTGCTGCGCGACAGATCGCCGCTACGCTTTGATTGTCCGTTCGGCATCCCGGCGGAACTTCCCGTTCAAAAGCGACCCTACGCCCGGCGTTCTCCATCGTCAAGTCGCAACGCGGGAACCACCTCGCGCGCGAACAGTTCGACCGAGCGCAAGCATTCGTCGAACCTGAGATCGCCGAAGGCGAATTGTCCCACCAGGTAGTTGGCCTGCGACTCGGCAAGCTGGGCGCGCAAAAATTTCGCCACCGCCGCCGGAGCGCCGGCGATGCCCTGGCCGGTCTCGATCTGCCCGTCAAAGTCTCGCGGCCGCTCGTGCGCCGGCGCTCCGCCGCGGAGCTCGTAAAGGTAGTAAAAACTTCTTCGCCATACCTTGTACGCGCGCCGCGCAGCCGCCAGAGCCTCGCCGTCGTTCTCGGCGATGACGATAAAACGGCTGATCCCAATCTTTGGCAACGGCTTGTCTCCCCAAACTTCGCGATAACGATCTGCGTAAGCGCGCGTTTCACGGGCCGTGTCGAGACTTACGACATTGAATCCGCGCCGGGCGCACGTTTCGGCGCTCTGGACCGAGTGGACGCCGTACCAGACCGGCGGATGCGGCTTTTGCAGCGGCTCGATCTCTATCGGGACGTTGTCGAACGAGAAAAAGTAACCTTTAAAGGTCAGCGTCTTTTGCGACAAACCCTGGAGAATGAGATCGAGCGCTTCCGCGTAAATCCGCTGCGCGTCGGCGGGATTCTGTCCATAAATGGCGATCTCGTTTGCCGACGAGCCGCGGCCGAACCCGATCTGGAGCCGGCCGCCGCTCAGCTGATCGAGCATGCAGATCTCCTCGATCAAGCGCAGCGGATGATGGAGCGGCAGCGCGTAGACGAGCGGGCCGAACCGCAGGCGGCGCGTGCGCTGGGCGACCGCCGAGAGAAAAACGCTCGGGGCCGGCGCCATACCGAGCGGCGTCGAGTGGTGCTCGGCGACATGGTACGTGTCGAAGCCCAACCGATCGTAGGCCTCGATGAGCTTGAGGCGCGCCTCGTAAAATTCGTTCAGCGGCAAAGCGCCGCGGTCGAGATGATCGAAGACGCCAACCGGGATGCCGGGCTCGGGTCGTGTCAAATCTCTCTACCTTTTAAGCGAGGTGTCAAGCAGCCACAGGACAAATTCCTTCCTCTCCCAGAAAAGGGAGAGGGAACATTGGGTATTCAGCCGCGAGCACGTCGGTGGCCCCAATCTTTAGCCCGCCGGCCATATCGCATCGAGCTTAAAAAACCGAATCGCGTTTCCCGCCAGCATCAGATATTTCTCGTGCTCCGGCACGCCCGCGAAGTTGCGCTCGATCGTCCGGCGTGAGTTCGGCCAGTCGGATGGGTCGTGCGGAAAGTCGGTGGACCACAGGACCTTATCGACGCCGATGTGGTGCCTCAATTGAACCCCGATCGGGTTGTCCATGAAGCCCCAGAGGCAATGTTCCTTGATGATCTCGCTCGGCTTGCGCTCGAGGGGCTTTAAGCCCTGCGCGCGCTCGTGGTAAAAGCGGTGCCGCTCCCAGATGAGGTCCGCCTGCTCGAGATAGTTCGGAATCCAGCCGATCTGATTTTCGGCGAAATAGATCTGCAATCTCGGAAAACGATCGAACACTCCGTGAATCGCAAGCGCCATGGCGATCGGGGCGGCCTTCGTGCCGTAGGTGGAAATCCGCCGCGCCAGGTTGAGGCCGCCGCCGCGCTCCCGACCTTCGCGCATCCCCGAAAACATCGTGTGGACCGTAACCGGCATGCCGAGATCGATTGCCGCCTCCCAGAAGCGGTCGTCCTCGGGCTTGAGCGAAAGGCTGCCGTTCGGATACGCGTCGAGGCTGACGGCTTTGAGCCCTAGCTTGGCGCAGTGCTCCATCTCGGCGATCGCGGCATCGACGCCCCGCCGCGGGAGGATCCCGACGGGGATGAAGCGCTCGAGGTCCGTGCCCATGTACTCCTCGGCGACGAACTCGTTGTACGCGGCCGTGACCGCGAAATAGGCGTCATCGTCCGCGATCCCATTCAGGCATTCGAGCTTGCCCAGCCCGGGATACAACACTTCGGCATCGACCCCGTCAATGTCCAATTCGCGGAGCCGCTCCGCGGGAGTTCCCGAGCCGACGGCGTCCTCGTAGCGTTTGATGTTGTCATGCCCCCACTGTTCCCATGGAATTCCCGCGTTGTGCGCCCATAGTTTCTGCAGCGGCCAATTCTCCGCCAGAACGGCGTCGCCGCCGTTGGGCAAGCGAATCGTCCGCGGCGCGCGATCGCGATACTTTGCCGGGACGCGATCGCGCCAACGGTTCGGGCTAACCTCCAGATGCGAATCCGCCGAGATGCAACGATAGACGCGCGCCATAACGCCTGGCCTCCTAAAGTCGCTTCAGTTCATCCGATCATGTCGATGCCATGAGCCCGGCCTCAGCTTTGTTCGAACTTCACCGCGCCAAGGCTATGTCGCGGCTCGTGCGCCATTCGAAGGGACGAACTCGTGATCGTGCTCGCCATTCGTGCTCGGAAAGACGAGCGCGAGCCCCGAGCGCGAAAAACGTCCGACTCCCTCAATTATTCGTGCCGTTCGCGGAGAGGCCGCCTTTCGAGCTCGGATCACACGTCCGGCCGCCGGTATCCGGCCTTGGGGCCGCCTTTTTGCGAATGAAGATAATCCTCGACGTAAGCGAGCGGATCGACCATGCGGTGCTGCCACGCGCCCACAAGTTGATCCATCTTCATCGCCTCGGCGAGAGGGAGGTTGGCTCCCATCTGCACCGCTATTTTTGCGGAGGCGAGCGCCGCCGGATGGCGGGCCGCGATTTCTTCCGCCAGCCGACGGGTCACCGGCTCCAGCTCGGATTCTTCCACCGCCATCGACACAAGCCCGATCCGATCGGCTTCGATCCCCGTAAGGTTACGCCCCGTGAGCTGAATCAGCGCCGCTTTTTTCATCGAGATTCCGGAATGAAAGAGCGTGCTGGTCGCCATTTGACCGAAGCTGCCGCGCAGGATCTCGGGCATGCCGATCTGGGCGTTGCTGGCGGCGATCACAAGATCATGAGAGTTCATCAGCGCCAAACCGCCGCCTAAACAATAGCCGTGGATCTGGGCGATCGTCACCTTGGGAAAATTTCTCACGGCGTCAAACAGCATTCGCGTCGGGCTGTGCCGGTCCCAATCTCCCGGCGGAGCTTTGGTCAGCGCCCGCAGATAATAAAGATCCAGTCCCGAGCAGTACGACGGGCCGTTGCCCTTTGTGACCACGACGCTGATGGCCGTATCCGCGCGGATGTCTTCCAGAGCCGCGAGCATGTCGTCCACCATCTGCTGGTTGATGGCGTTGCGCTTTTCCGGCCGGTTCAAGGTGATCGTGGCGATCTTCTTATCGGCGAATTTTTCCAGGATGACGGTTGAAAAACTTTCTGCCATTGCAAGTTCCTTCGAACGCTAAATGCCCGACGTCGTTGCCACCTGCGTGAGCTTTTCGGCGCGCTTCGATTCGTCGTCCAGCACCGGGCTAAAACGGGTGGCTCCTCCCTGGCGCCGGCCGGCCTTCTGGTTGTACTTGCCGCCGGCGAGCTTGGCCTCTTCCAGCTTGACGGCAATCCTTACGTTCTTCGCCGGGTCGCGAAAGACGTTCATCGGATCCTCGCCGCGCTCGACCTTGTCCAGCTCGTCCTTTAACAGCTTGCGGTAGAGAATCACGCCCTGGTCCGATTCCCCGAGCCGCTCGAGCGTGCGATCGGTAATCGGCCCCTGCGAATACCACGCGACCATGTCCTGTCCGCTGTTGTTGAAATGCAAGGTCTCCCAGTCGGGCTGGCCGTTTTCGTCGAGCGCCGGCACGGGAACTCGGTAGAACGGGATCCGGTCGGGAGCGCCGACGCCGGCCTCGGACCGCTTCACGTAGCACGTGTACCACCAGTGGACCGTGTGGGTGTCGTCCGCCGGAACGCGGATTTGAAACGTCGTGCGCCGCGTGCTGCCGCTCACGAGAATGTTCGGGAACAGAACCGGATGGCCTGTTTTCCAGTCTTCATCCTCCTCCGTCTCGCCTTCGAGCACGCGCCGCTTGATGATGCCGTGTTCAAAGATATCGAAGCCGATCTTCTGATGACGGAGCGGAGTCCCCTTCTGGTCGGACTTGCCCACGCGCTCGAGCGCGTAATTGTTGAAATGCTGGTGCAGCCATTCCACATGCACGGGATCGACGCTGTTTTCCATGATCTGCAGCCAGTTGCACGGCACCACGGCCACGCCGATGTCGCGGAGCGCGTCCTCGCGCACGAAAACCTCCCAGCGCGGCAACAGCGGCACCGGTTCCGGCCCCAAGTACGCGAAGACCATCCCGCCAAGTTCCTCGACCGGATAGGAGGTGATTCGGACCTTGTCCTTGAAGGAGCTTGCCGCAGGCTCGGCGGGCATTTCGAGACACCTGCCGTCGCGGCCGAACTTCCACCCGTGGTACGCGCAGCGCAACCCGTCGTCCTCCGGTATGCCGTAGATCAGGGAAACGCGCCGGTGCGGGCAGGTGTCGCCGATCAACCCCAAATGTCCTTTGCGGTCGCGGTACAGCACCAGGGATTCGCCGAGGATTTTTACCAGCTTGGTCGGGTGGTCCATCATTTCCGAGCTTGCCGCGATGGGATGCCAGTAGCGGCGGAGCAGATTGCCCATCGGCGTTCCCGGACCTACGCGCGTGAGTCGCTCATTTTCCTCTCTGCTCAGCATGGTGCCTCCTGAAAAGAAGCCGCCGGTTTGGGCCGAACGCCCAGCCCTGCGGCGCTCCGTCAATTTTCTCCATTGTACTCTGGCGCGTTTTCCAGCTGCTCGATGCGCGCGTAGCCGATCATCTTGTACAGCCGGTTGGATCCCGCGATAAAGCGCGCGGGCTTGGCCGGGTCGGCGTTGAAATGCTGGTGAATGGTATTTTGCGGAATGTAGACGAGATCGCCCTCTTTCCATTCCCAACGGCTCGGCTGTTTCGCGATGCGCGCGTAGTACTTGTCGGTGATGTCGACTTCCACGTCCCAGTGCAAATCGTAGCCGCGCCCTTCCAGCACATAGAATATTTCATCCGCCATCTGCCACTGCTTTCCGGAGCGGCTTCCGGCGGGAATTTCCTGCAGGTGCACATCGACGGCTTTGATGCGCAACGGCACCGTCGCGTCCGCGAGCAGGCGCACGCGGCCGTGCGGCGTCGTTCGCCAGGGGGTGTCTGCCGGCTTGATGACTTTCTTGAGCCGGACGTCTTCCGGCGCGCGCGCGATCGCCCACTCGACGGGCGGCCCCCAGCGGCCATCGTCCGGCGCGACGGTTCCTATCGGGCCTTGCTGGTGGAGGCCGAGGAATAGCCAGGTCGGCTTCGCCTTCATCACCAGCGCAACGAAGGGCTGTTCCGGGTCCGGATTGTTATGCCAGTGAACCGAGTCGTTGTGCACGGCGACCGCGTCTCCGGCTTCCCAGTCGTAGCGCACGCCGTCGTGCATGTCGAAGCCTCTGCCCTGGAGAATATAAAAGAACGCCTCGTTCTGATGGCCATGGCCCTTGTCGCGGCCGCCGGGTGCCACCGTCACAAAGTGGCAGTGCAGGCTTTGCGTGAGAAACGGCTCTTTGCCGGGACTGACGAGGCTTTTTTCGACCGCGCCCTCGCCGATGCAATCGCGATAGTCGCAGCTGATCACGCGCGGGATCGTGGCCAGGCGCTGGCGCCGCATCTCGGCAAGGCCGTAGGTCATGCTCTCGACGCTGCGCACAAAAACACGCGGCTTGTTGTATCTCGGCGGCGGATTCGCCATGGATGATCCTCCCAAAAAAGATCCGCTTTGGAAACTACAACGCGGCTCGAGAAACTGTCAAGCAACGCGCAAAAATCGCTCGCCTTGTATCGCCGATGAAAGGATTGAGTCAGGCTCGAGCGCCGCCCGCGCCACGACTGGAGCCTGCGGCCAAAGAGCTCACGCGGGCGAGCAGCCTTAGGAGATCTCAGAGCGAAAGAGGGACGGGAAGGGCGACATGAAAAGCTTCATCCGGGCGCCGTGGTTTTCTACCGGCGCGCTCCGGCCTCGGTCGCCGCCCAGCGCCTTCATGGGGCGACGGCGCACCCCTCGTTGGAGTAACCCGACGCGCCCGCTGCGTTCACAGCCTGAACGCGATAGCAGTAGGTATTCCCGCTGACAACATCGCCGTCAACGTAGGTCTTCACGTTCGCCGCGACCGTGGCAACGCTGACGTATGTTCCGGCGCTCCCCGCTTTGCGCTCGATCCGGAAGTTATCCTCGTTACTCGAGTTGTCCTGCCAGCTCAGCGTGAGCTTGGAAGGCGTGATCGTAAACGTTGCGCTCGCCTCGCCGCTCGGGTTGTAACCGCTCTTGAAGGCCTTGGCCTTGACGAGCGCGCTACCGGTAAGCGCGATCGCGCCCGTATAAAGGGCGGAGGACTGAGTGGGCGTCGAGCCATCGGTGGTGTAGTAGATCGACGCTCCCGCCGTCGCGCTCTGAAGCGTCACGGAGACCGAGCCGGTATAGCTCCCACCGTTTGGGCTGATCGTCGGGGTTGCAACCGTCGGCAAGCTCACCGTCAAGCCAAAGCTCGTCGTCCTCGTCACCCCGCCGCCTGTCGCCGCGACCGTTATCGTGTAGCTCCCCGCCGGCGTGGAGCTGCTCGTGCCGATGGTGAGCGTCGACGAGCAAGTGGGGCTACAGCCGCTCGAGCTGAAAGAAGCGCTGGCTTCCGCCGGAAGGCCGGAAACTGAGAAGCCGACGATTTGTGCTGCGCCGGAGACGAGAGCGGCGGTTACGACGTTCTCGACGGAGCCGCCGGCGCTGACCGACCTGTCGCCCGAATTCGAGAAGGAAAAATCAAAAGCCTCCGCGGCTGTGAATACCGCCGTTGCCTCGGCGCTCGGATTGTAATCCTTCTTGAACGCCTTCGCCTTCACCACGCCGGGGCCGGAGATCGTAAAAGGTTTTTTGTACCTGGGCGAAGACTGCGTCGGCGTTGTTCCATCGGTCGTGTAATGGATGGCGGCCCCGGAAGTCCCGGTCTGCAATCTCACGGAGACCGGCCCGGCGTACACGCCGCCGTTCGGCGTGATCAGGGGAGTTTCAACCGTCGGCGCCGTGACGGCAAGGTTAAAGGCCGTGCTGCGGCTGGCGCTCGCCGCCATTGCGCCGCCCGCTTCCTTGTCTGCGTTCTTGGCGGTGATCACGATCGGATAATTTCCCACCGGCGTCGAACGGCGCGTCTTGATTTTCACAATGGCCGTGCAATCGGGCTTGCACTTTTTCGAAGAGAGCCGCGCTTTTGCGCCCTCGGGAAGCCCCGTCACCTCGAAAGCGATGTTGCCGGGCTCGCCGTAAAGCCTGGCTGCATGAACGCTCGTTATCGCGACCGTGCCCCGGTAAACCGCGACGTCACCGGCACTGCTGAGAACGAAATCGAAAGTTTCCTGCGCCGCCATCCCCTCGTAGAGCGCGCTGATCTCGGCGTCGCTCAAGGCGCGGTTGTAGATCTGAAATTCATCGATCTCGCCGAACCAGGGAAAAACCGCGCTGGCGCTGGCGGGATCGACAGCGCCGATCCAGACAGCGGCGGCGTTTCTGTTGATGCCGTCGGTTCCGAGCGCAACCGGCCCCGCGGCCAGCGTGCCGTCCACATACAGGCTCAGTTCGCCGTTGTTCAGAACCGCCGTGATCAGATGCCAATCGTCCGACAGATTGGCCGCGCTCAAGGAGACGCGGCCAAAACCGTCGTTTGAGCTTTTTCTCGCGAAAAAGGAGAACTCGTTTTTTTTCTTATCGAATGCCAGAGTCCAGCTTCCGTCGGCCGCCCCCGCCCAACCCTTCGCCGCGATGATGCGGTATTCTGCATCGGTCAGGAGACCGTTTTGCGGCGTCCGATTGTGCACCCAGGCCGATACGGTCAGCTCGTTTTCGATATCGAGGCTCTCGCTATGCGGCACGACCACATAATCGTCGAGCCCGTCAAAGAAGAGCGCATAGCTGAATTTTCCAGCGACCCGTTCGGCCCCGTTGAGCACCTCGCCTGTGTTCTCGTGACCCGAAAGATCGGCCGCCACGGTTCCGGCTTCTTCGTCAAACGACCAGTCGCCGACGAGACTGTTCGCCGACGCCGCGGAGCTGGCAACGGCCGCAAGAGAGATTGCCAGCGCGAGACCAGCCGCCGCGCGATACTTTGCGCTGGAGCAAAACCAGCTTAAAACGCTGGACGCAAGGCGAGACCTGAGCCAAAAAACAAACGGGGCTCCGAGCATGGAAACTTCCTCCAGCCCGAGACCCCGTCACCCAGGAGGTCTTTGCCACCTCTCTTCGGTAACCCGGCTGTCAGGCTATGCCTGACCCGTGGCTTTGCGTCCCAGCCTCACGACTGGTTTGCCGTTATCGGAGAGGGGCCTCAGACAAATAGTTGAATGCCCGAAAGTGTTGCAAGTTGAATGCCAAGGCCGCCGCGTTTCGCGCAACGGCGTAAGCCTTTCGAATCGATGCGTTATCCGCGGTCACGCGCTCGAGTGGCTGCCCGTAGAAAGAGCCGACCGCGACATTTCTGTCACGATCCGGTTTTCGTTGGCATGATTTCGATTGATGGTTTTGGAGGCCGCGGAGGCGAACGGTTTGCGGCCGCGCTAAAGCCCATTCACAGACATTCGGTTGCAAGCAAGCTATCGCCGGCGGAATTTGGCAACCAGCCGCTTGCCATAAAAGCGCGCGGTCTCCGGACCGAAGGAGCGCCGCTTGAGAAGATCGAGGTGAATCACCTTCCACTCGATAGATTTGGCCAGCGCTCTTCGTTCGTCCTCGCCTTCCACGTACTTCAGCAGATCCTGCAAGGTGTGAATCTCTTTTCGCAGCTCGGCTTCCGGCGGCAAAAACCCCGCGTTCTTGAGCACATGATAAGAGATCCGCAGGTCCTCCGGCACCTCGCTCCAGTCGTCCAACTCGAGCGGTTTTCCCTTTCCCGGCAGATTGTCGAACTCGCCCGCTTCCTGCGCGGCGCGGATCTTCTCTTCAACGAGGCGGGTAACGAAGGAGATCGGCATCGGGCTTCCCTGTCAGCGCGCCAGAAAAGCGCGCGCGCAGCTCTCGCTGCAAAAATAGCGGCCGTCGCGAACGACCGCCGCGCCCTTCGGAACATAGCTCTGGCACTGGGGGTCCAGCACCATGTCCTCGCCGGGAGGGAGCGGCGTCTTTGACGAGGAAAAAAACAGAGTCTTGATCAGGCGGTACAAGAGGTAGGCGAGAATTAGAAAAACGATGAAACGCAAAAACAACGAATCACGACCTCATCAGGCTGACCTTCTTGTCATTCTTCACCTTGAGGAGCAGCTCGGAAATGGTCGCATCGAGGACCGGGTGCACGACCTGCGGAGCGATCTCGCTCAGCGGGAGCAGCACGAATTTTCGATTCTGCAGCTCCGGATGCGGGATCTTGAGGTTCCGCCGGTTCAGCTTGAGATCATCGTACAAAAGGATGTCGAGATCAATAACGCGCGCCCCCCAGCGCTTGCGTACCTTCTTGCGGCCCATTTGCCGCTCGATGTTTTTCAGGCGCTTGAGGAGCTGCTCGGGCCCGAGTTCGGTCTCGATTTCGATCACGCCATTCACGTACCACTGTTTGGAGTCCCCGAGCGGCTCGCTTTCGTACAGAGACGACTCCTTGGTGATCTTGGTTCCGGGAATTTTGGCAACCCTATCCAAACTCTCTAGATAGTTTTCCTTCTTTTTCCCGAGATTGGAACCGATCCCTATGTACGCCCTGTGGGGCACGATCCTTCAGGACGAATCCTTCAGGACGACAACTAAATTCTCACCTGGCGGATTCTATCCCCAACCTCCTTTAGACGTTCCTTGTCCACGCAGATCGTAAAGCGCACGTAACCTTCTCCCGGCTCGCCGAAGCCGTTTCCGGGCGTGGTCACGATGCCGGCCTCGTCGAGAAGCTTCGCCGTGAAGGCCGCCGAGCTGAGGCCTTTCGGGACTTCGACCCAGACGTAAAACGTCGCGCGCGGCTTCTCGCAGGCAAATCCCGCGGCGTGTAGCGCGCCCACGAGCACGTCGCGACGCTCCTGGAAGATTTTGCGCGTCGGCTCCACCACCGCCTCTCCCAGGCGCAGCGCCTCGATGCCGGCCTCCTGAACGGCCTGAAAAATTCCCGAATCGACGTTGGACTTGACCTGCGCGAGCCCGGCGACCAGCTCCGAATTGCCTACCGCCATGCCGATTCGCCAGCCGGTCATATTGAAAGTTTTGGACAATGAATGGAATTCGATGCACACCTCGCGGGCGCCGTCGACCTCGAGAAAGCTCGGCGGCCGGTAACCGTCAAAGCCGATCTCCGTGTACGCCGCATCGTGGCAGACAATGATGCCGTAGCGGTGGGCGAAATCGACGACCTTCGCAAATTGCGCCTTGTCGGCGACCGCGGCCGTGGGATTGTTCGGATAATTGATCCAAAGCAGCTTGGCCTCGCGGGCGACGCTCTCGGGAATTGCGTCCAGGTCCGGAAAAAAGCCGTTCTCTTTTTTGAGCGGCAGAAAATAGTTCGTGCCGCCGTTGAACAACGTCCCGATATGGTAAACGGGGTAGCAAGGCGAGGAAACGAGCACGATGTCGCCGGGATCGACGAACGCGACCGCCATGTTGGCAATGCCTTCCTTCGAACCGATCAGCGACACGACTTCCTTTTCGGGGTCGAGCTTGACCCCGAAGCGCCGGAGGTACCAGTCGGCCACCGCGGCGCGAAACTCGGGCATGCCGGCGCTACTGGGGTAACGATGATTAGCGGGCTTGGCCGCCGCTTCCGCGAGCCGCTGGACGACTTTGGCGGGCGTCGGGATATCGGGATCGCCGATGCCGAGGTCGATCAGGTCCACGCCGCGTTCCTGAGCGGCCCTTTTCTTGCGGTCAATCTCCGCAAAGAGGTAGGGAGGTAAGTTCTTGATTCTTTTGGCTTTTTCCAATCGCACAGACACGCCCGTCAAACCCCGTGGAACGAAATTGGCCATTTGTAGCTGGTTTTTTCTCTTTTGACAACCAGTTGGTCTTTGGCCCCTCTTCTAGTACCTTTAGATTGCGGCTCACGCAATCGGGCATGGCTATACAGATCATCGTCGACGGCTACAATCTCATCGGCGCTCGCGCGGGGCTGAGAGGCAATCTCGAGAGGCAGCGCGAAGCGCTCCTTGAGCGTTTGCAGCGCTACCACGATCGGAGAGGCCACCCGATCATCGTTGTTTTCGACGGCTGGCGCTCAGGCTGGATCAACGAAATCGAGGAAAAGAGAGACGGGCTCACGGTAATTTTCTCGCGCCAGGGCGAAAAGGCGGACGACGTCATCCAGCGGCTGGCGCGCGAATTTGGCGATGCCTCGGTGGTGGTGAGCTCCGATCGCGAGCTGCAGCTGGCCGTGCAGCAAACCGGCGCGACGGTCGTTTATGCGAGCGAGTTCGAGCGCAAGCTGCGGCAAGCCGGCTCCGTCGAGCCGGGCCCGGACCCAAGCGAGCCGCCGCGCGCGGAAAAAAAGGGTAACCCGCGAAAGCTCTCGAAAAGCGAGCGCAAGAGAAGGCAAAGACTCGGACGGCTCTAAGTTTCCTTGCAATGGCTAGCTTTCGCTGACAGTAAATGGGTTATGACGGAGTTCAAAGACCGTCTCGTACGAGCGTCCAAACTCGACACTTCTTTATACGAAGAGGTCGAGAACGACCCGAAGGCTCTGGGTGAAGCTACTTTGGTGGTTGTATTGTCCAGTGTAGCGGCTGGCATCGGCGGTCCCGCCCCGCAGCTGGGACTTGGCAGTCTGCTCGCCGGGACCATCGTTTCTCTTCTGGCATGGTATGTCTGGGCTTACTTAACTTACGTGATCGGCACCAAACTTCTTCCCGAGGCTGCGACCCAGGCCGACTGGGGTCAACTGTTACGCACGACCGGTTTTTCGAGTGCGCCTGGTCTTATCCGAGTTTTGGGCGTGATTCCCGGACTTGCGGGCATTACTTTTCTTACGGCTAGCATCTGGATGCTTATAGCGATGGTCGTTGCGGTTCGTCAGGCGCTTGACTATACGAGCACGCCGCGCGCTGTTGGCGTCTGCGTCATCGGCTGGCTAATTCAGGCGCTGATCCTTGCGCTTTTTTTCACACTGACGGAAACGCCCATAGTCACAATCCCAGCGTGAGTTCGTTTTCGACTCAGACGCCCTCAGCCCGATGCTCACCGCTCGCGCGACTGGCTTTCCGAAACGTAGTTTTGCGCAACTTCTCCTTTTAACCTCTCTGGTTCCCAAAAACAAACGTAGGCCCCATGTTGATCGCAAGCACGGCCGGTGCTAAAGGGTCCCATAAAGGAGGCTTACGCCATGAAACTCAATTCCAAGCGTGCAGTGGGATTCTGTGGGTTTGTCGCGTTTCTTATTGCCGCGACGGCACAAGCCGGCGTCTACGCCTGGGAACCATCCAAGCCGATTGAATTCGTTATTCCGGCCGGAACCGGCGGTGGCGCTGACGTCATGGCGAGGCTTATCGCGCCGATCGTCGAGAAAAACAAGTTATCCCCCCAACCCCTGGTGCCAATTAATAAGTCCGGAGGCGCCGGAGCGGAGGGCTTTACCTATGTGAAAACAAAAAAAGGCGATGCTCATACAATCATCATCACCCTTTCGAATCTTTTTACGACGCCGCTCGCTACTGGGGTACCGTTTAACTGGAAAGATCTGACGGCTTTGGCAAGACTGGCTCTGGACGAGTTCATCCTTTGGGTCAATGCTGAGACGCCGTACAAGAGTGCAAAAGAATACATCGAGGCGGTTAAAAAATCTCCCGGCACCTTCAAGATGGGTGGAACCGGGTCCAAGCAGGAAGATCAGATTATTTCGGTTCAGTTGGAGCAAGGTTTGGGAGTCAAGTTCATCTATGTGCCCTTTAAAGGTGGGGGCGAGGTCTGCGCGAACCTCGTGGGCAAGCAGGTAGACTCAACGGTAAACAATCCTGCGGAATGTGCGGGTCACTGGAAGGCGGGGAGAGTCAGACCCCTTGCGGTCTTTGATTCAGAGCGCCTGGCGTGGGCTCCGGGCTGGGGCGAAATTCCGACCGTCAAGGAGGCTTTGGGTGTGGACGTCCAATATCTTATGCTGCGCGGCATCTTTGGGCCGCCGGACATGCCAAAAGACGCGGTCGAATGGTACGTCGGTCTGCTTAAAAAGGTCTCCGAGACCAAGGAGTTCAAGGAATACTTATTGAACAACGCGTTGAAAGCAGCCTGGCAAACCGGCCCAGAGTACGTGAAGTGGCTGGAAGGAACTGAGAAGCTGCACAAGGATTTGATGGCTAAGGGTGGGCTGCTGAAGCAGTAGATCGCTCATGCGCAAAGCCGAACTGACCACCGCGATCCTGCTGCTGTTACTCTCCGGGCTCGTTGTTTATGAGGCAATCCGCTTGGGCTTTGGCTGGGGGCTCGAAGGTCCCCAGCCTGGCTTCTTCATTTTTTGGCTCGGACTTGCTTTGGGAGTTTGTTCTTCGATAACTATCGGGCGCCTGCTATTCGACCGGACCATTTTTCAGGGGCAGGAATTCATGCCGAAAGCCTCTTGGCCCGAAGTCCTTAAGGTGTTCCTTCCGATGGTCGGCGCTGTTGTTTTGATGGAGTTCTTCGGCTTTTACATCGCTTCCGTGATTTACCTGGCCTTCTTCATGCGCTGGGTGGGGCGATTCTCGTGGACAACGTTGCTGTTGATCGCTTTTCTATTTGCGTTCAGCCACTACCTTGTTTTTGAAAAGTGGTTCTTGGTTCCTTTGCCCAAAGGAATCCTCGAGGCCTACATCGGGCTCTAGCCGCATCGGGAACTTAAATGGACAGTCTGAGCAACCTCTTCCTGGGGTTCGGGATTGCTCTAACTCTTTACAATGTGCTGATCGCGTCGGTCGGGGTGTTCCTCGGGATCATCATCGGCATCCTGCCGGGGCTTGGCGGCACAAGCGGCGTAGCTATTTTGTTGCCGCTAACGTTTGTCATGGCGCCGACCTCCGCCATCATCTTTCTCACCAGTATTTATTGGGGGGCCTTATTTGGCGGCGTCATCACATCGATCCTGTTTAACATACCCGGCGAGCCTTGGTCGGTGGCGGCCACATTCGATGGCTATCCGATGGCGAAGCAAGGGCGCGCTGGCTACGCCCTATCACTAGCTTTTATCGGCGGTTTTTTCGCGTCTCTCGTTTCGATCATTCTGTTCAGTTTTTTTGCCCCGCCGCTAGCGGAATTGGCCCTGCAATTTGGCCCGCCTGAATACTTCGCGGTCATGCTTCTCGCATTCAGTACTTTCGTTGGGCTCGGCGGAGGATCAGCGATAAAGAACTTGACGGCAGCGCTCATTGGTTTTCTGCTCGCGTCGGTGGGCCTGGATATTGTGACCGGAACACCACGCCTGACTTTCGATTCCATCGCCCTTCTCAGCGGCTTTAACTTTGTCACGGTCTGCATCGGCCTGTTCGGCATCGGCGAAATTCTTATATCCGCCGAGGAGGCGCTGGAATTCAAAGGCCAACAGGGAAAAATTGGCATCAAAGACGTCGTGCTCACGATTGCTGACACGTTTCGCAGCTGGGTAACGTGGCTGACCGGAACACTGCTTGGCTTCTGGGTTGGAGTTCTTCCGGGTACGGGCGCAACGCCGGCCTCTTTCATGGCCTACGGCATGGCGAGACAGTACTCAAGGCAGCCGGAAAAGTTTGGCACGGGTATCACCGAGGGACTGCTCTCCACGCAGTCGGCAGCTCAGGCAGCGGGCATTGGCTCGCTGTTGCCGCTCGTGACTCTCGGCGTTCCGGGAAGCCCGACGGCTGCCGTCATGCTCGGCGGTCTCTATATCTGGGGCCTGCAACCAGGACCGCTGCTGTTTATCGAGAAGCCAGACTTCGTTTGGGGGCTGATGGCGAGCATGTATGTCGGCAATGTCATAGGCCTGCTGATGTGCCTCCTGCTCGTGCCATTTTTTACCATGATCTTGAGAATCCCCTACGCGATCCTCGCGCCCGTGATCGTGCTCATCAGTTCCGTTGGCGCTTACGCTGTCAACAATCGTCTGGTCGACGTCTGGCTCATGCTGCTCTTCGGCGTCGTAGGATACGTTTTCAAGAAAATACAAATTCCTTTGGCTCCGCTGGTGATCGCTCTCGTTCTCGGCGACATGACCGAAACCGCGCTGCGCCAGAGTTTCATTATGTCTCATGGATCGCTGGCCATCTTCTTTACGCGTCCCATCTCTGCCGCTTGCACGACGATCGCTATCATGCTTTTTATTTTCCCAACTCTGCGGCTCATGGTTCCCTGGATGCGCGAGCGGCTCTGGGTACCTCAGGGCGGCGGCTAAAGGCGGTGCAAAAATGGCCATTATAGCCGTGTCACGCGAGTTGGGCAGTCTCGGCACGCTGATCGGAGCTGCGCCGCGAAACAACTTGGCTACGGATACATCTATCAGGAGATCACGAGCGAGGCGGCCCGCGATTATGAAGTATTGGAAGAAAAGCTGATCCGCGTGGCAGAAAAAGCTCCCCGTTTTCTCGAGCGCAGACGCGGGGATTTTCGCCGCTATCAGGCTATCGTCCAAGCTCAAGTCTACAAGGCAGCTCTCCAGGATAACGTTGTGCTGATCGGTCGTTGGTCCACGCTGCTGCTGCGCGACGTGCAACACGCCTTGCGCGTGCGGATTACGGCGCCCGTGGAAGTCAGCGCGACGCGTGACGGAGATGATGAACGTGAGCATGGAAAAGGCGCTGGTAATGGTTCGGCAGAACGACTTAGAGCGCGCCGAGAGAATGCGTCAGCTTTACGCCGTGGAATGGGTGGCGCCGCACCTCTACGATCTGGTGCTCAATACTGAAAAGCTCTCGGTCGATGCGGCAGCCTCGGCGCTTGTCCACATGGCTCGTCGGAGTGAATTTAAGGCGACGGTGGAATCAAAGAAGAAGCTTCACGAGCTGCTTCTAGCGTCCAGAATTCGCGCCGGGCTGAAGGCGCGCCGCGCCACGCAAAACGTCGATATCGATATTCAGGTCACGGACCAGCCGCGTCACTTTGGCAGGCGTAGTCGATACGGAGGCGGAAAGGCGCGCCGTCGAGCGAGCCGTATCACGAAGCAAGGATATTACGAAAGTTGATAACAACCTGCGCGTCATGGGCTATCGTGGTAGCCGGATTACGTAGCGCCTAAGACTAGCGTGGCGTTTCATGCAACGGTTGTCTTCGTCCCCAATTAACGCGCTCAGCTGTACAGAACGCAGGCCGCTCAAACACCTTCCCGCTCGGTCATTTGCGGCTCAACGTCGGAGCGGCGAAGAGGGTCCGCGGAAGGGATCGGGCGAAAGCGTTCGGTTGAATGTACTGGCGCGTGCCGCCGTTGAAAACATCGGGATGAATGTACCGGCGGTCGTTAAAATCAGGGTCAAAGCGGCCGCTGCAGGAATGGCCGCGGCACGGCTTTTTAGGGAAGGAGTTGTTTACGACAATGATCGTGACGTTCTCGGGAGCGGCCGAGTCTGCCGCGCTCCGGCGCGCCGCCGTTTCCATCTGTTCTCGCAAGCCCACCACCGGCTCGTACTTAACTTCTTTGGCGGAGACTGTCGGCGTTGGCGGAACGAAAA
Organism: Candidatus Acidiferrales bacterium; assembly: GCA_035559995.1. Lineage (GTDB taxonomy): Bacteria > Desulfobacterota > Binatia > UBA9968 > UBA9968 > DATMAM01. Next base: position 66,816 of record DATMAM010000060.1, read on the forward strand.
CGGCCTCGTCGTATCGCTGCGTTTCCGCAAAGCTATGCCTTACGATCGCTTCTGGAGCTTCTCTTACCTCTGCCGGAACTCTCGAGTAATCGTCCGTGAAGTGGATGACCCCGCGCGCATCGATCCACTGAAACACTTCGCTCGCAACCGCGCGCTCGGCGAGAGCCAGGCCCCAGGCCAAGAGCAATAACGCTAGCGCTTTGGCTTTCATGAGCTGCGTTTCAGTCTAGCTGGCGCGCGCCAAAGATCAACCAGCGGTCCCCCTCTTAGCTCTTGACACGGCCGGGCTTTTCCAGTAACGATAACAGTTACTAATAACACAAAAGGAGGTACTCTATGCCAAGCCTAAAGGGAACCAAGAGCCTGGAGAACCTGAAAGCCGCTTTCGCCGGCGAGTCTCAGGCGAATCGCCGGTACTTGTACTTCGCACGCATGGCGGATATCGAGGGCTATCCGGACATCGGCGGTTTGTTTCGCGACACGTCCGAGGCCGAGACGGGACACGCCTTCGGCCACCTGGACTTTTTAAAGGAGGTTGGTGACCCCGTTACCGGCGTGCCCATCGGCAGCACCGAAAAGAACCTCAAGTCGGCGATTGAGGGAGAGACCTACGAGTACACGGAGATGTATCCGGGAATGGCCAAAACCGCCCGCCAGGAAGGCTTTCAGGAGCTGGCCGAGTGGTTCGAGACGCTCGCCAAGGCCGAAAAGTCGCACGCCGGGCGATTTACCAAAGGTCTCGAGCGTATCGCCGGGAAAGAGCCCGCAGAGGCCGCAAGCTAAATCCTGATCCGACGCGGCCTAAAGTTGAGCTTTGCCGCGCGACAGGTTTCTGAACGCCGAGAAGCAAACGGAGCGTAGCAGCGGGGCTGGGCGGCATGCCCAGCCCCGCAAAGCCGAAATCACGAATGGCCACTTTCTTTGAGAGCAAGAATTTCTGGGACGAGCCCGCGGTCGAGAGCGAGCTAAAGCGCGTCTTTGACATCTGCAACGGCTGCCGGCGCTGTTACAACTTGTGCCCGTCGTTCAACGACATGTTCGAGCGCTTGGACGCCGACGCCGTCGATGGCGACGCCGAGAAGCTTTCCGCCGCTGACTTTCGCAGCGTCACGGATCTCTGCTACCAGTGCAAGCTCTGCTTCAACCACTGCCCCTACACGCCGCCGCACCGCTGGGAAATCGATTTCCCGCGGCTCATGTTGCGGTCCAAAGCGGTGCAGGTGAAGCGCGCCGGCCAGACGCTCCAGGACCGTTTTCTGGGGCAGGTGGATCGCATCGGCCGGCTCGGCGCTCTGCTTGCGCCGCTGGCAAACTGGCTAAACCGCAACCGTTTGAACCGCTGGCTGATGGAAAAGCTGCTCGGCATCCATCGCGACAGAATTCTTCCGCGCTATGCGTCGAAAACCTTTCGCCGCTGGTTCGACCAAAGGAAGGCGGGCGCTGCCGTCGCAAACGGCAAGAAAGTCGCGCTCTTCTACAGCTGTACCGTCAACTTCAATTATCCGGAAATCGGCAGGGCTTGCGTTCGCGTGCTGGAGCGGAATGGGGTTGCCGTCGATTGCCCGGCGCAGCGGTGCTGCGGCATGCCGTTTCTCGACGGCGGCGACCTTGAAGCGACCCGGGAGAACGCGCGCGCCAATGTCGGCTCGCTCTACGCGCTGGTCGAAGCGGGCTACGACGTCGTGGTTCCCGCGCCGACCTGCGCGTACATGCTCAGGCGCGAGTATCCGGATTTGCTGGGCGACGAGCGGTCGCGGAAAGTGGCGGAAAAGACCTTCGATGTCTGCGAATATCTGATGGCGCTTCACGCCGAGGGGAAGCTCGACACCCGCTTTGTCCGCGGCGCCGGGCGGGTCGCTTACCAGATCCCCTGCCATCTCCGGGCGCAGAACATCGGCTTTAAATCGCGCGACCTCATGCAGCTTCTGCCCGACACCACGGTCAGGACGATCGAAAAGTGCTCGGCGATCGACGGCACCTGGGGCCTCAAGCGGCAATACTTCGATCTCTCGCTCAAGGTGGCGGAGCCTTTGCTCCGCGAGATCCGCGACGCCCAGCCCGACGTGACGGTTTCGGACTGCACGCTCGCCGGGCTTCAGATCGAACAGGGGCTTCGTCACAAGACGCTCCACCCGATTCAACTCATCGAGCGCGCCTACGGCTTGGACAGCGAGGAGAGCTAACGCGATGGACAAAGTGGTTCTTGACGATTTGATGGGGCTTCCCGCGTACGAAAAGGTCCGCGATCGGTTCCGCCAGGAAATCATCGAATACAAGAAGCACCGCCGGGTGGCGATCGGCGACCGCGTCTCGCTCGTGTTCGAAAACAAAAAAACGGTCGTGTTTCAGATTCTGGAAATGATGCGCGCCGAGCGCATTACGGACCTGGACAAGATTCGCGAAGAGATCGCGATCTATAACAGCTTGATCCCCGATGCCGGCGAGCTGAGCGCGACGCTGTTCATCGAGATCGAGGATCAAAGCCGCATCCGCGACGATCTGTTGCGCTTTCTCGGTATCGACGAGGCCGTCTATCTAAAAATCGGCGACCGGTACACGATTCGCGCGAAGTTCGAGCCCGGCCGGAGCAAGGAGGACAAGCTCAGCGCGGTGCAATACGTGCGCTTCCAACTGGACGCCGACCAGCAAGCCGCGTTTTTGAGCGGCAAGCACCGCATCACGATTCGCATCGACCATCCCAACTACCAGGCGGAAGGCGAAATCGGCGAGGAAACGAGAAAATCGCTGGCGGAGGATCTGCGGCAATAGCGCCATGGCGGAAACCAAGCGCAGAAAGACCAGGCAACTCGAGGTCATCTGGGAAGCGATCAAGGACGAGACTTCGCATCCGACCGCGGACCAGATCTACGAAAAAGTGCGCAAAGAGATCCCCAACATCAGTTTGGGAACCGTCTACCGCAATCTTCAGAAGCTCGTCGCGGAGCAGCGGCTGCAGGTATTGAAACTCAGCCGCTCGCAGCATTTCGATCCGCTCGTGGATCGCCACGACCACTTCATCTGCGAAAGTTGCGGTCGGGTGTACGACATCTTCATCGCGCCCAAGGACGTGATCCCGCCTTCCCTTCCCGCGGAAGGTTTCAAGATAACCTCCCACCAGCTTTCCCTTTACGGCACCTGCGAGGAGTGCGCGCGAAACCCCCGAGCCTCGAATCTCCGGGCGCGGCCGTCGCGGCTGCCCCCTCCGACGCGCCATCGGTAGCACGCAATCGCGGCGCTCTTTGCGCCGGCGCTTGCTTGTAAAGAAAGCTCCGCGGCGCTAGACTCGCCCGCGGATGAGGACGGAATCGGTCGATCTCCCTCCGGATTCCCAAAAAAGGCTCTTGTCGCTCGCGCGCCAAACTCTGGAAACGTTCGTTCGCGGCGAGGGGCGCGCGCCGATCGCGATGGACGATCCGTTCTGCCTGGAGACGCGCTACGGCGTCTTCGTCAGCCTGCACCGCGGCCGCGAGCTGCGCGGCTGTATCGGGACCTGCTCCGCCCTGTCGCCGCTCTATCGGGAAGTGATCGAGATGACGGAAGCCGCGGCGTCGCGCGACTACCGGATGAATCCCATTCAAAGCTGGGAGCTGAGGGAGATCTCGATCGAGCTCTCGATCTTGTCGCCGTTGTGGCTGGTCAGCGATCCGCTTGCGGTGGAGATCGGCAAACACGGCCTTTACCTCGTAAGCGGCGACAAACGCGGCGTTCTCCTGCCGCAGGTCGCGGTCGAATACGGCTGGGGGGTGGAAACCTTCCTGCGCCAGGCTTGCCTCAAGGCCGGCCTTTTGGCGGACGCGTGGAGATGGCCCGAAACGCGAATCTCGGCTTTTACGGCCCTGATCCTGAAGGAGGAAAGATGAAGCGACGCGGTTTCGTGGGCCTGCTGCTCGGCTACTTCCTCCTCGGCTGGCAACGGCTTGCCGGCGCCGTTTGCAACCCGGCGCTCGTTGAGGTGCTCAACATGGGCCACGCGCTCGCGCAGGCGCGCGCTCGTTCGGGCCCGCGCCTGGGCGAGTACTATCTCCAATGGTTCGGCCACTCGAGTTTTCTCCTCCATTCCGGTAGCCAAACCACGGTCGTCACGGACCCCAACTTCAACGTCACGCCCGGCATCGAGGCTGACGCCGTGACGGTCAGCAACGATCACGTCACGCACAACAACGTCGGCGCGGTCGCAGGCAATCCGGTGATCTTGCGCGGCATCACATTGCGCCAGACCTGGAACCCGATCCGAACCAGCATCAGGGACATTGTGATCGTCAACATGCCGAGCCAGCGCGGCCTTTCCTGGGGCGGCGCGGCAAACTCGATCTTTATCTACGAGATGGGCAGTCTGTGTCTGGCGCACCTGGGCAACATCGGGCACCTGCTCACGCCCGAGCAGCAGAAGGTGATGGAGAGAGTGGATGTGATGATGACGCCGATTGACGCGCTGACGAACCTGGGGTTTGAGGATCTCGTCAAGGTCATCGAGCAGGTGAGACCGCCGATCGTCATTCCGATGCACTACGACGTGCCGCGGCAAGCCGATCTCTTTGCCGCTTTCGTCGAAGAACGCTATCCGGTGCGCCGAATTAAAGAATCCCGCCTGACGCTCAGCCGCGCCATGCTCCCGAAGTCGACGGAGGTCTTTATCTTGACCCACCCCCGGCCGCTCCTCCGCTGGGAGTGACGTCGGCCGCTCACTCTTCGGGCCAAGCGCCGCGGCGAGCTACTCGGAGCCTTGGCTCTGAATGTCGAGGACCTTGACGTCGAACGTCAAGGTTTTTCCCGCCAGCGGATGGTTGAAATCCAGGATGACGGTTTCCGGCCGGATCTCGTGAACGCGGACCGAAAACTCCTCGCCCCGGGGCCCCCGGGCGTGAAGCGTGGTTCCGACCTTTAACGCTTGCGGGGGTATGTCGTCTTTGGGAACCTCTTTAAAGGCTTTGGGATCTACCGGGCCATACGCGTCGTGCGGCTGCACGCGAATCCGCTTCTCTTCGTTGAGCTCCATGCCGGCGAGGCCTTTTTCGAGTCCCGGAATGATTTGCCGTTGTCCGTGAACATAGGTCACCGGCGCCTCTCCCCTGTTGGACTCGATGAAGTTTCCCTCATCGTCGGACAGCGTGTACTCGAAGCTTACGACCGAGCCATTTTGGATCATCCAATCCTCCTGGTCGAAAGAACTGAGGCTACCACCGCCTAAAGGCGGTGGGTTCCTTGCCGTCTGAAGACGGCTGAAGACCCGATGAAACTACTCCTCAACCTTGAAATCCTCATCGGCCTCGGAAGGCTCTTGCCCCTGAGTGGCGATGTATTGTGCA
>DATMAM010000061.1:0-76830 GCA_035559995.1 Candidatus Acidiferrales bacterium
ATAAACGCAAGACCGCCTCTATCTTCCTCTTAGTAGAGAAACGACCTCGTTGCAGTTGTCTTTTCACCATGGACACCTCCTGGGTTCTTCTCCCTAACATTTCTCCCAATCAGGTGTCCAAAGAAATCGTGGGGCGGGGGACATGGTCCGACCCAGTTCCCTAATCAAACCCAGTCATTGGAAATATCGAAACCGGAATAGGCCGGTCAGTATACTTAATGGTTAGGCCGACAGATGCGAATTGCAGACGTTCATAAAGCCACAGTCGATAATTGCCTCTGAGCAGTGGAGAAACGAACGCGCGGGCCTGCATATGGCCGGCATAAACTTACTTGTGCATGTAAAATTGCTTTTCATTGCGATGCTTCTCTTTGGCTGCGCCACTACCGCAGCCGTGGAGCTCAAGCCAACGATTGATAATCTTCCAACCATTTCCAAGATCCCCCTATCCGTGCGCACTTACTACAGCCGGGAGCTTCGCTCTTACATGTACGAATCCGTTCACATGTATGCATCTGTTCACTGGCTACCCCTTTGTCAAGGAATTGTGCTTCCGTTGGGCCAAGCGAGTGTGACTTTGTTTGAGCGGCTCTTCCCGATTATCTTTCACAGCGCCGTTACCCTCGAAGCTCCGCCAGCAATTCTGCCAGGAAAGGAGCAGCCATCCATAATCATCGAGCCCGATATCGAGGAGGTACAGTGCGCGCGCAGCGCTCAAGCGAAACATGTGGAGATCACTTACCATTTTTCCCTCTACACCCCCGGCGGAGAAGCCTTAGGATACTGGAACGTAACTGGCCGGGGCGAAGCTAAAGACGGCTTCTTCGAAGATCCTAACACGACGGCCGGCAGGGCTGCAGATCTTGCCATGGAAGACGCGGCGAGAAAAATCGCTATCGAGTTTAAGGATATTCCGGCAGTGCGGCGGCTGCTTCAGGAGCCAACGCCCCAGAGCGATCCAAAGCAGACCTAAGGAGCTTACCTCAATGCGACGTTATTTAGCTTTGTCCTTGTCCGTTCTAATGATACTTCCCGGCTGCGCCTCTTACACGTTCCGGCCGCCGCCGGCCCCAACGGTTGTGACTATGCCGTTCTCGCGCATCGAGCATTCCGTAATGGTCGCAGTTGACCCCTATATTCAGCCAGATCGCCAAAAGGAAGTTTTCGACCGCGACCTCAGAAAGTTGGGCGTGCTCCCGTTTTACCTCCTAGTCGAGAATGGCAGCGCGCGCGAGTTATCCCTTGACCGCGTGTCTATAGTGCTCGAACTCCCCGACGGAAGGCAGATCGGCAGAGTTAACGCAGCAACAGCAGCCCCTAGATTGGACGTGGCAATGCCCGGTTCATTTCTCCCGGGTGGCAATTTCGGCTCTTTTCTTGTGGGGGTACTATTGATACCTGTAGAACTCATAGTTGCGGATGCCCAGATACGCGGGCACGAGGCGCGGAAAGCCAAGTACATGAACACAGAGCTTCAGGATGTGGTGTTGAGTAAGGACGCTTCGACGCACGGATTCGTCTACTTCCTCCCTCCTTCAGGCACGCTGTGGTATACGAAAGCCAGGGTCGCACTCCGTTTTGTGGATAAAACAGACGGCACGAGCTTCGTCATCCGTGTGCCTGTGAATGAATCCGGTCTATTTAGTGATAAACAAGGGGAGAAAGTCCAACATTGATACTTTGCCTAACAAACCGGGTTGAGGCTGACGCGAGACGCGCCGCTCACCCAGAGCGTTAGGGGTCACGAGGTTCTGTGAAACGGCCGGGTGGAATTACTGCGTTGTCGTGTTTTATGCTCATGGTTGGACTTGGGGGCGCCTTGCACACGTGGGCTAATCTCACTCAGCCCTGGGACGGGGTACTCTTCTCTCCGGTGAACGGTCTCCTCGCATTCTGTACCGCGGTTACAGGCTTTACGTCAGCCGTCGGCTTCTGGCGCATGAAAACATGGGCTGTACAGGCATATATAAGTTGGCTCGGCGTCTTGGCCGTCCAGACTCTCGTTGTGTTCATGGGCCCATTTGACCGGATGAAAGTGAGTGTAGTCGCGCTCATTAAGGCCGTGCTCGTAATCCTGGTGTTAAGGTACGCGCGCTGTGAAATGTCGCAGCACACCTAACAAACGCGCTCCACTCCGACGCGGCCATGAGAATTTCACAGTATTGGAGCGTGTCGTTTTTGGCCGCGGCAAGTGAGCGCTAAGCGTCATGCTAAAGACACAAGGACGGACGATGACTCTTTCCGAGGTGGTCCGTGCGTCAGTTGCCGATTGCTGTGACGCTGATTTGTCACGCGAGACACGTTTCGGCAAAGCGAACCAAGTTGACTTCTCAGGCCGTTCGGCGCTGATCGGAAATATTCGAGTTGAGCTCGAACGACGCCGCGAAGACCCCGTAAACAACGTTGTCAAGGCTTGGCGACAGGCCGCAGAAAATCCGAGCGAGCCGGCGTTCATCCTGGTACATATCTTCTCGGGCTTCTACCTCTCGCGGAGGGCCAAGTTCGAAAACGCGCGATTTATCGGCGAGATGATGAACATGTGGGCCGACACCAGCGGTCGCAGCATTACGTACGTGGCGGTATTGCTCGACTTCGAACCACCGATGGGCGACGCCGATCCAATCATCGGCGATGCGGTTGCGCAGACGATTCGAGAGCAGATTCGTCGTCAACTCGACGGTCGAATCCAAAAGAGGACCATCACCAAGGCTTGTGACGAATCGGCATAACAACCCGTTCCACCGCATCGCGGCCCGCTTGCGACTACGAAAAATCCGAAGGGCTGCGTTCGGGCCGCTCGCGGTGACCGGGCGCGTTAGACTTGAAAGATATCCAGTGGTAAACTCCGACCCTGGAGGACCCGGACATGGCTGAAGTTTCTCATCGGATCACAGTCGACCCAGAGCAATGCGGAGGGCGACCCTGCGTTCGTGGCATGCGGATTCGAGTTAGCGACGTGCTGGACCTCCTCGCCAATGGCCTCACTCCTGAGCAAGTTCTTGAGGAACTGCCTGATCTTGAACTTGAGGATATCCGCGCCTGCCTGCGGTTTGCGAGCCGCCGCCTTGACCATCCTGTGGTGGCGGCTTGATCATCTGGATCGACGCCCAACTTTCGCCAGCTCTGGCGCCTTGGATCACCGCGACCTTCGGGATCGAGAGTCATGCGGTGCGGGAGTTGGGGCTCCACACAGCAAAGGACCCGCCGATCTTTCAGGCGGCCCGTGATGCGGAAGCTGTGGTCATGACAAAGGACAGTGACTTTTTAGTGCTGCTTGACAGGTTTGGACCGCCGCCTCAAATCTTGTGGATTACCTGTGGCAACACCTCCAACGCTCGGCTGAAAGAGGTTTTGAAAGCAAGCCTGCCCCGCGCGATTGACCTTTTGTGGCAGGGTGAGCGTCTCGTTGAGATCAGCGATGCCGTTTAGTCGGAAACCGGTTTCGTCTAACTTCCGCTCGACCCGACAAAGCGGGTCAGCTTCCCGTTAGCCGGACGCGTATGGAGAAACGCGAGGGTAAACGTCAATTCGCAGCTCTGCGCGCGGCGGTCTCACAAGCGCTCCGCAAGGCTGACCCGATCGGTTTGATCCAAGGTGGTGCACCGCCCGATGAGTATGACCCAGAAGTCGGCACAATTTTGCCACGCTTAGGAACCGCTAGGTCATCCGAAGATGTACGAGCGATTGTACACGAGGAATTTGTCCGCTGGTTTGGAGCAGAAATAGCGGGAGATATCGAAGACTATCAAACGGCGGCCGAGAAGATATGGGCGACACTCAGTACCGAAAAAGCCGTCTAACGATCGGCTTTAGAAGGATCTTCGACCCGCTCGCTTCGCTCGCCGGTCTCGTCCTCTCACCCAAACCGTTAGGCAGATGGCAGCCAGCAGTGTATAATGAATATTGTGAATGAATATTCGCTTTTATGTTGACCCTGAAACCGGAGAACCACATATCTACCGCCACGGAGTTAACAGAGGATGAAGTCGCAGACGTCATCCAAAACTCTGGCGAGGACCGTCCCGGTCGGGAAGATGCTCGGGTCGCCATTGGGCAGACCCGCGCTGGACGCTATTTGCGGGTTATCTATGTTCCGGAAGTGGGCGGTGCATTTGTGATCAGGGCGTATGAGTTGAGAGGGAAACCTTTGATTGCTTATCGACGGCGCCGCCGTCGGCGAGGAAAAAGATGAAAAAGAATAGATTTCCACCTGGTTGGGATGAGGAGAGGGTGCGGAAGGTGCTTGCCCACTACGAGCAGCAGACCGAAGAAGAGGCGGTGGCGGAGGACGAGGCTGCTTTTGAGGACTCAAGTCAAGCCGTAATCGAGGTCCCCAAAGAGTTGCTTCCAGCGATACGGGAGCTGATCGCAAAGCACAAGGAATCCCGTAGAGCCTAACCCTCCGCTGGAGCGGTCCTATCAGGCCGCTCAGCGCCCCGTTGGACATCTCCGATGGCGATCACCGACAAGACGCGCAAGATCCTCTGGGGACGCTCAGGCAACCGGTGCGCGATGTGTCGGCGCGAGCTGGTCGTGGAGGCTACTCCCACCGATGATGAGTCGGTGGTCGGCGACGAGTGCCATATCGTGTCCGGCAAAGGCCAAGGCCCTCGATACGACGCGGGGTTTTCTTCTGATCGCCTCGACGAGTGAGCTTACCCTCGACACCATCGCGCAAGTGGTTGCCAAAGTAAAAGAGTGCGAAGGCAAACTGGGATTGAAGGTGAAGCCTATCGTATTTGGAAGTTTTACGAGTGTCGGCAGCACTCAGTCCATAGCCGCGCTTAATAACGTCCACCTTGTTAACCTTCCGTCGAAGGTTTCTGGAGATCGTCTTAATCGTCTTTTGGACGAGGAGCTGGAAAAAGTCATAACGGGTGTCAGCTGAACTTCAAAGGGCGTGAGGCGAAGGGCTCTTACGTGAACCTACTGAATGATCCCGAACAGTGGTCCCAGAGCAAAGGCCGCAGAAACCGTAGAGAACACCAGGCGCTCGCCGGGGTCGATGAGATCGACGACCGCGCAACGGAAAAGGACAGCAATTCGGTCTTCCGTGCTTGGCCTCATGATTGACGCAGATAGAGTTTGACCGGACTCGGAAACCCGAGATGAAGCCTTTCTTCGAGCGCTACGGTGTCGCCCTTTGCTCATTCCTTGCTTTCGTCATCGCGTTTTCGCAAGCCGCGCGCGCTGAAGCGTGGCAAGAGGAATGGGAAAAGACACTCCGCGCGGCGGAAGCCGAAGGCCAGTTCACGCTCTACGGCTGCTGCTATGATTTCGACCGCATTCTCGAAGGCTTCAGGAAAAAATTCCCAAAAATCAAAGTCACGACGGTCGTCGCCTCCGGCTCGCAACTGAGCAACCGCATTCTCGCCGAACGCAGAGCCGAGAAGTACATCGCGGATGCGTTCAGCGGCGGCGCCAATACCAGCCACGACGTGCTCTACAAAGCGCGCGCGCTCGACCCCATCGCGCCGGTTTTGCTGCTTCCCGAAGTCCTCGACACCGCCAACTGGTACGAAAGGGAGCATCGTTATATCGATCCCGAAAACAAGTACATCTTCGCCTACGTGGCGAACTCCCAGTCCGGGCAGATCGCCTACAACACAAAGCTTGTGAACCCGCGCGAGTTCAAATCGCACTGGGATCTCCTCCAGCCCAAATGGAAGGGAAAGATCGTTTCGCTCGACCCGACTGCAGGAGGGATGGGGGGCGCGCTCCAGCTATTCTATTATCATCCCCAGCTTGGGCCGGAATTTATCGCCAAGCTTTACGGCGAGATGCAGGTCACGATAAGCCGCGACTCGCGGTTGATGACCGATTGGCTTTCCTCGGGAAAGTTTGCGCTTTGCATCCGCTGCACGGCGGGCGGAGAGGTCGGAAAAGCGAAGCAGCAGGGCCTTCCGATCGACTTTCTCGATACTGCGAGCTGGAAAGAGGGCGGAAGCTCAAGCGCCAGCGGCGGCACGCTGGCGCTGCCGAGCCGCGCGCCGCACCCCAATGCCGCCAGAGTGTTCGTCAACTGGTTTTTATCCCGCGAGGGCCAGATCGCGCTCCAAAAGTACGGCCGGCCCGACGCCCATAACTCGCGCCGGATCGACATTCCCAAAGACGACGTCGATCCGTTCAACCGCCTGGAGCCGGGAAAGAAGTATTTCGACCTGGCGCGCCCGGAATATCAGGATCTCACCGCGATCTTTAAGCTCGTCAAAGCGGTGCTCCGAACAAGCGCTCAGTGATCGGTTCCACGCCGGGTGCGACGATCAGCGCGGCGGCTCGCGATCCGCGGCGCCGAGCCCCCGCTGCATCAGAACGCTGTCCACCCACCGGCCGTGCTTGAAGCCCACGGATTTCAAGGTGCCCACCACGCGAAACCCGAGGCTTTCGTGAAGGCCGATCGAAGCAAGGTTTCGGCTGTCGCCGATCACCGCGACCATTTGCCGCCAGGGTCCGGCCTCACAGCGCGCAATTAAAGCCTGAAGCAGCGCCCGGCCGATCCCTCGGCCGCCAAAGTCGCGATCGACGTAAACGGAGTCTTCAACCGTATAGCGATAGGCCGACCGCGTGCGAAAAAGCGTGCCGTAGCTGTACCCTACGACCGTGCCGTTGAGCTCGGCGACAAGATAAGGTAGCCCGCGACGCAGGACTTCCCGCCGCCTTCGTTTGAGTTCGGCCACAGACGGCGGCTCCTCTTCGAACGAACCGAAGCCGTGAAGCACGTGATAGCTGTAGATGCGGTGTACCGCCGGCATATCGGCCTCCGTCGCCTCGCGAACGATGATCTCGCTCATCTCCTCGCCCCCGACTCGGGAATGGTTCTCGCCGTGCGTGAAACGCCGCCGCGCGCAATGCCGCGGTTGGTAAGCGGCGATGATGTTCTTTTGACATAAAATCGGCGCGTGTGGAAACATTCGCGCCTGGGCTTCGCGGGAGCGGCCGCAAGCGCAACGCGCGTGCGAGGCGCGGGCGGACGCTTCGATTTGACCAGGGGCTTGAATCGCCTCAGGGTGGGCCAATCAAGCCGTAACGGCGCGAAAGCCTTTGGCTTGGCGCTCTGTCGCGGAAAAATCAGCCACGCTTTAGAAGATGGCCGCCCGGGCCATTATGCGATCGACACCATGCCGTGCGGCCGCAACAACAGCGGCTCCGCGCCCCGGGGAGTAACGATGACCGGCCCGCCCCACGCGAACCGTATCGTTTCGTCCGCGGTCATGACCAACGGCTTCCACAGAAAGGCGTTCCCCGCTTGAATGCGCAAATCGTCCAGTCGAGCGCGACTGACTTTTGCGTTCACAAGCGGTCCATCGTCGCCATAGCCGCAGCCTTGTAGCTGGGCGAAAGCTTTCATCCCGCGCCTTGCGCCAAAGCCGTCGGCGAGCTCTTTCAAGGCGGCCAGCTCCGCTCCGGGCTTCATGAGCTCCAGACCGGCTTCGTAGAGTTCCTCGTGCAGCTCGACGACGGGCCTCCAGGCGTCAGGCATCTTTCCCAGCACGACCGGCTGGCAGATCTGGGTCAGCTGAGCGCCCACTATCGCGTTGACCTCGGCTACGATCAGGCTCTGTTCTTCGAGCCGCCTTCCGAGAGGCGGGTTCGTATAACGCTTCGGCGCGCGGCCGTCGATGGAATCGATCGTTAACGCCAACGGGTAGTACTCGCTGCGGAGCTCGAGCAGCCGCTCCATCACGCCGGCATAGAGAACCGCTGCGTCCAGCCCGGGACGGGCGAGCTTGACGGCCTCCTCGACGCCCGCCGCCGCCACCGCCGCCGAGCGACGCACGAATTCCAGCTCTTCTTCGCTTTTGACGTAGCGCACAAAGCCGATCACATCCGTCGCATCCTCGAAGGCGGCATCGGGAAGCTTGCGCATGACCTCCGCGAGCGCCGTGTGGTTGACCACGCCCTCGGGAGAACTGACATGCGTGACCTTTCCGCGCCTCAATCCCGCCACCCCGATACGGCCTCGCCGCATGCCCAAGTCAACAAGCGCCTCGGCCATCGGCTCGGCCCATTCCCGTCCCGTCTGCCAGGGATCGGGCACCCATTCATTTCGCGAGCTACGATCCGCAATCACAATCGGCGGGCGCCCGTCTGTGGGCAAAGCCATCGCGGAGCACCTGAGCTGGGTCATGTATCTGCCGTCGATCCCGTCTCCTAACGGGACCAAGACGCAGTCGAACCCCGCCTTGGATGCGGCTTCTCGAACCGCACGCCAGCGGCGGTCGCGTTCAGCCAGCGAGTAGCCCGCCCATACGAGGACGGTTGCTCCCGCTCTTGGCGGCGCTTTCCAAGGCATCAGTGAGCTCTTCTCCTGACTCCTGAATTCTGCATCCTGAATTCTGTATCCTGAATTCTGTATCCTGAATCCTGAATCCTGCGTCCTGAATCCTGAATCCAGCGTCCCTAGAAACCTCCTACGCAATCGAGATCATCCCCGGGGTGCGCCTTACCAGAGGCTCGCCTCCCTTTTCCGTTACGAGGACACAACCGCCCCAGCTCGTCTCGAAAGCGCCATCGGCGCTGTAGGCGATCGGCTTGAAGATGAAGACATTCCCCTTTTCGATCCGCACGCTTCTGTTTCGCTCGCCGGTGTTTTGCGGCGTAAACAGCGGACCGTCGTCGCCGTAGCCCCGGCCGTGCATGAGCACGAGGCTCTTGAGTCCCCGCTTCGCGCCGAAACCGTTGACGAAGTCCATGAATTCGCCGAAAGGTTTTCCGGGAATCAGTTGTTCCAGCCCGGCGAAGTAGAGATCGCGCTGCAGCTCGATCGCCGGCTGCCACCGCTCGGGGATCGGACCGAGCACGATGGGCTGCTGCTCTTGCGCGATCAATCCTCCGAAGACCGCGTCCACCTCGTTGGCGATTCGGTGTCCCGGCTGGAGATATCTGCCCTCGCTCGGATCTTCGAACCGGGGCAATCTCCGCTCGGAGTGCGGGCCGGTGTAGAGCGCCATCGGATAGTATTCGCTTCCCAGCTCGAGCATCCGCCGCATCACGCGCGCGTAGAGCACGCCTTCGTCCATCCCCGGCCGCGCCAGCTCGATCAGCTTTTCGATCCCCGCGGCTGCAATGGCCGCGCCGCGCCTGAGGCAAGCGATCTGCTCTTCGCTTTTAACGTAGCGCGCGTAGCCCACAATGTCGGTGGCGTCCTCGAAGCGCGCGTTCGGCAGCCGCCGCATGACCTCGACATACGAAGAATGATTGACGACGCCGTGAAAAGCGCGCCCGTGCGTATAAAATCCGCGCCGGAGGCCGGAGACCCCGATGCGCGCGCGCTCCATACCGAGCTCGGCGAGCGCGCTGGCCATGGCCTCTCCCCAGGACGGCTCGGCGGGCCGCGGCTCCGGCACCCACTCGTTACCCACTTCCTCGTCCGAAATCACGATCGGATTCCGGCCGTCCGCGGGCACGATGACCGCGGCGTTTTCCAACTGCGTCAAGAAGCGGCAATCGGAGCGCGTGCCCCGCGCCTGCTCGAGCGATAGGTGCAAGTTTCTGCCGTCGACGCACAGCGGAACAAAGATGCAGTCGAATCCGGCCTCGGCAGCGCCCTCTCTCACCCTGCGCCAGCGCCAATCGCGCTCGGCCAAAGAATACCCGTTCCAACGAATCTCAGCCGCCGCTTCCATTTTCTTGTCGCGCCGCCCTTTCAAAACTCAGGCCGCGAAGAGCCACCGCTCGCGCGCACGATCGCAATCACGCTCCTTCTGCGGCGTGTCTTGCGAAAGTCTCGGAATCCTCGTTTGTGATCTGCAGCCGAAAGCCGCTCGGCTCCTTGAAATAAGTCCCGAGCTGGCCGGGCCTTCGCCCTTCCCGCTCGCCGTGCTCGTCGCGCTCCTCGATCCCGGCCCGGTGCAGCGCCTGCACGATCGCGTGAAAACTCTCGTCGGTCACGTGAAAGGCGAAGTGGCGGCCGCGATACATGGTTTTTGTGGCTTCCGAGAGATCGCTCACCCGGTGCAGGACAACGCACTGATCGCCCTGACCGCCCGAAATCCCGACCTGAGCCGTCGCGTCGGTTCGCTGAGCCAACTTGAAATTGAGGATGCCGGTGTAGAATCCGATGCTTTCGTCCAGATCCGTGGTGTCGAAATGAAGGTGATGGACGCGTATCCTCGCCGCTTCCTTCGCCTTGGCGATTTCGAGAAGATTTCCCTCGGAGTCGACGAACGCAAGGCCATCCTGCCAGACGCAGCCCAAGCCCGCGGCGCGGGAAATCTCTTGCGCCAACGGGCTTGCGCGGCGCACCTTTTCCGCAATGGGATCGTACTGGCTTTCCGGAACCAGAAACGCGTGCCTGGGGTAGGAGTTGAGATCATCCCGTTTGGGAATTTTCGCCTTGTTTTGCGAAAAGAGACCGATATGGTTCTGGCCGAGCTTCATAAATATCCGCGTGAGCGAGGCGTCGCCCTCTCTTTTCAGCGTCCTCGCTCCCAGGACCCCGCTGTAAAACCGCTCGGCTCGATCGGGATCCGTCACCGGCACGACAAAATGGTCCAGGTGTCTCACTTCGCCCGTCGCTTTTGCTTCCATTGGGATTCCCTCCTTTCGCGCGTTCTTTTCGCTTTTCGTCTCGTTTGTGACCAACACTCCGGCAGCGGGGCCAGCGAGCCTTTGAAGGTCAAAAAGCGATCTCCTTGCCCAGCCCCCGCCTCTTCGCCTCATCGTAGATCCACGCCGCAAACGCGACATCGCCGAATCCGCCCTGCGACTCGCGAAAAAGCGTGATCTCCTCGCGTTTCTCCCTGCCTTTGATCCGACCGCTCACCACATCGCCCATCTCGTGGATTTGCTCCCAGCGAAGCTTGCCGCTTTTGTCGAGCGTCTCCAGCGGCAGCGGCGCCGCGCGATCGAAATAGTTTCGCTCGTGTTCCTTGCAGCCGACGACCACTCGGTCCGCCTTCAAGTATACGTCAGGGCCGAGCTCGCTGGGTTTTCCCATGCTACTCACGTGCATGCCGGGCTCCAAGTACTCGGCGGGAAAAAGCCCGGCCAGCGAGTTGGTCGCGGTGAGGACCAGATCATTGGCTCTAACCGCTTGCTCGGGACCATCCGCGGGCACCACGTCGACGGTCAATTTTTCGGTCGCGCGGGCGCAAAACGCCTTTCTCCGTTCCGGGTCCCGGCTAAAGACGGTAACCCGAGTTATCTTGCGCATCAGAAGGATTCCTTCGAGAAGACCGAAGGCATTCCTCCCGCTGCCCAGGAGCCCGACGGTTTGCGCGTCGGCGCGCGCCATGTGCCTGGCCGCAAGCGCGACGTGCGCCGCGGTCCGTAACGTCCCGAAGGGGTAGCTCATCACGCTCAGGAGATCGCCCGTCACGGAGTCGAATAGCAGCGCGTACATGCGATCGCCGCCGAGCCCCTGCGCCGGCCCCAGGCGAACTCCCGCGCGGCGCGAACCGAGAAGCGCGCCCGAAACCACGCGCAGCACGCCCCCCGTCTTGAAAGGAATGTGGTACGGCGCGTGCGGGACAACGTCTCCATTCGCTTGCTCATGAAACGCGGCCTCCGTCAACTCGACCGCCTTGGCCAAATCGAGCAGCGGCCTTACCTCTTCGCGCGTCAACAGCAGCGGCATCAAGCCCTCTCTGGACGCGAGCCTATTGGAGGACCCGGTTTTTTGTCAACTAGAACTAGTGTCCTGAGTTTGAGATTCGATAAACAAAATCGAGCGAGGTTGGCGAGGATTTCATCAGCCGTTTTAGCCAGACAAATGGCTTGGGTTTTCCATTGGTAGTCTCAATGTATTGGTGAATGGCTGTCTCCAGCTCGCGCGTGCTCCGGTGGGCGCCTCGACGAAGCTGCTTTTCAGTCAGCGCCGCAAACCAGCGCTCCACCAAGTTGATCCATGAGCCCCCCGTCGGTGTAGAATGCACGGAGAAGCGCGGATGCCGAGCCAACCAGCCGAAACATCCCCGCGTTCCCTGGATCATCCAGACCCGCATACCCGCAGTCGAAAGCGAGGGATGGGACGGCCTGTTGCAACAAACGCCGTTGACACGTATATTTCGCTCAAAAACACGTGTGTCGTCAAGGTGGCCACCGAGATGAAAACTAAACTTACGCTCACCATAGAAGAGAAGCTCATTCCGCAAGCCAAGCGCTACGCCGAGGCCAAACGGGTTTCCCTGTCCGGCTTGGTGGAAAAGGCGCTTGAGAATTTGACCCAGCCGAAAGAGACACCTTTTTCTACCCGATGGCGCGGAAAATTTAAGACGTCTCGCCGATCGTCAGCGCGCTATAAAGCTTTATCCCGGCGTTATTTGTGATCGTGCTTATCGACACAGATATCTTGATCGATGTCGCGCTGGACCGTCGTCCTTTTTCAGACCCGGCCGGACGCCTGCTGGACGCGCTGCAAGAAAGGCGTGGCGAGGGTTACGTGGCATGGCACTCAGTTTCCAATTTTTACTACATGGTGGCTCCCAAAAAAGGCTCTCCTGGCGCCAAGGACTTCATTCGCGATCTATTACGATTCGTGGAAGTGTCCCCGGCAGGGACAAGAGATGTCATTTACGCTATCCGCCTTCAAATGGCAGACTTCGAAGGTGCGCTGCAATGCGCCGCCGCGGTTGCCTGCCAGGCGGATATCATCGCAACCCGAAACTTTCGTGACTACCGCAATTCACCGGTTCCTGCCCGATCGCCCCGGGCTGTTCTCACGGCCCTGAAGGGGTGAGAACATTTACCATAACAACCGCATGCACACATTTGGCCAGTAATGCTTTCCCAGCTCCACAGGAGTTGAATCTGTGGCTCTGTACATCTCATACGACGATACGACAAAGCTCGATGTTGATATGCACGAGCTTATCGCCGTCTTCGAGGACGCGTACCGCCGCGCCGGTTCGGGCGGCGCGGTCTATCGATCGCGCGTCCGCCTGGTTTACCCGCCGTTATCCGACGATGGGACCGGACGGCACTGGCAGCAGAACATGCGCATTCTGCCCGCGATACTTCCCGGGATCGGTGCCGGACTTAGAATTGGCGCGACCAAGGGAAGAGAGCTCGGACGAGGCGGTTATCTGATCGTGCTTTTCGACTTCGATACGATGGAACTGAAGGCGATCATCTCTGACTTCCTGATTCACGGGATTCGAAGCGCCGTACCTGACGGCGTCGCGGCCAAGTACTTGGCGCGCGAAGACTCAAGTGTTTTGGGTGTGATTGGCTCCGGGCGCATCGCCCGCTGGGCGGCGCGCGCGGTGTGCGCTGTTAGGCGCATCAAAAAAGTGAAGGTCTATAGCCCCAACGCGGCTCATCGAAGGGATTTTTGTCGTTCGCTTGAGTCGGTTCTCGGATTAGATATCGAAGACCCCGGAAGCGCCGAGCTTGTAGTTAGGAAATCCGATGTTGTGGTCCTTGCAACTGCCGCCAGGGAAGCCGTCTTGCGCGGGGAATGGCTCGAGCCTGGCAGCACCGTCATCTCCAACACGCCCGAGGAGCTGGATACTGTCTCGATAAAAAGAGCCAAGCTCATCGTGGCCTTCAAAGACGAAGTCCTGCACCACCTCCCACCCTATCCAGCGGTAGCCGAATTGCTAGCGCGCGGGGAGCTGGGCGAAGAGGATCTCTCGTTGGAGATCAGCGATGTAATTCTCGGACGAAAGGCCGGCAGAACTTCTCCAGATGAAATTGTGACATTTTTGAATTCCGGTTGCGGCCTTTACGATGTCGCAATCGGCGCCTACGTGTTCAAAAAGGCACAACAGAAGACTCTCGGCACGCCGCTCCCGTAAACGTTCCCTCTCCTTCTGGGGGACTCTGGGAGAGGTTCAGGATGGGGCAGACCAGAAACCCGAAACCAGAAACCTATTGATATGAACCCCTTTCTGATGGGCGACGCCTTGCGTCGCAACGCTTCGAAATTTTCGGCGAAGCTCGCCGCGAAGGATCGCTTCCGGCAGGCAACCTACGGCGAACTCAATGCGCGCGTCAACCAACTCGCCCATGGCCTATTGTCGTTGGGAGTGCAAAAGGGCGACGCGGTGGCTCTCCTCGTCGGCAACCGCATCGAGCATCTGGAGATCATGCTCGCCAGCGCGAAAATCGGCGCGCTCGCGATCCCGCTGGATATCAAGTGGCGCGCCCCGGAGTTGAGCTCGGTTCTGTCCGCGCTCGCGCCGCGGTTTTTGCTCGTGGAGGAAGACTGCGCCGCCGAATTCGAAAGGGCAAAAGAGCTCAAAGACCTGAGCTCCGTAAAAAGCGTTTTCCTCTCTCCGGATCTCAGCTATTCGGGCTTGCTCACCGGCCAGAGCGCCGCGGAACCGGACGCCGAGGTCCGCGAAGATGACCCTTTTGCCGTGCTCCTCACCTCCGGCACGACCGGCTTCCCAAAGGGTTGCCTTGCGACGCACCGCGTGTTCGCCTTCCATTGCATCAACAACGCCATTGAGAAGGGACTCGGCGCGCACGACCGCGCGCTGCTCTGCTCGCCGATCTATTTCAACGCCGGGCGTTCTTTCACGCTCGCGGTTATTTATTTTGGCGGGACCGTGATTCTGCACGAGCGCTTTGACGCGCGAGAAGTCCTGCGCGCGATCGCGGCGGAAAGGATCACCTACATGGGTGCCGTGCCCACCATGTGCGAGCGCATGCTTCAGGTCTTGGAATCCGAGCGTTACGACACCAGCTCCCTCCGCTGCCTCGCCATTACCGGCGGGCACGTTCATCCGGCGGTTCTGGAGGGGCTAAAGAAGCATGTCACGCGCAACATCTACCGGACGTACGCGTCCACGGACGCCGGACAGATGGCGATCTCGAAGCCGGCCGATACGGAAGCGCGGCCCAACGCCGCCGGCCGCCCCGTCTGGTGTGTCGATCTGCGCATCGTCGACGAAAACGGCAACCCGCTCGGCGTCGGGGAGATTGGCGAAATTGTTTGCCGGAGCCCGCTTGCGACGCACGGCTATTACAAAAATCCGGCTGCCACCGCCGCCTCGTTCCGCGACGGGTGGTTTTACACGGGCGACCTCGGCCGCTTCGATGATGAAGGGTATCTCTACGTCGTCGGGCGCAAGAAAGACATGGTGAAGAGCGGCGGGATCAGCATCTATCCCGTCGAGATCGAAGGCGTGCTGTACAGCCATCCCGCCGTCAAAGAAGCGGCCGTCATCGGCGTTCCCGATCCGAACTGGGGCGAGGCGGTCAAGGCCGTGATTGTTCCCAAGGACGGCGCGCGTATCGCAGCCGCGGATCTGATTTCGTTTTGCAAGGAAAGGCTTGCGGCGTACAAAGTGCCCAAGTCGGTTGAGCTTGTACCTGCGCTCCCCCATACTGAGATCGGCAAGGTCAACAAGGCCGAACTCAAGGAGATGCTTTTTCGGCGGCGATAAGATGAGCGCGACAAGACAGTCGGTTTCGGCTTGGCCGCGGAGATCCTCAGTCGAGCTTTGCGCGCTGGCATCGCTGATCGCGTCCCCGCTCCACGCCCCGACGGCGCCGCCCGAGATGATCGCGATCCCCGCCGGCGTCTTTACCATGGGGAGCGATGACGGGCCCGCGGACGAGAGGCCGGCGCATCGCGTGGAACTTGCCGCTTTTTCTATCGACCGGCTGCCGGTCACAAACGGGCAGTTTGCTTCTTTTCTCAATCAGGCCGGCCCGACGAGTTCTCACGGCGAGAGACTGTTCGACGCCGACGATCGCGACGCGCGGATCCACCGCAAGGACGGGACATGGATGGCGGACAAAGGCTATGAACGCCACCCCGTCGTAGAGGTTTCATGGACGGGCGCGCGCGCTTACTGCGCGTGGGCCAAAAAGCGACTGCCGAGCGAAGCCGAGTGGGAAAAGGCGGCCCGCGGCGCCGACGCGCGCAAATACCCATGGGGAAACGAAGCGCCGGACCGCACGCGCGCCCAATTTAACGCGCCCTACAACGAAACGGTGCCCGTGGACGCCTTTCCCAAAGGCGCAAGCCCGTACGGCGTTCTCGACATGGCGGGCAATGCTTGGGAATGGGTGAGCAGCGCCTACTTGCCGTATCCTTACAATGCCTCTGACGGGCGCGAGGATCTGAAACCCGGCCCCGTTCGCGGGACGCGCGGCGGAGGCCACGATTCTCCGGCGGAAGAGCTGACGACAACGCACCGCGGCCGAAATCTTTCGCGGAACCCGCGCTCCGGCCATCACAATATCGGCTTTCGCTGCGCGCGGTAGGCCCTCGAAGGCGGCCCGGCCTTTGTGCTTTAAGGTCTTACAAACTTTGTTTTCGGTTGGAGGTAGCCATGGCAGTTGCGATCATTGACGAGCTCGAAGTCTACTACGAAACGCGCGGCACGGGAGCGCCCCTGCTGATGTTCGCGCCGGGCGGGTTTGATGCGACCATCGACAAATGGTCGAACGCGACCGCGTGGAAAGGCGCGGATGCCGTCGCGAAGCTCGCGGCAGAGTTTCAGCTGATCCTTTACGACCGACGCGAGTCGGGAAGATCCGGCGGCAGGGTGGAAAAGCTCACCTGGGATCTTTACGCGCGCCAGGGCAGGAGGCTGCTCGAACACCTGAAAATCGATTCCGCCTTCGTCCTCGGCGGATGCATGGGCTGCTCGGTGGCCAGCGCCTTCGCGGTCTCCTTTCCCGAGGCTGTGCGTGCGCTCCTGCTTCACTGGCCCGTGGGAGGCTACCGCTGGAAGGCTGCGGGAAAAGATCGCTTCAGCCGCCACGCGCGGCTGGCGCGCGAACAAGGCTTGAGCGCGGTCATCGAGCGCGCCCGGGAGAAGAAAAATTTCTGGCAGGACCCCGAGTCGGGGCCGTGGGCGTCGTGCATCGCCCGCGACGAGAAGTTCGCCGCGGAGTTCGGCGCGCAGGATCCAGACCGCTATCTCGGGCTGATCGAGACGAGCGCGCGCGTTCTCTTCGATCGCGACACCGCGCCCGGGGCGGAGCCCGAGGAGCTTTTGGGTATCAAAGCGCCGACGCTGATCATCGCCGGGGACGATCCGTCCCACGCGACATCGGCGGCCTACTACCTCGAGGAGCTGATTCCCAACGCCGAGCTCTGGGACGTGATGCCGCCCGAACAGACGACCGAGAAAGTGTGCGACCGGATCCTCGACTTTTGCCGGGGTGAATAGGGCACCGGCACCAGCGGCAAGCAAATCCGATCGAGGATCGCTCCGGCAATCCGATTGAGCTGTTCCAGCCGTTCAGAGCATGAACCTGGAGAGCCACGGACCGCCGGCACATGCCGGCAAATTGGCGTCGACCGTTCTCGTGTAGTAGCGTGCAGGGGAAGCTGTCTTCTCGCGGTTCATCCAAATGGCGTTACTGATTAGAGCGGAAGAGCTTAAAGGGCTTATATCGCTGGAGGAGGCGATGAGCGCCGTCGAGGCGGGATTTCGCGACCAGGCCAACCTGCCGCAATTCAGCCTGCCGCGGCAGCGTATGATGGCCGGGGACCGGCGCATCAATATCCACTCCGGCGGTTGCGCGAGCCTTGGCGTGGCCGGCACGTTCATTCACTACGAGCGCCACAGCTTCACCAAAGACGATCAAACTTACGCGGCTGTAGGAAAGCGCGTCTACGTCGCTTACGACAGCGAAAATGCCAATCTGATGGCGATCATCATCGGCTCTCTTCCGCTCTTCGAGTTCGACAGCGCGGAAGACGCCTTCGCCACCGAGACGGCCGTCACAAGCGCCGTCGGAACGAACCATCTCGCTCGCAAAGATGCGGCCAGGATGGGGCTCTTCGGCACGGGCCGCCAGGCGCGGCGGCATTTGCAGGCCATGCGCGCGATTCGCCCGATAAAACAGGTAAAAGTTTACAGCCGAAGCCCGGAAAACCGCCGCGCGTTTTGCGAACTCATGCGCCGTCACGTTGACGCGGAACTGCTCGCGGTGCCGAGCCCGCGCGAAGCGGCAACGGACGTGGATCTGATCGTGTGCGCTACGGGAAGCAACGTGGCGGTCCTGTTCGGAGATTGGCTGGAAAGCGGCGTGCACGTGACCTCGATCGTCGGGAGCAACAAAGAGCTTCTCGCCGAGGGGCTCGTGAGCCGGCCGCGGCGCGAGCTCGACGACAGCGTATTTTCACGCGCCGATGTGGTCGTCGCGACCCTGATCCAGCAGGCGATGCAAGACGAGCAGGGAGATTTCGTCGAACCCATTCACAAGGGGCTTCTTGCGTGGAGCGACATCCGGGAACTGGGGCAGTTGATCGCCGGCAAGGTCGCCGGGCGCACAAACCCACGTCAGATCACCATCTTCAAGCAGAACAGCGATCAAGGCGTCGGCTTTATGGCTTTGGCAAAGCTCGCCTACGACAAGGCGACACGCCACGGGATCGGAACGCCGATTGAGTGAAGGCCGGCGGCGTTCACCCTCGACCGATTCTCAGCCGCCGCCGTGCGAGCGGCGGCTCGAATCACGAGCCGGACTTCTGCTCGCCCATTCTCGTCGGGGGCACTCCGAAAGGCTCCGAGCGATTGCCGAAAAGAACCAGCGGCTCCGGACCCGGGTTCGTGATCTGGTAGTAGTCCTTCGCCTTGAGAAAGACGATATCCCCTTTCTCGATGATCCGCTCCTGGCCGTCGGGAGTCTTGACCGAGCACTTCCCTTCGACAACGAGAAATGTCTCCGGCGACTGATGGAAATGCATCGGGGTGCCGTCGCCCGTCTTAAAGTAAAGCAGCCAGGAGCGAAAATTTTCCGCCTCGAAGAGGTGCGTGTTGCGGATGTTGTTTTTTGCCGCCTCATCGATCTTCTGCTGCAGGTTCACGAGTTCCATGGCTCCTCCTTGAAGTGTCGCGAGGATTAGCCGAGCACAGCCGGATTGTCAAAGGGCCCAGGCTCCGCGCCGCTCTTTCCTTCCGTTTGCCACAAATGCGCTGCCACGCATCGCTCCCGGTTGTCCCGAAGCGGGGCACTTTCACGCAAAAAAAACCGGGCTCTCGCGCAGAAGAGAAGATCGTCTCCGAGATCCGGGATTTCTGTGAACAGGCCCTTGGCCCGATGCCTCCTTGCAAATCAAAGCGGGCAAGGCTTCTCTACTGCTGCCGATTTGGCCGGGTGTCGATCAAAGACCGCGAGAACTCCCTGCGACATCCGAGCTCGTCGATTCGAACGTTCCAACCCTAGTGCAGGATGCCGCCGCCGTCAACGACGAGCAGCTGCCCCGTCATGAAATCGCTGTCGCTGCTCGCCAGAAACAGGGCCGTCCCTGTGATATCCTCGGGAACTTCAATCCTTTGAAACGCGCGCTGGCGCGAGCTTTCTTCCCGGCGCTTTCGCACCTCTTCGGTAATTTTTTCCTCGCTCATCGTCGAGCCGGGCGTAAGGCAGTTCACGTTGACGTTCCACGGCCCCAGTTGCTTCGCCAGGACTCGCGTCAGCGCCACGACCCCGCCCTTCGAGGCCGTGTAATGCGGCATATTGCCGGTCCCATGAAAAAAAGTTCCCGAGGCGACGTTGATGATCTTTCCGCTGCGCTGTTTTTTCATGACCGGGATCACCGCTTTGCAGCACAGAAACACGCCCTTCAGGTTCACCTCGATCACCCTGTCCCATTCCTCCAGCGACAGATCCTCGAGGCTGCATTTCGTGAGCGGCTGCGTGACGTAGATCGCGGCATTGTTCAGCAGGACATCGATTCGGCCGAAGCGGTCCACGGTCTCTTTCACGAGACCCTGGACGTCGTCGAACCGGGTCACGTCCGTCGGCCGCGACCAGGCGGATTTTCCCGCCCCCGTGATTTCCGCGGCGACTCGCTCGCCCGCTTGCGCGTCGATTTCCGCGATCACAACGTGGGCTCCCTCTTCCGCGAATCTGCGCGCGTAGGCTCGCCCGATGCCATGCCCCGCCCCCGTGATAACAGTGACCTTATCGTTGAGTCGCATAGCTCGCTTACCTCCTCACGTAATAGTCACCGCAGGATTCTATTCTAACGGGTGGCAGAGACAAGGAAGCGAAGCGGGTGCCGCGAATGCTTGCCGCTTGTACAAGCCGCGGTCAAGAACCGGGCGTTCCGAGCAGCTCTTGCTGGGCGCGGGGGGACTGGGGGTCCAGTTGCAGAGCCTCTTTAAGGTAGCGCGCCGACGAATCGAAATGCCCGTCTCTGCGATCGGCGAGGGCGGCCCCCAGGAGGGCGTCAATGAGCAAGTCCAAAGCCTCTCTTTTTGTCGTCTCCGGGGCAAGCCGGTAAGCCGTGCGCAGCGGCGCGATCGCCTCGCGCCAGCGTCTGAGACTCAAATAAGAGCGGCCGAGGTAGAGATGGGCGGGCGCAAATTCCGGGTCGCGGTCGATCGCGCGCTGGAAATGGGGAATCGCGTCCTCGTGGCGGCCCTGGTTGAACAAAGCGAGCCCGCGCTCGAACTCCGATTCGGCGCCTGAAAGAAACGCTCCGCTGCAAGCGCTTACGACGGCAAGAAGAAAGATAAAAACCGCTCTCGGGATGACGACGCGCCGAGCCGCACCTGGGAAGCGCCGAGACGAGCTCATCGGGGATTTTGCCGACATGCGCGGGCGGTCCCGGTGCTACTTGGCAAACGCCGCCTTGAGCATCGGCTCCAGCTCGCCGCGCTCGTGCAGCTCAGTTAGAATGTCGCAGCCGCCGATGAACTTCCCGTCGATGAAAACCTGCGGGATCGTCGGCCAATTCGTGTACTGCTTGATGCCTTCGCGGATCGCGGGATCCTGGAGCACGTCTTCGGTCGCAAACGGAATGCCGTAGGATTGTAAGATCTCTACCGTGCGCGCGGAAAAGCCGCACATCGGGAAGTCGGGGCTTCCCTTCATGTAGAGCATGACCTTGTTTTTCTTGACCTGCTCATCGATTTTGCTCCGCACGTCGCTCGCCATCGAGATCACCTCCGATTAGGTTCCGTAACGCTCCCACTGCTCGGGCGTGAACGTTTTTAGCGCAAGCGCGTGAATGCGCTCGGCTCCCATCGCCTCCCGCAACGCGCCATAGACCATTTGGTGCTGATCGATGAGCCCCTTGCCGGCGAACAGCTCGGAGACGACGACGACCTGAAAGTGGTCGCCCGTCCCGGTAAGGTCACGGACGTGAACCGTCGCCCCGGGAAGAGCGCTCTGCAGCGTGGTTCTGATTTCGTCGGGGCTCATCCGAATTTTAGGATATCCCCTGCCGACCGGCTTTGCAACTTGGACTCGCGTTTACGCCTGCGGGTCGAAATCAGGCCGGCACTTTCTCATCATTTCGCGCAGATCCCGGCGCAGCTCTTCGACCGTCGGCCGTCCGACGTACCAGTAGCCGCAATAAATGTTGTGGACCGTCAGGTCCGGCAGCAAACAAAACGCGTAGGGAATGGCGGTCTGGCCGCGCGACTTCGAAGTCTCGACGATGTCGAGCTCATGAATCACACGGCGCTTGTCGTCGCTCAAAAAGGGAAAGGTCGCGCCCAGCCCGGCTCGGAAGGCGGCGTTCACCTCGGGCGGATCGACGCTGATGACGCAGAGCTTGCAATAATTGACCGCCAGCTCCTTTTGAAACTCTGTCAGCAGGCGCAACTGCACCTGGCATTTCGGTCACCAGTAACCGCGGTAGAAGATTACGATCAAGGGAAAGTTACCGGCGATCTCGGAAAGCTTCACCGGCTGGCCGTCGTGATCCGGCAGCTCCAAATCGGGAAAGCGGCTACCTTTCATCTGATTCATAGCCCGATCTCCGAAAATTACCTCCGTGCCTTCGTCGCCTTTTCGATCGCTTGTTTGAGCTCGGCGTTTTCCTTCTCGAGATTTAGCTTTTCGTTGACCAGCTTTCCCAAATTGCCCTCCATTTTCTCAGAGTTCTTCCTCGCCTCGGCCAGCTGCGCCTCGGCCGCGCGCAGTTGCTTTTCCACCTCCGGCAGTTTTCCAGCGCTCGGCCCCCAGATGATATAGCCGATAAAAAATCCCAAGATCAGAGCGCCGACCGAAACCGCTATCCAGTACTCCCTGGTCATACCCTGGCCTCCCTCGCCGCGCTGCGGCTGACGATCCCTTATAGTCGCGCGGTCGGTTGCCGTCAACGAGAATTGGCGATCCAGTCGCGCGCGTCCAGAGATTGTCCCGTCACGTTGCGCGAACTATCCGACGCCAGGTAGAGGAAAACTCCCGTGATCGCCTCGGGTTTGGGCAGCGTCTGCGGGTCCTCGTCGGGGTAGGCTTGCGCGCGCATCGCCGTTCTGGTCGCGCCGGGATTGACGGCGTTGACGCGAATGTTTTTATCCTTGAGCTCATCGGCCAGGACCTGCGTCAAACCCTCCAGGCCGAACTTGGATGCCGCATACGCCCCCCAGCGCCCGCGGCCGACCCTGCCCACGCCTGACGACACGTTGATGATCGAGCCTTCCCCCGAGGGAATCATGATCTTGAGCGCCTCTTTGCACAGGACAAACGGGCCCGTGAGGTTGCACCGGATAACCTCCTCCCACGCCGCCAGAGGGTAATCGACGATGGGAGCGCGCGGCCCGAGAACGCTCGCGTTATTCACCAAGATGTGAAGCGCGCCGTAAACCTTCACGGCAAATCGGACGACACCTTGCGCCTGGCGCGGTTTGGCGAGATCCGCCACTTTCCAGCTGACCGCGCCGCCCGCCGACTCGATCTCCGTTGCGGCAGCTTCGAGATCCGGTTTCCCGCGCGCGCATAGGACCACTTTTGCTCCCGCGCGCGCGTAAGCCTGGGCAATCGCCTTCCCGATGCCGCGACTTGCGCCCGTAATCAGCGCAACCTTGCCATCCAGCCTTTCCATCGCGCCATCAACCCGGTTGGCCTTAGCCCCGCAGAGCGGCCTCTGAGAGGAGCGGCTTTACGGCGCGGAAAACCCTTTCCGCCAAAAGCCGGTAACCGGCGCCGTTCGGATGAATTCGATCACTGCTGAGTTTAGGGTCCGAAAGCACGCCTTGCAACGCGTCGGGGACGAGCAACGCCCCGTGTCGCGCCGCCAGATCCTTGTAGAGCGGGCCGTACTCGTCGGTAAACAGCCCCAGCCGTAAGCCGACCAGCGCGACCATGGCGCCGCTGGCCTGCACGCGCTCGATGATCTGTGCGAGATTTTTCTCGGTTTGGTCAAGCGGGACTCGCTGCGAAAAATCGTTGCCACCCAAAAGCACAATCACGAGCCGCGGGTTATGGCGCAGCACCTCGGCTTCCAGCCGCGCGAGCGCGTCGGCGGAGGTGTCGCCGCGCCTGCCCGCGTTGATGACCGGATAGCTGAGCCGGCGCGCCAGCACGGACGGATAATCCTCGCCCTTTTCGGCTCCCACTCCCTCGGTCAGGCTGTCGCCAAAGCAAACGACCGTCGTCCCCTGCGAGTTGCGATTCCGGATCCCGCGGTAATCGTTGTCCTGACAGGAAGACAGCGCCAAAGCGACGCTCAGCAGGATCCAGCGCTTGGCTGCAAGCGATTGCCGTATCGCGCCCACGCTTTCGGGAAACTAGCGAGCGCCAGGCGCGGCTGTCAACCGCACCGCGGTTGGCCCGCGCCTTGACTCGGACGGGTCGCTGATATAGGCTTCCCTCGAATATCGATCTGGACACCTTATCCAGAGTGGCGGAGGGAGCGGCCCTGAGAAGCCACAGCAACCGGTTCCATCGTTGAGATGGAGCGCTGGTGCTAATTCCCGCCCCCGCAGGGGGAAAGATAAGGTGAGGGAGACCTCTTCTTATCCCCGGGAAGAGGTTTTTTTTTTGGCCGCCGCAAGAAATGACCTTACGGCTCACGCCCGAACAAGTTGAACGCTACAGCCGGCAACTCATGATCCCGGAGTTCGGCGGACCGGGCCAGATCCGGCTCCGCCAGGGCAAAGTGCTGGTGGTGGGCGCGGGAGGACTGGGTTCGCCTGCGGCTTTTTATCTCGCGGCCGCCGGCGTCGGCACTCTGGGGATCGTCGACCACGATCGAGTGGAGCTCTCCAACTTGCAGCGGCAAATTCTCCATTCGACATTCGATCTCGGAAAAGAAAAAGTCGCATCGGCCAAGGAAAAACTCGCGCAGGTCAATCCCGAGGTCGAGGTACGGACATACGCGACCTTGCTGGATGAAACCAACGCGGCCGAGATCTTCGAGCCGTACGACTTCATCGTTGACGGCAGCGACAACTTCGCCACCAAATTCCTCGTCAACGATGTCGCGGTGACAATGAAAAAGCCGTTCTCCCACGCGGGCGTTTTGCGTCTTCAGGGGCAGACGATGACGGTGATTCCCGGCAAGAGCGCCTGTTACCGCTGCGTCTTCAGGGAGCCGCCGCCGCCGGGAGAAATTCCGGGCTGCCAGCAAGCGGGGATTCTGGGGAGCATCGCCGGCACGATCGGCTCGATCCAGGCGACCGAAGCGATCAAGTTCCTGGCCGGGATGGAAGCCGAGCTGCTCGTCGACCGTCTGCTCGTCTACGACGCCAAAAACCTGAGTTTGCGGATCGTGGCGGTTCGGCGGGATCCGGGCTGCGCCGTCTGCCAGGAAAGAAGGCCGGCGATCCTGGATTGAGCGGAGGAAAAAAATGGGCTTTACCGAAGGACTCAAGTGCAGGGAATGCGGGCAAGAATATCCCGAAGCCCCGCTCTATGCCTGCGGCTCATGTTTCGGACCGCTCGAGGTCGTTTACGACTACGCGGCGATCAAGAAAAACCTGAGCCGGGAGAAAATCGCCTCTCGCGCTCCCAACCTCTGGCGCTACCGGGAACTTCTGCCGGTTCATGCCGAGCCTCAGGTGGGGCTTTATTCGGGATTCACGCCGCTCATCCGCGCGCGCCGCCTGGAAGACGCGCTCGGGGTGAGGGAGCTTTACATCAAGGACGACTCGGTTAATCACCCGTCGTTTTCCTACAAAGATCGCGTCGTTTCCGTCGCGATCTCCAAGGCGATCGAGTTCGGCTACGATACCGTCTCGTGCGCGTCTACGGGAAACCTCGCAAACGCGGTCGCCGCGCACGCGGCCAAGGCGGGCCTCAACTGCTACGTTTTTATTCCCGCGGGATTGGAACAGGGAAAAATCATCGGCTGCGCGATCTACGGCCCGCGAACCGTGGCGATTCGGGGCACCTATGACGACGTCAACCGGCTCTGCAGCGAGATCGCGGACAAATACTCCTGGGCGTTCGTGAACGTAAACCTCCGGCCGTATTACGCTGAAGGCGCCAAGACGCACGCGTTCGAGATCGCCGAGCAGCTGGGCTGGCGCCTCCCGCGCCATCTCGTGGTCGGCTCGGCGGGCGGCACGATCCTCCCGAAATTGGCGAAAGCTTTCCGAGAGCTGAGAGAGCTGGGGTTGGCGCAGGGCCACTGCAGCCTTTACGCGGCGCAGGCAAGCGGCTGCGCGCCGATCGTCGAAGCGCTCAAAAGCGGCGCGGATCTGATTCGGCCGGTAAAACCGAGAACCATCGCCAGTTCCATCGCGATCGGAGATCCCGCCGACGGCGACTACGTGCTCAGAGCGGTCAAGGAGAGCGGCGGCTGGGGAGAGAGCGTTTCCGACGAGGAGATCCTGGAAGGCATCAAGCTGCTGGCGCGCACCGAGGGGATCTTCACGGAGCCGGCCGGGGGAACCGAAGTGGCCGTCGCCCGGAAATTGATTCAGCAAGGAAGAATCCCGCGCGACGAGCCGATCGTCATCAGCGTCACGGGGAACGGCTACAAAACTCTCGAGGTAGTCGCCGGCGCGGTGGAGAAACCGCTCGCCATCGACGCTGATCTCAGAAGCTTCGAGCGGCTTTACGCGGAACTCGACGGCGCGCCGGGAAACAAGGTCGGCGCGAGCCCCGCTTAGCAGCGCAAGCTTTCGATGCAAGAACCGCCGCTTGCAAAGGTGCGGGCGGACATTTTATAAAAATTTTGTCGGCTACAGGAGGAGAAATGACATGGTGAGTGTTCGCGTACCCACACCGCTCAGAAAATTCACCAACGGCGCTGACGAAGTGAGCGCGACGGGAAGCACGGTCCGTTCCCTGGTGGACGATCTGGAGCAGCGATACCCCGGGATCAAAGAGCGCATCTGCGATGAGACGGGAAAAATCCGCCGCTTCGTCAACGTTTATGTGAACGGCGACGACATCCGTTTTCTGCAAAATCTCGAGACCGCGCTGAAAGACGGGGACACCATCTCGATCGTTCCCGCGATCGCGGGCGGCTGCTAAAGATACCCGCTATGCCACGGCCCGCTATCGTGCCGCGGGGGCCCGTCTGCGCTCCCCGAGAGCTCAAGGTCGTCGATTCGGTTCTCGATCTGGTGGGCGATACCCCGCTTTTGGAAATCAAAAAGATTCGCCGCGGCATCGCGCCCGCAGTGCGCATCTTCGCCAAGCTCGAGGGATTTAATCCCGGCGGCTCGGTCAAAGACCGTGCCGCGTTAAAAATGGTCCAGGAGGGAATCCGGTCCGGCGAGCTCAGGGAGGGAAAGACGATCCTCGAGTCGAGCTCCGGCAACACCGGCATCGCGCTCGCGCTGATCGGCAGAGTGCTCGGCTATCCCGTGGAGCTTGTGATTCCCGCCAACGTGAGCAAAGAGCGCCAGGCGATCATCGAGGCCCTGGGCGCGAAGGTGATCTTGAGCGACCGGATGGAGGGCTCCGACGGCGCGATCCGTCTCTGCCGGCGGATCCTCGAGGAAAATCCCGATCGCTACTTCAAACCGGACCAGTATTTCAACGAGGCCAACCCGCGCGCGCATTACGAAACGACCGGGCCCGAGATTTACCGCCAAACCGAAGGCAAGATCACCCACTTTGTCGCGGGCATCGGGACCGGCGGAACGGTCATGGGATGCGGCCGGTTTCTGAAAGAGAAAGACCCGAAAATCAAAATCATCGCCGTCGAACCCGACGACGCGCTCCACGGGCTCGAAGGCCTCAAGCACATGGCGAGCTCCATCGTCCCCGGCATTTATCACGAGGAAGAACTCGACGAAAAAATCTCCGTCTCGACCGAGGCGGCCTACGACATGGTCTATCGCCTGAGCCAAGAGGAGGGCGTGCTCGTTGGCCAATCCTCGGGCGCGGCGATGGAGGCGGCGCTGCAGGTCGCGCGCCGCCTCCGTTGGGGCACGATCGTCGTCATTTTTCCAGATTTCGGCGACAAGTATCTGAGCACAAATCTCTGGGTCGGCTGGCGCGAGCGGCTGCCCGCCGGCGACCTCAGATTTTCGATCTAACGATTGGCCAAAGGATGCTACTG
This sequence comes from Candidatus Acidiferrales bacterium, assembly GCA_035559995.1. Classification (GTDB taxonomy): domain Bacteria; phylum Desulfobacterota; class Binatia; order UBA9968; family UBA9968; genus DATMAM01. Next base: position 27,113 of record DATMAM010000061.1, read on the forward strand.
CGCCGAGGCCGAGATCGAGAGGATCAAGACGCCGCCTTCGTGAGGGGGCCCGCCTAACAGCAGATTCCCGCCTTCCCGAAGTTTCACGGTCGTGTCGAGGAGGGGCTTCTCGCCTTCCAAGAGACGGACCTTCAGGGACAGTTGATTGTTTTGCCGCTCTTGCGGCGTTACCTTGAGCGACCGGCCGCCGGGAATGTCGAACGTGGTGTCGGCGCGCCACGCCGCCCTTTGAGTGTCCTGCCTGAGCAGCCGGTAACACCGGTACTTGAACACTTTGAGCTCGCTCATTCTGGCGAGCTTGGGATCGCAGTCCGTGGCCTGGTTGCTGGCCAGAATGGAGCCGATACGCAGCTGAATCGGCGGCGCAGCCTCGCCGGCGTTCAGCCCCCGCGCGATGAGAACGAAGCCGAGGCTAAAAGCCGGGACTTGCCGTAGCGGATTCCTCAGAAAGCGCATCCTGGTTTTCTACGTCTTCAAAAAGCCAGATGACCGTCGTTCTCGTTTCCGCCTCGCGGAACAGAGCGATATTGGCGCCGTGCCCGTCGATCGACTCGACGAACGCGAAATTGTTTCGCGTGCGAAAATCAGTCAAGTAGGTGGCCACCCCGAGGAGCGCGACCCCCAGCGCAACGGCGGCCGAAACCAGCCACGCCGGGCGAAGCCGCAAAGCATCCAAACCGAGATAATCGCGCAGCCGCCGGGGCCACCAAGCGCGCTCCCCGATGCGCGTCGCCACCTTCGGCCAAATCGTTTGCCAGCTCGCCTCCGAAGCGCGCGCCTGAAGAGCGCTCTTGAGCACGTCGTCCAGCCGCTCGAGGCGCGCCAGCTCCGCGCGGCAGGAGGGACAGCGTTCCAAGTGGCCTTGCACCCGCTTTGCCGTCGGCGCCTCGACTTCGCCGTCCAGGCACGCGCTCAGCAGCTCACTCATCTGTTCGCATTCCGTCATGGCGCTAGGAGCCTGTCCGAGAAATGTCGCTCGTCAAAAATCAACCTCACAGAATGCCCCAGGATCGACGATCGCCGACGCGGGAGGGGTTTTGCGACCCCTGAAAACGGTCATTTTGGTATTACTCGGACACACTCCTAGATCACCGAGTCGAGCTTTTCCAACAATCGCTTGCGCGCGTAATGAAGCCGGCTCATGACCGTGCCTTCGGAGCAACCCAAAATCCGGCTGATGTCTTTGTAGGAAAGCCCTTCGATCGCCCTCAATACAATGACGGCCCTGTGATCCGGAGTCAATTCGTTGATCGCCGCAAGGAGCCTTTGCTCGATCTGCTTTCGCTGCAGGTCCCGCGCCGGATCGCTTCCGAGCTTGTCCGGGTCTCCCGCCGATTCCTCGAGCGCCTGCCGCCCTTCGGCACGCTCTGTCGGACTGCGCTTTAGCTGGCGCTTGAAGTCGATCGCGATATTCACGGCGATGCGATAGACCCAAGTATAAAACGACGAGTCGCCCTTGAAGCTACCGATCTTGCGGTAAGCGCGAAAGAAGGCTTCTTGAACGATGTCGAGCGCGTCTTCACGATCGTTGACGACTCCGACAACGACGAGGAACACTTTCTGGTAATGGCGCGCGACCAGCTCTTGAAACGCCGAGACCTCACCGTGGCGGCACCTTTGTACAAGCTCCGCGTCGCTAAGCTCCACAACGGTACCTACCCTCGGCGGTTCGTTGGACGAAGCCCTGCCGAATTTATTCATTCGCGGTCCGCTGGCCGTTGTCTCTCGTCTGCCGAAGGCTCCTCAGAAGCGACAAAATCTTGCACTGTTTCCACCATTGGCTTACAATCCAACACCGCGCCGTGAAACGGCGCGTCGCGCTCGATGAGTGGCCGCATGCACGTCCAGTGTCCCAACTGCCGAACGACTTACAGCGTCGCCGCGCATCTGATTAGTTCCGCCGCTCCGAGCTTTCGCTGCTCGCGCTGCCGCCACGTCTTTGTTTTAGAACTTGCGCGGGCGGGCGGAAACCCGGCCGCTCAAAATGCCGCGCCCGATCCGCACGAGCGCGAGCTCAGCCTGCCTCTGTTTCGTCCCCAGCCACCGTCCTCTCAAACCGCGGCGAGCGACACGGCCGCGCGCCCGATGGCCGCTCAGACGGAATCGAGCTCCGGCAAGGCAAAGGCGCCGCGCGCGTCAACCGCCGCGCAGGGCGACAGTTGGTCGCTACCGTTTCCGCCCAAAGATCAAAGCCCCTCCGAAGGCCCGGCCGCGGGAGTCCCGGCGCGCGCGGCCGATGGCGAATTCGGCCAGACGTGGTGGTCCCGACCGGCGCAGGAGGAGCAAGATCAGCCGCCGGCCCAGCTCTCCACCGCGCCCTATCTGGGACTGTTCGCGCTCCTGCTCGCGCTCTACGGATGGCTAGCCGTAAGTCACGCGTCGAAGCCCGGCTCCGTGGAGCGGCTCCTGCGCTTTGTCCCGGGTCTCGAGTCGATTGTCTTCAAGAACAATCACCTGCGGCAGGGTCTCATCATCGAGTCGATCGCTCAGAAAACTCAGCTGATTCGGGGCAACCGCGAGGTCTTCACCATTTCAGGATCGATCGTAAACCGCAATCCCGTCAGCGTGCGCGAGATACGCATCGAAGCCTACATCTTTGATGGCGATGGAAAGGAGATCGGTCGGCAGCAGATCGCGGTCGGCAATCCGATTTCCGCCAACCTGATTCGCGATGTCGAAGCTAAGGAAATCTCGATCCTTCAGGAGATCGGGCCGCAAAAACGCTTTGCGATCCCCCCGGACGAATCGGCGCCTTTTTTGATCGTTTTTCTGAAACCGGCAAAAGAGATCAAGAGCTTCGCCTACCGTGTGGTGTCCGTGGAGGAAGCCGCCTAAGCTCAAGAGGACTTGTGCTCTTTGCTTTTGTCCTCTCGGCCTCTCTCCGGCGTAACGTCGATTTCGTCCGACTCCTTGATCGATTTGCGAAAACCGCGGATGGCTTTGCCCAGGCCTTCTCCGACTTCCGGGAGCTTGCGGCCGAACAGCAGCAGCACGATAAAGAGAATGATCAGCAGCTCCCATATTCCTAGGCCGAACATAGGCGTTTATAATAGATGAAGTTTGAAGAGCTTTGCAACCGGGCCGAAGATCGCGGCCACGCGTGAGCCATGACGTCGAACTCCAAAAGCCTCGCGCCCTTTTTTCTGCTCTCGCTGCTCCTCCACTCCTGCCTATTTTTCGCCTGGCCGAGAACCGCGGAGATCGCCCGCCCACCCTACCCCATTGCGGTCTCTTTTTTGCCCGCGCCCGAACCGCTGGGGCAAAAGGAAACCGTCCCGGCGAAGCGGGCCGAGACAGCGCGCCGGGCCACTTCCTCGACCGCGACAAAACGCGCCGCTCGAGCGGACGCCAGGCCGCCGCCGCCGCAAGCCGAGATCGAAGAGCCTCTCGAAAGCATGTCCCAGCGCCCGCCCGCGGACACCCGCGCCGCGGACTTGAGATCGCCGCGGGCGCTCCCTTCACTGCGGCAACTGCTGCCGCCGGTCACTTGGTCGCCGCCGCGCCAGGGGGCGGCCGAAGAAGCGCCGGTGCGCTTGGACACGCGCGAGCCGCGCTACGTGAGCTATTTCGAAAGCATCAAGCGCGCGATTGAAAGGGTCTGGGAGTATCCGCCGGCCGCCTTGCAAGGCGGCCTGGAAGGCAAACTCGTCCTTGAATTCAGCGTGCTCGAAGACGGCGCGCTTGTCGGACCGCGCCTGGTCCGCTCATCCGGGTTCGTGGAGCTGGACGACGAAGCGATGCGCGCGGTGCGCGCCGCTGCCCCGTTTCGGCCCATTCCCCCTTCGATCGGCCGCGCGCGCATCGATATTCTGGCAAGCTTCGAATACTACGATAACCGCCTGCAGTATCACTTCACGCCCTAGGCTTTCCCTTCTTGCCGCTCGTCCCCGTCGCGCCTGGGTTCCTCCCAGCGCAGGACCGGCCGCCGCGCCGCCCGAGCTTCGTCGAGCCTCCTGACCGGCGTCGTGTAGGGCGCGTTTTTGACGAGTTCGGGATTTTCTTTCGCTTCGCGCGCGATCGCGATCATCGCCTCGGCAAACGCGTCGAGTGTTTCCCGCGTCTCGGTTTCCGTCGGCTCGATCATGAGCGCGCCCGCAACCACCAGCGGAAAATACACCGTGGGCGGATGAAAGCCGTAGTCGAGCAAGCGCTTGGCGATATCCAGAGTATGGACGCCGTACTTCTGTTGCAGCCGATCGGTGAAGACGCATTCATGCATGCACGGCTCGGAGTAGGCGAGGTGAAAGTGGCCTTCGAGTCTCTTCCTGAGATAGTTCGCGTTCAACAGCGCCGTCCGGCTCACGTCTTCGAGGCCATCGGCTCCCAGGCTGATAATGTACGCGTACGCGCGCACGAGAATCCCGAAGTTGCCGAAAAAAGAGCGCACCCGGCCCACCGAAAGCGGCAGATCCTCGTCCAAAGAAAAGCCGGTTTCGGTTTTCACCACGCGCGGGACGGGGAGGAACTCGGCGAGCGTCTCTTTGACCGCAACCGGCCCCGCGCCCGGTCCGCCCCCGCCGTGCGGGGTCGAGAAGGTCTTGTGCAAGTTAATGTGCAACACATCGACGCCCATGTCACCCGGCTTGGCGATTCCCATGAGCGCATTCATGTTGGCGCCGTCGAGGTAAACCAGACCGCCCTTGGCGTGCACGACCGTGGCGATTTTCTGAATGTTTTCGTCGAAGATCCCGAGCGTGTTGGGGTTGGTGATCATGAGCGCCGCGGCCTCCTCGGTCATGAGCCGCTCGAGCTCGCCCGGCTCGATCATGCCGCGCTCGTTGGAGCCGATCTGCAGGACGTCGTAACCGCACAGGGTCGAGCTGGCGGGATTCGTGCCGTGGGCGGTATCCGGCACGATCACTTTTTTCCGCGGGTTGCCTTTCTGGCTGAGGTAAGCGCGAATGATCATGAGGCCGGTCAGCTCTCCTTGCGCCCCGGCCGCCGGCTGCAGGGTCACGGCGTCCATGCCGCTGATTTCCGCCAGCATGCTCTCGAGCTCGTGCATCAACTCCAGCGCGCCCTGAATCAGTTCCGCGGGGGCAAGCGGGTGCAGTTGAGCGAACCCCGGCAAGCGCGCCACGGCTTCGTTGAGCCGGGGATTGTACTTCATCGTGCAAGAGCCGAGCGGATAAAACTGCCGTTCGATCGCGTAGTTCCGCTGCGACAGCGTCGTGTAATGGCGCATCACCTCCAGCTCCCCCACCTCGGGAAAGCCGGGGATCTCTCGCCGCAACAGTCGAGAAGGGATCTCTGCCGGCGCCTCGCGCCGTTCGGGCCAGAAAAAAGAAGTCCTTCCCGGCGATCCTCTCTCGAAGATCAAAGGCGGCTCCTGGCGCGCATCAGCGGCGGGTGAGACTTTTGACAAGCTGCTCGATTTCCTCCCTCTCGTTCATTTCGGTTACGCAAACCAGAAGACTGTCGCGAAGCTCCGGGTACCACCTCGCCAGCGGCAGGCCGGCGATGATCTTGTCCGCCCTCAGCCGGGAAAGGCGCTGCTCGAGATCGTCCACCCGCAGCACGAACTCGTTAAAAAACGGCCCCGCGAAGAGCCGCGTGAGACCCGCTTCGCGAACGAGCCGCGCGCAGGTCTCGTGCGCGACCGCCGCGTTGATTTCCGCCAGCCGGCGCAAGCCGCTTTTTCCCAGCGTCGCCATAAAAACGGTCGACGCCAGCCCGCACAGGTTCTGGTTGGTGCAGATGTTCGAAGTCGCTTTCTCTCTTCGGATGTGCTGCTCGCGCGTCGACAGCGTGAGCACAAACCCGCGCCGGCCCTCGCTGTCCACCGTTTCCCCGACGACCCGTCCCGGCATGCTGCGGAGAAATTTTTTTCGGCAAGCAAAAAACCCGTAGCCCGGGCCGCCCAGGCTCATCGGCACCCCCAGGCTCTGTCCCTCGCCGGCCGCGATGTCCGCGCCCCACTCTCCCGGCGGCTTGAGCAGGCCGAGCGATAACGCCTCCGTGGTGACGGCGATCAAAAGGCTCCCGTGCCTGGAACAAAGCTCCTGAACGGGCGCGAGATCTTCGATAACGCCGAAAAAATTCGGGTAACCGACCACGACGCAGATCGTCCGGTCGTCGACGGCGCGCGCCAGAGCTTCGGCATCGCTCGCGCCCGTCTCGTCGAAACCGGCCTCGATCAGCTCGACGCCGGGCAGATTCTTGAGATAAGTCGAAATGACCGATCGGTACTGCGGATGCAGCGCGCGCGACAGCACGATCCGCCGCCTGCCTTGCTGGACGCGGCGCGCCATCAACACGGCTTCCGCCGCAGCGGAGGCGCCGTCGTAGAGGCCGGCGTTGGCCACCTCCATACCCGTAAGTTGGCACCACAACGTCTGAAACTCGTAAATCGCCTGCAGCGTTCCCTGGCTGACTTCCGGCTGGTAGGGCGTGTAGGAGGTGGCGAACTCGCCGCGCGAGATAATGGCGTCGACCGTGCTCGGAATGAAATGGTGATAGATGCCGGCGCCGAGAAAAAAGCTCCACTCGCCGGGCGTCGCGTTTCGCGCCGCGAGAGCGGACAGCCTCTTTTTAACTTGAACTTCGCTTAGCCCTTCCGCCAAGCGGATGCGCGCCCGCGCGCGCAATTCCTCGGGAACGTGAGCGAAGACCTCTTCAATGGCGCTCAGGCCGATGGCATCGAGCATCTGCCTGCGGTCGGCCTCCGTGTGGGGGGTGTAGCGCATCGGGCGGGTTACTCTTCCTCCTCCTCATCTTCTTCTTCCTCTTCTTCCTCTTCTTTTTGCTGTTGCACGTACTCGGCGTACTCCTCCGCGTCCATGAGATCCTTGAGCTCGTCCAAGTCGCTCATTTCGACCTTGATCATCCAACCGTCGCCGTACGGGTCTTCATTGATCGTCTCCGGCGTTTCCGGGAGAGCATCGTTAAATTCCAGCACCGTACCGCTAACGGGGGCATAGAGATCGGAAACGGCTTTAACCGACTCGACCGCGCCGAAGGGATCATCCTTGACGATTTTCTCGCCCACTTCGGGAAGCTCGACATAGACGATGTCCCCGAGCTCCTGCTGCGCGTAATCGGTGATCCCTACCGTGGCGATGTTGTCTTCGACGAGCACCCATTCGTGTTCCTTCGTATATTTCAACCCCTCTGGAAACTCCATCGTTCCCTCCTTTCCGTTTGACCTGCCTGCGAATGGGTCAGCGATGGTAGAACGGCAGCTTGACGACTCGGCCGGGGACCTTGCGTCCCCGAATCTCCACCTCGAGCGTATTATCGACAGCCGCTTCTCTGCTTTCCACGTATGCCAGAGCGATCGATTTTTTCAACGTCGGCGATCTCGTGCCGCTAGTGACGACGCCGACGCGCCGATCGTTTTTGAAAATCGGGCAATGGCTTCGCGCGATTCCCGGTCCGGTCAACTCGAGCCCGACGAGTTTTCGCTCCACTCCCTTTTCTCGCTGCTTCAGCAGCCGCTCCCGGCCGAGAAAGGGACCCTTGTCGAACTTGACCACCCAGCTCAGCCCCGCCTCCAGAGGCGAGGTGGCGGCGTCGAGCTCGTGCCCGTAGAGAGGCAGCGCCCTTTCGAGCCGCAGCGTGTCGCGCGCGCCCAGCCCTGCCGGTACAAGACCGCGGGCCGCGCCGCTCTCAAGCAGCCGCGTCCAGAGGCTTTCCGCGCGATCGGGCTCGCAGTAAAGCTCAAATCCGTCTTCTCCGGTATAGCCGGTGCGCGCGACCAGGCAGGGTATTTCCGCCACCGCGGCGAAACAAAAGTGAAAATGGCCGAGGGACTGAAGCGCGGCCGCGGTCAGCGGTTGCAGGAGCGATTCGGCAAGCGGCCCCTGCAGCGCCAGCTGGGCGTAGTCGGAACTCCGGTTGATCACTTCGGCGTCGCCCCCGGCATGAGCCCGCAGCCAGTCAAAATCCTTGTCGCTGTTTGCCGCGTTCACGCAGACAAGGTACCGCTCATCGGCGAGCCGATGGAACACCACGTCGTCGACGACGCCGCCGTCCTCGTTGAGCAGCAGGTTGTACTGGGCTTGGCCCGGCCGCAAGCGGGAAATGTCGTTCGCGGTCAGGCGCTGCGCGAACGCCAGCGCGCCCGGTCCGCGAATCTCGATCTCGCCCATATGACTCACGTCGAAAAGGCCGGCCTTTTGCCTGACCGCCAGATGTTCCTCGATGATACCGCGATACTGCACCGGCATCTGCCAGCCAGCGAACTCGACCATCTTCGCGCCCAGTTTCCGGTGAACAGAGTAGAGAGGAGTTTTCTTTAGCTGTTGAGCTTGCGGCTGTGCACTTCCCTCAGGCGGACTTAAATCAGGCATCGCGTTGCAGAAATTCCTTTGCCGCGCGCAGGGTATTGTACAGCAGCATGCAGATCGTCATGGGACCGACGCCTCCCGGCACCGGCGTGATCCACGCGGCCCGCTCTTTTGCCGTTTCGAAGTCCACATCACCGACGAGCTTGCCCGTCGGCTGGCGGTTTACCCCGACATCGATGACGACGGCGCCGGGCTTGATCCAGTCGCCGCGGACGAGTCCGGCTTTGCCCACGGCCGCGACCAGGATATCGGCGCGCGCCACCTCTTCTTTGAGATTGACCGTTCGCGAGTGGCACACGGTAACGGTCGCGTGCCGCGCCAGCAGCATGAGGGCGACGGGCTTGCCGACGATGTTGCTACGCCCGACCACGACCGCGTTCTTGCCTTTGGGATCGCAGCCCACGGAGTCCAACAGCCGCATGATGCCCAGCGGCGTACAGGGCTTGAACCCGTCGCTGCCCAGCAGCAACCGCCCCTGATTCACGGGATGAAAACCGTCAATGTCTTTTTGCGGCGAGACGGCGTCGAGAATCTTTTCCGTGCGAATGTGCGCCGGAAGCGGAAGCTGCACCAAAATCCCATGAATGTCCTTGTCGCGGTTCAGCCCCTGAATGATCCCCAGCAGCTCCCGCTCGGAAACCGCCGCGGGAAGCAAATGCTCCTGGGACCGGATGCCGACTTCCCTGCAAGCCTTTTCTTTGTTTCTCACATAGAGGTGCGACGCCGGATCGTCGCCGACCAGAACGACGCCAAGTCCCGGAACGATTCCCCAGCGGCGCCGAAGACCGTCGACCTCTTCCTTGACTTGCCGCTGAACCTCTTTGGCCACGGCCCGGCCGTCAATAATGCCCATCGTGAATCTCGCAACGGCGAAAACTTATACGAAAGAGAGATCCCGTGTAAACCCTGTACCACGGGCTCCGGTCCACCGAGGTGGTTTGCTGCGGTACGGGATAAAGCGGTTTTTCCTTTTCCGCATAACACGCAGTTACAGGTACGTCAATCCAAAAACTCGCGCCGAGAACGCCGGCGGCAGAGCGGCGCAAAGCCGCTCGATGACTGAACGCGAGAACCGACCGAAACGAGACGGCGGCACTAGGAAGTGAATTCCCACCAGTTGCGATCGAGGTCGCTGAAGATAAAAGAGACCCTGCCGTCTTTCTCTTGGAGGGGATCGAGGTGAGTGACGCCGATTTCTTTGCCCGATCTCTTGAACTCGTCGTATCTTTGCGCCACCTGTTCGGCGGCGGCGAATTTCAGCGTGAATCGGTTGACGGGCGCGAGATACTGGCGATGCCGGTCGGGCAGAACGACGATGTACCACGGCGTCGAAGGATGCTTGATGTAGAGCGAGCGATGGCCGCCGCCCGCGATCTCAAGCCCCAGGACCTCTTCGTAAAACCGCCGGCTCGCCTCCTTGTCGTCGCACTGCAGCGTGCCGTGGGACATCGCCTGGGGGATGTAGCCCCTGCCCGGGAAACGCTCTTCGGGCAACAGCTGGGTCCACGGCGTCGCCGCGATTTGCCGGCCGTGCGCCGACGCCCGCGGGTTGTAGTACTCGATCTCCAGATCGTTGCCGCCCGGCTCCTTCATGTAAATGGAGTAGGCGAAATGCGCCTCGTGCGGCTTGGTCACGGATTTGATCCGGTATCGGTCCTTGTGGGCGCTGATGTAACGGTAGGCCGCCTCGACCTCCGTGTGGTGCGCCACGCGAAACCCGTAGTGATTGTTGTGCGGCTTGGGCGGAGCGTCCGGCCCGCCTTCGTGGACGATCAGCAGCCAGTCGGTATTCGGGTGCTTGCAGACGGCCAGATGATTCTCGCGCTCGACGACTTCCATCGCCAGAAGATCGGTGAAAATCGGCAGCGTTTCGTCCAGCGAACGACACTCGAAATGACCGTTGATGAGTCCAACAGGCTTAATCATGGCGGCGTTGCTCCCGCGCTCGTTCACAAACCCGCGTCAGCGTCGCTGCACTTGGAGATTGTTGACGACGTCTCTGACTCCCCGGACCTCGCGCGCGAGCTGTTCCGCCCGCGCGCGCTCGCCCTCGGACTGGACCACACCGTTAAGGTGCACCACGCCTCTGGTGGTGTCAACATCCACGCGCGTCAGGTTCACCGCCTTCTCCGCAACCAGCTTGGTCTTGACATAGGCCGTCAAAGTCGCGTCATCGATGTTTTCGCCCAGGGTTTCTCCGGTAAGCGCCTGACAGCCTGCCAAAAGCGTCGCCAGCAACAGCGCCAGCACTGATGGGAATCGACCGAACATGGCTTTCCTTTTCCTTCCGCCGACCGCCGCGGCCCAGCCGGCGCCGTTTGCGCGGCTAGCGCCGCCCGCCGCCGCCGCTCAGCCGGTCGGTGCGGCGTCCGCCCGCCCGCGTCTCTTGCGGCCGCGCTTCGTTGACCACCAAAGTCCGCCCTTCGAGTTGTGAGCCGTTCAGGGCTTCCATTGCCTTTTGCGCTTCGGCCTCGGAGCTCATTTCGACAAAACCGAAGCCGCGCGACCGGCCGGTGAACTTGTCGGTGATCACGCGCGCCGACTCGACGGTTCCATGAGCGGAAAAGATCTCCTGCAGCTTTCCCGCCGTGACCGAATAGGGCAAGCCGCCGACATAGAGTTTGTTGCTCATGTTCTCCTCCCTGAGAGAGCTTTAAAAGTCTTCACCCTGGCACACTCACCGCGAGGAGCAGAACATGGGAAACAGCTTGACTACCACGGTCTTTCCCTTGAGGCACCGTTTGCAAGGTGAGACGAACCGGCCTTCGACCCTGTACAACTGGCTTCAGGAAGACCCCCTGACTGAAGCTGGCCAAATTTAGTATGGGCCGCCGTGCCGTGTCAACATACGGCGCCCCGGCCTGCGAGCCGGTTCCTTTCGGACCATCGATGCTGGCGACGGGACTAAAGCCCGGCCAGAACCGGCTCGAGCACCTTCCACACGTTCCCGGCAATGATCTTGTGCCCTTCGGCGGTGGGATGAATGCCGTCCGGCAGGTTCAGCTCCCGCACCCCTCCCACGCCATCGAGCAAAAACGGTATCAGCGGGCAGCCGTTCTTGCGCGCAAGAGCGGCGTAAACGCGGCGGAACTCGCGCGCGTACGCCTCGCCCAGGTTGGGTGGCACCCGCATCCCGGCCAGGACGATCTTGACGTTGGGATACTTCTGGCGCGTCCGATCGATGATCGCCTGCAGATTGCGCTCCGTTTCCGCGGTCGGGATCCCCCTTAGCCCGTCGTTGCCGCCCAGTGCCAACACGAGCACGTCGACGCGATTTTTGAGGACCCAGTCGAGCCGGCGCAAGCCGCCCGCGCTCGTCTCGCCGCTTTTCCCGGCATTGACGACGGAGAACCTCCAGCCCCGGGCCGCGATCTTCTCTTGGATCAACGCCGGAAAGGCCTGATCCTTTTCGATGCCGTACCCGGCGGTCAAGCTATCGCCGAAAAAGACGATCACCTTCTGTTCGGCGCCTGCTCCGGCGCTCTCGAAAATCAAAATTGCCAGCCAACAGGCGGCTAAAATCAGCCGCGCTAACGTGCCATGGGCAACCATTGTTTCCCCCTCACAAACCTTTTATGGTAAACGGGTAGTTGCCGAGCCACAAGCAGGCGCGCGCCGTCGCGCTCCACCTCGCTGATGCACCCCGTTTCATGAGCCCATCGCCGATCTTGGCCGCCGAAAGCCTGGTCAAAACTTATGGCAACGGCGCCGTAACGCAGACCGTGTTGAAGGACGTCTCGTTCGCGCTCGCGCCGGCTTCCACCTGCGCCATCGTTGGTCCTTCGGGCAGCGGCAAAACGACCCTGATCGCGCTCTGCGCGGGTCTGGAACGCCCGACTTCCGGGGCGATTTTTTTCGCTGGCGTCAAGCTCAACGATTTGAGCGAAGACGAGCTCGCGGCCTTGCGCAACCGGCACATCGGTTTTGTCTTTCAAACCTTCCAGCTCATTCCGACCCTGACGGCCCTGGAAAACGTCATGGTGCCGGGCGAACTCAGCGGCCAACGCGATGTTCGCGCCCAAGCCTTCGCGCTTCTCAGCCAGGTGGGTCTGGAAGACCGCGCGCACCACTACCCCGCGCAGCTTTCCGGCGGCGAGCAGCAGCGCGTCGCGATCGCGCGCGCGTTCATCAACCGCCCCAAAATCCTTTTTGCCGACGAGCCCACCGCCAATCTCGATCTCGAGACCGGCCGCAGCGTCATCCGGCTCCTGTTCGCCCTCAACGAAAGCGCCGGAACCACGCTCGTGCTTGTGACCCACGACAGCGAGCTTACGGCCTACGCCGAGCGCACGATCCGCTTGAAGGGCGGCGGCATCGTCTTCGATAGCGAGGCGGCGCGCGGCGCGAGCGCCGCGCGCGAGGCAGGCCGATGAAGCTTTCGGGCAACGCGTGGATCTGGAAGATGGCGTGGCGCGACGCGCGCAGCGCGAGAAAAAAACTCCTCCTTGCGGTTTTGCCCGTGGCGCTGGGCGTCGGCTCCCTGGTCGCCATTTCTTCCTACGTCAAAAGCATCGAGGGCTCGCTCCAGCAGCAGTCCAAAGTTCTCCTCGGCGCCGATCTCGCGATCGAAAGCCGCCAGCCGTTTTCCGCCGAAGCGCTCGAGCTGATCGCCGCGATTCCGGGAGAAGGGGCGCGGCAGACAAGTTTTCTCTCGATGATCTACTTTCCCAAAAACGGCGCCGCCCAACTCGCTCAGGTGCGCGCGCTCGAAGGAAATTTTCCCTTTTACGGCACGCTGGAAACCGACCCGCCCGAAGCCGCTCGCGCCTTTCACGGCGGCGCGTACGCTCTCGTCGACGAGAGCCTGTCGCTCCAGCACGACGCCGGCGTCGGCGACACCGTCACGATCGGACGAAGTAGCTTTCGGATTGCCGGCCGGCTCAAAAAAATTCCCGGAGAGTCGCTGGCCGCCACGTTGATCGGGCCGCGGGTTTATATCCCGATGCGCTACCTCGAGCAAACTCACCTGCTAAAAAAAGGCAGCCTCGTGCGATACCGCGCCTACTTCAGACTGAATCCCGACGTCGATCCGGACCGCCTCGTGCAAAAGCTCACCCCCGAACTGCGCCGGCTGCGGCTGGAAACCGACACGGTCAGCCGGCGCAAGGCGATGATCGGCCGCGCCTTCGAAAATCTGTCGCGCTTTCTCAACCTCGTCGGCTTTGGCACCGTGCTTCTTGCGGGTCTGGGGGTGGCGAGCGCGATCTACGTTTACGCCCGCGACAAGATCGGCGCCACCGCGATCCTGCGGTGCGTCGGCGCCAGGGCCAACCATGCCTTTAGCGTTTACGCCCTGCAAGCGGCGGCGGTCGGAACGCTCGGCGCCGCGGTCGGCGTCCTGCTCGGCATTGCCTTACAGGGGTTGCTACCGCGCGCCTTTCGGGACTTCATCCCGGCCGGCGTCACCGTGCCTTTCTCGTTGAGCGGCGCCGGCGTCGGCTTCGGTACGGGACTGGCGTTTGCGCTGCTCTTTTGCTTCCTGCCCCTGTGCTCGCTCCGCCGTGTTTCGCCGCTCTTGTCGCTGCGCGCCTCGTTCGAAAGGCTTCCCGGCCAGAGAGACCCCCTTTTGCGGTCGCTCTACGCCGCGCTTACCCTGGCGGCTGTTCTCTTTGCGCGCGCGCAAATGGATCGGTGGCTGCACGCTCTGATTTTCACGGCGGCTCTGGCCGGCGCGCTGGCGCTCCTTTTGGCTGTGGCGCGCGCGCTCGCGCTGTTGCTCAAGCGCCTCGTTGCGCCTTCCTGGTCCTATCCCTGGCGCCAGGGTCTGGCGAATCTCTACCGGCCGAAGAACCAGACGACCGTGTTGGTGCTGTCGATCGGCGTGGTCACGGCGTTGGTCGTGACCGCCTATCTTTCCCGAACCATGTTGCTGCAGGAAATCGCACAGAGAAGCGCCGAGAACGAACCGAACGTGGTGTTGTTCGACGTGCAGACCGATCAGGCCGCGGGCCTCGCCGAGCTGATCCGCTCTTTCGGTTTGCGGCTGTATCAGGATGTCCCGGTCGTGAGCATGCGCCTGGCAGCCGTCAAGGGCGTTGAGGTCGCGAAGCTGCGCGCCGATCCGAAGAGCAAAATTCCGCCCTGGGCGCTCAGGCGGGAATATCGCTCGACCTATCGCGACCGGCTGATCGACAGCGAGACCCTTGTCGCCGGCTCATGGCAGGGCAGCGCTACCGGCTCGACCGACGTGCCGGTGTCGGTCGAAAAGGAGATTGCCGACGCGCTCGGGGTTACAATCGGCGACGAGCTCACCTTCGACGTTGACGGCGTCCTGGTTTCCGCCCGGGTGGCGAGCCTGCGCGAGGTCGACTGGCAGCGCGTGCAGCCCAATTTTTTCGTTGTGTTCCCGCGCGGGGTTTTGGAGGAGGCGCCGCAATTTCGTGTCTTTGTGACGCGCGTCGACTCGAACGAAGCCTCGGCGCGGCTTCAGCGCGCGGTCGTCCGCGCCTATCCGAACGTCTCCGTGATCGACATTCGGCTCATTCTCGCCACGGTCGAAAGCGTTCTGCAGAAAGTCGCGTTCGCGCTCAGCACCATCTCGCTTTTTCTGATCGCTACCGCGGCGCTGGTGCTCGCGGGGGCGATCGCGAGCGGCTATTCGGAGCGCTTGCGGGAGGCGGTCCTGCTGCGCACGCTTGGGGCCTCGCGCAGGCAAATGATCGCGATTTACCTCGCCGAATATCTCTGCGTCGGTTTTTGCGGGGCGGCGAGCGGAATCATTCTCGGTTTTTTGGCGAGCTGGGGACTCAGCTACTACTTTTTCGCCTCGCTACCGCTTCCCCCGCTCGGCCCCGTCGCCCTCGTTCTCCTGACGGTCGTCGCGACCACGGTTGCGGCAGGCATCGCCGGTTCTCTCGGGATTTTCAAGCGCCCGCCGCTCGAGGCGCTGCGGGCGGAATTTTAATCCGCGGAGCGGCCAAACGTTTTTGCGACTTAAAGCTCATTCGCGCCTGGCCGACACCGCCGGCAGGGTCGCCTAGCGATACGCTCTGCCCCGTAAAATTGGCATCTCGGCCAGCGACGATTTTTTGGTCAGCGAGACTAGCGGCCGAGACGGTCCAGATGACGATTGATGCGGTCGCCGCGCCGGTCCAAGCGACGCTCGATTCTGTCCCCCCTGCGATCGAGACGAGCCTCGATGCGGTCCCCGCGCCGGTCAAGCCGGCTCGCGATCCGGTCGCCCTTGTGGTCGAGCCGCTCCGCGAGCTTTTCTTTACCGCGCTCCAGCGCTCTTTTTGCTCTCTCGTTTAGCCGGTGGTCTATCCGATCGCCACGCCTGTCAAGCCGCTCGTCACGACGATCGCCGCGGCGGTCGAGCCTCTCGTCGATGCGATGCCCGCGCCGATCCAGCCGCCTGTCAATCCGGTCTCCGACGCGATCCCAGAAACCCCCTTCGTCGGCGCCAACCGGAGCTGCCGTTGTCAAGAGCAGCGCGCCGCAGGCGGCCAGCAGAGATCGGGCAACACGATTCCCCATGGTTCATGGTCTCCTTTCTCGAAAACCGTTTGGCCAGCTTAGACGCTGAATCCAGAAATGAGTTTACCGGAGCCATAGCCGCACCGCGCTCCGCCCGTTGCTCTCGGCGGTGAACTTGCGATAAGAAAAACGCATCGACGAATAAGCGTGGTTTTTCCTATGGCGCTCTACGACATTGTCATTCACGGCGGCGCGATCGTCGACGGCACGGGCAATCCCTGGTTTTTTGGCGACATCGCGGTGAAAGACGGCAGGATTGCGGCCATCGGCAAAATCGGTCCCGCCGAGGGCGCGCGCGCAATCTCGGCCAAGGAGCGCGTCGTCGCGCCGGGCTTTATCGACATGCACACGCACAGCGACCAGCCGCTCATCGCCGATGGCAACGCGCAGAGCAAGGTGCGCCAGGGCGTCACGCTGGACATCATCGGCGAAAGCCAAACGGTCGCGCCGCTGGCGGGCCACGTCCTGGAGGAATATCGCTTCGAGCACCGAAGGCGCCACGGAATCGAAACCGACTGGACGGACTTTACCGGCTACTTTTCGCGCCTGCTCGAGCAAGGCATTTCCATCAACGTGGCCTCCGGGGTGTCACCCCAGCAGATCAAGCGCCTGGTCGTGGGCTTTAACGAGAGGCCGGCGACGCGCGCCGAACGAGAAGAGATGAACCGGCTCGTCGCCCGGGCGATGGAAGAGGGCGCGCTCGGCCTTACCTGCGCCTGGCACGCCAAGGGCCCTGAAAATCCCGATGAGGTCGTCGAGATGGCGAAGGTCGCGCGCGCCTACGGCGGCTACTACGGCGTGCATCTGGGGAGCGAGGGCTTCGACATCATGGAGGAGCTGGAAAAGGCGATCCGCGTCGGCCGGGAAGCGGACATTCCCGTCCACGTTTACCATCTCAAGATGCGGGCGAAGAGCAATTGGGGCCGCGTGCGCGAGGTCGTCGCCCGGATCGAGGAAGCGCGCCGCGAAGGCCTCGAGATCACGGCCAACCAGTACCCGTACACCGCGATGCAGCACCCGTGGCGGAGGCTCTTTCCCCGCTGGGTGCAAAACGCGCCGCTCAGCGAAACGATCCCGCAGTTTCGCAGCCCCGAGTTTCGCGCGCGCGTCATGGCGGACGCCGAATTCGAGCAGTACGTCAACGAGCACGGCGGCTGGGAAGGCATCGTCGGCGCGCGCTTCGACCGCCCGGAGCTGAAACAATTCGAAGGCAAGACGATCGCGGAGATCGCCCGCATTCAGGGCAAGGATCCCGCAACGACCTGCTTCGATCTCATCTTCGCCGAAGGCGTTTTCGTCCACGGCGTGCACCACACGATGTGCGAAGACGATGTGCGCTATGTCATGCGGGTTCCCTGGGTGTCGATCGGCTCCGACGGCAGCGCGCTCAACCTCAACTTTCCCGGCAAACCGCATCCGCGGAGCTACGGAACGAACGTGCGCGTGCTCGGCCGATACGCGCGCGACGAGCGCGTCCTTGCGCTCGAAGACGCGGTCCGCAAGATGACGTCGCTTCCCGCGCAGGTGCTTCGCTTGCGCGATCGCGGTCTGATAAGGGAGGGATACTGGGCGGACCTCGTGGTCTTCGATCCCGGAACGGTCGCGGACACCGCCACGTACGACAGCCCCAAGCAGTACCCGCGGGGCGTCGACTACGTTCTCGTAAACGGCGTCGTCGTGATCGACGGCGGCGAGCACACGGGCGCGCGCCCGGGGCGTGTCGTTTACGGGCCGGGAAAAATACCAGCATAGGGGATCGGCAACCCGACCCGCTATTGTTTCGACCAGCACAGGAGATCTCATGGCGGCAAGGCGGCTCACATTCGCGGGCAGCACGGTCGGCGAGCCGTGGTGGACCATCGGCGAGATCGTCGCGCAGGTGCTCAAGCCTCACGGCTATCGGGTGAGCATCACGGACGAAAGCTTCGGCGACAACAACGTTCGCTGGGTCACGGCGAAGAAGGCTCAGATCGGCGTCACCACGCCCGTTCTCATGCGCTCCGCGGTCAGAGGCGTGCACGAGTTCAAAGGGGAGCGGCACCGCGGGCTCGCGCACATCGCCACGGTCCTCAGGCCGAACTGGCTGGCGCTCGCCATCAGGCACGATATCGGGATTTCGGATCTGCGGGAGGTCAAGAGAAGAAAGTATCCGCTGCGCATCCTCGCGCCGAACCCCGATCCGGGAAGCTACCTCGACACGGTGCTGCGCCATTACGGAACGAGCCTCGAAGAGATCGAGAGCTGGGGCGGAAGGTTCATGAAATGGTCGGGGAGGCTTCTCGGCGGACACGTGCGCGAGGGCGCGGTCGACCTGATGCTCGGTAACCTCTATCTCGGGTACACGCCGCACAACCGCTTTTGGTACGAAGCCACCATGCTCTACGACATGCGCTTTCTCGAATTCGAGGAAAGTCTGATCGAGGAGCTGGTGCAGAAGTTCGGCTATCTGCGAGCCACGATTCCGCACGGGCTCTTCCGCGGCCTCGATCGCGATATCGCGAGCGTCGGCACGGATGCCGTTTACATCTACTGTCTCAAAGATCAGCCCGCCAAGCTTGTCCGCTTGGTTGCGGCAGGGTTGGACGAGAACTCCGAACTGTTTCGCAACGTCCGCTCCGCGATGTATTATGAGCGGAGCCAGGTGTGGAAGAACGACGTGATTCCGCTTCACCCGGCGGCAGAACAGTACTATCGCGCTCAAGGTTACATGGCCTAGCGTGCGATGGAGAATCAACCGCGCGAAGGAGAAGAACATGATCAAGCATGACTTTTCTCTCACGAGGCGAGATTTTATCCGCCAGGTGCTGGCTAGCGCCGCCGGCCTCGGAGCGGCGAGCCGGCTCGGCTGGGCGGCGGCGCCGCGCGATCGGCTCGTCGTCGCGATGAGCATCGGCGTGGAGAGCCTTCATCCCTATTCCCAAAGCAGCTCGCCCATCTACGGGCTTTGGGGACACATCATGGAGCAGCTCGTGGACACCGACTACGACAAGCGCGGCCACTACGGCGAGCTTGCCGAATCCTGGAAAGCGCAGGGAACGGAGTGGACCTTCAAGCTGCGCAAGGGGATCTCGTTTCACGACGGCTCTCCTTTCACGGCCAAGGACGTCGCTTATTCCTACGAAAGAATCCTCAAGGACCCCAAGAGCATGCAGGCGCCGAACCTGAGGGACATCGTGAACATGAAGGTCCCGGACGATCACACGATCACGCTGGTCACGAAGACCCCCAAGGCCGCGCTGCTGACGCTGCTGAGAAATCGCCTCATCTTGAGCCAAAAAGCGGCCGAGCGCCTGGGAGACAAGGTCGACGAGCAGGCGATCGGCACCGGCCCGTACCGCTTCGCCGGCTGGGAGCGCGGCAGCCACTTCACCATGGTGCGAAACGACAAGTACTGGGGCAAGCGCGCGCACATCAGGGAAGTCGTCTGGCGGCCGATCAAGGAAGACGCGGCGCGCATGGCGGCTCTGGAGGCCGGGCAGGCCGACCTCATCAACAACGTCCCGCCGCACGAGGTGCCGCGTCTGAAAAATCACCCGCGCATTCGCGTCGAAGTGGTTCGCGGCATGCGCATTATTTTTATCGCGCTCAACCCGAGCCACAAGCCTTTCGACGACAAGCGCGTGCGGCAGGCTTTCAACTACGCCGTGGACCAGGAGTCCATCATCAAGCACATCCACGAGGGTCAAGCCTTTCCGCTGAAAGGGCTCGTCGGCCCGCAAATGCCCGGCTACGATCCGAACCTGCAAAACTATCCCTACGATCCGGAGCGCGCCAAGAAGCTTCTGGCCGAAGCCGGCTTTCCCAGCGGCCTGGCGCTCGATTTTTATGCGCCTTCGGGCCGCTACCCCAAAGACCGCGAAACCGCGCAGGCGATCGTAAGCCAGATGGCCAAGGCGGGAATCAAGCTCAACTTGAAGACGCCGGAGTGGGCCGTTTTCGAAGAGGAGTACAACGCGGGCAAGTACGGCATGTACATGATCGGCCGCGGCTCGGTCGACGACCTGGAAGCTTTTTTCATCCGTTATTTTCGCTCCGGCAGGAGCAAGCGGCTGGCCTACAACAACCCGGAATTTGACAAACTGTTCGACCAGCAAAGCGCCGAGTTCGACGCCGAGAAGCGCGAGGCGCTGTTGCGCAAAATGGTGCGCATCCTGGACGAGGACTGCCCGACGGTCCCGCTCTACAATACGGGCGACGCCTACGCGCTGCGCCGGGACCTGATCTGGACGCCGCGGCCGGATGAAAAGATCCCGGTCGCCGACGCGAGATTCAAAACTTAAGCGCGCGCGTGTCGGAAGCGGTCATGGACAAGCGCGAGATCATCGACAAGCACCGGCGATATCTCTTCTCCTGCGTGGCCAACTACTACGACGAGCCGCTAGTCGTCGACCACGCCCAGGGGAGCTACGTCTACGACATCGAAGGGAAAGAGTACCTCGACTTTTTCGGCGGCATCGTCACGATCAGCGTCGGCCACTGCAACGAAAAGGTAACCGCAGCGATCGAGAACCAGATCCACAAGCTGCAGCACATCTCGACGCTCTATCCGACCGCAGCGCACGTCGCGCTGGCGGAAAAACTCGCCGCGATCACTCCGGGACGGCTGCAAAAATCGTTCTTTACCAACAGCGGCACCGAAGCCAACGAAACCGCGGTTCTCCTGGCCGAGCTCTACACGAAGTGCCAGGACGTGATCGCGCTCCGCCACGGCTACAGCGGCCGATCGCACCTGGCGATGAGCTTGACCGCGCACGCTTCGTGGCGGCTCAACCCGACTCCCGCGGCCGGAATCCATCACGTCGCCAACGCCTACTGTTACCGCTGCCCCTTCGGGCTCACCTATCCGAGCTGCGATTTAAGATGCGCCAGGGACGTCGAAGAGGCGATCCAAACGACGACCTCCGGCCGGCTGGCGGCGTTTTTGGCCGAGCCCATTCAGGGAATCGGCGGCTTTATCACGCCTCCCAGGGAATATTTTCGGGAAGTGGTCGCGATCGTGCGCAAATACGGCGGCCTTTTCATCTGCGACGAGGTGCAGACGGCCTGGGGGCGGACGGGCGGAAAAATGTTCGGCATCGAGCACTGGGGCGTCGAGCCCGACATCATGACCTTCGCCAAAGGCATGGCCAACGGGGTTCCCATCGGCGCCACCATCGCGACCCCGGAAGTCGCCGACAGCATCAAGGGATTATCGATCTCCACCTTCGGCGGCAATCCTGTCACCGCCGCGGCGGCGCGGGCGACCATCGAGGTCATCGAAGAGGAAGACCTCGTCGAGAACGCCCGGGTGATGGGGGAGAGGTTGCGCGCGGGCCTGGAGGCCTTGCAGCAGAAGTATCCGGTCATCGGCGACGTGCGCGGCATGGGGCTCATGCAGGCGCTCGAGCTCGTGGGCGAGAACAAAAAGCCCGAGCCCGAGGCCGTGCGCCGGCTCTTCGAGCAAACCAAGCGAAACGGCCTTCTCATCGGCAAAGGCGGGCTCATGGGAAACGTGATCCGCATCACGCCGCCGCTCAATGTAACCAAGGAGCAGGTCGACGACGCGCTGAAAAAGCTCGATCGATCGTTTGCCCAGCTGGGGCTGTAGAGCGGCAATGACCGCGACGGTTCAAGAAATCGCTCCGCCCTCGGCACGCTCATTCCCGGATTATGCTTAAGCGCCGCGCCATTGGTGCGATTCCCGTTCTTCTCGGGATCTCTTTTCTGGTTTTTCTTCTCATGCACCTGGCGCCGGGAGACCCGGTGAGCCTGCTCCTGGGCGACAACGCTTCCCAGGAAGATATCGAGCGCACGCGCAGAGAATGGGGGCTCGACCGCCCGCTTCTGGTTCAGTATTTCGATTTCCTTGCCCGCGCCGCGCAGGGCGACTTCGGGAACTCCTTGAAGTTCGGCGAGCCGGTGACCAAGCTCGTCAAGGAGCGGCTGCCGGCGACCGTAGAGCTCGCGCTGGCGAGCCTCATCGTCGCGATCGTGATCTCGCTCCCGATCGGCGTTTACTCGGCGATCAAGCACGATTCCATGCTCGACCACGCCGGAACCGCCGTCGCGCTGATCGGCGTGTCTCTGCCGAACTTTTGGCTCGGCATCATGCTCATCTATTTTTTCGGCGGCCAGTGGAACCTTCTCCCGGTGGCCGGGCGCATCGAATACGGGCTCCAGGTCCGGTCGATCACGGGTCTTTATCTCGTCGATAGCCTCCTCACCGGCAACATGCCCGCGTTCTGGAGCGCGCTGCAGCATCTGTTGATGCCCGCGATCACGCTGGGAACCGGGCTGGCGGCGATCGTGACGCGCATCACGCGCTCGAGCGTTCTCGAGGTGATGCGCCAGGATTATATCACGACCGCCCGCGCCAAAGGGCTGAGCGAAAGGGCCGTCGTCTGGAAGCACACCCTGCGCAACTCCATGATCACGATCATCACGATCCTGGGACTCCAGCTGGGCGCGCTTCTGAACGGTTCGGTCATTACGGAAACCGTTTTCTCCTATCCGGGCATCGGCGATCTCCTCATCCAGGCGATAGCGCTGCGCGACTACAAGCTTGCGCAGGGCCTGATCTTTTTCTTTGCGATCATGTATTTCGCCGTCAACCTTTTCGTCGACGTTCTCTATCGGCTCGTCGATCCCAGGATCAAGCTATGAGGCGGCGCGTTCGCCATCTTAAGATCTGGGTGGGCGGCTCCATTTTGCTCCTGCTGGTTGTGTGCGGCGTGAGCGCCCCGTTCCTTGCGCCGTACGACCCCCAGGAGCAGCGGCTCGAGGACCGCCTTCAACCTCCGGGCTTGAGCGCGCGAAGCGCGCGCCTGCACCTGCTCGGCACCGACAACCTCGGGCGCGATATCCTGAGCCGCATCCTCTACGGCTCGCGCATTTCGCTCCTGGTCGGCGCCGCCACGGTCATTTTGGCCGGCGTGACCGGGTGCCTTCTGGGAGCGATCGCCGGCTATTTCGGCGACTTGACCGACGAGATCATCAACAAGACGACCGAGATCTTTCTTGCGTTTCCGTTTCTGCTGCTGGCGATCGCCTTGATGGCCTTTCTGGGCCAGGGTTTGCTCAACTTGATTCTCGCGCTGATGCTGAGCCGCTGGGTTCAATATTGCCGCGTCGTGCGGGGAGAAGTTTTGTCCTTGCGCGAGCGCGAGTTCGTGCTCGCGGTGCGCGCGCTCGGCGGCAGGGACTTTTACGTATTGCTAAAGCACATTTTCCCCAACACCGTCGCGAGCGTGACGGTCGTGGCGACCTTCTCGATGGCGATCGTGATCATCTCCGAAGCGAGCTTGAGCTTTCTCGGGCTCGGCGTTCCGGCCCACATCCCCACCTGGGGATCGATGCTGAGCGAGGGGCGCGCCTACATGTACCGCGCGCCGTGGCTGACGATCGTGCCGGGGCTCGCGATATTCATCACGGTCTTCGGCATTAACCTGCTCGGGGACGGGCTGCGCGACGTCCTGGACCCGAAGCTCAGGGGACAGCAATAAAGCCCCCGGCGCTGGAAAGGGAGCTTTTCAAAGGGGCTTTTTATGGGAGGCAAGATCGGGCTTTTCGCGCTCGCGCTTCTGCTCGCTTCGTTCCGTACGGCGACCGCCAGCACGCCGGAAATCGTCGCCGGGGCCAAGAAGGAACGGCGGCTCGTCGTCTACACCTCGATGACGGTCGACCAGATGCAGACGATCCTCAACGCCTTCAAGGCGAAGTACCCTTTTATCGAGCCCACGATGTTGCGCGCGGTGGGCGAGCGGCTGCTCACCAAAATCTTGACCGAAGCGCAATCCGGGCGTTACGAATTCGACGTCGTGCAATCCGCCGAGACGCAGGCGTATGCGCTCAAGAAAAACAAGCTCCTGGCGCGCTACGCCTCGCCCGAGGCGAAAAATTTTCCCAAGACTTTCGTCGATCCCGACGGTTATTGGGCCGCCGTCTACATCATGCCGAACGTCTTGGGATTTAACTCCGGGCTCGTCAGCCGGGCCGAAGTACCCAAAAACGAGCAAGAGCTCCTCGACCCGAAATGGAAAGGCAAGATCGGCATGGACCCGACCAAGCCGGAGTGGTTTGCGTGGATGCTGAACCGCATGGGACGCGAGAAAGGGATGGCCTATATGCGGCGGCTGGCGGGCCAGGAGATCCGGCTCCATACCGGCCTTTCCCTGCTCACCAACCTCCTTGCGGCCGGCGAGTTCCCGCTCGCTCTCAACACCTATCTCCACACCGTCGAGGAAGTGAAGAAAAAAGGCGGCCCCGTGGACTGGGTCGCCTTTGATCCCGTGTTCACGAAGTTTCAACCGATCGAGATGGGAGCGAAGGCGCCCCATCCCAACGCCGCCAAACTCTTTATCGATTTTGTCCTCTCTCTGGAGGGGCAAAAGATCATCGCCTCGTTCTCGCGCATCCCCACGCGCCCCGGCGTGCCCGTGAACATTCCCGGCCTGGAGAAGCTCAACTTCGTCGTCGACGACCTGAACGCCGCGGAAGATTTCAACAAAAACTACGAGCTTTTCCGCGCGCTATTCGTCGAGCGAAAGTAGCCTGACGGAAAAGCCATGCGCCCAACCTTCGAGCTGCCCAACAATGCCAAGATCGCGATGAGCGTCTTTGTCGCCTTCGAGGCTTTCATCAGGCATTCGCAATACCGCCGCAGCGGCGAAAGGCCCGATCCTGCTTCGCTCGCGTTCGGCGAGTTCGGCGCGCGCGTCGGCATCTGGCGAATCATGGACCTGCTCAACAAGTACGGCGTCAAGGGAACGATCGACACCAACGGCCTCGTGGCCCAGCAGTGCCCCCAGGCCGTACGGGAACTCGATCAGTCAGGACACGAGATCGTAGGCCACGGCTGGGCCAACGACCTCTACCTCGACGCCGTCGAGCCGGAAAAAGAGCGCCAAATCATCAGCGACACGCTGCGCACGCTCGCTTCCGTCACCGGGAAGCGCCCCGGAGGATGGGTCAGTCCCGGCCACAGAATCACCGAGCGGACGTTCGAGTTTCTCGTCGAGGAAGGAGTGTTCTGGAACGGGGATCTTCCGATCGACGAGGTCCCGCACCACCGGGAAATCGGCGGCAAGCGCCTCGTCATCATGCCGCGTCTGGATTACGCCAACGATCATTCGCTGGTCTTCGCGCCCAAAAATCCCCCGGACGTTTACTTCGAAGCGTTCAAGGCAGCGTTCGATTGTCTGTACGCGGAGGGAGAGGCCGGCAGGCCCAAGCTCGTGGACTGCCTCGTCCACGCGCATATCGGCGGGCGATTTCCCATGGCGGCCGTTTTCGAACGCTGCCTCCGCTACGCGAAAGGTTTTAGCGGCGTGTGGTTCTGCACCAAAGGCGAGATCGCGAAGTGGTATCTCGAACGCTACGTAACCCAACCATGAGAGGAGAACCGTATGGCAACGGCGGCCGCGTTTATCGAAAAATATCTCGACGCTCTCGACTCGCGCGAGCTTTTGTTGAAACTCACGTGGGACGAGTGGCTTTCGGTTGAAGCGCCCTACCCCCACGTGAACTTTTCGACCGCGGAGGCGACCGTGCGTTTTCACCGCAACGGCTACGACTGGGACATGCACGGCACGCTCTACGCGCCGGAAAAGGAGATCCGAGCCGACCGCGCTTTTGTCCTGTTTCACGGCGGCGCCGGCAGCGAGCGCGTGTTCGACCGGACTCCCGACGGCAGGCCGGGGCTCGCGCGCGTGCTTGCGGCGCAGGGACTGAAGGCGCTCGCGCTCACCTATCCCGGCCATTACCCGCCCGGCGGCGTCTGGAAAGTTCCGCCGGAGGAGCGAAACCCCGTCTACCTCATGGACCGAGAGCTCTCCGTCGAGGAGATCCTCGACCGCAACTTGAAATGCACGTTCAACACGATCCTTCAGGGAGCCGGGCTCTTGACCGATGAGCATCTCGCCGGCCGCGAGGTCATCGCCTTCGGCCACTCCACGGGCGGCCCGATGGCGGCGCATTTAACGCGCTTCTCGAACAAAACGAAGGTTGTCGGCCTTGTCGGCTTCGGAAGCGGCGGCCCCGACGGCTGGCGCAAGGAATGGCGCGACAAAACCGGCGCCGAGCGATACCGGGAAATCCCGCTCGAGAAGGTCTCGCGTCGCTCCCCGGATACCTTTCGCGAATCGGGCTATGAGGACCCGCCGGAGCTTACGCCCTGGGGTGGCGCGGAAGACTATATCCGTTTGATGAAAGATCTCCGCTCGCAAATGAAAACCAGCCTGTGTGACAACCAGCATAACGCGGCCGTCGGCATCCTCGAGGAATATCCCAAGAGAACCGGCCTGCCGCGCGCGGAATACTTCGACCATCTCCAGGATCCCGATCCCGACTGGCTAAAGACGATCCGTGTCCTTCTCCTCGTCGGCGAAAATGACAAAGGCCACTGGATCAACGGGAAAAATATCGAAGACAAGCGCGAGATGTTCATGGGCGCCAAGTACGCCGAGCGCACCCGCGGCGCGCACGTGGTGCTGATCCCGAAGTACGGCCATGTCGGCTACGCCGAGCTTTACAACGAGAAGATCGTCTATCTCTGGCTCTGGGCGCTGAAGTCCGGTTACTTCGACGGCTAAGCCCGCGGCTTCCACACTTGAGTTTGCCGGCGCGGCGGCCCGGTCGGCCCGCTAATCGAAATCGAAGATCTCGCGCAGAAAAGATTTGCGCCGCCCGTGTTTGGGCCGGTCGCGATCGCTGGCGCGCGCCCAATCCCGCGCGCGGCCAAGGACCGGGGCGTCCGGCGCGGCGCGCTCGAGAATCTTGTCGAGCTCGCCGCGGTCGAGCCAAACGCCGCGACACCGGGGACAGTAATCGATTTCAACTCCGTGGCGATCGGTCAGCAGCAGGTCGATTGCGCAGTTCGGACACTTCATCGTCGCACCTCGTCTGGAAACTGCCTCAGAAGGCCTTGCCGTGCTCGCGCAAGATCCGCTTCGCTTCGTGGGCGGAATCGAGCGCGTTCTGATAGCGGTCCTCTCGCCAGTGCTCCCGCGCTTGCTTGAGCATGAGATCGACGTCGCGCCTCACAGCGGCCGCGGCAGGGCTGGCATCCCGGCTTTCGGCCGCGCGCTCCAATTCCGCCAGCCGGATCGCGGTAAGCGCCGCCTGCGAAGACGGGCCGCTGCGGATGGAAACGCACTTGACCGTGAGCAAGGTCGCCGCCACGACGAGGCCGGCGACCAGGCCCGCCGGCCAGCCCCAACGCGCTCGGCTGACCCGCGCTTCGACGGCGAGCGGCTCTCGTTGCGCCCTCGCCTGCCGCGCCGGCCGGACGATCGAGGCGAGCACGGAACCGCCCAGGATCGAAGCGACGACCGCGAGCGAAACCGCGATCGGGATCTGATAGAGATCGACAACCACCATCTTGACGCCGACGAAGCAGAGGACGAGCGCGAGGCCGACTTTCAGATAGCGAAACATCTCGAGCACCCCGGCCAGCAGAAAATAAAGCGCGCGCAGCCCCAGAATCGCGAACACGTTCGAGGTGTAAACGATAAAGGGATCGCGCGTGATCGCAAAAATGGCCGGAATCGAATCGACGGCAAAGATGAGATCGGTGGTCTCGATCACCACCAGCACGAGCAGCAGCGGGGTCGCCCAGATCTTCCCGTCCCGGCGGACAAAAAAGCGCTGCCCTTCGTAGCCGCTCGTGATCGGCAGCAGCCGGCGCATCAGGCGCACCGCGGGATTCTTCGCGGGCTCGACCTTGCGATCCCCGTGGAGCAGCATCTTGACACCGGTAAGGACGAGAAACCCGCCAAAGACATAGATCATCCAGTGAAACTTCTCGAGCAGCGCCGCGCCGGCGGCAATGAAAATCGCGCGCATGATCAGCGCGCCGAGAATGCCCCAGAACAGCGTGCGATGCTGGTACTCGGGCGGGGTCGCAAAATAGTGAAAGATCATCAAGAAGACGAAGAGATTGTCGACGCTCAGCGACTTTTCGATGATGTAGCCGGTAAGAAATTCAAGCGCCGGCTCGCGCCCCCAGAGAACGAAGATCCCCGAGTTGAAGGCGAGCGCCAGAACAATCCAGACGGCGCTCCAGAGCGCCGCCTCGCGTATCGAGACCGTGTGCGCTTTCCGATGGAGAACGCCGAGATCCAGCGCCAGCATGGCCAGGACAAAAAGGTTAAACCCTACCCACAGAACGAGTCGTTCCGAATCCATAGTGTCTCCACGACAAAAAACGATGCGGCGCCAAACGGCGCCGGGCGGACCGCTAAGGGACGCCAGAGGGGATGCTAGAGTCGTAGGACGCGCTTGAGTGCGCGCGCGCTTGGAGCAGCCGGATAGTCGGGAAGGCGCCGCTGGGGCGCAATTTGAGCGCGATCAGGATCGCGCGCGAGCGGCCCTGGCTGGGCCAGAGCTTGCCGTTGGCGCAACTTGGCCGCCCGCCGCCGCGCGGAAAGCTCCTCGGTTGCGGCCGGCTCCGCTTCACTCTCGCCCGCGAAATTTCCGACGTGAAGCGCCGGGTTGAGAAACCCCGGCGTCGAGGCTCCGGAAAAAAACACGAGCAGCAAAACGAAAGTGACGAGCGGGCGCATGAGCATCAAATCGCAAAGATTGCAGCTCCGAAGAGCAATGTCAACTCGGCGAGCCGCGGCGCCGCGCGACGCGCTTTTTGAGCTTGCGCTTGACAGCGCGGTTCGATTGATCGTATCAGGAAGCTCGCAAAACCGATCACGAGGCGCGCCCTGGCTTCGGCGGGCGGAAAAGACCGGAAGGGGACAAAAATCATGGCCGCTCTTTTAAACGGGCGCGGGCGATTTTGTGGCCGGCTCGTCGCCGGCGTCGTCTTTGCTTTTCTTGAGCTTGCGACCGAGCTAAATGCGCAGACCAGGCCCAAGACGGCCGTCGTGGCGCACGGCGTCGATCTCGAGTCGCTGAATCCGTACTGGCACAACACGACCGCAAACTATGCGGTCTGGCGCCACTTTCTCGAGCCCCTGGTCGAATACGACTTCGCCAAGCGCCGGTACGTCGGCGTGCTCGCGGAATCGTGGTCCGGCAGCGAGCACGGCTGGACTTTCAAAATCCGGCGCCACGTCAAGTTCCACAGCGGCGCGGAGCTTACGGCCGCGGACATCCGCTACAGCATCAAAAGATCGCTCGATCCCAAACTCAGCCGCCAGCGCAATCTCGCCAAGGTCATCCAGGCAGCGGAGGCCCCCGACCCCTACACGGTCGTCATCGCCACCAAAAGGCCCGTCGTCTCGCTCCTCGATTTCCTCGACAACCTGTACGTCCTGAGCGAAGCCGCGGCCCAGGAGTCCGGCGATGAGGCGACTTTCGGCAAAAGACCGGTCGGCACGGGGCCGTTCAAGTTCGTCGAGTGGGTGCGCGGCGAGCGCGCGGTCGGCGAAAAGAATCCGCAGTATTGGGGCGGCGCACCGAAGCTCGATCGCATCATCTGGAAGCCGGTTTCCGAAGATGCGGCGCGCCTGGCGCTGCTCGAATCCGGTCAAGCGGACCTGATCGCCAACGTTCCGCCGCACGAAACGGACCGCTTCAAAAGGAATCCGAACGTGCGCATCGAGGAGGTGAGAAGCGCCAGGATCATCTTTTTACTGTTGGATCCGGCGCACAAGCCGCTCGACAACAAGCTTGTGCGCCAGGCGATCCACTACGCGATCGATAAAGACGCCCTGGTCAAGTACGTCCTCGACGGCAAGGCCTATCGGCTCGACGGTATTTTAGGGCCTCACGGCATCGGCGAGGACGCATCGTTTCGGCCGTTCTCCTACAACCCGCAGAAGGCCAAGGAGCTGCTCGCGGCCGCCGGCTTGCCCAACGGTTTTGAAATCGACTTCTACACGTCGATGGGCCGGTACACCAAAGACCGCGAGGTCGCTCAAGCGATCGCCGGCCAACTCGCCAAGGTCGGCATCAGGGCTCGTCTGCACAGCCCCGAATGGGGCGTTTTCAACGACCTCCATCGCTCGGGAAAATGCCCGATCTGTTTTCGCGGGCGCGGCACGGTGGTCGACCCGGACGACTTTCTCAACGAGTACTTCGAGACCGGGGTGTCGAAGAGGCTCTCCTACTCGAATGCCAAATTCGACAGCCTGCTGCAGCAGCAGCGGCAAATCTTCGATCTCGACAAGCGCGTGGCGCTGCTCAAGTCCGCGCTTAGAATCCTGCTGGAAGACGCGCCGAT
This sequence comes from Candidatus Acidiferrales bacterium, assembly GCA_035559995.1. Classification (GTDB taxonomy): domain Bacteria; phylum Desulfobacterota; class Binatia; order UBA9968; family UBA9968; genus DATMAM01. The sequence continues at coordinate 57,029 of DATMAM010000061.1, forward strand.
CGTGCCGTTGTACAACCCGGTCGATATTTACGCCGTCAACCGCCGCCTGATCTGGAAGCCGTCGGCGAAGGATTACATCAACGTCGCCGGCGCCGACCTGGCGGACAAGTGAACCGAAGGAGCCGAGATGGAAAATCCCGCCGACGATCCGAAGCTGCAAGCGCTGCACCGCGCCTTGGAAAAAATCCGCGTCGCGCCCGCTTATCGGCCCGGCCAGTGGTTCGTGGGCCCGCTCAACTTTGCCCCCGAAGTCAGGGCGACGATGAATCTGCCGGCAAAGGTGGAAATTTGCGACGTCACGTTGCGCGAAGCGTCCCAGGCGTACTTTACGGTCGAACATTACGTGACGATGGCAACCGCGCTCGATGAAGCGGGAGTTTCGGTCATCCAGTTTTTGGCGCCGAAAAATCACGGCGCGGATGACGAGGCTCTGCAGGCGCTCGAGCGTCTGGCTAAAACCAAGCTCAAGGCGAAGCTTCAGCTCTACGGCGTGGCCTCGGAGTCGCAAATCGACCTGGCGCGAGATCACGGCGTCGAAATTGTTTCGTACACGATCTTTCCTCTGCCGGAATGGCAGCCGATCTACGCCGCCTCGCGAAAGCCGGAAAGCCGCCCGGGGGCGCTCGAGAGGTCGCGGGCCGCCGACACCGAACCCGCGCTCCTCGACTACGTCGAAAAAACCGCGGCGGCGATCCACCGGCGCGGTCTCAAGCCGCGACCGATCGCCAACTTCTTTTCGCTGGCGTCGCTCGAGTTTCTTTGCAAGCTCGCGCGGTCCTGCGAGCGCGCCGGCGTTTACGCGCTCAATTTCGTCGACGCGGCGGGCAGCATGGGCCCGGCCGCCTGCCGCCACGTGATCGCCGAAGTCCGAAAGGCCGCGCCGCACCTGGCGCTCGGCATCCACGCGCACAACGATCTTGGGCTCGCCACCGCGAACGCGCTCGCCGGCGTCGAGGGCGGCGCCTCTCAAGTGGACGTGACGGTGAACGGCGCCGGGGCCAGAGCCGGCAACGCCGCGATGGCGGAGGTCGTGGTGGCCCTGGAGGCGCTCTACGGCGTCAAGACGGGCATCGCGCTCGCAAAGCTTACCGGCCTCGCCAGGCTCTTCGAGGATCTGTCGCGCTGGCCGACTCCGAAGGACAAACCGCTCGTCGGCGAGTACGCCTTTACGGATGCGAGCGAGACGCACAGTTTTTTGCTTCGGGCGGATCCGCTGCTGTTCGCGCCGGTTCGGCCCGAGCTCGTCGGTAACAAAAGGCGCAGCCACTTGGATCTCAAATCGGGCGAAAACACTCTCAGAATGCGGCTCCAAGAGATCGGCGTCGCTTTTCCCGAAGAGCGGCTTGCCGATCTTTTGCGGCGCATCCGTTCCGAGATCGCGCTCAGGCGAAGGCCCCTCACCGAAGAGGAGATCCGAGACTGCGCGAACGAAACGAGAAATCCATGAGCGCCACCGTGCTCGTGACCGGCGCGAACGGCTTCATCGGCTCGCACACCACCATGCTGCTCGAGTCTCTCGGCCACCGCGTGGTGGCCGTCGACGTCGTCCCGCGCCCGCCGGATCTTTCGCTCCTGCCGATCAGAACGCCCAGCGTGCTGTTCGATGTCACCGACCCGGAACGGTTTCGCAAAGTCTGCGCGCAGGAGAAGCCGAGCCACATCTTCCACGCGGCGCACCCGCCGCGCGAGGAAACTCCGCGCGTGCTCGAGTTTGTCCTCAAGGCGATGGCCAATGTGCTCGAAGCGGCGGCCGAACTGAACGTCAAGCGGATGGTCTACGCCAGCTCCGGCGCGCTCTACGGACAGCTGCGGAAAAGGGACGGAAGTCCGATCAGGGAGGACGATCCGGTGGCGATCTACCCGACTTACTTCTACCGCTCGGCCAAAATCGTCTCCGAATGGCTCGGCGACTATCACGCGCAAAAGCGCGCCTTTAGCTTCGTCGCGCTTCGCTTCAGCTCCGTCTATGGGCCGGGCTTGGGAAGGGGCATTCCGCTGGAGTTAAAAAAAGGCGTTCTCGGCCACCACTGCAAGCCCTATCTCACGCGCCTCCCCGACGATCCGGTCTACGTCGACGACGTCGCCGAGGCGGTGCGCCTCGCGCTGTTTTGCGAAAAGCCTTTGCGCCGCGCCTACAATATCGGACTCGGCCAGGGATGCTCCAACGAGGATCTTGCGAACTCGATCCGCAGGCACTTGCCGGAAATTTCGTTCGAGATCGGCAAGCACCCGCTGGCGGCGACGATCGGGCCGCACCGCGACCGCGATGTGCTCGATATCGCGCTTGCGCGGCGGGAACTGGAGTGGACGCCGAAATTTGACCTCGATCGCGGCGTGGCGGCGATCGGCGAGTGGCTAAAGAAGGAAAGGCACCGGCTGAAGATTTGACTTCGCTCGGAGTAGCCCGCCGCCCGGCTAACCGCCGACGTAAAACTTGCGCGCCCACGCGGCGACGTCGCCACGGCGCGCGAACCAAACTTTTTTGTGCCGCTTTGCGTAGGCGAGAATTTTCTCGAACGTGTCGATCAAGGGGATGCGCGAAGAAAGGTAAGCGTGCGTGATCACGCTCAGCATGTTGGGCTCTTTCCGTCCGATCTTGTAGCGGTAGTCGAACTCGTCTTTGAACTTCGCAAAGAACTCGCGGCGCGATTCGCCTTCCTGCATGCGATGATCGTTGAGCGTGTACTGGTGCGGCACCTCAATGATCGTCTTGTCGCCGACCCTGATCGGGTAGGGCATCTCGTCGTCGTGAAAATCGCAGTGGTAGAGCAAGCCCGCCTCCGCGATGAGCTCGAGCGTGTGGTCCGTCGAGCGGACGCCGGGCGAGGACCAGCCCGTCGGGGCCTCGCCGGTCGTCTTGGCGATCGCGGCGATCGTCCGTCGAATGTTGTCTCTCTCTTGCTCGCGGGTGAGCATGTACAGGCGCTCGCCCTGATCATAGCCGTGCGCGACCAGCTCGTGGCCGCGCGCGTGGCATTCCTTGACCAGGTCAGGATAGTACTCGCACGTGAGGCCGTTCACGGGAATGCTCGCCTTGATTTGGTACTTGTCGCAAACATCGAGTAAGCGCCTGAGACCGACTTTCGCGCCGAACTCGCGAAAGGTTTCGGTCGAATAATCCCTTTTGCACAACGCGTCGGCCGGCAGCGGAGACTGCAGCGCCGCGCCGCGCGTCGGCTTTGCGCGATCCCACGCTTCAAACGCAATTCCCAGAACAAAAGCGACGCGGGCGTTTTGGGGCCAGCTCAATCGCCGTTTCTCCATCCCCTCTCCTGTCGCGACGGTTCCACCGTGCTGTCGGCCTGCGGCAGAGCGGCCAAATTTTAGAAACCCAAAAGCGCTTTTACAACCGCGACCCTCCAGCCTTCGGCCTCTGCCGAGGGCCGGAGGGGTGTCTTTAGCTGAACGCAGCTTTTACGGCTCCCGCTATCGACTCGACCTTGCGGTAGGATTCTTCGATCGCCTCATTCAAGAACTGCTCGAGCTCTTCATCGAGAAAGTACTCGCTCGCTTTCGTTTTGTCCGGGGGCAGGGCCGCGTATATCTTTCCGTGCCATACGGCTTTGACCAGCTCCTCGGCGAGGCGCAAAATTTCGCTCCTCGCCCTGTCCGTCGTCTGCGTCACGATATCGTCAAACGCCGCCGCAACTCTCGTGCCGATCTTCTTTTCGATATCCGCCTTCACCCGCGCCTCTGTTTCTCGTTACAGGCTAGCCCAGGTCCTTGATGGACTGCAATCGGCGCGCCTCTGCGCGAGAGCCTCGGGAGAAAAACTCCCTCTTGACAATATCGGGCGAGGCGACTAATGGAGAATTTAGGGGTTGATTGCAAGTTGATGGGGAGTAGACGGAGCGCGCCCGTCTAGTGGATCCCCAGCGAGAGAGGAGGTTTCCGATGAGGGATATGACTCCACCGGGCCAATGGAGCCCGCCGTTGGCGGGCGCTTTCTCTCGCTCATGGCAGATTCGGAGATCGGCTTCGCGCTAGATCCTTCGGACCTCGACTATAACGCCTGAAGGCGGGGCCGGGAGACGGCCGAAAGAAGGAAGGTCGCAGCGGCTAGCGGACTTCGAAGCTCGACCCGAGGTGACGTGAACGGAGAGAGCGAATCCACGCCGGCAGGCAGGGCATAAACAAAAAAGCACGAGGGATTCAGAACGCGGCGCGTTAGCGCCAAAAGCGGGCATCGTTCCCGGGAGCGATGCCCGCTTTGTTTTTAGCAGCTCCCCAACCGTTCTTGATCGCGATTTCCGCGCGCTCTCGCTCAGAGAGAGGCGATGCCTCCTACAAAAACGTCGTCTGGTTATTGCACTCGATAGGCGCGGCGCCTGATCGGTCGGCGAAATCGACTCTCTCGTGCCGCCTTGCTGACGCCGGTTGATCCAGAGTTCGGATGCAGCTGGCGAAAGTGCAATAGCGGAGATCGAACCGGCGTGCGCCGCTGAAATCGAGCGCCGGAGCGCCGCGCTCCACGCGCTCGTAGCCCGGGAGCACGACTGTAATGGTCAGTGGTGTCTCGGCCATCACGTTCGCTAGTTAGTTAGAGATGACGCTCACGGTCGACTGCCAACTCTTCGATCAACGCTCCCCTCGCGCGAGGGTTAGGCCGGGACAAGTTCGAACACCCGCATTTTGGCCGGGCCACTCCCTTTATTGGCCACTTCTTCCACGACCCCCGGGGCGCATGTCCAAATGTCACCCATCTGCGTAGCGACTATTCGATCATTGACCTTTACTTCAAGAACGCCTTGAGTGCACTCACAGACCATAGCTGACTTCATCGTCCCCTTGGTGCTGGCGCCGGGTTGAAAGGTGGTCTCACGCAAGATGATTTTGGGGAAGCCTGGAATGATTGAATCCCTCTCCTTGAAAACCTTTCTTTCCGTCCCTTTCGCCTCCCCAGCCAGTAAACTGGTACCCCTGTCGAAGACGAGTGTCGATGCACCCGCGAGACCGAGCACTAATACCGCCCTGCGGTCAAGGTCTACCTTGCCCAACTGTCGTTTCGTGGCCATGGCTCCCTCCGTTTGTTATTCAGCCTAACGGCCTACAGGCTGTTCCGCTTTCCCTCCCGAATTCTGATCCCGACGGATCGCCTTAATGTTCTGGGTCAGAGGCGCGGGCCGCCGCGTCCTTCTCAACCCGGTAGTTACCGTAGGTGGCTACGAAAAACCTGTTGGCGCCACTTCGGCGGGGCGAATGCTCAGGTATTCCCGCACCTCGAGTGGCATGCGGTCAATCTCCGGCAGAAACCCCGAAACCGCAGCGTGATAATTCGCAGGGTTGGTCTCCACATGCCGCAGATGTGCAACTTGCTCCTGGAACCGAGCAGTGTGCTCCAGGGTCACCTTGAGTTCCGTATCGTTTGCAATCATCCGTGCTCCTCCACGATTTCGATAATCCGTCTGCGCCTTCGCGTTTGATCTGCCATCCGGCCATAGCATGCTCCTCGCCGCCGAGAGCTGCAAGACGGCGCAACCAAAACACGCTCGCTCCAAAATGCGCCTGCGCGGCTGAATGGTCGAAAAGAATCTGGGTCTCACCGGTCTGCTGTCTCAAGTCGAATGCATCCTCCATCAGTAGCTAGACCCTATATAGAAACACATGCACATCAGCCAATTGGCCGGTGCCAGTCGAGATACGATAGATTCCTTCACGTCGCTGCGCTACCGCAATCCGCTCCCGTGATCCTTTCCGAAGCGGCGAAGTGCCTGCTCCGGGCTGCTGCGATTCTAGGTTATCCGGTGTTTGTTGGTTTCGTCGCGGTGCTTTCGCAGGTACGGGATGAAGGGAGTACCGCCGGTGCCCACGTCCACGGGATTTTTCGGCCCGCGCTGGTTTTGCTTATGAATATAGGTCTGCGCGTACTCGAGGTGGACGGAACGAAAGAGCTCCAGCCAATGGATGCAGGCGTTGTAAGCCTCGCGCAGAGAAGGATGGCTGGTCTTGTGGTCGAGAACGAAGCGGCGGATCGAGGGACCGCGCTCGACGAACTCGACAAACGCGCGGTGGGCCGGCGGCATGTAATCGCGCATCTCCATGAGATAGGTTTGCAACAGATCCTCTTTGTGGGCGATGCCCAGAGCCGCGTCGATCGATGGCACCAGAGAGCTCTGCGCTCCGGTCTCGCCGCGAAACTTCTGCGGCCTTCCCCCGTACGCCTCGACGCCTTCGTACACAAGCCCCTGCGGCAGCGCCGGATGATTCGCCCAGCCGTGAAGGTAAGGCCGCACGCGATGGTAATAAATGTACGGATCGCAATGCTCCGGCATGCGAAGAAGGATACTGTGGACCTCCTCCAGCGTGCGCGCGATCGCACGAAGATCGCGTGCCAGATCGCCGGCGTCCCCTCTCTTTACCGCTGCCTGCGCATGGACGATCCCCGCCAGAGCCGCGCCCGCCCGGGCCTCGATGGCGACGTGAACCAGGATAAACCACTCTTCGTCCAAACCGCCGTGGAAATTCTGCAGCAGCGCGATGTTCCCCAACGCGATCGGACCTTCGGGATCGATCCGCCGCCAGTTATCGAGCGCGTAAGACGCGTACGAGAGCACCGGCGGGCGCCCGAGCTGCCGCGCCACCTCAAACCACGGAACGGCCAGCGGAGCGGGGATGCGGTCAACCGTCTGGGATTCGCCCCACACGTACGCGTGCCCGAGAAACGAGAGGATGAGCATGGCGCGCCGCCGCTCCCTGTCGCCGGTCAGACGAGCCGTCTCCAGCAGAGGCAGGCGAGAGACGACCTGCCTCACCTTTCGGGCCACGAGAAGCTTCGGAAGCTCGCGCGCGACATCTTCCCAGGGCTCGTAATATTGCGGCAGCTCGGCCAGCGGATCCGGCGCGGGAAGAAATCCTCGCTCCGCGTCGATCTGAAACGCGCTTGGAGAGTTCACGGCGGCTTTTGCGTCATCCTGAGTTATGGTAGCCTGTTTGTGAAAGAAAGGAAGCGGCCTATGGACGACGAAAAGGATCGCTTCGGAGAGTTACTCAGGCTGCTCGAGCGCGCACGCGAGGACGTCTATTTCTCCGCCAGGGACCGGGAGCTGATCGAAAAGCTGAGGCAACGGCTGCGCGAAGCCCAGAAGCCGGCCGCCGAAGCTGCGATTCTGGTTTGCCCCGAATGCCAGGGCAAGCTGCAGAGCTCGACCTTCAAGGACTTCCCCACCTACGTGTGCGCAAGCTGCGGCGGAACGTGGCTCCATCGCGGCGAGCTCGAGGAAATTTTCGCCAAGGCGCCGCGCCGGAGCTTACCGTCGCTGCTCGGAAAGCTCCGCCGCGGCCAGGTACACGCCTGAGAGCCGCCGGCTGCGACGCAGATTTCGGGCGGCCGGAGGCGGCGCGCTTGCAGGTTTTCGGCAAGGCCAATTTTCTTAGCGCCCGGCGGCTGACTTTAAGCTCAACCTCTTCCCAGCGCCCGCTTTAGGTCGCCGAGCAGGTCCTCCACATTCTCGATCCCCACGGACAGACGGATCAGCCCGTCGGCAAGTCCCGCCTTCTTGCGCTCCTCTTTCGGGATCGAGGCGTGCGTCATCACCGCCGGCAGCTCGACGAGCGACTCGACGCCGCCGAGGCTTTCCGCGATCTTGAACAGGCGCAAGCGCGCCAGCACGCGCCGCGCCTCGCGCAGTCCTCCTTTGACCTCGAACGAAACAATGCCACTGAAACCGTCCATCTGCGACGCCGCTACCTCGTGTCCGGGATGCTCGGCGAGTCCGGGATAATAAACGCGCCGCACGCGCGGATGATCGCGCAAAAATTCGGCAACCTGCCGTGCGTTGCTGGCGTGCGCGAGCATGCGCAGCGCCAGCGTTTTCATCCCGCGCAGCGTGAGAAAGCAATCGAACGGCGACGGTGTGGCGCCCGCGGCGTTTTGCAAGAACTTGAGCCTTTCGTAGAGCCTGCGGTCGTTCAGGCAGATCGCGCCTCCGACCACGTCCGCATGCCCGGCGAGGTACTTGGTTGTGGAGTGAAGAACGAGGTCCGCGCCGAGCTCGAGCGGCCGCTGAAAAAAGGGCGAAGCGAAGGTGTTGTCCACGAGGCACAGAGCGCCGTATTTGTGCGCGACCGCCGCCGCCGCGGCGATGTCGGTAATTCTCAGCAGCGGATTGGTCGGCGACTCGATCCAAACGAGGCGCGTCTGGCGCGTCATCGCCCGCTCGATCTCCGCGACATTCGAGGTCTCGACGAACGAAAAGCTCAGGCCGAAGTCTCGCAGCACGCGCATAAACAGCCGGTACGTGCCGCCATAAACGTCGCGTGACGAGACCACGTGATCGCCCTGCTTGAACAGAAGCATGGCGGTCGTGGCCGCGCCCATGCCGGAGGAGAACGCGAGGCAGTACGCCGCGGACTCGAGGCTCGCGAGCGCGGCCTGGAGCGCGCTCCGCGTCGGGTTGTCCGTCCGCGAGTAGTCGTACCCCTTGTGCACGCCGGGAGCGCTCTGCGCGAAAGTGCTCGTCTGGTAGATCGGGACCGTAATCGCCCCGGTGGCGGGCTCGGGTTCTTGCCCGACGTGAATGGCCCGGGTCGCAAAACCCCCGGCAGGATGGCGCTCTTTTTTTCCTGCCATCACGCCCTTCCGCTCACGTGCTCCACCACATCGAAGCGGGTGACGATCCCTTGATATTTCCCGCGCTGGCAGATGAGCACGGCGGGAGAGGCTTTGAGAAGGCTCAACACTTCGTAAAGGTCCGCGTCGGGCCCAACCGTGGGAAACGGAGGCTCGATCAACGCGCCGACGGTAAGGTCCATGATCTCGGGCGACTCGATCGTCTTTTGGAAAAGCGCGCTTTCGCTCAGCGAACCGACGAGATTGCCTTTGTCGAAGACGGGCAATTGCGAGACGCTGTACTGGTTCATCAGCGCGATCGCTTCACGCACGGTCGAAGTAATCTCAACCGATAGCAGCCGCGGCAGCTTTCGTTTCTTGACCTCCACGATGTCGCCGATCCGCGCGCCGCGGCCGAGGAACTGGTTCTGCCTCATCCACTCGTCCGAGTACATCTTCGAAAGATAGATTTCCCCGGCGTCGGGAAGGAGCACAACCATAAGCTCGTCTTTGCCGAGGTTTTTTTCGCGCGCGTACCGGAGAGCCCCCTCGACCGCCGCGCCCGAAGAGCCGCCGCAGAAAAGTCCTTCCTCGCGCGTGAGGCGGCGCCCCATGAGAAACGCGTCGCGATCCGAGACCGTCACGACATCGTCGATATACTCCAAGAGCAGATTCTTGGGGACGAAATCCTCGCCGATTCCCTCGACTTTGTACGGGTGCGAATCGGCCCAGGACCATTTTTCCCGCCGGAAAACCTTTGCCAGGATCGATCCTTCGGGATCCACGCCGACCACGGTGCAGCCGGGTTTCTTTTCCTTGAGATATTTTGCCGTGCCGGAGATCGATCCTCCGGTCCCCATGCCGGCGACAAAATGGGTGATCCCGCCATCGGTCTGGTCCCAGATCTCGGGACCGGTGGAGCGGTAATGGGCTTCCAGGTTCGCGGGGTTATCGTACTGCATCGGCATGTAGGCGCCCGGGATTTCCTGCGCCAGCCGCCGGGCGACCGAATAGTAAGACTGCGGCGATTCGGGCGGCACGGCAGTGGGAGTGACCACAACCTCCGCTCCAAAAGCGCGCAGCCGGCGAATTTTCTCGATGCTCATCTTGTCCGGGATGGTAAAGATGCACTTGTAGCCCTTGACCGCGGCCACGATCGCGAGCGCCACGCCCATGTTTCCCGACGTGGGCTCGACAATCGTGCCGCCGGGCCGCAGCAAACCTCTCCTCTCGGCATCCTCCACCATCTGAAGAGCGATCCGGTCCTTGACGCTGCGCCCGGGGTTTGTCGCCTCCAGCTTGGCGCAGACGGTCGCAAGGAGTCCGGCGCTGACCCGGTTGAGACGGACAAGCGGGGTGTTGCCGACGGCTTCGAGCACGTTGGCGGAAATTTTCGCCATTCAAGCTCCGAGCGTTAACGCAGCCGCCGAGTTGTAGACATCATGGCTCCCTTTCGCGGTTCGGTTGGCTTCATCGCGGAGCCTACTGCGCGCGGAGCGCCCGGGAAGGAACGGTGACGAAATCGGTCCGGATCTCGCTCACACCGGGCACGCTCTCGACGAGCCCCCTGATTTCTTGTTCGGTTGCCGGCGCCCGCAGAAATCCCGAGAGCGTCACGACTCCTCCTTTCGCTTCCACGTTGATCATCAGGCCGCGCAGCGCCGGCGACAACGCCAGCGCGGCTTGAACTCTCGCGCCGAGGCTCAAATCGCGCAAGTCCTGCTCCGAAGCGGCCGTTGGCTGGTACTGCTCGAGTTTCGCCCCCTCGACGATCAAACGGCACGCGGCGGCCGGGCTCATTTGCGCCATGTTCAAAATGAGCGCGTATTGCCCTGGCTCCCGCCAGTCCGTGCCGAACAATGCCATGAGGCGGCGGCTGTGCGCCTTGTCGACATGATCGATGTGGCGGCGGGCTCGAGCCGCATCGAACCCCTGGCGCGCCCGCACCTGCTCGATGCGAAACTGCATGGGAGCGAGCAGCAGCACTTTGAGAACGTGCCGGATGCCGGGAAGCAAGCCATGTCCGATATGCCCGTAGTAAACCACGTTCCCTCGCTCCGCGACCTCGCACATCGCGGCCTGCAGCGCGACCCGGTACGGGCGCAGGTTCTCCACCCAGCGCTGCCACCAGTGTGGCTCCTTTTCTACAATGTCATTGAGTTTTGCTTCCGGGATGCCGTAACGCTGGCTCGCCGCGATAAAGAGCTCGCGGCTGACGTAAGCGTAGCCCATGGCGTCGGCCACGCTTTTGGCCACCGCCTCGTCGTCACCGAATGTGCTTCCGAAGATCGTTATGATGGGCATAAATCGTACCTCCTTCTTTTAAATTCAAGGAACTACATTGCCCGTCGAATCTCGCCGATGCACTGTGGATTTTCCAAGGCGGACAGGTCGCCCGGGTCCTGTCCAAGATATGCCGCGCGAATCACGCGCCGCATGACCTTGGCGTTTCGCGTTTTCGGCAAATCGCTAACGAACTTGACGGCGGCCGGCCGGAGCGGTTTGCCGAGGGCGCGCGCGACCTCGTCCTTGAGCTCCTCCGCCAGCTTTTCGCTCACCTCCTTTCCGGGCTTGAGAACGCAGAAGCACACGATCGCTTCGCCCTTGAGCTCGTCGGGCACCGCCACGGCAGCGGCTTCGCTGATCGCGCTATGGGCAACCAAAACAGATTCGATCTCGGCCGGGCCGACCCGCTTGCCTGCGACCTTAATGGTGTCGTCGGAACGGCCCAGGATGTACCAGAGGCCGTCTTCGTCGACCGCCGCCCAGTCTCCGTGCACCCAGACGTCCGGAAACCGGGACCAATAGGTCTCGAGGTAACGCTCGCGGTCTTTCCAAAAGCCGCGTGTCATGCCGATCCACGGACGGCGAACGACCAACTCGCCGACCTGACCGCGAACCGGGCGTCCCTGGTCATCGACGACGTCCGCCGCCATGCCCGGGACCGGCCCGGAAAAAGCGCACGGCTTTAGCGGCGTGAGAACATTCCCCATCACGATCCCGCCGGAGATTTCGGTGCCGCCGGAATAGTTGATGATCGGCAGACGTTTTTTCCCCGCTTTCTCAAACAGCCACCTCCAAGGCTCCGGGTTCCACGGCTCGCCGGTCGAGCCCAGAATTCGTAACGACGACAGATCGCACGCTTCGACCGGCATGTCGCCGTGCCGCATGAGCGCGCGCACGAGCGTCGGGGAAACGCCCAGGATCGTCACCGCATGCCTTTCGACAAGCTGCCACAGGCGCCCGGGAGTCGGCCAGTCCAATGCGCCGTCGTAAAGGAGCATCGTCGCGCCCAGAAGCGTCGTTCCGAGCACCTCCCACGGCCCCATCATCCACCCCATGTCCGTCACCCAGTAAAGCGTGTCTTTTTCCTGAAGATCGAGACCGTGCGCCATGTCTTGAGCCGCCTTGATCGGAAAGCCGCAGTGCGCGTGCACCGCGCCCTTCGGCCGCCCGGTCGTCCCCGAGGTATAGATGATCATGAACGGATCTTCGGCTTCCGTTCGCTCGGTCTCGCACCGGCGCGACCGCCCTTCGACAAGCTCGTGCCACCAGCGATCGCGCGCGGACCAGGGCACCGATTGCGCCGCGTGCTTCAGGACAAAAACCTGCGCGAGGGACGGCACCTTGGCCGCCGCCTCATCGGCGATCGCTTTCATCGGCACGAGCTGCCCGCGGCGGAAAAATCCATCCGCCGTAAACAGCGCCTTCGCCCCGGCGTCGGCCAACCGGGTCGCGACCGCCTCGGCTCCGAAACCCGAAAACAGCGGCAGGACGATCGCGCCGATCTTGACGATCGCGAAAAACGCCGCCACGATCTCCGGCACCATGGGCATGTACAGGCCGACCACGTCGCCTTTTCCGAGCCCGAGCTCGCGAAGCGCATTCGCAAGCCGATTGACCTCGCGCGCGAGATCGCCGTACGTTAGCGTTCGGGTCGACCCTTGCTCGCTCTCGTAGCGCACCGCGGCGCGATTCTCGACGGGCGTGTCGGCGCGCTTGTCGAGACAATTGTGGACGATGTTCATTTTTCCGCCGACGCACCAGCGCGTCCACGGAATTCCCTCCGAGGTGTCGACAACTTTGCGGTAAGGCTCGTAGAACTCGATCCCTAGATCGTCGAGCACCGCGCGCCAAAACCACTCCAAATCTTCCACAGAGCGGCGCAGCAATTCATCGAACGTGTCGATGCGGTGCACCTCCATGAAGCGCTTCAACCGGCTCCGTCGCACGATCTCGGGCGCCGGCCGCCAGACAATCTCGCCGCCGAACTCAAAACGCTCCGTCATCTTGCCTCGCCGCGGAGCAAACTTCTGGTGATCTTTTCCACCGCCGTGTAGGGATCCAGGCGCTTGGTCGAGACGTGGCGCAAAAGCCGCGCCGCCGCCGGACTCGCAAGCTTCTTGCGCGCCTGCTCGTGGAACTCCTCGGCGAGCAAGGCCAATAGCTCCCGCCGGCAGAAATTCAAGCGCGCTTCGCGGGCCTCGGGACCGGCCAGTAGCCTCGCGCCGCGCCTTTCGATCTCGTCGACCAGCTCGCCGATTCCCCGATGATGGAGGGCGGAAGTCCGTACCACCGCGCGCCCGCCGTCGGCGTAAAGCTCGGCAAGCTGGCGGGAGGCGTCCTCGGCGCCTGGAAGGTCGCATTTGTTGATCACCACGACGTGCGCGATCTCCACCAAGCCCGCCTTCATCCGTTGAATCTCGTCTCCCGACCAGGGCGTGAGGACCAGCAGCACCGTATGGCTCACCTCCGAGACCGCAATCTCGTCCTGGCCGGCTCCGATGGTCTCGACCAGCACCACATCCTTTCCCATGGCATCCAGGCAGTGAATGGCACCCCATATCGCCGCGCACACCCCGCCTCTGGATCCGCGGGTTGCGAAGCTGCGGATAAAAACCTCAGGGTCCAGAAAATGGCTCTTCATCCTGACGCGGTCTCCGAGGAGCGCGCCGCCGGAGCGCGGGCTTGTCGGATCCACCGCCAAGATTGCGACTTTGCGTTGGCGCCGCCGGAGCTCGGCCGTGATCCTGTCGATCAAGACGCTCTTTCCCGAGCCCGCCGGACCGCTCACGCCGACGACATGCGCCCTGCCGGTATGGGGGTAGATCGCTTTGAGCGCCGCTCGCGCTCGGCCGTCGCCGCTCTCGATCGCCGTAAGCAACTCTGCGGTCGCGCGCGCCTCGCCCCTGAGCAATCGCTTCACCAGGCTGCGCGAATTTGCGTCCCGCGTCATCCGACGATTCCGACTGGAGTACCGCAGTGTTGGCGTAGCGGACAATCGAAGCTTATCTGGCGCGCCGACGCTCCGCTACTGCGTCTGTCGTAACAGCTCCTTCGCGATCACCATGCGCTGCACTTCGGAGGTGCCCTCGCCGATCTCGCAAATCTTGGCGTCGCGGAAACAGCGCTCCACGGGAGAACCTTTGATGTAGCCGTAGCCGCCGTGAATCTGGACGGCCTTGGACGCGGCGCGGACCGCAACCTCGGCGGCATAAAGCTTTGCCTCGGAGGCGGCCTGCCTAAAGGGCCGGCCGAGATCCTTGAGGCGCGCCGCGCGATAAACCAGCAGGCGCGCGGCTTCGATTTCGGTCGCCGTATCGGCGAGCATCCACTGGACGGCCTCGAATTCCGCGATCGGCTTGCCGAACTGCTGCCGCGCCTTGGCGTACCGCACGGCTTCATCCAGCGCCCCTTGGGCGATGCCAACGGCGAGCGCCGCCATGCCGATCCTCGCGCCCGCCAGGATGCGCAGCGCGTCTTTGAATCCCTCGTGCAGCTCGCCCAGAAGATTTTCTTTCGCGACGCGAACGCCGTCGAAATGCAGGCTCGCGGTGTCCGAAGCCCTGACGCCGAGCTTTTTCATCGCCGGCCCCGCGACCAAACCTTCGGCGCCGCGCTCGACAATAAAAGCGGAGATGCCGCTTTTGCCGCGCGCGGGATCGGTCGAAGCCATCACAACATAGATGTCCGCGCGCGATCCGTTCGTGACGAATTGCTTCTCGCCGCTGATCCGCCAGCCGTCCTCGCACGCCGTGGCGCGGCTCTGGAGCGCCGCCGCGTCCGAGCCCGAGCCGGGCTCGGTGAGCCCCCAGCCTCCCAGCTTCTCGCCGCGGGCGAGCGGAACGAGAAATTTTCGCTTTTGCGCTTCGCTGCCGCGCGCGGCTATGTGCGCGGCACAAAGCGCGTTGTGCGCGCTCACACTCAAAGCGACCGCCGCGTCCACGCGCGCCAGCTCCTCGATGACGATGGCGGCGCTCAGCGTATCGTACCCGGCGCCGCCGTAGTCCTCCGCAACCATAATGCCGAACAAGCCCAAGCCCGCCATTTTGGGGACCAGCTCCTCGGGAAACCTCGCGCTTTCATCGCGCTCCGCGGCTCCGGGGGCGATCTCGGCCAGGGCGAACTCCCGGATCGTTCGCTTGAGCAGCTGCTGCTCCTCGGTCAGCGCAAAATCCATGACGATCGACGGCGGCGAGGCGGCGGCGAAAAAATTATGCCTCGATGTCCGCGTGCCTGGGTTGAATCGATCTTACGAAGCTCACGATCTCCTCGAGCGGCGTGCCGGGCGGGAAGATCTTTTTCACGCCCATCTTCTTGAGCGCGCGCATGTCCGCCCGGGGAACGATGCCGCCGCCAAAAACGACGATCTTATGCGCGCGGTTCTTTTTGAGCAGTCTGAGGACGTCGCGGAACAGGGTGACGTGCGCCGCCGAATGGATCGAGAGACCGATCGCATCGACATCCTCCTGGAGCGCCGCGCTCACGACTTCTTCGGGAGTGTTGTGAATGCCGAGATAGATCACCTCGACGCCCGCGTCGCGCAGCGCCTGCGCCACGATTTTGACCCCGCGGTCGTGACCGTCGAGCCCGACCTTTCCCACCAAAACGCGAAGTTTGTGGTCCGCCGTCTTCATCCCGGGAGCAGGTCCATCGAGTCCCCTCGTCCTGCGCCGCGCGCGCAAAACCTTTGGCGACTCTCCGACCCAAGTTGCCGAGGCCGACTTTTACAAGCTCACCGTCTCGCGGTACTCGCCGTAAACTTTCCGCAAGATGTCGCAGATCTCGCCGACCGTCGCTTCTCGCCGCACGGCTTCGAGGATCGGCGGCATCAGATACTCGTTTCTTTCCGCCGCGCGCGCGAGCTCGGCGAGCGCCCGCCCGAGCTTTTTCGCGTCGCGCTTGCGCTTTCTCTCGCGCAGCGCCTTGACCTGGCGCCGCTCGGTGGCCGGTCCGATCTTGAGAATCGGCACCGAATCGTCTTGCGATTCCGTGAAGGCGTTGACGCCGACGATGATCCGTTCCTTCGCCTCGACTTCTTTTTGATAGCGCAACGCAGCCTGTTGGATCTCGCGCTGCGGAAAACCCAGCTCGATGGCGCGGACCATCCCGCCCATCTCGTCGAGCTTGTCGAAGTAAGCGCGCGCTTCGGCTTCCAATCGCCCGGTCAGCGATTCGACGTAGTACGAGCCGCCGAGCGGGTCGACCGTGTTGATCACGCCCGATTCGTGCGCGATGATCTGCTGCGTGCGCAGCGCGATCTTGACGGCATTTTCGGTCGGGAGCGCCAAGGTTTCGTCGAGCGAATTCGTGTGTAAGGACTGCGCGCCGCCCAGCACCGCGGCGAGCGCTTGCAGCGTGACGCGCACGATGTTGTTGTAGGGTTGCTGCGCGGTCAGCGCGCAGCCGGCGGTCTGCGCGTGAAAACGCAAGGCCAGCGAGGCGGGTTTGGCCGGCCGGTAGCGCTTGTCCATCTCGCGCGCCCACAGGCGCCGCGCCGCGCGATACTTGGCCACCTCTTCGAAGAAATCGTTGTGGGCGTTAAAGAAGAACGAAAGCCGCGGCGCGAAATCGTCCACCTTCAGGCCCGCCTCAACCGCCGCCTGCACGTACGTGAGGCCGTCGTAGAGCGTGAAGGCGAGCTCCTGAACCGCCGTCGAGCCCGCCTCGCGAATGTGGTAGCCGCTGATGCTGATCGGGTGATAACGCGGCGCCGACTCCACGCAAAACCGGATCGTGTCGACGATTAGCTTGAGCGACGGGGCGGGAGGACATATCCATTCTTTTTGCGCGATGTACTCCTTGAGGATGTCGTTCTGCAGCGTCCCCCGGAGCGAAGAAAAGTCGACGCCCTGCTTTTCCGCGACCGCCAGATACATCGCGAACAGCACGATCGCGGGGCCGTTGATGGTCATCGAGACGCTCACCTGATCGAGCGGGATGTCGCGAAAGAGCGTCTCCATGTCCGCCAGCGAGTCTATCGCGACGCCGCACTTGCCGACCTCGCCCTTGGCCCGCGGGTGGTCCGAATCGTACCCCATGAGGGTCGGCATATCGAAGGCCACGGAAAGCCCGGTGTTGCCGCGCTCGAGCAGGTAGCGATAGCGCTCGTTTGTTTCCTGCGCCGTGCCAAAGCCGGCAAACTGGCGCATGGTCCAAAGCCGCCCGCGGTACATCGTGCGGTAAACGCCGCGCGTGAACGGAAACTGGCCGGGAAGGCCGAGATCGTTGTCGTAATCGTGATCGGCGAGATCGGCGGGGGTGTAGAGTTCTTTGATTTCGATTCCCGAGAGGCTTTTAAAAGTCTTCCGCGTGGGGTCCATCGGCTCCCTCTTCGCGAAGAAGCTCGCGCGCAATCACCAGCCGCTGGATCTCGGAAGTCCCCTCGTACAAAGTCGTGATCCGCGCGTCGCGAAAAAACCGCTCGACCGGGAAATCCTTGATGTAGCCGTAGCCGCCGAAGATCTGCAGAGCCTTGTAGGCGGCGCGGTTTGCCGTCTCCGAGGCGAACAGCTTGGCCATCGCCGCAGCGCGCGTCACTTTTTTGTTCTCTTGCCGGAGCCACGCCGCGCGCTGCGTGAGGAGCCTTGCCGCCTCGATCTCGGTTGCCATGTCCGCCAACATCCACTGGATCGCCTGGAAATCCGCGATCGGGCGGCCGAACTGGCGGCGTTCCTTGGCGTGCGCGATGGCTTCTTCCAGACAGCCCTGCGCGATGCCGACCGCCTGCGCGGCAATCCCGATCCTGCCGCCGTCCAGGGTCGCCAGCGCGATCTTGAAGCCCTCGTTCTCGCGCCCCAGGAGATTTTCGCGCGGAACGCGGCAGTCTTCGAAAATAAGCTCCGCCGTATCCGATCCCCTCAGCCCCAGCTTGTCTTCGATTTTCCCCACCGAGAATCCCGGCGTGTCTTTTTCTACCAGAAAAGCCGAAATTCCCTTTTTGCCCTGCTCCGGAGCCGTCACCGCATACACGATCGCCACCTTGGCGTGCTTGCCGTTGGTGACGAAAATCTTGTTGCCGTTCAGCACGAACGAAGCCCCGTCGGGCAGGGCGCGGGTCTGGATGCTCCCGGCGTCGCTTCCCGCGCCGGGCTCGGTGAGAGCGTAGCAGCCGAGAAACTCGCCGCTGGCGAGGCGGGGCAGATATTTTCGTTTCTGCGCCTCGGTGCCGAACCGAAGAATCGGCTCGCACGTGAGAGAGTTGTTCACCGTCACCAGCGCGCCGAGCGACGCCCAGCTTTTGGCGACCTCCTCCATCGCGAGAATATAACACACGTAGTCCATCCCCGACCCGCCGAACTCGGTCGGTACAAACATTCCGAGCAATCCGATTTCGGCGAGCTTGTTCACCAGCTCGGCGGCATAGACGCCTTCGCGATCCAGCTGCGAAGCGACGGGCTTGACCTCCTTTTCCACAAAAGCCCGCACGGTCTGCTGAACCATGCGCTGCTCTTCGGTGAGTTCGAAGTCCATAAGACAGTTTCGAGTTCCAGGTTGGAAGGCAACTCGAACCAGAAACGCGAAACTAAATTCTCTCCACCAGCATCGCGACCGCTTCGCCGCCGCCGATGCACAAGCTTGCCACGCCCGTCTGAAGGCCCATGTCCCTCAGGCAGTAGAGTAGCGTCGTCAGGATGCGCGCGCCGCTGGCGCCGATCGGATGTCCCAGCGCCACCGCCCCTCCCCTGACGTTCACCCGCTCGGGGTCGAGGTTCAGTTGCCGGTTGACGGCGATGGAGCAAACGGCGAAAGCCTCGTTTATCTCGAATAGATCGATGTCGCCGATCTTCCTCCCGGTTTTCTCGAGCAGTTTGGAAATCGCCCGCGCCGGCGCGGTCGTAAACCATGCCGGATCGGTGGCAAACGAATCGTAAGCCACGATCCGCGCGAGGGGACGGACTCCGAGCGCGCGCGCCCTATCCTCAGCCATGAGCACCAGCGCCGCGGCGCCGTCGCTGATCGAAGAGGCGTTGCCTGCGGTAACCGAGCCGTCCTTTCTGAAGGCCGGGCGCAGCGCCGGAAGCTTCTCGAAATTGATCTTTTTCGGCTCTTCGTCCTCCGACACGACTTCGCCGCGATCGTCGGAAATCACCACCGGCACGATCTCTTTGGCGAAATCGCCGCGCTCTTGCGCGGCGCGGGCGCGCCGATAGCTCGTCGCCGCAAACTGGTCTTGTTCTTCCCGCCCGATCTTAAGCTCGCTGGCGCAAAGCTCCGCCGCCTCGCCCATGTGGAAGTTGTTGTAGGCGTCGCAAAGGCCGTCCCTCAGCATGCTGTCGACCAGCTCGCCGTTTCCCATCCGGTAGCCGCGTCTTGCCTTCATCAGCAGGTACGGCGCGTTGCTCATGCTTTCCATGCCGCCCGCGACGATCACCTCTGCGTCTCCGCTCCTAATCGCCTGCGCCCCAAGAACGACGGCCTTCAGTCCAGAGCCGCAAACCTTGTTGATGGTGGTGCACCCGACCGATTGCGGCATCCCCGCGCCCAAGCTCGCCTGGCGCGCCGGCGCCTGTCCCAGACCGGCAGAAAGCACGTTTCCCATGAAGACTTCGTCGACCTCGGCGCCGGAAACGCCGGCTCGCTTGAGGGCTTCGGCGACGGCAATACTTCCGAGTCTGGTGGCGGGCAGAGCCGAAAGCGAGCCGTTAAAGCTACCGATCGGCGTTCGAACCGCGCTTGCGACAACGACGCTTCTCATCCAGCGCCTCTCTTGGCGAATCTCGCGGAGCATCAGGCCAAGCCCTTCGGTCGCGACGTTTCTCCGCGGCGGCACCTTCATTCTACCAGAACCAGTTTTTACCGAAAGCCGTTTCCAAGAAGTCTGGACAGTGGTAAACTGAGGCTACCACCGCCTAAAGGCGGTGGGTTCCTTGCCGTCTGAAGACGGCTGAAGACCCGATGAAACTACTCCTCAACCTTGAAATCCTCATCGGCCTCGGAAGGCTCTTGCCCCTGAGTGGCGATGTATTGTGCA
>DATMAM010000062.1:0-43053 GCA_035559995.1 Candidatus Acidiferrales bacterium
TGCACAATACATCGCCACTCAGGGGCAAGAGCCTTCCGAGGCCGATGAGGATTTCAAGGTTGAGGAGTAGTTTCATCGGGTCTTCAGCCGTCTTCAGACGGCAAGGAACCCACCGCCTTTAGGCGGTGGTAGCCTCAGTTCCCTTCGCACGCGGGTATCGCGTCACGTTTTTGCAACTGCGTGCGCGCCAATGCGCGTCAGGCGAACATGATCGCGGCGCGCAATCGCGGAGCTACGAAGCGGGAGTCTTTCCTGAAATCAATTCCGTCTCGATCTGATTCGCGCGGATCGACAGTTCCACCACGCCGGATGCCGGCGGCAACTTCCGAACTTCGAAAATACCCGAACTGCCGGAGGAAGCGCGGTACCGGAACAATAGCCGCTTGTCGGTTTGCGGTCCCCGGTAGGGCCGTGATAAGGCCGCCAGTATGCGAGGAATGGCCTCGGGCAATGCCGCCGGGTAGACAGCCTGCGTCTTTGTCAGGAACGCCGAACAGCCCAACCGATCCCAGGATGTGGCCGGTTGGCCGAAGGAGCGCAACGATTTCCTTTAGGATGCGCTTCCGAGGAGCCGTTCTCGTCAATCAGGCGAACCAGCTGCGCGATCGAGAACTTCGCCGGCTTGAGGAGCAATCGTCAAAGGAAGGCTTTACCGAGAAACTCTACGGGCTCGCAATCAGGAAAAAGACCCGTGGCTAATCGCCGAATCCGCCACTTTAGCTGTCGCGCTCGCCCGGTTGGAAGCCCTGGGCGTCTCGTTCGGAATCTCCAAGAAGAGGGCAAAGGCGAACGATGTGAAAGTAAGACGGCTATGCTGGGCGGTTTTGCTTTTCTCCCGCGCGCCGCGCTTCTGCCCAAGCTCATCTCCGGCGAGCTCCGGGTGAAGGATGCGGGGCGGTTTCTACGATCCTCGGCGCCATCACCGTCGGTCCATCCGCTTGAAGGGTACGATTACTCGCAACCCGGCGCGTATTTCGTCACCATCGTCACTGAGGATCGGGCGTGTCTGTTCGGCGAGGTCGCGGACGGAGAGATGCGCTCGAACGAGGCGGGGCGGATGGTGGCCGCCGAATGGGAAATGTTGCAGGAACGGTTTACCGATGTGGAATTGGATGCATTTGTCGTCATGCCCAACCACGTTCACGGCATCATCGTGATTGCGACGCCGCCGCCGGTAGGGGCGGGCCTTGTGCCTGCCCACGACAGGGCAACCGCAAGGGTTGCCCTGTCGGTCGGGGATGTGGTCGGCGCGTTCAAATCGCGGGTCACCGTTGAATACACGCGTGGCGCGAAAACATCAGGCTGGCCGCCCTTTCGCGGGCATGTATGGCAACGGAATTATTTCGAACACATCATTCGCAATGAGGAATCCTTGAACCGCATCCGGCAATACATCCTCGACAACCCGACGCGCTGGGCCATGGACCGGGAAAACCCCGCCGCCGTCCAACCGGAAGCGGAGGACGCATGGCGCATCTGACGGTCGAGTGACGGTGCTCGAGGAGGCGGAGGTGTTTTCGCTGGGAGGCGGCGGCGAACGGTTACGAAGGCGACAGAAAAGGAGGGATGCGTGAGAGATCTCAACATTAGATCGGTAGCTTCGGTGCTTATGTTTTTTCTCCTTCCGCTAAGCTCGGCGGCGGGGCAGGCGATATGGGAGCCGGTAGTCGCTGGGCAGCCGATCCCGAAGAACTACCAGAGCTGGTCGGTTTTTTTGATCTGCAACCCGCAGTGGTATCTCGCCGAGAGCGGGCAGAGGCTTCAGACGTTGCACGAGCATTTCCGTTCGTTCGGGCGAGCGATCGGCGCGCGCCATGTGGCGGTCTGGTTTTGGCGAAGCGCGCCGGCGGCGGGCGGCAGCTTCGGCCCGGACAATATCGACGCGGACAGAAACGCCGCCTTCTGCGAAAAGTTCAAGCTCGCGCCGAGCGCGAGCCCGTACGTCGTCGTCACCACCAGCTACCCCGATCTCAAGGCCCAAGAACTTGCGCGCGAGGTCGTGATCGAGCTTAACAATCTCCCGCCCGCGGACGTGGGCAATCTCTTGACGAGGCTTGCCGACCAGCTCCTCGCCCAGAAGCTCGCGCAGGAGGAGTTCGATTCGGCGCAGTACTGGAGCGCCTGGCGCAGGAGCTTCGAGTCGGTACGGGACGTGGTCGCGGGATTCGTGCAGAAGGTGAAGCTCACGATCGACACGAAGTTCGTGAAGCTCGAGATCGAGGGAGGCGCCAAGTAGCAAACGAGGACCGCGGAAAACCGCGGCCAGATTACGCGGCGCGCCGAAAGCTTCGGCGGAGGCAGCGCGCGAGATGCGCGCAGGCGCTGACGATCATCGCAAACGCAAACGGGTAAAGCACCACGGTAAAGAGCGAATCGAGCATCGCGAGCAAATACCTCCTTCCGAGCGAGCCGCCGTCGATCATCAAGATCTTTTCGATATCCATCGCGCCGTCCGGTGCCGCTGCGCAAGCGGCTGCCCATCTTCCGGAGCACGGAACATGCCAGGAAAACCGAACGAGACCCGGGAAGAAAAATCGGCGGAAATTCCGGCCGGCGCTTTCGGGGCGCGCCAAAAGAAGTATCTTTTCCGCGACGGCGGGTCTACAAAAACATTCACGCGCCGAGCGGCTCGTTCGGCTCCGCAGCAGGCCAACGATACCGGCGTTCGGCGGGTCTGAGCTCGCGGTGGACGGCGAGAACCTCGGGCGGCGGCTTGAAAGGCTCGGCCGCAAGTTTTTTCGCCTGCGCGGACACGTTCTCGAACCCAAACCGCGCGCGGGCGCGCGCCTCCGCCCAAGCCCAGAACGAAAAGAGGAGATAGAGAACCACAGCGCCGATCTTCGGCCCGTTTTTTACGCCCATTTTTGACCGAACTATTCCTTCGGGTTGAACTTCGAGCGCCGCGGCGGCCGGTATGAGATAAGCGGCGCTCGCAGGCGAACAGCAAAGTGCGCGCCAACGAGGGCCCGCGGGTTGGCAGCGAGCCGTTCAAGAAAAAGTCGCGAGATCGAGACAACGGGCCGGCGATCTTGCCGAATCTGGAGCGAAGGATTGCGCGCGGCGAAGAATAGTGGCAGATTCGGTCTGTCGAAGCGCACGCTGCCACAGCTCGGCAGCGGCGAGAGCCGGAAGAAAATCCAACTCAGGAGGAAAAAATTACATGGCCGACGAAAAGCTCGCCGTAAAGGAATACGAATCGGACAATCCGGACGTCGAGACCAAGGCGTATACCTACGATCACTGGATGGAATCGATCGGCATCCCGATCCATCGCGGCTATTTCATCGAAGATTTGCGCACGGTAGAGCTGGGGTGGTGGGAAGAGCGGCAATGCAACGCGGCTTTCATTCAGCTCGCCGGGCAGGAAGGGATCACCTCGGCCACCGTCATGGAGATTGAGCCGGGAAAAACGCTGCCGCCGATAAGGTTCGCCCTCGACGAGCTTATCTATGTCCTGGAAGGGCGCGGCGTCACCACGGTCTGGGCGGCCGATGGAGCGCCGAAGAAGACTTTCGAGTGGCAGGATCGAAGCCTCTTTCAGATCCCGCACGGCTATTTTCAGCAACTCGGCAATATGCGCGGCGACAAGCCGGCGCGCGTGTTGCGCTACAGCTACTTGCCGCTGGCGATGTCGCTCGTCACCGAACCGCGCTTTTTCTTCAACAACCCCTTCCAGGAGGAGGATCACCTCGGGCGGACGGGCGAGCTTTACTCGGAAGCCAAGCTGGTCTCCGACGGCGATCGCTCGCGCGCGTGGGGCGGGAAAAGCGTCTACTGGTACGGGAACTTTTTTCCGGACATGCGCGCGTGGGACAGCTTCAGCGTAAACCGCCGCGGCGGCTTTAGCGTGACGATCATGTTTCCCAATTCGGAGATGTCGTGCCACATGTCGGTCTTTCCCAACCGCACCTACAAGAAGGCGCACCGGCACGGGCCCGGCCGCGTGATCGTCATCCCCGGAGGCGAGGGTTACTCGGTTCTGTGGGAGGAAGGCAAAGAGAAGATCGTCTGTCCGTGGCACGAAGGGAGCATGTTCGTTCCGCCCAACAAGTGGTTTCACCAGCACTTCAACACCGGCCTTGTACCGGCGCGCTATCTGGCGCTTCACCCGCCGCGGCAGTTTCGCGGCCACGCCGAAAAGATCGAAGACCGCGCCAAGGACCTGATCGAGTACTGCGACGAGGATCCGTGGATACGGCAAAAATTCGAAGAGGAGCTGCGCAAAAAGGGCACGACCAGCCTGATGCCGGAGGAAGCGTACAAGGTAAGAAGCTACGAATGGCATCCGGGAAAGGCGGCGTGATCCTCGTTTTGCCGGCAAGCGCAAATCGCAGAACCCGGATTTTAGATTGGGAAGGCGCAGGCTCGTTTGGACGCGGAATTAGAGATGCAGATCGCGGATTCGTTAAGAATCGAAAAACGAACCGGCGAACAGGAGGAAATTCCTCCCTGGCAAAGGGGGAGCAGGTGTCTTTCAAAAAGATCGGACGGATACGAGGCCCCCTTTGTAAGATCGGCGTGATGTGAGATTAAAAAAGCTGCGATCGTTATGCCGGACTATCGCGTTTTTCTCGCGGTTCTTACGGTTGCCGTCGCCGCCGGCGCCGCGCTCCTCATCCGCTATGCCGGCCCGGGATTTTGGGCGCGGGGCGGCGGCTTTTATCTCACCGTAGCGCTTCTTCTCTACCTCGGCTGGCTCGTCAGCCAGCTCGTATCGCTCGCAAGACGGCAAAGAGGACTGCGCCGTCCTTGGGAAAGGCTACAAGGAAAGCCGCTCGGGCGCGGGCCGCTTTTTACTTTCGGCGGCGGGCGCGAGGCGAGCCGAACCGGCGGGCGGGTCGCGCAGCGGCAAGCGGCCGCGGCCACTTCCACCTTGAGCGTGGAGGGGGCGAGCGCGCGCGCCGAGACGGAGCCGACTCAAGCGGAGATCGAGAAGGCCGAGCGATTGCGCGCCGAGGGCCGGGACTGGCAGGCCATCTGCGCCGAAATCAATCCCAAGTACGCGCGCCTCTCGCCGGAAGACAAGCAGGTGTACAGCTTCCTCCTGCAGGCTTTCGTCGCGGCGCGTAGCACGGGGCGCGGCGGGGAGTGATTTTCCTCTAAGCTCGAGTCCGGTATGCTACCGGAAGAGCCGCTCTTCTCGCCTGCGCCGCGCGCAGAAGGAGAAGGGACAGCGAACCGCTACAGCCTGTACAGGTTGTCGATGAAGCCGCTGTCGTCGATGCGGCGGAGGTAGTGAAAATCCCAGAGCGATAGCGGCTCGATCTTCTCGACGGTCTTGTCCTGGTATTTGGCCAGCTCGAACACGTTGCTTACCGCGGGCGCGCTCGCGTACGGCTTCGCTTGAAGGATACCGGCGGTCTCCTGGTAGAGATGGCGGGCGCACTCGTCATCGAGCCTCCCCTCGACAGCGTATTTTTCCTTGATGATCCTTATCGATTCGGCCGCGTGCGTCTTAAAGTAGGCGATCCCCTCGACGATGCCGCGCAAAAACCGATCGACGATGTCCGGATGCTTCTCCACGAATGCAAGGCCGCTGGAGATCGTCGTAAACCACACCATCGGCATATAGCCCACGTCGATGACCTTAAGCCCCGCGCGCCGCGCGGTCATGTCCGCGGGCGGCGTCACGAACACCGCGTCCGCCTTGCCCTGGCTCACGGCCTCCCAGTTCGCGATCTCGCCGCGGAATCTCAAAAGCTCGACCTCACCGTCGAGGCCGTGCTGGCGGAGGAATAGCCACGTGTTGAGCCGCGGGTGAGTGCCCTGGGTCGCGACCTTTTTTCCCCGGAGATCGGAGATTTTTGCAATCCCTGAGTCCGGGCGCACGACCAACCGATGATTCAGCATGGTCACCGTCTGGCCGAGATAGACCCAGCGGTCGCCGCGCATGCGCTCGATGTACGGCGAGATGTGGTTGCCGCCGACAAACTCGAGCTCCCCGCTGGCGACACCCTTGTGCGCGTCTTCGGACGCAATTCGATAGTCGTACTCGACGTGAAGGCCGTGCTTTTCCCAGGAGCCCGACTCGGCGATCACGTGCAGCAAGGTCAGGTGGCTTGCGGAACGATACGGGAAATGAACTTTGTCCATGGTGTCCTCCTACGAAAATTCGGACCCTCGCCCTTGCCTCTCCTCAAGGCCAGGGCAAGATCTTCTCACCCTCTCCCGCGAAGCGAGCTGGTGTCTCCCTTGCACGAACCCCTTGCAGCCCGGTCGCGGCGCGCTACGGTTTCTTTCCCCAGAGCGAGGTGAAAAAGCCCTCGTTTATCAGCTCTTGCACCAGGCTGTTGTCGAAGAAGTCTTCCGGCTTTGCTTGTTTGGCCTTGGGATTTTTGAGCGCAATCTGCTCCAGCGTCACCTGAAAAGCTTTCGGATTCACGAGCGGCACCTTCTCGATAAAGTCGTGCCCGTACTTCAGGCTTCCCTCCAGCATGCCCGGGTCGGTCACCTTGGTGTAGCGCGCCAGGATCGCTTTGGTTTCCTCCCTTTTGGTGTGCATGAAGTGGACGGCTCGCCCGTAAGCGCGCAGGAACGCTTTGGCCTGGCTTCGGTGCTCGCGCAGGAACTTTCTCGAGGTCGTGAGGCCGACGTGCATGAAAGGGATGTCCTCCTTGGCGAGATTGGCGAGCATTCTTACCCCGGCCTGCTCGGCGACGTAAGCCATCGGATACGACATCGGCGCCGCGTAGATGGCGCGCTTCGAGAGCGCGCCCGCGATCTCCGGCATGCCGCCGATCTGAAGCACGGGAACATCGCGGCCCGCGACGAGGCCGTACTTGGAAAGCAGCAGTCTCAAGCCGAAGTCGGTCGACGCGCCAAAGCGGGTCACGCCGACAGGCTTGCCTTTGAGATCTTCGACGCGCTTGATCTCGGGCGCGGCCATGACGTAAAACGCCACCACGTTGGTGATCGCTCCCATCGCGACCAGATCGCCGCCCTGAAGCCCGACATCCGCGACGACCTGGCTGTTGGCCGCGGAGATCGCAACCTCGCCGGCGAGCATCGCCTGCGCCACCGTGGACGAGCTGGGGATATAAACCAGGTCCACGTTCAGCCCCTCCTGTTTGAGAAAGCCCGCTTCCTTCACCACCCAGTACGGCGCGTTGAGCGCGCTCACCGCGGTCCAGGCGACGACGACTTTCTGCGCGGCGGCCGAACCCGGCGCGAAAATCGACACGGCCGCGATGAGCAAGCTGATGAGTCGCAAACTTCTCACGGTTCCTCCTCCTGCGAAAATACCGTTGCAAGTCACAGCGTTGGTGGTCCAAATCCCGCTTTCCCGACCGGCGCGCAGCGTCATCGGCTCGATCCGATTTCCCGAGCAGGCCGCAGGGCCGCAGCCGGGGATACCCGACCCCGGGCGGTCGCTACGCGGGACTCGGAGGAGTTTGGCTTCGGTGCGCAATAACTACCGCAGAGGGTGGGCAAGAGGCGAGGGCCCGTTTCCTTGTCTTTAGGCGAGCGTAATGCCATGAAACGCTCCTTCGAATACGCTGGGCCGCGCCTTACGCTCCCGGGAGCGCCGCGGCCTCGGGGTGCAGGAAGCTTCGGTAATCGAGCTTGGTCGGCGTGATGCCGAACTGGTGCGAGAAAACCATCATCGCCTCGAGCGAGCGCACGTTGTCCCGAACATTGTAGGCCCAGTAGTTCTCGCCCATGATCGCGCGCTGCTCGTCCATCAGCGCGCTCGCCCACGAGATCGTCACGATCTCGGGGTCGGAGCCGTAAATGCGCTCGAAGGCGACGTCGCGCGCCTGGCGGTAGGCCTTGAGCAGCGCAACCGGCGCCTCGGGGTGCTTGTCGACGAACTCCTGCTTGAGCGTCACCATGTGGCTGATCGGGAAGATCCCTGTCGCTTTGAAATAATTTTGCTCCTCGGTCCTGTAATCGCGAAAGAGGCGGCGCACGCGCGGATCGCGCCGGCTGATCGAGGGCAAAACGTTGGGCTCGATCACGGCGTCGAGCTCTCCTTTGAGGAGCATCTCGTCCACCGCCGCGCCTCCCGCGCCGGAAACCTCCGGCAAGGCCTCGACGTGAATGCCCGGCCCCCAGCTCTTCGCTTCGCGGGCCGACATGAACCACTGGATGCGCGTGAAATCGACGCCGTAGTAGTTCTGCAGCGCGCCGCGCGCCCAGATGCCGGCGGTGCTGCTCACGAAAACGCGTTTTCCCTCGAGGTCTTTGGGCGTCTCGATCCCGGCGGCGGCCCTCACGAAAATGTAAGAGAGGCGAAATTTCCGGTTGGGAAACGCCGGAATCGACACGTAAGGATGGTCGCCTTTGGCTTTCGTCTGAACCAGACCGCCGAAGCTGGCGTCCCAGGCGTCGATGAACTCCGGCCCGCGGAAGCTACTGATCTCGAGGTCGAACCCTTCGACCTTTACGGCGCCGTCGACGAAAGGACGGTTGGTGTCGATGTTGGGCTCGCGAAAGCCGAGACGAAGCTTGGGATTGGCCATCGCTTATCTCCCGATTGAGTTCAGCAAACCGCCGTCATTCCGGCCGAGCCGGCCTGAGCTGGCGCGCGCCGGAATCCAGAGAACCCGGATTCCCGCTTTCGCGGAAAAGCCGGAAAAGGGACCTTCCGATGAACGAAGTTGCGTTCCGACAAAACCCTGAATCGAACTCGAGTTTGATGTTGCCATGATCGAGCGGCTTCGATTCTTCATTCTGCGTTGGGAAAGCTGGACAGCTCGAAGACTTTTGGCTCGGGTCTGCTAATGGCAGCGCGCCCGCCGGCGGAACGAAACATAATCACACGGGCTTGAACTTGGGCAACGTCACGCCTTGGCCCGTGTCTTCAAACGTCACCTGGACGTCCATGCCGATCCTCACGCTCTCGATCGGGCAGCCGATGATGTTGCTGCAGAAGCGCGGGCCCTCGTCGAGGTCGATCCACGCCGTGACGTACGGGATATCCCGGGCGAAACCGCGCAGCGCGTGGCCCACGACCTCGCGGATCACCGTGAAGGCGAACACTTTGCCGCGGCCGCTGAGCGGCGTCCACTCCAGGCTGTCGCTGCCGCATTCGCCGCAGACCGGGCGCGGGCACCACACCCACGCGCGGCAGTCCTTGCAGCGCTGCATCACGAGCTTGCCGTCTTTCGCGCCTTCCCAGAAGGGCTGGTTGAGCGGCGTGATCTGGGGTAGGGGTTTGGGTATCTCTCTTGCTGCTTCGGCCACGTCACACCTCGTTGCCCAGGATCGCGGCTGCGGTGCAGCCGAAATTTTTGCCGTAGTTCACCGCGCCGAGCCCGGTGGCGATGCCGAACTTGATGCCGGGAACCTGGCGCGCGCCGGCCTCGTGCCGGAGCTGGCGCACGGTCTCGATCACGTGCAGCATGCCGCCCGCGGTGGACGGCTGGCCGCAGTTGATCATGCCGCCGCTCGTCTGGATCGGCAGATCGCCTTTGAAGGTAAAGTCGGTCTTCTCGAAAAACTCCCTGTCGTTGCGCTTGCAAAATCCCAGATCCTCGATCTGCAGCATGACGATCGGGATGTAGTCGTCGTAGAGGTTCAGGCAGCGGATGTCCTTGCGCGTGACGCCGGCCATCGCAAAGCAGTCCTCGGCGCACTCGGCGATGCCGGTGATGAGCGGGTTGGCGCGATAGCGCGGGCCGGCGCTGGGATTTTCCCTCTCGCCCCAGCCGAGGAGCCACACGGGCGGCTTGCGGAGCGAGCGCGCTCTTTGCGGCGAGGCGAGGATGTAGGCCTTGCCGCCGTTTGCCGGAAGCACGCAGTCGAACAGGCGAATCGGGTCCGAGATCAGGCGCGAATTTTTGTAATCCTCGACGGTCATCGGCTTTTTCAGATACGCGGCGGGATTCAGAGAAGCGTGGTAGCGGCACGTGACGGCGATCTTGCCGAAGTGGTCGTCGGTCATCCCCGACTCGTACATGTAGCGGCTCTTGACGAACGATATCTTGCAGTTCGGGCCCATGACGCCGAAAGGCATCTCGAAGTCGCGCGTGTCCATCGGCTCGGCGCGCGTGCGGCCGCGCTCGCTGAAAGGCGCCGCCGCCGCGACCACGAGAACGAGATCGACGACGCCGCCGGCGATCATCGCCGCGCTGTGCCCCAGCACGGAGACCGAGCTTGCGCCGCCGTTTCCGCCGGCGAGCGCGACCTTGGGCGTGAACCCCACGATGCTCGCGACCTCTTCCGGCCAGAACGGCTGCGAGTGGTTGGTTGTGTAGATCGCCGCGAGCCCCTGGCGGTTCAAATCCTTGATCGTCAGGCCGGCGTCCTCGAGAGCGATGCGCGACGCCCAGGCCAGATACTCGGCGGTCGATTTGCGCGGCTCCCCCGGCTTGCTCCCCAGGCGATCGACCGGCGTCTCGCCGATGCCGACGATCGCCGCCTTTCCTCTCAGGCTCATCGTCACCTCGCGTGGTTTTCCACAGCCATAGTGCAGCGGGCGTACGGTGTCAAGCGAAGCGCGCGCCAAGAGAGCTTGGAGCGCGATGTCTTGGAAGAAGCGATACGGCGAGTTCGGCGCGAGAGACTGGATCGCCGGTTGGCCGTGCAGCCAGAAAACGCCGGCCACCTCTTCGTCGTTCGGGCGCGCGTGCGGCAGCGCGGAGAGCCGGAAGCCAAAAAACAGAAAGGGATCGGGTTTCCGCTTTCGCGGAACGACGCAACGCCGGCGAATTTGAGCCGTCATGCCGCCGTCGCGGAGGTGCCGCAATCGTGGCTCAGTCGCGGATCGTTAAAGCGGGGCGATACTCGCTCGCTCCGCGGCTCATTTCACCGCCAGCACCGCGGCGAGCTTGGACACGGTCGCGGGGCGGAGAGAAAACATTCCTTCGACGATTTTTTCCACCTCTTCTCCGGTCAACGGATCGATCTCGAGGCCGGACTTCTTGGCCTCCGCGACGAATTCGGGATCTTTGAGCGTCGCGATGAACGCTTTGCGCAGGATCTCAACTCTGTCCTTGGGAGTGCCGGCGGTTGTGGCGTAAAGGCGCGTGATCGTCGCCGGGGCAATCGCGCCCGTTTTGATAAGCTCGCGCGCCTCCTCGGTCTTGGCGAGGTCGAGAGCGACCGGAACTCTCGCAAGGTCGGGAAGCGCTTTTGCGGTCGCCTGAATAATAACGTTGACGTTTCCCGAGCCCAGGCCGCTCTTCCAGGTCACCTTGACCGACTCCCAGCCCCAGCAGCCGCCGGCGACCTCGCCGGAGTCGGCGGCGAGGCGGATGTCGGCGGTGCCCTTGTAGCCCTCGACCATCTGGATGGGCAGATCCAAGGCGGCCTTGAGAACTCGCGGCACGTCGCCGGTGCTGTTGCCGGGGCCGAGCGCGCCGATCTTCACGGGCGTCTTGGCCTCGAACCATTGCTGCAGGTTGGTGATGCCGCTCGCTTTGTGCAGCGCGCAGACCACGTTGTCGCTCACCGGGACGCCGATAAACTCGAATTTCCTCACGTCAAAATCGATCCCCTGCGTGCCGAGCACCCGCCCCAAGATCAAGTAGCCGTTAAAAATGCCGAACGTGAGGCCGTCGGGCTTGGCGCTGCTGTGAATGTATTTGGCCGCGATGCGCGTCGCCGCCCCCGGCATGCTCTCGACGACGAGATTGGGATTTCCCGGTATGTGTCTGCCCATGTGCCGCGCCAGCGCGCGCGTGTAGACATCGAACCCGCCGCCCGGGCTTCCGCCGACGATGACGCGAATCGTCTTGCCGGCGTAGAAGTCCTGCGCCCCGGCGCTCCACGACAGCGAAAGGCAGAAAAGGGCCGACACGAACGCGGTTGCGGTTTTCATCGGGCGCCTCCTACGCCGCTTTGGCTGGCCAAAGTCTCCGCGGCCGTTTTGGTTCGAGAGGCGGCTACACGGTCATGCGCGTTGCCGTCGACGAGGCCACGTCCATTTTCGGGTCCCATGACCTTAGAAGCTTCAGTTCGTTCAGCGCCTCTTTCAGGAAAGCGAAATTGTAGTACGCTTCGACCGGCTTCGGCGGCAGCTTCCACTCGCGCGTGTAGATCTCGACCTTCCTCTTGTAGGCTTCCATGTCGAGCACGGGTCCCCACTCGTCGTGGATTTCGTCCCATGCCATCGACGCCATCTCTCTGGTGATGTAGGGATTGTGCCGCAGGATGGAATCGATCGTTTCTTCGCGGCTGAGGCGCGCCAGCTCGGCGCCGCGAAGGATGCTCCGCACCATGCCTTTGACGACCGCGGGTTTTTCGGCGATGACCACCGGCGAGGTGGAAAATCCCGCCTCGGGCAGCGTGAAGAGATCGCGGCACGAGGTGAGCTTACGCCCGCCCATCTGAACGGCGATGTTCCAGTGCGGCGGATCGCAGCAGACCGCGTCGAGCTCGCCTTTCTCGAAAAGCTGAAGGCGGTAACGCTCCGTGTTGGGCGGCTTGCCGCGGCTATCGACCCACGCGACATCGGTTTCCGGATTTAAGCCAAAGTGGCGCAAGACGATTTTCGCGTCGATGCTCGAGCCGCCTTTGTTGTCGGCGCCGAGCCGCTTTCCTTTGAGCTCGGACGGGTCCTTGATCTCCGGGCGAGCGACAAACACGTGAGCGGTTCTGTTGGCAATGGACACGACGTTGATCTCCGCGTCCTCGGGCGGGCGGTTCTCCAGGACGGAGCGGAAAGGCGGGGAGCCGCCGGGAGATTGAAAGACGATCTCGCCTCTGCGGCGCCATTCAAAGCGCGGGTGCTGGCTATCGGGTATTCCCTGAACGGGCCTGAGATCGACATCCAGGCCCTCTTCCTTAAAGAAGCCTTTGTCGTAGGCGACCCAGATCGGGGCGAGATTGAGCGGGAGAGCGGGCCCGAAGACGACGACCTTTTCGTTCGATGAGAATGCCATAAAAGACGCTCCTTTATCGATCAGCTTGATTTCGGCCGAAGCCAACTCGCCGGCCAAAGTGGTTCCTAGTATGCCATTGCGGCTCGTGTCAAGGAAGGCCGGATTCGTGAGCGCTGGTAGCGAAGGTTCGCGGCAAGCGCGGTTGGCCCTCCGAGTCCCGAAGCGAAGCCCGCAGGGGCCGCCTCGGCGGCGGAATTTCAAAGGCGTTTGCTCAGAGCTTTGGAACGCGGAGCGTCTTGCTGATCATTGCGCAGCCGTTCGCGAAGTACAGAAGCGAGAGCGGATGCCATTGAAGCCCGCCAAAGTCCACTCGACCAAGCGGCAGGTTTTCGCCGGCGCGGCCGGCGTAAAAGCACAGGCCGAGAAACAAGACGAGAACGAGGCTCGAAGGGATGGGCGCGCCCTCGTAGTAGCGAACCTTGCCGCTTGCGTCCGCGAGCCGGCTTGCGGTGATGTTGTAGCGCGCGAGCCGGCTGATGCCGCACGCGGCAAAGAAGATCAAAATTGCGACGTCGACGGCTCCGCGCATGCCCAAGCCGTAGCCGATCGCGGCCGGCGCAAGGCCGAAGCTCACGATGTCGGCGAGCGAGTCGAGCTCGCGGCCGAACAGCGAATGCTCCCGGCGCGAGCGCGCGATCGCGCCGTCGGCGATGTCAAGAACCAGCGCGAGCGGCACGAGGAAAAGCGCGAGATAAACGCGCCAAGGTTCGAAAGTCAAAAGATAGCTCATCATGGCAAGAATGGCGCCGGTCCCCGCCGCGGCGTTGCCCATGGTGAAAAGATCCGCGAGCTGGTAGCTGCGCAGCATCGAGAAGCGGCCGGGGTGCTTTGGGGGCCGATCTGTCATTGGGGGAGCGGAAAGAGAGAGCCGATGAATGAGGAGGGCGGGGGCGGTGCCCGGAAAGGCCAGGTCGAGGGCAAGAGCCCGCGAGTCTTACTTCCGCGCCGCCGGCAGCCCCCACGCCTCGCGAATCCAG
Organism: Candidatus Acidiferrales bacterium; assembly: GCA_035559995.1. GTDB lineage: Bacteria > Desulfobacterota > Binatia > UBA9968 > UBA9968 > DATMAM01. Next base: position 13,805 of record DATMAM010000062.1, read on the forward strand.
CGCAGGACCTCATTTTCCTGCTCGGGCGTGTAATCCCATCCCGTGAAGAGAATTTTGGCTTTCGCGTCCCGTATGAGCTTGGCCGTCGTGCTCTCCTCATCGTACGGCGAATCACGAAAAATGAGGCGGTACGACTTCTGCCCCTCGTCGGACGCCAGAAAGCCCGCCAGAAGGACCGCGGCGTTGGGGTTGCGGCAGCCCTTGATCACCGCAAATGTGGCGAACAGGTTCGACGGAACCTCTTTGGGAACCGCGATGCCGAGCGGCGCCGCGGGGTCGCGCGACAGCGCCCGGAGCGCGGAAGAAAGATACGCGCCGCACATCATCGGGTACTCGCCGGCGATCACTTTGTTCATCGCTTCGGTGTTGCCGCGCGCCCAGACCGGTTTATTTTCCGCAAGCTTGCGCGCGTAATCGAGAAGCTTCTCTTTTCCCCAGTGGGGATAAAGCCCGGTGAAGGTGTTGGCTCGGGTCTCGACGATAAATTTGCCTCTCCAGTAGGGATCGAGGCAGTCCGTCCAATCGCGCGGGATGCGCTCCTTCGGTACTTGCTTGGCGTTGTACAGGATGACGTCGGTCGAGCTGCCCGCGGCGACGAGGTGCCGATCGGGGCTGATGAACGCGTCGCGAATGTTGAACATCGACTTCCAGTCAAACGGCCCGGCGAGCACTCCGGCTTTCTTGAATTTGGGGACAAGCTCGCTCGAGACGTGCAGGAGGTCGTAGTCGATCTGGCCGCCCAAGAGCTCGCTCAAGATCCGCTCGCGGCTCTCGACGCCGCGGCAGCGCGTGTACTCGACCGCGACGCCGGGGTACTTCTGCCTGAACGAGGCGAAGAATTTATCGACGTCCCTCTCGTCGGGGTCCGAAGAACAGAGCCTGACCTTGCCCTCTTTTTTCGCAAGGGCGACGATTTCGTCGAGACTGCCGCCGACTCCCTTCACCGCTGCCGCCGCCGTGGCGGCAAGAAGGCAGAAAAAGGCGATCGCGGCCAGGCACATGGCGGTTGAACAGTCGAAGATTTGGAAAGCTGAACGGCTCACAAACGCGCTGGTTTTCATAACACCTCTGGCGCGGCGGTGGCTCCTACGCCGCTTTGGGCTGCGGGATCTGCTCCGGCCAGTTGCGGATAAAGACCGGCTCGGGCGGAAATCCCAAGACATTGAGGTAGAGGTACTCGCGCCACTCGGGGAATTTCGTCACGTTTTCCAGAGGAACGTTGAAGTATTTGAGAAGAAACTCCCGCCGCGACGGATCGAAGATAGTCCGCGAGCAGCTGTTGAGCGCCTTGGCGTCGATCTCGGCGATTCTCTTTCGGATGGGCTCTTCGCCGTACTCCTCGATCAGCTCCCAGACATAGTCGTGCAATTTCTGCAGGATCGCGTTGTGATGGCCTCTTTCCTCGGCGTGGACAACCCGCTCCTCGAAATCGAGCACCCTGGGCGTCGTGATGAGAATGCTCTGGATGGTTGCCGCCGTGCAGTGACCGTAGGGCCAGAGATTGCCGGCGATCAGGTAGCTCAAAAAGTCGCGCCTCATCAGTTTCAAGTGCTCGACGCGCGGCAGCAGGTTGTAGTCGCGCTCGAAGTCCGGATCCGGCCTCGAATGATCTCTGTCGGGATTCAAGGCGTTGGCCTGCTGGATGTACCCCCAGCCGTGCCCCGCCTCGGTGCGGATGTGATCGGCGAGAAGGTAGCGCCACTCCGAGTCCATGTCGAAGTGAGAGTAGGCGTAGCAGGCGGAGCCGACGATGTTTTCCAGCTCGTCGCGGCCCCGATAGCCAAGCCAGCGGGCGAGCAGCTCGCGCTCGGCCCGATCCTTGGGCTCGCGCTTTTGCGCGTTGCGCGACCGGCGGAGGTTTTCCACCCACTCGCTGATCGGGTTGTCGTCGCTGTAGGTGATCTTTTTTCCAACGCCTCTGATATCTGCCATAAAGCCTCCTTGTGGTTATTGAAGCCTCTCAACGAGGGGACCGTCCCTTTGCGGAAGCGGACTGTCCCCTTGCGAATTCAGCTTTCGTACCTCCATTGATAATTTTTATCGCGATAGGCCTCCTCCGGCATGAGGGAAGTAAGGCCGCGCCTGGCCAGCTCATCGGCAAATTTCTTCCGCACCATAGGGTCCTCGTCGCAATACTCGATCTGGTCGCGCTCGCGGTCTTCGATTTTTTCGCTGTCGCGCATGAAACCCTTCGGAAAGTGGAAGGCGAGATAGCGCGCCGGCGCGGCTCCAACATTGAAGTGCTGGTGAAACCAGCGGTTGGGCGGAACAAAGGCGCTCGCCTCGTGCCATGGGATCTCGATCTTGTCGCTGCCCTCGGGCCACATCAGCGAATAGCCCTCTCCGGCCGGGATCACGATCAAAGTCCCCGGCCCGTGGCGGTGCGCTTTCTTGTAGGTGCGCGCGGGAAAAACGGACATGTGATTGTACAGGGGCGACTTGGGATAGCGGATCCAGACGACGTGGCCGCCCGCGCCGCGGACCCTGAACGGCTCGAGCCGATCCCAAGCTTTCATATCGGGAAAGAAATTGCCGACCCAGTAGTTTCTGATGCGATCGCCGCTGTCGGAGTGGCGCACGGCTTGAGCCTGAGAATAGAATCCGGCGCCGTCTTCGCCGTAGACGAGATTTGCATCCTGATAGGAATTTTTGAAGAAAAAATCGGGGTCCGGGTGGAGCGTTAAAGCCAGCGGAAGCGTGTTGTAGTGGAGCAGGCGCGCCGGCTTTTCTCCCTGAGCGTTGCCGAGCTGGCAACAGTAGTTGCGCGGGATCAAAAAGAGGCTGTGCTTTTGCCATTCAAAGGTTTTCTTGGCTCGTCCTTCGGCCCAGATCGTCGCAAGGCCCCGGCCCTCGACGACGTAAACGATTTCGTCCAAAGCCATCTTGAAGGGGAGCATGGAGTTTCCCGGCGGAATTTCCGTGACGCGCGTTTCGGTCACGCCTTCCTGGCCGGCCAGCTTGACGAAGGCGGCATGACACCGCCGCTCTTCCCACCAGCCCAGCTCCAGGGTGCGGAGGTCTTCGACGAAATAGCCTTTGTGGACCGGAAGGCGAAGCGTCGCGAGCCACTGATCGTACGGCGAGGGGTGGCGCCACGGCACGTTGACTTCCGCGATGTCGGGTTTTCTGCGAGCGTCGAACGCTTCGCTACGCGACATGAATGCCCTCCTTCAGGATAATCTGCCGACAAAGTCCCGGTACGCGATTTTGCCGCGCGGGTAGGCGAGGGGGCTGTGGCTCAATCCCAGGCTCAGGCACAGCTCGGCAAACCGCATCGATATCGATCTTGTGTTGTAGACGGGCAAGTTCGTCATCGCCTGGAGATCCGCCGGATCGACGATCTGGGGAATCAGCGCGGCGCCAAGCGGGATCACGCCCTCGGCGCCTGTTTCGTTGACGAGGGCGCGGATCAAGCCGGCTGTTTTTTCCGCGATCTCCTGTTTGCGCGCGGCGAGGTCCGTGCCGTAGATGCCGAGGCTCCGGATGCCCGTGACGAATCCATCCATTCCCATCGTGCGCAGAAGCCGCCACGTGTAGGGAACATGAGAGTCGAGCGGCACGACCAGGCCGATCCGATCGACGAGATTGGCGACGACGTGCATCGTGGTCCGGAAAGGGCCGATCACAGGTATGGAAACCGCAAGCCGCGCGCCGTCGATGCCGGGATCGAATGTGTTGGTCTGGATCACGGCGTCAAAGCCGTTCTCGGCCGCCCACACGATTTTGCGGATGAGCGCCGGCGCTTCCATGATGTGGTCGAGGCCGTTCAGCATTTTCTGATCGCCGAGAGCGACCTCGACGCGCGATCCTTCGAAGTCGTCGGGAAAAGCGGCCTCGACCCGCGTGTCTGGAGACGCGTGGCGGCTCCACGCTTTTTCTATTTCGGCGATCTCGGCGGGCGTCGCCCTGCGGGGCTTTTTACCGAGGACCATGATCTTCATGCGGCGTTCCTTTCGGGTCGGAAGCTTTGCGTGTCGGAGGTCAGCTCGATCGGGGTTTCCAAAAGGAGACTTCGCACATATGGATTTAGCGATCAAGACCTCGGGAGAAAACGGCGGAGGACCGAAGCGAAGGCCCGCCGATGCGGGCGCAGCTCATTGAGCGCGACCGGTGAAAAGGCGCGCCGTCGGTGCGCGCAAGACACGTTTTGAATATTCGCTCAAGCGCAAGCGGCAACGTGCGATTTAGCTTCCCAAGAGCTGCCTGATGCGCTCGAGAACCGGAGGCGGCTGATCGATCACTTCTTTTGCGAGCGCCTCCAGCTCCTCGCCGCTGATGTCATCGATCTCCCAGTTTCTCTTCTTCGCCTCTTCGAGAAAATCGGGCTCGTGGAGGGCTTTCGCGTAGGCGTCGCGGAGAATCTTGACGCGGTCGGGCGGAATTCCCGGCGGACCGGCGGTGGGAAAATTGCCGAAGTTGTCCGCTCCGAGCATCACCTGAACGAAGCGGCGGCTGGCGTCGGAGACCCGGTAGCGGTCCATCAGCTCGTGAACCGTCGGCACGTCCGGTAATTTGGGGTTCCGCTTGCGCGGCGTCTGCGCGAGCACGCGAATGAACCCTTTTTTCTGCCAGGTCTGAAACGGCTCGCGGGCAAGAAACGCCGCCGTGGTGACGGCGCGGCATTGGACCTCGCCTCGCTCCACGGCGAGATCCTGATCGCTCCCGCTCTTGTAGCCGGTGACGATTCGGAACTTTGCTCCGAGGCCCTCCTCGATGATCTTGAGCGTGATGTGGCTTGTCGAGCCCAGCGCCGTTGTCGAGCACTTGGGCGGTTCGCTCGCCGCGCGAATATCGTCGATCGATTTGTACGGCGCGTCGGCGCGCATGATCAAAAGCGACTGAAGGCGCGAGTTGGAGCCGATCCAGGTGAATTTTTTCCAGTCGAACTGAACCTCTTTGGTGCCGGTGAGCTGGCGAAAGTACAGATTCGCCGAGACCGCGCCGATCGTGAGACCGTCGGGCTTGGCAACGCTGTACAGATAGTTGGCCGCGATCATCGAGCCGCCGCCGGGCATGTTTTGCGTAATCATGTTGGGATTTCCCGCAATGTGCTTCACCATGTTCCGCGCAACGGCGCGCGCCCAGAGATCGGGCGAATCTCCCGGCGCCATATTGACGATGTAGGTCATCGTTTTGCCCTGGTAGAAGCTCGCCTGGCCCCATGCGCCAGTCGACAGGCCGACGACGGCAACCGCCACGGCCAAAAATCTTAGAATCTCCGGCATCGCATTCATGGTCCTGTTCGGCGGACAAGCGTGCGGCGTTCGCCGATCGCTCCCTCGGTTCGCGATCAGGGGCCGAAAAGCTAGAACAAGTTACGCAAAGCTCCGCCGGGCGTCAAGCCGCGCCGCCGGCGCTGTCATTCTCCGGAGGGGCTTTGCGCGCGTCCTTCTGAGAATTCCCGGAATGTGCTATGAGGATGCGAGCATGAAAAAACTCGCCTCCGTTGTCTTTCTCGCATTGCTGGGTTGCGGCACGGCGCGGGTCATGAGCCCCGCCGCGACTTTTCTCCTGAGCGTGGATCACTATCGCGCGCAGTTGCGCGATCTCGAGAAAAAGCCCGACCGGTGGCCCGAAAGGCAGGAACTCGCCCAGTGGCTGAAGGGGCAGTACCTTGTTCGTTTTGGGAGATCGGCGGAGTTTGAGCAGCTGGTCGATCTGGACGCAAAGAAGCGGGAGCTTCTGATCGCTTTGAGAGACTCTCAGCTCGCGGCCGAGCGGGCGGCCGAGATCAAGACGGAAATCGCCAGGATCACGACGGAGCTGGAGAACTTGAAGAGGCCGGTCGTCGCGCAGCTGGAAGCCGCCGAGCTGCGCGTGCCGCGCGAGCCGTCTCAGGCGCTCGAGGCGATTGCCGCGATCGGTTTGGCGGCGATGAGCGTGGAGGCGCTGGCGTCGGGCACGCTCAGCCGCGCGGCGCCGCCGACGATCAACCTCGCCGGAAAGTATTCCGTCACGGACTATGGTCCCTTCGCCGCCGTGAAGACTCCGGACGGACAGATCCATCGCTGCGCGCTCGTTCTCCTCGACGAGGGCGTGGCGGGCGTGAGATGCGGGAAAAGGTGTCAGGCTTCAAATTATTGATTTTATAATTCTGTCGGTGAGCTCGCGCATCGTTTCGTTTGTCTGACTGAGATCCGCGAACTTTTTTGCAAGCAACGAGACGGTGTTAGGCCTGCGGTTCAATGAGCGCGCCACTTCGGTTAGCGGAAGGCCGAAGTTGTGTCGGGCAATCCCCGCGACCAGTTGACGCGCCGTTGTTTCCGCCTCCCCCTCCGTTCTTCCGATCACTACGGGCACGGCTAACCTCATCTGGATTGAAACGCTCTCGACAATTTTCTCTACGGTGGGTTTTGCGCTCGCCGCGGGTTGGACCGCGAAGCTCCTTTGCAAGCGCGTCTTGCTTTTCTCTATAAATTCCTCGCCACCGAGGAATACCTGTTCGGTCGTTGCGTAGAGCTCCGGTTTCCTACCTTCGTCCAAAGCATCAAGCACGAAGATTTCATAGGCGCGCCGCGCCGCCGCTTCGTTTCGCGCAAGAGTTCCCAGTACGGCTCCTCTGTCAACGAACGTCTGTGAAGCCCCGCGCAGATAAGCGCTATAGCTGCTCCATGGATAGTGCTCGGGACGCTTGACGATGTTTGCTCGCACCGGATTGAGGTGAATGTAGCGGCTCAATTCCAGAAGGTAGCTCTCTTTGTCACAAAGTATCGCGCGATATCTGCTTTGGAAGAGGTGGCCGATCTGTCGGTAGCGCCGATTATACCAGCGCGCGTAACTGGTCAGCAGAACCTGCATGAAGCGAGACAGTGGAAACTCTTCTTGTTCCGCCAACAGATGAAAGTGGTTTGGCATCAGAACATAGGCGTGCAGATGGAAATGAAAACGCGTCACCGCGTTCTCCAGCGTGTCCAGAAATCTTTTATAGTCTCGTTGCTTGCGAAAGATGGCCTGCTGGCGGTTACCGCGCGCGATCACATGATAGAAAGCGCCGGGATACTCTACGCGGGGAGCGCGGGGCATATGCGCGGCCGTATCACGATGAGCGCGATAAAATCAATAAAATGAAGCCTGACACCCAGGCTACGCGGGCTTGAAGCGGGTGAAGACTTTTTCCGCGTTCTTGCCGAGAATCTTTGCCTTGTCGTCCGCGGTCAGCCAGGAGATGCTTTCAATCTTGGGCTTGATGTCGTCGTACCATTGGCCCGTGCGCGGATCCTTCTTCGAGCCGGCGCCCGGCCGTTCGGTGCCGAAGAGGCAGCGATCCGGCCCGACGATCTTGAACAAGAGATCGAGCGACTCGACGTTGTAGAGCGCGGTATCAAAGTAGAACTGCTTCAGCCGGTCGTCGAAAATCTCGGTATCGTTCGGCCCGCGAAGCTGCGAGCGCCAGCGGCCGACCTGGTAAGGCACCGAGCCGCCGCCGTGGCAGACGATGAGCTTCAGCGTCGGGAAATCTTCGAACACGCGCGAATTGATGATCGAAAGGACCGCGATCGATTCTTCGGTGATGAAATGGTTATGGAAAGACTCGCGCGTGTTGCGGCAGCTTGCCGGATGAATGATCGCGGGGATGTCGAGCTGGACCATCTTCTCGTATAAAGGATACCAGTACTCGTCTCCCATGCCCGGGGTTTGGCCGTCGCCTTCGCCGGGATCGGGGTTGATCATGATGCCGACAAAACCGAGATCATTGATGCAGCGATCGATCTCGTCGAACGTGTTCTTCGGGCTTACGCCAGCGCACTGCGGCAAGCCGGCGATGCCGCGAAAGACGTTCGGCTCGACCTTCACCTGCAGCGCAATGGCGTCGTTCACCGCCTCGCAGTACCAGTGGACGATCTTTTGCGGTTTTTCCGAGTGCATCATGGTGTACGGCCGCGGCGAAATGAAAGCCATGTCGGTGCCCACCTGCCTTAGAGCCTCGCTGTGGCTCACGCCGCGCCAGCGCGCCTTTCGGATGCTCTCCTCGGTGACGACGTTGTGGCCTTTGCCGTGAAAGCCGCGGCTGTTGATCAGGCTCGCCTGATAGGCGTTGAGCTCGCCGCCGGCGACGATGTGGTTGTGAATGTCGATGACCATAGAGTCTCCTCGTACAGAGAATTGAGACGGAGCCAGAGATCTCTTCCGCCCAGCCGCCCTTATTATGGCGGAAGCAAGTTTCTGTCAATGGCGCGCGAGTTTTGATATGAGCAGCGGGCGAACCGAAACGGAGGGCGCGGATGGCAGAGATGATTTTAGCGGCAACACAGGTTGGCTCACGGCGCATTGAAGTGAGGGAGTACCCGCTCCCCGAAATATCGGCGGATGACGCCTTGCTGAAGGTGGAAATCGCGGGCATCTGCGGGAGCGACATCGGCGGTTACCTGAAGTTCAAGGGCGAGCCGCACATCAAGGGTCACGAGAACGTGGGCTTCATCGCGAAGATCGGAAGCGGGGCGGCCCAACGCTGGGGCGTCAAGGAGGGGGATCGCGTCGTGGTCGAGCAGTACCTTCCGTGCGGCACCTGCCGCTGGTGCCGCGGCGGCGAGTACCGCTTTTGCGATCAGACCGACAAGCTTCCCGGCCGCGTGATCCTGCGCTACGGGAATACGCCCGTCAGCGTTTGGCCGTCTCTCTGGGGAGGGTTTAGCCAGTATCTCTATCTGCCGCCGAACGCGATCGTGCACAAGCTCCCCGCGCGCGTCCCCGCGGAACAGGCGGCGCTTTTTGTCGCGCTGGCCAACGGCATGCAGTGGGCCTATCTGCAGGGCGGCGCGGCCCCGGGCAAGACGGTCGTCATCCAGGGGCCGGGGCAGATGGGGCTCGCGTGCGTGGTCGCGTCCAAAGAAGCCGGGGCCGCGTGCGTCATCGTGAGCGGCCTGGGAAAGGATGCGAAACGCTTCGAGGTCGCGCGCAAGCTCGGCGCCGATCACACGATCGACGTCGAAAAGGAGAGCTTGCGCGAGCGCGTGAGGGAAATCACCGGCGGCCAGGGAGCGGACGTGATCGTGAATGTTTCGCGCGGCGGCAAGGAAACCGTGCGCGAGGCGCTCGATCTGGCGTCAAAGATCGGCACGATCGTGCTCGCCGGGCCCGGCGAGCAGCAAATTCCGACGACGGGGTTCGGTCGCAAGCTGATAACGATGAAATGGGTCCAGGGATCCTCGTTTGCGGCCTTCGAGCTGGGATTGCAGGTCCTGGCCTCGGGGCGCTACCCGCTCGGCGAGATGGCCACGCACCAGTTCGATCTCGATCACGTGAACGAAGCGATGAGGACCTTTATCGGCGAACAAGGAGAGGGCGCGATCCACGTGAGCATAAGGCCTGGGGCTTAGGAGAGTTTCGGGTTTTCGAGTTTCTCGTTTCGAGCTGAAAGATCAGCGTTGCCGGGCGTTGTTGCCGCTGGACATTTTTTTCTCGTTTCGATAATCGGGTAGCAGGGGCCCGCGGCGCGCTTTTCTCATTTGGGACGCCGGTCTTTTGGGGGCGAGCGTCACGGGCGCTGGTTGTCGCAATCGAAAAGGAGCCTGAGCATGGCACGGCAGTACAGGGTTATCTCTGCGGACGGGCATATCGATCTCAATCCCGACGTCTGGCGGGAGCGCGTCGCCGCAAAGTGGCGCGACCGCGCGCCGAAGCGCGTCAAGATGCCCAACGGTTCGGACGCGGTCGTCGTCGACGGCGGCAAGCCCAACACCATCGGCATCACGCGCAGCGTGGGCGTCCCCCACAAAGACCTGGCCTCGCAGGTGCCGACTTTCGAGAACAGCGCCGGTACCGGCACGCCCGAGCAGCGCGTTCGCGAGCAAGACCAGGACGGCGTCGATGCTGAAATCCTGTTCTCCCAGCTCAACAACGTTTTGCGCCAGGCGAAAGACGACGAGCTTTATCTGGAGCTCGTGCGCGCCTACAACGAGTTTCTGGCCGAGGATTACATGGCCGCGGCGCCGGATCGGCTGATCCCAATCGGGCTCATTCCGACGACCGGGGTGGCTGACGCGGTGCGCGAGCTGGAACACTGCGCGAAGCTCGGACTCAAAGGCGTCAAGCTCGACAAGTTTCCCAGCGGCAAGAGCTATCCCACGCCCGAAGACGATCGGTTCTGGGCGGCCGCGGCGGAGATCGGCATGCCGCTCACCAATCACGGCACGGGAAACTTCGGCGCCGGCCGCGGCGAGCCGGCTCTGCTTTACGAGAAGGAACCCGGTCCCGACGTGCATCAGCGCGAGCCACTGAATTATTTTTTTCGCTTCACCAACGATGCCATGCGCGGCGCGATTCAAATGGCTTTCGCCGGGGTTTGGGACCGATTTCCCAAGCTCGAGATGTACTGGGCGGAAACGATGATCGGCTGGCTCGAGTACGGCCTCTGGCAAATCGACGATCACTACGAGAGATACATGCCGATGATTCACGCGAACTGGGGGCTGCGATACCTGGAGCGAAAGCCGAGCGAGTATCTCAGGGACCGCAACTACTGGGGCTTCTTGCACGATCCCGTCGGCGTGCGCCGCCGGGGCTGTATCGGCGCCGACAAGCTCCTCTGGGGCAGCGACTTCGCGCACGCGGCAAGCGACTGGCCAAATTCGCTCAAGATCATCGAACAAGACTTTGCCGGCGTGCCCGAAGACGAAAAGCAGGCGATGCTGGTCGGCAATGCGGTGCGGTATTTTCATCTCGACAGCGACCCCGGCGTTTGTTCTCGCTGAAAGGGCGAGGATGGGAAATTAGGCGATGATCGACGTCGGCACGACACGCGAGGATCTCGAGCGTTTTCTCGCCGCGCACCACCTGGTCGGCGCGGGGCTCAGGCGCGAGGGGCAGGCGCCGCGCACCGGGAACACGGCGGCGCACTGGAAGTGGGACGGCATCTACCGAGGGCTGATGCAGTCCGGGAAGATTGTGACCGTCGGGCCGAACGGCATGACCGGCATGCGCTCTGTTACCGGTATCGAGGCGCGCAAGTTTCCGATCTGGATGAACGCGCAGATCCTCATGCCCGGCGAGCGCACCCAGTGCCACCGCAACCTGCGCAGCGAAACCCGCCTGGTCTGCCAGGCGCCGAAAGACGCGCTCTTCGTTTGCGAGGGCGAGGCCTATCCGATGGAGCGCGGGGATGTGGTCATCAGCCCGCCCTGGACTTTTCATGACCACTGGAACAGGGGATCGGAACCCGCGATCTGGATCGACGGCTACGACAACGGCTACAACCCGAACGTCAACGTCAACGAGCGTCTGCCGGACGACCAGCCGTACGAAGAAATCAAAAAGCCCGCGCGCTACGGCGAGCGCACGTTGGGGCTGGCGCGGCCGATTGCGACCAAGGGGTCGGGAATCCTGAGCGCAAAGACTCCCGACCCCTTACCGCCGATGCGCTATCCGTGGGCCGACACCTGCGCCGCGCTCGCGGCGCTCAGGGAAAACGGCGAGGGCGATCCTTGCGATGGAATTCTGATCATGCTCGCAAGCCCGGTCGACGCCGGCCCGACCTTGCCGACCATCGCGTGGCAAGCGCAGCTGTTGTCGCCGAAGCAAAAAACCATGGCCCATCGCCACAACAGCACGACCTTCTACTTCGCCTTCGAAGGCGAAGGCGCTGTCGTTATCGAAGGCGAGCGCCTGGAGTACGGCAAGGGCGACATCTTCGCCGTGCCGCCGTGGAAATGGCACCACCACGAAAACCCCCGCAACGAGGACACGATCCTTTTTTCCATCGACGACTGGCCGGCGATGAGAAAGCTTGGCTTCTACATGAAAGAAGAAGCCGGGGGATTGTGAAGGATAATCTCACTCAAAGAAACGTAGGGTGGGTTGAGGAGCAAGGCGACGAAACCCACCGTTGAGCTGCCGGAAGGATGGGTTCCGGCAGACCTCAACCCATCCTGCGGCCGCTACATTTTGAAGCGAGTTTCGTGTAAGAGGGAGTCCACGATGGAAAATCTCGCTTCCGCCGGGGCGATTCCCGCTGCGGCGCGCGAGCGCGCGCCCGCTCCGGCCAAGGTCGCCGTCAGCCTGCGCGGCCTCTGGAAGACCTATCCCGGAAGCGCGCAGCCCGCGGTCCAGGATCTCTCCCTCGAGGTGCGCGACGGAGAGATTGTGACCCTGCTCGGTCCGAGCGGCTGCGGCAAGACGACGACGCTGCGAATGGTCGCCGGCCTCGAGGTTCCCGATCGCGGCGACATCTTTTTCGGCGATCGACCGATGGTCGTGTCCTCGCGCGGGATTTTCGTGCAGCCCGACAAGCGCAACGTCGGCATGGTCTTTCAGTCCTACGCGATCTGGCCGCACATGACGGTGGAGCAGAACGTCGCTTTCCCGCTCAAGTCGCGCCGCTTTCCGCGGGCGGAAATCAGAGAGCGCGTGCGCCGGGCGCTGGAGCTTGTCGGCATGGCCGGCTACGAGAGCCGTCCGGCGCCTCTCCTGAGCGGCGGCCAGCAGCAGCGCGTCGCGCTCGCGCGCGCTCTCGTGACCGAGCCGCGGGTGCTGCTTCTCGACGAGCCGTTCAGCAACCTCGACGCCAAGCTGCGCGAGCATATGCGCATCGAGTTGAAGCTCTTGCAGAGGCGGCTCAACGTCGCGGTTATCTTTGTCACCCACGATCAGATCGAGGCGCTCAGCCTGTCGAATCGGATCGCGATCATGAATCTGGGCGTGGTGCAGCAGGTCGGCCCGCCGCGGCTTCTCTACGAGCAGCCGGTCAACGAGTTCGTGCGGGATTTCGTCGGCAAGACGCTGTTGTTCAAAGGCAAGGTCGTGACCGGAAACGCGGCCGGCCAGATCGCGATCGCGCTCGAAGGCGCGCCGAGCTGCGTCGTCTTCGGAAGGACCTACGATCCGGGCGGGATCAAGCCCGGCGAGCAGGTCCGCATCGCCGTCCGGCCCGAGGACGTCGAGATCGTGCCCGCCGCCAAAGCCGAGCTCCCCCCGGGAATGCTCCTTGGCACAACGCAGGCGGCGCTCTTTGTCGGAGATCGCATCGAGTACCAGGTCGAGATCGACGGCCAGGGTGGCGCAGTGATCTACGGCGAGCGGCACACGCCGGTCGAGGAAGGCAGCAGAGTTTGGCTCAAGCTTCGCCCCGACGGCCATACCGCGTGGCCGTCCGATTGGAGAGAAGACGCGCGATAATCAAAAGGAGCCACGGTCATGAGAGAAAACCGCATGCGGAAGCGGCCGAAGCGCCGCGTTAAAGAACTGTTTCTTGCGATGGCCGCGGCGTCATCGGTCGCGCTCGCGCCCGAGCGCGCGGCTTCGCAGGCGAGCTTCGAGCAGGAGTGGGCGAAACTCGTTGCGGCGGCGAAGCAGGAGGGAACCGTGTCGATCGCCTCGGGCGGCGCCCCTTCGCGCCAGTATCGCCCGGTGACGGACGTTTTCCAAAAAAAGTTCGGCATCAAGGTCGAGATCTCGACCGGCAGCGCAACCGATACCGTAAACCGCGTGCTCGCCGAGCGCAAAGCCGGCAAGTACACGGTGGACGTGGCGCTGATCAGTATCCGCGAGAACAACCAGAGGCTCGTTCCGTCCGAGTCGCTGGTGCCGTTTGCGCCGCTCCTGATCCACCCCGAGGTGGTCGATACCTCCAAGTGGTATCGCAACCGGCACTGGTACGGCGACAAGTTTTCGAAGTTCACTTTTATCTACCACGTCTCCAAGGAAGACCAGTACGAGTCGTGGTACAACACCGAGAAAATCAAGGAAGCCGAGATCGCAACGCTCAAGAAGCAGACCGACTTTTTCGATCCCCGCTGGCGCGGCAAGATCGCGGGTCAAGGGATGGGCGACCCGTCCGGGATCCGGCAGATGATCGATAGCTATTTCGAGCCGGACCGCGGGCCGGAATGGATCAAAACTTATCTCCTTCACGCCGGGGTCACGTTCACCGACGATCGGCGAATCCTGGAGACGTGGCTTGTCGGCGGAAGGTTTCCACTCCAGGCGGTGGCGACGGGAAGCGAGTCGCTCATGGCGCTCGCCAAGAAAGGGCTGCCGATCAAACAGATCTGGCTGCCAAAGCAAGTCGGCCTGATACGCGCCGGCGGCTCGGGGTGCTGCATCTCGGTCTTCGCCAACGCGCCGCATCCCAACGCGGCCAAGCTCTTCGTGAACTGGTTTCTTTCCAAGGAAGGCCAGACTCTCACCCACACGATGATCCCCTTTCTCGACCGCGCTTCGCTCCGAAACGACATCCCGTTCGGCGAAGTCGTCCCGGAACAAAGGCGCGCTCCGGGGGTGGAGTACGCATTTCCGGACGCAGAGCCGGGGTTCAGCGCGCGCCAGGAAGAGGCGCAAAAGTGGATCCTGCAGCTTTGGGAGTCGAGGCAGAAGTGAGCGGGGCAGAAGTCAGGAGACAGGAGACAGAATTCAGAATTCAGGAGACAGGAGACAGAATTCAGAAGTCAGGAGACAGGAGACAGAATTCAGGAGGCAGGAGACAGAATTCAGGAGGCAGGAGTCAGGGTCCTGAAACCTATTCCGAGCCTAGATACCGTGGAGCGATCGCGCACCGCCGAGCAGCCGCTCGTCGTTAGGAGCGTACGGGCAAGACGGGTAGGCGCCGGCCATTTCTTGATGGCGCTCGTGCTGCTCGTGCTCGGCTACTTTCTGGTGTGGCCGGTCCTGCTCCTTCTCATCAACAGCTTCAACACCGCCGCCGATTGGTTCGTTGAGCCGCGCGCCTGGGGGCTCAAGCACTGGCAAAACGCATTTTATCGTCCGGGCTTGCTCGTGTCGCTCGGCAATTCCGTCCTGATTTGGTCCCTGACCTTCGCCACCAGTTTTCCGATCGGGGTCGCGATCGCGTGGCTGCTCGCGCGCACGCGCGTTCCGTTCAGCCACTCGTTGGAGTTTCTCTTCTGGGTCTCGTACATGATCCCGAGCCTGCCGACCACGATCGCCTGGATTACGCTGCTCGATCCGGACATCGGGCTGATCAACGTCGCGCTCACCAAGCTGGGCCTTTTCGAGCAGGGCCCTTTCAATATCTTCAGCGTCCCCGGCATCGTATGGGCGAACCTCATGGGCCACGGGATCGCCATCAAGGTCATGCTCCTCACGCCGGCTTTCCGGAACATGGACGCAAGCCTCGAGGAGGCGGCGCGGGTCGGCGGCGCCGGCAATCTCCGGACATTAATCCGCGTGACGCTCCCGCTCATGGTCTCGCCGATGACGCTGGTGTTCGCCCTGCAGCTATTGCGGGTGTTTCAATCTTTCGAGACGGAGTACCTGCTGGGAATGCCGTTTGGCTTTTACGTCTATTCGACGAAAATTTACGCGCTCGTGCGCGACCAGGTGCCGAACTACGGCGAGGCGACGGTCCTGGCAAGCATTACGCTGCTGCTGATCGCGGTGATCATCCCGCTCCAGCGCTGGATTCTCCAGCGCAGGCGCTACACGACGATCACCGCAAGCTTTCGTCCCGGTCTGATCGATCTCGGACGCTGGAACTACGTCGCGTTCGGGCTGATTGCGCTTCTTCTCGCGCTGCTGACCATCGGGCCGATGCTCGTGCTTGTGCTCGGGAGTTTCATGACGCGCATAGGCTACTTTGTTCTGGGCTTTACGCTCGATCACTGGAAAATGGTCTTGACCGATCCTGTCTTTCTCAAGGCGCTGCGCACCACGCTGGTCCTCGGCGCGACGGCGGCGCTGGCAAGCCCGCTTTTGTTCTCCGTGCTCGCGTATCTCATGGTGCGGACGCGGCTTCCGGGACGCGGAGTTTTGGACCTGATGGTTTGGTCTTCCGGGGCTATCCCGGGCATTCTTGCGGGGCTCGGGCTGTTGTGGGTTTTCGTCGGCACGCCGGTCCTAAGCGCGCTCTTCGGCACGATCTGGGCGCTCCTCATCGTCGTTATCCTTCAGGGCAAGACAACCGGCGTGAACATCATGAAGGGCATATTTGTCCAGGTCGGCGCGGACATGGAAGAGGCGGCGCGCGTATCGGGCGCGGGATGGCTCAGAACCTATATTTATATCTGGCTCCCGCTGCTGATGCCGACGTTAATTCTTTTGGCCGTGATGAACTTCGTGAGCGCGGCGGGCGCCACCGGGAGCATCGTCCTCCTCGCCTCGCGCGACACGATGACGCTGTCGCTGATGGCCTTGGAGCTCTCCTCGGTGGCGGTGAGCAACCGCGAGGCGGCGAGCATTCTCAGCCTGTTCATTATCGCGCTCACCGTGGGCGGCGCGCTGGTCGTGAGAGCCTATGGTCTCAAACTCGGCGTGCGGCATGACGCCCACGCGGGCGCCGCCGCGCTGGGAACGCCGGCGGGAAAGCCGCAAGCGGCAGGATAAAACCGGGATCCGGCCTAAGGCCGTAAGCTCTCGGCGGGATAGACATTTGCGCGCGCGTGCGCTATGAGCGGATCAGTAGCCGCCCTTGAGGAACGTTGAATCCGGAGGAGCCTTTATGATCATCGATTTGGATTCCCATTTGCGCGAGGGGTATTTCCTGGACGAGGTTTACAAGTTCGACGGGCCGCTCGCCAAGTTTACGCCGGTCAAGGCGAGCGACGGCAGAAGCCACACAACGAAATTCATTCATTCGCTCGATCCGATCAGCCCGCAGGGGCGCGCGGCGCACAGCCATCCTTATATCTACGATCCCAAAGTCGGCTGGCGCGGCGGCGAGATGGCGGCGCGCCAGCGCGCCGGCTACGACATGGAGTACCGGCGCGAAGGGATCAAGGCGGAGAGGATCGACAAGGAGGTTATTTTTCCGACCCAGATCAGCATCGCCACGCAAAATATCGGAAAGCTCGGGCTTGCGTGCGCGCAGGCGTACAACAACTGGGTCGCGAAGCTCGTCAAGGGCTACGAGGATATCTTTTTGCCGGTGGCGATGGCGCCGGCGGGTTACCCGGAAGGGATGGCGGACGAGCTTAAACGGTGCGTCAAGGAGCTGGGCTTCAAGGCGGCGCATCTGGCCCCTTATTGCGGCACGCGCAACATGGACGATCCGGCTTACTATCCCTATTACGAGACGGCGCAGGAGCTCGATGTCCCGCTGTTCTGCCACCCGAACAGCAACGGCGAGCTGGTCGATCGCTTCGACAACTTCTTCAAGACGCACGTTCTCGGCCGGCCGCTCAATTGTCTGCCGGCGCTCGTGGCGCTGGTGTTGGGCGGAGTTTTCGAAAAGTTTCCCAGGCTGAAAGTCGCGTTTTTCGAGTGCAGCGCGGAATTTCCGCTCTACTGGATGCACCGCATGGACGACGACTACGAATGGGCGAAAGATTTCACTCATCTGACCGGCCACCTGAGCATGCCGCCCTCCGAATACGTGAAGCGCAACTGTTACTTCACGTGCGAGGCGGACGAGAAAGACCTGGCGCGGCCGATCGCGGAGCTCGGCGAAGATCACATTCTCATGGCCACCGATTACCCGCACTTCGATTCCGAATACCCCCACACGGTTTCCGGCATCATGGAGCGGACCGATATCAACGACCGGCAAAAGAGAAAGATTCTCGGCGAGAACGCGGCCAGGCTGCTGAATCTCTGACAGCGGGCGCGAGGCGACGGGTCAAAAAGAGACGGGAGGCGATATGAGACAGCTGCGGCACATCATCGGAGGGCTTTTGGGTGCATCGCTGCTTTTGAGCTTTGCGTCGGCCGACGGCGAAGCCGCGCAGGCCCAGGCGATGATCTCGCTTACCCGAGATCAGATCATCGAGGGCGCGAAGAAGGAAGGAAAGCTCAGGGTCGTGCCCGGCCACGATGACACCGTCATTCCCGGGCTGGTCAAGGGTTTTCAGAAAAAGTATCCGTTCATCCAAACCACCTACGGCATCGTTACCGGGATCGAGGCGGGCCAAAGGCAACTCTTCGAGATGGCGACCGGAACTTCGAGCGCGGACGCGTTCAGCCCGAGCAGCGCCTTCTTCAACGAATACTTCAGCAAAAATCTCATCAAGCGGTACGACTTCCGCGCGATGTCGAAGGCCGGGCATCTCAAGATCCCGCTCGAGATGATCGACGAGTCGGGAGTCTTGGTCTGGCTCGGGACGAACACCGGGGTCATTACCTACAATTCGAAGCTCGTGCCCGAGGACAAGGCGCCGAAAGGCTGGGAGAGCTGCCTGGATCCTTACTTCCGGGGGAAGTTCAGCGTCGACTCGAAGCCGAACGTCCTGGCGTGGCTCTCGGCCAAGTGGAACGACGAGAAGCTTCTCTCGTACGCCAAGCGGCTAAAAGAAAACAGCCCCGTCTTCAGCCGGGGGAACACGCGCAACATCACCCAGCTCGTTTCGGGCGAAGTGGTGATGAACTGCGGCATGTACATCCACGTTGTGAAGCGGACGCTCAAGCACGATCCTTCCGCGCCGATCAAGATGGTGATTCCCGATCCTTTTCCCATGTCCTCGCACGAGCCGGAGGCGGTTTACGCGAACGCGAAGAACCCGCACGCAGCGCTCTTGTGGATCGAGTTCTTAGCGTCCAAGGAAGGTCAACAGCTCGCCGAGGAGATCGAACCCGGCCGGGGCTCCTTCCTGGTGGAAGGCACGCTGGCGAATAAGCTGTCCAAGGGAGCCAATGTCGCGCTCTGCGCCGACGAGTGCCGGCATCGGGAAGAAAAGATCATGCAGCGGATCGCCGTCGAGGCCTGGGGCCTGCCGAAAGTCGGGGCTTCGCCAAAGTAATCTGAGAGCACGGAACTTTGGCACTTACTTACGCGGAAACCGCAGTCGCGCAGGGGATCCTGAGCGGCGTCGGGCGGCGCGCCGCCAGGGCGGGGCTCGTCGCGCTCGGGTTTTTCCTGCTCTTCTGGCTCATCGTTCTTCCTTTATTGATGGTGGTGATGGTGAGCTTCCGCTCCGGCACCCCGCTCGAGCTCGGCCCGTTTACTTTCGCCAACTATGCCCTCACGTACACTTATCCGCTGACTTACCAGACGCTTCTGAATTCGCTCCTGTACGCGGGCGTGAGCGTCGCGATCGTCATGGCGATTGCGATTCTGTTTGCCTGGCTGGTCGAGCGGACCGACATGCCTTTCCGGCGGCTGGCCTGGGCGCTGATCCTGTTGCCGATCGGCATGCCGTCGTTTCTGTTGACGATGAGCTGGATCCTCTTGCTCAACCCGCGCGTGGGCGTGCTGAACGTGCCGTTGAGGTCGCTGCTCGGCTGGCTCGGCATCGCCCTGGAAACGGGGCCGTTCAACATCTATTCGCTGGCCGGGATGATCTTCGTCAACAGCATCACGGGTCTTACGACCGTGTTCTTGCTCGTGGTCGGCGCGTTCAGGCTCGTCAATCAGGAGATCGAGGACGCCGCGCACGTCTGCGGCGCCAGAAAAAGGGTCACTCTCTTCAAAGTGACCTTGCCGGTCCTCATGCCCGCCCTCACCGTGGCGACGCTCTACAAATTCGCCGGCGATCTCAACGACATGGACATTCCCTTGCTGCTGGGGCTGCAGAAGCAAATCTATGTTCTGCCCACGTTGATATTCTTTAGCGCGTTTTACAGCACGCCGATCGAGTGGGGCCTGGCGACGGCGCTCTCGTCGCCGTTTATCCTCATCGCAATTTCTCTCTCGTACGCGTTCTTTCACTTCATCATCAAGCAGGCAGAGCGGCAGAAGTACGTCACGATTACGGGCAAGGCCTCCCAGACGCGCCGCATCCAGCTCGGCCGCTGGCGCTACCCCGCGTTCGGCCTTTTTCTCCTCTATTTTATGCTCAGCACGGGCCTGCCGCTTCTGATTCTCTTGTGGGCGTCGCTTTTGCCGAGCTACCGGCCGCCTTCATGGCAGGCGCTCAGCCTTATTTCGTTCGCGAAGTATCTCGATATCATGAACTGGCCGAACATCGGCCGCATTTTAACCAACACCTTGCTGCTGGGGACGTGCACGGCGATGCTCGCGATGGCGGTGGCGTTTTTTATCTCGTGGATCGTGGTCCGCTCGCGCGCGCCCGGGAGATTTTTTCTCGACGCGGCGGTTTTCGTGCCCCATGTGCTTCCCGGCTCGGTGGTCGCGCTGGGCTTGGTGTTTACGTACCTGCACCCGGCCTTTCGCTGGCTGCCGATTTACGGCAGCATCTGGATCATGGTCGCGGGTCTGCTCGTGACCTATCTTCCGTTCTCGACTCGGCTGATGAACGGGGCGCTCACGCAGATTCACAAGGAACTGGAAGAGGCTGGAATGGTGAGCGGGGCGCGCCGCCTGACCGTGCTCCTGAGGATCACGCTGCCGCTCATTTTGCCGCCGTTTGTGATGGGCTTTATCTGGGTTGCGTCGCACGCGTTTCGGAGCTTGACGATTCCGCTCATGCTGAGCACTCCCGAAACGGAGACCGTCAGCGTTCTGCTGTTCTTTCTGTGGGATCGAAACGCGGATTTTTCCGGGGCGGCGGCCCTGGGGATCCTGCTGATTGTCGCCGTAAGCATCCTGACGCTTTTGTCGCGCCGCCTCGTCGAGGAGGCGTTTAGCGGGCGCCAGAGAAGCTGACGGCGCGCTCTCCACGGCAATCGAAAACAACGCTTCTTTCAGCGCGCGGCGCGGCAAAAGCCGATGTCGAGCGCGCGCCGCGGCCTTCGCTCGCGCCCCGGCTATTGAAGAAATCTTTTGAATCTAGTAAGGGCTACTGCGTGTCTCAGTTCGGCCGGCAGGGAAAAAAATGCTCAGCAAAGAAGAAAACGAACTCTTGACGCAGGTCGGGCCGGGCACGCCGATGGGCGAGCTCCTGCGCCGCTACTGGCATCCGATTGGCGGGCTGGCCGAGATGCAGGAGCACCCGACCAAGCTGGTGCGGATCTTGGGCGAGTCGCTGGTTCTCTATCGCGATCGCAAGGGCCGTTTCGGCTTGATCGGCGATACCTGCCCGCACCGCAGGGTGTCGTTGCTCTACGGTATTCCCGAGGAGGACGGGCTGAGGTGCGCCTATCACGGCTGGAAGTTTAGCCGGGAGGGGCGCTGTCTGGAAATGCCCGCCGAGCCGCCGGAGAGCACGTTCAAGGAGAAAGTTTCCATCACCGCCTATCCCGTCGAGGAGCTGGGCGGGTTGATCTTCGCCTATCTCGGCCCCAAGCCCGTGCCGCTTTTGCCCCGCTGGGACCTCCTGGTGACGCCCAACGCGCTGCGCGAAGCCGGCTGGATGATCATTCCCTGCAATTGGATGCAATGCATGGAGAACTCGCTCGATCCGGTGCACGTCGAATGGCTCCACGGGCATTTCGATTCTTATGTCATGGAAAGGCTGGGGCGGCCGGAGCTCAAGGCGAGAATTTACCGCCACGAAAAAATCGGCTTCGACGTGTTCGAGCACGGCATTATCAAGCGGCGCATCGTCGAGGGCGGCTCGGAGCAGGACGACGACTGGAAGGCGGGACATCCGATTTTGTTTCCCAATATTCTCCGCAGCGGGCTCTCGGCGAGCGACGCGTCGCTGCAGTTTCGGGTGCCGATCGACGACAGCCACACGTATCACGTGGTCTACAAGACCTGGATGCCGGGCGAGGGGGTGCGCGTGCCCCGGCAGGAAAAGATCCCCTATTTCAAGGTGCCGCTTCCCGGATTGGATGAGAACGGGCAGCCGCAGTGGGAACTCCTCGACAATAACGCCGGCCAGGACAGCCTGATGTGGTACACGCAGGGCGCGATCGCCGACCGGTCCCAGGAAAGGCTCGGAGAATCCGACGTCGGCATCATCCTGTACCGCAAGATGCTCAAGGAGCAGCTGGAAAAAATTCAGCGGGGCGAAGACCCGATCAACGTCTTCCGCGACCCGGAGAAAAACGTCTACATCGATTTGCCGCACGAGGAGCGTTCGCGCCGCGGCGGCTATCAGAAGGTGCAGAAAACCGGGCGCCGGCGCGGCAATATCGGCAAGTACAGCCAGCTCAAAGAGCAGGTGGAAGCGCTTTTTGCCGAGGCGGCAGAAAAGTCGAAGGAGAGCTAATAAAGGAAAAGCCGCTTGAGATGGCCGTTTCCAAAAGCACTGCAGGCTTGAAACCGCAAATTACAAGACGGATGGCATGGCGCAAGCTCTGAGAATAGGCGTTGCGGGTCTCGGCGACGCGGGAAGCCAGGTCGTCCAGGCGGCGGCGTCTGGAGTTCCCGGAATCGAGCTCGCCGCCGTGGCCGACACCAGAGCGGATGCCGTCCAGACGCATAAAGCCAGATACGCCATCGCCGGGTTCGGCACGGTCGAGGAAATGTGCCGGAGCGACGCGGTCGACGCCGTCTATATCGCGACGCCGAACAAGTTCCACGTAGAGCACGCGCTGGCGGCGATCGAAAACGGCAAGCACCTGATCGTCGTAAAGCCTTTGGCGCTGACGCTCGAGGATTCAGACCGGATGATTGCGGCCGCGGACAGGGGAAACGTGAAGCTTGTCTATGGCCATTCGCGGATTTATGATCCGCCCGTACAAAAAATGGCGGAGATCGTCCGGAGCGGCGAGCTCGGCCGGCTCATTCAGATCAACACCTGGATGTACGGCGGCTGGCTCCAGCGCAAGCCGCGGCTCGCCTCGGAGCTGAGCACCGATTCCGGCGGCGGGGTGGTTTACCGCCAGGCGCCGCACCAGGCGGATATCGTGAGGTGGATCGGCGGTGGGCTTGTCAAGTGGATCCGGGGCATCACGGGAAGGTGGGACCCCAATTTCGCGCAAACCGAAGGGAACTACACCGCGTTCGCCGAGCTCGAGGACGGAACGCCGGTCACGATGGTGATGAACGGCTACGGCTACTTTAGCACCGCGGAGCTCACCCACGGGATGGCGCCGCCGGCCGAGACGGTCGCGCGGCGCACGGCCGCCGCCGACGAGCAGACGAAGTATCGGGACGCGGGCCGGCGCGACTATTTCTTTGCTTCCGACGAGCGCAAGGGACAGCCGTTTTACGGGCTTACGATCGTGAGCTGCGAAAAGGGCGACATCCGTCAATCGCTGAACGGCCTCTACGTTTATACGGCGGACGGATGGGCGGAGATCGACTGCCCGCGCTACCCCGGGAGCGGAAGGGCTTCGGTAACGGGCGCGCTGCTGGCCCTGCGGGATGCGGTCCGCGGGGAGCGCAAGCGCTATCCCGACGGACGCTGGGCCAAAGCCACGCTCGAGGTTTGCCTCGCGCTCCTCCGGTCGGACCGGGAAAGGCGCGAAGTGCGGCTCGAGCATCAGGTGCCCACGCCATGGTAAAGTAAGAACACTGCGCAAATCGGTGCGGATCACGGACTCGTGAGCTAACGGGTCAAGCTTAATTGAGGAGCGGCTATATGCTGAGAATTGAGGGCTTGCACAAAAGTTTTGTCGTCGACAAGGGCCAGGTGCGCGCGGTGCAGAACGTCAGCATCGACATCAAGGAGGGCGAGTTCTTCACCCTGCTCGGGCCCAGCGGCTCGGGCAAGAGCACGACGCTGCGCTGCGTTGCGGGCCTCGAGCATCCCGAGGCCGGAGAAATCTACATCGGCGGCGAGTGCGTCTTTTCGGCGAAGCGACGGATTCTGGTTCCGCCTGAAGATCGCCCGATCGGTATGGTCTTTCAGAGTTACGCCATCTGGCCGCACATGGACGTCTTCCACAACGTCGCGTTTCCCCTCCTGTACGGGGCGCGCGGAAAGAAGTACTCCAAGGCGGAAGTCGAAAAGAACGTGATGGACGCTCTCAAGATGGTCCAGATGGCGGGCTTGGAGCACCGGCCGGCAACGCAGTTGAGCGGCGGCCAGCAGCAGCGCGTCGCGCTCGCGCGCGCGCTCGTGCGCAAGCCGAAGCTGCTCCTGCTCGATGAGCCCTTGAGCAACCTCGACGCGAAGCTGCGCGAGGAAATGCGCGTCGAGCTCAAGGAGGTTACGCGCTCCGTCGGCATCACGACTTTCTTCGTCACGCACGATCAGCTCGAAGCGCTCGCGCTGTCCGACAAGATCGGCGTCATCATGGCGGGCGAGCTGGTCGAGGTCGGATCCCCCTACGAGATGTACGTGCGGCCCAAAAACAAGCTCGTGGCCGAATTTCTCGGCACGGCCAACGCGCTTCAGGGGCGCGTGGTGCGCACGGGAACGGAAGGCGCCGTGGAGACCGAGCTGGGGCCGATCAACGTCGATCTCAGCCGCACCGAGGTGGGTTCAAACGAGTCCGTCTTCGTGGTGATCCGCCCCGAGGGCCTGGTGTGCTCGCGCGAGCCGACCGGGATCGCCAACAATCTGTTCGAGGGCACGATCAAGCGCGCGCTGTTTCTCGGCAATTTCATCGACGGCGAAGTGCAGATCAAAAACAAGAGCTTCCGCGCCCTGCTGAGCCCGTATCAGGCCTTTCATCCGGGCGAAAAGGTCTACGTGCACGTTCCTCCCGACCGGTGTCAGGTAACGCGTTGAAACTTCCCCCGGTTGCCACGACCAGCGTCGGAAGCCTCCCCCGCCCCGCATGGCTCGCCGAGCATAAGCGCAGCGAGGTCACGTTTAGGATCGAAGCGGCTTTGCTCGGCGAGGCGCAGGACGACGCGACGATCGTCGCCCTGCACGAGCAGGAGAGAATCGGGATCGATCTTCTCACCGACGGCGAGCAGCGGCGGACGAACTTCATTTTTTACGTTCTCGGAAAGCTGGAAGGCTTCGACGTTGTCCAGCTCAAGCCGAAAAACGTCTTTCGCCGGCGCGTGGATTATAACCGCCCGGTGCCGCGGGTGGTGGGCCGCGTGCGGCGCGTGGCGCCGGCCGTCGTCGACGATTTTCGTTTTGCCCGGGCGCACGCGTCGCGGCCCGTCAAGGTCAGCGTGCCCGGACCGATGACGGTCGTCGACAGCACCGTCGATGAGTTCTACGGCGATGAAGCCGCGCTCGCCATGGATGTCGCGGCGGCGATGAACGCGGAGCTGCTCGACCTTCAGGCTTCGGGCTGCGAGATCGTGCAGATCGATGAGCCGGCGATGACTCGCTATCACGAGAAGGTCGCCGACTACGGGCTGCGCGCCCTCGACCGCTGCCTCGAGGGCGTCACGGTGCCGAGTATCGTTCATCTCTGCTACGGTTATCCCGGCGGCCAGGCCCTGCAGCACGAGTTCGAATATCCGGATCTTTTGACGCAGCTCATGAAGAGCCGGGTCTCGGGATTTTCGCTCGAATTCGCGCGCAGCGGCTATGACCCGGAGATCTTGCAGCTTGTCAAGGACCGGCTCGTCATGTACGGCTGCGTCGATCCGGGAGAGACTCCCGTCGAGCCGCTCGCGGTGCTGGTCGAGCGCGTGGAAGCGGCGCTCAAGCACGTCAAGCCGGAAAATCTGCTGGTTTCTCCCGACTGCGGCCTCATGACGGTCACCCGGGAGCTTGCCTGGGCGAAGCTCGAGCGTCTGGTCGAAGCGGCGCGCAAGGTAAGAGAGAGCCTGTAAGCCGCCGGCGCGGCGTTTCCTCCGCTCGCGGCGGGCCGGAGGTGCGGCAAGCGGAAAAACCAATCGCCGGTCGCGGTCGAAGGGGCCGAAAATTCAGGAGCCGAGATGAAGCAGCCAACGCAAAGCGAACTCGAAAACACCTGGGGTAACCGCGAATACATCGAGAGCTGGAGCGCGCGGATGGACTGGCAAAGGCCCGTGCGCGAGATGCAGATGACGGCCGTTGGCCTTATGATTTCCCATCCTCTCGAAGCTCCGATCCGGATCCTCGATCTCGCGTGCGGGTTCGGCGCGCTCGCCGCTTTCTTGCTGGCGGAGCGGCCGAGCGCGAGCGCGGTGTGCGTCGACGCCTCCGAGGAGATGCTCAGGATGGCGCGGGAGCGGATGGCCCGTTTCGGCGATCGCGTCGATTACGCGCGCGCCTCGCTGCAGACGCCCGCGTGGCTCAAGTCCGTCAGCGGCCGTTTCGACGCCGTCGTCTCTTCGCGCGCGCTGCACCACTTCAGCGGCGGCTTTAGGCGGCGGGCGATTTACGCGGAAGCCTTCGGGCTGTTGCGGCCCGGCGGCTGTTTCATCAACGCGGACAACGTGCGGCCGCTCACCGAGTCGTTGCGGCGGCGCTATCGCCGGGCGAGCGATGAGCTTTTCGCCAAGTACGTGCGCGAAAAAACCGGGGGCAAGATGACTCTGGCCGAAGTGAAAAAAGCGACCGAGGTTCCTTCGCACGGCCCGCACGACAATGGCCTGCTGGATCAGGAACTCGCGTGGTTGCGCGAAGCGGGCTTCGAGGATGTGGATTGCTTCTGGAAGTTCGGCAATTTCGTAACGTACGGGGGTTTCCGTCCCGCGAAGTAGCGCGCTGCTCTTGTCGGCGATTCGCTTCTTTTGGTACAAGAATTCATCATGCTCCTGGCGCTTCCCTATCCGACGATGAATTTCCTTCCTTTTTACGCCGCCGAGGAGCTGGGATTTTTCGCGCGCGCGGGCGTGAGCGTTCATTGCCTTCACGTCAGGGAGTCGAAAGAGCGAAAGGTGCGCCTGTGCCTCGCGGGCGACCTGGACTTCTACACCTCCGTTTCGACCACGGTCGAAGCGCTGCTGCGCGATTGGGGCGAGGTAAAGGCGCTGTGCAGCAACCAGACGACGCTGCATTTCTGCATGGCGCGGCCCGAGATCGAAAGGCTCGAGGATCTCCGGGGCAAAAGAGTCATGGTCGGCGGCGGCGCGTCGAACAACCAGCTCCTGTACCTGGCGAAAAAGCTGGGTTGGGAAGCGGGGCGCGACGTGGCGATCGTTCCCGGCGACGCGCTCGACCGGATCAAGGCTTTTCAGGACGCGACGATCGCCGCCGTCATCGCCCGCGAGGAGTACGTCTACTGGGCGCTCAAGGCGGGCTGGCACCTGCTTCCCTATCCCGAGCCGTACATGCGCTGGCACGGCGGCGGGCTGTGCACCTCGGCGCGGCTGATTCGCGAGCAGCCCGACGCGGTCTATGGCGCGGTGAAGGCCGTCTATGAAGCCACCTTGTATGTGAACAGCCACCGGCGGGAGGCGATTTCGGTCGCGCTCAAATGGATCGGCCACCTGAGCCGCGAGGACGCCGAAGGAAACCTGGACGTTCACATGGGCCACGGCGGCTACTCGTGCGCGATGACCGAGGAGGGCGTGCGGTTCATGAGCGAGGTGCTGAACTTGGCGAAAGGCACGAACAAGAGAGTTTCATTAAGGGAGGTCGCGGACTTGAGCTTTCTGGAACGGGCGCAAGCGGAGACCCGACAGGCATAGCGGTTCCATAATCGTTCAGATGAGCGATTATGGTCTTCCGCCTTCCTCGTTGCCGCTCGGAGTGACAGATGAACCCCGAGGGGTTCTTATGGGTCAGCGCTGAAAGGGGTCATGATGGCGAAGACAGAGCACGAATGGCAATCGAAGGACTACGCGCAGGAGTGGGTGTCGAAAGACGACCGCCGGGCGGCCGAGCGCGAAGCGCAGTTCAAAGCCGCGATCCGCTGGCTTTCGGTTTTGCTGGCCGGACCGGCGCGCGTTGCCGATGTCGGCTGCGGGCCGGGGACGCTGGCGCAGAGATTGTTGGCGGAGTTTTCCGAAGTCTCGGTGATTTGCACGGACGGGTCGGCCCAGATGCTCGACATCGCGCGCGAGCGCCTGGCGCCGTACGGGTCGCGCGTGTCTTATGTCCAGTCCGATTTCAGCCGGCCCGGATGGAGCGCGGTTCTGCCGCGGGATTTGGATGCGGTTGTGAGCGCGCGCGCGATCCACAATTTAAGGAAGCCAAGGCCGATCGCGGCCGTTTACGAAGAGATCTGCGGGGCGTTGCGGCCGGGCGGGTTCTTTATGAATATCGAGCGCGTGAATTTTTCCAGCGAGCTCCTGCACCTAAAGTACCGCGAGATTCAAGTGAGGGAGCGGGGGAAGGCGCCCGCCATGGACGGCCCCGGGCCGAGCTTGCTGCAGCAGTTTCAGCTTCTCAAGAGGGCCGGGTTCGAGAGCATCGATTGCCCGTGGCGCGACGGCAATACGGCGATCGTCTTTGGCTTTAAGCCGGCGGCTTCGTAAAGGGCTACCGTCCTTTTCCGCCGCCGGACGTCCCTCAAACACAGTAAGGAGTCCCTTATGGCGAAGTTGCAATTGAGTTTTATCTCGGCGGTCAACGAGAAAGTGCGCCCGATCGTCGACGGCACGATTCCGATCGAGGGTATCGAGCTGATCTGGACCTATTCCGATCCTTCGGAGACTTTTTGGCGGCAGCTCAAATTCCAGGAGTTCGAAATCTCGGAGATGTCGTTGTCGTCGTACCTCATCGCCAAGGCCAACGGCATGGACATGATTGCGATTCCGGTCTTTCCGTCGCGCCGCTTCATGCACACGCAGCTTTCCTATCATGTCGATTCCGGAATCCGAAAGCCCGAGGACATCGTCGGCAAGAGGATCGGCGTCGGCGAATATCAGCAGACGGCGTCGCTATGGGTGCGCGGGATCCTGGAGCACGATTTCGGCGTCTCGCAGTACAAGGTGGAATGGTACATGGAGCGGAGCGAGGAGCTGAGCCACGGAGGCGCCACCGGGTTCACGCCGCCGGAGGGAATCAAGTTTCACCGGATTCCCAAAGACAAAAGCCTGGCGTCGATGCTGGTCAACAACGAGATCGACGTGGCGTCCGTGCATCGCGCGTTCGCGCGCGAAAGCAACATCGTCGATCGGTCGACGCAAATCCGCGCGCGCGACGCGGATTGGAGCAAGGTCAAGCCGCTCTTCGAGGACCGGATCGCCGAGGGCGAACGCTTCTTCAAAAAGCACGGCTATATTCCCGCGAATCACGCGTATGCGATCCGCGGCGACGTCTATCAGAAGTATCCGTGGGTGGCGTTCAATCTGTACAAGGCCTTCATCGCCGCCAAGCAGTACGCGCAGGAGCGTTTGAAGGAAAGCATTCCGACCGGCCTCGTGTTTCGCGACGAGTACTACGACAGGACGCGGCAGATCTTCGGCGACGATCCGTTTCCGTACGGCGTCAAGGCGAACGAAAAGATGCTGCAGACGATCATCGACTACTCGTACGAGCAGGGCCTGACCAAGAGGAAACTCAAGATCGAGGAGCTGTTTGCGCCGAGCACGCTGGAGTTTTAAGACCACCGAAGTCCCTCACCCCGAGCCCCTCTCCCAGCACGAGAGGGTAAAGCTCTGCTCCCGCGCGCTCGCTGCGCAGGAGAGGGAAGGGCGAGGCGAAATGTCCGGCGGGAATTAAAGATCACGCGAGCGAAATTGTGGCGCCAGCGCAAAGAAAGGAGTGGCCATGCTAGAGCCGTGGCGAGAGGTCCAGAACGTTCCCGATCGGTTGAAGCGGTTTGTCTACCAGCAGCAGGAAGACGCGCGCGCGCGCTCGCTGCCGCACGTGCTCAAGCAACTGCCGATGCAGCCGACGGTCATGGGCATG
>DATMAM010000063.1:0-11624 GCA_035559995.1 Candidatus Acidiferrales bacterium
TCGTAATCCAAACCAAGTGGTACTTGAGATCGTATTTCGTGTGACTGGTCGTCCGATATATCTGCACATGGATCTTTTACCTCAAGGCTTCGCCTAAAGGCGAGGGATTTTCTCCCATTCCCCGAATGAGACATTAAAGAGCAGATAAACGTAGGCCATCTGGTATGGCAAAGGACTAGGAGTTGCTCCGACGAAGGCTCGAACCAGCGGAACCGCCCCATACATTTCCAGGTAGAACAACGGCACAAAGACCGCGCTCGCGATGCAGTTGAACAGCACCTGAGCCATCACGAGCTGCTTTGGTCGCCCGTGCAGTCCATGAGCCAGAATCCACGTAATCATTCCCGAGCCAAAGTTGGCTCCGTAGATCGCCATCATCGTCTGTTCGACGCTCAGTAAACCCGACTGCGCAAACGTGATCGCGAGGATGGCAACGGCAGAGGAGGACTGAGCAATTGCAGTTAGCACCGCGCTCACCAAGAACTCGAGCAAAAGCGAGCTTTGCATCTCGAGCAGAGCCGCTTGAAACCAAGTTTTCTCCGCCAGGGGCGCAGCCCCGGTCCGAATCAGCAAAAGACCGTAAAACAACAGGCCGATACCGAAGAGAGTCCCGGCCAGCGAATGGTACCGCTTCGGCCTCTCAAACGCGTATGACAGGCCCGCTAGACCGAGAATAACAAAGACGATGAGCTTAACATCGAGGACCGCGATCAACACAAGTAGCCCCCCGCCTCCATTGGCCCAAAACACAACGGGCAAGGCTTTACGGACCGTCATCATCCCGGTTGCTACCAAGCTCGCGACGATAAACGAAACCGCGGCCATCGATTGCGACACGAAACCGAACGCTAGTCCAATCAGACCGGCACGCCAACCGCGCTCGGTCCAGCGAGCAAAAAGCACCCGCAGCCGGCGGCCCGTCATCTGCTTGAGCCCCGCCGCAATGAGGCGCAGCCCGACAAAGAAGGCGCCAATTCCACCGATTAGGGGACCGAGAATATCGCCCACGATTTCCCGCGCTCTGCACCGAGGGATGCGGGGAATTAACTATCAAAGCTACGGCCTTAGCGGCAACCGGGTAAAATTCGAGGGGAGATGGCTCGCGGATTTTTTCGGACTAGATTTCGCAGCGATTCAGGCGGAGGCGATTCGGGCGGCGAGCCAGCGCGCGGTGCGCAGGAGACGCGCGTCGCCGTCGCGCGGGCCGACGAGCTGCACGCCTATGGGAAGCCCGCTTGCCGATTCGAGAAGCGGCAGAGACACCGCCGGCATGCCCAGAAGGGTCCAGAGCGTGCAAAACGACGGGTCGCCGGTCGATGCCAGGCCCCTGGGAGCGGCTCCGGGAGCGGCCGGCGTGAGGATCGCGTCATAGCGCTGCTCGAACAATTCGGCGAAATTTTCGTACACGGGCCGGCAACGGGCCAGCGCGCGCTGGTAGTCGACCGCCTTGACTTCCCGGCCGCGCTCGATCTGCGACCGCAGTTGTGCCGAAAGCTTCTCCCGGCTTTTTTTCCACTCGCCTTCGAGATTGAAAGCCATCTCCGCCGCCATGATCGTCTTATGCCATTCCCACGCCTCGGCGGCCGACGAAAAGAGTTCCACTTCTTCCGCCTGGGGACCGAGATCGCCGATGATTTCCGAAAAACCTTCCCGGGTATCATCGTCGGCCCGTTCCCACATCGGTGTTTTGACAAAAGCGAACATCGGCGCAAGCGGCGGCTCTTCACGGGCGACCTCGAGAAACGGCAGGCGCGCGCGCGGCTTGGTATCGGGATCGCTCTCGTCATGGCCGGCTAGTTCCGCGGCCAAAAGCGCGATGTCGTCGATCGTGCGCGCAAACAGCCCCACGTGATCGAGGGTGCGCGAGAGCGCCAAAACTCCATGACGGGAGATCAGGCCGTGGGTGGGTTTAAAGCCGATCACGCCGCAGAACGCCGCGGGACGAATCGTCGAGCCGTTGGTTTGGCTTCCGAGCGCAAGCGGCACCATGCCTGCGGCGACGGCCGCAGCCGATCCGCTCGAGGAGCCGCCCGGCGTGTGCTCGGGATTGTGCGGGTTGCGCGTTTTCCCCGGAGCAAAATAGGCGAACTCCGTCGTTACGGTTTTCCCCATGATGACCGCGCCGGCCGCGCGCAGCTTTGCCACAACCGTCGCGTCGCGCGAAGGGGCGCGGCCCGCGTACAGGATGGAACCGAACTCGGTGGGCATGTCTGCTGTGTCGAAGATATCTTTGATGCCGACCGGCACCCCGTGCAGCGGGCCGATCGGCTTGCCTGAGAGCCGGTATTCATCCGCCGCGCGCGCCTGCGCGAGCGCGTAGTCGCCGTCCAGAAACGCCCAGGCTTGGACCTCTGCGTCGACCTCCCGGACGCGCCCCAGGCACGCCTCGACCAATTGCTCGGACGTGATCGCGCCGTCCCGGATGAGGCGCGCGCCCTCTGCGGCGGAGAGCCAGTGAAGATTGCTGAGGTCCATCGTCTTCGCGGCTGGGCAAGACCGGCCGTGCCGCCCTGCGCCCTTCCTTTATCCCCCGTACAAAAATTCCGGCAGCCAGAGCGTCATGCCCGGCCAGAGATACATGAAGACGAGACACAACAACACGATCAGCATGTAAGGCATCATGCCGGCGAAGATCTGATTGAGCGTGACGTGCGGCGGTGAAACGCCTTTCAGGTAAAACGCCGACATCGCCACCGGCGGCGATAGAAAAGCGGCTTGCAGATTGACGGCGACCATCGTGCCAAACAGGATCGGGTCGATGTTGAAGTGGCTCAGCAGAGGAATGAAAATAGGACAGAATATGACGATGATCTCCGTCCACTCCAGCGGCCAACCGAGAAGGAAGATGATCAACTGCGCCATGATCATGAATCCCACCGGGGAAAGATTCATGCCAAGCACCCATCTTTCGATCAATGCCTGACCGCCGTGCAGGGCGAACACGGCAGAAAAAAGCGCTGAACCGACAAAGAGCCAACACACCATTGCGGTTGTTTTCGCGGTGAGAAAAACCGACTCTTTGAGGTTTTGCCTGAGATCGGCTGAGGTTCTGAAATTTCTGACGACCGGCACCAGTGTGCCGACGAACGTCGCTCCCAGGGAGCCGGAAACAAGAAGCGTCATAAAATCGCCGCGTTGCCAGCCGAGAGCGAGCCCAAGGATCGCTCCGATTAGACTCCACTGCCAGGTGATGCGCGGGTACTTGTTCATGACCGCAAGGTAAAGAGCGCCGAGCGCGCCGATGGCGGCGGATTCGGTGGCGGTCGTGATACCGAACAGGATAACGGCGAGCACGACAACCGTCAGCACGCCGAGCGGCACGACGGAAATCACCAGCTCCTTTAGAATTTCCAGCTGATCGCCGTCCATGCGCCAGTAGTAAAAGAGAAGCAGCAGGGCGCAGACCGCCGCCAATGTCCAAAACCACAAATAAAAGTGCTCGGGAACCCGGCCCATTCCCGAGGTCGCTACGGGCTCGGCGAGCGAGGTCATCTCCTCGGGTGGCGCCTCCGCAGGGCGGTTCGGCTCGACGGCGTCCGCCGTTCCCGTGCCGAGTTCCTGCGGCGTTTCTCCCGGCGCCGCGGCCTGCGGCGCTCGGCCTGCGAGCGTATCGTCCCGCGCGCCAAGCTCCTCAGGCATCCCGAGCTCTTCGGGCTTCTCGGGCTCGGCCGCCAAAGGCAGGGCGGAACTTTCTGCCGAGCCTGCGGCGACAACAGCCGCGGGCGCGTTGTAGATGACAACGTACCACCAAGCCGTGCCGAAAGCGCCAATCGTCAGCACCAGCGGCACCATAACGACGAGCATATTTTTGATGACGAGCCCATAGCCCACGGGTCGGCCATCCGGCGTTCTGGCGTCGCGAACCATGCTCGGTCGAAAAAGCGCGGCGACAAGCCCGCCCAGTATCCGACGAGACCGGCCGCGCTCCAGACGGCGAAGCCACTCGGGCACTTGCGCGCGATATTGATCTTCCCGCAGCTTGGGGGCGATTTTCGGATTAACGATCGCCCAGCCCAGTATGTAAACGAGATAAAGAAAGGTGAGGAAAAAACCCGGCAGCATCGCGGCCGCGTAAAGTTTCACGATCGACTGGCCGGCGACCGCGGCATAAACGATCAGCATGACGGAGGGAGGGATCAAGATCCCGAGGGTTCCGCCCGCGGTAATCGCGCCGGCGGCGAGCCGCACGTCGTAGCCCGCGTTGAGCATCGGCCGAAAGGCGATCACGCCCATGAGCACCACCACCGCCCCGACGATCCCCGAGGCGATACCCCAAAACGCGCACACCAGCAGCGTCGTGACGGCGAGCGAGGCCGGAACGCGGCGGAAGGCGAGCTGCACCGCGTGAAACATCCGATCCACCAGCGCCGCGCGCTCCATGATATAGCCCATGAACACGAACAACGGCACCGAAATCAGCGTGTCGTTCGTCATCACGCCGTACGTGCGCTGCACAATCAGGTCGAAGATGTGGTTATCGTACCAGCGCTGGCCCGGCGCCCAGAAGGCGAGATAGCCGAAAATCATTCCGAGCCCCATCAGCGTAAAGGCGGTGGGAAAGCCCATCATGATGGCGATCACGATGAGCCCGAGCATGGTCAAACCGAGCGCCGGATCGCTCATTTCTTGCTCTCGCCCTCCGTGGCGGCTCTCTCTTCAGCCAAGCCTTCCCTGACGCTGCGATGGCGCGCCGCCTCCTCGATGGCGTGCGCTGTTTCAATTGCCGCCCGGCGGGATTCCTCGTCGACGAACTCGCTCTGCGCGAGCTGTTCGCCGACGACATCGATTTCTTCGACCTCTCTCAGCCGCGCGGGCCACGCCCCGGTGCGCAGGCACTCGACACAGCGCAGGATCTCGGCAAGCCCCTGGATCATGACGAGTGCCCCGGCGATGGGAATGACCGATTTAAAATGATAGACGGGCGGCCCTTCCGCCGTGACGGTTGAGTGCTCTCCAACCCGCCAGGAATCGGCAGCGTAGCCCCAGCCCGCGTAAACCAGGCCGATGACCCCCGGAAGAAAAAACAGCAAATATAGGATCAGATCGAGCGCGGCCTGGGCGCGCGGGCGGAGGTAAAGGTACACGAAGTCTGCGCGCACATGCCCGCCGAGCGCGAGCGCGTAAGCCCCGCACATCATGAACAGTGTCCCGTAAAGCATGTTGTTGAGGTCGAAAATCCACGCCGTCGGCGCGTTCAGGATGTAGCGCTTGAACACCTCGATCGAGACAACAAAAGTGAGCGCCACAATTAACCAGGCGAATGCCCTTCCTGACCACCAGCTGGCCTGATCAATGGCGTGGATAAGCCGTTGCGGGTTCATGCCCGAGCCACTCTTTCAAGACCGAGCCCGAGATTGGCCGTGGGCTCGCAAAAATCGAACAGCCGGCCGCCCCGACGCTCCACCCGCGCGCGCGGGCGGTAAGCTCAGCCGGCGGCCGGAAAAGCCGGCGGGGATTGCCACGAAAATGGTTTAGCTCTTCTTCGCCTCTGCTTTGGCGGCAGGCTTTGCTCTCTTCAAGAAGTAGTGATTGTAGGCCATGCGGCGGCTGACGTTCGTGTCGAGGTCCCACTTCACCGCCCGTGCTGCAAACGCTTTCTGCGATGCCGCGATCTCTTTGAACATCGGATTCTGCGCTGAATACTTGGCCTCGACCTGATCGAATACCTCGAGCTGCCTTTGCAGCACGGAATCCGGCGTCTTGTAAAACCTGACCTTATCCTTGGTCTGCATTTCAAGATAATCCTTCGAGTAGCGGTCGATCGCCTTCCACGACATGTCGGCCGAGGCCGCCTCGACGGCGTTCACGATGATGGCCTTGATCTTCTCGGGCAACGCGTCGTACTTGGTTTTGTTGAACAGAATCTCGAACTGTTCGGCGTTTTGGTGATAGCTCTGCAGCATGCACACCTTGGAGACATCGGGGAAACCTAAAATGCGGTCGGAGCTGGCATTGTTAAACTCGGCGGCATCGATGAGGCCCCGATCGAGCGCCGGCACGATCTCGGCTCCGGGCAGAGCGTTGACCGCCGCCCCCATCCCGGTAAAGAGATCGATGGAAATGCCGACGGTGCGGAACTTAAGGCCCTTGAAATCGTCGGGCTTGGTGATCGGTTTTTTGAACCAGCCGAGCGGCTGGGTGGGCATCGGCCCGTAAGGAAAGGAGACGACGTTCGCGCCGAGCGACTTGTAGAGCTTGTCGAGGAGCTCCTTGCCGCCGCCGTATTTGTGCCATGCGAGAAGCATGTTCGCGTCCATGCCGTACGCCGGACTCGATCCCCAAAGCGCAAGCGCGTTTTGCTTGCCGTAGTGATACACGAGCACGCCGTGGCCGCCGTCGAGAGTCCCTTTGGATACGGCGTCGAGAAGACCGAACGCCGGCACCACCGCGCCCGCAGGCAGCACCTCGATCTTTAGATCGCCCCCGGTCATGTCGTTTACCTTCTTGGCGAAGTCGAGGGCAAACTCGTGGAAGATATCCTTCTGCGGCCAGGTGCTTTGCCAGCGCATCGTGATCGGCCCCTGAGCTTTCACGATTGCCGGGAAGCCGAGCGCCGCCGCTCCGCCGGCCGCAAGCGCAGCCCTCAGGACACTGCGCCGAGAGATCTTTGCGTGACCTTCCACCTCCGCCGTGTTTGCGTCCCGCATGGCTCTCCTCCCTACCTATTAGTCATAGGCTCCTCGTGTCACGCTTATATATAGGTTGCCGTTCGAGGTCAATCCGTGCCCTTAGCGGCGGGCCGCGGGATGTTTTAAACAGCTCCGGTATGGTCTACACTTCATTCGAGCGGGGGCGAATAGCTGCCTCGAATCGAGCTTCCATGAGCCGGGGTGCCTTGATCGATGAATTGCGCGACATCGTGGGCGCGCGCTACGTCTTGACCGAGGCAGAGGACGTCATCGTCTACGAGCAGGACGGCTCGATTCTGCAGGCGATGCCGGAGCTCGTCGTGCTGCCCAGCGACGCGGAGCAAGTCGCCTCGGTTGTGCGCCTAGCGCGGCGCGAGGATCTGCCGATTGTGCCGCGCGGCTCGGGAACCGGATTGGCCGGAGGCGCCGTTCCCGCCGAAGGCGGGATCGTTTTGTCTCTGGCACGCCTCAATCGCATTCTCAAGATCGACCTGCGCAACCGCGTCGCGCTTGTCGAGCCCGGCGTCGTCAACCTCGACGTGACGAAAGCGGTGGCGAACGACGGCTACTTCTATGCTCCGGACCCGAGCAGCCAGGCGGCGTGCTCGATCGGCGGCAACGTGGCGAACAATTCAGGCGGGCCGCACACCCTCGCGTACGGCGTCACGACCAACCACGTGCTCGGAGTGGAAGCGGTCCTGCACGACGGTCGAATCATGTGGTTCGGCGGCATGGTCCCCGACACGCCCGGCTATGACCTCTGCGGCGTGATCACCGGTTCCGAGGGCACGATGGGGATCGTCACCAAAGTTGCCGTGCGCTTGATGCGCAAGCGCGAATCGGCGCGCACGCTCCTCGCGGTCTTCGATCGCACGGACGACGCAACCCGCACCGTCGTCGACATCACCGGCGCCGGGATCATTCCGGCGGCGCTGGAAATGATGGACCGGCTCACGCTCTCTGCCGTGGCGAAATCCGCCCCCGGCGTCTATCCGAGCGACGCGGCCGCGGTTTTGCTCGTCGAAGTCGAAGGGCTGCGCGAGCACGCGGCGCGAGCGGCAAACATCGTCCACGCGATCTGCGCCCGCAACGGCGCGCGCGCGGTGCGAACGGCCGCGGACGAGGCCGAGCGCCAATTGCTGTGGAAAGGGCGCAAGGAGGCCTTCGGCGCCATGGGAGCGCTGGCGCCCAATTACTACGTCCAGGACGGGGTCGTGCCGCGCAGCCGTCTCCCGGAGATCATGACGCGTGTCGCCGAGATCAGCGCGCGTTACAACGTGCGCATCGCCAATGTGTTTCATGCCGGAGACGGCAATCTTCACCCGAACATTCTGTTCGACATGCGCGCGGGCGGGGAGCTCGAGCGCGTGATCCAGGCGGGCGGCGAGATTTTGCGGGCCTGTGTCGAGGTCGGCGGCAGCATCACGGGGGAGCACGGCATTGGGCTGGAGAAAAAGGCGTACATCGGGCTGCTCTTTTCCGAGCGCGACCTCGAGGCGATGGCGCTGGTTCGCAGCGTCTTTGATCCCGAGCGCCGCTTCAACCCGGCGAAACTCTTCCCGACGCCGGCAAGCTGCGGCGAGGTGCGAATCCGTCCCGCGAGCATCCCGCGCGGATTGTGGATCTGAGCAGCGCTCGCCGTGAACCCGCAGGCAAGCCAAAAAAACCACGCCCGCGCAAGCTCAAGCCTGTGGCAGCGCGTGACCGCCGAGCTCGATCGCTGTGTCCACTGCGGCCTGTGCCTCAATCAGTGCCCCACGTATCGCGTCCTTCACCTGGAGACGGAGTCCCCGCGCGGCCGGATCCACCTCGTGCGGGCCGCCGCCGAAGGCCGAATCGAAGCCGGCGAAAGATTTGGCGAGCACCTTTACTTGTGCCTGCTCTGTCGCGCGTGCGAGAGCGCCTGCCCTTCCGGAGTCCATTACGGGCGGATCGCCGAGGCAGCCCGCGAAGTCCTCGGACCTCCAGGAGCGCCGCTGGCGCGGGGCGTTACGAGCTTCGTTCTCAAACAGATTCTTCCGTTCCCGGCGCGGCTGCGCTCGCTCGCTCGCGTTTTGCGACTCTACCAACGGATAGGCCTCGGGCCGTTGGCGCGGCCCTTCCTGCCGGCGAAGCTCCGTCAAATGGAAGAGCTGCTGCCAAAAATGCCGGAGCGATTCTTTAAGCCGAACAACGCTGTGCTTAAAGCCATTGGCGAGGAGCGCGCGCGCGTCGGCCTGTTGAGCGGCTGCGTGATGAGCGTGATGTTTCCCGAGATCAACCAAGCCACCGTGCGCGTCCTGCGGCGCAACGGTTGCGCCGTGGTGATCCCACCGAACCAGACTTGTTGCGGCGCCTTAAACGTCCATTGCGGCGAGAAAAAACTGGCGCAAGTTATGGCGCGCCGGAATATCGACGCCTTTCTTGACTCGGGCGTGAGCGCGGTGATTGTCAACGCGGCCGGATGCGGCGCCGCCATGAAAGAGTACGGCTATCTGCTAGGCGACGATCCCGCGTACGCGGAAAAGGCGCAACGTTTCTCCTCCTTAGTCGAAGACGCCGCCGCATTTCTCGTGCGAATCGGGCTTCGGCCCGCGACGCGCAAAATCGAGATGAGCGTTACCTACCAGGATCCTTGCCATCTCGCTCATGGCCAAAAGATACGCGCCGAGCCGCGCGCCCTGCTCGCCTCGATCCCGGGATTGCGCCTGATTGAAATGGAATCTTCCGACCGCTGTTGCGGCAGCGCCGGCATTTACAATCTTCTCCAGCCTGAAATGTCGCAGGAGCTGCTAAAGGAAAAAATGGCGGCGGTTGCGATGACCGGCGCGACCGCGGTGGTCGCGCCCAATCCCGGCTGCCTGCTGCAGCTCGGCTACGGTTCTCGGCGCTACGGACCCAGCGTGCGGGTTATGCACTTGGTCGATCTTCTTGATCAAGCGTACGGGCCGCCCGTCGAGCAGGCGCCAGCGGCCGATATCGAGGCGCAGCGATAAGCCCTTTCCGCGCCGATGAATGTCTCGACGGAAACGCTAGCATCCAAGCTCCAGCGCGAACTGGGAACCCAAGCCGTCATTGTGGATGCGGATCTTTTGGCTCGGTACGCCGTGGAGGCGCAGACCCCAAAGGTCCTCTGCTTCCCTTCAAGCCCTGACGAGATTGCCGCGGCTCTCCGCATTTGCAATGAGGCTCGGGCCTCCGTCCTCCCTTGGGGCGGAGGAACGGCGATGGCGCTCGGCAACCTCCCGCATAGCGTCGACGTCGTTATCGCGCTCAATCGCTTGGAGCGGCTCCTCGAGCACGACGACGCTAACCTGACCGCCACGGTGCAGGCGGGAATGAAATTGGCAAACCTCCAGGAACAGCTCAAACAGAGAAACCAGTTTCTCGCATTGGATCCAGCGCGGCCAACTCGCGCTACCGTTGGCGGCATCGTCGCCGCGAACGCCAACGGCCCGCGCCGTATGCTTTACGGCGGCGTGCGCGACCTGGTGATCGGCATGAAGGCTATTCTCGCGAGCGGCGAGGAAATCAAATCGGGCGGCAAGGTCGTCAAGAACGTGGCCGGCTACGATCTCTGCAAGCTCTTTGTTGGCTCGCTCGGAACCCTTGGGATCATCACCGAAGTTACATTCAAGATGATGCCGCTGCCTGAAACGGCGGCCACCTTTATCGCTCAGGGAACGCTCGACGAGTGCATAAAGCTTGCGGATTCCACATTCGCTTCGATGCTTCTGCCGGCCGCCATCACGCTTTTCAACGCCAAAGCTGCAAGCGCACAGGGCTTCCAGAAGGATGAAGCCGCGGTCGCGGTTTGGTTTGAAGGGTTCGCGCAAGCCGTTGAGCGCGAGCTTTGCGACGTCGAGCTGCTGGCTCGCCCCAGCGGGCTTGCCGTCGAGGTCCTCCGCGGCGACCGCCATGATGGCTTCTGGCGGCGGGTTTGCGAGTTTGGCACGGAAGAGAGTAACGTTTTTTATCGCCTCACAGTTCCCCTCGGTGCCGTCGGTGGTATGGTCGCGGCGCTGGAAGGAGCAAACGATGTCTGCCTTATCGCTCATGCCGGTAGCGGCACGATCTTGCTCGAAATGAAAGCAACCGGGGAAGCTATCGAGCGGCATGCCAAGCTCATTGAAAGAGCGAAAGAAG
Organism: Candidatus Acidiferrales bacterium; assembly: GCA_035559995.1. Taxonomy (GTDB): domain Bacteria; phylum Desulfobacterota; class Binatia; order UBA9968; family UBA9968; genus DATMAM01. The sequence continues at coordinate 10,755 of DATMAM010000063.1, forward strand.
TGGGCGGACATGTTATGCTCGCCGCGGCGCCTCCGGCGCTCAAGAAAAACATCGATGTCTGGGGGCCTGCGCCGCCGAGCGTCGTCCTCATGCGCGAGATCAAGGCCCGATTTGATCCCGCCGGCCTTCTCAATCCCGGCCGCTTTCTCTCAGCTATCTAGAAAGCTCCTGAGTCGCTCGGCACGCCTGCGGCGTTTTTTCCGCAGGTCGCAATCCGAACCGCGCCGTTTCGATGATGCTTGCTTTCCTTTAGTGTGGCGCAAACGAAACAGCCTCCGCGATAGGCGGCTTTTTTCTTTGTTTCAATCACCGCAACACTGCACCTTGTGTGGCGCATGGGTTGCTCCGTGCGATTCTTTAAACGAAGTCACCGGAGGACTCGCTCATGTTTGGGAGAACAAACGTCGCTCCGGGTTTGACATTGATGGTTTTGCTGATCGTTGCGCCCGCCCCTGCGGGCGAAAGCCGGCAAGATAGCAAGTTGTCGTTCGACGACAAAAACTTCATCACCGAAGCGGGACAGCGCGGCATGATGGAAGTGGAGTTGGGAAAGTTAGCCGCAGAAAAGGCCGCGAACCCTAGTTAGTTAGTTAGCGCCTGACGAAGCCTGGAAAAGTTCTGCGCGCGAGGTCGTCTGCGTTGACGCGCACGGGAATTTCCCCGGCCGCATCGAGCGCCCTCCCGGCGCGGCCCAACGAAGGAGGCTCAAGACTCGACGAGGCACTAAAAACAAAGGCCCAAGCTTTTAAGGCCTGGGCCTTTGTGGGAGATTGATCCGGCGGCGACCTACTCTTCCGTACGGCGACCGTACAGTACCATAGGCGCTGGAGGGCTTAACTTCCGAGTTCGGGATGGGATCGGGTGTGACAC
>DATMAM010000064.1:0-8014 GCA_035559995.1 Candidatus Acidiferrales bacterium
GGCGGGCGCGCCCGCCGAGGCCATTAAGGACTTACGCAGCACCCTCGAGTGGCTGCGCCAGGAAGGCGATCTGATTGAAACCGACAGGGAGGTCAACCCGGATCTCGAGATCACCGGAATTCAAAAGCAGCTGGACGGCGGCTGCCCGATCCTTTTCAACAACGTCAAGGGGAAACCCTACCACCGCTGCGTCACCAACCTTTTCGGCGACATGAACGTGATCAACAAGATGTTCGGCTGGAAGGATCACACGGAACGCACGCGGAAGCTGGCCTACGCGCTCAGCCATCCGATCCCGTCCATCATCGTCGATCAAAAGGACGCGCCGGTCCAGGAAGAGGTCTACGAAAAACCGGCCGACGTGAACGATTTCGTCGTGCCGATCCGGCACACCACGCTCGAGCCTGAGCTCACCGTCGGCTCCGGCAACCGGCTCGTCTCGGGCGAGTACTTCGACGGCGGCACCGACCTCGGCTACAACCGCATGAATTTTCGCTGGGGCAACGTCGGCACGTTTCAGATCTCCCCCGGCTCCCACATGTGGCAGGTCGTCTCCAAGTACTACAGGGACAATCGACTCATCCCCATCACGATGAATTTCGGCGTGCCTCCCGCGTGCACGCTGATGGCGGGCGCCGGTTTCGATTACGTGATCCTGCCGCAGGGCTGCGACGAAGTCGGCATCGCCGGGGCGGTTCAGGGCGCCCCCGTGCGCCTGGTGAAGGCGCGCACGGTCGATGCCTTGGCGCTTGCCGACGCCGAAGTCGTCTTGGAAGGGTACGTGAATCCTCGCGACCGCCGCTTCGAAACCGCCGAATCGGAAAAGGCCGGCGTGCAGGGTCGCTTTCACTTCCACCCGGAATGGGCCGGTTACATGGGCAAGGCGTACAAGGCGCCGACATTTCACGTGACCGCCGTTACCACGCGCAAGCGCGAGAGCAAGCCCATCATATTCCCGCTGGGCGTGCACACGCTCGACGACCACAATATCGATACCACCGTGCGCGAGGCGGCGATGTTCGAGCTGTGCGAGCGGATGCAGCCCGGCCTCATCGTGGACGTCAACATTCCTTACTGCATGACCGATTGGGGCGGAGCCATCATTCAGGTTAGAAAACGCAACAAGATTGAAGAGGGCTGGCAGCGCAATTTCATGGCAGCCATTCTCGCCACCTCGCAGGGCTCGCGCCTGGTGATCGCGGTGAGCGAAGACACCGACATCTACGATATGGACGACATCATGTGGTGTCTTACGACCCGCGTGAATCCCAAGACCGACATTATCAACCCGCTGCCGGGCGGCCGCGGCCAGACTTTCATGCCGGCCGAGCGCATGACGGCGGGCGAGAGGGAATGGACCGCCTCGAACACCATGTTTGAGGGCGGCATGGGGATCGACGCCACGGTGCCGTTCGGCTACGAGAACGACTTCATGCGCCCGGTCTATCCGGTGGACAAGGTCGATCTCAAAAAATTCTTTACCGAGAAGGACATCCAGAACGCCAAATCGCGCATGCACGGCTGGGTGCATTCCCTGGCCCGGACGGGACGCTGATCGTTCTCGTGCTCGCGACGAGCGCGAGCCCACGCCGAGAGAATCGAGGGCAGGGATCTGAACCCTGCCCTTTTTTTAGCTGACCATGAGTTCAGATAGCGCGGGGCTTCTCTGCGGATACCGAGTCCTCGACCTCACCGACGAGCTCGGTTTCTTGTGTGGGAAGATTCTCGGCGACCTCGGCGCCGACGTCGTAAAAATCGAGCGTCCCGGCGGCGACCCGGCGCGGCATCTCGGGCCTTTCTTCAACAACACTCCCGATCCGGAAAAGAGCCTTTACTGGTTTGGCTTCAACAACAACAAGCGCGGTATCACGCTGAACCTGCAGACGGCCAAGGGCCGGGAGCTGTTTGTACGGCTTGCGGCCGAAGCGGACTTCGTCCTCGAGAGCTTTACCCCTGGATTCCTGGACCAGCTCGACCTCGGGTACCGAGCGCTCGGCCGGCTCAACCCGCGGCTTGTCGTCGTCTCGATTACGCCCTTCGGCCAGACCGGCCCCTACAGCCGCTTCCAAGCATCCGATATCGAGATCATGGCGCTAAGCGGTTGCATGTCGCTCACCGGGGACCCCGGGCGGCCGCCGCTTCGCGTCACCTTTCCGCAGTCCTGCGGATGGACGGGCTCGTATGCCGCGGTAGGCGCTTTGACGGCGCATTATCATCGGGAAAAAACGGGCGCGGGGCAGCAGGTCGATGTCTCGGCGCAGGCGTGCCTGCTCTGGGCTTTTTCTCACGCGCATACCTTTTGGGATCTCAATCGCCAGCTGGAAAAACGCGCCGGGTCGTTTATGACCGGGCGAAGCATCACCGGCGCGCGTATGCGCGTTTTTTGGCCCTGCAAGGACGGCTATCTCAATTTCATCATCTACGGCGGCGAGGCGGGCCGGCGCACCAACCAGGCGCTCGTCGAATGGATGGACAGCAAAGGAATGGCGCCCGAGTTTCTCAAACAGAAAGACTGGCGCGCCTTCGAGATCGCCAAGGTCACCCAAGAAGAGATCGATCGCATGGAAGAACCCATCGCCGCGTTCTTTGCCACGCTGACCAAAGCCGAGTTCTTCAGGGAAGTGATCAGGCGTGACATGCTCGGCTACCCTGTCGCAACCGTCAAGGAAATCGTCGAGGACCCGCAGCTTCACGCGCGCGGCTTCTGGCAAAAAGTCGATCATCCCGAGCTGCAAGCGGCGATCGAATATCCGGGAGCGTTTGCGAAGTTTTCCGCGGGAGCATGCCGGATCTGGCGGCGCGCGCCCCTGATCGGCGAGCACAACGAAGAGATTTACTGCGGCGAGCTCGGATTGACCGAGGAAGAATTCGCGAAACTCAAGGCTGAAGGGGTCATCTGACGAAGGCGGTGGGCTGAGATTACGGCCCGGCCTTCTTTCTTTGAGATCGCCGTCCAATCCATGGAAGCGTTGAAGGGAATCAAGGTGGTCGAATTCGCCGCGTTTGCCGCCGGCCCGGTCGTCGGCAAGCATCTGGCCGACCACGGCGCAACCGTCGTTCACGTTGAATCCAAAGTCCGTCCCGACGGCTTTCGCACCCATTACCCGCCCTACAAAGACAACATTCACGGTCTCAATCGTTCCGGCCTGTTTGCGCTCTGCAACAACGACAAATTGGACATCACGCTGAATCTCAAGAAGGCGCCCAAAGCAACCGAGCTGGCCAAACGCATCGTCGCGTGGGCGGACGTCGTGATCGAAAACTTTAGCCCCGGCACCATGGCAAGGCTTGGCTTGGGCTACGAGGAGCTCAAAAAGGTCAAGCCCGATCTCATCATGCTCAGCAGCTCCAACCTCGGGCAGAGCGGTCCGCACGCGCACCACGCGGGTTTTGGTTCCCAGCTTTCCTCTTTGGCTGGTTTCACGCATCTTACGGGCTATCCGGACGGGCCGCCGCAAATCCTGTACGGACCCTACATCGACTACATCGCGGTCGCGTACGGCGCGGTGGCGATTCTCGCCGCGCTCGACTACCGGCGCCGGACAGGCCAAGGAAATTACATCGACACGGCGCAGTACGAAACGGGCCTGCAATACCTGGCGCCGATTCTCCTCGACTACAAGGTCAACGGCACCGTCGCGACGCGCAACGCCAATCGCGACCCGCACGCGGCGCCGCACGGCGCCTACCCGTGCGCGGGCGACGATAGCTGGTGCGCGATCAGCGTTCATTCCGAAAAGGAGTGGCAGGCGCTGTGCAACGCGATGGGGAACCCGCCGTGGGCCGCGGACGCCAAATTCGCCTCGCACCGGTCGCGCAAGGGGAACGAAGATGAACTGGACCGGAAGATCGCCGAATGGACGTCCCGCTTTGGCGCGCGCGAGCTTATGGAAAGGCTTCAAGCGGCGGGCGTCAAGGCCGCGATGGTCAACACGATGAAAGACCTCTATTCCGACCCGCAGCTCGCCGCGCGCGGGCAGTGGGTCGAGCTGGAACACCCCGAGATCGGAAAAATGCATTACCAGCGCCCGCCGTTCCTCCTCGCCAAAACGCCTCCGGGTCCCGCCCGACGCGATCCGCTTCTCGGCGAGCATAACGAACACTTTTATCGCCAGCTCTTGGGCCTGTCCGCCGACGAGTACGACGCGCTCGTGGCCGAAGGCGTCATCGACTGAAAAATCGCCGCATCGCGCGGATCTTGCCTGCTTCTCCCGCGCTTGGCGCGGATGTTGACGCGTGCCGCGGTGTTAAGATAGGTTTAACGCGTACCGCGTGGCTAAAAGAGCTAAAAAGGGGACCACCCCGACGAGGGAGGGGACGCCGCCATGAGAATCGTGTGGAGCATCGCTTTGCTTGTGCTCGCCGTGATTTGCAGAAACGGCGCCGCGCGCGCCGCCGGCGACAACTGGGAGCTGGAATGGGCGCGCACCGTGAAAGCGGCCGAAGAAGAGGGAGAAGCCGTCATCTACAAGATCAGCGGCGATGCGGAATGGCACGCTTTTGAGAAAAAGTATCCCAAGATCAAGGTCAAGCTGGTTCACGGCAACGCCTCCCAGGTGCTGCAGCGCATCATGGCGGAGCGCAGGGCCGACAAATTTCTCGGCGATGTCGCCCGGCTCGGAGGCGGCACCTCGACCACCCTGCTTAAGGGCAAGGCTCTCGACCCGATCACCTCCGCTTTCATCCTTCCCGAAGTGAAAGATCCGTCGAAGTGGTTCGAAGGAAAGCATCACTTCAACGACAGCGAAAACAAGTACACTCTGGCCTACGCGGCCTTTCCGCTGCGCCTCGTGGGCTACAACACGAAATTGATCGACCCGAAGGGGATTAGCAGCTTTTTGGATTTTCTCGACCCCAAGTGGAAGGGAAAGATCACGATCAAAGATCCCCGCGAGCCGGGAGGCGGTAGCCCGCTCCTCTTTCTCTACCACAGCCCTACCCTCGGGCCCGAGTTTATCAAGCGATTTCTCACGAGTGGAAACCTCACGCTGATTCGCGACGAAAACCTGCAAACCAATTGGCTGGCGAACGGGCAGTACCCGCTTGCGATTACGGCGAAGGCGGAAGACGTCGACGTGGCGAAAAGCCAGGGCCTGCCCGTCGACGTCTTGGACGCCCACGCGCTAAGGAAAGACGGCGTCGGGCTTGAGGCCGGCGGTACCATGATTTCCCTTCTCAACAAGGCTCCGCATCCAAACGCGGCGAAGGTTTTGATCAACTGGTTTTTGTCGCGCGAAGGGCAGCTGGAAATACAGAAAGCGCAAGGCGCCGAACCGGGGCGCAATTCCCTTCGAGAAGACATCCCCAAAGACATGCTGCCGGCGTGGATGCACCGCCAGAAAGGCGTAAACTACGTGCGGCTATGGGGGCCTGAGGTCTGGGACAGGACGCCCATCAGAAAACTAATCGCCGATACCGTAAAATAAGCCTTTCGCTGGCCGCCCTCAAAGCCGCGGCGCGCGCGCCCGAGAGGTTGACGCGCCGCTTAGCTAAAGCCTCTCACAACCAATGCCGGCTGCTGTGAAGCTGACTCTCGGGCTATCGCTCAATCCCCGCACCCGCGCGCTCTTCGACGGCAGCGTAACGGCGCGAGGGATCGAGCTCCGCCTGCAAAGTCGCTTCGGCGCAGGTCTGGACAATACCGGCGCGCGCCACCGGGCCATCCTTCAAGGCCAAATTGACGGCGGCGAATGCTCGACGTCGTCGCTCGTCCTGGCGCGGATGCGAGGCGTAGCGCTTCGCGGGCTGCCGGTCTTTCTCGCGCGCCAGTTCCGCCACCGATGCATGTTTTGCGCAACCGGCTCGACGCTTGCCGGCCCTTCGGACCTAAAGGGTAAGCGCGTCACCACGCATCGGTACAACTCGACCACATCTGTGTGGCTTCGCGGGTTACTGCAGGACGAATACGGCGTGGCGCCGGACGCGATGGAGTGGCACGTCGCCGAACCTGACGTCGGCGAGGAAGCGCGCCGCCCGCCGCCCACCAACGTAAAGGTGCGCTTCATCTCGCCGCCGCGCACGAGAGAACACGCCATCGAGCTGGTGGAGAGCGGGGTGATCGACGCGGCGCTCGACCCCTATTCGAGCTTGGCGAAAAACGGCGCGCTCCGGCGGCTCATCCCCGACTACCGCCGCGAGGAGTTGAACTATTTCCAGCGCACTCAGGTGATCCCGGTGATCCACACGCTTGTGCTCCGAGAGGAACTGGTTTCAGCTCACCCCTGGATCATCGAAAGCCTCACGACCGCGTTTCGGCAGGCGCGCGCGCTGGCCGAAAAGTACATGAACGAAGAGGAAAAGGAGGAAGCGAGATGGCTCGCCAGCGCCATCGGTTATGATCCCTTCGCCTATCGCCTCGATGCTTCCGCGCGTAAATCTTTCGAAACTCTGCTCCGTTACCAGTTTCAGCAGGGCCTCCTCGAGCGCCTACCCGCGCTCGAGGAAATTCTCTTTCCGCAGAGCGCGGGTCTGTAGCGCGCCTTTGCAATGCTCTCCCTGACGGTTGGCTTTTCCCGCAGCCCGCGCGTTGCGCCCCTGATCGAGGGCCTGGTCAAGCCCCAGGGCATGGAGCTGCGGTTTGTCGTTTGCCGGCCCGGCGAGCTTTTCTTCCGCAACCTCAAATACGAGGAATTCGATGTCTTTGAGATGTCGATGTCCGAGTACCTGATGACGCGGGAAAGAAGGGACGGTTCCAAATGGCAATGGACCGCGCTTCCTGTCTTTCCGGCCAAGGCGTTCCTGTGGCTGCAGCTCTATGTGAACACCGGTTCCGGAATCGAAGGGCTGGCGGAGCTCAGAGGCAAGCGCGTTGGCGTTCCCGACTATCCCATGACGGCAGCCCTGTGGATGAGAGCGTTTCTAAAGGAGCTTTACGACATCGAGCCGAAAGAGATCGCCTGGCATAACGGCCGACCCTTTTCGTACAGCCACAGCGGCATCATGAGACTGGACGAAAACCCTCCCGCCGGCGTGAAAATTCACTGGCTAAAAGAAGGCGATACGCTGGATCAAGCCCTCGGCCGAGGCGAGATCGACGCGGCGTACAGCATTACTCCCGGACGCCGGCCGGAGCCGTCTTTGTTTAGCGCGATCGACCGCTACGGCGGCACTCCCATCGAGGCCAATCCGCGAATTCGGCGGCTCTTGCCCGACTCCGGCCGCGCGATCGTCTTGGAGTACTACCGGCGTACCGGCGTTCTTCCAGCCAATCATCTGGTCGTCGCAAAAAATAGCCTGCTCCAGAAACATCCGTGGGTGGCGCTGGAGCTGTTTCATGCTTTTCAGGCGAGTAAGGAGCTGGCTTATCGCAGGGCACGCGAGATGAGTGGCGCCTATCTTCTGTTCGAGGGCGAAGATCTCAAACGGCAAGCTGAGCTTTTTGGCCCGGATCCGTATCCCTACGGTTTGAGCGCTAATCGCAAGATGTTGGAAACTCTCGCGCGCGCCTCGTTCGAGCAGGGACTGACAAAGGAGCAAGCGCGCGTCGACGAGCTGTTTCACCCGACGACGCTGGACACGTAGCAACAAAAGATTGGGTCGAGGATCGAGGATAGAGGATCGAGGATCGTAGGGGCGCGATTGCCTGTCCTGAGCGAAGTCGAAGGGATCGCGCCCGATCACGAGCACGGACACGATCACGAGGTTAATTTTCATGCTTTCGCGTGAGCAAAATGAGCTATTGACGCGCACGGGCCCAGGAACCCCGATGGGCGAGCTGATCCGCCGTTACTGGATCCCGGCGCTTCTTTCCGAGGAGATCCCCGCGCCCGACTGCCCGCCCGTGGAGGTGAGAATCCTAGGAGAAGAGCTGGTTGCGTTTCGCGACACCTTGGGCCGGGTGGGGCTTTTGGAGGAGCACTGCTTGCATCGGGGAACTTCGCTCTTTTACGGGAGAAACGAGGAGTGCGGGCTCAGGTGCATTTATCACGGCTGGAAGTACGACGTGGAGGGCAACGTACTGGACACGCCGGCGGAGCCGGCGGGGAGCGACTTTAAGAGAAAGCTCAAGCACAGG
>DATMAM010000065.1:0-102743 GCA_035559995.1 Candidatus Acidiferrales bacterium
AAACGCAAGACCGCCTCTATCTTCCTCTTAGTAGAGAAACGACCTCGTTGCAGTTGTCTTTTCACCATGGACACCTCCTGGGTTCTTCTCCCTAACATTTCTCCCAATCAGGTGTCCAAAGAAATCGTGGGGCGGGGGATAAGCGACGATTCCCGCCGAATCACTTTATACACGGCGGGCGGGCGAAATCCCGGAGAGTTGGATCAGCGCTCGCTCACGACGTTGTGATGGCGCTGCACTGCATCCGTTATGCGCGTGCCTCGTTGCTCTTTTGTCCCGTTACGACTGGGAAAAGGACGAGGTTGTCCTGCTTCCTGTCAAATCCCATGGCGTCGTCCATCAGCATTTTAACTCAGGCCCGAGTAAATCCGCCAAGTTGCTCGTTTCCGAACCCAATTGGGTCCACGTTTGGGGAGTGGACCTCGGTTCGGGATTCGAGATGCTCGAGCCTGCGCCCGAGTATCAAGCGCCAGGCGAAGTTTGAGGCGCGCTCGTCAGCCGTTTCCACGTCTCGACATTCCACCGAGGCCGTGCGCGGTCACCTTCGTTCGAAAAGCTCCTGAGAAAATTGAGGCATGCCGAGCGGAGCCGATCCGCGCCCGAAAAACCGCCGCCGGGCGCGAAGCCGCGACCGGGAGAATCTCACGCCGTGGTGTACCACTTGGTATGGCGCTCGACGGGCAGGCGCTTGGCCATGGTCTTCTGCTCGGAGTACCCCAGGAAGATGCACGCCACGGGCCGCTCCTTCTCCGTGAGCCCGAGGACAGGGCCGACAAAGTTTTGATCGATCCAGTCGCCCGTGCTGGGATAGCTGCCCAGGCCCCGGGCCGTCGCCGCCACCAGCAGGTTCTCGATTGCGCACCAGCAGGCGGCGTAGTTCTCCTGGTCGACGATCTTGTTGTCATCGCCCACCATGGACACGATGATAATGACCGGGGACGAAAAACACTTCGCGCGGGCGAAGGCGAGGGCCTCCTCGCTCACCTGCTCGCCCTTTTTTTCGGCGGCCCAACGCACGGCCGCCTGGCGCGCGGGAACCAACCGCTCGCGGCCCTCTCCCATAAAAACGTGGAACCGCCAGGGATGGGTCAGCCTGTGGTTGGGCGCCCAGTGGGCGGCATCGAGCAGTTCTTCGATCCACTCGCGAGGAATCTCGGTGGGAAGGTACTCCTTCACCGACCGGCGCGTTCTGATTGCCGTAAGCGCATCCGCGAGAGGACGCTCGGTTGTTGTTGCCATCGATTTTACCTCCTGGTCTCGTTGGGCTTTGTCTGCCGGAGATTTTAGCCTAACTTTTTTTCTCTCCCGAGCAACGGCGCCCGGCATGCGAAAGCCGCGGCGCTGCTTTCGTCACCGGCAGGCGTGTGGGAGCCGCGGCTCAAAACAGGCGTATTTTGCACACTTCTGTCACTGAATCAAGAGAGGCCACGGCCCAGGGCCGGCGGTCACGCCCTTTGCGCTCGAGACCCTATGGCGGAGCCCGGGCTGGCTTGCTAGCTTTTATTGGAGAACGAATCGCGGCCTTCGGCGGCCCGGGAAAGGAGGATTTATGGCGTTACCTCTTTTTCTCATCTCTGTTGTCTCCGCTCTTCTGGCCGCTTCACCGGCGGCGGCCGAGTACCAAACATGGAAGTTGAGACCGGGCGACAATCTCGACGCGATCGCGGCGACGCTCGACATTCCCGCCGAGGACATTAAAAAGCACAATCCCGGGATCGTGGAGAATAGCCTCCAGATCGGCCAGAAGCTAAAGCTCCCCCTGCGCGCGTATGCGGAGAGCGAGGCGCTGGAGCAAGAGCTGCGAACAAAAGACCGGCGCATCGCGCAGCTTGAAAGTAAAACCGCCTATCTGGAGGAGCAAATCGCGCGCGCACAATCGCAGCTCCGCTGGCATCCTCTGTGGTTTTGGGGATTCTGGATCTGTTTCGGCATTCTCGCGTTCCTATTCGCCGGCGCGTATTGGATGATTCGGCAAACGCACCCGCGGGTGTTGGAGCAACCGCGCGAGCGGACCATCAGGGATTTGCGCGAGAGCCAAATTCGAGCGCGCTCGTCCGTGCCGTACGAGGAAGACGGCGCAGGCACGGGCGGAGACTGGCGGCTATCGCTGAGGCGCTTCCCGCACGCCCATTAGCTGCGGATCAGGCTTTCGCAGGCTTGATATAGCCGTGGCGATAAAACCAGTCGACCGCATCGCGCAGCGCCTCGATTGCAGGTCGGGGCGAATAGCCAAGCTCGCGCCTCGCCTTCTCGCTCGAGAAGTACATGAGTTTGCGGGCCATTCGAACCCCGTCCACCGTGACCATGGGCTCGGCCGAAATTTTGCCGCGCGCAAGCGCTTCGCAGAGATAGGCCGCGGGCATGACGCACCAGTGGGGCAGCCTGATGCGCGGCGGCGGACGGCCGGAAAGTTCGGCCACCCTTTCGAGAATCCATCGGAGGGTTCGATTCTCGCCGCCCAGAATATAACGCTCGCCGATAGCTCCGCGTTCATACGCCAGCAGGTGGCCGGCCGCCACGTCATCGACGTGCACCACATTGAGCCCCGTATCGACGTAGACAGGAATGCGCCCGGACGCGGCTGCGACAATCATCCGTCCGGTCGGGGTCGGCTTGACGTCGCCCGGCCCAAAAGGGGCCGCCGGGTTCACGATCACGACCGGCATTCCTTTCTCCTGCACTAACCGCTTGACCTCGCGCTCGGCGAGAAACTTCGACTGCTTGTAGGCGCCCACGATCTCCTCCAGCTCGGCATGGGAGGTCTCGTCCGCAGGGGTGCCGTCGCCTTTGACGTGCAGAGTCGCAACGCTCGATGTGTAAACGATCCGCGCCGCGCCTGCCGCCTCGGCCGCCCGCAGCAGATTGACCGTGCCTTGAACGTTGATCAGGTCCATCTTCTCCCGATCCGGCACCCACAGCCGGTAATCCGCCGCCACGTGAAACACCGCTTCGCAGCCTCGTACCGCGCGCTCGAGCGACGCCATGTCAACGAGATCGCCCGTCACGATTTCACAGTCCGCGCCCGCCAGATTGAGCCGGTTGCTGTTCGGGCGGACAAGCGCGCGGACACGGTGGCCCGCGGCCACCAGAGAACGAAGCACCGCCCCGCCTACGAAACCCGTCGCGCCGGTCAAGAGAGTGGTCATCGTCCTTTTCTCCCGCCCTTTCGATGCGAGCGCAAAGCCGCGCTTTCGCGATAGCGTCTTTTCTCTAGTTGAGAAATCTCAAAATGACAAACTCGGCAACTGTATTGACGAGCCAAACCGTTGTGGGTATTGCTTCACCGAGGCGACGCCATGGAAGCGCTCTCGATCTTTCTTGCGCCGCTCTCGGCCCTGCTCTGGACGAGCTTCGCCTTATCGCCCTGGGGCCCGTGGCGCAATCGTGAAGTGCTCGAGGTCGCCGACGCCGATAAAAACGGCGAACCGCTGGCCGAGATCACAGCGGTCATTCCGGCCCGAAACGAAGCTCAAGTGATTGAGCAAAGCCTGCTGTCGCTGATGGCGCAAGGGGCAGGCCTCGCGATCATCCTGGTCGACGACGGCTCGGAGGACGGCACGGCTCAAAGGGCGCGCCGGCTCGGCCATTCCCGCCTCACGATCGTGCAGAGCGCGCCGCTGCCCGACGGCTGGAGCGGCAAGCTCTGGGCGCTCGAGCAGGGCCGCCGCAAGGTTACGACCCGCTATACGCTGTTCCTGGACGCGGACATAAAGCTGGCGCCCGGCAGCATCAGAGCTCTGAAGCGCAAGCTCCATCAGGAACGCGCGCAATTGATCTCTGTCATGGCCGCTCCCTCGATGGCCTCACCCTGGGAGAAGCTTCTGATGCCCGCGTTTGTTTACTTCTTCAAGGCTCTCTATCCGTTTGACCGGGTCAATTCGCCCCACAGCAGGATCGCGGCGGCGGCCGGCGGATGCATCCTTGTCGAGACGAGCGTCTTGCAACGGATCGGCGGCCTGGAGCCGATCGGGTCCGCGGTCATCGACGATTGCGCGCTCGCGCGCCGGGTCAAATTACACGGATTCAAGATCTGGTTGGGGCTGACGCACGCGGCACGAAGCGTTCGGCGCTATAAAAATGCGCGCGAGATCGCCGACATGATCGCCCGCTGCGCGTTTCAGCAGCTTCGCCACTCGCCGGGCCTTTTGATTCTCTGCACCTTCGTTCTTCTTGTGCTGTACGTCTGTCCCGGTTTCATGATCGCGTCTTCGACGACCCCGGTCCGCTGTCTTTCGCTCGCGGCCGCGGCGACGATGTTTCTGACTTACCTGCCGACGCTTCGTTTCTATCGGCGATCGCCCGCCTGGGCCTTGTGCTTGCCTTTCATCGCCCTTTTTTTTCTCGCCGCGACTTGGATATCGGCGTTTCGTTACTGGCGCGGCGAGCGCACCCGCTGGAAAGGAAGGGTCTATAAGCGGCCGCTTGCCGTCGAACTCGCGGAGAGATCGTCGAGATAAACCCGTGAGGCATCGAGCACCCGCGTGCTTGCCCGCTTTAGCGCTTTTCTCGCCGCGTTGAATTGCACGCCGAGCTTGATCAGCGCCATCGCTTCCGCCGGGCGAAAGACGGCGCGCGCCAGAAAGCTCCGGATGGCGACACGACCGGCGCAATCGAGCGCGCGCACGACGTTCTCGGGAATCTCGCTGGATGCGGTGTCGGCGATGGCCCGCACCGCCGCAAACGGCACGCCCCGCGCGCGCGCGCATCTCGCCTGGGCGCCGCTTTCCATATCCGTGGCCGCCGCTCGGGTGCGCTCGGCAAGCGCCCGCTTCGCGCGCGGCGCCGCGACAACGGTCGCGCTTTCGGCCAGCGCCCCGGCGCACAGCCGATGGTCGGCCGCCAGCGCTCGATAGAGCCGCTCATGCCATTCGGCGCTAACCGGATAAACTTCGCCGGCCACGTCGACAACGCGTCGGGGAAGGATGAGGCAGCCGGGGCCGAGGCGCTCGTCGAGGGCGGCGGCGCAGCCCCAGCTCAAGAGCGCGCGCGCACCGCGCGAGATCAGCAGCTCGCTCGCCGCGCCGGCGCGCTCTGCTCCGATACCCGCCAGCGCGACCAGCACGCCATCGCTCAGTCGCTCGCATGTTCCAATGCGCATCCCTCGGGCAGTCAAGGTCTTTAACTCCCGGGGAAGCGCAACGACGATTCCAAGCATTAGCCTTTTTCGGCGATCAGGTTGCGGTAGCGCGCCAGCGCGAGCAGCGGAAAGTACTTGTCATAGCCGTGGTACTTTAAATAGAAAACGCGGGGAAAGCCGGGCGCGTTGAATTCCGGGTCTTTCCAGAGGCCGTCCGGCCGCTGCGTGCTTAGAAGAAAGCGGATCCCCGCGCGAACGGCGTCGCAATTGACTTCCCCGGCGCTCATCAAACCCAGAACCGCCCAGGCGGTATGAAACGAGGTGCTGCGCTGCCCTCGGCCGCGCCTGGAGGGATCAAAGTAAGTGTCGTTCCCTTCGCCCCAGCCGCCGTCGGCGCGCTGGACGCTTTTAAGCCATGCGCCCGCGCGCCGCACCGCCTCCGATCGAGGATCTATTCCCGCCTCCTCCAATGCCATCAGCACCGACCAGGTGCCGTAGATGTAATTGGTGCCCCATCTGCCGTACCACGCCCCGTCCGGCGCTTGGCAACGAAAGAGATACTCAAGACAGCGTTCGAGCGCCGCGCGGCACGGCGCCGAAGATCTCAGTCGCGCAAGCAACATCGCGCAGCGCCCGCTCACGTCCTCGGTCGGCGGATCGAGCAGGGCGCCGTGATCGGCAAAAGGTATCTCGTTGAGATAAACGTGGTCGTTGTCGGCGTCAAAGGAGGCAAAGCCGCCGTTTCTGGACTGCATGCCGCAAATCCACTCGGCCGCGCGCTGCACGGCGTTTTCAAAACGCCTGTCCCCGTTCTTGTGCATCGCGTAAGCGACGGCGGCCGTGTCGTCGAGGTCGGGATAGTGGGAATTTTTGAATTGAAAGGGCCAGCCGCCGCTCCTAATTTGAGGGCGATTGAACCGCCAATCCTGGGGGCCGTCCAAGAGCTGTCTTGCAGCCAGCCAGTCGAGAGCTTTGTTCGCGGCGGCGCGACTGCGGGCGTCGCCGGCCTGCTCGAGCGCGATACAGGACCATACGGTATCCCACACGGGCGACACGCACGGCTGGCAGTACGCCGAATCTTCCTCGATCACCAGCAGATCTTCGATCGCGCGGCGCGCCTGAGCGCGGCGCGGATCGGACGCGGCATAGCCCAGCAGGTCCATGACCTCGTAGGCGTTGACCATCGCCGGAAAGATCGCGCCCAGGCCGCCTTCGCCGTTGAGCCGCTCCAGAATCCACGCCTCGGCCTCTTTTATGGCGCGCCGACGAAGGCGCTGTGGAATCCAGGGCTCGAGTTTGAGGCCCAGACGATCGAGCACGAGAAACGCGCGATTGAGAGCCGAGCGCGCCGGAAAATAGTCGGTTTCCTGCCAGGGGTCCCTGACGAAGAGTTCGCGAACCGAAACCTGTTTCGGATTGCGCGCGCGCGCCCTGAACGCGTACAAAATGAACAAAGGCACCATGACGGTTCGCGACCAATAAGAGATCTTGGACAGGTGGAAAGGAAACCAGTGCGGCAGCAGCATGCATTCGACCGGCAAAAACGGCACGGCGCGCCACGGAAGTTGCTCAAACATGGCCAGCGCAATTCTTGTGAACACGTTGCTCCGTGACGCCCCGCCCAGGCGCAGGATGGTCTCCCGCGCTCTGGCCATGTGCGGCAGGTCGGGCGAGTCGCCGGCAAGCTTCAGCGCGTAGTAGGCTTTGACGGAGCAGCTGAGATCGGCGCTCCCGCCGTAGTAGAGCGGCCAGCCGCCGTCGTCCGCTTGGTGCGCGCGCAGGTACGAGGCGAGCTTTCTCTCCAGCCGCTCGTCGATCTCGCCCAGGTAGTGCGTCATCAAGATGTACTCGGCGGGGATCGTGCAATCGGCCTCGAGTTCGAAACACCAGTAGCCGTCCGCGTGCTGCAAGCCGAGGAGCGCCTTTGCGGCGCGCTCGACGGCGCGGTCCAATTCCGACAGGCGCGGCTCTGCCGCGTCGCCCGGCTTGCGTTCTCGGAGGGTCCGACCCGCGATCGGTGTGGAGCCGTCGTCCATAAGATAAAGCGTTCAGGGATCGGCAGGCGCCGCATTCTCGTCGGCTTTCCCGAACGGTGGCCGCGCCGTCATGGCAAACGGCGGCGGCAGCGGCCGCGCGGCGAGATAGAAAAGAAGCTTGAGGCAGGTATTGTTTTGCCGCGCCAGCCGCGTGGCCAGGATGGTCGCCTTCACGCTGGCGCGCGAGATCTTCACTTCGCTTCCGGCCGTATAGGAAAGATGGCTGTTGATCTTGCGCAGCGTCAGCACGGCCAGGCCGACCGCCCAGAGACAAAAGTTACGAATCCCGGTTTCCTCCTTGGGGATGAGCAACGTGTAAGCCAGGGCGTTTCTCAGGTGGCCATGCGCGATGCCGACCAGGCGCCGAACCCCGCGCTCGAACTCCGCTCGATTTTGCAGCCCGGGCAAGTCGCCGAGATCGAATCCTTCTTCGGCGAAAACCTTCCGCGGCAACCAGCAAGCCCCGCGCCGGTAGTCTTCCCACAGGTCTTTGAGAATGTTGGTCATCTGCAGGCCTTGCCCGAAAGACACCGCCAAAGCCATCAGGCGCTCGTGCTGCTTTGCGATGGCCGGCGAATGAAGACAAAAGAGCTCCGTCAGCATCTGACCCACAACGCCGGCCACGCAATAGCAGTACCGATCGAGATCTTCCAGGCTCTGGAGCCCGTGCTTTCCCGCACTGAGCTGGAATTGCCCCATACCCTCCGCCATGATGCGAACGCAGCGTTCCAGCGCCCGGCGCTGGGGCGGCGAGAAGCGCCGGGTAATTCGCACCACGCGCGGAACGTTGCGGATCAGTTCAGCCTCGGCGGGCGTCGTATGGCTCGAAAGCAGCCCGGCGAGCTGAGCGGAAAAAAGCTCGCCGTCGTCTTCCGCGCTCACCGTCTTCAGAAACTGCCGGCAGAAATACTGCTTTTGCGTGGCGCTCAGAGCCGGCTCGTCTTCGATGGTATCGACAATGCGGCAGAGGAGATAGGCGTTGGCGACGACGCGCCTGAGCGACGGCGGAAGCTGCGGAATCGTCAACGCGAAGGTGCGCGAGACTCCCTCTAACATCGCGGCCTGAAAATCGTCGTCGTCAACCCAGGATTTCCGCGATTCATCGCCCCGCGGCTCGGCGGCAGGCGCCGAAGCGAGTTCCGGCATGGTGCTCTGGTTTCGAAAAAGCATGGCCGGCCGGGCTATTGTTTTCTGGCAGCCACGTAGCGAGCGATCTCGCGCAACGGCTCGGCTCTTTGACCGTACGGCGCCATTTGCTTCAGGCATTCGGCCAAAAGAGCGTGGACGCGGCCGGTCGCTCTGGCTGGCCCCGTCACTGAGAGATAATTGGCCATTGCTTTGTGATCGGCCGAAAGCTCATGCGCGTCCAAAATGTCATCCGTGATCTGGAACGCCAAACCCAAAGCTTGAGCGTAGCGAGTGATCCTGCCGAGATCCGCAGAGGTTGCCCGACCGATCATCGCTCCGACACGGGCCGCCGCCGTAATCAAGGCCCCGGTCTTCAAGCGGTCGAGATTCTCCAGCACGCCTGCGGTCACTTTGTGCTTGCCGAGCTCGAGCTCGGTGCTTTGCCCGCCGATCATCCCGCGGATCCCGGCCGCTTGGGATACCTCCCGGATCAGCCTGGCGATGAGAGGAGCGCCCAGGCGCCGCGCCAACACGGGAGCCGACATGATGAAAAAGGCTTCGGTGAGCAAGGCATCGCCGGCCAAAAGGGCTGTCGCCTCGCCAAACCGTTTATGGCACGCAAGCTTTCCCCGGCGCATGTCGTCGTTGTCAAGCGCCGGCAGATCGTCGTGAATCAGCGAGTAGCAGTGGATCAGCTCGATCGCGCACGCAAACGGCAACAGCAGGCTGCGCTTGGCGCCGAACAACTCGCCGCACGCCAGGGTCAACGTCGGACGGAACCTTTTCCCGCCATCCAGAACGCTGTAGCGCATGGCCTGCTGAAGCTTCGGCGGGAGCAGTCGGTCTCTTTTGAGGTACTTCTCTAGCGTGCGGTCGACGAGCGATTTGCGCTCGAGCAGGTAGCGTTGAATGTCGAGGGCTTTACGGGCCACGCTGATTTGGACCGGTTTGTTGCGATTCCGCGCGAGCTCCCCGGAGCGCGATCGAGCTGCTTGACCTCGACGCCTCAGCTTATTGGGGACCTCGTATCGACTGCGCTACCGCTTTCGGTGCTCGGCGATTTACGATAGCGGCTTCCCTCTTGATCGCCTAAATATGTGATCGGCAATTCGGGCGCAAGAGGGCCGTCGGTTTTGGGGCCGCGGAGCGCGACCCGCAGAGCCTTGAGCGGATGGCTTACGGCATCATTGACAGCGGTCGCTTCATAACCGCAGTGGGCCATGCAGTTGGCGCACTTCGGATTTCTGCCGGTGCCGTAACGCTCCCAGTCGGTCTCTTCCATGAGCGCCTTGAAGCTCGGCGCGTATCCCTCATCGACCAGGAGATAGCACGGCCGCTGCCAACCCAATACGTTGCGGGTCGGATTGCCCCAGGGCGTGCAGCGGTAAGTTTGGTTGCCGGCGAGAAAATCCAGAAACAGGCTCGAATGATTAAGGCGCCACTTGCGGCGGTTGCGCGAGCTGAAAATCTCCCGGAACAGGCGCTTGCTCGCGCTTCTCTGCATGAAGACATCCCGGCGCGGCGCATGCTCGTAACTGAACCCCGGGGAGATCGTCACGCCCTCGACGCCAAGAGCCGTAACGTCGTCGAGGAACTTGGTCACCTCGGCGGCCGACTCGCCCTGGAACAGAGTGCAATTGACCGTCACCCGAAACCCTCTCTCAAGCGCCTTTCGGATCGCCTCCACCGCCCGGTCGAACACCCCCGCTCGACAGACCGAGGCATCGTGCCGCTCGCGATTCCCGTCCAGATGAACCGAGAAGGCCAAATAGGGCGAAGGGCGATAGTCGTTCAGGCGTTGCGAAAGGAGCAAAGCGTTGGTGCACAGGTACACAAACTTCTTTCGTTGAATCAGGCCGCGGACGATCTCCGGCATCTGCTGATGGATCAAAGGCTCGCCGCCGGCGATCGAGACGACCGGCGCGCCGCATTCGTCAATCGCGGCCAGGCATTCTTCCACGCTCAAGCGACGATTGAGGATTTCCTCCGGATAGTCGATCTTGCCGCAACCGGCGCACGCCAAATTGCAGCGAAACAACGGCTCCAACATGAGAACCAGCGGGTAGCGCTCAACTCCCCGCAATCGCTGACGCGCGATGTAAAGGAGCACAACCAGCTTTTGACGGAGCGGAATGCCCACTTAAAACTCCCAGGCCGACGGAATCGATTGCTGCGCCGATCTTTTCACGGAAAACAGTTCCGGCGAAACTAGCGACAGAGGCCCGAGCAACCGTCTGTACAGCTCATCTCGCCAAAAGACGCCTCCATCGCGTGAAAGCCCGAGCGCGGCCTGTCCAGTAGGGCTAACGGCCGGCCACCGATCCGTCCCTGCCGCGAGCGAGCCGTTCCGCGATAATGCGGTAGACCTCCGGCGAGAAACCCAAACCTATGTGCGTGCTAGCGACCTCGACGTGCTCGACGTTCGAACAATGCGGGTCCATGCAAGCTTGCCACGCAACCACCGCATCGGAGCGCGAGTAGATGGCGGTCACCGGCGTGATGAGCCCGACGCGATTGCGCGAGGCAATCTCAGCTTCGATTCGATCCAGATCGATCCCGCGGCGGCGAAAGGCGCGCGCGACCACGGTATACTTCGGGCCGCCCACGACCGGAGTGCCGAGAGTGATGACCTGTTGGACGAGGTCCGGGCGCTCCCGCGCGGCCTCCCGAGCGAGATAGCCTCCCAGGCTCCAGCCGACGAGCCGCACCTTCTGTTGGGCCTCGCGGGCGAAAGAGACCACAAGCCGCAGCACGCGCACCAGCAGCTCCGGCACATTCCTCGAGTTGGCTCCCCGTCCCAGGCCGCGCACCCGATATCCGAGAAGATGCAAGTAACCCCTCAGGAAAACCGTCGACAGATCGCCGCCGCCGTAACCGGGCAGCACAAGAACGGGCTCGGCCAGTCCTCGCGGCTGGCGCGCAAGCGTCGGCGCGCGAAGCAAAAGCCGCGGCAGCTCGAGAAGACTACGGACCTCGCGCACCAGGCCCAAGCGCGTCGGAGCCTTAAATTCCAGCCGCTCGGGATCGCGCGTTGCTTCTTTCATCCGCCCGCCGCCATTCGCGCCTTGCTGCCGTAAAGCGAGCTTCCATCGTGATGCTCGCCTGCGGAAACAAGTTATACCCGACGGCGGCCGACTTCAAACGATTTTCCGCCGCGCCAACTTCTTGGCTCCCGCAAGCCCGCCCGTGGCTGGGCGGGCGCCTCTGCGTTCGACGGCGCACGGCGCCCGGACGTCTGCCGAATGCATCTTCGGCGCGCGTGGCTCGCCGCAAGTTGAAGCACCGGGCCGCGCATGATAAAAAGCCAAAACAATTCTGGAGGGGTTGATGGACTACGAGCTTTTGGCGGACAAGGCGCTCGGCGGGGAGATTCTCGGGCGCGAGGAGATGTCGGGCGTGCTGAACGCGCCCGACGAAAGGCTGCCCGAGCTGCTCCAGGCCGCGTTTCGCGTCCGCCACCGCTATTGGGGAAAGAAGGTTCAGATTCACGTTCTCAAGAACATCAAAAGCGGCCTTTGTCCGGAGGACTGCCATTACTGCTCGCAGTCGTCGATCTCGAAGGCGCCGATCGACCGATACCCGCTGCTACCCAAGGAAAACCTCCTCGAGGCCGCCGCCAAGGCGAAGGAGGCCGGTGCTGTGCGCTACTGCATGGTCGCGAGCGGGAGAGGCCCCACGGACAGGGAGACCGAGCGGGTCGCAGCCGTCGTCGAGGAGATCAAGAGACAAGTTCCGATCCATGTCTGCGCTTGTCTGGGACTTTTAGACCAATCCAAAGCGAAGATCCTCAAGCAGGCGGGGGTCGAGCGCGTCAATCACAATCTCAACACCAGCCGCAATCACCATCCCAAGATCTGCACCACGCACACGTACGACGACCGCGTGGCGACGGTCAGGATCGTCCGCGAGGCCGGCATGTCCACCTGCTGTGGCGGCATCATGGGGATGGGCGAGAGCCAACAAGACGTGATCGACTGGGCGCTTGCCTTGAGAGAGTTGGACGTCGACTCCATTCCGGTAAACTTCCTCCACCCGATTCCCGGCACGCCGCTTCAGGACACCCGCGAGCTTAACCCGCAGTACTGCCTGAAGATCCTCTGTCTGGTTCGCTTCGTAAACCCGAGCAAGGAAATCCGCGTCGGCGGCGGGAGGGAAGTCAACTTGAGGTCGCTTCAGCCGCTCAGCCTTTATCCCGCAAACTCGCTCTTCGTCAACGGTTACCTGACCACGCCGGGACAGAAGGCCGCGGATGCGCACCAGATGATCGCCGATCTCGGCTTCGAGATCGCCGAGAGCGCATCGATGGCGGCCGCCGAGCGTTAAACCTGAAGGCTGTAGCGCTGCGAGAACCGGTGCAAGAGCACGGCTAGAAGCACGGTTGCGACCGTGATCACGAGGCTGAACGCCGCCAGCTCGCCGATCCGGCCGTTCTCCCACAATTCCCAGATCGTCACCGAGATCACCTGCGAGCCCGGACTGTAAAGCAGCAGCGCCAGAGAAAGCTCGCGGATCGTGATCAAAAAAATGTAGATCCAGCCCGAAAACAGCGCCGGCAGCATCAGCGGAATGAGAATCTTTCTGATCGTGTGCCCCCAGCTCCCGCCGCACGCCGCCGAGCTCTCCTCGAGCTCGCGGTGGATGCTGAGCAGGCCCGCGTAGCTGAAACGCATTCCGTACGGCAGATACCGCGTTAGAAACGCGAGCGCGATAATCCAGATCGTGCCGTAGATCGGCAACGGGATCGCCAGGTACATCTTGAGAATCGCGACTCCCATCACCAGCCCCGGAAAAACGAGCGGCGCGGTGGCGAGCTGATCGAGCGCCCAGCGCTGGGAAATGTTGGTGCGCACGACGAGCCACGCGGCGACGAACGTCAGGACCACGGTCGCCGAGGCGGCCGCGACCGAGATCGTGACGCTGTTGAGAATCGCCCAGACAATCGTGTTGTCGCTAAAGGCCGCGGTATAATTTTTCAGCGTGAGAAGCGAGAACGCTTTTGCGGAAGGCGGCTGCGCGTAAGGCAAAAACGACGACCAGATCAAGGCGACCAGCGGAAGAAGTTGCAGCAGCGGCAGGGTCAAAAGGAGCGCTCCGCCCAGCCATCGCCAGCGCCGCAGATCGACCCGCCGGGGCCGATACCCTTTCCCCGTCACCGTCGTGAATCGATGCGTTTCGCCGGTGACCTTGTGGTAGCAGAACAGAACCACGCCGACCACGACCATCAGCAGGATCGAATAGGCGCTGGCCTCCCCGTACCGGGGGATGAAGCTGCTCCGGATCTGCAGGTAGATCTTGGTCGTTAACACTTCGAGCCCGGCCGGAAGGCCGATCAGCGCGGGAATTTCGAACGCCTCCAGAGAGCGAATGAACGTGAGGATCAAAACCGCGAGCGCGCTCGGCAGCGCCAGCGGCAACGTCACGCGCCAAAAGACCTGCCGGTCCTTGCTGCCGGCCACCAGCGCCGCTTCTTCGAGCGCAGGGTCCATCGAGCGAAACGGCGTGGCCATCAGCAGAAAGACCACGGGCGTCCAGAGCAGAGCCTCGACGAGAATCATCCCCGCCATGGAAAACACGTTGAAGACCGGCGAGACGCCCGTGAGGTCTGCGGCGATCACATTGATCAAACCCGCTTCCGGCCCCAACAGGAGAATCCAGCCGATCACCTTGACGATGCCGGGAATACCGAAGGAGATGAACGCGAACACGTAGGCGACCGCGCGAAACGGGGCGTTGGTTCGCTCCGCGAGCCATGCGAGCAGCGTCCCCAGGGACAAGGCGCCCAGCGCGCTGCCGCAAGAGAAGAGAAACGAATTCCAGATCAGCCTGTTGAAGTCCGCCAAAGACGCAAAAATGTTCTCGTAGTGCTCGAGCGTGAACGAGCCGGCCTCGGAACCGCGTTCCACCACCAGGCTCGACATCAAAATGAAATAGAGCGGCGGCACGACCAGGTAAGCGAGCGCGAGCCCGGTTACGAAAAACAACGCGTGATTCCCGTCCCAGCGGCCCGGCGCGATCCGGGCGCGAAATCCGGAAGTCAACGAAAGCGCGTCATGCCTTCGGTTTAGAAGCGCCACGCGACCGCTCCGTCGTTACTTGCGGGAGATTTCCATCATGAGCCTGTTCCATCGGTTGTTGGCCGCCTCGTATTGCTGCAGCGTCAGGCCTTTTTCGGGATACCAGCGCGTAAAGCCGTAGCTCTTGAGCGCCGTTCCGAACTTGAATTTCTCTTCCATCATCTTTTGCCCTTCCGGGCTCAATAGAAAATCGTTAAAGAGCAGCGCGGCGTGCGGGCGCTGCGCGTGCGCCGCCAGGGCGACGCCGCCCGCGTTGGCGACCACGAGCTCCATCGGCACCCAATCGACCGGAGATCCCTTCTCCTGCGCCTGCAGGACATGGTTGCGGAAAATCGACGGCGATATCGCCACCTCGCCCGACACGATCAACTCGTTGAGCGCGCCGCCCGAGATCATATGCAGCTTGATCCCCTGCTCTTTGAGCTTTCTTACAAACTCCTCGCCCTTTGCTTTGACCATCGCGCCGATGATCCGCTCGCCGGTCTCGCTCCCGGAAATGGCCAGTTTGCCCTTGAGGGCCGGATTCGTGAGATCCGCGAATTGTTTCGGCACATCCTTGGGCGGAATCGCATTCTTGTTGTAGCCGACGCCCACGTAAGATTCCCGGTCCGAAACCCAGTAGTACAGCTTGCCGGGAGCGTCCTCCTTCGCATCGTCCGGATACGCGGCGATGTTCGGCGTCGTGAACGGCATGAGAAGCTTCTCTTCACGGAACAGCATCAGCGCCGGCGGCGTCGTCTCGATCGCGTCCACCGCGTGCCGGCGCGCTTTGGCCTCGTTGATCACCCGGCTTGTGATCTCGGAGGAGTTGCCGCGGTAAGCCTCGACCTTGACGCCCGGATACTTGGCCTCAAACGCCTGCGCGATCTCTTTGTACGAGATGAGCGACGTGTACCAGACGACTTTCCCTTCCTTTTTCGCTCCCGCGAACAAAACCTGCTCCCGATCGGCTCCCGTGTAACGCGCAAGGTCGGCCGCCGAAGCCGGTTTGCCTGCTTGCGCCGGGAGCGACGTCGCGGTCGCGGCAAAAAGCCAAAGCGTGATCAGAACCACTTTCATGAGCGTACCTCCGTTGAGCGAGTTGAGGGGGTTCTTGCGCCTCGGGCTTGCATCATTCTTTCGAGCTTTAGCCCGGATGGCGCACCTCAGAGCTTCCGTCGCACGAACCTAGTCCAAAACTCGCCGCCAGGCAAGGAACCTTATTCCCTGGCGGGCCGGAACTTCGGCAGCGTGAAGCCCTCGTTGGGATGATCCTCGTAGAGGATCTCAACGGGCATCCCGATCCGGACCTCTCGCGGATCGATATCGACGACGTTGCTGCTGATGAGCGGCCCCTCGTCGAGCTCGATCAGCGCGTAGACGTACGGCACGTCGTCTTTGAAGCCGGGATGAAGGGGCCAATGATGGATATTGAACGCGAAGATCTTGCCCTTGCCGCTGGCCTCCGTCCATTCGAGGTTTCCCATGAAGGGCTCATTGTCGTGAAATCGGCAATAAGCCTTCGGCCAGTAATGGGCGCCGCAAATCTTGCATCTGAACAAAAGAAACTTGTGCTCCCTGAGCCCGTCCCAGAAAGGCTGATTGTCGAGGTCGATATTGGGCAGCGGCTTGGTATACGGGTCCGAGACCACGCGCACGTTGTCGCTCTTCGCCATGACTACCTCCCCAAAAGAGTGCACGAATGAATCGAGCACATGCCGGGCGCGAGCAACTCTCCGCCGTGACCGGTGCTCATCGCGATGTCGCAGCCTGGAATTTGCCGTTCGCCCGCTTCCCCGCGAAGCTGCCGCACCGCCTCGGCGAAACCGGTGAGATCCGCGAGATGGTAGCAGCTCAGGAGCCCGCCGCCCGTGTTTACCGGAATCGAGCCGCCCGGGCCGATCGCGCCGCTTTCGACAAACGGTCCCCCCTCGCCTTTGCCGCACCAGCCGTAATCTTCGAGCTGAAACAAAACCTCGCCGGTAAAGCAATCGTAGAGCTCAGCGCACTTCACGTCTTTTAACTCTACGCCGGCCTCTCGAAACGCCTGCTCCTTTGCGGTCTTTACGGCCATGGAGGTGTAGTTTTTTTTCTCCCACCAGAGCTCGCGAATGATTTCGCCGAATCCCTGCCCGAGGACGTACACGGGAGGCTTCTTCAAATCCCGGGCGCGCTCGGCCGTGGTCATGATAAACGCGACGGCGCCGTCGGAAATCAGGCAGAGATCCAAAAGGCGATAGGGCTCGACCACCAGCGGCGAATTTTGGTGATCTTCGATCGTCATCGGCCGCCCGTACATCTTCGCCTCGGGATTTTTGCACGCCCAGGCGCGCGCCGCCACGGCGATCGCGCCCAGCTGCCGGCTCGTCGTCCCGTACTCGGCCATGTGCCGCGACGCCATCCACGAATGGTGGCTGAACGCGCGCAGATCGCCCAGCGGCCTGCCCCACGCCCCTTCCTTTTCGATGTGAACCATGCCGCGAAATCCCTTGGCTTTGTTTTCCTGCGCTCGCGTCCAATCATCCACGACGCCGCAGAGCGCGATGTGGCTGGCGATTCGCCGATCGAGAAACGACATGGCCGCCGCGATCCCGAGCGCGGCCAGCGCGCCGCCCCGCTCAACGGTGAAGAAAAAATTTATCGGCAGCGCCAAGATCCGGGGAAAAGGGTCCGCGTACGCCGCCCGCTCGCCCGCTCCCGCGCCGCGCACAAGCTCGATGGCGCCGTCGATATCCTCGCGCTTGAGTCCGGCGTCGGCGATCGCCCGGCGCACCGCCTCGGCCGCGACTTGCCGGCGCGTGCGCTGCGGCTGCGGCCCGGCGACGACTCCGAGACCGACGATGGCGTATTTTCGGCTGGCTGTCATAACTTCCCCCGCGTTTCCGCAACAATGCGGCCCTGATCTTTAGGGCATGGCGAACGAAACCTCACGTGCCGCCCCGAGCACGATTCTCGGCCGGAGCCGCGCCAACGCGAAGAATGTCTCCGGGCCGAGCTCGGCCCCTACGGCTTATCTTTATTTCAGAACCCGAGTTCTATACAATCCCGTGCGCGGCTGTTTGGCTTCCATGAGGAAGTTCAAAAGTAGGTGGTCGTCCGCCGATCGAGCGCCGAGCCCTGAAGAGCGCGGGCGGAGAAGCGTTGAGGTCGCGCTCCGGCCGGTGCCGTTGGCGGTGAACTCGTGATGGATTCTCGGAATTTCCCGGGCCGCGGGCGATTCCGCCGAGCGCGCGGCGGCTGGAGAGAGCCTCGGCGGATCGGATCTCCCGGCAATTTGGTTTGAGCGAGGGAGAGATTTCGATGCGCATTATCGACGCCGACGGCCATGTCCACGAGAGAAATATTCCCTGGGAAGAACTGCTCGCGGAGCCTTATCGAGCGCGCGCTCCCAAGCGCGTAAAGGACAACCGGGGAGTGGAGTTCGTGATGCTCGAAGGAAGGCTCTGTCCCAAGCCGGTGGGAAAAGGCTGCGGCTTCGTCGGGGCGCCGCGAAGCCGCCGCCCGCAGCCGACGACCGGCATGCAAGACCCGGCGCAACGCCTCAAGGACATGGATCTCGAAGGTATCGACACCGCGGTGCTTTTCGGCACAAGCCCGTTTTTGAGCCTTCCGTTCGTCGAGGACAAAGATCTCGCCTGCGCGATCGCCGAGGCCTACAACAACTGGCTTGCCGGTTACTGCAAGACCGACCCCAAAAGGCTCAAAGGGGTGGTTCTCGCGCCCATCCAAGACCCGCCGGCGGCAGCAAGCGAGCTTCGCCGTTGCGTGAAGGAGCTCGGGTTCGTCGCCGTTGCAACGCCGGCGCATTCGGCGTCGGGTAAAAATCTCGACCATCCCGATCTCGAGCCGTTCTTTGCGGAGGCCGAGCGGCTTGACGTTCCCGTGTGCGTCCACGTCGGTGCCGGCGACGGCACCGCGGCCGGGATCGAAAGGTTCGATCACCCGTTCTTCACGCACGCGATGGCCCATCCGTTCGAGCAGATGATCGCGGTGCTGTGCGTTGTCGTGGGGGGCGTCATGGAAAAATTTCCGCGCCTTAAGTTTGCCTTCATGGAAGCGGGCGCGGGCTGGGTGCCCTACTGGATCGAACGGCTCGACGAGCACTATGAGTATCTTCGGCCTACGGTCCCCTGGCTCACAAGGCCGCCGGGCGAGTACATGCGCGGCGGGCGGCTCTACTACGCGTTTGAACCGGACGAAAAGACGATTCCCTATGTGGCCGAGTTCGTCGGCGAGGATTGCTTGATCTTTGCGTCCGATTACAACCACTCGGATTCGAAGTTCCCCGATACCGTAAAGAGCGTGACCAGCCGGAACGACATCCCGCCGGCGCTGATGGCGAAAATCATGGGCGGAAACGCCGCGCGCCTTTACAGCATCTAAAAGCACGGCGGGACGCGGACGGGTAGGAGCGTTCCGGCAAAGCTCGTTCGAAGGAAGGGATTAAAGGAGCTCTAGAAAGAGGCCTTATGGCAGAGGCAACTCCGGCACGTGAAGGATTTGTCCGACGGGACGCGACGCGCTCGCATCTCGTTCTCGAGGTCGCCTCCGAGCTGGTCGGGAGCGACGGGTGGCCGTACCGGCAGGCGCGGATCGATCTCAGGGAGCAGGGAGCCCAGGTTTGGAGCGTAACCCTTTTTGGCAGCGACGGTCCCGCCGTCATCGATCAGGTGGCGCGCGGCGAAGTCCATATCGCGCTTCTCAATCCGGCGGGACCTCTGGCTTTAGCGGTGCGCGGCAAAGGGCCGTTTAAGGAGCCCATTCCGCTCCGCGCCGTCACCGTGATCCCATCCCTCGACCAGCTTGCGTTGGCGGTTAGCGAGCGCACCGGCCTAAGAACGCTGAGCGAGATCCGCGAGCGGCGGTTTCCGCTAAGGGTCTCGTTACGCGGGCAAAAGGACCACTCGGTACACCTCGTCGTGGACGAAGTCCTCGCCGCGGCCGGCTTTTCGCTCAGCGATATCGTCTCTTGGGGCGGTGAGGTGCGCTACGATCCCGGCCTCCCCAACAGCCCTGACCGGCTCGGCGCCGTTGAGCGCGGCGAGGCCGACGCGGTCTTCGACGAAGCGGTCCGCTCCTGGCTCAATCGCGCCGTGCAATCGGGAATGCGGATTCTTCCGCTCGACGAGCCCGTGCTACAGCGGCTCGAGGAGCTGGGATTGCGCCGCGGCGTCATCTCGAAGGCGCGCTTTCCCGCGCTCGACCGCGATGTGCCTACGCTCGACTTTAGCGGCTTTCCCGTGTTCACTCACGCGAATGTGCCCGACGGCGTGATCCGCTCGTTCTGCGCCGCCCTCGAGGCGCGAAAGGCAAGGATCCCGTGGGACGGCAATAAGCCGCTCCCGCTGGAGACGATGTGCCGCGATACCCTCGAGGGGCCTCTCAATATTCCGCTCCATCCGGCGGCCGAGCAGTTCTGGCGGGAGCGCGGTTACCTGCCGTAAGGCGGGCCCCTTGCGCCTCATTGGCCATAGTCTAGCCCAACATCAAGCCTGCCCCTCTGGACTGGCGATAAACGCCTGTACAACGCCGTAAAGGACGACCTGGATTGGGGACATTGCCTCGGCGAAGACTAAGGTTCAGGCGCTTACCGCTTTCCCTGGCCTCTGTCTCAAGCTCTACGCGTAAGCCTGATAGATTCCTTCGAACTTGCCCACTTTGATCCGCACGGTGTGCTGCGCCGCCTCCCGCACCAGCCGCTCGTCGCGCGGCGATTTGATGTGGCGCGCGATCAGCTCCGCGGCCTGCGCGGTGTGCTCTTTGTCGGCGACCATGTGGACCGTAAAGAACTCAAGCTCGTAATCGCCCAGGCCGTAATGCTTGCGCAAACAGGTGTTGAACTCCTCGGAATAGCGGCACACGATGCTCTCGCTCGTGAGCGCGGAGGCGCGATTCTGCACGGGCGTTCCAAGCACCGAGTTGTAGATGGTTCGGCTCGTGTGAATCAGGCACTCGAAGATCGGCGTCGCCTCGGCGAAATCCTCCTCCTTGAGCCCGAGCGCAAGACCAAAGCGCTTGGCCAGATCGGGATGGGTCTGCTCCTCCAGAAATTGCTGTGCGAAATGATTGTAGAGGTCGGGATCGTGGGCGTTTTTTACCATCGACAGCGCAAACGCCTTTAAGATTCCCTTGTTGTGCAGATAGTGCTGGATCGACCACCCTTGAAGCCTCCGGATCGATAGCTTCCCTTCCCTGAGCTCCGAGAAATAGGGCGTGTCGAGAACGCGCCGGATTCCGGGCTGAATGATCTCTTCGACAACCGATTGCACAATCGCTCGCGGATCCATCTTTAACCTCCTTGTTCTCGCCGCAACCCTCCCCCCTTCGAGAGCGTCAGGACGCCGGGTCCGATCGAGACGCTCTCAAGAAAGAGGAAGAGAGGGAGACTCACCTTCGATGCCCGGCCTCTTGAGCCGACGTCTTCTCGGGGTGCATCGCGCGATAGACCTTTTCCGCGGTGAAAGGAAGGTCGACCATGCGCATGCCGCTCGCGTTGAACAGCGCGTTTCCGATCGCGGGAGCCACGGGCGTGATCGCGTGCTCGGCCGCGGGCTTGGCGTTGAACGGGCCGGGGCCGTGGGTCGCGCCTTCGACGAGAATGGTCCGGCGCGGAGGAATATCCCGAGCCGTCGGCAACTTGTAATCTCCGAGACTCGCCGTGATCACTCGGCCGTCTTCGATCTTCACCTCTTCGCACAGCGCCATGCCGAGGCCCTGGATCATGCCGCCCTCGATTTGCCCCTGATGGGTGAGCGGATTGATCACCACCGACACGTCATGAAAGGAGCTCAAGCGCCTGACCTCGACCTTGCCGCTCTCGCGATCGACCTCGACGTCCGCAATCACCGCTTGGAAGATGTGCTCGCGCGGTCTCACTCTGCCGTCGTAGTACGCGAATCCCCGCCCCGGCTCGCCGGGCGCAAGCGCCGCGAGCTGTTTGAGGTCCATGCTTCGTCTCCCGTTGAGCCAGACGCGCCCGTCTCTCCAGCGGACATCGGCCGGGTCCGCGCCCCAATGAATGGCCGCCCGCGCCCTCAGGCTTTCGATCAGAGCTTGGGTCGCGCGCGACACCGCCTGCCCTGTGACATGGGTCGAGCCCTGCCCTTTGATCGCGTCATGATAGGGGGCGCGGCTTGTGTCCAGAACCTCGACGGTGACACGTTCCGGCGCTATCCCCAGAACCTCCGCGACGACCTGCTTCTGCATCACATGGACGCCCGCGCCCTGATCCACGATGCCGACCACGACCCGTACGTTGCCTTCTTTCCCGAGAAGGACCTCGGCTTCCGATTCGCCCTGCCCGATATGGCGGCAGGCAAAGGCAATTCCCCGCCCGACCAAATTCTGCGGCTTTCGCGGCGCCAGCTTGGGTTGCGTCCAGACTTGCCGCGCCCGCTCGAGGACCTCGCGGCACTTGATATCGCGGTACTGAAAGCCGGCGTAGTTCGAATCCCCTTCCTGCAAAGCATTGAGGAGACGAAACTCCAGCGGATCGATGCCAAGCTCATGCGCGATGATATCCATATGAGTTTCGACGGCGAAAACCGTTTGCAGCTCTCCGGAGGCGCGCATATAGCCGCCGGGAACCTGATTGGTGTAGACGCACATGCTTTCGAGCCGGGTGTGTGGGATGCGGTACGCCCCGCCCATCGTGAGCGCGCCGCTCATGTGTGCTTGCGGGCTCGGCTTGAATGCGCCGTACGCCCCGCCGTTATAAATTACGCGCGCCTCGCGCGCCCACAACCGGCCGTCGCTTTTAACGCCGGTTCGTAAAAAAATGACCGACGGATGGCGCGGCGCCGAGGCCATAAGCTCTTCCGCGTAGGTTCGCACGATGCGCACGGGACTTCCGGCCGCGCGCGCGAGATAGTACGCGATCGGAATATCGATCAGATGATCCTTCCCGCCGAACGATCCTCCTACCGCCACCGGATGAAAGATCACGCGCTCCTTCGGCAAGTCCAGCAGCTCCGCCAGCTGATCGCGCGCGCTAAAAGGAGATTGGGTCGACGCCCAGACCAGCACCCGCCCTTCGCCGTCGATCTCGACCGAACACGCGTAGGGCTCGATGTAACCCTGATGCACCATCTGCGTGCGAAAAGTATGCTCGAAGACTCTATCCGATTCGCCTAGTCCTTGTTCGAGATCGCCCTTTTTCGCGCGCAGCACCGTCTGCACGTTATGAAGGCCCACCGCTTTCGTCTCCGGTAAATGGTAGCTCGCGTAGTCCGGATGCAGCAGCGGTGATTCCGGCTTCAAGGCCTCCAGCGGATCGAAGACCGCGGGCAGCTCTTCGTACTCGGCCTCGATCAAGCGCACCGCCTCTTCCGCGATGTCTTTGTCGATGGCGGCCACCGCGGCGATCTTGTCGCCCACGAACCGCACCCGGTCTCTGGCGAGCACCGGCAAATCTTTGAGCGTTCTCCCCGTGAGCTTTGAACTCACGTCTTGAGCCGTGATCACGGCCTTAACTCCGCGCAGTTTTTTCGCCCGGCTCGTATCGATTCGAAGTATGCGCGCGTGCGGCAACGGGCTGCGCAGGATCTTGCCCCAAAGCGTGCCTTTATGAACCACGTCGGCGGTAAAGCGCGCCTGGCCTGTTACTTTTCCGCGGCCGTCCTCGCGCGGAACGGGCCGCCCAATCGCGCGAAACTTTGTCATGCTATTTTAAACCTTTCCGTTTCTCAGAAGCCCCTCTAAGACTGTCTCTTTATCCTCCTCGCGTCAGAGACTATTATGAAAATAGCTTCGACCCGCGTTTCATTTCAGAATCCGCAGGGTGGGTTGAGCCCGGCGATACCCACCATGAGGCGGGGGACGATGGGTATCGGCGCAAAGCGCCTCAACCCATCCTACAAACTTGAATAAAACTTTTCATATGCAGTGTTGTACTCCATGGTACATGAATTACCGTGTTGTAGCGGTTCGTAGTGTCATGCACGTCACACTGCGACACAAGCTCTCGCGGGGGGAGAAAACAGGTGAGGGTTCTGCAACGCTCAAGTCATAAGTTCAAAATCCCCGCCCATTTTTCCTTCACGAACTTTTTGAACTCCGCGCTCGACTCGGCGACTTTCGGAAAGCGCTCCTTGGATGCGAACGGCCGGCACGCGTCGATAACCGCGCACGAACCGGTATGGCCTGCCCTCGCGTCGAACCTCGACCTGACCATCGGATCGAGGACATTGGCGTGCGTTTGATCGATGACGGTGATGGACCTTCGCGGATCGCTGCGCGTGCAGACCGCCCACATGACATCCTCCAGGTTGAGGATGTCAATGTCGTCGTCGACCACGATGACGTAGCGCGTCGAATGCGAAGGATGCAGAAGCTGCGACGCGATCACGGCCGCCTGGCGCGCGTGGCCGTCGTATTTTTGCTGCAAACTGATGACCGTCAAAAGATTGGCCCCGCCCGACTCGGGTCGATAAACGCCGGTGATCCCGCCGATGCGCGCGCGCTCCAGCAGCTCCCAGAGGGTGGCGGACTTAATGATTGAGTTCCTGTACGTGCTGTCATGCGGCGGCCGGCCGGGCCACGCGCCCAGGAGAATTGGATCATCGCGATAATAAACCGCCTGCACTCTGATCACAGGCTCCGGCCGTGCCTCGCTGACATAGTAGCCGGGCCATTCGCCAAACTTGCCCTCGTTCTTGGTTTCATCCGGATAAAGATACCCTTCCAGGACGATCTCGCTGAAGGCGGGAATAGGCAATCCGGTGACCGGGCCTGCGACAACCGGCACACGATCTCCGATAACCGCGCCGATGTAATTGTACTCGGAAACTCCGGCGGGCAGGGAGTAGGATCCGCCAAAAAGCATCAGCGGGTGATGACCCACGGAGACGGCGATCGGGCATGGCTCCTTTTCTTTCCAGTAACCCTCCATGATCAGCCGCCCGTGGTGGCCGGGAGCGATAAAAATACCGGCCGACTTCTCGTCGTGGACCATGACACGGTACGTACCGAGATTCACCCAATGACCGTTGCGCTCGCGCATAACGGCGACAGATCCCGTGCCGATGTACCGCCCGCCGTCTTCCTCGTGCCAGAGCGGCGCCGGAAACTTGAGCAAGTCGACCGCTTCTCCTTCGTCGATATTCTGAAAAACCGGACCATCTTCGACTTGCACCGGCGGGTACTCGGCGATCCGGTCGCTCCAATCGCGCATTTTCTCCTTCATCAGGCGAATGAGATCGAGACCCTGTAGATTGGTCGGCAAGTTTAATGCCAGGGCCAGCCTTGGCGCGCTCGACATCGCGCCGGCCAAAAGTCTGAAGCCGGCAGGGTAGTCTTTGATGCGATCAAACAACAACGCCGGCCCGCGCGCCTTGGCGTTGAGCTCGACAATCGTGCCGATCTCTTTGCGCCAATCCGCCCCCGAAAGACGTTTCAGCTCGCCTTTGGCTTGGACCGCTTCAATCCACGAGCGCAGATCGGTTTGCATTGGGAAACCCACCCTGTCCTCTCGTGAAAATTTTTCACCGACGCACCGTCAGCCTATTTAAAAACGCGATACGCACCGCCTCCGCTAACCGAAAATCTCGCGCCACTTCTCGATCACCTTCTGCTTTTCCTCCGGAGTCGACTGCACGACCCGTGGAAAGTCGCGGATCCAATCGTACGGCCGGCACGCGTCGATAATCGCGCGCGAGCCGAAAGCGATTTTTCCCTGCTTCGGGTAGATCGGATCGAGCGGGCTCGAATAGGTGTTGCGGATGATATCGATGTCTCTTTCGGGATTCGATCGCGTGCCGATCGCCCAGATCACTTCATTCAAGTCCGTCGGATCGATATCCTCATCGACGACGACCACGTAACGGCCGAGGTGATTGCCCGCCGCCTGGCACTGGGCTGCGACAAAGCCGGCCTGCCTGGCGTGGCCGGGATATCGTTGGCGAATCGAGACGACAACGAAAAAATTCACCCCCGCGGCCTCGTGATACCACACCCCCTTCACGTCAGGGATGCCGTCTTTGACGAGCGATTCCTTCACGCTCAGGGATTTCATCAGGCAGTTCACGTACGAGTAGTCGTGCGGCGGCCGGCCCGGCGGCGCGCCGAGATTGATCGGATCGTCGCGGTGATAAAGCGCCCGCACATCGAGGATGGGCTCCTTGTCCTTGCCCGAGGCATAATAGCCCGTGTACTCGCCGAAAGGGCCTTCCTCGCGGAATTCATTGGGCGGGCAGAAACCTTCGAGCGCGATCTCGCTGTCGGCAGGAATGGGCAGTCCCGTGATCTCCCCGCGAACAACCGAGACGCGCTCCCCCCGCACGGCCCCGAGAAATTCGTATTCCGAGACTCCGTAAGGAAGGCCCATCCCCGCGATGACGAGATAAAGAGGATGGTGGCCCAAAGATACGGCGATGGGAGCCGCTTCTCCCCGGTCGTGAAATTTTTTTACGTTGA
The DNA here is from genome assembly GCA_035559995.1 of Candidatus Acidiferrales bacterium. Lineage (GTDB taxonomy): Bacteria > Desulfobacterota > Binatia > UBA9968 > UBA9968 > DATMAM01. Next base: position 25,707 of record DATMAM010000065.1, read on the forward strand.
TCGCGCCGTGATGGGCGGAGGAGATGTGCAGCGTGACCGTCTTTCTATCGTGCAGCATCAACCGATAGGAGCCGAAGTTGACTCTCCCGCTATCGGGATCCTTCGTGATCACGATGCAGCCCGTCCCCAGGTACTGGCCGCCGTCATGCGCGTGCCACTTGGGGGCGGGAAGCCGGAGAAGATTGACGTCCCCGGCCACGTAACGGTGCTGCAAGACCGGGCCAGTCGTCACCTCTCGCACCCTGTGCTCCGGTGCCGAACGCTCGAACTCCGCCATCTTTCCTTCCAGGCGCGAGATGAGCTCGTGATCGGTCTCTATGTCGCGATATCCGAAAGCCAGCGCAAGCCGCTTGGCATTGAGAATCGATCCCGTAAGGATCCTGAACCCTCTTTCAAATCCGGGAATGCCGTCGAACAGAAGCGCCGGCCCGCGCCGCTGGCCATTGATTTCCGTGATGACGCCGATCTCCAGGTTTGCGTCGGCGCCGCCCACGCGCTTGAGCTGGCCTAGCGCCTCGACTTCCTTCAGCCACAATCGTAGATCTTCCATCGCTCTTACCTGCGCCGGACTAGGGCGCGAACCACGTGCGCGATAGCCCGCCCGTCGTCATATTGAAGCGACCGTCGGCGTCTGTCTCGAAGCCCCTGAACTTCTGATGATAGGTGAAATAGCGCGGCACCAGGACCAAAGGGATCTGCGGCACCTCATCGTGGAGGATGCGCGTCGCCTTCGCGTACAGCTCGTAGCGCCGCTTGAAATCCAAAATCCTTCCCGCCTCCTCGAGCAGGCGGTCCAACTCTTTGTTGCAGTACCCGGACGAATTTTCGCCCCGCTTCTTGGCTTTCACCTCTTCCTCGTTGCAGCCGAATTCACCCGGGTACTCCTCGCCGGGATCGTTGGGAATGTCACTGCCGCTAAGCACGATCATGAAATCGCCTCTGCTCTCGCGCGCCCGGCGCGCCGCGTTCTCGACGATCGTAACTTTAGTCTTGATCCCCGCGCTGCTCAGGAGCTGCTGCAAAACTTGCAGCTCTTCTTCTTCCGATTTGAGGCCCAGAAGCTCCGTTTCGAAGTCGGCTCCGACGCCCGCTTCCTTGAGAAGCGCCTTGACTTTGGCCACATCCCGTTTGACCTCGGGAAGCTTGACGTGCCAGGGACTGTCCTTCGGCATGAGCTGGTCCGTCGCCTCGCCCAGCCCCCAGAACGCGCCCTCAATGTACTTCTGCTTATCCAAGGCGTACTGCACTGCCTGGCGCAGCTTGAGGTTATTGAATGGAGGCGCCGCGACGTTGAACAGCAGCCGGCGGTAGCCGGCGTATTTCGCGACCGCCGTTTTGAGCTGCGGGTATTCTCCTTTGATCAGCCTGCCGATCACCGAGTAAGGAGTGCGCTCGATCATGTTGAGATCGCCTGCGCGCAGCGACGCGAAACGGACCTGCTCGTCCTCCGCCGGTTTCAATACGATCTCGTCCAGGTAGGGGATGCCCTTCTGCCAGTAGCCTGTGTGGCGAACCAAGATGATTTCCCGCGCCGGTTTGTAGTCTTTGAGAACAAAAGGACCCGTGCCCGGCGGAGCGCTCAGGATCTTCCCGCCCGCGCGCGGCACCGAATCTTTCGGCACGACGGGAAAAGGACGGATGGAAGACATCGTCGACAGAAACGCGGCGTCCGGCTTTTTCAGCGCAATCTCCAGGCCGAGCTTGTCGGTAGCGTTGACGGACTGGACTTCCTTGAGCGGCACCAGTCCCGTGGCCCGATTCTCCGGGTCCAGAGCGTACTCGATGCTCCACTTGACGTCCGCCGCGGTCATTTCACGCCCGTCGTGAAACTTGACGCCGCTGCGAAGCTTGAACGCGTACGTCCTGCCGTCGCTGGAGATCTTCCAGGACTCGGCGAGCGCGGGGACTTGCTTTCCGTCCTTGTCGTAATCGAGGAGCGGCTCGTAAACGAGCCCGCGGATATAGAAGTTGCTCGACTGCGTGCGGATAAAGGGATTGAGCGTGCTGAGGTCGTTGCGCAGGCCAAAGACGAGCCGGCCGCCGGAGCGCGGCGCTTCCGCGGCACCGACAGAACTGGCCGAGAGGATTGCGGCCAAAACCACCCCAAAGTGTAACCGTTTCATAGAGCTCTCCTCGACGTTCTTCCCGCCTTCTCCGATGTGGCGAGGCCTGGGTGGGCGCCTGCTATCCCGCCGGAGCGGCTTCGTTGTGCGTGCACCACGGAACCGCGGAACCCATGCGGCAGCGCGCGCCCGAGCGCGCCAGCTCACTTTCAAACATCTCGTGAATCTTCGGATCCTCGTCTTCGTACTCGATCTGCGCCCCGCCTTTTTTAATGTCCCGGTCCGTCTCCGCGTCGTCGTGGTTGAACATGGGGAACCGGTAACGCCAGCTATTCCAGCGAAGCGCGAGATACCGAGCCGGCTCCGCGCCGGAGTTGAAGTGTTGGTGAAACCACTGATTCGGCGGCACGACGACGCTGCCGGGCTTCCAGTCAACGCGCATCGGCTCTTTGCCCTCCGGCCACAAGAGAGAATACCCGCGGCCGGTCAGGATCGTCACGTGCGCGCCCGGCCCGTGCCGGTGGGCCTTCTTGTAAGAGCCCACGCCGAACTCCGAGATGTGGGCCATCATGATGTTGCCTGCGAGGTCGAACATCACGTGCCGATTGCCGCCGGCGCCGCGTTCTTTTTTGCTGTAGAGCGGGATCGTTCTGGTATCGGAGACAAAGTTGATCGAAAGCTTGTCGCCCCAAAGTTGCCCTGTGCCGGTAAAGTAGTCGTCTTCTTCGGGCGCGAAGCGATCGGTAAAGCTGAAATCATTTTCGAATACGAAATCGAGGTTGTGGAAAAGATGGATCATGAGGGGAGCGCTCGTCACGGCGAAATAGCGCACGGGCGCGTCGCCTTGACCGTTGAAATGCTGGTACCACGCGTTGAGCGGAATCGCGAACAGGCTTCCGGGCTGCCATTCGAACGTGTGCTTTCTGCCGTTTTTTTGCCACACCGAGGTTGCGCCGCGGCCGTCGACGATAAAAACCATCTCTTCGTACAGGTGTCTTTGCGGCTTTAGCCGGCCTCCTGGCGGAATCTCGCAGACGTAGGCGTCGTTCGTCCCTCCGGTGCCTTCGAGATTGATGAACGCCCCGAGCCCGCCCTTGCGTTCCCACGGCGCGACTTCGACGGTCTTTAGATCCTCGATAAAGAAGCCGCCGTGGATCGGAATCTTTTGCGCCGCCTGCCACTCCTGATAGACATCGATCCTCCGATCGTCCGCGTATTTCATGCTCGATCCTCGCCTTTCGCAGGGCCCGCTCTGAGCGTCGTCGAAGGCCCCACCCTGAGCGAAGGCGAACGACGCTTAACCGACCCAAGGGTTTCTACGGTTTCATGCCGCCCTTTCGATTTCCCCGCCGCGGTGGGCTTCGCAACGCTCAACCCACCCTACGGTTTGATGCCGTCCTTTTTCACGTACCCCGGGCCTTTCCACCGACGAGAATAAAACCAATCCCGTAGGATGGGTTGAGGCGCTTTGCGCCGATACCCATCGCCTGCGGCTTTGCGGTGGGTTTCGCGCAGCGCTCAACCCGCCCTGCGCATTGCTCGCCGCTCCGGCGGTTTGCCGCGGACGAGGCCGCGACCCGCCGCCACTATTCCAGCTTCGCGAGGACATGCTGCCATTTCTTTTGGATCGACGCTCTTTTTTCCGCGCTGATCGTATTCGTGCGCGGGAAGTCCTGGATCCAGCCGTACGGGCGGCACGCATCGACTATGATCTTCGATGAGGTGAAGCGGCCTTTCTTTCGATCCTCCGGCGCTACGCGCGGATTGATGTCGCTCGTCGGGAAATGGTTGACCACTTCGGTTTGCGTCGCCGGATCGCAGCGCGTCGTGACCGCCCAAAACACATCCCGCAGATCGGACGGATCGATGTCGTCGTCCACGACGATGACGAACCTCCCGAGATGAACGGTTGCCCTTACTCCCAGAGCGATCGCAGCGGCCTGGCGCGCGTGACCGTCGTAGCGCTGGCGCAACGAGATCACGGTGGCAAAAGGTCCATGCAACCAAACGCCGCGCACGTCCTGGATGCCGGCGTGCTCGAGCGCCGACCAAACCGCCGCCGCCGGAAGCGGAATGCCGAAATGATCCATTCCCGGAACCGGCTTCAGCGGCGGCTCGCCCTGGATGATCGGATCTTTCCTGTGCATCAAAGACAGCACTCGCACCACCGGCTCATTTCTCGTCCCGGTCGCATAGTAGCCCGTGCGCTCCCCAAACGGCCCCTCGGGTCGCGACTCTTCCGTCAGCGGAGGAATCTCTCCCTCGACGACAATTTCCGCGTGAGCCGGAACCGGAAGGCCCGTAATCTCGCCTTCCATGACCTCCACGGGTTCGCCTCTCAGCCAGCCGGCCGCGCTCAGCTCTCCCACGCCCCAGGGCTCGCGCTGCGCCGCGGCGAGAAAGAGCGCGGGCTCTTGGCCAAACGAGATCACGACCGGACAGCTCTTTCCCCTCGCCCAGTATTTCTCCAGGATCAATCTGCCGTGCTGGAGATGATTGATGAAAATGCCCAAGGTCGACTCATCGTGCACGACCACGCGATAAACGCCCATGTTGATCCAGTTTTCGTCGGGGTCGCGCGTGAGCACGCAACATCCGGTGCCGATATAGTAGCCTCCGTCCAGCTCGTGCCACTTGGGCGCGGGAAACTTCTCGAGGTCGACGTCTTTACCCGATAAAAAGCTCTCCGCGACCGGACCGCTCTCAATCTTTCTTGGCGCGACCGGCTTGAAGGTCTTGAGCTTCTCTTTCCACGCTCGGACGAGCTCGACCTTGCCGAACTCAGGATCAAGCCCCAGCCCCAGCGCCATTCTTTTTACGCCGCTCATCGCGTTCGAGGAGACACGATACCCTGGCGGGAACCCCCGAATCCTGTCGAACAAAACCATCGGATGCTTTGGCGTGCTGGCGACAATCTCCGCGAGCGCGCCGATCTCGCCTTCACGGTCCGCCCCGTCGATTCTCAGGAGATCGCCGCGCTCCTCTACGGCCTCGATAAAGTCTCTCAGGCTCTGAAAAGGCATGGGCTAGACCGCAGGCCCATCGGTTGCATACTCGACCGGCGGCATTTGACTCGCCACCCCGGCAGCTCTTAACCGGCTTTCGAACGTCCTTCGAATTTCCGGGTCCTCGTCCTCATACTCGATCATCGTGCCGCCTTTCCTTATCGAAGTCGTCGTCCCATCTTCGTGCCGCTTCGCGGCCAGCTGCAGACCTGTCGGGTGAATCCTTCCACTGTAGCGAAGCGCGACGTGCCGCGCCGGTTTCGCGGAGGTGTTAAAGTGCTGGTGAAACCATCCCCCGGGCGGACAATAAATGCTTCCTTCTTTCCATTTCAGCTCCAGGACATCGCCGCCGTTGCCGCTCTGGTACGGGCGAACTCCCGACTCCTTGGGCCACATGAGGACGTAACCTTCGCCTTCGAGGCCGAGCAACACGGCTCCCGGGCCGTGATAATGAGCTTTCTGGTAGCGGGCTCCCGGCCAGTGGGAGACGTGGGCGATCAACGAGTTTCCCGCCATCTGGAACTGGGTCAGCCTCACGCCCGCTCCCTTCTTCTCGTGCTCGTCCATTTGCGCCCCAACGACATCCGGAACGAAATTGGTCTCCCACACGTGGGTGTTGCCCACTGGATATCTCTTGGTTCCAACGTCGAAGTAGCCGTCTTCTCCCGCAAACCGATCCCAGAAAGTGAACGGGTTGTTGAACACAAATTCGGGATTGCGGTACGCGTCGAGAATCAACGGCGCGTTGGTGAGGGCCAAGAACGTGACCGGCTCGCGCCCGCCGTTGATCAAGCGGTGCCAGCTATTGAGCGGCGGCGAAAAAAGGCTCATCCGCCCCCACTCGAAAAAACTCTTCTTTGTGCCTTCCTGCCAGACCTCGGTTGCACCCTGACCTTGCAAAATACAGATCAGCTCTTCGTAGACGTGCCGCTCGGGTTTCAACGCGCCTGCCGGGGGAATCCGGGCGACATACAAACCCGTCAGTCCCTCCATCCCGTGGAGGTGAATGAACGCTCCCAGCCCGCCCGTACGACGCCACGGCGCAAGTTTGATTTCGCGCACGTCTTCGAGCCCGTGCCCCGCGACCACCGGGATCCCTTCGCTTTTCATCCACTGGTGATAGGCCGTCCGCTGCAGCGATTTGAGCAAGGCATCAAAGTCGGTCATGTCTTTCCTGCGCTTGGTGGCCGGGACGTTTTCACGCGTTCGCGGCTCGTCGTTCCGCCGCTTTTGCCTCTCACTCCGCGAACAGCTTCGGATCGATCCGGCAAGCGATCCGCATGCATTGATCTTCCAGCCGGTGAAAGGCTCGCTTGAAGCGGACCGCCCGCCGCACGGCCTCTTGCTGCTCCTCGGTTACGGCATACTTGCGAATGAGATCGCGCGTCGATGAACCGTGCTCCACGTCAAGCTCCGCATGAAGCCTGAAGTGTCCGAGTGCCCACTCGGGGACTTGATAGATCGTCGCCAGGGCTTCCGCCAATTTCATTCCTTCGCCGGTCCTCCCGGTCCCGCCGTCTTCATCGAAGCTCATCGCCGCCCCTTCGAGCCAGCTGTGCTCGCGCGCGTAGTTCAGCCAGGAGTCGACGAGCAGCCGGTACTCGGGACACAGGTCTCGAAAATCTTCCATCTCCTCGCGCGGGATTCCCAAACCTTCTCCCAGTCTCAGCCAAAGTTCGGCGTGCGGTCCGACGGTGCCCCCGATCACCCGGTCGTCTTCTTCATCCAGATACTTCTTGATACGCGCCATTCTGACTTCTTTGATCGGGCAGTTGGCGAGGATGAAGAGCTCCTTGCGCGGAACGTTGACACGGTAGTAATGGAGTTGCTTCACCCACATGCGGACTTGATCTTTGCTGAGGGCGCCCTTGACGATCAACGCGCGCACGGCTCGCTCTTTGTGCCTGGGCGGCCGCGCGTTCATGAGCTCCTCGATCAGTCGATCAGCGTTTTGCGCCATGGTTCTGCTCCTCCGTCGGGTCAGCGGGCCTGAAGCCGTTCCCGGAACCCGGACGCGACGACGTCGCTCACGATCGCGCCGTAAATCAAATCCGCGGGATTAATCTCGCGCGCTTTTGGGTTGGCCGACGCCAATTCCTCCAGGACCAGTTTAAGATCTTCGGGTTGAATCTCAGGCACTTTCGGCCAGATCACACGAGCGTGAAAGTCATAGCTCTCGCCCAAAACCGCCATGCCGCTCATTCGGGTATACCGGGCGAGTATCTTTAATCCTTCACTGCGGCGCGTGCGAACAAATTCCAGAGCCTCGATGAGAGCCCGAACAAATCCTTCCAAGCGCCCTTTGTTCTCGGTCAGAAATGACCGCCGCCCCAAGAACGCGGATGAAGCGTACCTCATCCCACTCCGCGCGAGGTCGGCAAGCTCGCGGTAGCCGATCTCGCGCGCCTTGAGCTCGTAAGGAAACGCCATGGTTCCGGCGTCGATCGACCCCGCGATCAACGCGGAAAGGATATCCTGGACCCGACCGACCTGAACCACGGTGACGTCCCGCGGTGGATCCAACCCGCCTCCCCTCAAAGCGAGGCGCGTCGCAAAATCCATCGTCCCGCCGAACCTGGTTACGCCCACGCGCTTGCCGCGCAGCGCTGCCAAGCTCCCGATCGACGGATGGCCGTAAATAGAGAAAACGAATTTGTTATTCATGGCCGCAAAGAACGCTAAGTCTCGCTGCCCGCGGAGGTAAGCGTTGGGGCCCGCCGAGCCGCCGCCGCCGAGCACGTCGAGGTCTCCGGCAAAAAAAGCCGACAACGCTATCGGCGAGGAGCCAACGTGAATCAACTCGACGTCGACTCCGTTCTTGCGGAAAAAGCCGGCTTCTTGAGCAACCCACAACGGCAGGTACACCGTCACGGGTGCAGGATAGGAGACCCGAAGCGCTTTTCGTTCCGCTCCGGAAACCTCAGCGCGCGTCAGTAGGACCAGCAAACATGCGCAGCCTATCGTCCGGTTCCGAAACCAAGCGCCAGAGTTGCTCGCTCTGCCCGCGAATCTATTCATCGCTCGACTCGCCCTGCTCTACATGCATGAAGCCGAGATTTTCCATTAACGGCCGGCTGTGATGGACAAGGAATCGAGCTGGCTTATCCCCGGTGTTGAAGTGCTGATGCCAGCTAAAGACCGGAATGCACAGCACGTCTCCCTCCGCCCAGTCGTAGCGGCGATCTTCAATCACGGTGTACCCTTCTCCACAAAGCACGTAGTTCACCTCTTCGTAGAGGTGCCGGTGGGCGCCCGAGCGCTTCCCCGGAGAAATCTCGGCTAGAAGCGTTCCCAGCACCCGCATGAGAAAGCCCGCCTTGGGATCGATTACGTAGCGCACGCGACCCATGAGCGTCTTCTCAAATTGGATGCGCGACCCCTTCACCAAGACCTGACTCGAGCGCCGTCGTTTTTCCTCCTCGGCAGAAAAGCGCAAGTGCTGCTGGTAGAGCGCATCTTCGGAGCTAAAGGGCGCTCGCATCTCCTGTGTGGAGCGGATTCGCACTGTGTCGTCCGCTCCCGGGATGAGCGATTTGAGCGCGCTATCACTCTTTTGCCCAAAAACCCAATAGTCGGGGTACCTTTCATCCTCATACACGGCGAGTCCCAAGGCCAGCGACAGCGGACCTGTGGTCGCCGCGACGTAGATGAAGTCCTCATTTCCGGTGTTAAGGTGACGGTGCCAGGCGAACATCGGAACGCTTATAAAATCTCCGGCCTCCCAATCGTAACGCGTTCCATCGATAATGCTGTGACCTTTCCCCTGCAGAACGTAGAGCACCGCTTCCACCGTATGGCGGTGCCCAAGGGTCTTCCAGCCCATCCCTTCTTCCTCGGCCGCCGGAATGCGGTTGATCCAGAACCTGAACGTCCGGTGATTAAAACCGAGGCGGGGATCAACTAAATAAAGGTGGGAGTGGTTTCGAAGCTGAGAGCGGATCTCTTCGCCTTTCACATGAACCGGGGCGTCACGCCGCCGCACCGCCTCTTCTTTGGCAAAGCGGACCGATTCCATCGCCATTCGATCGCGATCTTGGGGTCGCAAAATTGCCATCTTCTTTTGGCCGACTTTAACGAGTTCGAAAAATCTCCTGGTAGAGCCGGGCGATCTCTCGGTAATCGCGATAATTTTCCGGAGTGACTACGACCCGTTCATAATTTTTCCGGGTTAGCCACAGCGGAGATTCGACATCGCTTCGAGCCGGCTCGCGAAGACCGGCCCGAACCATCTCCTGCCCTTCTTTGGACAGCGCAAAATCAACGAACAGCCGGGCCGCGTTGGGGTGAGGCGCGCGAGCCGCAATCTGTAGCGGATTGATCTGTATTATCAGCGGCTCGAGCGGCAGCAATTCCATAGGTGCCCCTCTTTGCGCCACCCGCGTAATTCCGGACGCATACGCAATAACCAGCGCGTATTCTCCGGCTGCGGCAAGCTGCACCCGCTCATCATTACCCCTTTTCACGACGGGATTCTGGCCGGCAAGGCGCCTCAGATAATTGACGGCCCTCTCCCTTCCCCATGCCTGACTGAGGCCGATCAGAATGGGGTACGCGTCAGCGTCCAGCGAAATTTTTCCGTCTTTCCATCTGGGGTCGAGAAGAGCTTCATAGGATCGCGGCGCCTGCGCCGGCCTCACCATGCGGGTATTCACGCCTAAAGCATAAGTGTTCGTGTGGTAGGCGATCCAAGCTCCGTCGCGCCCCATCATGGAGTCATCATAAGCTTTGCTCTCCGCAGACTGATACGGGACGACAAGGTTCTTCTCCAACAGCGGCGCATACATTTCGCCGCTGCCTGAAAGGACATCCCACGCGTGCCTCCCCGCCAGCGCTTCGGCGAGGACCTTGTTGAGCAGCGGCCCGCGGCCGGCGCGAAACAGTTCGGTTTTGATGAACGGATACTTCTTCTGAAAACGCTCCAATATTTTTTGGCTGAGGTCGATGTTCGTGGTTGTCCACCACACGAGTCTGCCTTCGGCTGCAGCTCCCTCGATGCGCGCCGAATTGAGCCGCTCTTGGCAGAAAAGCTCGGCCGCATAGAGCGACAAGAACACTGCCGAAAGCGCGTTGACGACTCGGCGCCCGAAACTGGAGTGGATCAGCTTCCCAGTCCGCACGTTATCAGGGGTTCTCCTAAGAAAGCGGAAAGGTATCAGTTCAACTTTGCGACCCTTTATGCGTCTCTAAAATTTCATTCCTGTTCCCGGACGCTGCGTTGCCGCTCCGTAATTCGTCGATCAAAGATCGAGGCGCACGCGAGACCTTCGCGAATTTTTTCCGCCGTAATCGGCAGCTCTTGAATTCTGACTCCGGTCGCGCGGTAAACCGCGTTCGCCACCGCCGGCGCGACGACGCTGATGCCCGCCTCGGCGACGGCTTTGGCGCCGAACGGACCCGGACCGACCTTCGCCCGCACCAGCGAAGTGGTCAAGGGCGGCAGATCGGCAATGTTCGGCATCTTGTAATCGGCAAGGCTCAGGCTGGTCACGCGCCCCTCGTCGAGACAGAGCTCTTCGGTGAGCGCGTATCCCAATCCTTGAACGATTCCTCCCTCGATCTGCCCCTGATGAATCAGCGGGTTGATGACCGTCCCCACGTCGTACACAAAATAAAGCCGCCGCACCGCGACCGCGCCGGTCTCGCCGTCCACTTCCACGTCCGCGACGATCGCCTGAAAAGAGTAGACGTCCGGCTTGTGCCCCGCATAGCGGCCGACGCCCCGCACCGGCGCTTCGGAAAGCCGCGCCAACTCTTTCAGTTCCAGGCGCTTCAAGCGGCCGTTCAACCTGCAGCGCACGCCGCCTCCGGCCCAGGAGGTCTGTTCCACCGCCACGCCCCAATGCGCGGCCGCAACCGACCTGAGCGCCTCGATGAGCGAGCTTGCGGCCCGAGCGACCGCCTGCCCTTCGATGTGAGTTCCGCGCGCGCCTTTGATGCCCTGATCATAGGGCGCGCTCGACGTATCCTTGACCTCGAGCGCGACCGCGCGCGGGCTGACTCCGAGAATCTCAGCTGCCACCTGACAGTGCATCGTGTAGGCGCCGACGCCCTGGTCGCCCACGCCGCTCAGCAGCCGCAGCGTTCCGTCTTTCTCCAGAACGAGCTCGAAACTCGACTCCCCGTGGCCCACGTGGCGGTCGCCCAGGGCGACGCCGCGCCCGAACAGGCGCCTCCCCTTGGCCTGCGCCCGGCTATTTCTCCATTGAGAGATTCTCGCCGCCTCCTTTAGGACCTCGACGCAGCGCGGATCGGTGAGCGGCTCGCCGGTCGCTCGGGTGTCGCCTTTCCTCAAGGCGTTGCGCAGGCGAAACTCGATCGGGTCGATACCCATCTGTTCCGCGATCATGTCCATGTGGCTCTCGACGGCGAACAAAGTCTGGACCTCTCCCGGAGCGCGAAAGTAACCGCACGGCACCTGATTGGTATAAACGCAGTAACCTTCCAGACGGGTGTGAGGAACGCTGTAGGACCCGGCGACCATATAGGCGCCGCTCATCGAGCCCTGGGGATTGGGTTTATAGGCGCCATAGGCGCCGCCGTTATAGAAGGTTTTGCCTTCCCACGCCCACAGCCTCCCGTCCTTCTTGACTCCGGTGCGCAGAAACACCACGGCCGGATGGCGCGGCGAGGAAGCCATCAGCTCTTCGCTGTAGGTTTTGACGAAGCGCACGGGCTTTCCCGTCGCTTTCGAGAGGTAGTAGGCGGCGGGAACGAGCGAAAGAAAATCCTTCGCTCCGAACGAGCCGCCCATGTTGCTGGGATAGATAACGATCTTCTCTTGCGGCTCTTCCAGATATTCGGCGAGGGCCTTACGCAACTTGAAGACGGACTGGTTGGCGGCCCAGACTGCGATCCGCCCTTCGCCGTCGACTTCCACGGTGCACGCGTACGGTTCGATGTAGCCCTGATGAACGAGCTGGGTGCGAAAGCTGTTTGCGAAAATATGGTCCGCCTCGGCGAAGCCCTTCTCGATGTCTCCCTTGCCGCCTCTCACCAAGGTCTGCACGTTCTTGAGCTCGCGCGCCATTGTCGGCGGCCCTCTGTAGCTCGGGTAATCCGGATGAAGCAGCGGCGCCTCCGCTTTCATCGCTTCGAGCGGATCAAAGACGGCGGGCAACTCTTCATAGTCGACCGCGATCAGCGCGACGGCCTCTTCGGCGATGTCCGGGTCGGTAGCCGCGACGGCAGCGACGTCCTCGCCGATGTAGCGCACGCGATCGCGCGCGAGCACGGGCATGTCGCGCAGAGTCGCGCCCACGAGCCGGGGGCTCACGTCGCGCGCGGTAATAATCGCTTTAACGCCGACCACGCTTTGCGCTTTGCTCGTGTCGATGTGGACGATGCGCGCGTGAGGGAGCGGGCTTCTCAGCACCTTGCCGTAAAGCGCGCCGGGCCGAAGCGTGTCGGCGGCGTAGCGCCAACCGCCGGTCACCTTGGCAGCGCCTTCAATGCGGGCCACGGGTTGGCCGATGACTTTGCTAGTTTTCACCTGCGTCGACCGTGGTTGGGTTCAAGCCGTTCAAATCGTTTAAGGAGTTCAAATCTTCAAAAAATCTGCTGATTGAACCCATTGAACGTCTCTTGAGCCTTTTGAACGCAATGTCCTTCATCTACTCCAGCCCCAATTCGGCCCAGCGGCTCATCACCTTCGCCGCCAGCTCGCGGCTGACCCGGTTGATCTCGGGAAACTCCACTCCCTTGAACTTCGAGGTCGCGTCGATCGCGATCCGCGAGGTAAAACCGTGCTTCACCAGCGGCTGGTGGCCGCCGTGCTGCCGCGGCGGCGTGATCCAGACGTCGCGGTGCGGCTCGCTGCGAGAGTAAATGCGCCACCAGATATCGTTCCAGTCGTCGAGATCGGCGTCCGCGTCGACGACGATGATCCAGTTGGGACCCATGGCGTTTACGCCCCAGATCGTTTCCACGATTTGCATCACCTGCCCGGGCTCCTTGATGTCCGCCGCCACAACACAAATCTCCCGCCCGCAGCCCGGATCGGGAAAGCGCACATCCACGACACCGGGTGTTCCCAGAGTCTTGAGCTTTCCCCACAAAACAGCCGAGCGCGTAATCCTCTTGCCCCCGTCCTCCATGTAGTTGCAGAAGAGGCCCTGGTGAATGGGATTTTTTCTGTGCGAAACGCATTTGACCTTGAAGACGAGCCCCTCCTTTTCGATACCGTAGAACCCGTGCGACTCCCCGTGGGGCCCTTCGGTGACGCGAACCTTCGGCAGCACTTCCCCTTCGAGGATAATCTCCGCGTGCGCCGGCACCAGCATGTCGATCGTCTCGCACTTTGTCACTTCCACGGGCTGGCCTCGCAGCCCGCCAACGAACGCGTACTCGTGATGCCGCGCCAGGCCGGAGCTGATCGGGCTCATCGCCGCAATGCAGAGCAGGGGCTCCATCCCGATCGCGACCGCCATCGGCATCGGCTCGTTTAGCGCTTCGTACTGGCGGTAGTGGGCAAGCCCGTCCCGATGCATCGACATCCAGAGGGTGCTTTTGTCCTTGATCACGAGCCGGTACATCCCCATGTTCTGGTCGCCCGTGGTCCGGTCGCGCGTGATGCAGCCGTGGAAGGTGCCGAGATAGGGTCCGGCGTCCTTCTCGTGCCAGACCGGCGTCGGGAACTTGTAGAGATCGACCGCCCCGCCTGTGAAGATCTCTTCCTTGCAAGGGGCGTCGTTGATCTCCGCCGGCGAAAGCGGATTTCTAAAGCCCGAGAGAAACTTTTCGAACATCGCGTGCATGTCGCCTTCGATCCCGAAGGCGATCGCGACTTTGCGGTCCGTCGACAAGACATTGGTGACCAGAGGCGTGCGGTAGCCCTTGACGTTTTCAAAGAACAGCGCCGGGCCTTTTCGCAGCAGCGACAGGTGAGCGATCGCTCCAAGCTCGTGCACCGGGTCGACCTCGGCGCCGATACGCTTTAATTCGCCTGCTTGCTCGAGAGCGCCCAAAAAATCTCGCAGCGAGTCGAACGGCATGCCGCACTCCTTTCCGTTGCGCGATCCGCGGGGGCGCCGATCACCGGTAGAGTCGCTCCGCAAACCCCGAGCCCGCCACCTCTCTCACGATCCGCCCGTCGATAAAAGAGGCGGGATCGGCTCCTTTCGCCTTCGGGTTTGTGAGCGCGATCTCCTCGAGGACCAGCTTCAAGTCTTCGGGATAAACCTCCGGAACCTTCGGGAACAATTTATACACGTGCAGGTCGTAGCCGGGCTTGAGGATGTCGAGATCGTCGATGCGGGTGTAGCGCCTCAAGATCTCCATGCCCTCCGCCGGGCGATTTCGGAGAAAGTGAATCGCCTCAATGAGAGCTTTCACAAACCGAGCCATCGCGCCGTGATTTTCGAAAAGAAAGCTCCGCTTGGCGACCAAGGCGGCGAGCGCGTACCTGGCCCCCATCGCGGAGAGATCCGCCAGCTCGCGCATGCCGCGCTTTTTGGCGAGGAAAGTCTGCGGCACGCCGATCGTGCCGGCTTCAATGTTGCCCGTCGCGAGCGCCACGACGATGTCGGGCATCGCGCCGATCTGGATAAACGAAACGTCCTTTCCCGGCTCGAGACCGTTGCGCTTGAGATAGTGCCGCGCGGCAAAATCGAGCGTGCCTCCGAAACGGGTTACCCCCATGCGCTTCCCCTTGAGTTGCGAGACTTCGGCGATCGCGGGGACCGTGTACACGGAAAACACAAAAGTCTGGATCAGGTTGGCGAAGAGCGCCAAGTCGGTATACCCCTGCAGCTGCGCGGCGACGCCGCCCGTGCCGCCGCCGGAGAGGATATCGACGTGCCCGGCGAACAGAGCCGCGAGCCCCCGCGTCGAGGACCCGACCGCTACGATCTCGATCGGGAGATCGTGCTTTCTGAAGATTCCCGCCTCTTGAGCCGCCCATAGCGGCAGGAAGGCGGCGGCGGGCGCCGGGTAAGCCACGCGCAACGGCCGCTCGGCCGGATGAGATGCCGCGGCGCGGCAAAAAATGAAAACGAAGATCGCGGTTGCGGCGGCTGCCGCACGCCGCAAGTTCCACCCTCTGTTCCCGGCGGCACCGGCCGTGTCGCGATAGAAAGCCGCCGCGCCTGTGCGCGCTAGCGCCGAGCGAGGCAACGGGCGGTTGCGGCGGCATTCAAACGCACGATTTCCCGGTACCGCCGCGAAACGGCAATTCCACCGCGCGCTCGCGCCCGCGGGGCGCGCCTGCCCCGGACCGGTCGCGGGCTCGATGGAGAGGGCCTTCAACGGAGCACGGAGCGCGGCGGCAATGTTCCAAGCACCGATCGTTCTTGTCATTTCAGCGCGCTCACCGCTTCGGCGACAAAACGCGGCTCGATAAATTTTTTGAGATCCACGGGGCGCCCCTTCACGTCCGCGAGGCTCTCCCACGCGTTTTGAATGCCCTCAAGATCCGGCGTGGGCTCCGACCTCAGAAATTTGCTCGTTTCCGCGTAGATGTTGTCGATGTCCGCTTCGGCGACTCTGTAATTTCTCCTCAGGTAGGCCTTGGCCAACTCCGGGCGTGTCTTCCAGTGCTTGATTCCGTCGAGGAATCCCACGGTGATGCGCCTCAGTACTTCCGGCCTCTCTTTGATCAACTGATCATGCGCCACCATGATTTGGCTGGCGAATTTCGTCTTCATCGTCGCGAGATCAAAAATGACATGCAGGCCGCTCTTTCGCGCGACTGGAACAAATGCCGGCGTGACGATCGCCCCATCGACGCCGCCGCTTGCCAATGCCGCGGCGCGTGCGGCCGAATTTCCGATCTGAAGAATCTGGACGTCTTTGTCCGGATCCAAACCCCACTGGCGCACGACAAAGCGGGTCTGAATGTCGGAGAACGCGCCGTAGCGGCTCACCGCAATCTTTTTCCCCTTCATGTCTTTGGGCCCTTTGATCTCCGGCCGCGCGACGAAGAGATGCTGGAACTGATCGATATTCACCATGATGATTTTCATCGGCGCGCCGGCGGCCATCGCCCGAAGCGCGTCGGTCGCCGTGGTCGTGGCTGCCTGGACCGAACCGGACGCGATCGTCTGCGACGTGATCACGCCGCTCGTCACGTAGAGCATCGTGAGATCGAGCCCCTGCTTTTTGAAAAACCCTTCCTCGTAGCTGAACTTGAGCGCGTCGCTCTGCCCGCCCGAGCCCGTATAAACGAAGTTCAGCGGAATGAGCTGCGCAGAAACGGCGGGCAAGAACGGAAGAAAGAAAAAGCTCGCGACGAGGCCGAACGAAAAAGGCGCTCCGGCCCGAGGCGAGCGCCTGGCGCCCCGTCCGGCGATCCTTGATCTCGCTCTCTGCCGTTTCCGGAGAGGGAACCGGAAACCAAAATCGTTCGAGAAAAATCTCAAGACCACAATCGATCTCTCACATCTCGCGCCTGCCCACGTCACTTGTCACCCTCCTCTCGATGGATCCCGAGGCTCTCGAGCAAAGGCTCGTCCGTGTAAGAGAGCAAGATCGCGTCCTCGGTGCGCGACGCGTTCACATGCTCGTGCCAGTGCCATCCGGGAATCGCCAGGATGTCGCCCGCGGTCCAGTCAAAACGCTGCCCTTCGACGATCGTCTGGCCCGCGCCGCGAAACGCGTGATAAATCGCCGCCGAGCTGTGCCGGTGCTTTTTCGTGCGCGTCCCGGCGCGGAGCTTCTGCGCGTAACAACCGATCGTGGGCATGACGGGCCCGCCGGTGTGGGGATTGAAGTACTCGAGACGCAAATCGTCGTACGGGCTTGCGTCGGACGACGACATTTCGTTGAGCGCCCGGATCGTGTTTCTCCAGGAGTATTTCGTGAGCGGCGAGTAAGCCTTGCGCCATCGGAGGCCGGCCTGTCTCAGGCCGGGAGCGGGGAAGCGTTTGAGCGAGATTTCATCCGGCTTGTCGATCGGCTGCGACCGCTTTCCGGGATAGAGCTCGAAAAAGAAAGTGTCCATCGCGTCGATCAGCGGTACGTCGAGCCCGTCGAGCCAGATCATCGGACCGGTGCCTTCATTTTTATGGTCGTGGTAGCTCCACGCGGGCGTCAGAATCAAATCGCCCGGCTCCATCCAACAGCGCTCCCCGTCCGTGCACGTGTAGGCCCCCTCTCCCTCGATGATGATCCTGAGCGCCGCCGGCGTGTGGTGATGCGCGACCGCGGTCTCCCCCGGCATGATGAGCTGGATCGCGGCGACCAAATTCGGCGTGGTCGCGAACCGGCCGCTCTCTTCCAGGCCCGGATTGATCAGTCCGAGCACGCGCCGCTCGACGTCTTGCGCGCTCACGATCTCGGCAGCGCGCAGCATTCGCTCGCGCAGCTCGGGCCATTTCCAAAGATAGGGCACGGCCAGCTTGTGCGGCGCGCGACCGCCCTGCAGCCAGAGCGGCCGCAGATGGAGGCGCTTCACCTCGGCGTAAAACGACGCGGCGTCAATCGCGCCTTCGTTCGATGGAGCCGTCTTGCTCATGGCTCGCCTCCTCCGATCAAGTTCTCGGCGCGAGATTCCCTACGCCGGCGCGGCGGAACTCTCCGTTGCGAACTCCAGCGATTCTTTGCTCAGAACCGGTAGTACCTCCTTCGACATCAGCTCGATGCTTTTCATCGCCTGCGGGAATCTCATTCTGCCGAAAACCGGCCGCATCATAATTTTGTTGGTTGCCAAAGTCCGGCACTGGTAGAGGATCTGCTCGGTCACATAGTCGGGGTCGCCGACGATGGCGATTCCCTCTTCGAGCAGCCTTTCATAAGGCCAGTTCTTGATTTCCATCACGCCGACGTGCTCGGTCTTTTTGTAAGCCGTGGAACGCTCCGAAAAATACTTGTCCGCGAGGTTGCGGCCGTACTTCGCCGGCGCGCCGCCGAACTCTTCAGCCGGGCCAACGAGCAGGTCTTTTTCCGCTTCCTCCCGGGCCTTGGCGTTGGTCTCCGCGACGTAGATGTCGCGCGAGACCACGCAATGATCGGGCCCCGGCTGCCAACCGCAGTTCTCGCTCGCGTATCTCCGGTAATAATCAAAGCTCTCTTTGACCTGCAGCGTCGGCGACCAGGAGGCCGCAAGCCGCACGCGATTTCTCGCGGCCCACTCGATGCTTTCGGCGCTGATCGACGGGATCCACGTTTCGGGAATCGGCCGCTGCAACGGCCGCGGCAAAAAAGCCACGTAGTCGAGATCCCAATACTTGCCGTGATACTCGAAGGGCTCGTCCGCGGTCCAGCCTTTGACAATGATGTCCCAGCCCTCCTCGAAGCGCTCGCGCGATTCCGCGGAGGGAATCTGAAACGCCCAGAAATCTCCGCCGCGCGTCATGCCCACGACGAGCCTGCCGTTGGTCAGGTTATCCAGGAGCGCGAGCTCCTCGCCGAGGCGCACCGGATGGTGCAACGGCAAGCAGTTTCCCATCAGCCCGATTTTCATTCTTTCGGTCAGACCCGCCGTGAGCGCGACAAAAAGATTCGGCGAAGGCGAGAGGCCGTTGGCCGCGCGGCTGTGGTGCTCCGGGAAAAAGACGCCGTCGAAGCCGTAGTCTTCGACCCTGCGCAAGAACGCCACAACCTCGTCGTAGATCTCTTTTCCGAGCAGCCGGTCATAATCCCTGCCCGCGAGGAGATAAGAGCCGGGAATGCGCTTGGGATAGCCCACGCGCAGAAAAAGCCAAACCTTCATAGTTCCTCCTTCGCTGAAATCACGTCAGAAGCGGAAAGATCTCGCTGATCGTCGGACGGCGCCCGAGCACCCCATCGGCCTCCAGATAATCCACGCATTTCTCCACCGTCCTCGCGTGCAGAGCGTTAAGACCGCATTCATTGGGATCGATTCCGAGAATCTCGATCTCGCGCTCGTAGAGCCGCCGCTCCTCGGGCGTCATATAGCCGGGAGCGAGCTTGGCGGCGCGGTTGAAAGCCTCAACGAGCGCCGCCGGCAGTCCGGGATTTTCGCGCGCTACGCGGTGCCGAACCGCTAGGCAATGGTACGCCGGATAGATGCGCTCCCTGTTAAACCACGCGACATGGGAGTCGAGATCGCCAACCGGGAACCAGAGGTCGGAACTCCGCGCCACCATTTGTTCCAGGTCGCCGTAGGGATCGGGCGTTCGGCTTGCGCCGCCTTCCGCGATCCAGTTGAACCAGTGGCCGCCCGCGCCGCCCGGATAGATCACGGCGTCCAGCTCGCCGGCGCTCAAGCGCGCAATCAGATCCGCAGCTTTAAAACCGCCTCGCTCCCGGAGATACCGCCACTCGCCGCCGATCGCGCCGTCGCTGCCCAAAGGCTCGGCCGCAACCCACGACACGTCGCTTCTCTCGATCCCGTGGTGATCTGCAAGGAGGCCGCGCAAGTACACGCTCGTCGCGCCAAGGACCCTCCCTTGGCCGATCGCTCGTCCTTTGAGAGCGCCGGGCGTATCGCCGCGGCGCATCACAAACTTTCGCTGCACCATCCCGCGCGTAACAAAGACGGGGAGGGCGGCAAGTTCTTTTTCCGTGCCGCGGGCAACGCGCACGATATAGTCCGTGAGGACCTGCTCGGCGCCCGCGTACCGCTCTTCCACTTCGCCGCGCAGTCGCCGCGATGTGCGCTGGTCGAAAGCCGAGGCCTCGAACCGGACATCGTAGCCGTCCACCGTGACGGCGCCGGAAAACAGCGCGCGGGTCCAAACGCAGTCGGGAACCTGGAGGGTCAAGCTCGCCATCACACGTTCCCTTCCTTCGCCTGGTAGATCTGCAACACGTTTCCCTCTAAATCGGCGACAAAAGCGACCCAGCCGTGGGGAACCTCGGTGACCTCGTGCACGACGGCCACGCCGCGGCTCCGGTAGAGTTCGACGAGCTCGTGAATCCCCGCCACCTGAAAGCTCGGGACGAAGCCGACGCGCCCGCGCGGCTCCTGCGACGCGCGGCCGTCCTTGTGCAAAACGAGCGGCGGGCCCGAGGTGGCGAATTCAAAATTGGTTCCCTCGACGCCGCCGAGCGGCCGAAAACCGAGCACGTCGCGGTAGTAGACGATCGCGTCGTCGAGATTCTCCACGTACACCAAAAGCCGCCGGGCGTTGAACAGAAGCGGTGCCGCGGGGTCCGATCTCATAATGCAGCCGAGTAAGGAAAAATCTCTTTCAGCGTGAAGCGGCGCCGAAGAAGACCGTCGGCCTGAAGATACTCCATCAGTTTCTCGACCGTGCTCTTTTGAACTTCCCCCAACTCGTGCCGATAGGGATCAAAGGCCAGTAGAGAGCGCTCCTTGTCGAGCAGGCCGCGCTCCACAAAACCGAGCCGCGACTCGCTGACCCTCCAGGCCCGCGCGAAGGCGTCCACCAGCGATTCGGCCAGCCCGTGGTTTTGCTCAACGACGTCCGCTCTCAACTGAAGCGCGTGCACGACCGGATAGATCCCTGTCCGGCGAAACCACGCCGCGATCTCGCCCGTATCCCCAAGCGGCTCGTACAAATCCGGGAAACGCTTCAAAGTGGCGCCGATCATCTTGTCCCCGCCGAAGAGCGAGTAAAAGCCGTGCCCTCCGGGATGGATCAAGCCGTCGCACTCGCCGCGGCTGAGCATCTCGGCCGCGCTCACCACCGCCTCAAAGCCTTCCGGCTTTCCCAGCCTGCCCTTGAGCCAGGTCGCGTCGGCGTCCTCCTCGCTCCCGTGAATCGCGTACCAATGCACGCTCTCGCGTCGAATACCAAACCCCTCGGCCAGAAGACCGCGCACATAAACGCCTCCCGGCGTTAGCACGCGCGGCAAGAGAACCTTTTTGCCGCTGAGGGCCGCCACGGGCGGCCCAGCGCGGCGCATGAGCAGGGTTCGGTGGCGGAACCCGCCCAGCATAAAAATCGGCAAGGCGACTTTGTTTACGCCGGCGCCGCTCTGCTTTTCGATCAGATAGTCGGTCAACGTGCCGTCGGAGCCGTCCCACTTCCCGTCGCGGACTCCGTGCAGGCGCTCCGGCAGGTCGGCTTCGCTGTGGAACTCGACCGGAAAGCCTTCGACGCGGACGGTTCCGTCGAGGAGCGCGCGCGTCCATAGATTGTCGCCGATCGCGATCCGAATCGCCTTCGTTTCCCGGCTCATGGCAACGGGCTCGAGCGTTGTTGCCCTTTGAGCCGCGCGTAGGGTTCGATGAAATACTGCCGCAGCATGTCCCGTCCGAGCTCCATGATCTTGAGCCTGAGGCGCTCCGCCTCGCGCTCATCCTTCTTGCGAAACGCCCGGTAGATCCCCTCATAGCAGCGGCTCACCTCCCCCATGTACCCGGGCACCGAAACGTGAAAGACCCGGTAGCGCGCGCTCGGATACGACATGACCTCGAGCAGATGCGCCAACCTTGGCGAGAAGCTCCTCTCGATGATGAATCGCTCCAGCTCCGCGCGGGCGTCGAGAAAGCCGTGGCGGTCGTTTTCACCCGCCGCCGCCTTGAGCTTCTCGACCAGCTCTCCCATGCGGCTGAGATCCTCGCTCCTCATCCTCTGGCACGCGAGCCGCACGGCCAGGCCGAGCAAGTGGCCGTGAATCAAGTACAGCTCGTCGGCTTCCTCGGGGGTGATGTCCGCCACCACCATGCCGCGCTTGCCGCCCTGCTTGACCAAACCGTCGCGCTCGAGAATGCGCAGGGCTTCCCTCACCGGAGAGCGGCTGATTCCCAGCTCCTGGCAAACGGCCAGCTCGCTGATCCGCTGATTGGGCCTCAGCCGGTCCGAGAGAATTTCGCGCGTAAGATAGGCGACGGCCTTTTCCACGAGGTTCTCTTTCTGCCGCCGCGCCGGTCGGGTTTTTGCCATCGTCTTGACTCGAACTCAAGTCTACATTATTGTCGACAATTTAGTCGATCCTGCTAAATCCTGTCAACCCGTTTCCGGCAAGGGAGCCGCTCGATTGACAGCGGCTCTCGGGCCGACCTATAGTTCGGCCGACTTTCGCCGATCGCTGTGGAAAAGGACGTCATCGCCACCGTCATCGCGACGCTGAAAGACGAAGGGATCGATCTCGTCGTCACGCTTCCCGAAGAGCCAACGACCCCGCTCGTCGAAGAGATCAGGCGCGATCCCTACTTCACGAGCATCACCGTCGCGGCCGAAGGCCACGGGATTTCTCTGTGCGCGGGGGCGTCGCTCGGCGGGCGGAGGTGCGTCTTTGTCACCGGAACCGCCGGCCTCCTCGTCGGCGCGTGGGCGCTCGCCCAGATGGGCGTGCTTTACGGCATCCCGTTGCTCATTCTCGCGTCCTACCGCGGCGATCTCAGCGACCGTAGCGGCATATCCGGCGCCCAGCTCTTTATGTTCCAGCAGGTCGGGGAGCCGCTCCTCAAGGCGCTCCGCATTCCCTATCGCGTGCTTGACCGAAAGAGCGATCTCGACCGGCAGATCAAAGACGCGCATTCGGCCTGCCGCGAATATGGCACACCGGTTGTCCTGCTCCTCACGGGGGATGTGTTATGGTGAAGCGCTTCGACTGCCTGAAACTTCTGCTCTCCTGGGTGGACGAAGACATGCTCACGGTGACCAGCCGCGGCGGCAACGCGCGCGAGTGGGCGCATCTGTGGCGGCGCGGCGCCAACTTTCACAGCCTCAACATGGGGACCTGTTTGCCGTTCGCGCTCGGGCTGAGTCTCGCTTTTCCCCGGCGCAAAGTGATCGCGATCGATTCCGACGGGAGCCTGCTCCTCGACACGAGCGCTCTGGTCACGTTGGCGGATGTGAACCCGCCGAACCTGCTCGTGCTGGTGTTCGACAACGAGTCCTATGCCGACATGGGACCGACCGCGACGGCCCGGGGCGCCGATCTCGCCAAGATGGCGGCCGCCGCCGGCGTCAAGAAAACCGCGACGATCACCACGACCGAGGAGTTTGCGACGCGCGTAAAGCAAGCGCTCGGCGCGCCGGAACTTGCTTTGTTCGTGATCAAAGTCCGACCGGGAAGGGAGCGGGTGCGCGTCGAGTCGCGCCTGATTCACGGGCGGCCCATGCTGGAGAACTTTATCGCCGCGCTCCATCGCCTTCCCGATTATCGGGGGAAAGCGACGCTCAGCAAGGACTGAGAAAGCGTTTCGCTGCGACCCTTTATGCCCCTTGCCAAGATCAAACTCCTCACTAGCTCGATCTCGCACATGCCGCTTCATTTTGTGTTTCGCGACTCGGGCGTCGCCCAAAAGCACGGCTTCGAGCTCGAGGTCGACACCGCCAAGGTGCCGCAAGCCGGCAAGAGCGCCCGGACGATCGCGGAGAGGGCGGCGCTGCTTCTCGCCGGAGAATATCAATTTTTGAGCGGCCTCCATCACGAGCCCTACCTCTACCGCGCGCGCGGCGACAAGAGACTGGTTTTTCTCGCCCAGACGCAAAACGAGTGGGACGATCGCTTGATCGTGCGGCCGGAAATCACCGAGCCGCGGCAGCTCGAAGGAAGGCGGATTCTTACCGGCCCCGCGCCGTGCGTGAGCGGAAATCTTCGCCGCGCTCTTGAACGCGCCGGCGTCGACGCTTCCAAGGTCGAGTTCGTCTTCTCCGCGCGCGAGGGCGAGGGCCCCGAATCGCGGCTTGCGGTCGGCCGCACGAGCATCGACCGCGTTCGCCGGCGCGACGTCGACGCCGCCAATGTGGACATCCCGTTTGACCTGATCGCGAAAAGGGAAGGGCTGAACGCGCTCGAGCTGCCGGCGCTCCCGGTCATTCACAACACCACCATCTGCGCCAGCACGGATTTTGTGAAGCAAAACGAGGAGACCGTTTTGGCCTTTCTCAAAGCCCTGATTGAAGCGATTCATTTCTTCAAGACTGAGAAAGAGAAAAGCTGCGCGATTCTGGCGCGGGAGCTCGCGCCCTTGATCGCGCTCGGAGCGGAGGAGGAAGTCGAGTATTTACACGCCGCGTGGCGCCGCCTCCTGTGCGCGAAGCCCTACCCGGACCCGTTAGCCGTCTGGAACCTTTACGACCTCGATGTCGCTCACGATCCGACGGCGAAGGCCGTGGCTCCGCTGGAAACCTGGGATCTGCACTACGTTCGCGCGATCGACGACAGCGGCTTTATCGACGCGCTTTACGCGCAGCCCTGAAGCTCGGATGTTTCTTTACGTCCTGAGGCGCCTCTTTCATCTCGTCCCGGTCTTGCTCTTCGTCTCGCTGATCGTCTTTTTGATCGTCCACCTCATTCCCGGCGATCCCGTCGATGCCATGCTCGGCGAGCAGCGCTACGACCGCGAGCAGTACGAGATCGTGCGCCGGAAGATGGGCTTGGATAAGCCGCTCTACGCGCAATACGCGGGCTGGCTCGGGCGCGTTCTCCAGGGCGATTTCGGCGAGTCGATCCGTAACCAGAGGCCGGTCCTGGACGCGGTGATCGAGCGCTACCCGGCGACGATTTATCTCGCCATGGCCGCGCTTCTCATCGGCATCTCGATCGCGATTCCCGCAGGGACCGTCGCCGCCGTGCGGCAGAACACGCTTTGGGACTACTCGGCGATGAGCTTTGCGTTGTTCGGCATCGCCGTGCCGAATTTCTGGCTCGCGCTCCTCCTGATCCTGGGCTTGGGGCTTTATCTCGGCTGGTTTCCGACGTTGGGCTATACGGATCCGACGACAAATTTTGCCCTCTTCTTGCACCATCTCGCCCTTCCGGCTCTGGTTTTGGGCACCGATATGGCTTCCGCGGTGACACGCTACGTCAGAGCCGAAATGCTCGAGCAGCTCAGGCTCGATTACGTGCGCACCGCCAGAGCCAAGGGCCTGCCGCGCCGGCTCGTGATTTACAAGCACACGCTGCGAAATTCGCTCATCGCCGCCACCACCGTGATCGGGCTCCATGTCGGCCGCCTGCTCGGGGGCTCCACGGTGGTGGAGATGATTTTCGCCTGGCCCGGAGTGGCGCGGCTTGTTCTGGACGCCGTCTATTCGCGCGATTATCCGCTGCTTCAAGGCGCCGTGTTGTTTCTCGCGTGCACGTACGTGTGCGTGAACCTGATCGTCGATCTGCTGTACAAGTGGCTCGATCCGCGGATCGCAGTTCAATAGGAGCCATCGCCGTGGCCGACGCTCCCGCCTCTGTGCCTTTTGAAACCGGCGGCGCCTTGTTAGCGCAGGCCGGCGCCGCGCGGGCGCGCCTGCTCGACGCGCTCGCCGTCCTTCTGCGCAACCGCCTGGCGATGGTCGGCTTGATTCTCGTCGTCACGATTTCGTCGATCGCTCTGCTCGGGCCTCATCTTGTCGTCTCCGATCCGCTGCAGATGAACCTCTCCGAGCGGCTGTCGAAGCCTTCGTCCCGGCACTGGCTGGGCACGGACGCTTACGGGCGCGACATCCTGGCGCGCGTCGTTTTCGGCGCGCGCATCGCGATGCAGGTCGCGCTCGGCGCCGTCTTTCTCGCCGTTGCCGTCGGGGTCCCCCTGGGCGCCGTTTCGGGCTATGCCGGCGGCGCGCTCGATAGCCTGATCATGCGAATGATCGACGCCTTTCTTGCCTTTCCCGGCCGACTGCTTGCGATCGCCTTGGTCGCGGCGATGGGGCCGAGCTTCCTCACCTTCTATGTTGCGATCGGCATCAATTCGGTGCCAGGATACGCCCGGGTGGTAAGAGGCGGCGTGCTCGCGCAAAAGGCCAAGGAGTATGTCGAGGCCGCGCACATGACCGGCGAATCGGGAACTCGCATTCTCTTTTCGCAGATACTGCCAAATTGCATGGCTCCCATCCTGGTCCTGGTCACGCTCGATTTTGCCCACGCGATCCTCGTGGAGTCGTCGTTGAGCTTCCTCGGACTGGGATTTCCCCCGCCGGCCCCGAGCTGGGGCTTGATGCTGAGCGAGGCGCGCGGCTATATGGAGGTGGCGCCGCACGTGGCGATCGTTCCCGGCGCCGTGATCTCGCTTACGATCCTCGGCTTCAATTTGATCGGCGACGGGCTTAGAGATATTTTCGACCCGCGCGAATACGAAAGGTAGGCAACGATCCAACCGTAGGAGGATATCATGAAGCGAGAACTCTCTCTTCTCATCTTGGCGTCCATCGTTTTTGTTGGCACTACTGCCTCCAGAGCCGCTGATGTCTCAGCTCCGACGAAACAAGTCGTTGAGGCGGCAAAAAGGGAAGGAGAAGTGGTCCTCTGGAGCAACTCGTTCGAGGAGCCGGAGAAAGTGCTCAAGCCGTTTTATGCCCTTTACCCGTTCTTGAAAGTCAAATTGTGGGACGGCAGGAGCGAAGAGATCATCAACAAGATCATCACCGAAGCCCGGGCCGGCCGGTATTCCCCCGACGTTTTGCTGCTGAGCACGCGCGCGTTTCCCGCGATCCGACAGGCGGGGCTGCTGCAGGAATACGATTGGCCGCCCCACGTGAACCGCTGGCCCGAGCAGCCCAAGCACCGTTTTTGGCGAAACACCGCCGCAAGCCCGCGTATTCCGAGCTACAACACCAGGCTTATTCCTCAGGCCGACGTTCCCAAGTCCTGGGACGATCTAAAGAGTCCGAAATGGCAAGGTAAAAGCGCGATCAGCTCTTCGGGCGCCGACGCGCCGCTTTTGTTCGCCGATCTGTGGAAGAAAGAAAACGGCGAGCTCAACTGGGAAAAGTCTTTCGCCTTCTGGCGCGAGGTCATTCAGATCGCCAAGCCGAAGGTGGTGCGAGGTTTTACCGGGGCCTTCGAGAATCTCGCGGCGGGGGACTTCGCCATTTTTCTTCTGAGTTCCGCCAATTCCGCGATCCAATACATGCAGCTCGGCGCGCCCGTGAGGATGGCGCCCGTGGGCAGAACGGTCGGAAGCGCCTGGGGTATCGCCGTTCCGCAGAATCTGCCGCATCCCAACGCCACCCGCCTTTTTGTGAACTGGATTCTTTCTCCCGAGGGCCTCATCCATTACGCCGATCTCCAGTCCATTCCGCTGATCGATCCCGAAATCGGCAGGCGCGCCAGGGCGAACATCACGCTCAAAGAGCTCGGCATCGACTGGTACCCGATCGCCGACGAATTTAGAAGCGAGGAAGAGGTGCGCAAAGCCACGGTCTGGTGGTCGACGGAGCTCGGCGTACGCCGGGGAAAGTAGGGGTTGCCGGGCCCGATCCCGACAGTCAACAAGTTCGTGCAGGCCGCTAAGACTTTCAAAATTCCCCTGTTCGTCCCGAGCCAGCGGCTGGCTCATTTTTTTGACTTTCGAACTCTGGTTCTTGTCTTGGTGACGGCGTTTGTCGGGACGCTCGCTCTCATTCCGCTTTTTTACCTCGTCTGGAGCAGCTTTAAACCCATCGCGCTGGGCCGGCTTGCCGATTTTAGCCTCGCCAATTTCACTTTGGAGAATTTTGCCCGGGCCTATTCCGATCCCGCCG
This sequence comes from Candidatus Acidiferrales bacterium, assembly GCA_035559995.1. GTDB lineage: Bacteria > Desulfobacterota > Binatia > UBA9968 > UBA9968 > DATMAM01. Next base: position 53,049 of record DATMAM010000065.1, read on the forward strand.
TCTTTGCGATGCTCATCGATAGCTTTTTCTTCGCCGGCGGCTCCATGCTCGTCGCGTTTGTTTTCGGCGGGAGCATCGCTTTTCTGGTCGAGCGGACGGACACGCCGATGAGAAATTTCGTCTACGGTTTCATGTTCGTGCCGCTGATCATGCCGAGCGTGCTGAAGGCGATCGGCTGGGTCCTCCTCCTCAGCCCCACCAACGGGATTCTCAACAAGATCCTGCAGGCTCTCGGCTTCAAAGAGCCCCTGTTCGATTCCTCCTCGATCCCGGCGATGTTTTGGGTCGAGGGGCTCTCGATGTCGCCGCTCACGTTTTTGATGCTGGGAGCGGCGCTCCGCGGCATGGACCCTTCGCTGGAAGAGGCGGCGTTTACCTCCGGCGCGAGCAAGTTCACGGTCTTCCGCAAGGTGACGCTGCGGCTCATGACACCCGCGCTGGCCGGAATTGCTTTGCTGCAGTTCATCCGCGGGCTCGAGGCTTTCGACGTCCCCTTCACGATGGGTTCCGCGAGAGGCGTCCAGGTCTTTAGCACCAACATCTATACTTCGGTCCGCGAGATCTCGCCCCCGGACTACGGGACCGCTTTTGTGCTCAGCCTGGTATTGGTTTTCCTCGCCGTGATCGGCGTCGGCATCTATCATCGCGCGATCGCGCGCTCGGAAAGATACGCCACCGTCACGGGAAAAGGATTTCGCCCGCGCCTGATCGCCCTCGGACGGTGGCGGTGGGTCGCGGGAGGATTCATTCTTTTTTTTCTTTTTGCCTCGACGGTGCTGCCGTTTCTGGTTCTCCTGTGGGCCTCCTTTCTGCCCTACTATCAGGCGCCTTCGTGGGACGCTCTCGCGCATCTGACCTTGAACAGCTATCGCGACCTGTTTTCCCGCGACGAGTTCTACCTGAGCCTTAAGAACACGCTGATCCTGAGCACAGTCGTGAGCGTCGCCGCGATGCTTCTCGCCACCGTCATCTCGTGGATCGTGATACGCCTCAAGCCGAAAGGGAGCCGGCTGCTCGATATGTTGTCGTTCCTTCCGTACACGATTCCCGGCATCGCGATGGGCTTTAGCTTCATGATCGTCTTCCTGTCGTTTCCCAATCCGATCTACGGAACTCTGTGGATTTTGATTCTCGCGTACTTGACAAACTTTCTCCCCACGGCGACGCGCTTTACGCACGCCGGAGTCGCTCAAATTCGAGCGGAGCTCGAGGAAGCCGCGACAACGGCCGGTGCCGGCCTGTTGACCGTCATGTGGCGGATTGTGATGCCGCTCATTCTGCCCTCTCTGGTGGCCGGAGGCCTCTACATCTTTTTGCTCTCGGCGAAGGTCGTATCGATGGCCGCGATTCTGTGGCAGCCCGACTCGATCATTCTTCCCGTCTACCTGCTGCGGCTGTGGGTGGATGGACGGCTGCCGCTTGTGGGAGCGCTCTCGGTTGTGATGATCACGGGGCTCACGGCGCTGACGATCGTCGCGCGGGTCTTCGCGCAGCGGCGAAGCATGATCGCGCAGGCGTAGACCCGGGCAGGACCGATGGCAAGCGGAGCGGCTCTGGGGCCGGGCGAGAACTGCAACGCGTTCAAAGAAACGAACGGAAGATCCCCGGCCAAGCGATCGCCAAAACCGCAAGCAACTTAAGCCCGGTTATGAGGGCGAACAATGATCATCGACTGCCATAGCCATGCGCTTCCAATCGAGCTGGCCAAACTGCTCGAGGAGAAGGCCGGCATCAAGCCAAAAAGGCAAGGCCTCTGGGACGAGAAGGAGCGGCTCGAGGCGATGGATCGGGGAAAAATCGACAAGCAGCTTTTGACCTACTCCGCCGGCAAAGACTTTTATGCCAATCCAGATCTCACCCCCGCCTGCGCGCGCGCCGTCAACGACGGGCTCGCAATGATCTGCCGCAAACGCCCGGACCGGTTTCTTGCCTTCTCCACGCTTCCCTTGAATTCGCCCGCCGAGGCGATCGCCGAGCTGGACCGAGCGACTCAAGATCTCGGCCTGCGAGGGGTGTCGGTGCCTTCGAACGTGAGAGGCGTCACCTTGGACGATTTACAGTTTCACGAGATCTTCGCGCGGATGAACGAACTGAAGCTGGCGGTTTTTGTCCACCCCGTCGACCGCGACGACTTTCCCGCGGCGTGGCGCTCTTTTCGCCTCGATCACTATATCGGTTGGCCGGTCGATACCGCGATCTCGCTTTGCAAGATGATTTGCAGCGGCATGCTCGACCGCTTCTGCGATCTCACCTGGGTCGTTTCTCACCTGGGCGGCCCGATTCCCGCCATGATGGCGCGGATCGACCGGTCGTACCGCGACGGGCGGGCGCAAAAACGCCCCGCAACCTACTTGAAATCGTTCTATTACGACACCGCCGGCCCCTCGCATGCCGGCGCGCTCGTGGGCGCGGTGCACGCGGTGGGCGTCGACCGTATCGTGTTCGGCACCGATCTTCCCTGGGGCCAGGAAGGAGATTACGTGGAGCGCGCGTTGGCGTGCGTCGAGGAAGCGGGACTTTCGCGGGACCAAAAAGAGCTCATCTACAGCGGCAACGCGAAAAAGATTCTCAAGTTGTAGAGAGCCTTCTTCAAACTATCCGGTTCATGCTTCCGTATCCTCGGCACGAATCGTGCGCGGAAAGCGCTCGCGCTGACCTCCCGCGACCGCCGGCCGGACTCTCAATCGCATCTCGTCGTTTGATTAGCCGCGGCGTTTTTGCCAGCGCGTCATGAGGCCGCCGTTTTCGGCCTCCCAGCGCCACGTGCGCCAGAGAAACTTGTAGGACTGCTCCGTCAGCCCCGAATACGTCGCGTCCGGCTGCCAGCGAGCGAGATCCTTGCCGGCTATCAGATGCGCGCAGGCCGCGCGCTCGAGGTAATACATCGTGACGACGGCCTCGGCCACGTCCCGCCCGGCGGTCACCGCGCCGTGGTTCCTGAGAATGACGGCCTTTCCCTTGCCGAGTGCCGCGGCGACCTGTCGCCCGTCTTTTTCGGTGTTGATCTGCTGGCTGCCGAGCACGGGAACCCCGTCGCCGAACGCGACCGAAGAAGGATTAAAGGTGTGGAGCGTTCTTCCGGTCGCGGAAAGCGCGACCGCATGAAACGGGTGCGCGTGCACGACGCCGCCGACGTCGGGCCGCGCTTTGTAAATTTCCGTGTGGATGAAGGTTTCCCCCGAGACGTGCTGCGTTCCTTTGACGCGCCGGCAGGAGAAGTCCAGTTCCATGACCTCATCAGGATCGAGCGGCTCCGGCGCGATGCGCATGCGCGCAAACAGCAGGCCTTCGCGACCGGCGCCGGCCGGAAGCCGGCCGCTCACGTGGCCGTAAATATCGTTTAACTCCCGGAGCAGAATCCGCGCCCCGAAGAGCACGTCGTCCGCAAGCTTCTCAACCGATTGGCGATCGCCTTCTGGTTGCGCCATTTGTCGAGACCTCCGCCGCAAGCGCGCGCGTCAGCTCTTTTCCCCTTCGAGCAAAAGGAAGCGCCGCTCGAGCGCTTGCCAATCGTCCAAGCCGACGATTTTTTCCCGCTCGCTAAAAGTCGCCAGCTCCGCGTCCATCGCTTCCGTCGTTCCGGCTTCGCGGAGAAGGCTCAGGACCCGGCGCATGGCGTAAATGCCGGCTCTTTGCGTCTCCGAAGGATAGATCGCGATCCGATAGCCCATCGCCTGCAAGCGCTCGGCCGGAAGCATCGGCGTCTTTCCGCCTTTAAAGACATTGACCAGGAGCGGCACGTTGGGAAGCGCGCGGGGGATCTCTTCGAGCTCCGTTTCCGACTGCGGCGCCTCGATGAAAACAGCGTCCGCCCCGAGCCGGGCGAACTCCCTCCCCCTTTGGATCGCCTCCTCCAAGCCGAACACGGCGCGCGCGTCCGTGCGCGCGATGATCGCAAAATCGGGGTCGGTGCGCGCGCTGAGCGCCGCCTCGAGCTTTTTCTTCATCTCGGCGAGCGAAACGACCTCTTTTCCTTCCAGATGCCCGCAGCGCTTGGGCGTTATTTGGTCCTCAATATGGATCGCCGCCACGCCGACTCTCTCGTACTCCCTCACGGTCCGGATGAGATTGATCGCGTTGCCGTAGCCGGTATCGGCGTCCGCGATGACGGGAATCTTCACCGCCGCCACGACTTGCGCCGCTCGCTCAATGACCTCCGACATCGTCACCAGCCCGATATCGGGAAATCCCATGCTGCGCGCGACCGCGCCCCCGCTCAGGTAAGCGGCCTCAAACCGCGCTTCCTCGACCAGGCGCGCCGAAAGCCCGTCGAAGCACCCGGGCGCAATGAGAAGCCGGTTTCGCTGTAGCAGCTGCTTGAATACTTTTCGCTGGTCCATCTTCGTTCTTCCCGTAGTCTTGGCGGAGCGTCGGGGCTCGCCCTAAGCCACGAACAGATCGATAAACTTGCTTACCGGCATCGAAGCGAGAGCTTCCAGGTCCAGGCAGAGATCTCTGATTTCGTCGCAGCGCGCCGGCGGCAGCCGCGAAGCCGCGTTGTGCTCGAATTTTCTGATCAGCAGCGGAATGCCCTCCGCGCGGCGGCGGCGGTGCCCGATCGGGTATTCGACCGCCACCTTGGGAGTCGCCGTTCCGTCTTTAAAAAAAACCTGCACGGCATTGGCGATGGAGCGCTTGCCGGGATCGAGGTAATCCTTCGAGTACCGCGGGTCTTCGACGACCTCCATTTTTTTCCTGAGCGCGTCGATCCGCGGATCGCGCGCGATCCGGTCTTCGTAATGATCCGCGGTCAGCTCGCCGAACAAAAGCCCCACGGCGGTGACGTACTGGATGCAGTGATCGCGATCCGCCGGATTGTGGAGCGGCCCGGTCTTATCGATGATGCGGATCGCCGACTCTTGCGTCGTGATCGTGATCTTGCGGATATCGTCGAGACGGTCCTTGACCTGCTCGTGCAACTTAAGCGCCGCTTCCACCGCCGTCTGGGCGTGAAATTCCGCCGGAAACGAGATCTTAAAGAGGACGTTTTCCATGACGTACGAGCCCAGGGGCTGCGGCAAAGTTAGCGGTTGCCCGCGAAAAAAAACGTCTTGAAAGCCCCAGCGCTCAGCCGTAAGCGCCGACGGGTATCCCATCTCGCCGCGCATCGCCATCAAGGCGAGCCATACCCCTCTGCTGGTGGCGTCGCCCGCCGCCCACGATTTTCGCGCGCCGGTATTCGGCGCATGGCGGTAGACGCGGAGCGAGCCGCCGTCGACCCACGCATTGGAAACGGCGCTCAAGATTTTTTCCTGCGTCCCGCCGAGCAGCGCTGCCGAAATCGCGGCCGTCGCCACTCTCACCAGGAGCACGTGATCGAGTCCGACGCGGTTGAAGCTATTTTGCAGCGACAGAACTCCCTGAATCTCATGCGCCTTGATCATCGCCGAGAGAACCTCGCGCATGGTCAACGGCTTCGCTCGCGCGCGCGAGAGATAATCGGCCAAAGCGAGGATGCCGCCGAGATTGTCGGAAGGATGGCCCCACTCCGCCGCCAGAAAGGTGTCGTTAAAATCGAGCCAGCGAATCATGGCGCCGATGTTAAAAGCGGCCTGAACGGGATCGAGCTCCCAGCTCGTGCCCGGAACCCGCGCGCCGTTTTCCAGCGTGGCTCCGGGAACCGCCGGGCCGAGCATTTTCGTGCACTCGGGGTAGCGGAGCGCGAGCAGCGCGCACCCCAACGAATCCATCAGACAGTAGCGCGCCGTCTCGAGCGCCTCTCGACCGGCAGCAAGCTCGCTCGCCGCGTAATCGGCGATCTCGACCATGAGCTTGTCGTGGCGCGGGCGCATATTGGAAGGAGAGGCCACCGTCGCAATCACCCCCCGGCGTCATTCCGCGCCGAAGGCGGCGAAGAGTCCACTCCCGACGCCCATCGGGACAGATTCTTCGCCCGCGCCTGAGCTGAGCAGCGCCGATAGGGGTGAGGATGACTTCCCGTGAAACACAGCGCTCAACGACGTCAGTTCCTTTGCGAAATCGGCACGAACGGCCGCGGCGCCGGCCCGATATATTCCGCGTTCGGGCGAATGAGCCTGTTGTCCGCGCGCTGCTCGATGATATGCGCCGACCATCCCGCAATGCGCGCGACGACGAAAAGCGGCGTGAACATCGAAGTGGGGACGCCGCAGAAGCGATAGGCCGTCGCGCTGTAGAAATCGAGATTGGGGAAAAGCTTCTTCTCGCGCCGCATCACCTGCTCGATTCTTTCGGAAACGGGAAAAAGCCTCTCGTCGCCCGCGGCCGCCGCGAGCTTTTTTGACCAGGCCTTGATCACGTCCGAGCGCGGGTCGGAAATCTTGTAGACGCGATGGCCGAAGCCCATGATCAGCTTTTTTGCCGCAATGAGCTCCAGAACCCCTTTCTCGGCTTCCTCCGGCGTGTCGAAGCGCTCGATCAGCTCCATCGCCGCTTCATTGGCGCCGCCGTGCAGCGGGCCTCTCAGCGCGCCGATCGCTCCGGTCACCGCGGAATAGAAGTCCGGCAACGTCGAGGCGATCGTGCGCGCGGTAAAGGTCGAGGCGTTGAACTCGTGCTCGGCGTAGAGGATCAACGACACATCGATCGCGCGGCGGCGGAGATCGTCGGGTTTTTTACCGTGCAAGAGGTGCAGGAAATAACCCGCGATGCTGTCGTCGTCGGTTTCCGTATCGGTCCGCTTCCCGCCGGTAACGAAGTGATGCCAGTAAAGCAGAATCGCGCTAAAGCACGCGGTCAGGCGGTTGGCAACGGCGATCTGGTCGCGGCCCCGGCCTTCGGGCTCCAGCGTTCCCAGCATCGAGCAGCCCGTTCGCATCACATCCATCGGGTGGGCCGACTTCGGGATCTGCTCGAGAACGGTCCTTAGCGGCGCCGGTAAACCGCGCAGGCGAACGAGCAATTTTTTGTAATCACAAAGCTCGCTTTCGGTCGGGAGCCGGCCGTAGATCAGAAGATAGGCCACTTCTTCGAACGTCGAGTGCTCCGCGAGGTCATAGATCGAGTAGCCGCGGTAGCTGAGCCCCGTGCCTTCTTTTTCCACGGTCGCAATCGCGGTGCGGCCAGCAATCACTCCTTCGAGCCCGCCGGGTTTATCTTTGGCCATCTCTCGATCCTCCACGGAGGCAGTTTGCACCCGCGGCCAGAGTATTGCAAGAAACGAATCGGCTTGACATCGAGTGCGAGATTTTGTCTAGTCGCTGGCGAATCGATGGAGCGTTTCTCGCCGTGAGCGCGTCCTTTTTTGCAACCCTTCCCGACTTGCCTTTGCAGAGGGAGGACTTTCCCTGCGATCTTTGAGAGCTCGGCGCAATTCAGCTCCCGGCTCCGATGTCCACTAAACGCAAGAGGTAGGAGTCCACGCGATGGCTTTTTCGACGGCATTCAAAGCAATGGTTGTGAGCGAGACTTCGGACGGAAAATTCGTTCGCGAGGTCAAAAAACGAGACCTGAGCGAGCTTCCGGCCGGCGCCGTGCTGATCGAAGTGAAATACTCGTCGCTGAACTACAAGGACGCGCTTTCCGCAACGGGCAACAAGGGCGTGACGCGGAAGTACCCGCACACTCCCGGGATCGACGCCGCCGGAGTCGTCGTGGAAAGCGCAAGCCCGAATTTCGCTCCGGGCGATCAGGTCATCGTCACCGGATTCGACTTGGGAGCCAATACTCCCGGAGGGTTCGGGCAATACGTCCGCGTTCCCGCCGACTGGCCGCTGAAGCTGCCCGCAGGCCTCACGTTAAAGGAAAGCATGGCTTACGGAACGGCCGGATTTACGGCGGCTCTTTCGGTTCTGAAGATGCAGCACCACGGGCTTACGCCGGCGCAGGGAGAGATTCTGGTGACGGGCGCAACCGGCGGCGTGGGCAGCTTGGCGATCGCTATTTTGGCCAGGCTCGGCTTTCATGTGGTTGCCGCCACGGGAAAAACCGGCGCGAGAGATTTTCTCGGCAAGCTGGGCGCGAGAGAGATCATTTCGCGGGAAGACGTGACCGACACGTCCGGCCGGCCGCTCTTGAAAGCGCGCTGGGCGGGAGTCGTCGATACGGTCGGCGGCAACATCCTGGCAACCGCGATCCGATCGACCGGGCCGGACGGAGTGGTCGCGAGCTGTGGTAACGCCGCGTCCGCCGATCTCCCGCTCACCGTCTATCCTTTTATCTTGAGAGGCGTGAGCCTTTTGGGAATCAACTCGGTCGAAACTCCCATGGCGGCGCGCACGGAGATTTGGGAAAAGCTCTCGCGCGAATGGAAAGTGGATTTCTCCGGCGAGCTCGTTACGGAGTGCCCCTTGGAAGATCTGAGCCCGAAGATCGACGCGATTCTGAAAGGTCAAATCCGCGGGCGCGTCGTGGTGAGTCTGATTTGACGTGACACGGCGGCCGGGTCATGCGAGCGTAGCGAGAAATCTTTATGGCCCCGAAACGTACCACTGCGTTACCTTCTCGCCGTAAGTTCAACGCGCCAGAGAAAAGGAAATCAAGAAATGGGCCGCAAGAACAAGAGCCGATTGGCAATGAGCGTCAATCCGAGCTGATCGATTTGAGTGAGCGGCTGTAAGATTTCTCCCTGCGGTCGAAAGGACAGCGCTTGCTGCGGTGGGGCCGAAGCGCACGACATGCCGGAGGTAAGCGCAAACAGTAACGATGCCTGAGCAACAGCACAACGATCAGCCCGGCGCCCTGAGCCATCTCCGCGTCATTGAGCTCGGCGACATCCCCGCCTCGTACGCGACCCGTCTCCTCGGCGACCTCGGCGCCGATGTGATCAAAATCGAGCCGCCGGGAGGCGACTCAAGCCGCCGGCTTCCGCCGTTTGCGGGAAATATCGCACACCCTGAACGGAGCCTTGCGTTTATCAACGCCAACACCAACAAGAGAAGCATCGTTCTCGACTTATCCGGAAGCTCGGCCGATCGGAAGGTCTTTTCGCGGCTTTTGGCGTCCGCTCACCTTTTCGTCGAAGCAACGCCCTTCGGCTACCTCGAACGGCTCGGCTTTGACGAGGAGCGATTGCAAAAAGACTATCCGGCCCTCGTCGTCGTCTCGCTTTCGCCTTTCGGCCGCACCGGACCGTATCGCCGCTATAAGGGAAGCGACGCCATCGCCAACGCCTGCGGGGGTTTTCTCTTCGGCCAGGGGGACGACGCCAAGGGCCAATGCACCGCGCCGAGCCATCAGGCGTATCAACTTGCGGCGTGCGTGGCGGCGACGTTGGGCCTTGCCGGCGTTCGTCACGCGCGATTGACCGGCACAGGCCAGCGCATCGACGTCTCGCTTCAGGAGGCGCTGACGTTCACCAACAGCAGCTCCATCGCGCGCTACTCGCGCGAAAATAGGCTGGAGCGGCGCCCGGGGCGCAAAAACTACGGCGGCGCGGGGACCAATATCTATCGCTGCAAAGACGGCCGTTATGTTCACTTCACAACCAATATGCCGCACATGTGGCGCGAGTTTACGCTGAACTGGATGAGCGATCCGGCGTTTGCCGGCCCCGAATGGGAAGATCCCAGGTATCGCGAGGCGCACGCTGACGAAATTGGAGAGGCTTTTGCAGGCTTCATCGCCCGGTTCGCGGCGGATGAATTCGCCAACGAGGCCCAGCGGCGCCATCTCGCGGCCGCGCCGCTCCATACGGTCGGGGAGTTCGTGAACTGCGATCAGCTTCGCCTGCGCCAGTGGCTGCAAGAGGTCGAACATCCCGTGATCGGCCGCTACGCCGCGCCGGGGTTCGGCATGAGACTTTCTCTTACTCCCATGAGAATTTACCGGCCGGCGCCGCTTTTGGGCCAGCATAGCGAGGAAATTCTGAGCGAGCTCGAGCGCGACCTCCCGCGCGCCGACAACCTCCCGGGCGAGCGCTCCCGCCGCCCCATGCTCGAAGGGCTTCGCATGGCGGATCTCACGCAGCAGTTCGCCGGGCCGCTCGGGACCGCGATCCTCGCGTACTACGGCATGGAAGTGATCAAGATCGAGTCCGCCGTGGTTCCGAGCAAAGAGCGCGAGACCGCTACGCATGCGGACATGAACCGCGCCAAGCTCGGCTGCACGATCAACTTGCGCCACCCGGAAGGAAAAGAGCTTTTCAGGCAACTCGTCGCCCGTTCCGACGTCGTCGTCGACAATTTCAGCGCCGGCGTGCTGGAGCGGCTGGGCTTTAGCTTCGAAGCGCTCAAGCAAATCAACCCGCGCATTGTCCAAGCCGCGATGCCCGGCTGGGGACTTGCCGGCCCGCTCAAGTCATGGGTGGCCTGGGGCTGGCAGCTTTTGGCTTACACCGGAATGATGAGACTTTGGGGCTATCCCGACTCGCCGATGGAAACCCGCTGCAAGACTGCCTGGCCGGACCGCGTAGGCGCGGCGACGATGGCGCTCGGCGTTCTTGCCGCGCTCGAATACCGCGATCGCACAGGGCAGGGACAATTCATCGAAGCGGCGATGCTGGAGGCTCAGGGCGCGATGATGGGACCCGCCATTCTCGACTACACCGTGAACGCGAACGAGTGGGACGCGATGGGCTATCGCGAGATTCTGGGCGAGCCGTACGCGCCTTACGGCTGCTATCCCTGCCGCGGCGAGGACAATTGGGTGATTATCGCCTGCGCAACCGACGAAGAGTGGCAATCCATGGTGCGGCTCATCGGCAAAGATTCCTGGGCCGCCGACGAGCGTTTCGCGACAAGCGCCGGCCGCAAACAGCACCGCGACGAGCTGGATCAAAAGCTTTCACAGTGGACCCGCAGGCTGACGCCGCGCCAGGCCTTCCGGCTGCTGCAGGAGGCAGGCGTCGCGGCCGGCGTCCCGATGTCGGGCGAGGATCTTTTCTACGACATCCATCTGCGCGAGCGCGGCCACATCGTCGAGACCGAAGCCGCACCGTGGGGAAAAATCACGCACCACGGCCTGCCGGGGATCCCATCGCTGTCGGCGGCGAGCGCCGCCCGCCCCGCGCCCTGGATCGGCGCGCACAACGATTATGTGTTCGGGAAGCTCCTCGGGCTGAACGAGGAGAGGATCGAGGAACTCAAGACCGCAGGGGCCATCAAATAGCGGCAACCCGTGCGGGCGCTCCGCCTTAGGCGCAGCACACGCGGATCTTTCCACCGGAGCATGCGGCAGGACAATTCCAGGCTTGCGGCAGGCACGAAGGTCTGCGCTAGGCTTTTCGCGCTTTTGGCCCGAACGGCTCGGGCTGGAAAGGAGCGTCGCGCGTCTCGAAGAAAGCTTTGAGCCCGCCGCGCCTTCTTGCCTCTTCCATTCCCCTGTTGAATTGCTCGTCCTTGGTGAGGCGCGCCATCGCGCACAGCTCGGCGTTCAAGATCCACGCCTTGCGCAAGCCCATCATTTCCAGGCCCATGCGCGAGATGTGGAGATTGATCTTCACGGTCTCGGGCGGGACGAGCGCGACCCGTTCAACAAATTTAAAACACTCCTCGAGCAGTTGATCTTTGGGAACCACCTTGTTGACGAGCCCGATGCGCAAAGCCTCCTGAGCATCGATATGATCGCCCGTGAGCGAGTAGCGCAGCGCGTTTTTGAATCCCGCGAGCACCACCCAGATAAAATCCGTGCCCGAGGCGTGGCGGATCTGCGGCTGGCCGAACACGGCGTCGTCGGCGGCGAACGTGAGATGGCACGTGAGCGCGAGCCAGGAGGCGGCCCCCAGGCACCAGCCGCTCACCGCGGCGAGGATCGGCTTCGGATACTCCCAGCGATAAAAATGCCGCTCCAGAAAAGTCTTGTGGTCCTGATCGCGGATGCGGTCGTATTCGTAGACCAGGGAGGAATTTTCCGCGATGCCGTAAGGCCACGCCGTCGGGCGATCATCGCCGCTTATATCCTCCCCGGTCGAGAAGGTTCCCCCTGCTCCCGTCAAAACCACGGCGCGGATCTCGGGATCTTTCCTGGCTTCCTCCAATGCCTCGTCGAGCTCGCCGAGAAGCCGCTCGTTCAGCGCGTTTAACACCTTCGGGCGGTTGAGCGTGATCAACACGCCGCGCCGCTGCTTCTCGTAGAGGATCGCCTCGTAGTTTGGCATTTGCGCCTCCCCGTCGCCTTTTATTTCTCTCTCCCTGACCCTCCGAGAGTCAGCGTTTCGAGCGCGGCCCGAACGGCTCGGGCTGAAACGGGCCGTCGCGCAATTGCAGGTACTTCCGAATGCCTTCCTGCGCGCGCGCGTCGTCGAGCGGCCTTCGCAATTCCTCCCGCAACATCACGTGCGCCGGCACGGAAAGCTGGTTGTCCAGCAACAGCGCGTCTCTCAGCCCCATCATCTCGAGGCCCATCGTGGCGATCGCCAGATTGATCTTGATCGTCTCGGGAGGAATCAAAGCGATGCGCTCGACCAGAGAAAAACACTCATCCAGAAGCTTGTCCGCCGGGACGACCTTGTTGACGAGACCGATGCGGAGCGCTTCCTGCGCATCGATGTGGTCGCCCGTGAGGCCATAGCGGAGCGCGTTTTTGAAGCCGGCGAGGAGGGTCCACATAAAGCTTGTGTTCGAGCCGTGTCGGACCTCCGGCTGGGCAAAAACGGCGTTCTCCGAAGCGATCGTGATGTGGGTGAAGAGCGCGAGCCACGAGCCCGCACCCATCGCCCAGCCGTTGATCGCGCCGATGATCGGTTTTCCGAACTCCCACAATCGGAGGAAATTCCGATCGTCGTGCCGCCACATTTCGATGAGCTGCGCGGCGCTCTGTCCCGGCGCCATTCCATAGGGCCAAACCTTGTCGCGCCGGCGCCCGGGCTGGTTACCCTGATCCATCCCGGAAGAGAAGGCGCGCCCCGCGCCGGTCAAAACCACGGCGCGGATTTCATCGTCCTTCTCGACCTCGTCCAGGGCCTGGTGAAGCTCCCTGAGGAGGCTGCGGCTGATTGCGTTCATCGCTTCCGGCCGGTTGAGCGTAATGAGCACGCCTTTACGCTGCTTCTCGTAGAGAATCTCTTCGTAGTCTGGCACAAATCCCCCTTTGTCCCCTTTCGCAAAGCTTCGCGAAAGGGAAACCTCTTGCCGCTAAAATATTGCGACTCGCAGTCGTTCCGACAGATCCGCACTGCCTTGAATCTTCTCGATCACCGCGGCACAGAAATGTGCCGTTGTGCTTCGACCCGAGCAGACCGTAGATTCCGTTAATCCCTCCTTTTCGTAGGAGCGTTTCATGAGCCTACGCTTGCCTACAGGGGATGAAAAGTTCCCTCACCCCAACCCTCTCCCAGCCGGAGAGGGAACCAGTAGTTGTTCGATCGCACAGTTCTTACCCTCGCCCTCGAGGGAGAGAGGAAAGGGTGACGGTGCCGATTTTCGTAGGAGAACTCAACGCCTCACTCCCGGCGATTCGCCTTCTTGCAAAGACGGTTGGGAGAGATTTTCATGACCTTACTTCTCGTGCAGCGATTTGATGAAGCCGCTCGCCTCGACCTCCCGCATCATGCTGTCATCGACAGATGGTGACGGTCATCTGCGCGCTCTCGATGGACGGCATCAGACCGTCTATTACGTCCCGGCACCGAGCGTCAAGAGATTTTCGCGCTACTGGAAACCGGATTCCGTTTGAGATAAGGTCGCCCGCAGTCGGAAAAACTTTTTCGGCAACCCGGAGGTTGCCGGCGCGCGGCCAAAACTTTTCTCGACTCCCGAAGGAGGCTCGTATGAGAGTCGTCGATGCCATTGCGGAAATTCTCAAGCGCGAGGGCGTAGAGTTCTTCAGTTGCTATCCCACCGCGCCGATGATCGAGGCGGCGGCCGTGGCGGGAATCCGCCCCATTATCTGCCGCCAGGAGCGCGCCGGCGTCGGCATCGCCGACGGCTTTTCGCGCGTCACCAACGGCCGGCGGATCGGCGTCTTCATCATGCAGGCAGGCCCCGGAAGCGAGAACGCCTTTCCCGGCGTGGCCACCGCCTTTTCCGATTCCGTTCCCATTCTCGTGCTCCCGGCCGGACACGCGCGCAACGTCGAGCAGACCTTTCCTTTCTTTCGCTCTGTTCGCTCTTACGCCGGCGTGGCCAAATGGGTCGAGGAAATCACCATGCCCGACCAGGTGCCCGAGGTCATGCGGCGCGCGTTTAACCTGCTGCGAATGGGACGTTCGGGGCCCGTGGTCGTCGAGATCCCCGCGGATGTCGCAACCGCCGAGTTCGGCGCCGAGCTCCAATACAAGCCGGTCAAGGCCTGCTCGTTCGGGCCGAACCCGCGCGATGTCGAAGCCGCGGCGCGCGCGCTCGCGCAGGCGAGAAATCCCCTTATTTGCGCGGGCCAGGGGGTGCTTTACGCCGAGGCGTCGGAAGAGCTGCGCGAGCTGGCGGAGCTTCTCGATGCTCCCGTGATGACGAGCCTCGAAGGGAAAAGCGCCTTTCCGGAGAATCACCCTTTGGCCTTGGGCACCGGCTCGGGGGTGGCGCCGCAACCGGTTTACGATTTCTTGAACGAGGCCGACGTCATTTTCGCGGTCGGCTGCAGTCTCACTCGCCACAGCATCGTCTTTGCGCCGATACCGCCGGGAAAAGTTCTCATTCACGCCACAAACGACGAAAGGGACATCAACAAACACTACCCGGCGGACTATCCGATTCTGGGCGACGCCAAGATTGTCCTGCGGCAATTCGTCGAAGCGGTGAAACAACTGGGAAAAATCGCGCGCGCAAACGGCGCCACCGCCGCCCGCGTCAAGGAGGCGCGCGCGCGCTGGCTGCAGGACTGGATGCCGAAGCTCACATCCGACGAAGTGCCCATCAATCCCTATCGGGTCATGTGGGAATTCATGAAAGCCGTCGATCCCAAGGACGCCATCGTCACCCACGACGCCGGCAGCCCGCGCAATCAGCTCGTCCCGTTTTATCAAGCGACGGCGCCGCGAAGCTATCTCGGATGGGGCAAGTCTCACTCTCTGGGGACCGGACTGGGGCTCATCATGGGAGCAAAGCTCGCCGCCCCCGACAGATTCTGCGTCAACTTCATGGGCGACGCCGCCTTCGGCATGACCGGGCTCGACTTCGAGACGGCGGTGCGCTGCGGCATCCCGATCCTGACCATCGTGCTTAACAACTTCTCGATGGCCGTCGAGACTCACAGCATGGCCGCCTCCCATGAGAAATATCGAACGCGCGATCTGGGCGGCAACTACGCACAAGTCGCAAAAGCGCTCGGCGGCTATTCCGAAAGGATCGAGCGGCCGGAAGAAATTGCACCAGCCCTCCAGCGCGCGCGCCGCGCCACCGAAGAAGGCAAAGCGGCGCTGCTCGAGTTCATCACGAGCGAGGAGACCGCATACTCGCGGAAACGGACGGATTAAAGTTCCCCGAGTTCCCGGGTAACGGCCGAAGGCCGTGTAGCGAGGGACGAAAGACAGGAAGGCGGCCAAGAAAAAAAACGAACATCTAACCGGCGCCGGCGCCAAAGGCGCGCTGCGATGGGGCGCCTATTTCGGCCTGTAGATCGACCAACTGCCGGAGTTGCCGGTCGCGAGCCACTCGCCGCCGATCACTTCTTTTGCTGCGGCTTCGAACAAATCGGCGAAGCTTGCGCCTGTCGGAAAACGATGGCTCGTCGTCCACGTACCCGAGTATTCGTTCTTGCTCCCCAGAACTCTGGCGCTCCAGGCGCCGTTCCATCCCTTCTCGGTTTTGTTCGCCGACCAGCTTCCGCCCATCACGTTCTTTCCGGCGGAATCGCGCAGCGTCCAGATTCCTGAAACGGTTCCGGTCGCCGGATCAGCGTCGGCGGTAAATGTGCCGGCAAACGTGCGGCCGGCGCTCGTTACGGCGCTCCAGGTGTAGATCGGCCCCGACGGGATGTTTTCTTTGAACAATTCCGTGACTTCGTAACTCACGTCGACATCGGAAGCTTTCACCCATCCAATGTCCCCGCTCAAAACCCGCACCATATACCAGGAAGTCGGGCCTATCCCCTGAGCGAGCGGCGTCAGCCGCTCTCCCCTGCGGAGGGTTGCAAGAACCGGGGAAGCTTCGTCCTGTCGAGAAAACAGCTGCGCTCCGGTCTTGTTGACGACGAGCGCCGGCGGCGCGTCCGCGGCGATGGCGGGCGAAGCGAGCGCCAGTACGCAGGACATCAAAGCACCGGCTATTAACGGTCTCATAATAGTATGGACATCTTGCCAAAATCCCTCCCGACCTCTCTTTGCTAGAGGGAGGAGTTCCCTGTTTGAAAAAGCAGGAATGCTATCCCCCTTACCGCAGCTTCAAGATTTCGTCGTAAATTTTCTGGCTCTCGTCGAGATTCTTGTACAGATCCGGGTACATGATCACGCGCTTGTAGCCCCGCAGCAGGCGCGGCGGGTCCGGAGCGACGTCTTTGCGCACCGGGATTCGATTGAAGTCTTTCATGACGCGCTGTCCCTCCTCCCCGATGAGGAAGTCGTACAAGAGCTTGGCCGCATTGGGGTGGCGCGCCTTCGCGCCGATCGTGGTGGGAACGACTCTGACGACTGCGGGCTCGAGGGGGATCCAATCTACCGGACCGCCTTTACGCCCCAAAAGCTCGAAAATGTGCGCCGTGCCGAACGCGAGCGGAAACTCTCCCGCCCCGAGCAGTTGCGCCATAAGCGACGTGCTGTCCTTGGGCGCGGGATCGAGAGCCGCCAACTGCTTGAAGTAGGCGATCGTTTTTTCCCTCCCCCAAACCGACATCAGCGAATGAAACATTCCCGCCGTCGTATCGACGCCGATTTTCTGCCCCTTCCAGCGAGGATTGATCAGCGCCTCGCAGGTTTTCGGCACTTCTTCCTTCCTCACCATTTTCGTGTTGAACCCGAGGACGAACGTGCTCGCCGTGTAGGCGGTCCAGTAGCCGTCCTTGTCGACCATATCGTCCTCGACCATTCTCGCCTCGGGGGATCGATATGGCGCAATCAACCCTCGCTCTTTTACCGGCGGATAGAACTCGCCGCCTCCCGACAGCACGTCCCATTCGAACTTGCCGGCGCGCGCTTCGAGCAAAACCCTGCTGGTCAGCGGCGCGACGTTGGTGCGGAAAAGATTGACGTGCAGAAATGGATACTTGGCGCGAAAGAGATCGACGATCCTTTTCGCCGGCTCGAGGTTAGTCGTCGTGTACCAGACGACTTCGCGCTCGCTTTTGGCGGCCTCGATCACCTTGGGATCGGACGCTCCGGCCGCATCGTCGGGCGAAAATAGCGCCAGGAGCAAGATGGCAGAGATCACCGGGGCGTGAAGTCTAAGCGCATTCATCGGGCAACCTCCAACGTCGATGAGGCGTTTGTACCACAAACCAAGGAGTGATCAACAGCCGCGCCGCGCCGCGCCGCCTCATTGACATTCGTTCCGCGGGTGAAGTATAGGCGCAGTTAAACGGCGTCAGGAGGCTCCTTATGGCTGATGAAACAATCCGGATGTTCGATTGCGATGGCCATGTCATTGAATCCATGACCGAGTTTGCCGAATATGCCGATCCCTCGGTGAGGCGTCTTGCGCTCGGGCAGAAGGCCGTCAGCCGCAGCCCTTTTCCGAACCTCGACGGAGTGCACTGGCAAAACAATACGCGGATACAGGCCGACGCGAAGAGAGGCCGCACCAACGCGAGCGAGCATCGCATGGGCTCGGCCGAAGATTGGATCGCGTTTCTGGACAAGACCGGGATCGAGGAGACGGTCTTGTTTACGAGCTACGGCCTGGGGGTCGGGCTCTTGCGCGATATCGAATACTCGGTGTCGCTGTGCCGCGCCTATAACGACTATGTCGCCGACAAGTACAGGCGCGCCGACCCGCGGTTGCATCCGATGGCCTTGATCCCCATGCAAGATCCCAAGCTGGCCGCGGAAGAGCTGCGCCGCGCCGTCAAGGAGCTCGACCTTCCCGGCGCGATGCTGCCGGCCACCGGGCTTCTCATGGGAGCCGATCTCGGCCACCCGTGGCACTGGCCCGTTTATGAAGCGGCGGCCGATCTCGACTGCGTGCTTGGCGTGCATGGCGGCTCGAATCGTGACCTCGGGCTCGACACGTTCATGGCGCCCGGCAGCTCGCAAACCTTGCACCACCCGCTGGCCCTGACCATCGCGTGCGTGTCGATGACCTATAATGGCGTTTTCGATCGCTTCCCGAACTTGCGCGTCGCGTTCCTCGAAGGGGGATGCGCATGGGTCGTTCTCGTGCTCGACCGCATAGAGCGCAACCGCGAGCAGTTTTCCTGCTTTCACGACTGGCCCATCCACGAGTACTTGACGCGCGGCAGCATCTTGGTCGGCTGCGAAGGAAACGATCCGAGCTTGCCTTATCTCGTCGGCCGGATCGGGCCCGAGCCTTTTGCTTATTCGTCCGACTACCCGCACGAGGTTGATCTGCCTGCCGCCCAGCGCGAGATCAAGGAAACTCTGGAAAGCGCTCAGCTGACGGCAAGCCAGAAGGCGGCGATCATGGGCGGTAACGCGCGGCGGTTCTTTAAGATGGGCGGCGGCGCGCCCTTGGGATGACGAAGTCCAAGCAGTGGCCGCTACTCGCGCTCGCCGAAGGGGACCAGCCCTTTTCCGCACGGGCAAGCGAAAAGGCGGCGATCATGGGCGGCAGCGCGGCGGTTCTTTGAGATCCAGAGCGAAGGGCGATCCTGAGTAGGCAAGGGCGAAGCGTCCCTCGTTACGGCCTTGCGGGCCTACTCGGGAAATCGGATTAACCCGATCATCCTGAGTAGGCGGTGCGAAGAGTCCCTCGTTACGGCCCCGCGATCTTCAAAAAGAACGGCACCGTCACCGCCGGCAACACGTGCAAGCGAAGCGATGCGGCGTCGGCGATGATCGTGACCACGGAGAAGAAGGCAAAAGCCGCGGGACTGAAAGCTCTCGGGCGGCTGCGCGCCTGTGCCGTCGCCGGCGTCCATCCCAATATCATGGGGATCGGCCCGGTCCCCGCCGTCCGAAAGGCGTTGGAGCGAGCGAAGCTTTCTCTCGCCGATGTCGGTTTGATCGAGCTGAACGAGGCTTTTGCCGCGCAAGTGCTCGCCGTGGTCAACAAGCTCGGGATCGATCGGGAGAAGCTCAACGTGAACGGCGGCGCAATCGCGCACGGGCACCCGACCGGAGCCACCGGGGCGATTCTTGCAACCAAGCTCCTCTACGAGATGCACCGGCGGCAGGTCGAATTCGGGATGGTCACGATGTGCATCGGCGGCGGCATGGGCATCGCCGCGGTTTTCGAGCAGATCTGAAGAAGCAAAAATTCACCGCAGAGGCGCGGAGACCACGGAGAATTAGAAAAAGTCATGAAGAAGGGGGAGAGCCCCCTTTCCGGAAAGGGACTGTCCCTTCCTGAGCGAGCAGGTCTAAATACAAAAGCTTCACCGCGGAGGCGCTGAGGACGCCGAGCGGAACACGCAAAAAGAGCCCTCTGCGGACTCCGCGTCTCTCCGGGTGAATAGCGCTAAGGAGGAGGCGTCATGGCACAAGTCAACACGGTTCTCGGCCCGATTCATCCCAAGCAGCTGGGCACAACAAGCCTTCACGAGCATATCGTCTTCTCCTCGCCCGGCTGGGAGTATTCTCCCGAGGCGAGGGAGGTTTTTGACGCGCCGCGGGTCTTCGAGCGCATCCATAACGACCTCATCGAGTTCAGGGAGGCCGGCGGGAAAACGCTCGTCGACGTGTCGGGCATCGGCATCGGGAGGGACATCGAGTTCTATGTCTGCCTGTCCCGCTACAGCGGCGTGCAAATAGTCGCCTGCACCGGCTTCTGGGCGGAGCGCAAAATCTTGCCGTACTTTGCCGAAAGGGATATCGACTACCACACGGGCCTGTTTATCAAGGAGCTGACGCAGGGCATGGGCACGACCAACGTGCGGGCGGGCGTGATCAAGGTCGGCAATAGCGGGGACCGCTTTACAAAGCTCGAGGAGATAACCTACAGGGCCGCCGCCCGGGCGTCGAGAAAGACGGGAGCAGCCATCGTGACTCACGGCACGCAGTTTGCGCGCCGGCAGGTGGAAATCTTTCTGGAGGAAAAAGTCGATCCGAGCAGGGTCATTATCAGCCATCTCGATGCGGCCTACGCTTTGGACATCGAGCGCGACAAAGAGATCGCGCGCAAAGGCTTCTATATCGGCTACGACCATATCGGGACCGTGCCGACATGGTCGAAGGCTCCTTATGCGCTGCCGGATGAAAAAAGGGTCGAGATGGTGTTGGAGATGATCCGCGCGGGTTTTCTGAAGCAGCTCGTTCTGGCCAACGATACCAACGGCTGGAGCGCCGGGCTCGTCCACCGGCAGACGCAAGAGCACACCTACGCGCACCTGTTGAAGAACTTTGTGCCGATGCTGTTGAAAGCGGGGGTGACTGAAGACCAGGTCCATACGATGCTGGTGGAAACGCCGGAGCGGCTGCTGCCGTTTTGATAGTTTTAGCCGCGACTGACGAGTTCTCAGGTCGAAGGTCGAGAGGCTCAGCGCGGCAGAGGCGCAAGTAAGAAAACCGCTCGCCCTGAGCCGGTCGAAGATGCTCCGGCTGGGTCCTTGCACAGTCCCACGCTGCTAGCGGCCTAAAAAAACTCGCAACACAAAACCAGAGCCCCCTGAGGTCGAGCGGAAATGGCACCAACGTTTGAGAGCAAGTTCGCCGCCGTCGGAGATCTCAATCTGCACTACCTCGACTGGGGAGAGCGGACAAACGAGCGCGTGCTCGTCTGTCTTCACGGCACTTCGGGGAGCGCCCGCCACTTCGACCGCCTCGCAAACATTCTGGCGCCGTCTTATCGCGTCATCGCCCTGGACCAGCGCGGCCACGGCGAAAGCGATAAGCCGCCGCGCGGCTACGATGCCGTCACACTGGCCGGCGATCTCGCCGGATTCGCCGATCAAATCGGCATTGGCCGTTTTGCGCTGCTCGGCGCTTCTCTGGGCTCTCGCGTCGCCACCGTCTACACCGGCGGCCACCCTGAAAGGGTGGCTCGGCTGATCCTGGTCGATGTGAGTTTTGAGATGCCCGAGGAGGCCCAGCAAAGAATGATCCACGGCCACCTGACGCGACGGCGCACCTTTACTTCCTTCGAGGACGCCCTTTCCTACTCGCAGTCCATGCCCCAGCGCTCGCGCTGGACGCCGGAGATGCACCGCGAGGAAATCGAGCACGCGATCGTCAAACGGCCCGACGGCCTCTGGGAGTGGCGCTACAGCCTGGAGGCCGCCCTGCAAAGCTTGCAACAGGCGCGGCAGGATCTGTGGAATTACGTCGCCAAGATTCAGTGCCCGACGCTTTTGATCCGCGGGCAAGAAAGCGACGTCCTTACCGTAAGCACGGCCGAAAAGTTCCTCCGTCTCGTCAAGAATTGCCGCTCCGTCGAGATCGAGGGCGCCGGCCACGGCGTGCCGCGCGACAACCCGGAGAGGTTCAACCAGGTCGTCTGCGAGTTCCTGAAGCGAGAGTTCGCGACGTGATGGGTTTCGGCGCCGAGCGCCTCGAGCCTCCTGCGAAGGCAACACGCGGTTACGTCCTGATTCGTGCAGGGTTTGAAACCCGCCCTGCGATTGCTGCATCGGTCATCCGAACCGATCGATCGGGCGCGGCGGTGAACGCTTCAGCATAATCGATAATCCCGCTTTTTCTCCTCTTCCCCCTCGACGGCGAAAGATAAAGCTGGGGGTGAAACGACGGGCAGCCTTCTCAGCCCCCTCTGGCTCTCCGCCGTCAACCCGAGCGTCCCCTGGTCGTTTGACGCGGCGCCAGCAATCAAGTAGTCTGTCGCGGGCGATGTGGCGGCATGTGCGTTGTCGGTAAGTTCCCTGAAACTCCCTCAGGCGCCCATGTTTGACACCTATTTCGAAGCCTTTCTCGCCGACAATCCGATCGGGAAGGAAATTCACTACCGTATTCGGTACCAAGTCTATTGCCTAGAAACCGGCTGGGAAGACGCAAAAGCCTTCCCGGACGGATTGGAGCGGGATTCCTACGACGATCATTCCGTTCATTTCATTGTGCGCGCGCGCGCAACCGGTGACTGGATTGCCGCAATGAGGCTTGTCGTGGCGCCGCTAGACCAGCTCCCTCTCACGCGATTGGTTAGCCTAGACAAAAACGTTTTGAAAAATCTAATGAGCACAGAGCCGGGAGGAAAACCGGGTCTGTCGGCCGAAATATCGCGGCTCTGCGTCGTTTCACAATACCGACGCAGAGCTTACGAACGGAATACTCCTTACCAAGTGCCATGGAATCCGGATGAAGATTCCTCTCCCCTCTTGCCGACTTCTCCAAATGAGCGGCGTAAAGCGCCGTGGCTCAAGCTGGGCCTGATTCGGGCCGCCCGCGACTACAGCGAAGAGAACGGGATCCAATACTGGTTTTTTTTAATCGCTGATCCTCTGGCCCGAATCCTCGACAGCTTGGGAATGGGACTGCAATTGATTGGCCCCCCGGTCGAGCACCGAGGAATTCGGCGACCCTACCTTCGCGACCTCAAGTGGGGCTATCGCGACATTCCGGCAAAATCGCGCGAGCTTTTCGAGATGCTCAGCCATTCAACTCATTTCCGCCTCTTTTCGGAATTAAAGCGCGGCGAGTATAAACTTCCGGCGAGAACCCTCGCCGCGTAGCTTTGCGCCAGGTTGCTCGTGATAGATTGTGACGCCGCATCGCCGACCTTCTCTCGCGCGAAAGCGTTCGAGCGCAATTTGGGCCTGGTCTCGCGCGACGAACAAGAGCGGCTCGGGCAATCCTTGATCGCCATCGCCGGCTGCGGCGGGGTCGGCGGCTTTCACGCGCACACGCTCGCCCGGCTCGGCGTGGGCCGGTTTCGCCTGACCGACCCCGACACGTTTTCTCTCGCCAACTTCAATCGGCAAATTGGCGCGACGATCGACAGCATCGGCAGAAACAAGGCCGAAGTGACCGCCGCCATGATTCGCTCGATCAACCCCGAAGCGCAAGTCGAGGTCGTGCAAGGCGGGCTCACTCCGAGCAACGCGCGCGCTTTCGTTGGAAACGCAAATCTCGTCGTCGACGGCGTTGACTTTTTCGCCATCGATCACCGGCGACGTTTGTTCGGAGCGGCGTGGGAAGCGGGTATCCCCGCTCTCACAGCGGCGCCGCTTGGCTTTTCGGGAACCCTCCATGTGTTCGCGCGCGGCGGCATGAGCTTCGACGAGTATTTCGACCTGCACGAGGGGCAGGAAACGTTCGATCAGCTGCTGAATTTTTTCATCGGCCTGGCGCCGGCCGCGCTGCACCTCTCCTACATGGACCTGAGTTCGGTTAATCCCGCTACCGGAAGGGGCCCCTCCTCGATCATCGGTTGCCAGCTCGCGGCATCCTTAACGGGCGCTGAGGCGCTGCGCATTCTCCTCGGGCGCGGCGCTTCGCGCCTGGCGCCCGCCTATTTGCAGTTTGACGCGTATCGCCAAAAACTGCGCGCCGGACGGCTGAGAAACGGCAACCGCAACTGGCTCCAGAGGCTCAAGAGATCTATCGTCGCGCGACGGCTGCGCGCGCTGGGTTTCGACCAGATCGTGCGCGCGGCGCAATCGAGCCAGGTCTGATAAGACAATCACCGCAGAGGCGCGGAGGGCGCAGAGGTTCGGAGAGATCGATTGCACCACAGAGGCGCGGAGGGCGCAGAGAAAAAAGAGCTAAACTCTTCCTCCGCGTCCTCAGCGCCTCCGCGGTGAACTTCCTCCGGATCAGATTAAACCGCAGAGGCACAGAGGGAGCAGAGAAAAAAGAGCTAAACTCTTCCTCCGCGTCCTCAGCGTCTCCGCGGTGAATTCTCCGGATTGGATTAAACCGCAGAGGCACAGAGGGCGCAGAGTTTCGGAGAAATCCTTCTCTCCGCGTCCTCGGCGTCTCCGCGGTAAACTTCCTCCGGATCAGATTAAACCGCAGAGGCACAGAGGGCGCAGAGAAAAAAGAGCTAAACTCTTCCTCAGCGTCCTCTGCGCCTCCGCGGTGAATTTCTCCGGAGCGAGTTACACGACGGAGAGACACGTCCTCTATTCCGAGCACCGATATTTTTAGCTTACGTTGCTGACCGCTGAGACATCTCGCCTCAAGGTTCGGCCGGAAGGCGGCGGGGCTTTTCCAATCCGGAACATAATCGCCGGGATCTTGCCCGCAGTGCCACAAATCGCTGAAAGCTGATCGCGTATGGAACTCAAGAGTTTAACCTGACCGGCATTAAACCCCTCGTATTCGCGCAGGTAAGAGCGCAACTGCAAAAGAACAAAGCCGGTCATCGGCTGAAAAGCCAACTTCTCCAGAGTCGCTTTAAGCCAAACGCGCTCGAAAGCGCGGCCAGCCTGAATAAAAAAAGGACTCGACGGCTCCGACACCGTGATCAGGCCGACCGCGGACGAACGGCGAATCAACGCGGCGCTTTTCATCGCGGCAGCCCGGCTCAAGCCCAAATAATTGAGCAAGCGAACTAGAGGCCAGTTTCTGAGCTTCGGGAACACAAGCGCATCGAACCCGCTCAGCTCGAGCGTCGCAAACGGCAACCCGTCGCGCGTTTTCTCAGCCTCTTCCTGATTCCAGCGGATACAGGAAAAGAAATGGCGATGGATATAACGGTTTTCGAAAAGTAGACGGTCCCCCTGCGCCGCCGCCCGCGCCAGGCGCGCTCGCGCCGTTGGCTCGGTCACCCAGGATAACTCAATACCCTCGGAAGGCCGGGCTTCCTTCGCGAGCGACGCGATAGTTTCGGCGGCCACGCCGAAATGCGGATCGTAAGGCCGGCGGTTGACACAGCGATCGAAAATGGCTCCGGCGAGGGGATCGGCCTTGCCTCCTCCTTCTAAAAAGCGAAGGCGCGCGACCACTTCCGAAGAACTCCCTGCCGGAAAGTAGTTGACCTCAGCACGTAGCTTATGGACAGAGGCAGCAAGGAACAAATTTTCCACCACGGCTCCCAATGCGATGTACGAAGCAAGCTGGCGGGCGTTATAGAGGGACTGGTCGCGCTTGGGGTCGAGCAGGACATCGAGGCCGTCGCCATTCCAATGAAATTTCCAGGGCTGCATGTTATCCCCGGAAGGCGCCTGCGCCCCGGCTCGCAGGATGGCGCCGAGAATCTGAGGAGAAAGGCCCATAGGAAAGCTTAGGTTACCTCCGGGGCCTTACAAATTAAGTTCGACCGTCGAGGGGCAGGGAGACCGCCGGTCGTCCTTATCCCGCCGCGGACTCCGCGCCCTTGCGCGGATTTTCGTTTAGACGTGCCGTCCTTGGTCTTCCGCCAGGATATCCAAGAGATACTGTCCGTAGCCGTTTTTCGAAAGCGCATAGGCGAGTTCTTCGAGCTGAGACGCCGTGATATACCCCATCCGATAGGCGATCTCCTCCAGGCACGCGACCTTCAGCCCCTGCCGTTGTTCGATGGCCTCGATGTAGTTCGATGCCTGAAGCAACGATTCGTAGGTGCCGGTGTCGAGCCAGGCGATGCCGCGCCCGAGCTTCTGCACATTCAGCTGCCCCTTGGCGAGATAAGCCAGATTGACGTCCGTAATCTCCAATTCTCCGCGAGCCGACGGCCGGAGTCCCGCCGCGATATCGACGACTTGATGATCGTAAAAATAGATGCCTGTGACAGCGTAGTGAGACTTAGGGTTGCGAGGCTTTTCCTCGATTCCGACCGGCTTACCCTGAGAGTCGAACTGCACCACGCCGTACCGCTCGGGGTCCTTGACCCAGTAGGCAAATACCGTGGCGCCGCTCTCTAGGCGCGCGCATTGCTGCAGTGTTTCGGTTAACCCATGGCCGAAGAAGATATTGTCGCCCAGAATGAGACATGAAGGGCCACCCTGGACAAATTCCTTGCCGATGATAAACGCCTGGGCCAGCCCGCCGGGCTCCGGCTGTGCGGCGTAGCGGATCTCTAGTCCGATATGGCTCCCGTCGCCCAGCAGGCGCTCGAAGTTCGGAAGGTCTTGGGGTGTCGATATAAGAAGAATTTCGCGTATGCCCGCCAACATCAAGGTCGACAGCGGGTAGTAGACCATCGGCTTGTCATAGACAGGGATGAGCTGCTTGCTGACGACCCGCGTCAGTGGGTGAAGCCTAGTCCCGGAACCGCCGGCTAAAATGATGCCCTTCATGATTCAGCTCAACGCCGATACCCGGCAAAGCTATTTTACCACAGAGTGATTCATGAGCCCTACGCTCGCCCGCAGATGATGAAAATCGGAAGAAGCGCGATATAGACGGGGGCGGCGCCTCTGAGAAGAGATCGATAAGTGATTGGTGCCAGAGAGCCCGACACAGAGTGTGATCCGGGACATCCTTCGGCGCCTCAGATTGTCGCCTCGTTTTCTGCCGACGAGAGCACGCGAAGGAGAATCGAATATGCCGGATGTCCCCTGAGTGCGCCGAAAGGAGCAGGGGCATTTATGCGTAAGAAGACTAAGACGACTGTTGCGGGCATGCAGGCGCTGTATGCGCGTGTGTCCGGGTTGGACGTGCATAAAGAAGTGGTGGTGGCGTGCGTGCGAATCCTGGATGCGAAGGATGGCACGGTGCAGAGCACGCTGCGGCAGTTTGGCACGATGACGGCGGATCTTTTGGAGCTGCGTCAGTGGTTGAGCGAGCACAAGGTGACGCACGTGGCGATGGAGTCCACGGGAGTGTACTGGCAGCCGGTATTCAACCTGCTGGAAGGGCATTTCCAGACGTGGGTGGTCAACGCCCAACACCTCAAGAAGGTGCCTGGGCGAAAGACCGACGTCAAAGATGCCGAGTGGATCGCGCAGCTGTTGCAATGTGGACTGTTGCGGCCAAGTTTTGTCCCGGAGCGCTGGCAGCGAGAACTGAGGGACTTGACGCGCCAACAGACCAAACTGGTGCAGCAGCAAAGTGCGGTGCACAACCGGGTCCAGAAGGTATTGGAGACCGCCAACATCAAACTGGGCTCGGTGGCCAGTGATGTGCTGGGAGTATCGGGCCGCAAGATGATTGAAGCGCTGATTGCCGGAGAGAAAGACGTGACCGTGCTGGCGGAGCTGGCCGAGCGCAAACTGCGCGGGAAGATACCCCAGTTGCAGCGTGCGTTGCAAGGCGAACTGACAGAGCATCACCGGTATTTGTTGCGGCAGCTGCTTGATCAGTACGACTTTTTCGAAAAAAAGATCGCAAGCATAGGCGAAAGGATTGGGGCGGTAGCGCCCCGCTCGTTTCGTGCCGCGGTGGAACAAATCGATGCGGTAGCGGGGATTGGCGAGCGCGCGGCTTATGCGGTGCTGGCGGAAACCGGGATCGATATGAGCCGATTCCCGAGCCACAAGCACTTTACCTCGTGGGCGGGTCAGTGTCCTGGCAATCATGAAAGTGGCGGCAAACGGCGCAGTGGCAAAACCCCCGCCGGCAACCGTCATCTGGACGGTGTGCTGACGGAGGTAGCCCAGGCGGCGGCGCGCACCAAAAAGAGCTATTTCAAATCCCAGTACCATCGTGTGGCAGGCCGGCGTGGAAAAAAGCGCGCCATCGGCGCGGTCAAGCACAGCATCCTGGTTACCATCTATTTCATGCTCCGCGATCAAAAACCCTATAAGGATCTCGGCGTTGATTACTTTGATAAACTCAATCCCCAACAACGGATTCGTTATCATGTCCGAAGACTCAAAGAACTCGGACAGGAGGTGGCGCTATCACCTGCAGCGTGAACCCCACCCCCAGCCAAATTTTCAAAGGAGACGCAGAGAGCGCAGAGAAAAAAGAGCTAAACTCTTCCTCCGCGTCCTCAGCGCCTCCGCGGTAAACTCCGGATCGGATTAAACCACAGAGGCGCAGAGGGCGCAGAGAAAAAAGAGTTA
Source organism: Candidatus Acidiferrales bacterium (assembly GCA_035559995.1). Lineage (GTDB taxonomy): Bacteria > Desulfobacterota > Binatia > UBA9968 > UBA9968 > DATMAM01. The sequence goes on from DATMAM010000065.1 coordinate 80,766, forward strand.
AACTCTTCCTCCCCGTTCTCAGCGTCTCCGCGGTGAACTCTCCGGATCGGATTAAACCGCAGAGGCGCGGAGGCGGGCGCCGTCATCCTCCAGTTCAGAAAATAGCCTAAAGCAAGGCCGGTGAAGGAACATCGCGTGCGCGAGGGGCGACTTTAGCCGCATGCCCGGATGGACGATTTGGACATTGCTCAGATGGGGGCGGCGTAATCCTCTATGGTTACATGCTTGGCCCACGATGCTGAGGTCTATTCCTTGCGCCTGGAGTAGTCTGGCGAGCGAATCGGCGATGAGAAAGAACCAGTACGACAATCCTATTCTCAGGCTGTATTCCCTCGCGGCGCGCAACAAGCCGAGCATGATCCAGGGAGCCTGGCGGCGCTCATAGGAAACCGAGTCGACTGGAAGTACTCGATTGCCGTCCGAGACCTGGTAGGGAAAGTTTCTTTCATGCGCTCGCCGGCGGTACTGCGGCACGACGCATAGCCGCGAAATTTCGGCGCACCACTGGCTGGGTTGAGAGATTATGCCACCGCTGGCTTCGGAGATGCGATCCAGGTCGATCCTGGTCAACTGGCTGACCGGCAGAGCGTGAAGCGGCGCAACAATCAGCCGCATAGCGGCGATCCACTCGCCGGTGGCCTTCTTGCGAACGATGAAATGGACGGCATGGTCGTCGAATTGATCCCGCTCTTTACGATCAGGGTAAAGTCTAGGGTCCTCGTACCCCATCTTTAGACAGTAGACTTGGTAGCGCAAGCGATAGTGAATATCTTTCCCTGCATCGCAGTCAGCCAGAAAGGCCTCAAAGTCTTTGTCAAACATCCGCCGTCCCTTCTACATTTTTATCCGCTCCGTTCCGCGCGTACCGTGCAAGTTGCGAGCCAAATAGACAAAGTGAGAAAAATCAAACGCTTGCGATTTCTTCGTTTAAAAAAATCGCAGGAGTTTCCCTGCAGCAACTGTTCACTTTTGCTCTGTCGGAAATGTCCTTTCGAGCCGGTTGCCTGGTGTCGCTCCCCAATCAAGACGGAAATTCATGGCCGTGCTACCTACGCTAACGAAAGGTCCTCGCTCCGCATTTTCACTTTGCGGAAACCGCTCCCTCATACAGAACCACGCACAAACGTGCAAGCAAAAAGTTGTAGACCAACCAAAGGACCAGCATGTCTTCGCTGAGATACGAAATCTCGCTTCGACCGAAAACAAAAAAGGCGCTCAAACGAGCGCCTTTTTTGCTTATTTGTGTGGCAGTACGATCTTTATTTACTTGGCCGCTTTTCGCCTCCGCATTACGACGGCCAGTCCAATCAAGCCTGAGCCAAGTAGCACGAGGGTAGAGGGTTCAGGAACCGCGCTCACTTGAAGCTCGACGGAGCCGTCGTTGCTGACGAAGAAGTTGCCCGGAGGCGAATTAGTACCGCATGTCCCGCCGAAGAAGGCGCAGAACGCAGCGATTTCGGCTGCTGAGGCTCCTGTCAAGTCGTTATTGGAATCGGTAAGGGCCAGAAAAATTTGCGTGCCAAGCTCAATGGGTATTCCAAGGAATTGCCAGAACCCCGGCACCGGTAGACTGATAAACTCTGCTACTAGGTTAATGTTGCCATCCGTTTCGTCGGGATCGAAGTCAAAGTTGCCGGAGCCGGAGACGAGGGACAAAACGCCCACCAGCGTCCCGGCAGTTACCGACGTCGGGTCACTAGTAGTCATATTACCGAATCCCGGCGAAGCGTAAAGCGAGATTGTCCCGACCCCAGGGGTAAAGTCGAATTGTACGACCGTTCCCGTAACACTTGTATTGGCGCCAGCCAGACCATCAAAAACCGCGCCAAGCTCCCAGGTAACCCCGAGACCTGTAGCCCCAGCAGCGAGAGTTGTGGTGGCGGTGTCCTTAATCGCGGTCGCTACGAGAACTCCGTGGTCTATGAAGGGATCCGTCGGACCCAAACCTGACCCGCTAGTGTACTGAATATTCGATAAACCGATGAACGTGAAACCGAAAACGTCGCTGACGGTGGGGCAACCCGCGCAGACTGTGCTTACATCGAGGGTAAAATCACCGGCCCTGGCCAACCCGTTGAAGGTCAGGAGCAAGCCCCCCATCACTAAACCTAACAACGCTCTTTTCATCCGTTCCTCCTTGAAAGACTCGATGGTATCGAAGGCGTGACAACGCAACGGCTGTGCCACAAGTCGGAAACGTGTTCTAAGTGGCTAAATTAGCTATATTTCTGTGTTGCGCCGCGGAGCCGGCAAATCGCTGGACATTTGCTGACTTGTAAGCCAGTTTTACAGTTTCTACCCCGCCAAGGCAGCCGGGATAACTAGAAAACTGGATAAGTCTTCGGAAAATCGATCGTTTCGCACCATCCCGCGAATCCGGGAAAGTGTTAGGAAACCTGACACCGGGGCAAGCAAAAGCTTACACTTTCCACCGAGGGTTGGTGTTTAGAGCGATTGCCAAAAGGCATTTTTGGAAGGCATAATGCGACAGGTTCTCGATGCTAGACCTGCTCTTCGCCTGCCGCAACCTGACGCGCCATCGAGTGCGTTCAGCCATTTCCTTAACGGCGATAGCCTTCGGCGTCGTAGCGCTCTTGCTGAGCGGGGGCTTCATCGAGTGGATCTTTTTTGCGATGCGACGCGATACGATACACTCTCTCCTGGGGCACATACAGATCGTCCGCACCGGTTTTTTCGCGGCAGGAGCTGCCGACCCGTTCGCCTTCCTGCTTCCAGAGACGGCTGAGGTGCTATCGGCAGTTCAATCCGCCTCGAGCGTACGAATGATAACGCCGCGCCTTAGCTTCAGTGGCATCCTGAGCCGCGGGGAGAGCACGGTGTCGTTCCTCGGCCAGGGGGTCGACCCTGAGAAAGAAAAAGAGGTGAGCCGGTTTGTAACGATCAGTCAAGGCGACGCGCTCTCCTCCAGCGACCCTAAGGGAGTGATTCTGGGAGAAGGGCTGGCCGAGAGCCTAGGGGCCAAGATTGGCGATCGCATCGTGCTCCTCGTAAACACACCTTCGGGAGGCGTCAACGCTGTCGAAGGCCACGTTCGAGGTTTGTTTTACACACTGAGCAAAACGTTCAACGACTCAGCGCTTCGTTTGCCTATTGCCACAGCGCGAGAACTGCTGCGCGTGTCCGGCGCGCACACCTGGGTGGTCCTCCTCGACGACACCGACAAGACGACCGCCACTTTGAACCTGTTGCGGCGGCGATTTCCGCCGTCTACAGCCAAGATCGAGTTCGTGCCGTGGTATGATTTGGCGGACTTCTATAACAAGACCGTGACGCTCTATTCGCGGCAAATGCACGTGGTCAAGTTCATCATAGCCATGATTGTCGTGCTCAGCATTTCCAACACCATGATGATGAGCGTTCTGGAAAGGACGGGAGAGGTCGGAACCCTTATGGCTCTCGGCTTCAAGTCCAAGAAGATTCTCGCGCTCTTCGTTGCCGAAGGGTTCATGCTCGGCCTGGGCGGTGGTTTAGCGGGAGTTGTTCTCGGAACCGCGCTCGCATGGATAATTTCCGCCATCGGCATCCCCATGCCGCCCGCGCCTGGTATGACGCACGGATTTACCGGCGAAATTCTCGTCACGCCGGGGTTAGCCCTGGTGGCCTTTTCAATCGCTGCCGGCACCTCAACCCTCGCGAGCCTTTATCCCGCATGGCGGGCTTCCCGCCTGAACATCGTCGACGCTTTGCGGCACAATCGATAGAACTCCATGTGGAAGCTGGCTTTTCGCAATATCTTCCGCCACCAAGCCAGAACCGCCCTGACGCTCGCGGCGATCAGCTTTGGAGTTATTGCATTGATCCTGGCGGGCGGGTTTGTTCAAGACATCTACATTCAGTTGCGCGAAGCGGTCATTCATTCCCAATTCGGCCACCTGCAAGTTTACCGTGCTGGTTTCGGCACTTTCGGCCGGAGATCGCCCTATCAGTACATGATCTCGAATCCCGAGCGAACAGTCGCCGAGCTGCGGCAGCTCGAACACGTCGTCGACATAATGCCTAGAGTAAATTTCAGCGCCCTTTTAAGTAACGGCCGCTCCTCCTTGCCTGTGATCGGCGAGGGCATAGACCCGGAAAAGGAGGTCAAGCTTTCCAGCTATATGAGAATTAAATCTGGAAGGCAGATATCGGGCGCCGACGCGTTTGGGATCTTGCTGGGGGAAGGGGTAGCCAACGCCCTGAAGGTGAGCCCCGGTGATCAGGTCACGCTCCTCCTCAATACACCAGAAGGGGCGCTGAACACTTTGGACCTCGAGGTTCTCGGCGTATTTCAGACCTTCGCCAAAGACTACGACGACCGTGCCGTGCGCGTGTCTCTGTCGGCAGCCCGGCAGCTCCTCGCCACGAAGGCGGTTCACAAGCTCGTCATCGCTCTAACGGATTCCAATCTGACAGAGAAAGTTGCCGCTCGGGTTCGACAAACTTTGCCACCCAGAGAGTTTGAGCTTAAGACCTGGTATGAACTGGCCGACTTCTACCAGAAAGCGGTCGATCTCTATCAGAGGTACTTTGCCGTGTTGCGTCTCATCATTCTGGGGATGGTTCTGCTAAGCGTGGCCAACAGCGTTAACATGACTATTTACGAGCGCACCGGAGAGTTTGGAACGCTCATGGCTCTCGGCAACCGCAGGGGTGATGTCGCGACATTGATCGTCGTTGAAATGCTCATGCTCGGGCTCATTGGCAGCGCGGTGGGCGTTGTGCTCGGCGTTGCTCTTGCCACGGCGGTTTCTTCCGTCGGCATCCCGATGCCGCCTGTACCCAACACGAACACAGGCTATACCGCGCTGATCCGCGTCGTTCCGGCGGAAGTTGAACGTGCGTTTCTGGTGGGCCTTTTTGCGACTCTCGCGGCCTCGCTTCTTCCCGCGTTCAAGGCGTCCCGTCGACCCGTGGTTGAAGCGTTACGCCATAACTGACTATTGCAGTCTTCTCATATAATCCTTGGCAAACATCTTGTCGGGAAGATCCCTCAGCTTCAAGTCAGTATATTCGAGCACCGATCTCGAGCCTTCAGTCAGCGCGTCTTCCATGACGAGGCGCGTCGGCCTTGCCTCGCCCGCGGCCTGCTTGAAGTTCTCATACTGGCACGTCTTCAACAGCTTTCCAGACAGGGAATAAAATTCAGCTCTGTAAGGGCGAAAATTGTCTTTGTTAACCCAGTAGAGCACGCGGTGGTAGGTCACCGAGCGATCGACAGCTCTGAGATCGAGCACCACGTACGGCTCGCCCTGGATCGTCTCGGTCCGCAAAACGGTCGGGTGATAGTCGCCGCTGAAGTTGGCGCGGGCGAGGTCTCCATTGGCCACCTGCCCGGTAAGCCGCTGCGCGAGCGACAATCGAATCGGCTGAGACACAGCCGGCATGAAGATCCAAAGGTCCTTGTCTCGCATGAGCAGTACCTGCCCCTTATCGGAGAGCGGCGTCAGGGTCCTCACGATGGTTCTGTCGTTGCCTTTTGAAAGAATTTCATAGGTTCGGACGTCTTCCGGTTTTCCGGGAGCCGTGCTCGTGACCTTGACGTTCACCTGGTATCCACCGGCGGGAAAGCGTATGCGGTCGGCCCTCTCGACCATCGCCTTGGCGTCGTCGTCCGCGGCCCGCGCCGCCATTCCGCTCACTTCGGACGCCGCGGCAAAGATCAGAAACGAGCTAAGCAACGATCTCAGCCGAGGCGGCCGCTTCAGCGACCACGGTATTCCTTTCGCACGAGGTTGCAAAAAGGACGCGGGCGCGTGTACAATCCCTCGATCCTGCATATCTTCACGCCTCGTTTGATCTGGATTTGCGATGCAAGTGGTTCGGGTAGAGAACGTATGCAAGATCTATAACCTCGGTAACCAGCTGGTGCAAGCCCTGAGGGACGTGAGTCTCGGTATCGATGAGGGCGATTTCTTGGCGATTGCCGGTCCTTCCGGCAGCGGAAAGACGACGCTGCTCAATCTCATCGGATGCATCGACACGCCCACGAGCGGAAAAATTTACATCGACGGCAAGCTCGTGAGCGAGCAGACCCCCGATCAGCTCGCCGACCTGCGGGCGCGCTCCATCGGTTTTATCTTTCAAACTTTCAATCTCTTGCCCGTGCTCTCCGCCGAGGAGAACGTCGAGTATCCGCTGCTCCAGTTCAAGGAATTGTCCAAAAAAGATCGGAGAGATCGAGTTCAGTTTTACCTCAAAGTCGTCGGGCTCGAGAAATTCGCTCGGCACCGTCCCAACGAGCTGAGCGGCGGCCAGAGGCAGCGCGTTGCGATCGCACGCGCGCTGGCCACCAAACCCCGGATCATCCTGGCCGATGAACCAACTGCCAATCTCGATCATAAGACGGGCGCCTCCATCCTCGAGCTGATGAAAGAGATCAACCTGGTGCAGAAAGCAACCTTTGTGTTCTCCACGCATGACCCGGCGGTGATGAAGATGGCCGACCGCCTCATCGAGATGAACGATGGTCAGATTACCAAAAGAGGAGAGACTCTTCGCAAGTGGCACGCTATCGTCGCGCAAGGAAAAACCTGGGCTTAGGAAACTTTTTTTTCGTCTGCCTCGGGATCGCTTCTCTAGTTCTGCTCCCGGGCTTCACGACGGAATCCGTCTCAGCCGAAGCTCCGGCGGATCCATCGACTTCCGCCGCGGAGCCCAGCACTGCGGCCGCGGATGCGCCGGCCGGCTGGAACTTCGCCGGCTTTTACCAGGCCGAGGTGGCTTACACGGTGGCTTCGCCGGACCACTGGTCGAAACTCAGAAACACTCTGGAATTGGGCGTTCAGCGCAAGCTGGCCGATGAAGTCGAGTTAAAGGTGAGCGGCCGGTTCTGGTACGACGCCGTTTACGACGTCACGACGTTTTACCCGGGAGCCGTGCGGCGCAACGCGCGCTTCGAGGCCATGTTTCGCGAGACCTACTTGGACGTCGGTGTCGGCGATCTCGATTTCCGCATCGGGCGCCAGCACATCGTTTGGGGCGAGGTCGTGGGTCTCTTTTTTGCCGACGTCGTGTCGGCCAAGGATCTGCGCGAAACGATTCTTCCGCAGTTCGACTTTTTGCGCATTCCCCAGTGGGCAACGCGGCTTGAGTACTTCAAGGACGACTTCAAGGCGGAAGCCGTCTGGATCCCTTACATGACCTACGACGAGATCGGCAAGCCGGGAAGCGATTTCTATCCATTCGTCGTTCCCATCCCCTCCGGCTTTACCCAGCAGATCCGCCGGGAGCGCCAGCCGCAAGGCCTGCGGAACTCCGCCGGCGGATTTCGCCTCTCGTATCTAGTTAGCGGCTGGGATCTCTCTGCGTTTTACTACACGAGCCTCGATAGCTCGCCGGCATTTTTCCGCCGCATCACGCTGGCGCCTACGCCGACCGTGTTCTTTCGCCCCGATCACGACAGAATCCACCAGGCGGGAGCGACGGTTTCGAAAGATTTGGGAACCTTTGTTCTCAAGGCCGAGGCCATCTACACGTGGGATCGCTGGTTCAATGTCACGCGGATCAGCGACTCCGACGGCGTGGTGCGCCAGAACTTTCTCGACTACATCTTCGGCCTGGAATTCCCGCTGCCGATGGAGTCGCGCCTCAACCTGCAGTTTTTCCAGCGCGTGTTCACCTCCCACGACGACGACATCATCCCGCGGAAGGTCGAAAGCGGAGCGACCCTGCTGCTTTCGACAAAGCTGTTTAACGAGAAAGTGGAGCCCGAGCTGCTCACGATCCACAGCTTGAATCGCCTCGACTGGCTCACGCGCTTCAAAATCACCTGGAACTTTCACGAGAACTGGCGGCTCGTTGTTGGCACGGCGTTCTTTGGCGGGCCGAAGCTCGGACTCTGGGGCCGTTTCGACAAAAGCGACCGGGTGTTCACCGAGCTGCGGTTCACTTTCTAAGAGAATCAGTTTCACCGCGATCAGGAAATTTCACCGCAGAGGCGCCGAGGACAAGGAGAAAGATTCTCTCTGCGCACTCTGCGTCTCTGTGGTGTAATCAATCTCTCCGAAACTCTGCGAACTCTGCGCCTCCGCGGTGTAATTGAATCCGGAATTTTACCGCAGAGGCGCGGAGAACGCGGAGGAAAGATTCTCTCTGCGCACTCTGCGTCTCTGTGGTGTAATCGATCTCTCCGAACCTCTGCGCCCTCTGTGCCTCCGCGGTGTAATCAGTCCGGAGGAATTTTACCGCAGAGGCGCGGAGAACGCGGAGGAAAAATCTTCTCTGCGCCCTCTGCGTCTCTGTGGTGCAATCGATCTCTCCGAACCTCTGCGCCCTCTGCGTCTCCGCGGTGCAATCAGTCCGAAGAATTTACCGCAGAGGCGCGGAGAACGCGGAGGAAAAAACCTCTCTGCGCACTCTGCGTCTCTGTGGTGTAATCGATCTCTCCGAACCTCTGCGCCCTCTGTGCCTCCGCGGTGCAATTGAATCCGGAATTTTACCGCAGAGGCGCCGAGGACGCCGAGGAAAAATTTCTGTAAGCGGCCTTGCCATTTTTGCGGCCGAACCAGTCAAAATTGGCATTTTGAGGAGTTTACGCCCCGGTCGGACGATTACCCCGCTGTCCTGGCATGCGGTTCATTGTTCCTTCCTTTCCCATCCGCAACGACATCAAGGGCCTGGAACGCTTATTGCATTTAGCAACGGCAAGACAACCCCCTTCTCGATAAAGGCAAACCAGTCGTGAGGCTGGGACGCAAAGCCACGGGTCAGGCGCAAGCCTGATAGCCGGGTTACCGAAAGAAGGAGCCCCTCCACGGGGTCCCGACTTTCAAGGGGGAAACTTGAAAGGAGGGACCTCGAATGTCCCGAAAGAATCTTATCCCCGTTCTCGCCCTGTTTCTGGCCGGTTTCCTGATCGTGCCGGGTACTGCGTTCGGACAAAGCACGCCTCCTCCGGGCCCGCACGTTCCTGGAGAACTCTTGGTCATTCCGAATGACGGCGTGACCGATGCCGAACTGGCGAGCGTGCTCAAGAAGCACCGCGGCAAGGTGCTCAAGAAACTTGGCAGGGCCAAAGCCCATCGCATTAAGGTTCGCGCCAAATCGTTGGATGCCGTTGAATCGGCACTGGCAAAAGATCCAAGGATCAAAGTCGTCGAGCGGAATTTTCTCGCCGAGAGCACGCTGGTTCCGAACGACCCGGGATTCCCCACTCAGTGGCATCTCAGTAAGATCGCTGCGGCCAGTGGTTGGGATCTCACGACCGGCTCTACCGGCGTCATAATCGCCGTTATTGATGCGGGCGTCGATTCCACACACCCCGATCTTAACAATAAACTGCTTCCCGGCTTTAACTTCGTGAGCAACACCACGGACACAAGCGATGCGACTGGCCACGGAACCGCCGTCGCCGGGACGGCGGCGGCCGAAACCAATTCAGGCATTGGCGTGGCGGGCCTCGGCTGGAATAATTCCATTATGCCTCTGGCGGTCATTAATCCTTCGACCGGCACCGCCAGCTATGCCGATATCGCCGAAGCAATCATCTATGCAGCCGATCACGGCGCCAAAGTTATCAATATGAGTCTGGCCGGCTCGAGTTATTCAACGACCCTGCAAAACGCCGTCAATTACGCGTGGAGCAAGGGCCTGGTCCTTGTCGCCGCGGCCGGAAACAAGACCACTAGCACGCCTTACTATCCGGCTGCTTTGGACAACGTCGTGGCGGTCTCCGCCACCGACAAATACGATCAGCTGGCGAGCTTTTCTAACTTCGGCAGCTGGATCGATGTAGCAGCGCCCGGAACGTCCATCTACACGACCAACCGGGGAGGCGGCTATGGAACCTGGCAGGGAACCTCGTTCGCTTCCCCTCAGGTGGCCGCATTGGCCGCCCTGGTCTTCTCATTGAACCCGGGCCTGTCCAACGCGCAGGTCGTGGATTTGATCAGGAGCAATACGACCGATCTAGGTAGCGTCGGATTCGACCAGTCCTTTGGCTGGGGCAGAATCAACGCCTACAAGACGCTCACAGCTGCCGCTGTTCTACCCGCTCTCAACGTGGAAGTCCTTAGCCCGTCGGACGGCAATACCGTCTCCGGTACAGTTCCGGTCACGGTCGACGCCGCTTCCGACTTAGGGATACTGAAGGTTGAGCTGTATGTGGACGGTCAGCTCAAAGATACTGAGACGACCGCCCCTTACAACCTGACGTGGAACACGAGCGGTTCCTCGGGAGTTCACACGCTGGTCGCACGGGCTTATGATGTCGCCGGCAATAGCACCAACTCGGCGCCGGTTGACGTCAACGTGGTTGCGCAGGACGTAACACCTCCGACGGTAGCCATCACCGGCGTCTCGTTGAGCAGCAAGTTTATGACCGTCACCGCTTCAGCGAGCGACCCGGAAGGCAGCATTGCAAAAGTGGAATTGTACGTGGATGGCGCGCTGAAAGCCACGGACTATTCGAGCGCCTACAGTTTCAAGATCAACGTCAACCCGTGGCCCAAAGGATCCTCTCATCGGGTACAGGCCAAGGCGTACGACGCGGCTGGAAACACAGGAACCTCAACTGAAATAACTGTTGTGAAGTGACTGTATTTGAGCAGTCCGCGCCAACGTACGGCGCCCGCGTTACAAAAGCCCCGCTGCATTCACGGCGGGGCTTTTGTGCTTATTGGGCCGCCGTATCGCCACAATTCGAGCTGACCTATCGGACGCGTTTTGGCTGCTCGGCCGTGCTTATAAACTGCCTCGAAAGCCGACAACTGATGGCGATGAGGATGCCGCTAAAGATCGCTGGAGCCGTTCAAGTCGGTCTCATCCGCAGCCGGTTTTGCAGGAGCTCCACCTGCGGCCGCGTCTGTCGTGACCTCATCGCACTTGTGATTGATGAGCAACGCCTTTCCTCGCTCAGGCGCTTGGTAGTCTGGGAGGGTGCGCTCCAGCATGAAAAAAACCGATACCTCTTCCAATTTCTCGTCGCGGCCGTGGGTGGCGTTCCAGCTCCGGCAGAGGTAGCGCGCATAGTGGAGACTGTGGCGCCGGTAAGCTTTGCGCCAGAGATTCATCATGTACTTACGCCACCGATGGGTGGTGTAAGTCTCAGACATATCGGCAGGGCGGTCCCACTCGACTTTTTTGCCGTTGGCAAAAATATCCACGACCGTTCCATTGCTGAGCCTGCCGGGCACGACGTACCAACCGTCATCTTTGAGAGGGGATGGGGCGAACATGCGCCATGTCTGGTCTAAACGGAGCATGTAGCCGAGGGATCTAAAGCGTTCGGGCATCCTGTATCTCGCCTTGGGCAAAGTCGCTACATTCCACCAGAACACGTAGAGTAGAAGGACCCCGACCAGTATCTCCGTAAGCGGCAATGCCCCGCGGCGCGAGAACTCGGCTTGAACGAGAGCTGGCTCAACGGGACATGAAACCTTCCGGTGATTCGCGATCGCCCTGTAGACTCTCTCCCCGAACTCCACGATGGAGGGAGACCCGCCGAGATACGACAAAGGCCGGAGAATCGGCGACGCCTTCGCAATGGCGAGCCCGGCCCGGAAGCCAAAGTGCCGGCCGCCCAGCCGATCGACAACGACCCAGGAGTTGCGCGCGCTCAACTCCGCCCGGACCGCAGCATCGGCGCTAGCGGGAAGAATCGGGGTCTCGGGTAGCAGAAAAAAAGTTTTTATTGCGCGCGCCCAATACTGGCAAAAGCCGCAGTCCTGATCGTAATAGATTTTCGTCCCGGCTGCGTCGGCCGTTTTCAGGCGAGTGAAAATTTTATCCCAGAACCACGCCGGCAACAGCGCCAGCACCGCGACGATGCCGATCCAGGGAAACAGGCCGATCTGAAGTGTTGATGCGAACCCCAAGTGCAGACACACAAATCCGAGGATGGCTGCCGAGCGCACCTGGGCCGTAAACAAGGGGGATAGAAGCAATAGTGGACCGATGGCTTCGAACCCCAGAACTCCAAAGCTCAGCAACCTGAGAAGCGATGGAAACTGCAGCAGGAAATCGCCCAAGGGCGTCGTCAAATGATCCAGGCTCAGCGCATAATAAACGGCGGTGCCATGAACGCGCCACTCGGGCCCGTACTTATGAAATAAGGAAAACCAGTAAACAAAGATGACCTGCATCAGGTAGGCAAAGCTCGCCCATGAAACTGTCTGGCCGGGGAGCCTTTCCCACTGCGGATGCTTCACGCTATCCAGCGAATAGCGGGCGCCCAACGGCAAGAACAAAGCCCAGAACAGCGTCACGCGAAGAAGCACATCCGCTCCCTCCGCGACCACCGGATTGCGATTCTGCAGCGATATCAGAAGAAACCAGGAAATCGCCCCGGTAATCCTGGTCCGATAGCCGACCAAGAAAGCCAGGGCAAAAATACCGGCGATCAAAAACAGCACGGCCTGCGCTTCCCAGGTGCCGTTGATAAGGTGGAGCGAGACGTGCCAGCGGTTGCGCAGATTCTCCAGCAGCACGCTCCTGGGCAAGACTCCGGCGTCCGAATAGTGCGCAACCAAGTCCCGGGACCGTTGCAGCAAATCTATGAGGATCAGGAGCGCAAGGCAGATACGTAGCGCGGCGAGCGAACGGAGGTCCGCGCCGAAGATCTCCCCTAATTTCTTTTTGAACACGTGAAGGATCAACCGGGAACGCTGGAGAGGCTATTTTGTCTTTTTAACAAGGGATGAGCAAGTTACAAAAAGAGAGGCCCGGCGCGAGGAAAGCCGCTGCAGAAATTGACGGCTGGGCGCGAAAACAACGAGGGCGCCGAAGAAACTCCGGCGCCCTCGCAACCTGGTAGATGCTGTTTGGGTTCTTACTTGCGGCGCGGAAACCTTTTCGCAAGGCCGCCGAGAACCAGCAGGCCAGAGCCCAGGAGGAAGAGCGCGGCGGGCTCAGGGACCGCCGTGTCGGCTTCGTCCGCCTCATCCGCTTCGTCCGCCTCGTCCGCTTCGTCCGCCTCGTCCGCAACCTCGCCGATCGAAATTATCTGTCCGGGCAGATTCCCCGCCTCGTTGTCGTATTTGACGCCGAGGTGGCCAAACTCGATTGCGCTCGAAGTCGTGAATGTCCACTCCCACACATACGCTGTAGCGTTGGGGACCGGCGCCAGATCCGAGGGAGCCTCATCGCAGGAAGTGACGAACCCATTGCCCGAGCCCTCACATTCGTTCCCCGCTTGACCTTCGTTGAACACGGTTATCCAGCTTGCCGCACTGTTTGGAGCGCTGGTCAAACTGGCGGTGGTAACCGTGCTGGCAACCTTAAAGTCGACGGCGCTGATGAAATCTCCTGATCCATCATAGCCTGAAGTGTCAATCGTGAGGGTAGCGATATAGTTAGTGTCCGCCGTCCCGCCGTCATCGATCACCAGGGTATAGGTGGCGCCAAAACAGTCGCCCCCGCACTCGGCGTCTGAATCGAAGGTCGCCGTAAGGATAGGCGCCGCCGCCGCCCCGCTGGCCAGCCCCAACAGGGCTGTGAGCGCCGCAATTATTGCAAGTCCTGCCAGCCTTCTCATGATTCTTTCTCCTTTTTCCAAACTCGGTGAAATTGGAAACGCAAAGACAGAACCTTTGTGTGCAATAGGGGTGCCACAAGGTAAGCTATTGAGATCTCAAGGATTTTTTGGAATGGCAGGGGAACGACTGTCAGGAATACTTACAATTGACCTGAGACTTCCCCGAGCCGACTGGCTAACTGATTGATCTATCGAAGGATTTTGGCAGGCGGCAATGTACAGTTCGCTTACACCCAGCTGCCCTTTCTGTCCGGGAATTTGTGGACGCCCGAAGCGAGTAAGACTAAGGAGCGAGGGGGCGCGATGGAATTCGGCGTTTTCCGCCGCGAAGCGATGAAATCTAAGACCAAAGAAGCAATTCTGAAGGAAAGAGCGTGCGAGCAAAAAGCAAAAAAGCTTTACAGTTTTCCTTCCGAGAATTCACCGCAGAGGCGCGGAGGACGCGGAGGGAGGATTTTCTCTGCGCACTCTGTGCCTCCGCGGTGTAATCAAATCCGGAATTTTACCGCAGAGGCGCGGAGGACGCGGAGGAAGGATTTTCTCTGCGAACTCTGCGTCTCCGCGGTGCAATCGAATCCGGAATTTTACCGCCGAGCTGCGGAGGACCCTGCGCGACTCAGCTCGTCGTCGATGACGCGCGCGAAGCTTTCGAAAGGCTGGGCGCCGGAAATCATACGGCCGTTGATGAAGAAGGCAGGCGTGCCGGTCACGCCCAGCCGGCTCCCCTCGTCGACGTCGTTTTGTACGGCCGCCTTGTATTTGCCGCTATCCACGCACTGGTTGAATTTCGCGGGATCGAGGCCGAGCTCTCTGGCATAGGACTTGAGATCGTCGGCGCTCACTTTGGAGGAGTTGGCGTAGACCTTGTCGTGATAGGCCCAAAACTTTCCCTGCTCGTTTGCGCAGCGCGCCGCCTCGTGCGCCAGCCTCGCCTGCGGGTGCAGGCTATCGATGGGAAAATCTCGATGGGCCACTTTGATCTTATCGCCGTAGCGCGCCAGAAGCTTTTCAAACGTCGCCTGAACCTGCTTGCAGAACGGGCACTGAAAATCCTCGAACTTGACGATCGTCACGGGAGCCTTGGCGCCGCCCTTGAACGGCGCGCCGTCGGCGCTCACCTCGGCGCGAAAAACCGGCGGCGGCTTCAGATGAACGACGATCTTGGACTTCGCGGCCAGTGACTCCAGAAACTCTACCCGCCTTGCGTTGAGCTTTTGATTCTGCAGGTACGATCGGATCTGCTCGCGCAGCTTCGCCTCCTCGCCCCTCATCTGCGCCTTGTTTTTCTGGTAGAAGTCGTCCACCTCCTGCTCGGTGACGAGCCCGACCTTGGCCGTGACCTCCTGATCGAGCAGCGCCGTCACGCTCATCCCGCGCCGCTTCGCCTCCTTCGCGAGCAGCCGATCCGCAACAATTGCCTCCAGCCTCTCCCGCTTGAGATTATAGATCTGCTCCTCCAGCTTCGAGATCTGATTCCCAATCGGCTTCTCGACCTCCTCGACGGTAATCTTTTCGCCATCGAGCTCCGCGACGACCTCTCTTTGAGACGCACCGCTGAACGCGGTCGGCAGCAAGATCAAAAGCATTGCCACTGCTCCGCCGACGGAATTTATCTGCTGCACTCTTTCCCTACCTTGTTTTTTTCGAATAGCGCAATCCCCGCGCCGACGCGGCCCGTAAAAAGCAAAGGGTAACTGCTTCAACAGTTACCCTTTGCTGCGGACACAAACCGGAGCGTTACCTGACTAAAACGGGCCGATTCGCGTACGTGCCGAAAAACTGACCTCCACTAGGACCCTGCTCCACAAAGTTGCAGCCGAGCTCAGCCGCAATAAGTTTAGGGGTACCTTTTCTGCCGTCTTGGATGTTTGTGATACACATAGTCGCGAATCCCACCACAGTACCACTATCCTTACCTTGGCCGGTGTCAGCACTCGGACAATCAGTGACCGGCATCGTAACGCACCACGGACCTTCTTCGCCATCACAATTCTTATTCCCGGTCCTCTCAATGCAGTACCTATCCTTCAGGTCTGCCAAGCAGGAATCAGCTTGGCCGCTCCCAACTGCTTTTATTTCGTCGCCCACGTGTACTACAGGAATTGGTTCGGTCCCTGCGGCCATCTTTTTACAGGTGTCATTTCCAGTTTGATCGAAAATCGTAAAGAAAGAATTATCCTGTGTTTCGGGCGATTGTATCGTCCGTGGAGCGTTGCAAGATTGTGGCCATCCCACCTTGCAGCCACGCAGTGCGACGGGAATATCTGGTTGACCCTCTCCCACGCCACCCAAGAACGCAGTGGAGCTAACCGTAATATTTGTAGAAGCTCCAGCACTACCCATTATCACGCGACTGAGAAAAAGTGGTGTTGGAAAAGTCCGCGTTACTCGAACAGCCGTACCCCACACGTCTGGCGGCGCTCCCGCAGCGGGACACTGCAGATCTCCCGGGGCAGGCCCTCCGCTACACACCTCGATGACGCTCGAACTTGCCACTGTTCCGGAATCCTGATTCATAACTGTATTATCCGCATCTATGCTGGTGGCCAAGGCGTTCACCTTAGCTGGATCCCCATTGCTCGCGTTGTAACTTGGTATCGCCGCTGCCCCTCGCAACGCCGCCGCATCAACGGAAGCTTGTCCCTGAGTTCTGACATAGGCCATCCAACCAACATCAATACCCAAAGCAACAAAGAGCATACCTAAAACGAGAAGAAACAACGTAACGTAGATGATAGCGACTCCACGACTGTTATTTAGCAATCTCATAGCTTTTTTCCTCCGTGGGTCAAAGACAGCTCCTCCAAGCATTCTGACGGCGAAATCCTAGGCCGTCAAGAACAGGAACAGGTCAACGTCATACACAGTTCTGTAGTCGGCTCATAACGCATTGTGGTGCTGCGCGTTATGTCCACGGTTGTAAAGCCGGCAATCTGCAGAAACATGTAATCATAAGTCCCTGTCGCAGTTACGGTTACGGTGCGACCGCAGTCTGTTGTGCCACCAGACGGAGCGGTATTGCTCACACTCGTAAGCGTAAACATCGTCCCTGGCGGCATCCGGCTAGTCACCGCTGCTGCAATCGTCGAATCATTTGCTCCCAATCCAGGCGTGATAGCAGCAATCCGTGCGCCTTCGCGCACCGCATTTTGCAAACTCATCGTAAAAAAGAAAACTAGACCTAAATCTGTGAGGCCTGCCAAGATCATAACTATCAACGGCAGCGTCAGCGTGAACTCGATGATTGCCTGGCCTCGAACCCGCCAATTTGCAACTTTCTTCATGACTTTTTCGACGGCATGCTAGGTGATCCAAGAGGGACAATTGCTGTGGCTTTCGTTAACAATGCTATAATTTCTGGTTATTGTGGTTTGCGTAAGTCCTACGAACCGCAGGAACATATAGTTAAAAGTTCCCGTCGCCGTTACAGTAATAATAGGCGGGCTTCCGCTACACGAAATATCGAGACTGCTTTTGTACGGATCGAAGATAACAGCCGGCATCTTGGGTTTAATCACGTTATTGATCAGGTCCGTTTCAGTTGTACCCGACTGTGTCGTAACGGCCGCTCGCGCCCCCTCGCGGACGGCGTTTTGCACTACGTGCGACACGAAGAATAGCAGTCCCAGGTCCAGAGTGGCGCCGACTAACAGGATCAAAAGCGGGATGATGAGCGTCACCTCGACCAGGGTCTGGCCCTTTGCGCGGCTGCGGCGGGGAACTGGTCTCAGTCTAAAAGCCATAGGTTAGTCCAAAACAAGGAGAGCCTGCTGTCAAGACGCAATTCATGTGCCATGACTGCGGCTCCTGGTCCTTCATGCTCTCCGGCGCTCGCAAGTGGGCTACCTACTGACTTTTTTGGCCTCTGACAGCAACGGGGCCGAGCACAAGACGTCCGCCGCAGTGGCCATCTTTGTCAACGTTGCTGACAGTCCGGTAACCGAATTGACAAAACCGCCCGACTTCGACCCGGGGTGGCAGGAACGATATTGGGCGGCCCGATGGAAGTCAATAGCCGCTTGGGCGACTACGCGGGGTCGCGCCTATAAAAGAAAGCCACACCGCAGAGGCACAGAGTACGCAGAGCGGGAGCATAGCGCGGAGCGCATAGAGCAAAGAGCGGAGGGAACGCCATACGCTATGCCCTTTGCGAGTGCTCCGCGGCCTCGGCGCCTCCGCGGTGAAGATGTATGGCTTGACAGGTCGGATCGGTCTGACCATAATGGTCGGATGAATGGCTGTGCTGAAAAACCGACCGTTCACCCTTCGACACGCTCCCTTCGCCAAAGCTCAGGACGGGCAGAGCGAACGGAAGGGTCATTGCAATCGTGGATGATTTTGCCGCTCGTGCTGAGCGCACCGAAGCATCGAGCGGCCTTTTTCAGAGGAATCATAAATGGTGTCTGAGGAGAGAAATGATGAAGACTACGACCGTAACAAAGCTTAAAGCTTCCCTGAGCGAGTACTTGAGACTGGTGAAGGCGGGGGAAGAGGTATTAGTCACCGAACGGGGGCGGCCGGTTGCTAAGATCACGCCTGCTTCGGGCTCCGACACCCTGCCTGCTCACTTGATCGCAATGGAAAAACAGGGGCTCGTTAAGATTGGGTCCGGCAAGCTGCCCAAAGGTTTCTGGAATATGCCCAGACCAAAGGACCCCAAAGGGTTAACTGTCAAAGCTGTCTTGCGGGAGCGGGAGGAAGGCTGGTGAAGTTCTGGGATACGTCGGCGATTGTTCCACTCTGCGTGGATGAGCCAGGCTCTTCGACCGTTAAGGACATTCTCAGCGACGATTCAGCAATCGTGGTCTGGTGGGCCACGCGCACGGAATGCATTTCCGCCCTTATGCGGCAGGCCCGTGAAGGCGGGTTGGGGACCGCCGGGGAAAGACAGGCCCGTAACGTCCTAGGGACGCTGGGAAAGACATGGATTGAGGTCCAGCCAAGCGAAGCTTTACGCGGAACGGCAGAAAGGCTCCTCGCGGTCCATCCGCTGCGACCTGGCGATGCCTTTCAGCTAGCAGCCGCGTTGCAATGGTGCGAAAGACAGACTGCCGATAAAACGGTCGTTTCATTCGATGCTCGTTTGCGCGCCGCCGCGTACAAAGAAGGCTTCACGCTCCTGCCTTCTGAAGCTCGCTGACGCGAGCCCGAGCCCGTCTCGTTTTACCTTTGAGACCGAACAGGATTTTGGGGGATCTTGAATTCTACAGTTGGGGCGAGAGAACTTAGTTCCCTCGCATTCGCTCGAGATAACGGAGCGTCAATTTGACTTGGTATCGAAAAAAATAGACAATGGCTCTGTTAAATTTGCAGTCTTCAAGGAGAAGAGTCATGCGCCAGAAAAATCCAGCTTCAACGATGTTCGCCGTCATCATGGTTGTCGCTCTGCTCTTTTTCACCTCTCCCGTACAAGCCCAGTCGCAAGAGGAAGAGGCCGTCTACACCGCGGGAAGCCTCTTGCTGAGCATCCTCCACGTGCCCTTCAAGCTCGCGACATGCGTCGGCACTCAGGCCTTGGTCGCCGTCGGTTACGTTACCACGTACGGTGTCGAGGGAAACTACGAGGGCGGGACGAACGGGAGAGAGCTGGGAGGCTATGCGGCCGGCGCGTGCAAGGGCCAGTGGATCATCCGCGCGGAAGACGTCAAGCGCGATTATCAGTAAAATTCACCGCAGAGACGCAGAGGGCGCAGAGACAAATCCTCCCTCCGCGCCTCCGCGGTGAAATTCAGGATTTGATTACACCGCAGAGACACGGAGGGCGCAGAGAAATCCTTCCTCCGCGTCCTCCGCGCCTCAGCGGTGAAATTCTCCGGATTTGATTGCACCACAGAGACGCAGAGGGCGCAGAGTTTCGGAGAAATCTTTTCCTCCGCGTCCTCCGCGCCTCCGCGGTAAATTCTTTCGGATCAGTTACACCACAGAGACGCAGAGGGCGCAGAGACAAATCCTCCCTCCGCGTCCTCCGCGCCTCAGCGGTGAATTCTTTCGGATCAGTTACACCGCAGAGACGCAGAGTGCGCAGAGTTTCGGAGAAATCTTTTCCTCAGCGTCCCCCGCGCCTCCGCGGTGAATTCTTTCGGATCAGTTACACCGCAGAGACGCAGAGTTCGCAGAGACAAATCCTCCCTCCGCGTCCCCCGCGCCTCCGCGGTAAATTCTCCGGATTTGATTACACCGCAGAGACACAGAGTTCGCAGAGAAAATCCTCCCTCCGCGCCTCCGCGGTGAATTCTTTCGGATCAGTTACACCACAGAGACGCAGAGGGCGCAGAGACAAATCCTTCCTCCGCGTCCTCCGCGCCTCGGCGGTGAATTTCCCTCCGCGCCTCCGCGGTGACGTTAATCGTTCGTGCCTTGGACAGCACGCGGGCTTCCCGTTAGAACTGAATACTTGAGAATGCACCAGATCGCCCTAATCCCGTCCTTCCAGCCGATTTTTTTCCCTTCCTCGTAGGTCCTGCCCGCGTACGACACGCCAACTTCATACACGCGGCAGCCGAGGCGCGCGACCTTGGCCACCACTTCGGGCTCAAAGCCGAAGCGATCTTCCCGAAGCTCGATTCGCCTCAGGATATCGCGCTTGAAAAGCTTGTAGCAGCTTTCCATGTCGGTCAGGTTCAGATTGGAAAACATGTTGGAGAGAAGCGTGAGAAACTTGTTCCCCACCGCATGCCAAAAGTAGAGCACGCGGTGCTCCTCGCCTCCCAGGAATCTCGAGCTGAAAACGACGTCCGCTTTTCCGCTGAGGATCGGCTGCAGCAGCTTGGGATACTCGTCGGGGTTGTACTCAAAGTCCGCGTCCTGGACCAGCACGACGTCGCCCGTCGCGTGGCTGAAGCCGGTGCGGAGGGCCGCCCCTTTGCCGGCGTTTTGGCTATGAAAGTAGCACTTCACCCCTTCCAACCGGAGATCCCGCAAATATTCGCGGGTCCCGTCCACCGAGGCGTCGTCGACGACAATGATCTCTTTTTCGAGGCCGAGAGTGGGCGCCTGAGCGACGCGGCGAATGACTTCCCCAATCGTGGCGATCTCGTTGTAAACCGGGATGACAATAGAAATTCGCTTCACCGACGACTCGAAAGCGAATAGGCAGGCGCTGTTCGGCGCTCGCGAGCCGGCAATTTTTCTTTTTCGGCTTTCGCGAACGAGTCCCGCCGGCTAGCCCTTGAAAGTGCTGAGTATCCTCTTTGCTTCCGCCGCCCCGGGAAAAGAGTCATTGAGCTTTACGGCCCTGGTCAGCGCCTCGCGCGCCTTCTCCACGTCCCCGACCTTGTAATAGGCCGCGCCCAGGTGGTACAGCACCGTTGGATTTTTGCCTTCCAGCTTCTCGTTGCTCTCTCTGAGCAGCCCGATGGCTCTATCATAGATCGCTTTCTTGTAGTAAATCCAACCCAGCGTATCGGCGATGTTTGGATCTTCCGGCTGCATCTCGCGCGCCTTTTGCGCCAGACTCAGAGCGATCTCCAGATTGCCGCCGTACTCGGCGTAGTTCCACGCTAGATTATTGGCGGCAGGAGCAAAGTTTTTGTCGATATCTAGAACCTTCTGATAGTATTCGTTTGCCTTTTTATGTTCTTTTTTCGTGTCGTGGAGGATTCCCAGCAGCATATAGCTGCCGACGGCCTTTGGATTTAGCTGAACGATCTTTCGGTGCTGCTCGATCGCCTCGTCAAATTTTCTCTGCGCCGCGTAGATCCGGGCGATTAAAAAATAGCTGGAAAGCAGATCGGGGTTCAGCTCGATCGCCTTCGCCGAGTATTCCAGGCCTTTCGCGTAGTCCTTAGCCGCCGCGCTGAGGTGCGCCATGACCTGATACAGGGGCGCCTGATTTTTCGTTTTGGTCAAGTGCTGCCGTACTCTCTCGATGCCGGCTCTGGGATTGCCTTGCAGTTGATAGATTCGCGCGATCGCTTGGACCGCCGGAATGAAGTCCGGGGCGACCTTTAGAACCTCCTCGTACTCGTGCAACGCCTGGGGGTATTTTTTTTGAAGCGCATAAACGGCCGCGATGTTTACGCGGGAGGCTGGGTCTTGCGGATCGAGTTCCTGCGCTCTCTCGAAGAGATCGAGAGCCTTCGCCGGCTGCCCCTTCCTCAATTGCGCGGTACCCGCTAAATGGAGCGCTTGCTGATTCTTGGGCTGGGCGTGAAGAATCTTTTCGGTCTGCTCCCAGGCAAGGTCGTGCTCGCCCATGGTGAGGTAAAGTCTCGCGAGCATAAGCCGCGGCTGCACCCACAGCGGGCTTAGCTCGGTCGCCTTGACCAACGAGGCCTTCGCCCCCTGAAGCTGGCTCTGCTTGAGCTGCGCCAACCCCAGATAGTAAAACCCCGCGGCAAAACGCGGCGCGTTGCGCGTCACGTAAGAAAACTCCTCGCTCGCGCTCTTGACATTGCCCTCAGCCAGCGCCACCCGCCCGCGAAAATAACGACCGTCCACGTCCCCAGGGTCCGACTTCAAAATCTGCTCGGCGTAATCCTTCGCCTTGTTGGTGTCGCGCTTGACCA
>DATMAM010000066.1:0-161163 GCA_035559995.1 Candidatus Acidiferrales bacterium
GGTTTGCTCAAGTTCTACCATCACGGTCGAGTCGTCAGAGTCTACCGCTACCGAGTCACAAAAAACCTGTTGCGGCTGTAAACGATGTGCTGCTACTTTTTCATCATTAGAAAGTGTTAACGATCTTCTGCTATACGACAATTAGCTTATAGACCCGGGCTCGAATCTCCTCACGAATTGCGCGAACTTGTTCGAGCGGTTTGTCTTTCGGATCCTCGATCTGCCAATCCTCATAGCGCGCGCCCGGCACAACGGGACAGCTCTCCCCGCATCCCATCGTCACAACGAGCTGTGCTTGTGAGGCGATCTCCGGCGTAAGCTTGCGCGGCTTGGCGTTACTAAGATCGATCCCCGCTTCGTGCATCACGGTGACGACCTCCGGATGCACCCGTTCGGCCGGCTCCGTACCGGCCGAAACGGCCCGCGCGCGAGTCGGTTCAGCCCATAGGTTGAAAAATGCCGCCGCCATCTGAGAGCGGCCGGCATTGTGGGTGCAAGCGAACAGCACAGTTTCCATATCGACTCCCAATTCAGCGGGTTACATCGGCATCCACCGCATCGTGTACCCGACGAAACTTCCGTAGAAAAGCAGCAAGCCCATGCTGACAACTAGAATCACAAGGCCGCTCGCGCGCTCGAGGTAATGAGACGAGCGGGCGATATTGAGCGCCTTTAGTGCTCCGACCGAGACCGCGACAACCGTGAGAATGGTGCCGCGGCCGATCGCGTAAGCCACCATCAGGAGCGCTCCATGCAACACGCTTCCTTGGAGCGATACGAACGCCACGATGGCAAAAAAGATAGGAATCGTGCAGGGAGTGACGACGAGGCCGAAGGGGAGGCCCAAAGCGAAAGAACTGAGCGCCGTGCTCGGTTGCCGCGCCCAACGCAGTATGGGCATCACGGGCATCTTGAGCGTTAAAATCCCAAGAAGCTGGAGGCCCATGACCACACCCACGATACCGGGAATCCAGCGGTCCAGTTGGTAGCCGGTGAAGAGGTGCAAAGCGGCGCTCCCGATAAACGACGCCATCCCACCGACGATTGCGAGAGTGAGCGCGTTACCTAAAACAAACGGAAGAGCTAAACGGAGCCCGCCGCTCCTATTGCTCCTGGCGTAGCCACCGATGTAGCCGCCAAACATTGCGAGAACCGGTACGTAGCAGGGGCTCATCGCGCTGGCGACGCCTCCCAGCGTAACGAGCAGATAGATCCACGGCGAAAGCTCCTTTGCCGCGCCGAGCACCTCGAAAAGATGCTGCATCCAGCCGGCAATGACGTCGATCACTTTTCGATCTCCTCGACTGCCCTCACCTGAAAGCCCGCCTCCGCAACGGCCTTTCTGAGTTTCTCAATTGTCACTTTCTCCGGGTCATAGAGAACCGTTGCGCTGTCGTTTTTTAAGTCCACGTCGTAAGCGATGACGCCGGAAGTCTGCTTCAATTTCGCCGCAATCGCAGCCTTGCAAAAGGGGCAGCTCATCCCGAGATTCTTCAGGACAACTTTCTTTTGACCGGGCTGCGGAGCTGAGATGTTTGCGCCCGCAGCAAGATTCAGACTGCTCGCAAGAAAAGTCGGCGAGGCGAGCCATAAAGGCGCGCCGGTGGCTGAGGCGAGCAGGAACAATGTGAAAAGCCTTTTACGCATGATCTTTGTGGCGCGCGGTCCACCCTCGGCTCGATCCTCCGGCTCCAAAAGAGGGCGAGGAAATTGCTTTTGAGCAAGTCAATCCGATTGCCCTCTCGGAGATTCGGTTGCCAATGCGATTGCGAACACGAGCCACGATCACGAGCTGTTTCCTCTATCTCCGCCCTCCAGGCCACGTCAGCAGCGGCATATTCACCACCACTCCAGGCCTTTCGATCACGATCTCGCCTTTGTCAGCGGCGGTTCTCACGTCGGCTGCGGACCTAAGTTCTCGCGCCACGTTTTCGTTCTTCCATGTAACAATGAGAACCGACCGTAGCGGGCTGTAGCGATCTGTGCCGGGGGGATGGTCGAAGACGTCGGGCTGAAATCCGAAGGGACCGCTCCCCTTGACGCCATTCTTAAAAACATAGACA
Organism: Candidatus Acidiferrales bacterium; assembly: GCA_035559995.1. Taxonomy (GTDB): domain Bacteria; phylum Desulfobacterota; class Binatia; order UBA9968; family UBA9968; genus DATMAM01. Next base: position 2,064 of record DATMAM010000066.1, read on the forward strand.
TCCGCCAGCATCTCTTTTGGAGCCTGTGCAAGCGCAGGTACCACGAGCACTGGAGACCGCATCATTTCCGTTAAAAGCTCCGCGACTTTAGGATCGGAGGCTTCCGTGTGAATGAATCTAATCTCCACTCCTTCGGTGTAAGCTTCGACCGGAGGTACGCCCGCCGGATTCAGGTAAAAGCCGATTGCGACGCCAGTGAAGCCAACTAAGAGAAGGACGGCTGCTATTGCCCATTTGCGCATACGTAACTCCTGAACCGGAACGCCGTACTGGAATCTTGGCGTATTGGGGGATCAAGGAGATGACCTCTCCATTGCTCCATCACTCCATCTCTTCATCCCTTTACCACATGGCCGACTTTTGCAATCTCCTCGGCCAGGTCCTCCCGCGATAGGGAACCTTTTTGAATTGCGACCGTCAGGTGCTTCTTCATTGGCTCTCCTTCCACTCCGCTCACTTCCGGCAATCGTATGAGCGCATCCCGGAGAACCTGCACGCAGCCCTCGCAATGAATGCTCGGAACCACGAACTTCAACGTCTCGATTTGTTCTTTTTCTTTCATTTTTGCCGCCTCTGTTTTTCTAGTCTTGGGCAAAAGTTTCCCCGCAAACGAGTTGAGAAGGACCGCGCTGACGCTCGCGGCCATGGCAACCATCGCCCAGACCGGATGGACCCAGCCCGTTGTCGCCAGCGGCACTCCGATACCGTTGAAAGAAAAAGCGAGCGCGAGGTTCTGCACCGTCTTGCGAAAGCTCTGCCGCGCAATACGGTAGGCGTCCACGAATCCGCCCAAGCGCTCGCCGACAAGAATCACGTCCGATGACTCGATCGCAATGTCGGTCCCCGCTCCTAGGGCAACTCCTACATCCGCCTGAACGAGAGCGGGGGCGTCGTTGATCCCGTCGCCGACCATAGCAACGCGGACGCCGCCGCGCTGCAGCTCGCGCACCTTAGCGGCTTTGTCCTGCGGCAAGACCTGGGCATGGATCTCCTCGATTTCAACCCGTGCCGCCACCGCCTTTGCTGTAGCCCAATTGTCCCCTGTGATCATCACCGGCGTAAGCCCTGCCTGTTTCATTTGGCGGATCGCTTCAGGAGCGTCTTCTTTGACGGCGTCGGCAAAGGACAAAAGACCGATCAGCCTTCCGTCCTCGGAAACTCCGATAACGGTCTTGGCCTGAGCTTCCAGCGAGCGCGCTTTTTCCTCCGCCCCGCCCGTCGGGATGCCCTCCTGCTTCAGAAACCGGAGGTTCCCGATGAGGAGTCTTTTGCCGTTCACCAGCGCGCGGACGCCCCCTCCGGCAATCGCATCGAACTCGCGCGCGTCTTTCAGCTTGAGACCTCGTCGCGCGGCGCTTTCGACAACCGCTTGAGCAAGAGGATGCTCGGAGGGCCTCTCCGCGCTTGCGGCAAGCTCAAGGAGGCTCTCGGCGTTGCCGCTGTCGAGCGGAATCACATCCGAGACGCGTGGTCTTCCGACGGTAATCGTGCCGGTCTTGTCGAGAACGACCTTTTTGACATCCTTGAAAACCTGAAAGGCCTCCCCGGTTCGCATGAGGATACCTTTGAGCGCCGCCTCTCCGCCGCCGCGGATCATTGCCAGAGGAGTCGCCATCCCGAGCGCGCAGGGGTAACCCATGACGAGCACCGCCAGAGCAGCGTAAGTCGCGCGGATCGCATCGGCTTGTCCTTTGACGATCCAGGCTCCGGCGGTCCAAATCAGGATCGCCAGCCCCGCGAAGGCGAGGACACCGGGGACGAAGTGAACGAGGATTCGGTCCACGAGCTGAATGATGCTCGGCTTCAATGCCCGCGCTTCCTGGACATGTCTCGCAACCTGTTGGAGAAAACTCTCCTTTCCGACTTTCGTGACGCGAACGATCAGAGTGCCTGTCTGGTTGATTGAGCCGCCGATGACCTCGTCGCCTTTAGATTTGTCCTTGGGTATCGGCTCGCCGGTCACAAAGCTTTCATTCACGGCCGATTCTCCCTCAACCACCTGTCCGTCGACCGGAACCTGAGCGCCCGGTCTGACTCGCACCAAATCCCCGCTTCTTACCTCCGCAATCGGGACCTCTTGCTCGTCCCCATCACGGATGACGCGCGCGGTCGCCGGCTGCAAACTAAGGAGCTTCCGCACCGCCTGGTTAGCGCGAGTTCGCACAAGGAGCGAAGTGTACTGGCTCAAGATGTGGTAGGTGGTTACGAAAACCGCGACGCCGAAAAAATCCGGCGAAGGGAAATCCGGATAAAAGAATCCCAGAATTCCGCCCGCCAAGCCGGCGAAGGCGGCAAACTCAAGAAGCACATGCTGGTTCAGGATGCCGCGCCTGAGAGATCCCCAAGCCATTTTTAGAATCGGCCGGCCAACGATAAAAACCGTCACGACCGCAAGCGCGAGTGTGATCCACTCGATGTAAGGAAACATGCGCCCGAGCCACATGAGGAGCATCAGCAGAAGCGTGATCCCCGTGAGTGACCCAGCTATGATCAACCGATCCCTTTCCTGCTGGATCTCCGCTTCCTCTTCCTCGAAAGTCCGCACTTTTTCCGGATCTTGGACGGTATAGCCAACCGCAATCAGAGTGTCCTCGAGCTGCTCGGGTTGTGTTTTAGAGGGGTCGTATTCTATGAGGGCTTCCTCGTGAGCCAGACTCACATGAACCTCTTTAACCCCCTCCATGCGCGTGAGCGCCCGCCTGATCGTTTCGACGCAGAAGGAGCACGAGATCCCGCCTATCTTGAATTGGACTTTCTCCGTCATTCCACCTTCTCGCTTCGATGGTTGAAAACTAGCTTCATCGCTTCCCGACTCCCGTCCCGAGAAGCTCGCTAAACGATTCTCCCTTTGGCAAACTTTGGCAAAGGGGAAGGTGCGAAAATCGCCGTCGTCCTCGGAGCGCCTCAGGGCAAACGGCCCAAACAGTTGGGTTCCCGGCGATTTCAATCCCGTTCGCGCTGAGCCGGGCGAAGCATGAGCTCAAAACCCCTCCGGACCTCTTGAAGCTGTGAAAAAATTGATGTCTTCATCCCCTCTATAGAAATTGCTACAGCTTAAACCATAGTTTAAGGTCAAGGGGGAGGAGAATGCTGACGATAGGGAAAGTCGCCCAACGGGTCGGGGTCCGGCCGTCAGCGATTCGGTATTATGAAAGGCGGGGTCTGCTTCGGCCTATGTTTCGCGGAGCAAACGGCTACCGAACCTACAGCGATGAAGCGATCAGGCTGTTGCTGTTCCTGAAGCGTGCGCAGGCGCTGGGGATAACTCTCAAGGAAATAAAGCCGCTTTTGGAATTGGCCGTGAACGGCCGGCGGCCTTGCAGTCATGTAAAGCAGTTGGCAAAGAATCATTTGCGGGAAATCGAAGCCAAGATCCGCGAACTGCAGATGCTTCAGCGAGAGCTGCGCGCGTTGCTGCGACGTAAACCGGGACGGCCGCACCGTAACGAAGTCTGTCCAATCATCCAACGGGCATGAAAAAATATCGGCTAAAGCTTTTCGGTCGATGGCAAAGGAAGCGCCTCCGCCGACGCAAAGGCAACACTCATGGAGAGTTTCGCTGCCCGCCGGCGCGCGAAGTTTCGCATCTCTCCGCTCGCCTCCGTACGTGGGCGCAGCGCCTGCCTGCCGCGACGCTCGCGGCGCAGGCAGGAAAGAGACGTTCACTCGGCTTTGAGGCGCCGGCCGGGAAACCGATCCCTCTCATCGACCGCGTGCACTGCCTGATGCATCTCTGGAAAGCCGGCGATCTTGTCAAGGTGGACGAGTACCTCGACAGCAACGGACTGCGCCGACAGGAGCTCTTCAGGCGGCTCCTCCAGTCGCTCATCGAGCTCTCGCCCCACGCGAGCGAAGAACGCTCCCTGCTCGAATCCCTAAGCAACCACGTCCAGGCGAAAGGGGCGGTTCAGTTGTATCCGGAACTGTTCGTCTCGCCTGAAAAGGAGGAAACATGAGCTGGCAGGAACGAATTGTTGTAGACCCGAAGATCCTGGTGGGAAAACCGGTGATCAAGGGGACCCGGTTGTCGGTGGAGTTCATTGTCGAACTCTTGGCCCAGGGATGGACAGAGGCACAGATCCTCGAGAGCTATCCGGGCGTCACACACGAAGATATCCTCGCCTGTTTACACTACGCCAGCGAGATTCTGAAATCGGAGAAGGTGTATCCGTTGCCGGCGTGAGATATGAGAATCCTGGCCAACGAAAATTTGCCCGAGCCTGTGGTGAAGGCCCTTCGCGAGCGGGCCATGATGTGCTCTGGGCGCGCACGGACCATCCGGGTGCGACAGATGACGAGATTCTTCGCCTTGGTCAGGCTGAAGGTCGCCTGCTGTTAACGTGCGACAAGGATTTCGGAGAACTGGCGTTTCGCTGGGGATTGCCGGCAACCTGCGGGGTGATTCTGCTTCGCCTCGCCCTTCCAAGCCCGGAGGAGGCCACCAGACGAATTGTGCAGATACTGGAAAGCCGGCCCGATTGGTCGGGGACTTTTACGGTGGTTGAAGAGCAGCGGTCCCGCACCCGACCGCTTCCGCCGGCAGGCAGACGAGGAGCGTAAAATGGCCAAACTACCCTGGAAAACCCTGGCATGAAGTCGTCAAGCTGCGGGAACACCTGCGCTCCGGCGAGCTCCCGCTCCATATGTTCGCCGCCGACCTTTATGAGGTCCTGACGCAGCGCGGCAAGCGCCCGATTTACGAAAAGACCGAAGAGTTCTTCGCGCTCACCTTCCCCACCTACAACCTGCGCCAGCTCGTGCGCGACGTGGTTTTGCGGCTGGCCGGGAAGAACGACAAGGCCGTCCGTCAGTTGGAACTCACTTATGGCGGCGGCAAGACCCATACCCTGATCACGCTTGCGCCACCTGGTCGCCGATCCCGACAAGCTGCCCAATCTTCCGGCCGTGGCGGAGTTTGTCCAGGCCATCGGCCAGAAACCTCCCAAGTGCCGCGTGGCGGGGCTGTGCTTCGACAAACTGGACGTCGAGAAGGGCATGGAATCGCCTCCCCCGCGGGAAAGGTGCGCACCCTCAAGCAGCCCTGGAGCATCCTGGCCTACCAGATAGCGGGCGATGAAGGACTCAAGCTCCTGCACGCCGGCGGCAAGGCGGAAGAACGCGATTCGGCCCCTGCCGGGAACCTCCTGACGCAGCTCCTGGAACTCCCAGCCGGGGACGGGCTTGGGACCTTGATCCTTGTCGACGAGGTCTTGATGTACGCTCGCGCTTGAGCTCGTCCTCCCCGAGGCCGCGGAGCTTGCGGAGATTTCCCCTGCACTGTTGGCACCCAAGCAGCTGCCGGGCCTGTGGTCTGCCGATGAGATCACGGCGGACGCAGTGGCCCGTTACTTCAGCGGTTCGACCGTCGTGCAGGTGGAACGCGAAGGCTACCAAGAGCCGATGCGGATTCCGAAGGCCGGGCAGGCAGTGGTGGAGAAGGCCGTCAGGCTTGCCGTCGAGAGCGGGACGCTGTGGCTGCTCTCGGGGCCAGCGAGCATCCTGGGCGAGCTGATCCCGGCGGGCGTCCTGAACGCCGCGGCCAAACTCTGCCCGGCCCCGGATCCGATCGCTCCTGCGGAAATCCTCCCGGCGAACCTTCCTGGAGCCTGGCAGGATGGGGTGGCTTCGGCCCTTGCCGTTGCTACGGCCTTGTCCGTCAAGGCAGGCAAGACGCTTCCGTGGAAGACCGTTCGGGACGTGATCACGGCTGCTTTGCAGGCCCGCTTCCTTGTCCTGGACCAGGGCTCTGGCGCGTGGCCCTGCGACTTTCCGGCGGCGCAGTTCGTCAAGCTCAGGGTGCCGACCGGCCCTCCGGCCGGTGGTTCTGGTCGTGGAAGGGCGGGGCCGGAGGTTCCCGCTCTCAAGGTACTCGTGGCGAGCGCGGAGCTGGAGCCCTCTGAAATCCAGGAACTGGGCGATGTCATTCCTGACCTGCTGAAGCTCAAGGCCAAGGCAAACGCGCCGTTCCGTTTCCATGTTCGCATCGAGATGGGCGACGGGAAGACGCTCCCCTCGCCGGAGGCGGCCAAGGAGGCCAACAAGATCCTCAAGAAGGTGAAGGACGCCCTTCAGCTGGGGGGCGCCGAGTAGTAGCTGATCCCGGGCACGGTCATCAAAAGCTTGGCCTGAGCGTTCTGTAGGACCCGCTCCTTGATGGTGGCGGTGATCTCGGCAATGAGGCCACTCAAGAGCTCGGCGAGCCTGAGATAGCCCTCGAGCTCTTGACGGTAGCAGGTTGGCGAGCCAAAGTGTGGGACCGTTTTCACCACGAGTCCCTTTCTGATCTCCAGGCCCGCACGAACGACCACGGCGCGGTCAAGCTTCTGGGCCACAGTTTTACTGTCCACCCCTCCTGGAGCCATCGACTGGTCCGCTGCGAGGTCGATTGTACCAACAACAAAATCTATTTCTTCGCCCCAAGACGCCGAGATCCTTCGCACCAGCCGTTGCTTAACCAGGTTGATTATGAACTCCAACAAAAATGGCTCAAACGCTGACCGAGAGGTATTGACACTTAGTCTAAATCAACTACGGGTGACCGAGAGGTACTGACACTTGTCCGGTTACATCTCAAATGAGTCAACGATGCCCCCTTGGGTTACATTTTAGATGACCTGATGCGAGCGCTTGTCGAACTTATTCCGCTGCCGTAAAATCCGCACCAATTCCTCGCGCCATCGAGCGTCCGCTGTGAAGAGGGGTTTGTCGTTCCGACGGCAACCCGGTCAGACGCTTGGCCCGAACAGGGCCTCGGGCGCAGGATAGGTCGTCGGCTGTTTTCGATAGCGGAGGTCGCACGTGCCAAAGCCGGACGATATCGAAACAAAGGGACCGGAAAGGATCAAGGTTCCGGACCTGCCTTGGCTTGAGCGAGCGCTTAACGGGGGATTCATTCGAGGAGGCGTTTATCTCCTGGCAGGCGAACCGGGGATCGGCAAAACGACTCTTTCTATCCAGGTCCTGGGCTCTCTGAACAAGTGCGACATAAGATCGCTCTACCTCACCACAGAGCAAGGCCTCGGTGATCTCAAACGGGCGGTTACACGGATTCACGGGCAGGGCGACAGCGGGCTTCCGAAACACATACGCGAGGGTTTCTTCCTCGATGACTCGATCGAGGACATCGACAGCCTCCCTCGCTTTCTCGCAAGGCGCGTCTTAACGGAGGGCGAAGAGTACCACGGCGTTCAAGCCATCGTCATCGATTCGGTTCAGGGCCGTGGATTGTCGGCCACTGCGACCCAGAAGTACCGGGCGCTGTACGAATTTGCGGAGAATGCGAAGGCCCAAGGCATCGTAACGATCCTGGTCGGGCACGTCACCAAGAAGGGCCAGATCGCCGGCCCTAAGGATCTCGAGCACAACGTCGACTGTATTCTTTATATTCGGCGCGCCTTTCGCTTGCGACCGTTTTTCATTCCCAAGAATCGCTTCGGGGCCGCGGTGTTGGATCCAATCGTCCTGGTCATGGATGAGAAGGGACGCTTAACGGAGTCGCCACATCGCCACGTCAAGAGTGCGGCGGTTCTTGGCTACGCGGGGATAGGGGAGGAGCTTGCCGAGGGACAGGCGTCGGTCAGCTTGCCGCGCTATGGGTCGCGGCCGGAACTCAACGCCCCGTTTCTGCCCAATAAGAAGGTCAAGCAGCTGCTAAGCGTGCTGAGCACGTTGAAGGATGTAGATCTCACAGACTTGTCCTACGAGATCAACTGTTATGTGCCGCGGCAGCAGCGATACCGGGAGGAACTGGACCTCCCGATATCGATCGCGCTTTTGGCATCGTATCTGCAACGCGCCGTACCGGAGCAGAGCCTTTTTGTGGGGGAGCTCGATCTTACCCGGCGCATTCGACCGCCGGCAGCGTTGTATCTGTCAGCGCTGGCCACGCTGCTGGTAGGAGCCCAGCGCGGGCGGATCCAACGCGTTTACATCTCCAGCGAATGCGCGGATCGGCTCGCACGGATGCGGCCCGAGCAGCGCGGTCAGGCGGTTGGAGAAGTCGTGCAGGTCGTGCCAGTGGAGACGTTAGAATCGCTGATCAACGAAATCTGGCCGGGCCTTTTGACCGAGAGCTGAAGTGCCGTCCAGAGCGGTCCCCAGGCGAGTTCGCGACTACATCTTTTACTACTACGCGAAGCTCGTGATTGCGCCCTCCTCCGGCGAGGCGGGAAATTACGCCTTCATCATCGATCGCTACAAGCGTCTCGCTGCCGGAGAGATATCGATGTCCGAGTACGATCGGGAGATCCAAAAGCTCGCTCAACAGCCAGGGAGATGTGTTTTCTGCAATCGCGACGGGGCAAACCAGGCGGTCGAGCTGATTCCGCGCGACGCGGGAGGGCCGGTTGGTATCCACAATACGGTTTATGCTTGCAACCAATGTGCTCTCTCGAAAGGCGGAAAGCCGCTCTTGAAGTGGTGGTGCGGGGAGCTGCGTCGCTCGAAGGATGAATTGCCCCGCATTCCCGCCGGGCTGTTTTTGAAGATGGCCTACGAACGGCATGCCACGAGCTTCACCCTCAATAAGAAGTGTCGCGACATTTTTGACTTGTGGCCGCAAAACGTTTTGTGAGGACACGACGTGAGTTTTGGAGCCGAGACTAACGCGGGCCCCACGGAGTACTGGGCGGCTGCTGGCTTGGGGTCCCGCCGGAGGCGAGTTGATCTGGGCCAGCCACCGGCTTTGGGGTTCGTCGACGGAGAGTTTCATGAGCCTCGGGGTACGCCAGCGCACGACGATGCGAAACCGCCCGCGGACCCCACGTGTCCCGAGGCGGGACCTGATCTGTCACGGGGGAGTGGTAGGGAGTCACAAAGTGGTTGTAGGGAGGAATTCGGATGCAGCCTCGGCGATTAGTGCCAGCGGCCCAGGAAAGCTGATACCAGCCAAGTGTTTCATGGCGCGGAATTCATGCCGCGTCAGTTAGGGTGCGTCTTCGTCGACTGGACGGAATAGCAATGACTTACGACGAATTTTTCAAGCGGGCATTTAGGAAGAGTTCGGGCGACAAATTTAGGGCCTTCGACTACCAGCGGCGCCTCGCCGAGAGACCTTGGCCAGACTTGCTACACGTGCCGACGGGAATGGGGAAGACCGCTGCGGTGGTGCTCGCGTGGCTGTGGAAGCGTGGTTGGAGGGATGGCGCGCGCGAAATCGCACCGGATTCGGAAACGCCCCGGCGACTCGTGTACTGCTTGCCGATGCGTGTGCTAGTGGGGCAAACGGCCGACAACGTTGTGGGTTGGCTCCGAAGTCTTAGCATCGACGGGGAGCCTGGCACTGGAAAGGTGTCCGTACATACGTTGATGGGTGGCTCGGAGGATGTCCGGGAGGCAATTTGGGCTGAGTACCCGGACGAGGACATGATCATCGTAGGCACGCAAGACATGCTCCTTTCGCGGGCTTTGATGCGCGGTTACGGGATGAGCCGTTACCAGTGGCCAGTCCACTTCGCCTGGCTGCACAACGATGCTTTTTGGGTATTCGATGAGGTGCAATTGATGGGGCCGGGGTTGCCGACTAGCGCGCAGTTGGAAGCTTTTCGTCGCAAGTTCGCGCTAACGGCTAATAGCCGCAGTCTTTGGGCTTCCGCGACGCTAAACCGCGACTGGCTTGACACTGTGGATCTGGACGCGAAAGGCCTCGTCGCGCTTCACCTCTCAAAAAAGGAGGAACGCGCACCGGACATCCGGGCGCGACGAGAGGCCCGCAAGCAACTAAAGCGCAGTCGCTTGGTGCTCGATTCGGTCAGCGAGAAAAAAGTCAGTGCCTACGCTCGGGCATTGGTAGAGGATGTGCGGATGGTTCACCGTCCGGGAACGAGCACCTTGATCATCGTCAACACAGTGGAGAGAGCCCAAGCGGTTTCTCGGGCTTTGATGGCTGGCCTCAGGTCCGTTACCGGCAAGAAGGCGAGGTCCGTCGCATTGGAGGAATCGCCGGAGGTGGTACTTGTGCACTCGCGGTTTCGTGGCCCTGATCGACGCGCGCAGGAAGCGAAACTGACTAGTCCAATTCCGCCGCAGGGTCGTATTGTGATCGCTACGCAGGCGATCGAAGCAGGCGTGGACCTCACCAGCAGGACGCTCTTTACGGAGCTCGCGCCTTGGAGTTCCCTCGTGCAGCGTTTCGGGCGCTGCAATCGATACGGTGAGTGGAACAAGAAGCCCGATAGCGGCGAAATATTCTGGATTGATATCGCGGATGAAAGGGAAACGGCGGCCCCCTACGAAGTGTCCGTTCTCGTCGCCGCGCGAAAGAAACTCAGGAGGCTGAGGAGCGGAAGCCCCGCGGATCTGCCACTCACAGTTGAGGAAGTGCCATTGCACCCGGTTATTCGGTGCAAGGATTTTCTCGACCTTTTCAACACCGATCCGGACCTTTCCGGTTTCGATGTAGACGTCGCGCCTTACGTGCGCGACGCCGATGAGGCCGATGCTTTACTATTCTGGCGAGATTTCGGTAAGGATCCAAATGATTCTCTCCAGTCTGCGCCTCATCGTGACGAGCTGTGTCGGGCGGGTTTGGGGGTGGTGAAGACTCTCGTTGATCGGCTTGAGCCGGGTCAAGCTTGGCGCTGGGATCCATTAATGCGGAGATGGCGACATCATACGCGTGGCGATACGGTGCGCCCGGGTATGACTTTGATGATCGCAGCCGATGCCGGAGGGTACCGAACAGATCTGGGCCTCTGCATCAGCGAGAAAGATCCTGTTCCTTCCATATCCGTGCGTCAGCAGCTCGCCGAAAATCCTGAAGCTTATGACGACGATCCCCGTAGTCTTCTGGAGCGAGCTGTAAGTCTGACCGTCCACCTCGGGGACGTCGAGGAGGAGGCCGACAAGCTTTGTCGGAAGCTTTCCGTCTCCCACCCTAAGGCCGTTATCTGTGCGGCGAGGTGGCATGACGTGGGCAAAGCGCACGATGCTTTTCAAGCGATGCTTCAACTCGCGCATCGACAAGGCACGGGAGAGCCTTTGGGCGAAGGCTTGTGGGCAAAGGCGGGGCGCAAGCCCGGAGGCAAGCTGGGCCGGCCGCGATACATGGTTGAAATGAACAACGATAGAGTCGAACGCCGGAGGTTTCGTCACGAACTCGCTTCAGCCCTGGCTTGGCTAGCATGGCGAAACCACGCGGATGATGAACTCACGAACCTTGTCGCCTATTTGATTGCCGCACACCACGGTAAGGTTCGTCTCTCATTGCGGGCGTTGCCGGGTGAGGAGGAACCGCCTGATGGTCGTCTGTTTGCACGCGGTATTTGGGACGGGGATGTACTGCCGCAGCTCTTGTTCACTGATGGCGAGTCAACGCCGGAGACGACACTTCGATTGGACCTCATGCAACTGGGGCAGGGGCCCCAAGGGCCCTCTTGGACCACGCGCGCGCAGCGCCTGCTCGAGTCTTTCGGGCCCTTCCAGCTCGCGTCGTATGAGGCACTCGTGAGAATTGCCGATTGGCGTGCTTCGCGAAAGGAGCAGCCATGAACCACATCACGCTTCGCGGCTGTACACCAATACCGCTAGCGGCTTACCTGAAGGCCCTTGCGGTTCTTCGCCTTGTTGCAGAACAAAGCGGCGATCGCGTTGCAACAGGGTGGTGGCGCAATGATGAATTTATGCTGGGCACACGGCTTACCAAAAGCGAATTACGAACGTTCTTCTTAGAGCGTTACCAGCCGACGCCTGTGATATCACCGTGGAGTGGTCGCGCCGGATTTCTTGAGGGGGAACGTGCCGAGCAGTCCACACGAAAAGGAGCCGTGGCAATCCGTCGAGTCGCTCGATCCAAAGGAATGCGGTTTTCAGGTTACCGGCAGGTCATCGAGAAAGTCTGAACCTTGGAACCCATCCAGTCCCTCAACACCATCCGAGCGGAAATCAAGGCTCTGGAGAAACAAAGAAAGCAGCGAACAACCGTTGACGAGGAAAAACTAAGGCAGCTGAAGGCAAGACAGGATGTGCTCAAAGAAAACCTGATTACAGGGCTACGAGCAGCTCTTCCAGATGAATTTCTCCCGTGGCTAGACGCTTGCTATGTGATCACTGAGCAAGCCGAGCCCACCCCCCTGTTCGGGACGGGAGGCAATGAGGGGAGCATGGACTTCTCGATCAACCACTTAATCTTGCTCACCGAGCTCATCGACCCGGATTCTGATCGGCCTTCCGCTCACGCATCTGTAGCACTAGACGAATCCCTTTTCAGTATAGCGGCGTCTTTGCCAAAAGATGCCAATCCGGGATTCCTGGCACCCTCCGCCGTAGGCGGTTTTAACATGACCTCGGGATTCGAAGGTGGCTCGATGGGAAATCCTTGGGATGTCGTCCTGATGGTGGAGGGATTGGTTCTGTTGGCCGCAGCAGCGGTGCGTCGCTTCGACTTGAGTGCTCCGCGATCGTTGAGCGCACCCTTTTTTGTTGAAGCGGCCCAGGCCGGGCGTGGTGCGATTGCCGTATCCGAGAGATCGCGGCCGGAGTTTTGGGCTCCTCTGTGGAGCACCCCTTTCTCGATGCCGGAGGTGAGAGCGTTGTTCACTGAGGGGAGGGCGACGTTGGGGGCGAGGAGAGCGCAAACGGGCTTGGATATGGCGCGTGCCATCTCGTCGTTGGGTGTCGATCGCGGCCTCAGAGCGTTTCAGAGGTTTGGCTTTTACGAGCGTCGAGGCCAAGGTTATTTTGTCGCGGCCCCGCTTGAGCGGTTTCAAATCAGCCGCAACCCAGGAGCGGATCTTCTCGACGACCTCGACCGCTTTAGCTGGCTTAGAACTGTACAGCGATACACACGGAACGAAAGGTGTCCTAACGTTTTCCGCAGTGCGGCCCGGCGATTAGAGTCAGCGTTAATCACGATCACACAGAGACCCGACCGCGATGCGTTTCAGCGCGCCATGCGAGAGATCGGGGACACCGAAAGCCTCCTGAGTCTGCTTGCGGCAAAACGGGCAGGGTCACAGGAAGAGGTCAAAGCCCAGGAGCTCGTGCCTGATCCAGTCCCGCCGCTCTCGCCGCAGTGGGCGAAGGCAGCTGATGATGGCTCTGCGGAGTTTCACATTGCAACAGCGCTTGCCGGTCTGTGCTGGCGCGACGCGGGTGGCGCCCCTATCTTACAAACCCGTCGACACCTTGTCGCCGTAAGCGAAGCTCGCGACTGGGACGGGCGCCGGCAATGGGAACCCGACTCCCCTCTTGTTGTGTGGGGACCAGGACCGCTCGAAAAGAATCTCTCCGTGCTCTTGCATCGTCGCCGCCTGGTTGCTGAGGAGTTCGACAAAGGGGGTGAAGCGCTTGCCAGTACAGTGGGAGCTACTTGCTCAGACATTGAGCGCTTTATCTATGGGGAGACGGACGACAAGCGTATTAATGAACTTCTCCGTGGGTTGGTTTGTGTGGACCTCAGTCAATACGATCTTCCTCCGAGTCGGGAAGAGATCTTTTTGCCCTCAGCCTTCCTTGTACTGAAACCCTTTTTCACCGCCGAATCCGCCCTGCGACGAGCCGGCTTTTTACCTCCAGGCCGCAACCTGCGTCTGCCCGCGGAAATCCCGGCCCGTCTAGCCTATGGGGATATTCGGGGAGCATTGCAGATCGCTTGGCGTCGCTTGCGAGCACTGGATGTAAGACTGCCAGGGCTTTCTCCTCCTCAGCCAGCGCCTGGAAGCGGGTTGCGCCTGTTGGCAGCGTTGATGGTACCCCTCACGCCCTTCGAGACTCGACGGGTCCTTGGCCGGTTGAACTTAGCTTCCGTTCGCGAACAGACAGAACCGCAGGAGCGGCCGCAAGTGAATGATCTTGTTCAATGAAGTCAAAGGAGGGACACGATGGCCATTAATTTTTCGTCTCTTGACAAAACTCCTCGCTTGCTTTTGGAGGCGCACCTGAAACCTGTCCAGGGCACGCGCTTTCAGCCCACAGGTTTCCCTAACCTTGGCGCCGCTACCTACGACGGCCCGGACGGTAAACGCATGCTGCTGGTGGAATCGGCGCAGAGCATGGCGAATCGCCTCGAGGCGGTTTGTTGGGATAGTGTGGCGGATGACTGGGTAAAGCCTTTGAGAGGGCTCCCGGTAATCAAGGTGCTTGACAAGAACGGCCGGCCACTCACGAACACGGTCCTTGAAGCACACAGGACGAATTCGCCCTATATTTTGGAGGGAAGAGACACCACCGTGTTGGAGCTGCTCCAACGGGAATTGGCGCACATGGAAGAAGGGCCGGTCGATATTCGAAAGCTCGCGAGAGTTCTGTTGGGTCTTGACACCAATGCTCTCTTGCACGGCGTTTTCCTCGCAAAGTCCGATCTCGCAGGCGGGCGGCTCCGGTTACCTCGTGTGTTGTCATCGTTTATCGAGGCCGAAGACGTCCGTGAGGCACAAAGCGGGGGCGTCAAGAACGATCACGTCAACCCTTCGGGTGACACAGCACGCGGCTTCGGTAACGTTCCCTTCGCCCGCTCCGAGTTCGTTTCACCGAAGATCACTGCCTATTTTAATCTCGACCTTGCGCAGATTCGTGGCTACGGCTTGGGTGAGAGTGTGGCACAGCTTTTAGTAGCTGTCGGGTTCTTCAAGATCCGCGCCTTTCTCGAGGGTGGGTTGCGGCTCCGGACCGCCTGCGACTTCGAATGCGGAAGTTTGGAGGTGACGCGGCCCAAAGGTTTTTCGATGCCGGAGCGCGGCGCGCTCGAAGAGGAGCTGCCCGCTTTGATCGACAAGGTTGCTAAGGAGCAGAAGTGGCCGGATCAGCCCGAGGCGCGGATTACCAAGGTGACATGGGAAGGAATGGCGGCCAAGAAAAAGGAAACCTAAGCCGAAAGGGACTAACGATGCTAGCGATCGCGTTCACATTTCCCGGGGGCCGTTACCACGCCACTCCGTGGTGGTGTCACGTCAACGAAGCCGCCGTTGCCTGGCCGCCGGACACCTGGCGGCTAACGCGCTCGTTAATCGCCACGTGGCATCGCAAGCTAGATCAAACCGTGTACCCTCGTAGCTCTCTCCACTCGTTGCTTGCTCGCATAGCCGAAGCGCCGCCGCCACGTATCCGGTTGCCGGATCAGGCTATCCATGCCCATACGCGGCATTACATGCCAACCAAAGGTAAGAAGCCTGCGTTGATTTTCGATGCCTTTGTTCGTCTGGCACTAGATGATCCTGTCGTGGTTGCTTGGCGTGAGTTGGAACTCCCGGCCGAGGAGCGCGAGCTGCTGGACAGGTTGCTCGAGGCGATGGGCTACCTCGGCCGAGCGGAATCTTGGGTACAGGCCGAACGTATTGTCTGGAACGGGGATTTCAATTGCGTTCCCGTAAACCAAGGGGATGCGGATACGAGGACGGACGACACGATGGAAGAAATCGTGCGCGTTTTGGCACCGTTACCACCGCAAAGCTACGTCAAGTTTCGAAGCGAGCAACTCGGCGCTAAACAGGAAGTGCCGGAAGAGCTCGCACAATCCCTGCCCCAGGATTGGCTCGATGCGCTGTCGTTAGACACGGCGCAGTGGCAAGCGGCTGGTTGGAGCCATCCCCCCGCAGCGCGGACGGTGACCTACCGTCGCCCGCTGCACGCGCTCGGGACTGTTGCAGCGAAAGCAGCGACGCGTGCGGTTGCGACAAGAGAACGAACCGCCGTCACCACTGTCCGCTTTGCTGTTTATGGCACGCCTTCGCCGCGCATCGAAGACGCCGTGCGCATGGGTGAAGCACTGCGTTTGGCGGCTATGGGCAGAGCCAAGCGGCTCTTGGGGGAAGGTGCGATCCCCTACGAACTCTCCGGTCATGGCAACGACGAGAGCGGACACAAGCACGCGTTCTGGCTTCCTGACCCAAACGAGCGTGGACAAATCACGCACGTGTTGGTGCATGCGCCTGGGGGTTTTAGCCCCGAAGCGATTCGCGTCCTGACCGCTCTAGATGCTTGCCACCGAGACCACGGGGAGCCGTTACGTCTGATGCTGGAAGGTGTCGGCCAAGCGGGCATGTTCAGCGAGATGACCCCGCTTGTCCGTGAATCCGCCGTTTGGGAGAGCATCACTCCATATTTGCATCCCTGGTATCTAAAGAAGGCAGAAACCCGCTCGGCGGCAGCGTTACATGAGGCGATTCTAAAACAACTGCGTCGTGAGTGGTCGGCACGAGGCGAGAATTTGCCGCCGATTCTCGGTTTCCAAGAGTTAACGGAACAGCACTTCGGAGGCCGGCGCTTGCGGCCCCTACATTACCATCGTTTTCGCCGCAAGCAGGGTCTGAGCCAACCTGACACGCTGGGACGGTTGATCGAGCTGCGATTTGCTGCCCCCGTGTCCGGTCCGGTCGCTCTTGGCTTTGGTTGTCATTTCGGCTTAGGCCTGCTTCGGCCACGGACGTAGAGCGGGCGGCTGACCAGCGGAGCCCGCCGAGCATCGGAAAGAAGGAAGCTGGCCTCGCTGGGTGTTAGGACGTGCTCAACGTTTCTCGTAAACGTCTTCGCTCCCGCGCGGCGAATCTAGAAGCGAAGGGTGATAATGCGTGAAGTCACAGAGAAGCCGGCTTCGGGGCTCCCGCGGGAAGGATCGTTGGGTTCGACCGCGGCGCCTTCCGTTCCCGACCTTCTTCCCGCCCGTATGCTGAACGAGTTCGTCTACTGCCCGCGGCTGGCCTATCTCGAGTGGGTGCAGGGGGAGTGGGCGGAGAGCGCGGATACGGTCGAGGGCCGGTTTCATCACCGGCGCGTCAACCGCTCACCCTCCAGGACGGGCGCGCCGGTGGAGGCGGAGCCGCTCGAAGAGATCCACGCCCGCTCGGTGCACCTGAGCTCGGAGCGGCTGGGCCTCACCGCCAAGATCGATCTCGTTGAGGGGGAGGGCGGGCGCGCCACGCCGGTCGAGTACAAGCGCGGCAAGCGCCCGCACACGGCGCATGGAGCCTGGGAGCCCGAGCGCGTGCAGTTGTGTGTTCAGGGGCTGCTTTTGCGCGAGCATGGTTTTGTCTGCGAGGAGGGGATCCTGTACTTTGCGGGCTCGCGCGAGCGGGTGCGGGTGCGCTTCGACGAGGAGCTTGTGTCGCGGACGCTTCAGTTCGCCGAGGAGATGAGGCGCGTGATCGGAGGCGAGACGATCCCGCCGCCGCTGGAGGACAGCCCGAAGTGTCCTCGCTGTTCGCTGGTCTCCATCTGCCTCCCCGACGAGATTCGCTTTTTGAACACCACGCAAGCGGCGGCGGAACCGCCCAGGCGTTTGCTTCCCTCGGCCGACGACGCCCTGCCGATGTACGTCCAGCGCCAGGGCGCGCGGGTGGTGAAGGACGGAGAGGTGCTGCGGGTCCTCGAGCGCGACGAGAGGCTTGCGGAAGCGCGCCTGCGGGAGATCTCCCAGCTCGCGGTCTTCGGCGGCGTGCAGCTCACGAGCTCGGTCATCCGCGAGCTTTGCATGCGCGGCATCCCCATCTGTCATTTCTCTCATGGCGGGTGGTTCTACGGCGTCACCCACGGGATGTTCCACAAGAACGTCGAGCTCAGACGACGGCAGTACGCCGCCGCGGCCGATCCGGAGAAGTCGCTGGTGCTGGCGCGCCGCTTCGTTCAGGCGAAGATTCTCAATTGCCGCACCCTCTTGCGCCGCAATCACAAGGAGCTTCCGCCTGAGGTGCTGGAGGGGTTCAAAGCGGATTTGCGCCGAGCGGCCCGAACCGAGGACCTCGAAAGCCTCCTCGGAGTGGAAGGAACGGCTGCGAGCCGTTACTTCGCCCGCTTCGGGGAGATGTTGCGTCAGGAGGACGGTCTGCCGACCTTCGACTTCTCCCAGCGCAACCGTCGTCCGCCGAGGGATCCCGTGAACGCGCTGCTTTCGTTCGCCTATGCGATGCTGGTCAAAGACTTCGCAGCGACCCTCTTCACCGTCGGCTTCGACCCCTACCTGGGGTTCTTTCACAAGCCCCGCTACGGCCGTCCGGCGCTCGCGCTCGATCTCATGGAAGAGTTCCGGCCGCTGATCGCGGATTCGGTGGTGCTCACGGTCATCAACAACGGAGAGATACGCGCGGAGCACTTCATCCGCTCCTGGGCCGGTGTGGCGCTGACGCAGGGCGGCAGGCTCCAGTTTCTCAGGGCCTACGAGCGTCGGATGGCGCAGGAGATTGTCCACCCCGTCTTCGGATACCGGATCAGCTACCGGAGAGTCCTCGAGGTGCAGGCGCGGCTTCTGGGCCGCTACCTGATGGGCGAGATCGCCGACTATCCGTCCTTTTTGACACGATGAGGCGCGTGTATCTGGTGGCTTACGATATTTCGGAGCCGCGGCGTCTGCGAAAGGTGTTCAAGACGATGCAGGGCTTTGGCGAGCACCTGCAGCTATCGCTCTTTCAGTGCGACCTGACGGCTGTCGATCGCATCGAGATGCAGGCGACGCTCGAGGAGATCATCAACCACGACGAGGACAAGGTGTTGATCATAGACCTGGGCCCGACCGAGTCGTTCCCGGTAAAGAGCATGCAGGCCCTCGGCAAGCGGATGAAGCTCGCGATACGCGTGCCGGTGATCTCTTGAGCGCCGTGTCGCGCGAGCGGTCGAGTGGCGCGCGCAGTCCGGGCACCGCTCGCGCGAGGGGAAGCGACGCAGAATTGCGAACTTGGGTTCGGATCGGGGGCTAAGTCCGGGCGGAAGGAGGTGAGCCACACGTGAGGAACACGCGGCGCTCGCTGTTGCGTTCGGAAATGCGCCGCAGGCCGACGGATCTGAGGCGGGCTATTTCCACGGAGGAAAATCCGTGGCCCCATTGAAGCGATAAACAGTTCCGGGTAAGACAGCACCGGCGCCGACATTTCCACGGAGGAAAATCCGTGGCCCCATTGAAGCTGTTTCATGAAAACGGTCTCGCTCTGCGGATCGATCATTTCCACGGAGGAAAATCCGTGGCCCCATTGAAGCAACATGAGCTGCCATTTTCTGACTCGCGCCTGGTTGTCATTTCCACGGAGGAAAATCCGTGGCCCCATTGAAGCAGCACGGTCCAGGAGACTCTGGCGGAACGCTACATCATTTCCACGGAGGAAAATCCGTGGCCCCATTGAAGCAAACTTAAGGGCGGTCTGGAACTTAGCGAAGCGGAGATATTTCCACGGAGGAAAATCCGTGGCCCCATTGAAGCAGGGATTTTGTCCGTCAATGAGCGAACTCTCCGAATTATTTCCACGGAGGAAAATCCGTGGCCCCATTGAAGCGAGAAATACCCCGATGATCCTGGCAATAGGATAATCAGATTTCCACGGAGGAAAATCCGTGGCCCCATTGAAGCGTTTTCTCTCGGGCCTCGACAAGTTCTACCTTTAGTATTTCCACGGAGGAAAATCCGTGGCCCCATTGAAGCAGCGCGAGATACTTTTCCGCCGGGACGACGTTTCCCGATTTCCACGGAGGAAAATCCGTGGCCCCATTGAAGCGTACGGCATCCTCGCTCCTCGCTCTACTACGTGTTGGTATTTCCACGGAGGAAAATCCGTGGCCCCATTGAAGCGAGTATCCTTCCAAACTGGCCGCCGCGCAGCCAGTGATTTCCACGGAGGAAAATCCGTGGCCCCATTGAAGCTAGACTTCTTTCTGGAAGAAGGCCGGCGCGAGATTGAGATTTCCACGGAGGAAAATCCGTGGCCCCATTGAAGCATCAGTTCTGCGTTGGTGCGTTCCATAGTGACCCTCCTATTTCCACGGAGGAAAATCCGTGGCCCCATTGAAGCCGGCTTTCTTCCTGAATTCCTCCGGCCGGCGACGGAATTTCCACGGAGGAAAATCCGTGGCCCCATTGAAGCGAGCCGCCCGTCGCGCGGTCACCCCAGCGCGGCAAGTCTCTCCTTAACTCTTTGAGTCACCCGCGGCTTTTCGACGAGGTTGTCCTTTCTCGAGCTAGGAACGATCCCCCTGGATCGCGGGGCCAAATCGGCCGGTTTCTTTCCTAATTGAGACCGGAACGGAGAAATTCCTTCAACAGAACCACGACCTGCTCAGGCGCTTCTTCCTGAGGAATATGGCCGACGCCCTCCAGCGCAATGAAGGCGCAGTTGCGTAGCACCCCACACACGGCCTCCGCGCTTGCCCGAGTGATCACCTTGTCTTGCGTGCCCCAGATGTTGATCGCGGGCAACTCCATCTTTCGGGCCTTTGCTTCCAAAAGCCGCAAGTCCGGCGGCACGATCTGCTGCGCCGTCTTTAACAGCATGTAATGCGCTCCGGCTCCTCTCTGGTACTTGGCGTACAATTCGACAAGGTCGTCGGTAACCTTGCTGTCGTCGTGATACACGCGCTTGAGCATCATCCGCGTGCGAAACGAGGCGGTCGTCAACTTGAGGCTGAGCCAGCCAAGGAGCGGAGCGCGCAAGAGGTTAAAAGCAAACGGCAGACGATCTGCATCGAGCGAGCCGCCGATGAGAACGAGTCCGGAAACTAGCTCCCGCGCGCCGTCCTCTAAAGCCGCTCTCACCGCGACGGCCGCGCCAAAAGAGTGCCCGACGAGGACTGCCTGCTTGAGGTGGAGATGGCGCATGAGGCCCAATACGATCTCCGCCTGAGCTTGAATGGAATAGCGCTCGTCAAGCGGTCTATCCGAGAGCCCGTGACCTTTAAGGTCGAGCAGCACCAGGCGGAATTGCCGCTCGAGAGGCGGCGCGATGAACCGCCACGTTTCCAGCGAAGTACCGAACCCGTGAATGAAAACCAGAGGTCGCCCGGCGCCGACCTCCTTGAAGTGGATTTTGACTCCTTCGTGCAAATAGAACGCGCTATCAGGCGGAGGAGTAGGATTGCCCGCCGGCGTCGTGCAACCGGCCGGCCACAAAAGGATGCTCGCAAAAATAGCTCTTAAGGAGGCCATTTCTTTTCATAAGGCCAAAACCGGGAATACTTCGCGTCGATGGACTTTTTGATGTCCGCGATCTTTTTTCCTTCCTTGTACATCTTATACGCGTCCAGCGTAATGTCGATGCAGATCTTTCAGCCGGCTCCGTGGCGGTCCGTGTAACAGTCGAGGTTGTTGCGATGGCCCGGATTGACGTAGCAGCCGCAGTAGCAAGGCATCTGTTCCAGTAGTTCCGGCACCTCTTGAGCGATCCGGTAAGCCTTTGCCGCCTCGCCGGTGAAGAGCAGAGGCGAAAGCGTCGCGGGCCTCGGATTTCGCGGCGTCGCAGGCAATCCCCAGGGCTCGCTCCCGGCGAAAATCCAGAAGAGCGCGATCACGAGGCTCGTTGCAAGCGCTGCCGCGATGAGCTTCCAAACTCCCCAGCGTCGTTTCACAAACGCTTTCGCTGGCTTTTCCTTTTTATCGCTTCTTTCCTTTTTGCTCATCGGCTCCGCGATGCGAATGCTCCTGGCGATTGAGAGTCCCGCCCTCCGGCAAGTAAGGCGGATGATAGATGGACTCGCTGGATGGAGAACCAAGCCGAATGTAAAT
This sequence comes from Candidatus Acidiferrales bacterium, assembly GCA_035559995.1. GTDB lineage: Bacteria > Desulfobacterota > Binatia > UBA9968 > UBA9968 > DATMAM01. The sequence continues at coordinate 23,473 of DATMAM010000066.1, forward strand.
CTGGTCGCTCATCCAAGTATCTCCCGTCACGCCGTTAAATTGTTCTGACGGTCCGACCAGCACGGCGAGCTGATAGGCTTTTCCCAGCTGCCAGAACGAATCGCCGAGATCTTCGTTCCGGTAAGGAAACGCAAACTCGTACTCGACGAATCTTCCCGCTTTCCGAAACGCCGCCTCCTTTAGATTGCTTTCCCTGTCCCTGACCAGGGACGCCGCCGCCATTCAGGTGTGCACGCCGGCGAGCTTGCGCGGCCCCGGCTCCTTCTGATCCGGCCTCTCCGCCAGAAAATAATCTTCGATCCCTTTGGACGACAGCAGCTTCACGTCGTTGAAATCTCCGATCATTCCGTGGTGCTCGAAGTCCTTGAGCAAAAGAGCGAGCCACCTCGTCGTGTCGGCGCGAAGGCCGAAGTAAATGATTCCCTCATGGATTTTCGCGTAGATTTCGATGTGGTACCGCTCCGGCTTGTAGGCGACCGCCTGCCCCGGCCCTCCTCACCCGTACTCGGTAACCTTGTCCTTTGGAGTGCCGACATGGATCACCTCGCGACCCGCTCCCCGCCACTCTTCCTTTTCGATCCGGCCATCGATTTTGGGAGGCTTTCCCTCTCGCGCGATGAAACTTGTGTTGAACTGCAAATACGGCAGGCGTTTGTCCCTTAGATCAGCCGGATACTCTTTGGCGTCGAACTTCATCTCGACAGCGCCGGAGCCGAACCCGCAGCCGGGCCCGTAGACGTCTCCGGTCAGCGCGGAGACATGGACGTGAGCATGATCGCTGACGCTCTTTAGCGGCCCGACGTGAACGCTATAGGCCAGATCGGGGACGTGGGCATGATACATATAAACGAGGTCCCCGTGGTCGTAAGTGAAGGCCTCGAACTCCAGGTGCTCATAGCGCTCGTACTTTTTCTGAAGGTATCGTTTTGCAATCGCCTCGGCTAAGGCGCTCGAGATCCTGATCTCCTCGGCCGCGACATAGACATTCCCTGCGTTATCGAAGTGCAGTGTTGTCCCGCGCGGTCCGCTCTCGGTTTTGACAGCGAAAAGCCGCGGCTCTGCCGCAATCGTTGCCTTGAGGCCACCACAGGCGAAAACCCCGTCCGGCGAGTATAGAAGAAAAAGGAGGAGACTCGTGACGTAAACCCTGTACCAGGGACTCGCGTCCGTTGCTTCGGGCCGCTCAGTGACCTTATCCCGCCTTCTTCTTTGCTCCATCCTTTTTTAACTCCTCCTCGATAACGGCGCGAAAGGTTTCAAAAGGCTGGGCTCCTACCAGCAGGCGCCCGTTGACAAAGAATGTCGGCGTCCCTCTCGCCCCAAGAGAGGCGGCAATGCCCGTTTCGGCTTCCACCTTCCGCCGGTACTTGCCGGCGTCAAGGCACTGGCCGAATTTTCCGGCGTCCAGTTTTAGCTCCCGCGCATACTGTTTGAGGTTTGAATCCGTGAACGCCAGCCCGCCCTGGCTCGCGAAGAGCTTGTCGTGGTAGTTCCAAAATTTCTCTTGCTCCCCGGCACACTCCGCCGCGATCGCGGCTTGCTCGGACAACTTTCCAAGGATGGCAAAATGGCGGTACACGAATCGCACCTTGCCGGCATTGATGTAATTCTCTTTTATCTTGGGGAGGGTGTCCGACCAGAACTTTTTGCAAAAGCTACACTGAAAATCAGAGAACTCGACAATCGTCACAGGGGCGCTCGCGGCTCCCAGCGCGGGTCCTTTGCCCAACGCCGCCAGCACCTCCTCCACAGACAAACTCTGCGCGCCCAAAGCCACCGGAAACCCCCGCCAAACAGGCACCAGCGCGATGGCGGCGAACATCATCAACCGGCTCCGGCGAAAAATCTTGCTCATCGACGCGACAAACAGCGAGATACCGCATCGGTAACGCAAGAAACCTTGAGCAAATTTATTTTTCAAGCTCGCGCTCTCCTCTCTTGCAACAGAATGCACGTATCGATGAGACAAGGAAATATCTTCCACCCATCTCCTCTCTCCTCATAACGGCCTCGCGCTCACCGCACCGAGCGATAATCGCCTCTGCCCTCTTCGGCGGTGACGATGCCGAGACGTGCCTGATCCAACTTGGCGCTGATCATGGACGAGTCCAAAGCCCCTACGTGCTTGTAGGTGATCCGCCCCTGGCTATCGATGAAAAAGCTTTCCGGTATCCCCCAAACGCCGTAATCAATAGCAATCTTCCCGGTGTCGTCTCTCCCATTGATGTACGTGATCCCAAACTCCTCGATGAAGGCGCGGGCGTCTTCTTCCTTGTCCTGAATGTTGACGCCCAGGAAAACCACGCCTCGCTCCTTGTATTTCCTCCATGCCGCTTCTAATGTTTTCGCCTCGGCGCGGCACGGCGCGCACCAGGAAGCCCAGAAATTGAGAAAAACCACTTTGCCGCGAAAATCCTCGAGCCGGATTGTCCTTCCGTCGAAGAGTCTCAAGGCGAACGAGGGCGCTTCCCTGCCAACGAGCGGAGACCGGATGTAGCGCGGATCACGGTAAAAACCGTAGGCAAGAACCCCGATCACTGCCCCGAGAGTTACGACCACGAGGGCTAGCTTGACCCAAGATTTCATAAAAGCCGATACGCCAGCGTCAATGAGCTGACCATCCCCCGCGACCGCGACCTTGAAATGGTCGAGCGGCCTTGGCGCCGGACCCCCAAAGTTTGTTCCGTCCTTAAAGAAGCCGCTGCCATGACAGGGGCACTTGAACTTGTTCTCCGCGGCCAGCCAGCGCGGCGTGCATCCCAGATGCGTACACTTTGCGAAAATGGCGTAGAATCCATAAATCTTTTTCTTCAGTGCCCACTGCTGAACCCTCCAGAGCAATTTTCCGGACGCTGCAATCGACGAAGCGGCTCAGCGAGCAATCGTGCTCACCATCGCTTCTAGTTCTTGCGGTTCATCATCATCCGCATCACGAGATACATCCCCACGGGACAGGCGAGAACCGCCGCGAGGCTCAGCGCGCCGCTTGCGACTGCTCCCAGGGACAGGCCGAAAAATGAAATTGCGGCCACAAGAAGAAGGGGCGCTCCGCAGCAAATCGCCATCCCGAGCGGCCCTTTGAGCCAGCCCTTTCCCTGCACTGGGCAGGCAGTCGGGCTGGCTTCAGCTTTCACTGCATCTCCAGGCGGATTTTCCACACGCGTCTTCTCCTCCTCTAAAACAATCTGATCTGCCATAAAGACTCCTCCATTTTCAGGAGCAACTCCAATCAAAACTCTACTGTTGCTTTTTCCACTTCATTCCTGCATCAGCGCTCACATAGATTGTCCCATCCATCGTCGCCACGTACATTTCGTTCGGTTTTCTTGGATTCATAGCGACTGCAGCCAGGTTCTTCAGTTCATTCCCAACGCGCTTCCAAGACGCACCCGCATCCCCACTCTTGAAGAGCCCATCCCGCATAGCAGCGTACATGATCTTCGGACTTGAAGGATCCACGGCAAAGCCGTTCACGGTTCTATTGGTGGGCAGACCGCCCACAGCTTTCCACCCTCAGAAACAGTCCGCGCTGCGCTGCAGGCCGGCGGAAGTCCCGGCATAGAGAAAAATTCCGCCCATGCCCGTCGAGATGTTGACCGACGTTAGAACCTTGACTTCACCTTCAGGGCCGTCGTCGACGCGGATCCATTTTCCCCCGTGATCGGTGGTCCTGTAGATCCCGTCGCCTTTTTCTCTCACGGCCGCGTGCAGCTTGAATGCCATATTGGGGTCAATCGCTAGCCCGTGAACGTCCATTCCTCCGAGACCCTGGTTCACCTGGTTCCATGTCACGCCGCCATCGGTAGTTTTAAAAACGCCGGCCTCGTGGGTACCGGCATAGATGGTTTTTGCGTCTCGCGGGTCTGCTGTGACCGCCATCACGTCAAGGCGGGAATGTTCTGTCCCAAGCGCGATCTTCTTCCAGGTGCGGCCACCGTCCTCGCTTCGAAAAAGTCCGCCGTGGGTTCCGAGAAATAGGCTTCGGCCTTCCGCGTCCATCGCCAGCGCATGGACATGCTCGAACACCGCAGCGTTCGCCTTCGGCGCATTCCTGGCAGCGGCGAATTGCAGGTACGCGACTTCTCCTCCCAGAGCCGCGCCAGCACCCAACGCCCACATCGTTCCCCACAACATCACAAGTCCTCGTAAGCTCTCTTTCATGACACCTCCTCCTTCGAAAATTCGGCACCCTCGCCGTTCCCTCTCTCCCTCAAGGGCGAGGGTGAGGGGTCTTTTCATCCTCTGCAGGCGGGCGTAAGCCCATGAAACACTCCTTTGAAATTGGCTTCCTCGTCGGATACGCGTCAACGCGCGCGTGATATTTCGTCTTCGACTATGGAAACGAAGCTCGCCAATGGTTGAGCACCCGAAAGCAATCGCCCATTGATAAAAAACGCCGGCGTCCCAGTGACGCCTAGGCGATTGCCTTCCTCGACATCTTTCTGAACCACAGCCCGATATTTGCCGCTGGATAGGCATTGCTCAAAAGCCGCTGCATTCAGACCCACCTGTTTGGCGTACGATATCAGGTCTTGCAGTTCAGCCTTGGGCGCGTTCGTGTACAGCTCGTCGTGGTACTGCCAGAACTTGCCTTGCTCGTTCGCGCAGCGAGCTGCCTCGTGCGCCCTCCGAGCCTGCGGATGAATGCTATCGATGGGAAAGTCGCGGTGGACGAGCCTGACTTTGCTTCCGTACTCGGACAAGAGTTGAGCGATGGTGGCTTGGACTTTCTTACAGAAAGGACAATGGAAATCCTCGAACTTTACGATCGTCACCGGCGCCTTGAGAGGTCCCTTGAATGGCGACCCGTCCGTTGACACCTCAACCCGATAGACCGGCGGCGGCTTCAGATAAACCGCGATCCTAGCTCTGGACCTGAGAAGCTGAAGAAACTCCTGTCTCTTGGCCGCTAGCTTCTGATTTTGCAGATTCGTTCGGATCTGTTGTCGAGCTGCGGTTGGATCGCCGGTAAAACGCGTCTTGTTGGCTTCATAAAACGTCTCTACTTCCTGTTCGGTCACGAGAGTAACCTTGGACGTGACCTCCGCGTCCAGCAAAGCGGGGACAGAGATGCGCCTCCTTTTCGCCTCTTTGATCAGGAGCCGTTCATTAATTATCTCCTCCAACTTCTGGCGCCTCAGGTTGTAGATTTGCTCCTGCAGCTTGGCCAGAGGAGCACCGATAGCCTTCTCAACCTCGGCCGCCGTTACCGGAACACCGTCTACTTCTGCCAACGACTCGCCAGCCGCCGGACGGCGCGCAGCGGCGAGTAAGCCGATTAGAAGCACTAAAACCAACAATCCGAGAAGGGCGGCCTTTTTCATTTCTTCTCCCGAGGTTAGTCTTCTTCCCGTGGGAGAACTTATAAACCTGCGCTTTAACTGTCTCCCCATCATGTCTTGGTGAAGTCTCTTGGTTTGGTTTTTAATCGATTCGTCCGAGTTCCTTTCCCGTCTCCCTTCTCGCCGTGACACGCTGCGCAGTTCTCAAGATCGATCCGTTCGGCACGCGTCATATCCACGCCAGCCTGAACTGCGCCTCGACCGATAAGAGACCCGTACGCAAGCGGGAGAGCTAACATCAGCGAGACGCCGAATGCGACGATTAGAGTTCTCGTCATAAGGAATTCGCAATAAACGGTCAGCCGATGTGGTTTTTGATCGTTTCGTACTCCTGCTTGCTGATCTCGCCCTTGGCGCAGCGCTTCTTGTCTCACGACAACAACGACAGCCACCACAAAGAGAAAAATCAGTAGCAGCCCCAAAAGAAAGCTAAAGACGCCCCAGATCGCGATTTCCATTCCGCTCACCATCATGTCCCTAACCCGTTTCCGCCAGCAGCGCGCGAAAGAAGTCCCTGGCCTCGGGGGTGTGCCAGTCTCTATAGCCCATGACCTTGCCCACCAGCTCCCCCCGCTTGTTGACAATAGCGCTCATCGGCAGACCCCACGCCTGATAGAGTCCGAAGACTTTTCCATCGGGGTCCAAAAGCGCCGTAAACGTCAGCCTGTTTTCCGCGAAAAACTGCCTCACCTGTTGCGGGCTCTCCTGATAATTGACCGCCAGAATGACGAGCCCTTTTTCACCCAAATCCAGATGAAGCTTCTCCATTGTCGGCATCTCTTGAACGCAAGGCGGACACCAGGTCGCCCAGAAATTGAGAAGGACAACCTTGCCCCTGAGATCCTTTAGCCTAAACGCTTTGCCGCTGGGGTCCTGCAAGACGAAATCAGGCGCCGCGATCCTCTCTTCGGGCCGTTCGATCCGGAGCGTCCCGGACTCGTGGCCGAGGCCACCCGCGGTGTTGCTTTGCTTCTGCAAGTGAACAAGCGTCAGCACGAGAAAGGCGACGACAACAGCGCCAAAGCTTGCGAGGAACGCTCCAAATCCGCGTGGCACAAAACGGCTCTCCAGAATTAGCAGGGGCTGAACGGCCCCTGCTTTGCTCGCATTTATTGGCGGTTCTCCCGCGGCTTCTCGGAGCCGTGTGAGGACGCCGTCATGGATGCGCACTGATCCATCATCTTCATCATGCGCATCATTCCGCCCATTCGCTCCCCCTCTTTGCCGCGCTTCATCATCTCTTCCATCATGCTCCGATGGCCCCTCTGTTCGTTACCGAAAGCCAATCCGGAGAGAATGAGAAGAGACACTCCAACGCTTAAGAGCAACGTTTTCATCTGTTTCCTCCCGAGAAAACTTAATTGGCCGCTCGCCCCTGGCGGGCGACCCTCGTTGGGCAAAAACAGAATCAGCGAGAGCGGGAAATCAAAGGTTCAAAACGGAATTGAAGAGACGGAGTGAGATTTTTTGTGCGGCGTGGCCGTACAAGACACGGCTGGATTCCCTGTCGGGTGGCAGTAGCCGATCAGTCGAAAGATCCGCGGCGAGCTCTCCAACTGCCGCCTTGAGCTTGCCTTTGTAAACATCGTTCCGATGGGTCGAGCTTGGGAGACCTGCAAAAAGAAAATTGGACGAGGAGCTAGACCCGCACAGATAATGGAAATGTTCGCATCCAGTCATGACCCTGCCGGAACTGTGCTGAGAGCAATCAGTGACTCCGGCGATAGCCTGACTCGGGGCGGCTAGCGTGCCGCACCAGATTCCAAAGGAGAAGAATACGAAGGAGAAAAAAGCGAGCACAGTTTTTGATCTGCGGCTCATTGTTGTGTACGTAGTTTGCCCCTTTTCAGCGGAAAGTCAAGGAATCCAAATCCGCGCCGTCCAAACAAAACATGAGTAGTGACAATCATCGCCGGCGCAAATTCCGACGGTATCGCGCGAACAAAAGTCCTACGCTAGCGCGGCGCAGGTGGCTGGGCAAAATTCCCTGATTTTCGATTCGATCAGGTTTCTGACGCCTCGCGTCTGTTCCAGCCTCTCTTCCCGCGTGCCTTTGAACTCGGAAGGATCGGGAAGGCTCCAATGGTGGCGCAAAGCCGCGCCGGGAAAGAGCGGGCACTGCTCAGCGCTCGCTTCATCGCAGACCGTTATGACATAGTCAAATTTTTGCCCGGTCTTGACGACATCGTCTACGCCGCGCGGCTTTTTGGCGCTGATATCGACTCCGATCTCGCGCATCGCCTCCACCGCGAACAGCGCGACGTTGATCCCCGGAACAACCTGGAGAACTTTTCTGTGTTCGGTCTTTATTCGCTCAATGTCATCCGCCTTTGCGACGCAGCAATCGTCCACAATCCCACCGTATCGAGCCCCGACCTGCTCTGCAAACCTGCTCCGGGTTTATTTCCGGGCGTGCAAACCGTGTTCTGTCTCCTGTATTCCGTATTCTATTTTCTGGTCTTCTGGTCAAATCCGGATCCGTTGACCGAAGGGTTGCGGGGAAGAATCCGGGAGATGTCTCGCAACCCTGCCCGATTCCGCGCCGGAAGTCGTGGCGCGGGTCGATGGCGCCTAGGCGAGCGCCGGAGCAGGCTATGAAAAATTTGGACAGCGGGCGACAAATGGCCTCTTCTCCCGGTGGCACGGATTTGGCCCTTCCGTTACCCCGACGTTGACGCGATGAGTTGACTGCCCGATCTGGTCACCATGGGAGTCAAGGAGCGAGTGGTGAAACCGGCAACCGTCATTGCCGGTTTTCCATTTTGAGGAGGGGAGTTGCATGAAAAATCCAGCGGTCGATTTAGACAAGCCGAGCTTCTGGCAGACGATTTTCCTGCAAAGCAAGGTAAACGGCGCGCCCTATCACGGCGATTTGCTCACGGGGCAACACTGGAATTGGCCCAAGGATACTTATCTCCAGCGGCGCCTCAAATACCTGAGGTCTTGCGGATTTTTTGAAGGCCGGGACGACACGGCTCAACCGGAGTCGCGCACCTAGGTTGGGCGCGCAAGGTCATCTACGAGATCTCTACGACAGGGTTCTTGGGACGCTTCCCTTCGAGGACGCGAATGGTTTCTTCCGCGGCCCCCCACTCGCCGCGTTTCGCGGCCTCCAACGTCAGCGCGCCCAGATGCGGCGTAAAGATGACGTTGTCGAGCCGAAACAAAGGGTGGTCGATGCGCGGCGGCTCGTCTTGCATGACGTCCAAAGCTGCTCCCGAAATCCGGTTTTTGCTGAGAACTTGACAGAGGGCAGCCTCGTCCACGATGCCGCCGCGCGCCATATTGATTAAATACGCCGACGGCTTCATCAGAGCGAGCTGGTCTGGGCCGATCATGCGCTCGGTCTCGCGCGTGAGCGGGCAGTGAATCGTGACAAAATCCGATTCCGCGAGAAGCTCGCTCAGCTCCGCCATTCTCCCGCCCAATGCGGTGACGTGCGATTCGGGAATGTAGGGATCGCAGACGAGAAACGCCATCTCGAAAGCCCCCGCTCGGAGCGCCACCCGCGTTCCGATATTGCCCATGCCGATGATGCCGATGGTTTTGTGAGCGAGCTCGATGCCGGTGTATTTGAGATAGTCGCTCCAGCGGTTCTCTTTCACCGCCCGATGGGCATCGATGGTTTTGCGCGCGAGCGCGATCATCTGCCCGAACACCAGCTCGGCGACGGAAACGGAGTTGGTGCCGGGCATGTTCGTGACCCACACGCGATACTCCCTCGCCGCGTCGAGATCGACGCGTGAAGGATCGACGCCGACCCCGGTGCGCGCGATGATCTTGAGCCGGCCGGCGCTCTTTTCGATATGCCGCCGGGTGATCCTGCCCTTTCGGCTGATGATCGCGTCCACCCGCGCAGCCTCGGCTTCCCAGCGCTCGGGCTCGGCCCAGGGATCGACAACAACAATCTCGGCGCGCGACTCAAGCCACTCGAGAACATCCGGTTGAAATTTTTCCACCAGCACGCGGCCAAGAGACATGGACAGCTCCGATAAGTTTTGTTGCCCGCCGCTTCCCGCTCTCACGGCCCGCGCGTGGGAAAGGCCGGCGGCACGATCTCTTCCACGGATCTTCCCGCCCAGTCGCGTTTCGGCCAATTGTCCCACGCGCGCTTGGCGGCCGCTTCGGCGCGCGCGTACAGCTCGTCCTCATCGACGCGCGTCGAGCGGCCCTCGGAAACGACGACCTCTCCGTTGACGATCACGGTCTCGACGTCGGCGCCGCTCCCGTACTCGACAAGGGCCGTGATCGGATCGCGCACGGGCCCGTAGCGCGCGGTGCGCAAATTCACGATCACGATATCCGCCTTCGCGCCCGGCGCCAGCTTTCCCAGGTCGTCCCGCCCCAAGGCCTTCGCGCCCCAGACGGTCGCCGCGTTAAAGACGCGCTCGGGGCGCGCGCCGTGATATTTTCTGTCGACCAGGCGCGAGATCAGCGACGCGTAGCGCATCTCCGAGACAATATCGAGCGGGTAAGTGTCGGTTCCGAGCGCGACGTTCACTCCGGCATCGACGTAGCGATCGAACGATTCCGCGGCGATCGCCATTTTCGCGTACTTGTGCGGGCAGTGGCCGACCGAGGCGCCGGATTCGGCGATGAGCTTGAGTTCATCTCCGAAAGGATAATCCACGCGGGAATGGCCCGAGATAAAAACCGCGTGCCCAAGCACGGTGCGCGGCCCGAGAATGCCCGCCTCCGCGAGGTATTCGATCGCGGGCTTTCGGTAGTTGTAGAGAAGGTGCACCAGCTCGCGGAGATTTCCCGCCGCATGGATATGGATCCCGACATCGAGCTCTTTCGCCGCCGCGGCCGTCTCCTCGAGCAGCCCCGGCTCGCATGTTTCCGCCTGCGCGGGATTGAGGATTCCCTGGACGAGGCCGTTTTTGGCGCCGTGATACGCGCGGATAAAGTCAACCGCTCTTTGTAGCCCGGGCCGCCCGCCGTCCGCGCGATCTTCGTAATAGTGGCGTCCGGCGGCGTCGGTGTAGATGTCGCGGCTCCGGTAGGGCGGGCCAAAAAACACCCGGCCGCCGATCTCGCCGACGATCTCCACGTAAGCGCCGAGATCTCCGGGCCCGCCGCCGGGATCGAGAACGGTGGTCGCGCCGTTCTTGAGCGCGCTGAAAAGCGCGTACTTGCGGCCGATCGCGACGGCTTCCGGGGGCGGGGCGGATGCGGCCGCCTCCTTCGTCGGCGCGCCGAAGACAAACCAGTTCGCGGAGAGGTAGTCCTTCTTCGTCACGTCCGTGATCAGATAGTCGCCGACGTTGAGCTGCGAGTGGACATGAAGATTGATAAAGCCGGGGCAAATCAATTTCCCGGGCGCATGGATGACTTGGTCGGCGGGTTTCGCGCGGTCCCTGCCGACGTAGGTAATCGTGTCTCCTTCCACCAGGACGCTGCCGTCGGGAATAAGCTCGTGGTGGGCTCCCGACCATCCCACGACCGTTCCGCCGTCGATTCTGATCGCCATGGTTTCTTACCTTTCTCAGCGCTGCTGATCGCTGGCGCTCTTTGTGTGCCGGTCATCCCGCATGCTTTTAGCGGGAATCGACAAGAGACTCAAACTCGTCCCGCGCGCCGGTTGTGGCTTAAGACAAGCGCAGGACTCGCTCGGCCGCGCCGCCCGACGATCTTGCCTGAAGTTTCGCCTGCGCATAAGATCGGGCCATCGAGGGTAAGGAGGACCGGCAAATGAGGACCAGGCTCGACCGGATACTGCCTTTGTGCACTCTCTTCGGCGCGCTTTTGTTCGCCGCTTTAAGCTTCGCCGCCCAGCCGAATGCGGCGTTGCTCAAGGCCAAAAAAGATGGGGAGGCAAAGGGCTACATCTTCGAGACCAGCCACGAGGAGATAGTGGCGAAAGCCAAGAAAGACGGAAGGCTCAAAGTGCTCACCGGGCTCGATCCCGCCTCGCACGCTCCCATGATCCAGAGCTTCAAGAAAAAATATCCTTTCATGGAGAGCGTGGAGATCTATGAGATCGATAACACCGACGCATCGCAGCGCGTCGTGAGCGAGCTGAAAGCCGGCCGCGGGCGCGAGTGGGACGTCGCTTACTTCTCCAGCGAGTTCTACTCGGAATATCCGCCCCTGGCGAAGAAGTTCGACATCCTGGGCATGGCCGAGCACGGGGTGCTGAAGATCTCGCCGAAGATGGTGGAGCCCAAGCACCGAACCATCGTGGCTCTCGGCAGCACGATCAGCGTCTCGGCATACAACAAAAAGCTGATCGCGCCCGAGAAGGTTCCCAACCGCTGGGAAGATTTTCTGCGGCCCGATCTCAAAGGCAAGAAATTCCTCGTGGAGGTCATTCCGTATCCGTTCGCCGCGTTCGCCGCCTGTCCGGAAGAGGGATTGGGGTTGGAGTGGGGGCTGAGGCTTGCGCGAGGCCTGCGCGATCAGGAGCCGATCTGGATTCGCGGCAACACGCGCGCGCTCACCGCGATGATTGCGGGAGAGTACGCGCTTCACTTTGCGACTCACTACCAATCGGTAGTGCGGGCGATGGCCAAGGACCCGACCGGGTCGCTCCAGGCCAAAATCATTGAACCGGTGCCGGTTCGGCTCACGGAGATAAAAATGGTCCTCGGCTCGGCGTCGCACCCGTACGCGGGCCTGTTGTTTATCGAGCACGAAGCGAGCCCGGAAGGGCAGGCGATCATCGACAAGTACGGCCCTCTCAAAGGCTCCCTCTTTGTTCCCGGCAGCGCGTTGGCGAAGGCGGTCGAAGGAAAAAAGCTCTGCGTCTCCGGCTTCGACGAGCACGGCAATCACAAGAAATGGATGGCGATGGCGGTCGAAGCGTTCGGCTTTCCCAACGCCGAGAAGGGAAGATAGGGTGGCCGGCGCTCATCCGGCTACGCGCGGGTTCGGCGGATCGGCGGGGCCGCGGCGGTTCTACACGGTTCGGATACGTAACTGCTGATTTGGATGTCTGCTACTCCAGAGAAAGAGGGAACCTTATCAGGCGCGCGGCCGCATGAGCGCCCTTCAAGCCGTGAGAAGGACTTGAGGCTCTTACCTGAGTTAGAAGCGCTTCTCGAAATCCAGAGAGCGCAAAAGAAAACCGGCGGGTGAGCGGACGGTGCCGTTAGGGCTGGCGGACATTTCGGGCATCCGGGCTATCGGCCGAAATCCGGCCCTGCGGTCCGCTGTATGAGACTACGCGTGGGAAACGCCTGCTGGCACGCGCATCACATCTTTGCCGCAGCCACGTGCAAAGAGGCGGGCTTTTTCGCTCAGGAAGGGCTCGATGTCGAAGTGGTCCACGCCAGGATCTACGCCGAAGGACTAAAGGCGAGCCGGCCGGGCGGCGAGCGTTACGACGAGGTCGGCAAAGTCCTGCCGGACATGATCGAATTCAACATCGATATCATTTGCGACATCCACTTGCCGACGATCTTCAACGAGCGGCTTCTCGGGAACGACGAGCTCAGCATCATCGGCGGCTGGCGCAGCTACTTTCCTTACTGCGTGATGGCGCGAGAGGGCATCAGCTCGATTGCCGATCTCAAGGGCAAGCGGATCGGCGAGTGGTATCGCGGCTCGCAGTACACGATCTGGTTCGAGCGCGAGCTGCGCAAGGCGGGATTGGATCCCAACACAGACGTGCAGTGGATGACCGGTTACCGGTACGGCTCCGCGCGCGAGGCCTGGAAGCCTCTGCTCGCGGGCGAGACCGATGTGGCCGTGGTCCAGAACCCGTGGGTGCCTCTGCTGATGGAGCAGGGCTTCAACAAGATCTTTGATTTCCTGGAGCATCATAAGCCGCACGGCCGCCCGGAGCGCGTGACCGTCGCGCGCAAGCGCTTCATCGAGCGCCACCCGGAGCTGATCAAACGCTACTGGAAAGCCACCATTCGCGGCTACCAGTTCATGCGCATCGTTCCGGAAAACTATCCGTTCCAGCGTTACGTCGAAGCCAAGCTCCGCGTCAACAACCCGGACGAGTCCGAGCGCATGCGTCCTCTCCGGGGCGACATGTCGAAGGAAGGGCTGGAGCTGATGGAAAGCAGCTTTTACCCCTTGGACGGCAAGGTGAGCGTCGAAGGCGTGGCGAAATTGGTGGAGGAGTTCAAGGAGGGCGGCATCTTGCCGCAATCGGTGAGCCGCTCCGATATCGAAGAAGTGGTGCGCAACGAGCTGGTCGAGGAAGCATGGGCGGAAGTCTCCAAGACCGACGAGGTGAAGCGCAATCTGGAGCGCCTTCAGCCGGTAATCGAGAGGTACGGATATTAGCGCGTTCACGAGTTCTCAACGGCCCGGGCGTGCAAAGGCCGGTCTGGCTGGCTCTTTTGGGTTCAATCTGCTAATGGAAAATCTCCACAAACAGAGAAGCCGGAGGTTCGAGGTTCTATGAAGGTTCGTTTGCCCGTAGCCGTTTTCTTTCTCTCTTTTCTTTGGTGCGCAGGCGCCGGTTCCGCGCGCGGCGCTTCGGCGCCGGAGCTGGCCAAGGCTCAGAAGGAGGCCAAGGCAAAAGGTTATGAATTTTTGACCAGCCACGATGACATCGTCGCCAGGGCAAAAAAGGAAGGCCGCCTGCGAGTGCTGGCCGAGATGGAGCCGCCGACGATCAAGGCGACGACCAAAGCGTTCATGCAGAAGTACCCTTTTATCGATCTCTACGTGCAGGAAATTACCGGAACTGACGCGGCGCGCGCGAACATTCTGGAGATCAAGAGCGGCGCCGCCAAAGATTGGGACATCCTCCACCTGTCAACCGACTTCTACAGCGAATACCTGCCCTATCTATGGAAGATCGACATTTACGGCATGGCGGCGAACGGGGTGCTCAAGATCCCGCCTCCCATGATCGACCCAAAGCACCGCAACGTCGTCGGCTTTTACAGTCGCTTCCAGGTGACGGTGTACAATAAGAACATGGTCGCGGCGCACCTGCTTCCCAAGGTGTGGGAGGATATTCTCAAGCCGGAGTTCAAGGGAAAGAAATTCGCCGCCGATATCCGGCCCACGGAGATCGCCGCCCTGGTGCCGGCGTGGGGACTGGAAAAGACGCTGGACTTTGCCCGCAAGGTCGCGGCGCAGCAGCCGATCTGGGTGCGCGGGGGCAGCAGGACGATCACGTCGATTATTGCCGGCGAAGTGCCGATGATGATCGGCCCGAACTTTCACACAACGAAAAGAGCCCAGGGCAAGGACAAAACCGGCGTTCTTCAGTATGTTATTCCAGAGCCGGTTCCCGTGCGCCTTTCGCTGGAAGAGGCGATTCAAGCGGGAGCGAAAAATCCGCACGCGGCGCTCTTGTGGCTTGAATGGATGGCAAGCGTCGAAGCGCAAAAATTGGCGGACGAGCACGAACCGTTGGCTTCATCGGTTTACGTCATCGACGGGCAGGTGGAAAAGGCGCTCCGCGGCAAGAAGTTGTCGACCGTGAGCTGGGAAGACCACCAGCATATGGAAGAGTGGCAGCGCAAGGTTTTCGAGGCGTACGGCTTTCCCAAAGCGGAGAGGCTCAAGTAGAACCGTTTGCCGGACACCCGACGATTGTTTTATACCTGTGGGTCGTAAGGCGGGATAGCCGCGAAAAACCAGGCGCGCCGGAAACGAGAATTGCCTTACAAGGAGGTGCAACGTGGATAAGGATCAACAGCAGCATTACGACGAGGAGCGTGTCTACGTCAGGAGCGTTGGCAGTCATGCCTACAATCTGACCCAGGAACTCGAGCGGCTGCGCAGCCTGCCGCGCGTCATCAAGGCTTCCGACCGCCCGTGGCGCAGCGGGCCGCAGGTGTTTCACAAGAACATGATGAACCCCGGCCATGGCTTGCTCCAGAGCCTGCACTGCTCGATCGAGGAACTGGCCCCCGGGGGGCGCTCGCAGAAGCACGGCCATCAGAACTCGGCGTTGCTTTATGTCCTCGAAGGTCAAGGCTACGACATCCATGACGGCGTCAAGTACGAGTGGAACGCCGGCGATCTCGTGGTGGTGACGCCGGGCTGCGTGCACCAGCACTTCAATGCTTTGAAGGATCGTCCGGCGCGCGTGCTGATCATCAAAGGCAAGCCGCTGTTTCTCTTCATGGGGCTCTGGCTTCAGGGCTTTGTCGAGAAGGCGCCGAAAACGCCGGTGCCGGGCTGGGAAAATTTCAAGCCGATCGACGGCTCGGTGTGGGAGAGACTGGAGCGCGGGTAGGCAATCGGCGTTTCCGGTTTCGAGTGAAACGAGCGGTCGAGCGGCAAGACTGGAGGCCGAGTTGCTCGCGCAGTTTCAATAGAAGTCGCGCGCGTCGAGCGTCTTTCCATTTTAGGGAGATGCGACAATTGCGCGAAAAGGAGGGAAGGGTATGGCTCAGGAAAGCAACGAGCAGGAAGTTCCCGCGCCGTTCAAAGTGGCGAAGATAAGGCCGCAGCTGGTGAGCCGGGGAAAGAAGGGCCAGTCGCTCTTCAGGACCGACATTTTGGGCGCCACGGTCCAGGTGGTCACGAGCGGCGGCGAGACCAATTTGCACGCGCACGCCGGCAGCGACGCCGCGTGGCTGGTGATCAGCGGCAGAGCAAAATTTTACACCGAAGGCGACCGGCTTGTCGCGGAGCTGGGAAAGCACGACATGCTGTTGATCCCGCGCGGCACGCTCTATTGGTTCGAAAGCAGCAGCTCCGAGCCTCTCGTCATCCTGCGCTTCAGCGCGCGCGCCCAGGACACTCCGGACCGGCGCATCGACAAGGAGCCGCGCCGGCAGTTGCCGCGCGAAGTGATCGAAGGCCAGTACTTCGAGGGGTAAAGGGTTTGGAAGTCCCTTGACCCCTTTTTTCGAACGAGGGGCATGGGCTTGTGTTCGTCATTCCCGTGAAAGGGGGCATGCACGGAAAGAGCAACGGGACTGGATGCCCGCCTTCGCGGGCATGACGGAGCGGAGATTTCTCGGTGTTAACCAATGTGCCAATGGTTAACGATAGCCAGATACGCCACCAGGAGGCTTTATGCCGTTTAGCGCCGTCAACGCAAACGAGATTGAGAAGGTCAAGACGGGCCGCGGGCACACGACCTGGCTGTACCGCGCAACCGATAAGAGCGAGCCGAGCATCATGATTCGCCATTGGGGGCCGGAAACCGACATCCCCGTGCACAGCCATCCGTTTAACGAGATGTTTTACGTGCTCGAAGGGGAGATCGAGATCGGCGGCACGACCTACAAAGCGGGATCTTGCATCTACATTCCGAAGGGGCACGCATACGGCCCCACCCGAGCGCCGAAAGGCGGCAAGGTGCTCCGCTACGCCGAGTCTTCGCAAGGCGCGCGCGAACCAAGGCAGGGAGCGAGAGAAGATTAGCCGCTAGAACCTAACCATCCGATTTTTTCGGATTAGAGAAGGAGATAACGGTGCCCTCCTTGACAAAATTGGCTGCCCTCCTCCTTCTCTCCAAACTATTGTTAGCTGCCGATTTTATTTCTGCCGCGGCACCGAGCTCTGACCTCGCACGAGCAAAACGCGAGTCCGAAAGCCGCGGGTACATTTTTCTTCAAACCCACGATGAAATCGTAGCGAAGGCAAAGGCCGAACGAAGGGTACGCGTTCTTAGCTCTTTTGACGCGGAGACCTACCGGCCTATGATTGCTGCCTTTCGCCAAAAGTATCCGTTCCTCGAAGTCGAAGCGGAACAACTTACGGGCACGGAAGCCGACCAGCGGTTTCTCCTGGAGATCAAGGCGGGAACCGTCCGCCAGTGGGACGCCTTCTCCTTGACATCAGAGTCGTACAAGGAGTATCCGGCGTTTCTCAAAAAATTTGATCTTTTGGGTATGGCAAGGCACGGCGTGCTGCAGATGCCGGTGGAGATGATTGATCCCGACAACCGCAACATCGTCGCGCTAACCAGTTCGGTTTCGATCGTCGCTTACAACAACGGCAGAATTGCCGCGGAAAAAGTTCCGAACACTTGGGAAGGTTTTCTCGTTCCCGAGCTAAAGGGAAAAAAGTTTTTGGTCGACATTCGCCCGCATCCGTACCGAACCATGGTTCCGACCATGGGCCTCGAGTGGGTGTTGGACTACTGTCGAAAGCTCGCCGCTCAGGAGCCGATTTGGGTTCGCGGGCAGACCAGGGCGCTGACATCGCTGGCGGCCGGGGAATACGCCATGTTTGCCGCTGTCAACTATCACTCGACGATGGGTGTGGCGAGAAAAAGCCCGACGGGCAATCTACAGGTCAAGGTAATCGAGCCGATTCCCGTACGACTCTCGGCTACCGAGGCGATTCTCAGCAGCGCGCCGCGCCCGCACGCGGCGCTGCTCTGGCTCGAGTTTCAAGCAAGCCCGGAGGGGCAAAAAATCATCGATGAGTACGAGCCCGTCAAGTCGTCGATCTATTCCCCGGGCTCCGCGGTGGAAAAGCTGGTCAGAGGAAAAAAACTCGCCGTTCTGGATTGGAAAGACTACGGGGAGTCCGGCGAGCTCGTCGAAAAGATCGTCGCCGCGTTCGGTTTCCCCAAAGCCGATAGAGGACGCTGACTTCGTCGCGGTCAAAGTGCTCGACAGCGCTGGCGCGGTGCCTACGCGTTGTTTGTTTTTGCCACAGGAGGACGCATGAAATTTGGTTTGTTCGTCGGGATCGCCCTGGCAATGTTGTTTCCTGCGGGGCTGCCCGCGCTCCATGCGGCCTCGACGGTGGATCTTAATACTGCCAAGGCAGAGGCAGAAGCTAAGGGCTATATTTTTGAACTGCGCCATGACGATATTGTCGCCAAGGCCAAGAAAGAGCGCGGCAAGATGCGCGCGCACATTTCACAGGACCCGCCGACCTTCAACGCCATAGCCGAAGCGTTCAAAGCCGAATATCCTTTTGTCGATCCGCACGTCGAAGAGCTTACCGGAACCGACGCGACGCAGCGTTTTTTCTTGCAGGTCAAGGCGGGCCGGGCGCAGGGGTGGGACGCGGGTCATTTGTCCGACGAGGTGTATCAGGCTTATCAACCCTATCTCAAGAAGTTCGACATTTTCGGCATGGCGCGCCATGGCGTGCTTCGGATCCCAACGGAGATCATCGATCCGGTCAAGCGCAACATCGCGGCGGTGAACAGCGGCACGCAAGTGATCGCGTACAACAAAAAACTCCTCGCCGCCGAGAGGCTCCCGAGCACATGGGAGGATTTTCTAAAGCCCGAGTTCAAAGGGAGGAAGTTCGCTGCCGACATTCGGCCGACGGAGATCGCGGCGTTGGTACCGGCCTGGGGCCTCGAAAAAACGCTCGCGTTCGCCCGCCAGATTGCCGCGCAGGAGCCGATCTGGGTGCGCGGCGCCACGCGGACGCTCACGGCGATGGCGGCCGGAGAGTATGCGCTGTTTTTGGGGCCGAACTTCAACACGGTGATGCGGGCAATCAAAAAAGACCTCAGCGGGTCGCTGGATCTGAAGGTGGTCGAGCCCGTTCCGGTTCGTCTTACGGAGGCGCTCGCCGTTTTGGCATCGTCGGAGCGGCCGTATACGGCGCTGCTGTGGATCGAGTTCCAAGCCAGCCCGAAGGGGCAGAAGCTCGTCGACGAGTTTCATCCTTATGGAGCGTCGGCGTTCATTGCGGGCTCGGCGCAGGAGAGGCTTTTGCGGGGCAAGCGGCTGTCCGTCGTGCAGTGGGACCATTTTTCCAAGCTCGGCGAATATCAAGCGAAAGTGGTCGAAGCCTACGGCTTTCCGAAGGAAGAAAGAAAGAAATAGAGAGTAAAATTCACAATTCGAAGGTGGGTCGGCCGTAGGATGGGTTGAGCTCAAGCGAAACCCACCGTTGAAACTCCAGCAGGGAGGAACAAAAACCAACATGCTAAGCGCGCAGGAAAACGAGCTTTTGACGCGAACCGGGCCGGGGACGCCGATGGGGGAGCTGCTCCGCCGATTCTGGCTGCCGATTTTGCTTCCCGACGAGCTTCCCGCGCCCGATTGCGCGCCGGTTCGGGTGCGGCTTTTGTGCGAGGATCTCGTCGCGTTTCGCGACACGGAAGGAAGGCTCGGGCTCATCGACGCTTACTGCGCGCACCGCAGAGCGCATCTTTTCTTCGGCCGCAACGAGGAGTGCGGCATCCGCTGCATCTATCACGGCTGGAAGTTCGACGTGAACGGCAACTGCGTCGACATGCCGACCGAGCCGCCGGAGTCGAGCTTCAGAGACAAAGTGAAGCTCACCTCGTATCCGCTGCGCGAGCACGGCGGCGTTCTTTGGGCTTACATGGGGCCCAAAGAAAAAATGCCCGAGCTGCCGCGGTTGACGTTTACCCAGGTCCCGCCGGGGCATCGCTTTGCGATCAAGCGTTTCCAGGAATGCAACTTTCTGCAGGCGGTCGAAGGCGGTATCGACTCGGCGCACACGAGCTATCTCCATACGACGCTCGATTTCTACCGCCGCTCCGACGACTACCTCAGGAAAGCGAACGCGCTGCTGGAAAAGTTCAAAGCCGATCCCGACCGTCTCTCTCCCGAAGAGCTCGATTTTCTCTTCCGCACGCTGGACAAGGCGCCGCGCCTTTCGGCGAGGCGGACCGATTACGGCCTGATCGTCGCGGCGCGCCGCAATCTCGAAGATCGGTACTACTGGCGCTTCAACCAGTTTCTCATGCCGTTCTATACCATGCCGCCGCGCGACCCCGGCGGGCACGCGTTTGTCCCCATCGATGACGAGACG
Source organism: Candidatus Acidiferrales bacterium (assembly GCA_035559995.1). GTDB lineage: Bacteria > Desulfobacterota > Binatia > UBA9968 > UBA9968 > DATMAM01. The sequence goes on from DATMAM010000066.1 coordinate 43,446, forward strand.
TGCTGGGTGTGGACGTTCGGCTGCAAGCTCGACCGGCCCTACACGGCCGACGAGATCCTCGGGATGAAGCGCGGCACCGTCGACGGGCGCTTCGGCGCGCCGGTGGACAAAAACTACATGCCGCTCGCCAACAAGGCGAACGATTTTCTCATCGACCGCGATTTGCAGCGCAATTTCAATTTCACCGGCATCATCGGAACCGGCAACCAGGACATGGCCGCCCAGGTGAGCATGGGAGCGATTACGGACCGCACCAAAGAGCACCTGGGAGTCACGGATGTCGGCATCATCGAGATGCGCAAGCTCTTGCTCGACTCGGCGCGCGACCTGTGCGAGGGGGAGGAGCCTCCCGCGGCGTCGAACGCCGAGGCGTATTTCGGCGTGCGCGGCGTCTCGCTGGTGCGCGGCAAGGATGTCCCTTTTGACGCGTGCGTGGCGGCGGCGATGAAGCAGATGGAGGCGACGAAGGAAAAAGTCGCCCGGCTCAGCGCGACCGGGGAGCGAAAATCGACCGCCCGATAGATTTCGCCGGCCGAACCTTCCTCAGAGACCGCCACCGCGGAGCCGATGGAGCAAGTCTTCACTTTGGACGTTTTGAGCCGGCGCGGCCGGCGGTCGTGGCTTTCGCTCCGGCGCAACCTCATCCCCGCCGCGGCGATTCTCTTCAGTCTCTGGCTCATTATCGTTCCGCTGATTTTTCTTCTTGCCTTCAGCTTTCGTTCGGGAACGCCGTGGAATCCCGGGGCGTTCACGCTGGCGCACTACGTCGCGGCCTACGGGCGGGCGGAGACGTACACGATGCTGGCGAACACCGCGATCCTGGCGCTCGCGAGCACTTTGCTTTCGGTCGCGATCGCGGTCGCGTGCGCCTTTCTGATCGAGCGCACCGACATGCCGTTCAGAAACCTGGCGTGGGGCTTGATGCTGGTGCCGATGGCCGTCCCCGGGATCCTGTTTGCGATCTCGTGGGTCTTTCTTCTCTCGCCGCGCAACGGCCTTTTTAACGTCTGGCTCCGTAATTTGCTCGGCCTTTTCGGCTGGAGCGTCACGGAGGGCCCGCTCAACATTTACAGCTTGGCGGGAATGGTTTTCCTCGAGGGGCTGCGCGGCGTCACGACGGTCTTTTTGGTCGTCTCGGGAGCGTTTCGCGCGATGGACCCGAGCCTCGAGGAAGCCGCGCGAGTTTGCGGCGCTTCCAGCCGGACGACTTTCGCGCGCGTATTTATGCCTTTGCTCCTGCCGGCCGTGCTCGCCGCCGGGATGTACAGCTTCATGAGCCACCTGGAGTCGCTGGAGATTCCGATCGTCATAGGATTTCCCGCCGGGATCTATGTGTTCCCGACCTATATCTACTTCACGACCATGCGCTTTACGCCGCCGCAGTACGGTCTATCGGCCGCGCTGGGGATCAGTTTCCTGGTCGCGAGCGTGTTTCTGGTCGCGATCTACCGGCGCGTCGCCGGACAGGCCGGGCGGTTCGCCACGATCACCGGCAAGGGATACCGGCCGCGCGTCGTTCATCTCGGAAAGTGGCGCTATCCCGCTTTTGGGGTCTTCGTTCTCTATTTTGTTCTGACGATCGCCGCGCCCGCTCTGATTCTCGTTTGGCGCTCGCTCACGCTTTTTTACGTGCAGCCCAGCTGGCGGGGGCTGGCGCGCGTCACCCTGGATAATTTTCGCCGCGTGATGGAAAATGAGCGGATCGTTGACGCGACGCTGAACACGCTTGTCGTTGCCGCCGGCACCGCGACCCTGACGATGCTCCTGTCGCTGACCGTCGCCTGGGTGGTGACGCGCAAGGCGTTTAAAGGCAAGGCCCTGTTGGACGTGCTGATGTTTTTGCCCCACGCGCTCCCCGGAGTCGTCATCGCGATCGCGTTCATCTTTTTGTACCTGCAGCCGCCTTTGAACCGGCTTCAGCTCTATGGCACGCTGACGATCATCGTGCTCGCCTTGACCGTGAGCTACATGGCGTTCGGCACCCGGGGCATGAACGCGGCGGTCGCGCAGATCCACACGGAGCTGGAGGAGGCGGGGCAGATGTCCGGCGCGCGCTGGCCTACCGTCATGCGGAAGATCGTCCTGCCCCTGCTGATGCCGGCGTTTGTCGGCGGCTGGATCTGGGTGGCGACGCACGCGATGCGAAATTTTTCCGTGCCGCTGATCTTGGGCGGCGACGAAAGCAAAGTCTTGTCGGTGATCATGTGGAACTTGTGGGAGGTCGGAAGGGCCGGCGAAACGACGGCCCTGGGGGTGTTGCTGATCGTCGCGCTCACCGTGCTCACGGCCGGCGGGCGGTGGATCGCGAGCCGCCTGGGCCAGCGTCAGGAAGAGTGAAGATCGAGAATCGAGGATCGAAAGTCACCCCCAGAGCGCAGAGGTCGCAGAATTTTTTCATTTTCTCCCTCTGTGTCCTCCGCGTCTCTGCGGTGAGGCATTTCTTAAATAGAAGGAGGGGCGATGGCAAAGAGAGCGATGGCAAAAAAAGTATCGGTGAAGGATCTCCGCAAGCAGGTTGCGCTTTCGTGCCGGATCTTGGGAGCGCGCGGCGTCACCAAAGGCTCTTTCGGCCACGTGAGCGTCAGGATTCCGGGAACGGATCGGATCTTGATCAAGGCGAAAGGGCCGGACGAGGAGGCGCTCGAGTTCGCGCGCGAACGCGATATCATCACCATCGATCTCGACGGCAAAGTTTTGGAGGCGCCGAAAGGCCTGGACTCGCCGAACGAGACGGCGATGCACCTGGCGGTTTACCGCAAAAGGCCGGAAGTTCAGAGCGTGATACACACCCACCCGGACTGGGTTGTCGCTCTCACCGCCTGTGACAAGCCGCTCTTGCCGATCTACGCCGCTTACAATCCGCCGGGACTGCGGCTTTTGATCGAGGGCATACCCGTCTATCAGCGGAGCGTGACCATCGTGGACGACGAGCTGGGCGAAGACTTCATGCGCGCGATGGGGGACAAAAAGGTCTGCCTTCTCACCGGCCACGGAATGACGACGGCCGGGAGCAGCGTCGAAGAGGCGACGCTGATCAGCCTAAACGTTTTCGAGCTGGCGCGCATGAACTATCTCGCCTACGCGATCGGCGATCCGAAGCCGATCCCGCAGCAGGACCTCGAGGAGTACAAGCAGCGTTGGGCGAGAGGGCAGCGCGCGCGCCTCCAGGGACCGAGCTCGACGGGCGAACACGCCGATTGGCGCTACAACGTGAAGCTCTTGAAGAAAAGCGCGTAGGGCGGCAATTTTCAAAAAACGCGTAGGACATACCCTGAGAGATTCCGTTAGGAGGCGAGCATGAAATCGTTACGCTATCGCAGTTTCTTTTGCTCATTGGTGGTCACGTTGATCTTCGCCGCCTTGGCTCGGCCGAGCGCCGCGCAGACCGGAGATTCGTTTAAGAATCTCGTCGAGGCTTCCAGAGCGGAGCTCGAAAAGAAAAAGGGCGAGCTTACGATCGGCACCGAGTGGGTGGAGGAGCTCGCCAGGCCGACGCTCAAGGCCTTCCAGCAGGAGTTTCCGTTTATCAAAAAGATCACGTTCAATCGCATGAGCAAAGTCGAAAACATGCAGCGCATGCTCATCGAAGTGCAGCAAGGAAAGACGCCGAAGTTCGACATCACGACGATTTCTTCCGAGGTCTGGCCGGACTACAAAAAGGCGGGCCTTTTCTTGAAGCCCGCGTTCGATTATCACAAGCTCGCAAGATCGCTGCCGCCGGACTGGGGCGCCATCGATCCGCGCGCGATCGATCCCAACGGCTATTACATCGCGGGGACCGCGCTGATTCGCGGCGGGATCGTCTACAACACGGAGACCGTCCCCGCGGACAAGGCGCCGAAAGGCTGGGAAGACTGCGTGAACCCGATTTGGCGCGGCAAGGTGCTCTTCGACCCGAGAAACAAGCTCGCCGCGTTGCAGCACGACCCCAAGACCCGCGAGTGGTTTCTCAAGTGGCTCAAGCAATTGGTGAACAACAAGGTGGTGCTCAACCGCGGACAGATCGAAAACGTCGAGAAGGTCGCGGGCGGAGAGTTCCCGCTGTTCTGCGGCGTGAACTACTACAGCGCGATGCCTTTGATCGACAAAGGCGCGCCGGCAAAGTTCGTTCTGCCCGACCCGTACCCGCTCGAGTTCGGCACGCAGATCCACGTCCTCAAATGGTCGCAGACGCCGGCGACGACGCAGCTATTCGCTCTGTGGATGGCAAGCAAGGGGCAGGAGGCGCTGGCGAAGCACGCCTACCGCGCGTTTCCGTGGAAGCCGAACACGCCGATTCACAGCCTGGCGAAAGGAAAGTATGTCGCGATCTGCGACGTCGACTGCCTCAACAAGTCGGAGCAGTACGAAAAGGAAGTCGCCGACATCCTCGGCTTGCCGGGGATCAGATAAAGGCGGCTTTCGTCAATTGCGAGTCTCAAGTCTCGGCTTGATCCGGAGGCGGGAACCAGCGTTTCTCTTCCGCCAAGTCGCGTCAATTTTTACTCTTGCCCTGCTTCGCTTCCGCGTCGCGTATCGCCTTCCATAGCTTCGGCGCCGTGTAGGGCATGTCGATGTGGTCGATGCCGAGCGGCGCCAGAGCGTCCATCACGGCGTTTGCGACCGCGGGCGGAGCGCCGTTGCAGCCGGCTTCGCCGATGCCTTTGACGCCAAGGGGATGGAACGGATTGGGAGTGACCGTCTCGCCCAAAATGAGCGGGGGCATGTCGCTCGCGCGCGGCACCGCGTAGCTCATCAACGAGCCGGTCAGGACCTCGCCCTGTTCGCCGTAGAGCATCTGTTCGCGGAACGCCTCTCCCAGTCCCTGCGCCACGCCGCCGTGCACCTGCCCCTCGACGATCATCGGGTTGAGGATCACGCCGCAGTCGTCGACCAGGACGAGCTTCTCCAGAGTCGGGGTCCCGGTCTCGCGATCGATTCTCACCAGCGCGACGTGCGTGCCGAAGCCCCACGCCTCGCGCCCGGGATCGAAAAAGACGGTCTCTTGCAGCCCGGGCTCGATCCCCGGAACGCGCCGGCCGTATGCCGCGGCCGCGATCTGGCGCCACGTGATTTTCTTCTCCGGCACGCCGGCAACCGCAAAGCCGCCGTCGGTCTGGACGACATCTTCCGGCGCCGCCTCGACGAGATTCGCCGCGATGCGCCGCGCCTTCTCGATGACGCGCTCCACGGCGAGCGCCAGCGCGCCGCCGCCCATCACGGCGCTGCGGCTGCCGAAGGTGCCGACGCCTTGCTGCACCGCGATCGTATCGCCGTGGCGGATCGCCACGTGATCCATCGACAGGCGCATCTTTTCGGCGACCAGCTGCGCAAACACGGTCTCGTGTCCCTGCCCGTGCGAGCTCGACCCGGTGAGCACGGTAATCTCCCCGGTGCGCTCGACGCGCACGGTGCCGCTTTCAAAACCGGCGCCGCCGCTCGGCTCGACAAATGTCGACAGGCCGATGCCGACCAGCTCGCCGCGCGTTCGCGCCTCGTCGCGGTAGCGGAGCATCTTTTCGTAGTCGGAAAGGCGGAGCGCTTCGGCGAGCGATTTCTCGTAATCGCCGGAGTCGTACTCGACGCCCACGCCGGTTCGATACGGGAATTGCTCCGGACGAATAAAATTTTTGCGGCGAATCTCCAGGCGGTCGATGCCGAGATCGCGCGCCGCCTTGTCGACGAGCCGTTCGATATTGAGCACCGACTCGGGCCTTCCGGCGCCGCGATAAGGACCCGTCGAGACGGTGTTGGTAAAGACCGCGACCACCTCGACGTGGCAGTTGCGGATCTGATAGCAGCCGGGCGCCATCGCCATCATGCGCTGCGGCGGGCCCGCCGTGTTCGACTGTAGATAGGCGCCGAGGTTCGCGACCACCCGCACCTTGAGCCCGAGCATCGTCCCGTCGCGCTTGAGCGCAAGCTCGGAGGTCATCGCCTGGTCCCGGCCCTGATTGGTGGTGACGAAATCTTCGCTGCGCGTGGCGACCCACTTGATCGGCCGGCCAAGTCTCAGCGCCAGGTGGGCGGCGAGCGCGTACTCCTGGTAAAGCGGCCCCTTGCTGCCGAAACCGCCGCCGACGTCGGGGGCGATGACGCGGATTCGGTGCTCGGGAAAGCCAATCGAGTTTGCGAGGTCGGCGCGAACCCGGTGCGGGCTCTGAGTGGAAAGCCAGATCGTCAAATCTCCCGCCGGCTCCGGTTTGGCGACGATCCCTCTGGGCTCGATCGCCATGGCGACCAGACGCGGGCTCGCGATGTGCATGCGCACGACGTGGTCGGCTTCGGCAAACGCCCTGTCGACATCGCCGCCCTTTTTTGTCGCGATGTAGCAAATGTTGCTGTCCAGCTCTTCGCGCGCGAGCGGCGCGCCGGGCTCGAGCGCCTTTTCGGCATTGACGACCGCGGGAAGCGGATCGTATTCGACCTCGACGGCATTGGCAGCGTCCAGAGCGACGGCGCGGCTCTCCGCCACGACCGCCGCCACCGGAGTTCCCGCCGCGTGCACGGCTCCGCGGGCGAGCAAAGGATGCGGCGGTATCTTCATGCCCGGTACCATCGGAGCGATGGCCACCATCAGGCGATCGCTGAGATCGTTGCCGGTGACGACGCTGACGACGCCCGGAATCGCCTTTGCGGCGCTCGTGTCGATCGACTTGATCTTGGCGTGCGGGTACGGGCTTCTGAGGAAAGCCATGTGGAGCATTCCTGGAAGCTGCACGTCGTCCACGTAACATCCTCGGCCGGTGACGAGCACCGGATCCTCAACGCGCCGAATCGACGCGCCGATGAGTCCGGCGGGAGCATGTTCTGTTGTCATGGTCCTGTCCTCTCACTAAGGACTTGGTGAGGCTGAATTTCGCCCTTTCCCTCTCCGGAAGGAGAGAGGGTCATCAAAATCATGCTGCCGCGCGTTCAGCCGCTAACTCGATCGCTTTGCGCGCGTACACGCAGGCGACGTGCCGTTTGTACTCGGCGCTCGCGTAGGTATCGTCCACCGGATCGCTTCCGTCCGCAGCCTTTGCGGCCGCCGCGGCGATTGTCGCCGCGGTAAGCGGCTGGCCTTGAAGAGCGGCTTCCGCCGCCAGCGCGCGCCGCGGCCCGCCGCCCAACCCGCCGACGGCGACCCGAGCGGCGGCACACCGGCCGGAGGCGTCGCGCCGGAGCAAAGCGCCCGCGCTCACGACAACATATCCCGACGCCGGGTGCGGCAGCTTGGCATACGCCGTGCCCGAGCCGGAGGGCGGGAGCGGGATCCGAATCTCGGTCAGGACCTCGTGCGGCGCCAGCGCGGTCGTGAACACGTCGATGAAAAACTGCTCGGCGTCCACCGTCCGGGTCCCGGTCAGCGACACCAGCACAAATGAAGCGTTCAGAGCCGTGAGCACGACGGGAAGGTCGGCTCCCGGGTCGTTGTGCGCGACGCTGCCGCCGATCGTGCCGCGGTTTCGCACCTGCACGTCGCCGATGGCCGCGGCCGCTTCCGCCAGCGCCGGCAGATGCTGCCGCACGACCTCGGACGAAGCGACGTCGGCGTGCACCGTAAGCGCTCCGACCACCAGTTGGTTCCCCTCCCTGCGCGCGCCGCGAAGGCCGGGAATCGTGCCGAGATCGATCAAGTATTTTGGTGCCGCCAGCCTGAGCTTCATCGCCGGAATCAGGCTATGGCCGCCGGCGAGCAGCTTTGCGTCCTCGCCGTACTCGCGCAGAAGCTCGAGGGCGTTTTCGACCGAGCGCGCGGGAAGGTAGCCGAAGTTAGCGGGAAACATTCTCGCCTCTCAGGGTGAAGTTAGTCTTGACGTTTTGCTTTCAATCGCTCCGCCGCCCACTTCACCGCTTCGATGATGTTGACGTAACCCGTGCAGCGGCAGAGATTCCCGTCCAGGGCGCGCCTGATCTCTTCTTCCGTAGGATTGGGGTTTGTGCTCAGCAAGTACGCCGCGCTCATGATCATGCCCGGCGTGCAGTAGCCGCACTGCGCGCCGTGCTTCTCGCGAAAGCCTTCCTGCAGCGGATGGAGCGCGTTGCCCCGAGCGAGCCCCTCGATCGTGGTGATCTCCGCGCCGTTTGCCTGGACCGCGAGCACCGTGCACGACTTGACGGCGCGCCCGTTCAGGTGAATCGTGCAGGCGCCGCACTGGCTGGTATCGCAGCCAACGTGCGTTCCGGTAAGCCCCAGGCTCTCCCGCAGGAAATAGACCAGGAGGGTTCGCGGCTCGACGATCGCCTGGTGCTTTATGCCGTTGACCGTGAGGGTTATCGGAACGGCCCAGCTTGCCTGTTCAGCGGTGCTCATTGTCGCTCCGTTCGTGCGGCGATTTTTCGCAATCTCATTTCTTTAGCATCGATCGCGCCGCGTTCAAAGAACCGCTGATAGCCAAACAGGCTCGCGGAGTCAAATCGCGCGGCCCGGGCGCGTTTAGATGGTAAATTTCTGGCGAGGCCATCCGAGCCTGTCGCGCTCGCGCGCGGCCGGCGCGGGCCGTCTTTTGCCGGCCGGCTTTCCTTTTGCGTTTTTACTTTTTCCTTGCCTATTATGCCCCTGCGTGGGGAGCGCCATGAAAAGCGATCTCGTCGCGGCGTTCGTGCTTGCCGGGTTTGGGTCTTTCGTCATTCACCAAGCGCTGCAGCTCGATTACGCGGATCAATTCGGCCCCGGTCCGGGCTTTATTCCCTTTTGGGTCGGCGTCGGCCTGGTCGCGCTCTCTTTCTGTCTGATCTACTCCACGCTGAAGGCGGCATGGCAGCGGGCGGAAAAGGCTCCGGCCGCGCGGCCGCCGGCGAAGGTGCTGGGCGCCTGGGCGGGGTTGATGGCCGGCATCGCGCTCCTCAAGACCTTGGGCTTCTTTGTAAGCTTCGCGCTTTTGTCGGTAAGCCTGGTTTACCTCGTCGACCGCAGATCGCTCGCCAGCGCGGCCACCGTGGGATTGGGGAGCGCGGTTGGTTTTTACCTCGTTTTCCGGCTCGGGCTCGGGCTATCGCTGCCGGCGGGCCCGTGGGGATTCTAAGCCATGGAGGCGTTGAGCAATCTCGTTGCCGGTTTTTCGGTAGCGCTCACGCCCGCAAATCTCTTCTGGTGTTTTGTCGGCGTTTTTCTTGGGACCGTCGTCGGCGTGCTGCCGGGACTCGGCCCGCCGGCTACGATCGCGATGCTTCTTCCGCTCGCGCTCAAGCTGAATCCGACGACGGGGTTGATCATGCTCGCCGGGATCTACTACGGCGCGAAATATGGCGGCTCAACGACCTCGATCCTGCTCAACCTGCCCGGAGAATCGGCGTCGGTTGTCACCTGCCTGGACGGCTATCAGATGGCGCGCAAGGGAAGGGCGGGTCCGGCGCTGGGCATCGCCGCGATCGCGTCCTTTGTCGCCGGCACCTTCGGCGTTGTGGCGCTGATGCTCATTGCGCCGCCCGTGTCGCGCTTCGCGGTGCGCTTCGGCCCGCCGGAGTATTTCGCGCTCATGGCGCTGGGGCTCACGATGGTGGTTTTCCTTGCGGGAAAGTCGATGATCAAGGGGCTTCTCTCGGCGTTCTTCGGCTTGTGGCTTGCCTGCGTGGGCACGGATCTCTTTACCGCCGAGTCGCGCTTTACGTTCGGGCAGATGGAGCTCCTCGACGGCATCGATTTTATCGTCGCAAGCGTCGGCATCTTTGCCATCGCCGAAGTTCTCGCCAACCTGGAAGAGCAATCCGGCTTCGAGCTATTCAAGACGCCAAAAGGGATCAGGAACCTGCTGCCAACCTGGGACGATCTCAAGCAGTGCCGCTTTGCGTTCGTGAACGGCTCTGTCGTCGGATTTTTCATCGGCGTGCTTCCCGGCGCGGGCTCCACGATCGCGTCGTTCATCTCCTACGGCATCGAGAAGGCATTTTCACGCCATCCCGAAAAATTCGGCACCGGCATTCCCGAAGGCGTGGCCGCGCCGGAGGGAGCCAACAACTCGGAAACGGGCGGCGCGCTCGTGCCGCTGCTGACTTTGGGAATTCCCGGATCGAACACGACCGCGATTCTGCTCGCGGCGCTCATTCTCTGGGGCTTTCGTCCGGGACCGCTTCTCATCCACGAAAACCCGGGCCTTTTCTGGGGACTGGTCGCAAGCATGTACGTTGGCAACATTTTGCTCCTGCTCCTAAACCTGCCGCTCGTCCCCGTCTTTGCGCAGATTCTGCGGCTTCCTTACTACACTCTCTATCCGATGATCCTCGGCGTCTCGATCGTTGGCGTATACAGCGTCAGCCAGAGCCTGTTCGATGTGTGGATGATGGGGCTTTTCGGCCTTTTGGGCTATACGATGAAAAAGCTCGACTTTCCCGCCGCTCCGCTGGTCCTCGCCATGGTGCTGGGAGATCCGATGGAACGGGCGCTCAGGCAGTCGCTGATGATGTCGCAGGGAGACCTGGCGGTCTTTTTTAACAGGCCGATGGCGGCCGCCATGCTATTTTTCGCGCTCGTTCTGCTTGCTATACCGTTGACACAGCGGGTTCGTTCGTGGAGAGTCAGGGCCGTGGAACAGGAGTTGTAAGGGAACGATTAATTCTGAGGAGGTTGCGATGAGAAGAACCGCTTGGGCGATAGCCCTGATGGTCCTCTGTTCTTATGCCGCCCCGGGGTGGGCGCAAGGCTTTAAGCCGGCGCGGCCCGTCGAAGCCGTCGTGCATACCGATCCCGGGGGAGGCTCGGACGTTTTCGCTCGCGCGATCGCGGATATGTTGGAAAAAGAGAAGCTTCTGCCGCAGCGCATGAACGTGCTGAACAAACCCGGCGGTTCCGGGGCGACGGCGATGGCTTATCTGATAGAAAAAAAGGGCGACGATCACACGATCGGCTTTTTCACCAATACGTGGCTCGTTGTGCCGCTGACGCGCAAGGAGGCCAAAGTGACGATCCATGAGCTCACGCCGATCGCCCGCCTGGTGCTCGAGCCCATGATCGCCGTCGTGAAAGCCGACGCTCCCTACAAGAGCATGACCGATTTTGTCGAGGCCGCCAAAAAGAACCCCGGAAAGCTCAGCCAGTCCGGCGGCTCCGTCACCGCGCAGGAGGCGCTCTACCGGCTCGTGATTCAAAAAGCGACCGGCGCCCAGTGGAACTTCATCTCGTTTCCCGGCGGCGGCGAAAGAATCTCAAACCTGTTGGGCGGCAACGTGCAGCTCCTGATGGCGCAGCCCCAGGAGATCAGCGAGCACATCCGGTCGGGAAGCGTCCGGGTGATCGCGGTCCTGGGCGACAAGCGCCTGGCCGGGTTCCCCAATGTTTCCACCACCAAGGAACAGGGGCTGAATATTCCGACGCTCGATCAGGCGCGCGGCGTGCTTGCGCCTCCGGGCGTTTCCAGGGAAGTCGTTCAGTACTGGGAGGGTGTCCTCGGAAAATTTGTCAAAACCGAGAGCTGGAAAAAGTACCTCGCGGACAACCAGCTGGAGGACGCGTTTCTGCGCAGCCAGGAGCTTGCAGCCTTCTGGACGAAGCAGACCGAGCTGCTCCGCGGCCTGCTTCAGGAGGCAGGGGTGAAGCTGGTGCGATGAGCCGCCGGTGACCGGCCGCGGCCCGCGAGCAGCCGGCTAAGATCCGTTATCGCCGGTACCGCCTCGAGATTTCTCACCGCGGTCATGATCTGCTCCGCCCTTTGCCTGGAAACCGCGAGCGCCGCATTGGCGCGAAATTTCCCTTCAATTTCCTCCGGCGGGAGCGGGTCCTCGAGGCCGCCGCGCGGATGCGGCTGATTCTCCTCGAAGATGCGGCCGTCTTTCATGCGGATTTTTACGTGGCCGGAAAAATGGCGCGGGTAATCGATCGCCGGGTCGAGCTCGTAGCGCACCTTCGCCGCGAGGTTGAGAATCTCGGGGTCGCGAATCGCGTCTTCGGAAAATTCCTGCAGGCCCGCCCTGCCGCGCGCGATCATGCAGGCGATGCTGTACGGCAGGCTGAACTTGGCGCCGTAGGAAGTCGACGGCCGGCGCTTTTCCGCGATCGGCTCCCAGAGCCGCGGCACGGGACCTTCCGCCGTGCGGCAGACGATTTCTTCCACGTCGCCCGGCCGCACCGAGTGCTTTTCTCTCAGGCGCAAAGCGCAATCCATGTACGGGTGCGAGATCGAGCCGCACGGGTATGATTTGAAAGCGATCTTCGGGATCTCCCACGCGCGTCCCAGCTCCTCGAGCCGCTGCCACTGATATTCGCCGTCGCCCCCGAAGCACCGGTAAAGCCCGTGCCGCCCTTCCAGGACGGTCGCCGGGCCGCGAAATCCCGCGCGCGCGAGAAGCGCGGCGATGATCCCGCCGTGCGCGGACCAGCCCGGGTGCATGCGCTTCGTCCAGGAGCCGTCGGCGAGATATTCGATGATCCCCGCGCTCTGGCTCCCGCAGATGCCGAAGGCGTCCATCATCTGCGGCACGGAAAGCTTGTACAGCCGGCCGGCGGCTCCGGCCGCTCCGAAGGTCGCGCAAATCGCCGTCGGATGAAAGCCGCGCGCGTGGAATCGGCCGGGGGCGACCACGCCGACTTTGCACATGATCTCGGTGGCGACGATCGCTGCTTCGAGGACCTGCCGCCCGCTCGCGCCAACCGCTTCGCCGACGGCGAGCGCGGTCGTGACGGCGCAGCAGCCGGTGTGGACGATCGCCTCTTCGAGCGTGTCATCGTAGTCGAGACCGTGCGCCAGCGTGCCGTTGGCCAAAACGGCATTGGCGGGGTGAACGCGATAGCGCGTTCCAATGAGCCGGCTCGCTTTCGGCCCGCCCAGGGAGCGCGCCACCTCCAACGCCATGAGGCCGAAGTCCATCGTGGAAGAGGCGAGCGCCACGCCCAACGTGTCGAGAAAGATCAGCTTGGCCTTTTCCCGCACCTCCGGCGGAACGCCCTCCAGCTGAAGGGCGGTCGCGAACGACCCCAGAAGCTCTGAATAACTTTTCACTTTTTCCCGGGCAGAAGTCGGCGCGCAAGAGATAAGCGCGCGGGCGCGGAAACGGCGCGCGCGGCGCCTCCTAGCGCTCGGCGCAGTTCGGATGGTACGCGCCCATCCGGCAGCGCGCGCCGACTTTCGCAAGCTCGGCTTCGAATTCGCGATGGATCGCCGGGTCCTCGTCCTCGTATTCGATCTGGCCGCCGCCTTCCTTGACGCTTACGCCCGGGCCCTCGCCATCGTTGAAATTGATCGGGTATTTAAAGCGCCCGCCGCCGCCTTTTCTGAGCGCGAGATAGCGCACAGGCTCGGCGCCGGAGTTGAAATGCTGGTGAAACCAGCCGCACGGCGGAACCACGACCGTGCCCGGCTTCCAATCGACGCGGATCCTTTCTTTGCCCTCTTCCCAGAGCAGGCTATAGCCCTTGCCGCTCAGAATCGTTACGTGGGCTCCGGGCCCGTGCCGGTGCGCCTTCTTGTAGCTTCCCACCGGGAACTGGGAGATATGCGCCGCCATCGACTGCGAAGCCAGATCGAAATGCATGCTGAGCCCGCCCGCGCCGCGAGGCTTCCACGAGACGAGATCGATGGTATTCACGTTGGCGATGAAGTTGACCATCGTGTTGCGCGGGCCCCAGAGCTTTCCTTCGCGGCTAAAGTAGGCGTCGTCGTTGCCGTCGAAGCGGTCGAGAAACTTAAACGGGTTGTTGAAGATAAAATCCAGGTTGTGGAAGAGATTGATATAGAGCGGGGCGCTGGTGACGGCGAAGTAGCGCGCCGGCTCGCTGCCGCTGCCGTTGTGGTGCTGGTACCAGGCGTTGAGGGGAATGGCGAAAAAGCTCCCCGGCTGCCACTCGAAAGTTTGCTTTTTCCCGCCTTCCTGCCAGACCGTCGTCGCGCCCGAACCCTCGACGATGTAGACCATCTCCTCGTAGAGATGGCGCTGCGGCTTGAGATTCTTGCCCGGAGGGATCACGCACACGTAGGCGTCGTTGATGCCGCCCGTGCCTTCGAGATTGATGAACGCCCCGAGACCGCCTTTGAGCTCCCAGGGAGCGACTTCGACTTTCTTGATGTCCTCGATGTAGAAGCCCGTGATGCGCGGGATTTTTTGCGCCTCTTGCCACGCGCGGTAGGTGTCCAGCGATTCGACGCGCGGCGGTTTTACTTGCGGTGCCGACTCGGCCATAGACTTCTCCCTCCTTCGCCCGTTTCTCGGGCTTGTCTACTTGCTCTTCTGCACCTGTTCGAGCAGCTTTTGAATGGGCGTAAAGTCCATCCACTCCGGGCGGTTGATCATGATGTATTCCCTGTCCTTTCGGCGCCTTGCCAGCGGCGGCAAAATTTCCTCCGGCAGGTCTTCGCGCAACGATCCCACCCTCAGCTCGTCGGCGTTCGCCTGGCGGAAGACCGTCTGTCCTTCCAAGGAAAGATACCAGTTGATGAAGACGCGCGCGCCGTAAGGGTGAGGGTGCTGGTTCATCAGCACGAGCGCGCCGGAGCCGGAGCCGATTCCCGGCTTCTCGACGACCTCGTAGGGATTGAGCTCGGCGACCGGAAGCCCCTGCATCGCGGCGCGGTCGATGCGGCGACAGAGAAAACAGAGAGGAAATTTCCCCTGCGCGAGCCAATCGGTGCCTTGCCGGAGATCGCGGAAAAGCACCGGCTCCATCTCGCGATAGAGACGTTCGAGGAACTTCGGCCCGAGCTGAGGGTGATGGTAAACATAGGTGAGCGCGGTCGAGCCCTGGCCCGGGCGGATTTCCAGCGCGGCGTATTTCCCCTTCCATTGGGGCTGCACCAGATCCCAAGCGGACTTGATCTCTTTCTCGTTGACGACTTTGGTATTGAACGAAATGGGCGCGCCGTAAAGCGCGCTTTCGTACATGAAGATGTACTGGCCTTCGGGATCGACGTAATGGTGTTTCCCCATCCACCACTTCGACAGATCGGTCACGCCGGGATGGACGAGAACCGGCGGCAGCGGCTCGACCATTTTCGCTTTGTAGAGATTGAGATAGAGCGCCGACGGGGCGCCGAGAAAAACATCGGCGAGAAATTTGCCGGCGCGCCGCTCGGCAAAAAGCTTGGGAAAGAGGTCGCTGCCGCGGCCCATCGTGGTGCCCACGAGCTTGATCTTCGGGAAGCGCTTCTGAAAGGCTTCCCAGATCATGCGCGCGTTGCCGACGGAGTCCGTCGCGTACACGGTGACGGCGCCTTCCTCCTCGCCCTTCTTCACCACGCTTTCCCAGTCTTGGCCGGCCGATTTGGCGTCGGCGGCCGAAGCGACCTCGGTCGCGACGAGGATAAAAGCCGAGAGCGACAAGAAAATGGCAAAGCGGCGGGCTGCGGCAACATGGGTAGTCATGACCTTTCTCCTGCGAACGGGTTCGAGATTATCCGCGGAACGCCTTTGCGTCAATATCCCGGTACAATGCCGGCTTGAAAAAGGCCGCGGACTTGAGTAATTGTTTCCATCACGGCGAAACTCCTGTCATGGAGAGCAAGCATGGCGCTCGTTGACGGCTTCAGTCACCTCGTGGTTCAAGTGACCGATCTGGATCGGTCCGAAAAGTTCTACCAAGACGTTCTTGGCCTGGACGTGGTCGGAAGGAATCTCGTGAACGAAGAGGGGCCGAACTCGCTGTTGCGAATGAACACGGGGCAGATGGTTCTTTTGGTCCAAGTCCCCAAAGTCGAGCCGTTCCGCCCGAACACCAACAGCATTCATCACGCCTGGCTCCTCACGGTCGAGCAGTACAGGCGCGCGCAGCAACGCATGAAGGCGCTGGGCTACAGCATCGAGGATAGCCGCGAGGAGTTTCGCGCGATGGGCGAGCGCAGCATGGATATTTTCGATCCGGACGGGCACCGCTATCAGATTCAGGCGCACGGCCCGGAAGCGACCGAGATCATCCGGCCGAGCGCGGGCAAAGTGAACTGCGGCAAGGTCGACGATTTTGAAGTGGGCGCGGTCACGCCGTTCCCGAAGGGGATGTTTTTCCTGGTGCGCCTTCCCGAGGGGTTTATGGCCGTTTCGAGCTGGTGCACTCACCGTAACGGCCAGATCAAATGGGAGAAGGAGCACTGGCGTTTTTATTGCCCGTTTCACAGCGCCACTTATAACCGCCGCGGCGAGTTTACCGGCCATCTCGAGAATGTGGGCCCGCTCAGATTGCATCCGGTGACGATTCAAGAAGACGGAAGCGTAACGGTGGACACTTCGGAGGTTCTCGCGCGCCGGGAACATCGTCCGGATCACGTGGTGCCGGCGGTTTGCGGCGCCAAGTTCTGCGCCGCCGACGTCGAGCGGGTTTAATGATTGGATTTGTGGCGGTCCATCGATCCTTCGGCTATCGCTCCGGACCGGCAAGCTCGGGGCGAACGGTCAAGCCCTCGAGCTTGCTTATGGACCGCCCGTTCGTGCTGAGGCTGCTCGGAGTATGAACGGGGTTGCGCACGGTCTCGCGCTCAGAATGACCACCACACTCGATCTCAATGTCAGCGCAAGCAAAGCGAAGGTTCCATGGTTTTCTGAAACCGAGGAGCCCCTAACTATAAAAGGAGACGATCATGGCCGATGTCGAGAGCTTGAGCCACAGCGCCATCTGCGTTCATGACCTGAGGGAGGCGGAGGACTTTTACTGCAACGTTCTGGGCGCGCGTCTCGGGACCCGCGTGAACTTCAAGACCGACGACGCCATCCGCGGCCGGTCGGTTCACGGGTCGGTGATTTTGGAGGACTATCTCCTCGCGCTGATGGTGCCGCGCGATTTCATGCCCATGCCTCCCGAAGACCAGCACCGGGGCGCGCACGGCTTTCGCCATGCGTTTCGGGTGGCGCGGAAGCGCTTTGACGAGATCATGAGCGAGCTCAAACGCCGGGGCATTCCCTTCGAAGGGCCGGTCGATCACCCGGAGAAAAGCCCCTTCGGGCAGTCGATCTATTTCAAGGACCCGAGCGGGAACTTTCTCGAGATCCTCTGGCGGCGAGACGAGGACGTGAACTACCGCAAGCCCTACATCACGGGCGTGGGGTAAATCGCCGTCGCGTGTCGCCCTCTGCGCTCGCGGGCGAGGGCGCGAACGCCGCGCGCCGATCCTTCATGGACGGGATGAGCCACATCGTCATCGAAGTCTCGGACCTGAAAAGGTCGGAAGACTTTTATCGCCTCCTGGGATTTAAGCCCCTCGGCTCCGATCGGGTGCCCGAGTGCGGGCGGAACGCGGTCTTCGGCACGGCGTGCGGGCAACGGGTCATTCTTTCGGAGAGCCGGGAGCCGCGAACGCTTCCGGAAACCGGCGTTCACCAGGCCTATCGCGTGACGCGCGCGCGCCGCGACGCCATTGCGAAAAGGTTGCTCGCCGGCGACGTGACCGTGCACGATTACAAGGAAGACCGGCCCGCCGAGGCGGGCGATAATTTTTACTTTTACGATCCCGACGGCAACCGGATTCAGCTCGTCGCCGCCGGGACGGATGCCGCGGACGGCGAAACCATTTTGGGCATCGACCACGCCGCGATCGAGTGCCACGACCTCGAGTGGGCTGAAGACTTTTACGTCGAGGTTCTGGGCTTGAGCGTCGATCACCGCGTCGGCTGGCGCACGGAAGATTACGTGCGCGCCAGGCTCTGGGGCGAGGGCAAGGAGCACATGGCGCCGGGGACGAGACGTTGGGACCAGCGCTACACCGTGATGGAGCAGAAAAGGCGCATCCCGCGGCCCAACACCCAGCTCTTCGTGCGCGCGGGCGATTCTGTCCTGGGCGTCTATCTGGCTACCCAGCACCGGCAGGAGCCGCCCGAGGAACAGGCCGTCGGCACGCCGCGGATCGGCTTTCGCGCGCGCCGCGAAATCTTGGAGAAGATTGCGCGGCTCCTGGCCGGGCGCCGCTTTGCGAGCCGCGGGCCGGTGGAGCATTCCGACACGGCGCTTGAGGCTTCGCTTTACGTCAGAGACCCGGGCGGAAATTTTCTGGAGATCTGTATCCCGCGTTAAAGACATTGGGCCGACCATAGAGCGCGTCGAGCTCTCAGGAGGCGACCATGGCTGAGCTTTATCCCTATCCACGTTTTTCCCTGGCGGAGAGAGATCGTCGCTGGAAGGCCGTGCGCGAGCTGATGCGCCAGCGCCAGATCGACGTCATCGTCACCCCGAACAACACCGGCCATTCGACGGATTTTCAGGCGAACACGCGCTACCTCACGCATTGCGGCGGCGGCGGCGACGCCGACATCGCGGCGGTTTTCCCTCTGGAAGGGGAGGTGACCGCGATCGCCACCAGCGCCGAGGCGCGCTGGCCGACGGTGCAGGACTGGACGAAAGACGTGCGCGAGGCGCGGCGCAATTACGGCCGGGTCATCGTCGAGCGGTTGAAGGAATTGAAGGTCGACCGCGGGCGCATCGGGATTACCGGTCTGGGAGAAGTCGAGGGGACGCGCACGCCGGAAGGGACGATTCTTTACGGCACATGGAAGCAAATTCGCGAAGCGTTCCCGCAGGCCGAGCTGGTCGACGCGACCGACATTCTCGCCGAGGTGCGCTACGTCAAGAGCGCAGAGGAGATCGATGCTCTGAGAAAGTCGATGGAGATCATCGAGCTCGCGTACGAGGCGGAAATCAAAGCGGCGAAGCCCGGCGTCAAGGATTGGGAAGTGTGGGCGGAGACGCAGTGCGCGCTGATGCGCAACGGCTCCGAGATGCCGGTTCACTGCAATTGGGTCTCGGGAAAAAACGTCAAGCGCACGCTGACCCGCCCGAGCATGCGCATCCTCGAGCGCGGTGATCTCATCATCAACGAAGTCGAAGCCTCGTGGATCGGCTACCGCTCGCAGGGCGTGCAGCCGGTTTTCGTCGGCGTCGCCGATCCCACGCACCAGGAGCTGATCAAGGTCCAGAGGGAGGTTTTCAACCGCGTGATGGAAAACCTCAGGCCCGGAGTCACCGTCAGAGAGCTCGCCGAGATCACCGAGAGCGCCGGCCGGGCGGCGGCGCCCAAGTCGGGTCCGGCGGCTGGCGCGACCGCTCAGCTCACGATGCACGGCCGCGGCGCCGGTGACGACGGGCCGATCATTACCTCCCACGCCCGCAGCCCGCGCCAGCTTTCGGTGGCGCTGCGCGAGAACATGGTCTTTATCTTCAAGCCCTCCGCGCGATCGGCGGACGGGTCGATCTGCACGTGGGGCGATACGGTGGTGGTGACGCCCCAAGGGGGGCGGCGGCTGGGCAAGCGGCCGCACGATCTCGCCGTCTCCGCCGGCTAGCGAGACCCTGCCGGCGCGATCTTAAAAACCCACCGGGCGCGCGCGGCGAAGCCGGGCGCGCGCCCGTCAGTCTTCGGCGTTCGCCTGGCGAACGATGATCGTCCCGAGAGCGCACCGGTAAATGATGTCGCCCTCGACGATCTTCTTTCGCTGCTGTTCCCTCAGGTAGCGCAGGCGCTTTTGAAACCAGGTGTCGGTTGGCCAGCCGTTTCCGTTCGTCTTCGCAGCAGACTGCTCTTTCTGGTACTGCTCATAGGTGCTTTCGTCGAAAAGGATGCGCAAGCCCATCGCGAATTGTCCTCGGCCAATTTCCCGATTTTTGGACAGGCGGAAAAATTTTTCCGCCTGTGCTGCAAGCATTAGTCAACGCGCGCGAGCGTGTCAAGAAATTTTTCCGCGACCCAAAAAAGATTGCGCGCGCCCGCTGCCTCCGCGGGTCGCGCGCGAAAATTTTTTTCCTCTGCGCCTGCGAGTGTGGCACAATAGCGCCCATTCGCCGCCAGCGCGCGCAAGGGCGCCCGGCGTTCTTTCGGATCTTGAACCGATCGGCTTGAGCCAAAAAGGAGGCGTTCGATGGCTACGAAAAGCGTTACGATTGATGGACGACAGCTCACGCTCGACGCGCGTCCGGATCGCGTCGATCTCCGAGATTTTCCTTACCGGCCGCCCGTGGGGTCCCTTGCTCCCGTGTGTCCAGAAGACGCGCAGGTTTCGGACCTCCTGCCGCGATACTTGAGCGCGGGACTCGTGCTCGATCAGGGAGCCGAAGGCGCGTGCACGGGTTTCGGCCTGGCGGCGGTGATCAATTTTTTGCTCTGGAAAAGATCGGACTGCCAGATGAAGGAAGACGAGCGCGTCAGCCCGCGAATGCTCTACCATCTGGCGCGCTTTTACGACGAATGGCCCGGCGAGGATTACGAAGGCTCGAGCTGCCGCGGCGCGCTCAAAGGTTGGCAACGCCACGGCGTGTGCACGGAAAAACTCTGGCCTTACCGGGACGAAAAGGGCGTGCGCTTTATTCGCCCGAAAAAAGGCTGGGAGCTGGACGCGCTCGCCCGGCCGCTCGGCGTGTACTACCGCGTCGACCGGCAGTCGGTCGTCGACATGCAAGCCGCCATCTTTCACACCGGAGCGATCTACGTATCGGCGAGCGTGCACGCGGGCTGGGAGGTCAAGCGCTACCGGGGGGTCGTCACGCACAAGACCTTGCCCGTTATCAAGCCGAGCAAAAAGGTGCTCGGCGGGCACGCGTTCGCGCTGGTCGGCTATAACGACCGCGGTTTCGTCGTGCAGAATTCGTGGGGCCCGGATTGGGGCGCGGCCGGTTTTGCGCTTCTTCTTTACGAAGACTGGGTCGAGAACGGCACCGACGCCTGGGTGGTGGCGCTCGGGGTGCCGGTCGCGCCCGGCGTCAGGGGACAGAACGCGAAGCGGCAGACGGGCTCGCCGCAGCATTTCGTGCGGCCTATTCTTGCGACCACGAACATTGCCGGCGGGGGCGCCTGGCTCGGGACCGCGCCCGATCGGCTGGCGGGCCGAGAGCAAACGTGGTCGGAGCAGGAGGCGTACTGGCATACGATCGTGACCGGAAACGATGGCTACGTCATTAACCGGCTGCCGCAAGTTGCAAACGAGGCGGACAACGTCGCGTGGGTCAGCCACGAGCAGCCGCTGGCGTACTTCAAGCAGCGCGCCAAGGACCGCGTGTGGCGGCTTGCGGTTTACGCGCACGGCGGGCTCAACTCGGAGACGGATTCGATAGAGCGCATTCGCATCCTCGGCCCCTGTTTCAAGGACAACGGCATCTATCCGGTGTTCACGACGTGGAAGAGCGGCTGGGACGAAACGTTCGCTAACATGCTGCAGGACGGCGTCAACGAGATCTTCGGCGGCCGCCCGGTGCCGAGTCGCGGCGTTGCGGATACCCTGGTGGAGGCGTCCGATCGCGCGCTGGAGGTCTTCATCCGGGGCCTGTTCGGGAAGAGCATCTGGTCGGAAATGAAGGAGAACGTCGCGCGCTCGAGCGATCCGAACCGCGGCATCGATCTCATGGCGGAGGCGCTGGCGGCGCTCAAGAAGGACGCCGGCGCCAAACTGGAGATCCATCTCATCGGGCACTCCGCCGGCTCGTTCGTGTGCGGCCGCCTGCTTTCCGCGCTGGCGCGCAAAAGGATGGAAGTCGCCAGTTGCACGCTTTACGCGCCGGCGTGCGATACGGACTTTGCTCTCGACCACTTCAAGAAAGCGATCGAACGCGAGCAGCTGGCGCGCTCGGCGCTGCGCATTTACGTCCTTTCGGACGAGCTCGAGCTCGACGACAACGTGGGGCCCTACCGCAAGTCGCTCTTATACCTGGTCAGCCGCGCGCTCGAGCGCTGGCACAAAACGCCGCTTTTGGGCCTGGCGAGCGTGTTCGACGCCAGCCGCGCGAGCGAGGAGTACTGGCACAAGCAATCGGTAGAAAGCGCGCGCGCGTGGCAAGAGTTTTTCTGGGAGGGCGCCGCGCCGCGCGACTTTGCCGCGACCGGGAAACCGGCGCCGCCGGAAAACCTCTTTGTGCTCTCGGAAAAGCAGGTGAACGTCGGGCGGCGGCGCATCAAGAGCAGCCACGGCTGCTTTGACAACAGCATCACGATCATAAGCGAAACGCTACAGCGCATCCTGAGAGGAAACCTGCTGCGCAAGATCACCAATCTCGACTATTGAAAGACTTTCGCTGTCGCAGTTCTTGCGAGCTATCCCGCGGCACAAGCGGCGGTTCCAATTGACGGTTGACGATGCCGCCCCTTCAATGTACATTGCAAGTGTACATTTCAAGGAGGCTGCATGGCTCAAGAGAAAGTAATGCCGTTTGTCCAAGCGCGAGCAAGGCTGAGCGAAATTGTAGATCGCGTGGCGGAGCACGGGGACACCTACGTCGTTGCCAAGCGGCAAAAGCCGATCGCGGTCATTATCGGGATCGACAAATACCGCCACCTCACAGGCGCGGCGAAGCACATGAAGAAGGTCGGCGGGAAGAAGATCTTAAGGGTCGGCGGCATCGGAAAAGCTGTTGGGGATATCGATGAAGCCATTCGAGCTCTGCGAAGGTCGCGCTTGGAAGCAATCGCCAAGAACGTCTCGTGATATTCGCTACTGATACGCATGCTCTAATTGACCACATCACCGCTCGTAAGCGACGATTGGGCCGCAGAGCGCGCCTGATTTTCGATCGGACCGATCGCGGAACAGATACCATCCTGGTCCCTTTTACCGTCCTCGAAGAAGTAATGCTTCTCTCCGAAGCCGGCAAGATTCGCCTTCCTCTGCCATTTCGTGACCTAATTGTTTCCCTAGCCCAAGCAGACAATTTTGATTTGGGGGTCAACGACATGCACGTGCTCCTTGAGGCCGCGTCCTTCGCGTCTCTCTCCGACCCTTACGATCGCCTTATTGTCGCGCAGGCCAGAGTCGCCGGGCTGCCACTCATTACCGGCGACGCGGAAATTCAGAAGTCCGGTTTGGTTCGGACGGTGTGGGACTAGCGCAAGTGCAGACACGTTGCCGCGGAGTTTAAGTTCTCTTTCGCTGTCCCTCTCACGATCAGCTCTTCTTGTCTGCGTTCGCCGCGTGAATTTGAACAACTTTGCTTTCTTGCGGCATAGTCCTGTTCTTTCAGAACCGGACTTGCGAGGTTTACGATGGAAAGCCCTACAGATAACCAGGGAGGCGGGAGTAAGAGGGAAGGGAATGGAGCAGAAACGGCGGAAACGAAGCCATCTTCTACAGCTTGCAGCCGGCGAGCTTTCCTCGCGCGAATCGCCGGGGCTTCTGCGCTTGCGCTGGGAAGCCCGGGGCTGTCGCCAGTCGCAGGCGTGAAAAGGGCGGAGGCCAAAGTAAATCCCGGGGGGTGGTAGTTCTCAACAAAGGCGTAATGAGGCGTATCAAATTCGCCATCAAGGCGCTCGATCAAAAAACCTTCCTCTTCCCGCTCATCCTGACAACGGAGAAGAGAGGGACTACCCATTCGTGGCAAACTATTCAAAGGGACTGCCGCACAACTCTGTGGGCGAAGCTGATCCTGAAGTCTATCGCTCTTTAGTGAAGGCCCTATCAGCCGGAGACGATGCCGCTTTGGAGCGCATTCCGCTTGGCGGTGTGAGGCCTTTAAAAAATCCTCAGGCGGGAAAGTGTTTCGATCTCGAAAGGCCGGACTCTCATCATCTGGCGATACGTCCGGCGCCGCGGATCGATGGGCCGGAAGACTCGGCCGAGATGGCCGAGCTGTACTGGATGGCGCTCGCCCGAGACGTCAACTTCACAGACTATGATAGTAACCTACTTACCGGTGACGCCTGCGCCGATCTCTCGGCATTTTCCGATTTTCACGGGCCTAAACAATCTGGACTGGTCACGCCCATTGCAGTTTTTCGGGGCAACACTCCCGGCGATCCTGTTGGTCCTTACCTCTCTCAGTTCCTTCTTCATGAAATTCCTTACGGAACGCTCACGATATCTCAGAGGCAACAGACCGTCTTACCCGGGCTTGATTATAGGGTGGACCCGGTCTCCTGGTTAGAAATTCAAAACGGCCTTGCGCCGCCAGACTGCGATGCGTTTGATCC
This sequence comes from Candidatus Acidiferrales bacterium, assembly GCA_035559995.1. Lineage (GTDB taxonomy): Bacteria > Desulfobacterota > Binatia > UBA9968 > UBA9968 > DATMAM01. Next base: position 67,196 of record DATMAM010000066.1, read on the forward strand.
GACGGGGCCCGATCACCGCCGGCGGCGAGTTGAACAAAGTCGCCGCCAATATTGCGTCGGGGAGAAACTTCGCCGGGATTCACTGGCGAACCGATTTTACGGAAGCGTTCAAGCTCGGCGAAGCGGTCGCCATCGGAGTCCTCCGCGACCAGAGGAACACCTACAAAGAGGCCTTCGCGGGTTTCTCGCTCACCAAATTCGACGGAACAAGAATAACGGCCTAGCTCGCGCGCTTCTAATCAAGGGGAGTTAATGATGAAATTCAAGCTTTTTGAACAAGTTGCTCTGGCAAAAGACATTCCACAAGAGAATCTCCGACGAGGGGACGTGGCAACAATTGTTGACAGCCATCCCGCTAACGGAGGAGAGATCGGCTATTCGATCGAAATCTTCAATGCTGTCGGGGATACGATTGCGGTCACGGCCGTGCCGGAATCCTACCTAGAGAAACTCACGCCAAACGAAATTCTTCACGTCCGCCCGCTTACCGAATCTGGCGTGCCTCGATCTTGACCCGCTTTGAGGGTTCAGCGGTTCGGTAGGCGGACGCCGTAGTTTGCAACCGTAGATTTGAATTTCGGTTCGCCCCGTACCACGCAGGAAGCCCCGCCGCCAAATGGCCGGGGGAATCTGTCTCTTGTATCGCGACGCGTGTTGCCTCGAAGCCACGGTCGTGGGGGAGTAGTGATTGACAAATCCCAAGAAGCCGCTCGCGTGTGGTTGACCCATGGGGTGTAAGGGAAGTACAATTGGTCATAATTCAGACCAGAGTCGTTGGCGCGGGACTGTGAAGACATTGCCCTTGTCGGAAGTTAAGACCAAACTGAGCGAGCTCGTGGACGATATTGAGCGTCGTGATGACGCGGTAACGATTACTCGCAACGGCAAGCCTGTTGCCATTATCGTCAGTAAAGACGAGTACGAAGGTTGGCAGGAGACTCTAGAGATCTTGAGGGACGCCGATTTCATGAAAGAGATCCGCAGAGGCATTCGATCCCTCAGGCGCACGAAAAAACGGTACACCATTGATGAGCTTTTCAGGGATTGAACTCTTTGCATGCCGGTTCGTACCTCAAAGTACCTGCCGAGGTTCGCAGCCTCATCCGACGACTCCATCCTGAAATAAAGCGCAAGATCTGCGCGGCTTTGACCGACATTCTTAAGGACCCCGCGTGCGGCAAAGCCCTGAAAGACGAGCTCCAAGGCTATTGGAGTTTGCGGGGAGGAAGAAGTCGAATCATTTACCGCCCGAGGGCTTCTGGCGTGGAAATTGTCGCAATCGGCCCTCGGGAAAGCATCTACGAGAATCTGGCTCGGCAAATTCTCCGAGAACAGGAGAAGTCTTAATGCTCGGAGCTTGGTCCTAATCCGTTCTACCGCCGGCCGTGTTCGCTATGCGAACTTGAGTGGAAAGGTGGTATTTGAGCCCTTCGACCTCGTAGTCCAGCTCGCCAAAGAAGGCTGTATAGCGTTCCCCGGAAGGCGTCAGCTCGCCTACAACTCTGCTCTGATCAACTCTTGCCGGCCGCTCTGTCCAGGCGATGCGGCGAAAGTCTTTGGTTGGAGCGTGGGCCATCCATAGCCTCGCTCCGAGCGGAGGCTCAGACGATTCAATGCTCAAACGGAGCTTTCCGTTGGCACTGTCGTGCCGCCACGCTAGCTTGGGCATGGACTTCCCAGCGATTTGGCGGCGGACGAACGCCGCCACAGTGTTTAGCACGTGCGAAAACTGCTCCGGCCCTGGCTTGTCCTGCCGCCGCAGATTGTGCGGCGCGTTGGGCACGTACAACACCCATTTGTCTCCTTCAAGATCATTCCAGTAGACATTGAGCGCGTCTGTTGTCCAGTAGGGGTCGTTGGTTCCGTTGACGATCAGCTTGGGAAGCTTGAGCTTGGTTCGATATGCCCATGGGTCCACCATGCTCCACAGGCGGATCCCGTCCGGTGTTTCAGGGATCGGCACCAAACCTCGCTTCGTGTACGGAGCGATCATCTCGCTGTAGGCGCCGAAGGCTTCAAGCTGGCGCGGCAGTTGAACGCGCATGTTGAGGGTATCGATAGCAAGCGGCGCGATCGCTTTCACCCGAGCATCCACAGCCGCAGTCAGCCAGGTGGTCCAGCCCCGCTTTGATGCGCCAGCTACGACGAACGACTTTACCGGCGCGCTCCACTCTTTGTGGGTAAAGGCTTGAAGGGCATCCATGGTTTTGACAACGCTCTTGACCATCGGGAAAAGCAGCGGCCAGTTTTCGTCTTTGGTTTGAAGATAGCGGACGAACGTCTCCGCGATGAGGTCGTCTTCGCGAAGCTTAGCTTCCAACAGCGGCTGGTTTGGGATGTTATGCAAGAAGGCAACCGGGATCTTCATTCGACGCGCTATCTCAAAACCCAGAGAAGCACTCATCGCGTTTGGCGAACCACCCATAACCCACAGAAACATGATTGAGTTGGGCGCGACGGTCTGAGGTTGGTACACTCTAAGTTCGTGCTTCCATACGATTCCCTGCCAACTCTGTGAGACGAGCTCGAGATGGTAGGCTCTGCCGTCCGACTCCGTTCGCTTTTCCGTCACGCGCCACGCAAAAGCGGTTTCGGGTCTTCTGACATACTCGTCGAGGTCCGCGCGGGCGGGCGCGGCCAGAAGGAGCATTGCGCTCAGAAGCCCTGCCACGGAACTCCATCTCGATCTTCGCGCTACCATCAAGTCTCCCGTTCAGTTCGCAAAAGCTTAGCCGGTCATCAAAGAAGATTTCATAAAAGTCCTCCAAGAACAACGATTGGGAAAAAGGCCAATATGGAATGCGGTCGAGATCGTATCTGCGCTTTCTTGCCGCTTACCCGCTTGACCGGGCAAGCCTCGTCAAGTAAGTTCGTCGGATCATTGTCGTGGTGCATCCGATGATTTCGCCGTCCATTCGCTCCGAACTCGCGCCGACCGGCAGGCTTCGCGTCGGCATTAATTACGGAAACCCTGTGCTCGCTACGAGAGACCCCGTGAGCGGAGAGCTCAGGGGCGTTGCAGTCGATCTGGCGCGCGAGCTTGCCGCCCGGACCAACCTGCCCGTCGAGCTTATCGGCTTTGAATCTGCGGGAAAGATGTTCGATGCCGGGAAGGCCGGTATTTGGGACGTTGCGTTTCTCGCCAGAGACCCAGGCCGCGCCGGTGAAATCGATTTCAGCGCGCCGTATCTCGAGATCGAGGGCACGTATCTCGTGCCGCCGGGATCGCCGTTTAACAAAGTCGAAGACGTGGATCGAAAAAACGTCCGGATCGGCGTAGCCGCAAACAGCGCCTACGACTTGTTTCTCAGCCGGACGCTTCGGCATGCCGAGTTTGTGCGCGCGCCGGACGGCAACGCGGCGGTTGAGTTGATTCTTGCCGGAAAGGTGGACGTGGCGGCCGGCGTGAGGCAGCACCTGCAGGCGAACGCGGGAAGGCTTCCCGGATCGCGCGTGCTCGAAGACCGATTCATGTCGATTCAACAGGCGGCGGCCGTCCCCAAAGGGCGCGCGCCGGCGGCGCGCTATGTCCGCGAATTTATCGAGGACGTAAAGGCTTCGGGTTTTGTCGCGCGCGCCATCGAAAGGGCCGGCATAAGCGGCGTGTCCGTGGCGCCGCCGGAAGCGGGCCGGGGAAAGAACTAAGGCGGAGGTCGCGATGGAACCCATAGCCCCGGAAGTGGTCGCCAGAGCAAATCAGAAAAGCCGCAGACTGAGAGAGCTGATCGCCGCGCCGGAAATACTCGTGATGCCGGGCGCGTACGATGTTCTGAGCGCGCTTTTGTTCGAACAGATGGGCTTCAAGGCGATTCAGGGGACAAGCGGCGGGATCGCGGCGTCGCTGGGTTATCCCGACGGCGAGGTCATCGGCCGCGACCTTTTTGTCGAGATCTCCGGCAAGTTGGCGGCGGCCGTCGCGGTGCCGTTCAACGCCGACGGCGAACGGGGCTACGGCGATGAGGCGGAGATTCGCAACACGGTGCGCGCGCTGGTTGCGCGCGGCGTCGCCGGCATGAATCTCGAAGACGGCGCCCCCGAAACGCGCGGCCTGGCGCCGCTCGGGGAGCAGTTGCGCAAGATTTCCGCCGTCATGGAAACAAAGCGCGCGCTCGCGAGCGGATTTTTTCTCAACGCCCGAGTGGACGCGTTTCACGTGATCGACGATCCGAGGCAGGCGCTCGCGGAAGCCGTTCGGCGCGGCAACGCTTATGCGGAGGCGGGAGCGGACTGCATTTTCTATCTCAATCTTCACGCGCGCGACGCCATCGCCACGGTGGTAAGGGAAGTCAAGGCTCCGGTCAGCATTCTGGCGGGCGCGCAATCGCCGAGCGTGGCCGAGCTGCAGGACCTGGGAGTGGCGCGGGTAAGCTACGGCTCGGGGTTTCTCAAAGCCGCCATCGGCGCGACGCGGCGGCTGGCCCGGGAGATTCTGGAAAAAGGAACCGCGAGCGCGCTCAAAGAAGGAATGCAGACTCCCGAGATCAGCGCGCTGGTCGCGAAGAAAAAAACGGCTTGAACAGGCAAAAACAGCGCGGCGCGTCAGGACGGCAGCGCGGCCAGGCGCGCTTTTAGATCCGCATTCGCTTTTCTCGCCTCTTCCAAGACTTTCCGCTCGTCCAATAACTGCAGCTCCCGATTTCTCATCAGGACGCGCCCGTCCACAATCACGGTCTCGACGTCGCTCGCCTTGGCGCAGTGGACGAGCTGGCTGAGAAGCTCATTGACGGGTTGAGTGTGCGCCGTGTCCAGGCGCACGAGAATCAGATCGGCCCGCTTGCCCGCCGCAACGGTGCCGCAAACAGCGGAGAGCCCCAGCGCCCTGGCGCCGCCTTGGGTCGCCATTTGCAGCACCGTGTAAGGCTCGATGGCCGAGGGCCGGTGGTGCCGGACCTTTTGAAGGAGCGAGGCGGTCTTCATGGTCTCGAACATGTCCTGCGAATGATTGCTCGCCGCCCCGTCGGTGCCCAACGCGATATTCACTCCCCGCCGAAGCATCTCGACGATCGGGGCGACCCCGTCGCCGAGCATCATGTTGCTTACCGGATTGTGCGAAACCGAGGCGCCGCGATCTTTGAGAATGGCGATCTCGTCGGCCGAGACGTGAACGCAGTGGGCGAAGATCGATTGCGGCCCGGCGATGCCGAAATCGTCGAGAAGTTCGACCACGCCCGATCTGCCGTACGCTCTTTTGGTCAGCTCGACCAGCGACGCCGATTCGGCGACGTGCGCGCTGATGCCGATCGAATGGTCGTCGGCGAAGCGGCGGATCTCGCGCAGGAGCTCGGGCGTTGTGTTGAGAGGCGGAGTGTTCGGGCCGGTCATGAACGAGAGCAAGCCGTTTTGTTTATGGGCGCGCAGCAGCTCTTCTGTGTGCCGGAAAGCCTGCGCCGGCGTTTCTTTGACGCAGTCCGGGACGATCTCTCCGGTATCCATGATCGTTCGGGCGAAGACGGCGCGGAGTCCGGAGTCGCAAACGGCGCGAATCGTCTCGAAAGCGCACTCCGGCTGCGGATTCAAGAAATTGTGCTCGCAAACCGTCGTCACCCCGGAGCGAATCGCCTCCACGCAGGCCAGTAGCGAGCCGGCGTAAAAGTGTTCCGGGCGGAGCACCCGAGCGGCGCCGTAGATGCGTTCAAGCCATGGCAGAAGCGCCAGCCCGTCCCAGGCGGCGCGGAGCAGAACCTGATAGAGATGGGTGTGCGCGTTGATCAGGCCGGGCATGAGCGCACAGCCGGCGGCATCGATGGTCTCGCCTGGCGCCTTTTCCGGCTCACCCGCAGAGGCTTCGAGGATAACGCCATCCTTGATCCGGACGTAGCCGTGAAAGCTTTGGCGGCTGCCCGTCATGGGCACGACGGTGGCATTGGCGATCGTTAGGAGACTCATGCGCTACTCGATGAATGAGTTCGCCGGCAGGCGGTCGGCAAGCCTCGCTCGGGCAAGCCCTGAGCGCGGGCCGCTGGCTGTCCCGGTTGCACTCGGGATTGCAAATGCCGGATCTCGAATCTCAAATGGAGTCATCCGTAGGGCTTGCGCCCGCGCTCTTTAGGCTCGGCCGCGATCGCCGGACGACCGCCAAACCGCGGTTCAATCGCGCTTCTTTGCCGGCGCCCCGCGCCAAACGAGACCATCCCGAAAGGGAGCCTGTCAGAGATGCTCAGGCCGCATGCGTCGGGTAAACCGGGGCAAGCTCGATGTCGATGTTTTCCTCGCGCTGGATGTCCGCGAAGCGCTCGCGCAAAGAGTTGACGTTTAACGCCGCCGGGATCGAGATCAACGCCTCGAGGCGAAACATCGGCGTCCCGCTTACCGGAGCGGCGTAAGTTTTTGTCTCCATCGACTCGATGTTGATGCCGAAGCGGCTGAGCAGCCGGCTCAGGTTGTGGACGATGCCGGGGTGGTCCATGCAGGAGGCGGTAAGCTTATAAGGGAGAACGGATTCCACCGGTTTTCGCGGCGCGGCATTCTTGATCGAGAACGTCAAGCCCGTCTGAACCTCGAGCTCCCGGTAGCCGTTGGCGATCTTGACGAGGTTCTCGCTCTCGCCGGCGACCAGCATGATCACCGCGAACTCGCCGCAAAACACCGCCATCTTGCTGTCCTCGATATTGCAGCCGAAGCGCGCGATGAAAGCCGAGATCTTTTCGACAAGCCCGACTTGATCGGGCCCGACGGCCGTTAGAATGAGATGGCTTCTGTCCGGCACCTTATCGTCCTCGAGCAAAATTTAGCTGCACGGGCGGGCAATGTCCATCCCGTGCCAAAGATCCGGCAGCGGCCGTGCGGTTGACCAACCATGGGCCGAGCCTATAAGGTCTGGGGCGCATGATTTCTCTTCTCGCGTTCTTTATTGCGCTGGCGCTTGCGGGCTGCGGCGCGCGGGAAAATCAGGCCAAAGAGCCCATAATTCCGGCGGGGAAGACCGCTTGGCCGAACGTTAAAGAAAGTCCCGCCGCAGGGAAAAGCGGCATCCTCCCCTTGGAAGCGTGCTCAAGCATGACGATCCTTGCGTGCAAGCTGATGTCGAAGATGTATCCCGAGCAGGCGCCGGCGTGTACCGCGTACAGGGAGGCAAGCGGCAGGCTGGTCGAGATTTGCGGGTCGCCGGACCCGGCGCCGGCGTCCGGTTCGCCGGCAGGCGCCGGCGCGCCGCCATGACAGCTCTGGCGCGCATTTTTATCGCCATCCGCACTCAACGTTAGCGCCATCCCACGGAGGCGGGCACGACACGGCCAATGCGCTCCGGGGTCTCAACCCGCGCGGATTTTTCCCTTGCAGCGTTTTTCCCGTAGGCGATTTCACCGCGCGGGAGGCCGGTCGGCCTCCTCCGCCTGGGCGAGCTGCCGCGGGCTTGCGCCGGCCGCGCGCGCGATCCCGGCCAAGGTTCGCCGCGACACCACCGAACGCGGCTTGGTCGCAGTGATGTCGACGCTCGACGCGGCGCTGTCGCGGTGCTTGATCAGGAGCCATTGCCGCGGGCGCATCCTGACGAGCACCCACGAGCCGCGGAGTTTTTTCCCGTAGAGCTTGAACTTGAGGTCTCCCTTCGCGAGCGCGCGCTCGACGTCTTCCACTTGAGGCTCACAGGTCCCGCGATCCCAGATCATGACGGTTCCCGCCCCGTACTCGCCTTCGGGAATAACGCCTTCGAAGTGGTTGTACTCGATCGGGTGATCTTCGGTTTGCGTCGCGAAGCGCTTGACTGAAGGATCGAGCGACGGCCCTTTCGGCACTGCCCACGAAAGCATGACGCCGTCGTGCTCGAGGCGGAAATCGTAATGCAGCCGGCTCGCGCGATGCTTCTGCACGACAAATTCAAGATTGTGCTTTCTTACCGGGCCGGGCTTGCCGGCCGGCTCCGGCGTGAGATCGAAGCGGCGCTTGAGGTTGTACGCCGCAAGCCTGCCGAAGCGGCTGAGATCGGTGGGTTCGGTGGCGGATTTTTTCGCCATAGTCCGGCCGGCGACCGCGGGCGCACCTCGAGGCGCCGGCTTGTCAGCTGATATCCGCTCGCCTGGCGGAAATTTCGTCTGCGAGAGCGTCGATAAAGCCCTCGTCATCGAGCGTTTTCACCCAGTGGAGATCCCACAGCGCGAGCGGATTGACGCCGCGAGCGCCGTACTCCTCGGCGGCGATTTCGAAGGTGTTCGCGATCGCTTCGGGCGTGGGATAAGGCTTGATTTGCAGCTTCGCCACGATCGCGTCGAAAATCCTTTCCATCTCGGCGAGGCTTTCCACCCTCATCCGCCGCATGGGCTCCGCGGCGACGATCTTTAACGCCGCCTCCCGGGCGTGCTTGAGCAGGCACAGGGCGTGAATCACGGCCTTGACGTAATTTCTCAGCCGCTCGGGATGGTTGCGGGCGAACTCCGAGGCGCACGCTTGCGCGTAGTGGCTGACGACGTGCAGGTCGGGGACGCGGAGAACCTTTAAGCCCGCTTGCAACGCCGCGGGGAGATAAAGCGGGTCGACAAAGCAAGCGATGCATTCGCCGCTCGCCACTTTCTTCCACTGGCACCATCTTCCCACGTCCGCGTCCTTGACGATGATCGTTTTGACCTTGTCCTGGAGCCCCATCGCTCTCAACCACAGGACAACCGCGTGCGGCCGGCCGGAGTCTCTGACCGCCATGGTCTTGCCGCAAAGCTCGCCGACTCCATTCACGCTCGGCGGGACGACGAGCTCGAGGCCGCGCAAAATTCGCGGCGCGCAGAAAAAAGTAATCTTTTTTCCCCTGGCGGCTTCCGCGTACAGGAATTCCACGTGATCGATCAGCACGTCGGCCGAGCCGTCGAAGAGCGCCGCCTCGAATTCGGCATGAGGCTTGATTTGCACGACGCCGACGTCGATCCCGTAGTGGCGGGCGGCCATCTCGCGAATCGTAAAGATCACCGGCGTGCGGTCGTCGTCGCGATAGGCGACCCTCACGGTTTCCATGCGCTCGCTCCCGAGGAAATCTCCGCCGCAGGTCCCCGGCTTGGGCCGGAGCGCCTTTCACGGCGTCAGCGCCCATTATTGCGCGGGCGGCTTCGATTGCAAGCGAAACCCTCGAAGCGCCGAAACGCGATGCGGGCGCCAAGCCACGGCGCGGCGACATCTTCAATTTCGCGTTCAACAATCTAAACTTTACTTCCGGAGGTCGCGGAAGCTCACTTCGTTCGGAATCCGCGATGACGTCCGGTCGAGATGAGCCGGAGAACGAATGGCCGGGCCGCGGTAACTGGCTTTTCGCGACCGTTCAAGCGCCGGGATCAGCGTCGGCACTACGAGGGCCTTTCTCTCGGGCGAACCGTTTGCGAGACCGCGCGGCAGCTGTCGCGTTCGCCGGCGCTCCCCGAATTGACTGCCCGCCGGCGGCATGTTACGACGCAAAAATTCCACGCGCGAAAGGAAGGACGGAACTACTTGAAATTTGAGGAGCTCAAATCGCTCGATCTCAGAAAATCGACAACCGTCGGCGAGATCGTCGCCGCCATGCGCTACTGCGCCTTCGGGGCAAGAATGCTGGGCGAGGTCGCACACACGATTTTCCAGATGGCCGGTGCCAAGGCGAAGCCGATCGTGATCTACGACGGGTTGGAGGATTCGCCGCTCGGGCGACTGCTCAGGCAATTTGTGCGCAACGGCTGGGCCGCCAAGATCATTGTGCCCGCCGACTATGCGGCGCAGAAAACCCGAGGAGAGAACGCGATCGTCGTCGGCGCGTTTTCCGAAAGGCATGCCGCAGCGATCTATGCGCGGCCGAAGCGCGCGCTCTTTATCAACCCGTTCGACATGGCCCGGCCCGGCCAGATCCGGGACGGCTATTTTCCCGACGCGGTGTTTGCCGATCCGCGCTACATCATGCCGGTCATCTATGCCGCGCTGGAGGAATGGCTCGAAGGAAAGCGCGCGCCGGTGAGCGCGCTCGTTTCGGAGCTTCGCCTTTACGGCGGCGTCGCCTCGCAGGTGACGCGGGCGGCACAGGCGCTTCAGGCGATGACGGACGACCGCGATTGCCTGAAGTTTCTGACGGTGAGCGGGGCGATGACGGTCGCAAAGATGGACCTCGTGATCTCGGACATGATCGAGCTCGGAATGATCGACGCGATCTCCTCGACGGGCGCGCTGATGGCCCACGGCCTGGTCTCGTCGATCGGGCTCAAGCACTACAAGTACGATCCAAAGTACAACGATACGATGCTCGCGCGGCTTAAGCTCAATCGCGTCACCGATACCCTCGAGCCGGAGAGCAATCTCGATAGCGTCGAGCAGGTGATCGGCCGGGTGATCGAAAAGCTCGACGGCGCGCGTCCGCTGAGCCCGACGATTTTGAACCGGCTGATCGGCGAGCATCTGGCGAAGAACTATCCCGGGGAGCGCGGGATTTTGAAATCGGCCTACGCGCACGGCGTCCCGGTTTTTGTGCCCGCCTTCGTGGACTCGGAACTCGGAAACGATCTCTACATTCATAACCTGAAGCGGCGGCGGCGCGGCAAGAAGCCGATCTTGATGGATCTCGAAATCGACAGCAAAGAGCTGATCAAGCTGGTAACGGGCGCAAAGCGATTCGGCATTTTTTCGATCGGCGGCGGCGTGCCGCGCAACAACGTGCAGAACGTCGCGCCGCTGGTCGAGATCATCAACGAGCGCCTGGGTCCCACCTTTCCCGAGCGGCGCTTCAGCTACGGCGTCAGAATCTGCCCCGACAAGCCCTACTTCGGGCATCTGTCCGGCTGCACCTATTCCGAGAACGAATCGTGGCGCAAGGCGGCCAAAGACGGAATCTACGCCGAGGTCCAGGCGGACGCCACTCAGGTCTGGCCGTTCTTAGTGCGATATCTGATGGACGCGCGGGAGCGGCGCAAGGCCAAGGGCGCGGGGCGCAGGATTCGCGCGCGAGGAGGATAGGCGCAGGCAGAGCGAAGAATCACTTTTCCCGCAGCACCTTGGCCAACGGGCCGTTCTCGCGGAACGGTTCGGGCCAGCCGAGATATTGTTTGAGCTCCGCCCGCCTCGTCAGCAAATCTTTGATCACGTTTTCGATCCCTTTGTCCGGCACGACCGGCGCCGGCTTGAACAGCCGGGCGTAAGCGGCCACCGACCTCTTCACGATCGCGGGATCTTTTTCGCGCAGCCATTTCGAAAAAGACTTTTCGGCAAGCTCGTGATTCTGCCTGATCCAGCGAATGCCCTCGACGTAGGCCGCGAGAAAGTTCTCGGTAACCTTGGGCTCGGCTCTGATAAACGCGCGGCTGCTGGTCACGCAGGATGCCGGGTACACCAGGTCTGTCTTGCTCAGGTCGACGAGAACGGGCCAGCCGCGCTCGAGAAAGGGAATGGCATAACGCGTGGTGAGCGCGGCGGCGGCAATGCGCCCGGCGTCGAGCGCGGCGACGATTTCCGGCCCGGCGCCCAGCTGCATGATGATGACGTCTCGGTCGGGGTCAAGGCCGACGTGCTTGAGGGCGAAGCGGAGGTAAAAATGCGTGCTCGAGCCGAAGCGCGTCACCGCGCTCGCCTGGCCCTTGAGCCCGGCCGCCGACTTGATTTCCGGGCGCGCGATCAAGTACACGGGGTCGGTGTCGATCGGGCAGGCGAGCAGAACGACATCGCCTCCCGCCGCGCGCGCGGCGACGACCGATTCTGCGCCCGCGCCGGAAAACGGAAGCTCTCCGGTGATGATGGCAAGCGTAATCAGGGAACCGCCGCGGATCTGCACCGGCTCGACCTCGAGCCCGCGCTGCGCGAAAAGCCCCGCGTCTTTGGCGACCCAGACGGGCAGATGGGCGGGCGAAGCGGTGGTCCCGTAGAAAACGCGCCTCAGGGGTTCGGCCGCCGCTCGCGCATCCATGAAAATCGGCGCGCAAAGCGCCAGAGCGAGCAGCGCTGGCCGCAAAATTTCTTTCCTCGCCGCTTTCTGGTTCACGGTGAACATGTGTTTTTTCCCGGCGCCGATATAGATACCGCCGGTTCCGCAGCGGTTCCAGGAAGGCCGCGCACCGGGCGCGCGGCGCCGTTTTACGCAGGCCTAAGCCGAAAGACGTAGCCGGCCTTCTCTCCAGGAAAAATAGGCGAACCGCGCGCGCGATGTCAAAAGCGCAGGCGGCAAAGTCGCCGTGCGCGGCTTGCCGGCGCCGGCTCTGGACATTTGGCCAACGCTGGAGTATTCGTTCTTTAGCTTGTCCGGAGACACTGGTTGATTTTTAGCCCCCACGGCAACGCGCGACTCTTCTCGCAGGCCCAGTAACCCAACTAACCTCGGAGAACACGATGAACCCGATGCGTTTTGCACGCCAGTTGCTTCTCACTGTCTTGATGTCGGCCGTGGCCGCGCATGTCCTCGCGCAGTCGGCCACGGAGGCGTACGAGCCCCAAGTCGGTCAGGAAGGAAAGGATGTGGTCTGGGTGCCGACGCCGGAGATCATGGTGACGAAGATGCTTGATCTCGCCAAGGTGACGCCGAAAGATTTCGTGATCGATCTCGGCTCGGGCGACGGCCGCACGGTGATCGCCGCCGCCAAGCGCGGCGCCCGCGCGCTCGGCGTCGAATACAACCCGGACATGGTCGAGCTCTCCAAGCGCAACGCGGCCAAGGAAGGCGTCGCCGACAAGGCGAGCTTCGTTCAGGGGGACCTCTTCGACGCCGATCTCTCGCAGGCGACGGTCATTACCCTGTTTTTGCTGCCGGAAATCAATATCAAGTTGCGGCCCAAAATTCTCGAGCTCAAGCCCGGCACGCGCATCGTCTCGAACAGTTTCACGATGGGGGAGTGGAAGGACGACGATACCGTGACGGTGACAAACGGCTGCAGCAATTGGTGCACGGCTCATCTCTGGATCGTGCCCGCAAAGGTGCAGGGCACATGGCGGCTGCCGCAAGGGGAGCTCGCCTTCGTGCAAGAGTTCCAAATGATCTCCGGCACGCTGAAAAGCGGCGCGAACAGCGCGAAGGTTAACGGCCGGCTGCGCGGCGACCAGATCACGTTTACCGCCGCGGGCGCGCAGTACACGGGCCGCGTGCGCGGTGACAGCATGGAAGGCACGGTAAGGTCCGGCGGAAGAAGCGGAAAGTGGACGGCGACGCGGATCGGCAACTGAGGGCCGCAAAATTTCCGCCATCCCGAGATTCAATCGCAGCGCTCCACGCGTGAGTCAGCCCTGTGGAGACCTTTAGAAAACGGCTCAGGAGGGAAGCTATGAAGGCGAAATACTCGATCGCGCGCTCTGTGCTCGCGCTCGGTCTGGTAGTGACGGTTGCAACCATTCCGGGGGCGCAGGCCGCGCAGGAGGATTACCAGCCCGAGGTCGGGCAAGCCGGAAAGGACGTTGTCTGGGTGCCGACGCCGCAAGAGCTCGTCGAAAAGATGCTCGATATGGCGAAAGTTACCCCTAAGGATTTCGTGATCGATCTCGGCTCGGGCGACGGCCGCACGGTGATCGCCGCCGCCAAGCGCGGCGCCCGCGCGCTCGGCATCGAATACAACCCGGACATGGTCGAGCTTTCCAAGCGCAACGCCGCCAAGGAAGGCGTGGGGGACAAGGCGAGCTTCGTCAAGGCCGATCTCTTCGAGAGCGATTTCTCGCAGGCAACCGTGATTACCATGTTCCTCCTGTCGAGCATCAATCTCAAGCTCCGCCCGAAGATTCTCGACCTCAAGCCCGGCACGCGCATCGTCTCGAACACGTTCGATATGGGCGAGTGGGCGCCGGATGAAACGGCGAAGGTCAACGGCTGCACGAGCTGGTGCACGGCCCATCTCTGGATTGTACCCGCCAAGGCCGGGGGCACCTGGCAGCTTCCGCAAGGCGAGCTGATCTTGAAGCAGACGTTTCAGGTGATTAACGGCACGCTCAAGTCCGGGAAAAACGCGGTCCAGGTCAGCGGTAAGTTAAACGGTGACCAGATCAGCTTTACGGCCGGCCGCGCGCATTACACGGGGCGGGTGAGCGGCAGCACGATGGAAGGGACCGTCCATTCGGGCGGAAACTCGAGCAAATGGACGGCGACAAAGAAGGGGTAAGCGGAGCAAGGATCCCGCAGCGGCGTAAGGGCGCGATCCGTTGCGTCCAAGAAAAGCTCGCAAGGGCGGCCTTGCGCGCGCGGCGAACGGGGTCTCGTTGCGCTCGGAATTCAAATGCCGGTTTCAGGCTCAGGCCGCGATCGCCGGTGACTGCCTACTTGACCTTCTAATACACCGGAGGGAGGGCGCGGCGTCTCGGCCATTTCCGCGACGCTAGGCTCGGATCATGGACGCGATTCGGGAGGCAGAACTTTTCCGGGGCAGAAGAGGCCGATGGAGCTAGCATGAAGGCAGCACGTCTTGCGCGCGGGGCAGCGCTCGCGCTGGTTTGGGCACTAGCCGCCTCGGGGTGCGCGCTCGAGCAGATACGGAGCGCGGGCCGCGAGTACGAGCCAGAGGTCGGACAAGAAGGGAAGGATGTCATCTGGGTGCCGACGCCCCAGCCGGTCGTAAACAAAATGCTCGACATGGCGAAGGTGACCCCGCAGGACTACGTCATCGATCTGGGTTCCGGCGACGGCCGGCTCGTGATCTCGGCCGCCAAGCGCGGCGCGCGCGCCCTCGGCATCGAGTACAACCCCGACATGGTCGAATTTGCCAGGCGAAGAGCGGCCGAGGAAGGCGTGAGCGAAAGGGCCACCTTTATCAAAGCCGACCTCTTCGAGAGCGATTTCTCGCAGGCGACGGTCGTCACGATGTTCCTCCTTCCCAGCATCAATCTCAAACTTCGGCCAAAGATCCTCGATCTAAAGCCCGGAACCCGCATTGTGTCGAACTCGTTCGACATGGGCGATTGGCAGCCCGACCAGACGGGTAAGGTGGTCAACGGGTGCGGCGGGTACTGTACGGCCTATCTTTGGATTGTGCCGGCGAAGGTCGCAGGCGTGTGGCGTCTCCCGCAGGGAGAGCTCACCGTCAAGCAAAGCTTTCAGACGATCAGCGGCATACTCAAGTCGGGCGACAAAGCGGTGCCGGTCAGCGGCAGACTGAACGGCGATCAAATCAGCTTCAGCGCCGGCGGCGCGCGCTACGCCGGGCGCGTAGACGGCAACAGGATGCAGGGCACGGTTCAGTCCGGCGAAAATTCCAGCGAGTTTAGCGCGACTCGGGTAAACTAGGCTGCCCATCCGCTCGCGGCGCTCGGCCGCGCAAGCTTTCGCCGGTCTAGTCCAGTTTTAGCAGCCGCTTGATATTGCCGGACATGATGAGCCGGAGATCTTCGATCTTGAGCTTTAGATGGCGCTGCGCGTGCTTGACGATCTTTTCGATTTCCCACTCCATCGGGTTGAACGGGTGATCGGAGCCGTAAAGAACGCGGTCGGCTCCCGCCCATGAGATGGACTCACAAAAAAACGGGAGCCAGCCCACGCCCGAGCTGTCCATGTGGACGTTGTCGCATTTCTTGGCGATCTCGACGACCTCGCGGATGCCTTCGACCAGTCCCGAGTGGCCCATAATAACGGGCAATTTGGGAAAATCCTTGGCGACTTCGCCGATCCGTCGCGGGCTTGCGTTTTCCCCCAGGCCGCAGTGAAAGAGAACCACAAGCCCGTAATGCTGGGCGGCTTCCATGAGCGGGTAGACGTTTTGTTTGTCGTTTGCCGGACAGTTCTCGATGAGCGGGTGGATCTTGATCCCCTTGAGGCCGAGCTTAACGCCTTCTTCGAGCACCTGAAGCGTGTCTTTCGGACCGTTTCCCGGGCTTAGCCTCATAAAGCCGTGAATGCGTCCGGGATGCTGCTTCATCGCGCTGGCGATGTATTGATTGGTCTCCCGGTAATCCGACGGCTCTCCCATGCCGATCGCAAACGTCACCACGCCGTCGACGCCCGCGTTGTCCATCGACTGCAGCATGTCTTCCGCCATGAATTTCATGATCGGCGGGATCTGATGGATCGCGAGCTTCCTTCTCGCGCCCATGTGCGAGTGCGCGTCGATGACCTCGATCTTTTCTCCTTCGACGGTGATCATCGCTGTCCCTCCTCGAGATCTCTGGGAAGCCTACGCGACAAAAAGCTCTCTGTCCAGCGGCGCGGGGGCAGCTTGACCCGGCGGCAGTCGTACGGCCTTGTCGGTCGCTGGATTTGCGCTACCTGCGGCCGGGTTCAATAGCTGCAAGTCCCCTTGCGGCGGGCCTGCAAATTAGAAGTCACACCCGTAAAGTGCATCCCATTATTCGAGGGATCAGTTCCTGGCACCTGGAGCGGGCGGAGGAGCGGGTCGTGGCGGCGCTCGATGACAACGATGACCCGCGGGTCGCGCGCAGGCATGACCCGGGCGCTTTAACTGGCACTACGAAATCGAGTTTTTTAAATTATTTTTTAATTTTGCCGTTCCTCATACTCCGCCGAACCCTTGATCCTGCGCCTCGGCGAGAAGCCACGGGTCCTTGACCTCGGTCGTCGGCGGCTTGCCGCTCAGTACGCGCGCGACTTCGCGCGCCGCGTGCGTCTGGCAGTCGCGGTAGGACTCCTCCGAGTTGGCCGCCGTGTGGCAGGTCACAATCACGTTCGGCAGCGTCAAAATCTTGTGATCGGCGGGCAACGGCTCCGGGTCGGTCACGTCGAGGGCGGCGCCGGCGATTTTCCCGGCCACGAGCGCGTCGTAAAGCGCCTCCGTATCGACAAG
The DNA here is from genome assembly GCA_035559995.1 of Candidatus Acidiferrales bacterium. Lineage (GTDB taxonomy): Bacteria > Desulfobacterota > Binatia > UBA9968 > UBA9968 > DATMAM01. The sequence continues at coordinate 83,827 of DATMAM010000066.1, forward strand.
CCCGCCGCGGGCGCAGTTGATGAGGTAGGCCGTCGGCTTCATCGCCTCGAACTGCGCGCGGCTGAACATCTTCCGCGTTTCCCGCGTGAGCGGCGCGTGCAAGCTGATAAAGTCCGAGGTGCGAATCAGCTCGTCGAGCGAAACGAGCGGGACGCCAAGATCGGCTGCGACCTTCGGATCGAGGTAGGGATCGACCGCCTGCACCTTGAGCTTCAAGCCTTGCGCGCGCGGCGCCACCTGGCGGCCGACATGGCCGAGGCCGACGATCCCGAGCGTTCGCCCCGCGATGCGGTAGACCGGCCCGCGGTAGGCGTGAAGCTCGGCCGTGTGCCGGCGCCACCTTCCCTCGCGCACGTACTGGTTCATGCGGACGAGCTTGCGCGCGACGGCGATGAGCAGACCGATCGTTTGCTCCGCGACCTCGATGGAGTTGCAGCCGGCGGCGTTGCATACAATGATGCCGCGCTCGGCGGCGGCGCCGAGATCCATCCGGTCGACGCCGACGCCGGTCCGGCACACGACCTTGCAGCGCCTGAGCTGGGAGATGATCTCGCGCGTGAACGGAACCGCGCCGTGCATGATGATCGCGTCGGCGTCGCGCGCCGCGGCGGCCACTTCGGCGTCGGTTTTGGGGCGCGCGATGACCATCTCGGCGTCGATCTCGTCGAGAATCGGCTGGATCAGATGGACGGGGACCTCGTTGCTGCCGCAGTAGACGACGTGAAATTTTGCCATCGCTAAGCCCCCAGTCCGTAGAGCTGGGCGGGATTGTCCCACAGGATTTTGCGCCGCGCCTCGACGGAAAGCTTGGCATTTGTGCTCATATCGCCCACGGTCCGATCGGGAAATTTGCCGACCGCGTCGCTGTGCGGATAATCCGTGGCGATCACCAAACGATCCTCGCCGACGTGCTCGACGTAGACGGGCGCCAGCTCTTCGCCCGCCTCGCAGCTCGTCCAGCACTGGCGCTTGAAGTAGTAGCTCGGCTTTTCCTTCGTCGTTTTCGCCGCGCCGTGCGATTCGTGTTCCCAGTGCTCGTCCATGCGCTCGAGCCAGAACGGCACCCAACCGCAGCCCGATTCGAGGTGCGCCACTTTGAGGCGGGGAAATTTCTCGAGGACGCCGTCGGCGCAGAAGTTGAGGCACGCAAGCATCTGCTCGAGCGGGTGGCAGGCGATGTGGCGGCCGAACTCGCTGTAGCGATCCGACCCCGCCTGCGGCAAAACCGTGCGCGCGCCCTCATGCACGCACACGACCATCCCCAAATCCGCCGCGGTCTCGTAGATCGGAAAATAATCGGGACTGGAAAACGTGCGCCCGCAGAACTTGTTCGGCCGCCAGAAGATGCCCACAAGGCCGAGCTTCTCGCGCGCGTCCGTTAACTCCGCGACGGCGCGCCGGGGATCCTGCAGGGGAATGAGGGCGACGCCGTAGAGGCGTTTTTTATCGTAGCTGCAGTACTCGGAGAGCCACGTATTGTACGCGCGGCAGATAGCGGCGCTGAGCTCGGGGTCGATGTTGTCGCGCCAGATGATATACAGCCCGAGCGTCGGGAAAAGGACGCTCGCGTCGATTCCTTCGCGGTCCATGTCGCGCAAGTTCGAAGCCGGATCGAACTTCGCCGCGAGCGCTTCGGCAAAGGTTTCGCGCCAGCGTTTGGAGCCGGCGAAGATGTAGCCGTAATCCTCCTTGGCGCGGCCGGGCCGAAGGTTCGAATCGGAAACCGGCTCGCCATCCACCAGGCGGAGCGTTTGATTCGGTCCTGCGATCCGAACGCGGCCGCGGAACCGTTCGGGGAGATAGTTGTCAAAAAGATCGGAAGGTTCGAGAACGTGCCGATCCGCATCGATCACTTTGAATCCGTCGCGCATAGAGAGACTCCTCTTTCGGTAAGCGCCTCGACGTAAAATAGGACAAGTTCCCGGCGAGCGTCAAGGAAGCCGCCTTCTCCACAGTAGTCCCGCGGCCGCTTCTTGGAGGCAACATGCCTCCTTGACACGCGCGCGCGCCGTTGCATATAAGCGGCCAAAGACTCTCTCCAAGGCGCGCGGGCAAATCCAAAGGAGACCTCTCATGGCGAAGATCATGGACCGGCGGCAGTTTTTGAGGCGAGGCGCGGCGCTCGGGCTGGGCGCGGTCGTCGGAGCGTCCGTGGCGCGCGTGGCGCGCGCGGCGTCGAGAGATCGCGTCGTCGTCTTTCAAGGCGTAGGTCTGGACTCGCTTCACCCCTACGCCTACAGCGGTGGCGGGATAAGCGGGATCTGGCAGCATGTCATCGAGCCTTTGATCGAGATGGACTTTGCGCGCGGCGAGTATGCCGGCGTGCTCGCGGAGTCGTGGGAGCTTCAAGGAAACAAGTGGGTATTCCGCCTGAGAAAAGGCGTCCGCTTTCACGACGGCTCCCCGTTTACGTCCAAAGACGTTTTGTTTTCAGTCGACCGCATGATCAACGACAAAAAGAGTCTCCAAGGTTCGAACTTCCGCGAAGTCATCGCCGTCGAGGCGCCCGACGATCACACGGTCACGATCACGACCAAAAAGCCGAACGCGGTCCTTCTCGAAAGGCTCAACAATCGCTTCATCGTCAGCAAAGCGGCGGTCGAAAAAAGCGGCAACCAGCTCGACAACTACCGGATAGGAACCGGACCCTATAAGCTCGTGAGCTGGCAGAGGGACGGCAATTTGGTGCTGGCCCGAAACGACGACTACTGGCGAGCGAAGGCGGAGATCAGAGAGGCCATCTTCAGAACCGTAAAGGAAGAGGCGGCCCGCGTCGCCGGGCTTTTGGCGGGCCAGGCCGACGTGATCAGCAACCTTCCCATCGAGGAGATCGAGCGGGTGGAAAGACATCCGCGGACGCGCGTCGAAAAAGTTCAGGGCTTCAGAATGTATTTTTTGGCGATGAACGTCACGCACAAGCCGTTTGACAATAAGCTCGTCCGGCAGGCGTTCAGTTACTCCGTGGATCCGCAAGCGATTGTGAAGCATATCTACGAGGGAAACGGCTACGTTCTGAACGGTCCGCTGGCCTCGAACATGATCGGTTACGATCCCGACATCAGGCGCTACCCCTACGATCCAAAAAAGGCGCGCGAGCTTCTCGCCAAAGCCGGTTTTCCAGGCGGCCTGGACGTGAAGCTTCACCTCGCGCCCGACCGCCACCTCAAGGGCAAAGAGGTTTGCCAGGTCATTGCGCGCCAGCTTTCAGAGGCGGGAATCCGAGTTGAGCTCGTGAGCCAGGAGTATCCGGTCTATTGGGGGCGAGACGGTGTCAACGGCGGGAAGCTTGCGTTCTACTACGCGGGGCGATCGGCTTTTGACGCGGATACTTTCTACGACCAGTACTTCCGCACCGGCGTGACGAAACGGACCGGCTACAGCAATCCCGAGTTCGACAGGCTGATCGAAGAGGAGCAGCAAACCGGCAACCACAAAAAACGAATCGCTCTTCTGCAGCAAGCGGGGCGCATCCTGATGGAGGACGCGCCGTTCGTGCCGCTCTACACATTGGCGGAAATCTACGGCCTGGCGCGAAACGTCGCCTGGACGGGGAACCCGAACAACGAAATCCTGGTCGCGACGATGAGGATCAGGACTTAGCGCAGGCCGCTGAACGCTGCAAACGCCCGACAGGCTGTGACACCGCCGCAGTTACCGCAATCGCCTAAGGCCGCTCGCGGCTCAGGAATTCTCCCAGCGCTTGAGCAAATTCCGCGGCGTCGATGCCGTAGCCGCTGACATCTCCCGGAAAAGCCCCCAGGGCCCGAGCGGCGGCGTCGCGATAGCGCGCCTCGGGTAGCGGTTCGGCGAGCGCGAGCAGGAAGGATGCGGCAGCGCCGTTTTGCTCGACGGATATCAAAGGTGACATTGGTCCGGAAGATTCTTCCGGGACGAGATCGTAGTACCCGCCATGGGGACTTTTTAACCGCCTTAAGATGAACTCCGCCAGCTCTTGCGCCCGCCGCAAGTACTTCTCCTCGCCAGTCGATCTGTACGCTTCCACCAGCGCTGTTCCCATGCGCGCCTGGTCGTTGAGCAGCCCCGGAAGATGCGGCGCGCCGTCGAAGTAATGAAACATCCCGGCTTGCGGGCTCCGGCAGCGATGCCATAGAAAATCCAATGCCGCGAGCGCCCGGCGCTTGCGCGCGGGGGTTTCTAAGATCACCGCCGCTTCTAGGTAAGCGACGATCGCTTGCGCGTTCGCGTCGGTGTAAATGCAATCGTCCACAATCGCCAGGTCGTTAGCGGCCCCGGAAGCTTCGGCGCCTTCGCGGCGAATAAAGTCCTCGCAGCCGTAGAAGGCCCCTGTCTTCGGGTCCGAAAGGCTTGTGTCCATGTAATCGATGATCTCGCTCGCCATCTCTGCATACTCCGGCCGCCCGGTGATGCGGAAGGCTCCGAGGCAGTTCCTCACGAGCCCCGCCTGATCGGCGAGCAGCTTCTCCCTGTGGGGCCGGCTCCAGTCGGCCCGGGAACAGGTGCGATAGTAGCCGCCTCGGTCCGGGTCGCGGATCGGCCTCCTTCTCATCGTATCCAGCGTCAAACGGACGTGATTCAGATACGCAGGGTCCTTCGTCGCCTCGTAGCGCGCCAGCAAAAAGTCGCTCGCTTCCGGATGGATGAATTTCTGGCCGCGACCGTATCCGCCATAGAGCGGATCGGCGAGCTCCATGATCCGTTCGCTTACTTGCAGCACGCTGGCCGGGCTTAAGTCGGCGCGTTTTGGCGCCGGAGTCTCGCGCGGCGCTTCCGCGATGGGTTCCCGCCGGCTTTCATTCTTGCTTTGTTCGTGGAGCGCATAGACGCGGGCGAGCAGGTTCCCGAACGGCTCGCTCTCAAAGTAGTTGACGGCCGCGAGAAGCTTCCCGCCTGGCGCCATAAAAATGATCGTCGGCCAGCCGTTCAGGTTGTAGCGGGCGTCCACGTCGGGGCGCTCGGCGTTCTCGGCGCGGACAGCGATGAAATAGGCGTTGAGCAAGGCGATGTTTTCAGGATCCGAAAATGCTCCTTCGTCCATCCGCTGGCAGTACCGGCACCAGAACGCGGAGAGAAAAAGCATGACGGGCTTGTTTTGCTCCTGCGCGTCGCGGAAAGGCTCTTCACCCCATTCACGCCAGTGAATCAGGTGGGCGCGGTTGGGAATCGGCGAAAAGCGCATCATGGCAGAATGCTCCGACTGACTCAGCATGAACGGAAATCAGTCAGCTTCCCAGCTTGATCCGTTCGCCCTGAGCTGAGCTAGTCGAAGGGTACAGTCTTGTTTGCCGCGTCGTCAAGGATGGTTGACCGGATGAACCGTTAGTCGATATATCATCACTCCATGGCCGCCGCGATCCAACCGGTAATCAAAGGCGCGCGCTATTTTCTCGCGCATACGCCGGGACTTGTCGCTTACGGCTCGAAGCCCGCCCGTGAGATCGCGCGCGCGCCCGCGCTCGCCGAGAGCATCCGGGCGCGGCTGCGCTCGTACGAGGATGCCCTCTCGTACCCGCCGAACCAGGTTTTCCTCGGCGCGATCGATCCGGACGAGCTCTCTTCGATGAGCCGGCCGTGGTTTTTGGTCAAAAAGGAGCCTCGACGCCGCCACCCGCACGGCGAAATCATGCCGGAGGAGGAGTTCTACGCCTTCATGAAGCATTGCGATTCGGCGGGCCTGCTTTGGCTCGAGGAAGAGTTTCTCAGGACAGCGGGACAACGATTGCAGGCGCACCCGTTGATAAAGCAAACGGATCCGGGCGGAGGTAAGCCCTTTTCGACCATCGAGGCGCAGGTCGGCGCCCAGGCGGCGTTGCCGCTCTGTCTTCGAGACGGGCGCATGGTCGGGTGCGTTTTTCCCGGCGACAAAGAGGACCGCTCGCTTGCGGCCGATCTCCTGCTGGAAAATTTGGCCTGCAAGGCGACCGCGAGCATGGCGCTGAGGACGCTGTTGGACGACACGGGCGTGCAGGCTTCGGCGGTCGATTACCTGCTCAACAGCGGCGAGGAGGCGGTCGGCGACCGCTACCAGCGCGGCGGCGGCAATCTCGCGAAGGCGATCGGAGAGGCGTGCGGGTGCGCCAACGCTGCCGGGGTCGATGTGAAAGGCTTCTGCGCGGGTCCCAACCACGCTTTGCTTGTTGCCGGCAGCTTGATCGCCGGCGGGGTTTTTCGCAACGTCGTTGTCGTCGGCGGCTGTTCTCTGGCCAAGCTCGGAATGAAGTTTCAAGGGCATCTCAAGCACGGGTATCCGATTCTGGAGGACGTTCTGGCCGGGTTCGCGATTCTCGTGGCGCGGGACGACGGCCGGCATCCGAGGCTCAGGTTGGATTCTGCCGGGCTTCACCGCGTCGGCACGGGTTCGAGCCAGCAGGCGATTTTCGCGGCCCTCGTCGCCGAGCCGCTCGAAAGGCTCCGTTTGCGCTTCGGGGACGTCGACAAGTACGCCACCGAGCTCCACAATCCGGAGCTTACGGAGCCCTCGGGGAGCGGCAATGTGCCGCTCACGAATTATAGGCTCATTGCGGCGCTTGCCGCGAAAAGAGGCGAGATCGGGCCTGGGGACATTCCTACATTCGTCGAGAGGCACGGGATGCCGGGCTACGCTCCGACGCAAGGGCACGTCGCCTCCGCGGTCCCTTTTCTGGGCCACGCGCTGGATCGTATCATGGCAGGCGCGCTGGAGCGCGCGATGTTTGTCGCCAAGGGCAGTCTCTTTCTCGGGCGCATGACGCAGATGGCGGACGGGGTCTCGTTTATAGTAGAAAGGAACCCGGAACAACGTAAAAAGTAAAAAGGCAAAATTAAAACGAACACGGAAGTGGAAAGCAAAAGCGCTAGGTAAGAACAACGGTCATGGAACTGAGAGGGAAAAAGGTCATCGCGCTGGGCGAGCGGGACGGCGTGCAGGGAAGCTCGATCGCGCTGTGCGCGAGGAGCGCGGGCGCTGAAGTCGTCCTCGAGCTCACGCACTGCTTCGTTTGAACGGCGGCGGGAGCGCTCGACCTGGGAGGTCAAGCAGAGATCAAGCGAGTCGTCGACGGCATCGGCACCGAGGGCGTGGTCGTGCTGCTCGGAACGCCGACCGCGGAAAGCTCGAAGCTCATCGGGCTCACCGTAACCGAAGGAGATCCGGCCTGGGCCGGCGCGCTCGCCGGAGTTGGCCTGAAGCTCCCCGTCTTTCACATCACCGAGCCCGAGATCAAGCGGCAGGTCGATCCGGAGCTCTATGCCGAGGAGGTCGGCTTGAGCGAGATGGCGCTGGAAGTCGAGGAGATCGCCAAAGCGCTCAAGGAGATCCGAGAGCCGCTGCCGTCAATTTAATGCGGCAGCTTTGAAGGCCTCAAACAGTTAGGTGGCAGGCCGAGAACAAGCGGCGCAAGAAGCGGAGTACTGAAAGCGATGCAATTGACACTGGCGCGCCACCCGATCGCGGAGCTTCGCTTCGGAGCCTCCACGTATCTGGACAAGACAACACTCGTCATCGATCGTGAGGAGCTCGGCCGGCTGCTTCTCGCGGACGGGTCGCTGCAGGAAGTTCGTTTCGAGATCGTTCATCCCGGCGAAAGCTGCCGCGCCGGACCCGTGTTCGACATCGTCGAACCGCGCGCAAAGGAGCCGGGGTGCAGCCCCGATTTTCCCGGAGTCCTCGGTCCTCCGCTAACGGCAGGCAGCGGAACGACGCGCGTGCTCGCAGGCGCCGCTGTCACGGTTCTGTCCGAAAAATCGACCGACGAATCGAGAGGCGTGACGGGCCGCGTCCTGGAGATGAGCGGCGCTCCGGCCGAAGCAAGCCCGTACTCTTCGCTCCGGCACCTGGTCGTTGTTCCACGCACGCGGCCGGGCTTGGCAAAGCACGCGATCGAGAAAGCCTACCGTCTCGCCGGGCTCAGGTGTGCGGTCCATCTTGCCCGCGCGGCTCTGGGGCAGCCGCCCGAGTCGACACATCCTTTTGAGCCGGTCGGTCCGGCGCGGAAGGGACGGGAAGGGATCCCGCGGGTTGCTTACGTCGGGCAGATCTTTTCCCGTCAGCGAAAGCCCGCGGTCGATGAGCCGGTGCTGTATGGGCTTAATACGGACGGAATGCTCCCCGTGGTGCTCGACCCCGACGAGTGGCTCGACGGAGCGATCTTGCCTTCGTATCATTCGTCGATCGGCGGCGCCGAGACCTATTTCTATCAAAATCATCCCGTCATCCTGGAGCTTTATCGCCGGCATCACGCGGGCGACTTGAGCTTTGTCGGCACGGTGGCAACGGTTGCGGGGTCGGATAACTTTGATCGCGACCGCAACTGCCGCGCGGCCGCCAACCTGGTCCGGTGGGTACTGAGCGCGGAGGCGGCGGTGCTCACCAAATACGGCGGCGGGGTGCCGCATGCGGATCTCGCGGAGACGGCGCGCCTGCTGGAAGGCTACGGCATACGGACCGCAGTGATGGTTACCGACTCGTCGCGGGACCGGCGCGTGGAGTCGGCGCTGCTTTTTAACTTTCCCGAGGTAAACGCGATCGTTTACAACGGCGGCAACGGGACAAGGTGGACGCTGCCGCGAGCCGAGCGAATCGTCACGCCGAGCGCAGAAATGGCGGAGCTGCTCGGCGGGCCGATCGAGCTCGGCGCCGCCAACATCATCGGCGTAACAAATCAACAGGGTGCGTCACGGCTGCGGGGAGTGGTCTATTAGAAGTGAGGGGTGAAAGGAGGTCAAAGATGCGCGTCGTCCATTACCTGAATCAGTTTTATGCCGGGATCGGCGCGGAGGAAAAAGCCGGGATCCCGCTCGAGGCGCGCGCGGGCGCGGTGGGACCCGCAAAGCTATTGGACCAGCTCCTGGGCGAGGGCGCGCGGGTGGTCGCGACTCTCGTTTGCGGGGACAACTACGCCGTCGAGCATCAGCAGGAGGTGATCGCGTCGCTCGTGGCAAAGGTCCGGGAAGAGCGCGCCGACCTGTTTGTCGCGGGCCCCTGCTTCGACGCCGGCCGCTACGGCATGGCAGCGGGCGCGCTCTGTTCGGCCGTGCACGCGGAGCTCGGGATTCCCGTTGTCACCGGCATGAGCGAAGAAAATCCGGGAGCCGATCTGTACCGCGAAGCGCTTTACATCATCGACTCCGGCACCAGCCCGGCAAAGATGCGCGAGGTTGTCGGCAAGATGGCCGCGCTCGGCAAGAAGCTGGTCAATAAGGCCGCCGTCGGGTTGCCTGCCGAAGAAGGCTATTTGCGCCGCGGGCTTCTGCGCGATCAGCTCGTCGAAGACACCGCCGGCAAGCGGCTGGTGGACATGATTCTCGCGAAGGTGAAGGGCGAGCCGTTCGAGTCGGAGATGCTGCCGGCGCAATTTCCGCCGGTCCCGATGCCGCCGCCTGTAAAGGATCTTTCCAGAGCGAAAGTGATGCTTGTGACCGATGGAGGGCTCGTCCCGAAAGGGAATCCGGACAAGATCGAGCCGCGGGCCGCTACCCGTTGGGGTTGTTACAGCATCGAAGGCCGCAGCGACCTGCGGGGCGAGGACTACGAGATCTCTCACGGCGGCTACGATCCCAGATTTGTACAAGAGGATCCGGACCGTCTGGTGCCGCTCGATGCGGCGCGCGAGTTGGAACAGAGCGGAGTGATCGGCAAGCTGCACCACGAATTCATTTCGACGTCCGGCCTGTCGAATCCTCTTTCCAACACGCGCCGGTTGGGCCGGGAGATAGCGGAAAAAGTAAAGAAGGAAGGCGTCGATGCGGTAATTCTCACCTCGACTTGAGGAACCAGCACGCGCAGCGGCGCTGCGATCACGACCGAACTGGAAAAAGCCGGTATTCCCGTCGTGCAGATTACCTCCGCCATGCCGATTGCCAAAATGGTGGGCTCAAACCGCGTCGTGTTGGGAAACGGCATCGTTCACGTCACCGGCGACGCCAGCCTGGGGCCCGAAGAGGAAAAAGAGCTGCGGCGAAAGCTCGTGCAAAAAGCGCTGGAGGCGCTGAAGTCCGCGGGCGAGCAATGAATGGCGTCGACACAGCGGACCGATCGGCGGTTTGTCGGCGAAAAAAAGAAAAGCTCGATGCGGATCATTGACATCGACGGGCACGTGCGCGAGCCGGACGACCTCTGGGAGCGTTACCTGGAGCCGCGCTTTCGCCACCGCGCTCCCAGAGTCGAGCGAGTCCCGAACGGACAACTGTTGTTTGTCCTCGAAGGAAAACGCTACCACCGAAAGCCCGACGAAACTCCGTTTCAAGTTAAAGCCGACGGCGCAAACGCCAATCCGCACCGCGAGCGCGCGGCGGATCCCAGAGACCGCCTGCGCGCCATGGATTCGGAGAGCATCGACTGCGGCATGCTGTTTCCGTCCGCGGGTCTCTACCTGCCGTCGGTCGAAGACGAGCCGTACGCGGCGGCGCTCTGCCGCGCGTACAATAACTGGCTCTTCGATTATTGCCGCGCGGACCCCAAGCGGCTTCTCGGCGTCGGCGTCATTCCGGCGCAGGATATCGCGGCTGCCGTCGAAGAGACCCGGCGCGTTGTGCTCGAGCTCGGCTTCAAAGGGATCTTCGTCCGGCCGAATCCGGTGAAGGGAAGAACGTTGGACGACCCTTCCTACGATCCGCTTTACGCCGCATTGCAGCAATTGGGAGTTCCGCTGATGGTTCACGAGGGATCGGGAGCCTATCTGCCGACGGCGGGGGCGGATCGTTTTCCCGGACAATGGTTTTTCACGCATATGGTTTCCCATCCATTCGAGCAGATGCTCGCGTGCCTGACGCTCGTCTGTAAGGGCGTGCTGGAGAGATTTCCTCAGCTCAAAGTTGTCTTTCTCGAGTCCGGCGCCGGCTGGCTGCCCTACTGGCTGTGGCGCATGGATGAGCATCACGAGCTTCTGCCTTTTCAGGTCCCTTGGCTCAAGATGAAGCCCAGCGAGTACTTTCGCCGGCAGTGCTATATCTCGTGCGAGCCGGACGAAGACAACCTCGGTGCGACGATTCAGGCGGTAGGAGAGGATCGCGTTGTCTTTGCGTCCGACTACCCTCACTGGGACGCGACTTTTCCGGGAGCGACCCGAAAGATTCTCGACAATCCGGAGATCGGCCGCAGCGCGAAGATAAAAATTATGGGTGAAAACGCGGCCAAACTGCTGGGCCTGTGACGCGGAGTCGAGCAAAGTCGAGCGCCCCGCGAGCCTGCAGAGACTGGCTCCCCAGCGCAAGCAGGAATTTCGACCGGACGGGCCCGGGAAGCCGCAAAATTGGCTGCGGCGTTTTGCTGGAACAGCGGGAGAGCGCCTCGACAAGAGGGCTGTCCCTTGAAAAGAACTAGAGGAGCAGCCGACTTATGCCGACGAGAATTCAACACGCGGCGATCGTGAGCGAAAACTTCGTGCGTGAAAGCCGTTTTTACGAAGCGGTTTTTGGCATGCGGCGGTCGAAACCGGGTTCGGCGGAGGAGGAGAGGGCGGTAAAAACCAATTTCGCGCTGAGCGTCACCGACGGCTACGTGGGGATGACGATCATCGGGAGAAAACCGGGTTATGTGCCGGGGCTGCACCATTTCGGCATCGATGTCGACGATGTGGAGCGGGCGTGCGCGCGAATTAAAGAGAAGTATCCCGCGGTCGAGATCCTGAAGCGGCCGTCCAACCGGCCGTTCGCGACTTATGGCGCTCACGACCCGGAGGGAAATTATTTCGATCTTACGCAGGAAGGGATGGCGAACCGGCGCGATGTCTATGCCGAAGCGCCGCGCGAGCAGGAAAGACGCGTGCATCACATCAAGCTCCGCGTCATGAATCCCGCGGCGATCGCAAGCTTCTACCGAGATCTTTTCGATCTACGAGAGGAAGAAAAGGCGCTCGAAGATCCTAATTTTTACCTCACCGACGGGAAGGTAACCTTGATTGTCGCGCCGTGGCGCATGAGCGATTACGCCGGCGCCGGGATTGAAAGGCCGGGCCTCGAGCACATCGGCTTCAAGGTTGAGAGCGTGGAGCGGGTGAAAAAGGATTTGGCGGCGTTGCGCGACTCCGAGCCCGAGATGCGCGAGCGGGTTGTGAGCTCTGCGGAGGAAGCGGAGCGGCGGCTGAGCTTGATCGCGAGCTGCCGCTACGGCGAACATCAGTTCTCCGATCCCGACGGCGTGTTTATCGATATCTGCGGTGAAGCCAAGAAAGGTAAAATGGCGAAAGAATCGTAGGGCGGGTTGAGCTCCCTTCGACCGCTCGGGACAAGGTGCGAAACCCGCCGCGAGGCGGGCATGATGGGCATCGGCGCAAGGGGCGCATGCGTCTCGATCTAGGTCTCGTTTACATAAAAGACGTCCGCTTCGGCGCGCGGACATGGATCGACGGCGACGTCCTGACCGTCGATCGCGACGAGCTCAAGGCGCTTTTGAGCGAAGAGCCGCTTTTCGAGAGCGTAGAGTTGGCGCTCGCCCATCCGGGGGAATCCTGCCGGATCACGCGCGTTCTCGACGTGCTCGAGCCGCGCTGCAAGACGGACGGCCCCAACTTCCCCGGCGCTCTCGACCCCTTCGGTCTTGTGGGGATGGGGGAGACGCGCGCGCTGAAAAACGTAGCGGTGGTGGAGAGCAGCGAGAGTGAAGCGCGGAACAGAAGCCTGATCGACATGAGCGGCCCGGCGGCGGCCTATTCGCCTTTCGGCGCGACCCACAACGTCGTGCTGCTGCCACGCCCGGCTTCGGGAGCCGATCGTGACGAGTTCCGGCTCGCGGTCAAAAGAGCGGGGTTGAAGGCGGCGGCCTATCTTGGCGCTTCGGGGAAGGCGCGTGCGCCGCATGAAACTCAGGTCCGCGATCTTTCGCTCGCGGCCTCCAGTCACGGACTGGACGACCTCCCTCGGGTCGCCTACATATTTCCCATCCACTCGCACCAGCACCCGACGCATCAGCGAGAGCCGGTTTTCTACGGCAGCAATGTCCAGGGAATGATGCCGACGCTCGCTCATCCGAACGAGATCCTGGATGGAGCTCTGGTGTTTTCCTATTCGGCCTTTACTTATTTCGCCCAGAACCATCCCGTTATTCACGAGCTCTACCAGCGGCACCGGCGCGACTTGTGGTTTGCGGGCGTTGTGCTGACAACGGCGCCGGTGACGTTCGTGGAGAAGGAGCGCAACGCCTGTCTCGCGGCGCGGCTCGCCAGGGAGGCGCTCGGCGCCGACGGCATCATCGCGACGAAGATCGGCGGCGGCGCCGTCGATACGGACCTGATGATGATCTATGAGGCGAGCGAGCGGATGGGGATGAAGGCGGCTTTGATTATCATGGAACGCTACCCCGACACAGGCATTACGTTTGTCCCGCCGAACGTCGATGGGCTTGTGAGCCCGGGCTTGACGCGCGAGGCGATCACGTTGCCGGCGGTAGAGCGGGTGATCGGCGCCGATCGGATCGCGCTCGACAATCAGAATCCCGATAACACAAGCCCCGACGTGCCGCGCATCCCCGCGCGGGGAGAACTCAGAGTTTGGCTCGGCGATATCGCCGGCGCGATCAGCCAGGTCGGGGCTTCGCGCCTGGCAACGTATGTGAGCTGAGAGAAGCTTTATGGAAAAAAAGATTCGCGCGGTCCACTACCTGAACCAGTTCTTTGCGCAAATCGGCGGAGAAGAGAAAGCCGGTATCGCGCCCGGAGTCAAGGAGGGCGCGACGGGGCCCGGGCGGCTTCTTGAGGGCGCGCTCGGCGACCGAGGCGAGATCGTGGCGACGCTTTACTGCGGCGACAACTATTTCGCCGAGAATCGCGACCGAGCCATCGAAGAGTTGCTCGAGAAATGCGCCCGTTACAGGCCCGATCTTCTCATCGCCGGCCCGGCGTTCGATAGCGGCCGCTACGGGATCGCCTGCGGCGGGATCTGCCAGGCGGTCCAGGAGCGCTTCGGTATCGCGGCCGTCGCAGGCATGACGGAAGAAAATCCGGGCGCAGCGCTCTATCGGAGGAACGTTTACATCGTGCGCTCGGGCTCGTCGGTCACGGAGATGAGCGCTGTCCTCGAGCGCATGGCCGGCCTCGGAGTGAAATTGGCCCGCGGCGCGCCGCCGGGCAAGCCCGCGGAGGAAGGCTATTTGCCACGGGGGATCAAACGAAACGAGTTCGCCGCCAGGCCGCCCGCCGAGCGCGCGGTCGATATGCTACTGGCGAAAATCAGGGGCGAGCGCGTGACTTCCGAGATTCAGCCGCCCAAATTTTCGCCGCCGAAGACGGCGCCGGCGCTCCGGGAGCTGAGCTCGGCGGTGATCGCGCTTGTCACGGACGGCGGTTTGGTTCCAGAGGGAAATCCGGATCGAATGGAGCCGGGCAGGCCGACGAGGTTCACCACGATTCCCATCGCGGGCTTGAGCCGTCTTGATCCCGACAGGTTCGATGTCGTGCACTCGGGCTACGACACGTCGTATGCAAACGAGGATCCGCATCGCCTGGTCCCCCTCGACGTCATGCGCGAGCTGGAAGAGAAGAAGGTTTTTGCGAAGCTCTACGAGGTTGTTCATGCGACTGGCGGCGCTCATGCGGCAGTAGAAAATGCTACGCGAATTGGCCAGGGAATTGCGGAAAGGCTTAAAGCTGCCGGCGTCGACGGCGTGATCCTGACCTCGACCTGAGGATCGAGCACCCGCTGCGGCGCAGCGATTAGCAAAGAGATCGAGAGGGCCGGGATTCCCGTGGCGCAGATATGCACGATGATCCCGGTTGCGAACGAGGTGGGCTCGCTTCGCACCGTTCCTTCCGGCGGGATCGTGAGCCCGACCGGAAATCCCGAGCTGGGGCCGGAGAAGGAAAAAGAATTCAGGCGCGCGCTGGTGCTCCGGGCGCTGAAGCTCTTGCAGGAAGACGTCGGATGAAATTAAAAAGCAAAAATCCAAAAGGAAAAAGGCAAAAGTAAAAGCAAAGCCGAGAAAATCACGCGCTAAAACCGAAAACCAGAAACTAGAAACGAGAAACCAGAAACCAGAAACTGGTCTATGCTAGCTTGCCGCTTTTGCGCTCAGCGCCGGCTCGGCGCCGAGATCGGCCGCCGCGTCGAGGCGGAAAAAACGGATGGCGTTGCCGGCGAGCATCTGGTAGCGCTCTTCTTCGGTTACGCCCGCGAAGGTCTCGTTGATCACGTCGAGCGAGTGCGGCCAATTCCCGGTCGCGTGGGCGAAGTCGCTCCCCCAAAGAATGATGTCGACGCCGATCTCGCGGCGGCATTTCACGCCCCAGGGGTCGCGCATAAAACCCCACAGGCAATTCTCTTTGAGGTACTCGCTCGGGCGCCGCGCGACCGGCTTGATGCCGAACTCGCGCTCGCCCCAGTAGCGGTTGCGCTCGTAGTTGTCGTCGATCTGCTCGAAGCTAAAAGGCAGCCAGCCGATCTGGGTTTCCGCCCAGTAAATTTTCAGATCGGGAAAGCGGTCGAACACTCCGGCCATCGCCATCTGGAGCGGCGCCATCGGCTGCTCTCCCGCAAAGCGAAACAGCAGGCTCACAGGATCACGCTGATACTTGCCCAGCGGCTTGCCGGGATACTGGAATATGGGACCCTGATCGGTAAACCGGGTGGTGCCGCCGTTGGTGTGCGAGGCGACGGGAAATTTAAGGGCGAGAGCGGCCCGCCAAAATTTGTCGTCCTCGGGAGTGGGATAAGATTTCCCGCTCGGAAAGCGGTGCAGGTTGACGCCTTTTAGCCCCGCCTTGGCGCAATACTCCATCTCCGCGATCGCGTCGTCCACACCGGTGTCGGGAACGACGCCCATCGCGAGCAGCCGCTTCGGATTGTGCGCGCAGTATTCCTCGGCGAGCCATTCGTTATAGGCGCGGATCACGGCTCTGTAAGGCTCGTCCTCCGAAATGCCGCGCCACAGATGGGGATAAGTCGCATGCGTGAACAGCACTTCCGCGTCGATCCCGTCCTTGTCCTGCTCCCACAGACGCTGTTCGGGCGAGCCGGTGCCGGGCCCTTCGAACCAGTACTTTTGCAGCCCGTGCTGCTCGTAAGGGATTCCCGTGATGTTGGTGGCGCCCGGGCTTCGCGGCGGGCGGTTCTCGACGATGATGCCCTCGTTGCCGTTGGCGAGGATCACGGTGCGCGGCGCGCGATCGCGCCAGCGCTTGGGCACGCGCGCGGTCCAGCGCTCGGGCCGGATGTCGAGGTGGGAATCCGCAGAGATGACTCTATAGCGCCGCGGCATCTTCGTTCCTCCGTGCTCGTGATCGCGCTCGCCGCAAACAGAACGCGAAAAGGCGCGATCCGAGTCTACTTTCTCGCTTTTGCGATTATCAAACTTCTTCGCGATAAAGGCGCACGCTTTCAAGCAGCGGGCGGTCGCTCACCGAAAACAAAATTGCCGGCGCGCCCGGCGACAAATTCCGAAACCGGTGCCAGTGCCACGAGGGAACGTGAAAGCAGTCGCGCTCGCCCCACTGAATGGTTTCCTCGTCCGCTTTGCTTCTTCCGACCTTCACCAAGCCCGAGCCGCGCGCGACATGGTAAACCGTGTTGCAAGTGTGCCGGTGGCTGAGCGTCTCTTCGCCGGGCCGCAGCATCTGGATGCGGCAGCCCAGCGTCGCGGTCGTGGGACCGCCGGCGAGCGGGTCCGTGTAGTCGAGGACGACGCCATCGTAAGGATCGGATTGGCGGTGAGCAGCCAAGTCCTCCAGCAGCTCGAGCGTTTCCTTCCAAGGGTACTTCACGGGAAAGGGCCCTTTTCCTTCCAGCGCTCCCCGGGAACGCAGCGCCCCCATCCGCCTTTTATAGTGCCCGTCTTCCTTCGAGACCGGCTGCACATCGCCTTCCGGATATTTGTCGCGGAAGTAGGCGTCCAAAAACTCGTTGAGACTCGTGTCCATCGCCGTCAGCCACACGGTCGGCTCGGTGCCGATATTCCTGGACCCATGCCAGGTCCAGCTCGGCTGGATCAAGAGATCGCCCGGCTCCATGAATTGCTGCTCGCCTTCCGCGGTCGTGTAGGTGCGGCCTCCTTGAATAACGAAATAGAGAGACGCTGAAGTGTGCCGGTGAGACTCGGTGATCTCTCCCGGTCCCAGATGCTGGATCGTCACGGAAAAGGTCTTTGTCGTTGACGACCGAACCGGCAGCGAGGGATTGATGAGCCGGATCGTCCGCATTTTCATGACATCGTCGATGGGAACAAGCTCGCCGGCTTCCAGGAGGTTCGGCAAGATATCGTTCCAGCGCCACACCCACGGCCGGACTCGATCCTTGCTTTCCCCGCTCGGCTCTCTCTGCCACGCGCCTTTCAGGGAGGCGGCGCTGACGCGCGCGTTCAGCGCCTCCAGGCGGTCTCGATCTTTCGGCGGGCTTCTTTTCGCCATACCTTTTATCTGGCTCCGCGAGCGACGCCGGCGGAAACTGCCGACTTCCCAGAGAACCCCCTCAAGCATTTGCATGTCACGCAGCGCGCGTCAAGGTGACACTTCCGCCGCGCCTTTGCCGGCGGCCGACGATGTCGCGAGCGCCGCCGGCCGAAAACCAGCTCACGACAGGATCATTTCGGCAGAAAGTCTTCCAAACGCACCGTTTCCCAGCCCATCGGCCTGAGGCGCTGAAAAGCCTTGCGCGCTTGGTCTCCGGCGCACAGCGGCGGCTTGGTCGCGTCGATGATCACCTTGCCGCCGACGCGGTGCCAGTAAGGGCCACCCGGCGGAACCGGCTCAAAGCCGGTCGGATCCATCGGATGAATCCGGCTTCCGGGCACGACCACGATATCTTCCTGAGGGTTGCAGCGCGTGTTGATCGCCCAGATGAGGTCGCCGTAATTGAAGATATCGACGTCTTCATCCACCGCGATGGCGACCTTGGGATGCAAGATCGGACTCGACAGCACGCCCATCAGCACCTGCTTGGCCTCGCCGTAAAAGCGCGGCGTCATCTGCACGACAATGCCGAACAGACCCGGCAGGACGAGCAGGTTGTGGAGCTTCACGTAGCCGCCGATGTTCTTGATGTGGTTGTAAACCGCCACGCCAAAAGGAACCTTGTGGAAAACACATCCCTCGACCTCGGAGCCGTTCTGGATTGCTTTAAAAATGGCGTCGCGGCGCATCGTGATGCAGTCGATCTCGACAACCGGATTCTTTCCCATCCCGGCGACGTAGTAGTCGTGAAATTCCGAGAAAGGCCCTTCCTCCTCGCGCACGTTCGGGAGAATGCACCCTTCGAGAGCGATCTCGGCGTCGTACGGCACCTCCAGATCGCTGGTCTCGCATCGCACGACCTTTACCGGCTCGCCGATAAGGCCGCCGGCGAGCTCGAGCTCATCCATCTCGAAAGGGCCCGTGCTGGCTGCCGCCATGTAGTACAGCGGATGGTGACCGATGAAAATGGCAACCGGCATCGGCTCGTTTTGCGCTTCATACTTGTTGAGGATCTCGCGCGTGTGGCGCGGCACGATCAAGGCGCCGGTCTTTCTCGGCCCTTTGATCTGAAGCCGGTGAAAGGCGACGTTGCGGATCCCGCTGTCGGGATCGCGCGCGACCATCAGCCCGGAGGCGATATAGGGGGTCTCCTCGCTGCCCGCGACGTGAGCGGGAAGCTTGGTCAGGTCGACCCGGTCGCCTTTCAGGACCACGTCCTTGACCGGTCCGCTCGAAACCAGCTCCGTCGGCTTGCGGCGGAGCGCGCGTTCGGCCGCGACGGGAATCAATTGCTGGACCGTGGTCCCGTAAGCGAGCGCGGCATGGCGCAAGTTGGCCGGCGCCATTCCCAGGCTTCGCCAACCCGGAAAGCCGTCGAGTTTCTCAAACAGCAGAGCTTTCTCCCGCGATTGATACAGCAGCGCTCCCATTTGCGTGTGAGGATGGACGGGTTTACGGATGCGGGCAAGCTCTCCCGCTTCTTCGAGCTGCCCGATCCAATCACGCATATCTTTCGGCATAATGACTTCCTTTGAACGCGGCGAATCGCAACCCCTGCAGCGCCGACCGCGGGATGGTTCGCAGACGCTTCGCCCCCGGTGCGCTCGATCCTTAGCGGCTGCGAGATTGCCGCGCTCCAGCCGGCGCGATTACGACGTGACTTTGATGTTGATCGTCGCGGAGAGGTCCTTGCCGTAGGAGCGGTGCAGGCCGTCCGCGAACTGCAGGGTAAGCTTGTAGCTGCCTGGCGGTAGCTGTAGCACCGCCTCCGTTTGACCTTTGCCGTAGTGCAGGTGGGTATCGTCGGTTGGGATCACCTGGCCGGGAGGCATAAAGTCCTGATTGATCAAGATGTGGTGGTGCCCGGTCCCCTCGACGACTTCGCCCGCGGGCTTGATCTGCATCCCCTCGAGGCCCATCACGACCTTGACCGGCCCTTTGACTTCCGCCCCGTCCTTCGGCTCCGCGAAAAACACCTTGCCTTTAGGCGTCTCCTTCTTGCCGCAACCAACCGCGGCAAGTAGCGCAACCGCGATGACCAAAGCCGGCCCTGTTCGAATCATCCGCATCGTTCACCTCCGTCTCGTTCGACTGATTCCGCGAGCTCAGCCGTTTTCCTCGCGATAAAGACCCAAAGCCTCAAGCACCGGCCGGTCCGTCACCGAGAAAATAATCGCCGGCTTGGTGTTGGAGAGGTTGCGAAACTGATGCCAGCACCACGAAGGCACCACGAAGCAGTCGCGCTCGCCCCATTCGAATTTCTCCATCTCGCGTTTGCCTGCAAACACGATCCCTTCGCCCTGGACGACATGAAAAATGCTGCTTCCGGTGTGCCGGTGCTTGCGCGTCTCTTCTCCGGGCCGGAGCATCTGGATCCAGCATCCGATGGTCGGCATGGTGGGCCCGCCGGTGACCGGATTGGTGTATTCCAAAAGGATCCCGTCGTAAGGGCTGGCGTCGCCCGCCTCGGCGAGCTTCTCGAGCGTCTGCCTGGTCTCGGCCCACTTGTAGACGAACGGAAAGGCCTGGTTGCCGTTGACGGTCGTGCGCGGCCGGATCGAGCTCAGCCGGTGCTTGCTGTACCCTTCGGGTTTGGTGACCGGCTGGGTTCTTCCCTCGGAATAGACCTCGTGAAAGGAAGCGCTCAGGTACCGGGTCAGGCGGCCGTCAAGAACGTCCAGCCAGATTGCGGGAGAGTCCGTGACATTGGCGTGATCGTGCCACGTCCAGTTCGGCGTCAACAACAAATCGCCCGGCTCCATCAGCAGGCGCTCGCCTTCGACGGTCGTGTACATGCCCTTCGACTCGATCACGAAGCGAAGCGCGGCATTGGTATGGCGATGGCATTCGGCGGTCTCTCCGGGGTTGACCAGTTGAACCGACATGCCGATGGTGCGAGTGGCTCCGCGCGCCAGCGCCGGATTGCGTAGCTGCACGGTCCGGCGGTTGTTGGGGTCGTCGACCTTTCCCAGCGGCACGACCTCCCCGGCCTCTTGCAAACACGAATAGATCACCGACCAGCGCCAGAGCCAGGGCTTCGGTTCCTCTTCTCTCTCGGCCACCGTCTGCCAGTGGCCGGTGAGAAAGTGCTCGGCCATCCGCCGGTCCAACGCCGCCACATCATCGCTTTGAAGAACACTCGCTTTGCTCATTGGGGTTTCCTCCCGTGCGCTCGTCCGCAGACCCGTGAAACCGCGGCGGAGGACGCCGCTCAGCTCGTCAGCTTTTTATATAACTCGGGCAGGCGGCGTGGCAACAGCGAAACGTCAGCCAAAACCTCGTAGCTAAAATCGGCCATCATGGAGTGCAGGTAGTCGTGGCCGGACTTATCCACCGTCAAGCAAAAAGGAACGATGCCTTCCCGGCGCGCCTCGAGCAGAGCCATGCGCGTGTCCTGAACCGCATAGTCCTTTTCGAGCCCGTCGCGCGAGTAGCCGCGATCCTGCGGCCGGCCGTCGCTCAGCAGAAACAAAAACTTCGACTTCGCTTCGTCGCAAGCGAGTTTCGAGGCCGCGTGGCGGATGGCGGCGCCCATCCGGGTCGCGTGCTGCGGCGCGATCCGATCGATGCGCTTGGGAATATCCGCGGCGAACTCTTCGTCGATGTCCTTGATGATGTAAAATTCGACGTTGTCCCGGCCGAACCCGGAAAAACCGTAGATGCCGTAGCGATCCCCCAGGATTTCCAGCGCGTTCACGAGCAGAACGAGCGCTTCCTTCTCGACGTCGATAATGCGCCTATAAGGAGGCCACTCGGCGCGCGCGGGCGGCTCCTTTGGCTCTTCTTGCTCTGCGATAGGCTCGGCGGTCGAGGCGCTCATGTCGACGAGAAAAAGCGCGGCGACGCTCCGGTCGGTTTTGTGCCGGCGCCAGTAGAGTTTGTCCGTCGGGCTTGCCCCCGCGCGGAGGTCGATCCGGGCTTCGATAAACGCGTCGAGATCGTGCTCTTCGCCGTCCTCGAGGCGCTTCACCCTGCGCTGCATCTCCGGCGCCAGCATCTCAAATTCGCCGCGAATCCGATCCGCCAGAAGGCGGTATTGGGCGAGCGTCTGGAAGTAGAACGCGGCGTCGCCGTATGCCATCGGTTTCTCGTGGACCAGGCACCAGCGAGGCCTGTACTTGCCGGCGTGGCAATCCCACTCGTCGTACACGAAAGTTTTGGGGCGCGTCGCCGCGAGCGGGCGGGCATCGTCCTCTTCGGGGAGCATAAAGTCGTGCCGGAATTCTTGGTTTTGAGGGTCACGCCTGGCGGCCTCGTTCACGAGCGCGACAAGCGTCTGTTCGGCACGCTCCCGGCGCGCGGCCTCGTCGTTCGGCTCCCCGCGCTTGAGCTCGGGAGCGTTTCGCACCAGCTCCGCGATCTGCTCCCTGGTGAGCGCGGGCGTAGGAGCGGACGAGGTCTCGTCGTTTCTCGCCGCCAGCTCCGACCAGAGCTCTGCCAGCTCGGGCATGAAGTCGCCGCGGTAGTCCACTCTTTGAGGCGAGCGGTACGGCACTTTTTCGCGATCGTCTTGGGATTCAGACCCGGTATTCCCGGCGCCCGCCTCATCGCCCGCATTTGCGAAAGAGCTTGTATCGCCGAGCTCGGTCAATGACGCGCGCGCGATTTTTTCGTTCGGGACCTTACGCAGGAGGGCATAGATCCTGAGAGTTGCCTCCGCTGCATCCTCGACGGCGGCGTCCGGCTGAGCGACACGCCGCACGATGCCGGCCATTTTGCGCGCGGTCCGAGCATGTCTGGCGGCGATTTTGAGCGCTTCGGTTTGGCCGAGGCTTAGCCGGACCAGGAGCTCGACCATCGCCTCCCGCGCCGGCAGGGAAGCGATATCCGGGCGCGACGCCAGGGCGGCGGCCCGAACCGCGCGATACGCGGGAGCCAGGCCGCGGTACTCGCGCAGCAGGGCCGCTTCGACGCGGGCGCTTTCCACGATCGTGAAGACGTCCAGCGCCAGGCGCGTGTCGCGAAAGAGCCTGAAGAAGCGGCCGAGATCGGTCGCGGCCGGTGGCGCCGCGCCGCGAGCTGAGATCTTCTCCCATCGCGGGCGGAGATTGCGAAACTTTTTCGCGGGCCGGTCGAAGTCGAAACGGAAGCTGCCGAGCTCGATGTGCGCGGCCTGATAGGTCGCCATCACTTTGAGAAGGGTAAAATTCGCCGCGCGCGCGAGCGCGGGCAGGAAGATCGTGCTGCCGTCGGTTGTCGGCACGCCGGGGTGAGCCCAGCCGATCTTTTTCTCCAAGAGCTTCTCTGTGTCTTGCACCTCGACCGCCTTGCCCGAAAGCGCGCGGCAGTAGAGGCTGAGGATCTCGCGGAGGTCGTCCGGTTCGATCGGAGCGGAAGAAGTGCTTTCGCGCGCCGGCATGATGAGCTCAGGAAATTAAAGGCGCCCGCCAAAGCTTTCTCGGCGCGCTTCTCTCGGTTGGCGGGAGAGGACCGGGGCGAGGGGCTTCTCTTGCACGAGGGAGGAACCCATCGGGAGAGGCGGCAAGCTCCATCGCGGCCTAGGGAAAGATCGACGTGATCACCTCGTCCAGGGTGCGCTGGATTTTCGCATCGTCGGTGATGCCCCAGGTGATGGCCACGTGACACGCCCGGCGCGGCGCGATCCCTTCTTTGATCAGGCGCGCGGCGTAGATCAGCGCGCGCGTGCTCGCGCATTCTTTTAGGCCGTAGTCGCGCAGGTTTCGTATTTTTTGACCGAGCTCGGCGAGCGCGCGCGACGTCTCCCGATCGGCGCCGGACTCATGCGCGATAATCTTGGTCTCGCGCTCCACGTCGGGAAAGCCAAACTCGATCGCGATGAAGCGCTGGCGCGTGCTGTGCTTTAAGTCCTTGAGCGCCGTCTGGTACCCGGGGTTGTACGACACGACGAGCAGGAAGCCGTCCGCCGCTTCCACCACCTCGCCCAGCTTGTCGATCGTGAGGAGGCGGCGGTGATCCGTGAGCGGATGAATGATAACGGTTGTATCCTTGCGCGCCTCCACCACCTCGTCGAGATAACAGATCCCGCCCGTCTTGACCGCGCGCGTGAGCGGGCCGTCGATCCAGCGGGTGCCCGCGGCGTCGAGGAGATAGCGGCCGACGAGATCGCTTGCCGTGAGGTCCTCGTGGCACGCGACGGTGATCAGGGGAATCGCGGACGCTCGGGAATCGCGCCCGAGTTTCCACGCCATATATTCGACGAAGCGAGTCTTTCCGGTTCCTGTCGGGCCCTTGAGGAGAACCGGCACTCGCTGCCGGTAGGCGGCGGCGAAGATCTCGATCTCGTCTGCCGCGGGGACGTAAAACGGTTTCGCGCGAACAACGTACTCTTCGATGCGGTATTGCCGAAACTCTTGATCCGCCGACACGAGCGGTGGCGCCCCCTCAGAAGGCGACGGCAGGCGGACGAAAAAGCTCCTCTCCGCCCGTCTGCCTCTTACGAAACGACGCTAGCCAATCATCGCCAGGCTGTCAAACCGCCCTGGTCGGCTGAGACGCGCGCGGCGTTTGCCGCAAGCCGGATCCCCAAAAAGGATCGCGGTTAAGGGGCCATCAGAAGCGGGCTTGGAGATAGCGGTGGGCGGCAACGGCGGCGGTAACGCCGTCGCCGGCGGCCGAAGCCAGCTGGCCGGCCGTTTTTTGGCGCGCGTAGCCCGCGGCGAAGATTCCCGGCGCCGAGCTCTGCATGGAAAGATCGACCTCAACGTGCCCTTGCGGATCGAGGCGAACAACGCCGCTCAAAAAGCGCGTGTCGGCCTCGAAGCCGACGCAAATAAAGACGCCGCCGGCGGGCAGTAAAGAATCGGCTCCGGTCTTGAGGTTGCGCACGCGCACCGCCTCGACGACGCTATCCCCGGTGATTTCTTCGACCGCCGACGCCGGCAGGAGGACGATCTTGCTGTCGGCCTCGGCGCGCCTGGCGAGCGTGGCGCTCGCTTCGAGGCTCTCGCCGCGATGGACGACCGTCACTTCGGAGGCGAACGCGGTCAAGAACAACGCCTCGTCCAGCGAGGTGTCGCCGCCGCCAACGACCGCCACCGGTCTTCCCGCATAGAGGGCGCCGTCGCAGGTCGCGCAGTGCGAAACGCCTTTGCCTTCAAATTCCCGCTCGCCCCTGACGCCGAGCGCGCGCCGCCGGCCGCCGCTTGCGACGATGACCGCTTTGGCTTGGTACCCGGCATCGGCCGCGCGCACGAGCCAGTTCTTGCCGGCCTGTTCGATCCCGGTAACCTCTCGATAGACGGTCTTTGCGCCGAACCGCAGCGCCTGGGTTCGCGCGCGCGCGACGAGATCGGCGCCGCTTACGCCTTCCGGGAAGCCGGGAAAGTTTTCGATGCGGCCGGCGTTGATGATTTGCCCGCCGACGATCTCGCGCTCCAACAGGAGGGTGGAGCGCCCCAGCCAGCCCGCATAGAGCGCGGCGGCGAGCCCGGCCATGCCGCCGCCGACAATCACGATGTCATAGGACTCCATCGTTCACGGCTCCTCGGGCGGCGGCTTAGATTTTGATGATCTTGGTCACTGAACGGGTGGAGCCGCCGGTGGGGGTGGTCTGGCCCCAGACATGGAGGAACGCCGAATGAAGGCCGGCGCCGCCGGCAACGACGACGAGGATGTCTTCGGGCTTATCGACGAGACGAAATACGGTGTCGCGCGCGATGCGCAAATCGGGCCGTCGCCTGGCGCGCATGGCGAGCAGATCCTCGGGGATGTCGCGCCACGTGAACGTCGCGCGCTCCCACAGGATGTTTTTGAGCTTCTCCTTGTCGATGCCGGCCCGGGAGAGCATCTGGGCATGCTCGGGTCCGATGACCATCACCGCCTCGGGCGCCCCGGGCCGGTGCAGGCACTGGACCATGAGGTAAAGAAGGGCTTCCGCGCTCGGCGATCCTTGCTCGCCGATCCTCGTAAACGAGTCCACGCTGATCGCGGTGACGGTGCTTTCGTCGCGCGAAAAGCCGCGCTCGACGTGCAACGGAAGCCAGCTCGTCGCCTCCTCGTTTTCCGCGATGCACAGGCTGAACTTGCCGGGCCAGCCGAGCGTCGCCTTGCAGCTCGCGCCCGGATAGGCGCCGCCGATGTTGCGCAAGATCAGGCGGAGCGCTCTCCCAATGGTCGCGTTGGCTTTGAAGCCTTCGCCAAACACATTCGGGCCGCTGTTGATGTTAAGCTCGCGGCGGATGGGGCCGTTGACGATGAGAAGGATCGCCGGGCCGCCCGTCGTCGCCTGCAGCGCGTAGAGGTTTAGCTTCGGCTCCGCCACCGCCTCGACCGCGGCGATCAGGACCGGCATGTACTCGGGCAGGCAGCCCGCCATGACGGCGTTGATGGCGACTTTCTCGACGGTGGCTGGCGCCCAGCGCGGCGGGACAACTCCGATCTCCTCCTGCGGGTCCCTGTTCGTACCGGCCAGCATGCGCGCGACACGCTCTTCGGTGGGAGGGATGACGGGAAGCCCCTCCGTCCAGCCTTTCTCGTGCAGAAGCGCGACCGCTTCGATGAGATCGTCCGGGATCTCGATCCGTTCTGCGCGAGGAATATAGGGCGGCATCCGACCTTACCTCCGTCCTTTCTCCACGCCGGAGGGCGAAGAGGCCATAACGGCATCCAGGAGTTCTGGCAGCCCGCGCTCTGCGCGCGCGCGCGCCTCTTCCGCGCTCAAGCTCCCAACCGGATGGGGAACAATGACGAGCGGATGGCCCGGCGCGCCCAGCGCCTCTCTCTCAGCATGCGCCAGAGCGGCAAACTCGTCCGTCAGAACCGTGACGACCGGTTTTCCCTTCTTCTGCAGGTTCACGCCGTCGTGGATACTCCACGATGTGCAGGACCCTCAATCGCCCAGCCCGTTGATAATGAAATCGGCTTCGGCGGCGAGAGCCGCGATGTCGCTCGCCGGAGCGCCTTGCTGCGCGGAAATCTTCCGCCGCCGCACCACGCCGGCGAGGCGGTAGCGCTCGCGGAGCAGCTCTTCAAAGCGCGCCGCCATCACATCCCAGTTGGGTTTGCTGTTGTCGAGGATGCCGAGCGTCTTGCCGCTGAGGTCGAGCACGTGCTGGGCTTCAGCGACCTTCTCGGCGGCGGGTCGCGGCTTGGCTTCAGGGCTCAAGATAATCATCGTTCACCTCGTTCTCTTTACCCTAAACGTCGATTTTTGTTCCAAGAATACCACGGCCTCTTGGAATTCCGCTACCCGTGTTCGCGTCGGTGATAGCGTTAGCTTTTCCGACGAGCACGAACACGATCACGAATTCCGAATCGCGTATCGCAGGTATTTTCCCAGCGCCTGCGCGGCGCGCGTGATCGAAGGATAGACGGGAGCCCCGATCCGGTCGAATTTCTCCTGGAGCTTGAGGGCGGTGGCAAAAGACTCCAGCGAGCCCAGGGCGCGGGCGACGATAACGACGGGCTTTGCGGAGCCCGCGCAAAATCTTTCGACGGCTTCCACCATCTCGGCGAATGTCCGGCCGCCTTGCGGATTCCCCAGGGTCTGATCGACGCGCAGGACGACGGCGACCGTGTGGATCGCCGCTTCGCGCGCGACGAGATCGAGAATCCGCCCGAGCTTTTCCGCCTGGCGCATGACGTTCAAGTCGAGCGGGTTGTTGACGCTCGTGCCCGCAAGCGGAGTGAATTCGCGGATCGCGGCCTGGGTCTCCGGCCTGAGCTCCGGCACTTTGAGCCCCGCGGTTTCGAGATCGTCGGCCGCCTGAATCGCGTCGCCGCCGCCGATGCCGACGACGCCGACGTTCGGCCCGGCGGGGGCTTTGAGCGACTGGAAAGCCAGCAGCACGTCCGCCAGCTCTTCCATGTTTGCGGCGGGGACAGCGCGCGTGTTTGCCCAAACCGCCTCCCACGCTGCCGCGGACGCAAGCGCGCCCGTATGCGCGGCGGCGGCGCGCGCGCCGGCCTGCGTGACGCCGCCTTTGACGATGACCACGGGCTTTGTGCGGCTTACGTCGGAAAGCGTGTCTAGAAATCGCGGCATCTCCCGGACGCCCTCGATGAACGCGCCGATCACCTCCGTTCCAGCATCGCGAGCGAAAAACTCGAGCAGCTCCGTCTCGTCGATGTCCGCGGCGTTGCCGTAGCTCACGACCGTGTTGAAACGGAGCCCGCGCACCGACGCCATCCGGCCGAGATCGCTCGCGTTGCCGCCGCTCTGCGAGATCAAAGAAACCGTTCCCGGCTGCGTCGGCGAGTGCGTGTTGAACGCAAGGCCCGCGGCAGGCCGGTAGATCCCCATACAGTTGGGGCCGAGGAGCCGGACGCCGCCGGCGCGCAGGATGCTCACGAGTTGCCGCTCGAGCTCGATGCGCTCCGGTATGCGGGTCTCGCTGAATCCCGCGGAGTAGACGTGCAACAGCTTGATCCGCTTGCGGACGCACTCTTCGGCCAATGCGGGAACGCGCTGCGCGGGCAGGCAGCAGACGGCGTGGTCGACCGGACCGGGGATCGCGTCGAGCGTGGGATAGCACTTGTAGCCCCGGACCTCGTTGTACTTGGGATTGACCGGATAGATCGCGCCGCGAAACCCCGCTCTTTCAAGAAAGCGAATCGTGGAATTGCCGCGCTTCTGCGGGTCGTTGGTCGCGCCGACGATGGCGACGCTGGAGGGATTAAATAGCTCGTCCTCTATCACGGGTCACTCTTTGCCGCGTTGGCCCGGCGTCGGGGAGTCGTTTAAGAGTTTCCGTTCCGCGTTCTTGCGCCGCGGCGCGGGAAAAAAAAGGCGAGAGCCGTTCGATGCCTGTGCCGGCGCTCACTTCTTCGGTTCGAAGCCGACCTTCGGGAAGCCCCAGGCCTGCGTCGCGATCCGCTCCATGATTTTGTCCTCCGTGCCGCGGCAATCGTTGCCGCACAGCGAGACGTTGGCCCCTTTCTTGAGCCTGTGCGCGAGCGTGCCCTCGACCAAGAAAGAAGCCCGTCCCGGCTCGAGCGATTCGGCCAGCTCCTGCCCTTCTCTGGAGGCCAGAAACTCGATCCAGAGAAGCGCGGAGTGAACATTCTTAGCGCCTGCGTAGATCGCCTCCGGCTCGTGAAAGGACATCGGAAAAGGATCGGGCACGACCATTTTGAGATTGGGATCCTGTTTGATCGCGCGCTGGGTCGAGTGGACATAGTTGCCGCAGTTCATCAAAACTTCGCCGGAGCCGAGCAGCGTCAGATTGCGCGTGTTGCCCCTGCTCCAGAGCGGGTTATTGTCCTTGATTCTGCGCGCTAAGGCCAAGAGCTTTTCTTCGCCCCAAGCGGGCGTGAGCCAGGCGAGAACGTTAGGCTTCGTGTCGACGCTGAACTTTCCCTTGAAATAGGGATCGAGACAGGCCTCCCAGCTCTTCGGCGCCCTATCGGGCGGCACGAGCTTGGTGTTGTACACGAGAACTCCGGTGTACGACCCGAGCCAAACCACCATGCCGGAATCGTCGACCATTTCCGGATGAATGCTTAGATGGCCTGCCTGAGCCATTCCCCTGAAGTCGACGTTCTTTACCACGTTCTGCTTGAAGTACTCGCTCCAAAAGGCGATGTTCGTGCTGAAGACATCGAGATGGGCGCGCCCGGAAGAGAGCTCGAACAGTTGCCTTTGGTACGCGGGAATGCCGTCGGCGGATGTCCAGCTCACTTTGATGAACGGGTATTTCTTCTCGAACGCTTTCACGAGGACGGGAATCGACTTTTCGTCGAACGCGGGGGAGACGGTGAGCTTTCCCTCCTTTTTCGCGCCCTCCATGATCTGGGCTTTGGACAGCATCACCCTTTCTTTTGGGCTCTGAGCCAACGCGGTTCTCGCGCACGGTAGGCCGCTCAGAGCCAGCGCTATTGCGAGCGAAAGGATCGCGCTACGTTTGTCCATGGGATCCTCCTTGTTTGCGTCGATAGTCTCCAGGTGTCAGGTTGGGTTGGATGAGCCGCGACGGTTATACGACGGAAACCCTATCGAGACAAGAACGTTCCTGACCGCTGCGACGAATGGCGGTTTGCCGCGCGGCGGCTTTCTCAGCCAAGCTCGCGCTTGAGAAAGGCGATCACCAGAGGCCAGACCAGATCCGCAAGCTCGGGCTGATAGCCGCCGCCGGATTCCGGCGACGCAAACCCGTGCGTGCCGTACGGGAAGGCGTGCCACTCGAGCGGCCGGCCGTTGGCGAGAAAGCTCGCCATGATTTTTTGCTGCAGCGGCAGCGTGCTGATGTGGTCGCGCCCGCCGTACAGGATCATTGACGGGCATTGGATGTCGCGCGCCGCCTCGCACGGATGGCGCGGGCGGAGCCTGCTCGGCGGCTCTTCTCGAATGGAGGGATAATAGCCCACGAAGGCCTTGACGGTCGGGGTTGCGGCCACGAAGTGAATCCCGACCCTTCCTCCCATGCAGTAACCGATCACCGCCACGCGCGCCGGATCCACGTCGGGGCGCGCCGTCAGGTAGCGCCAGCCGACGCCGATCGCGCGCACGAATTCATCGTCGGATTTGACCTCTTGAACCTCTTCCTTGCCGGCCAGAGTTCCCGACAGCTCGGCGAACCCGAGCAAGCTGTAGAGCTCCGGCATGACCGTGCAGTAGCCTTCCTTGGCGAACTTGTAAGCTTCCGTGCGCAAATAGCCGATCGTCCCGGACGAATGGACGATGAGTATCGCCGGCCCGCGCTCGCGGCGGTCGGGATACGCGATGTAGCCCGGCAAGCCATCTTCGTTGTCGGTCAGTTTGCGCGTGATGAGCGGCATGGCGGAAATTTCTCCTGGGCGTCGCTGGGTTTAAAGTCTTTCTCCGTTAGCACGGGCCGAAGAGCGCCGTCAAGGCGTCCAGCGCCGCCGCGGCGCGCCGCGCGGGCGCACCGCTCCCGTTAGACCGAGCGGTTGCTCTCGGCTCGGGAAACCGCTAGGGTTACGTGTCGCAAGACCGGTAAGCCCGAGGCGTGGCGGCTGCCTCAGGGCTTTTTTTGTTGCCGCCGGACAGGAGGCCAGGATGACCGGACGCGAAGTGGTCAAAGCGAATGAAGAGCTGTTGCGCGGCATCGTGCGCAGCATCGACAAGAATCTGGAATACAGCCTGATCGACGACGTGCACGAATCGCGGTTTTCGCTGCGACTGTCCCTGCGCGGGAGACAAACGACCGTGTCCATTCCAGCCGAAGACCTTTTGTTGGCCGCGCAGGACGCGGTGAAAAGGAACGCCGTGCGGCAGAAAATCAAGAGCGCCCGCGATTCGATGATGATGACGTTCGTCGAGGACATCACGGGAAAGAAATTCGCGCGACTGCTGAAGCAGGTTGCCGCGACCGAAGAGGAGCCCCGGCGCGCTCACTTTCGCCGCGGGCCGCGCCGGCCGTAGCCCGTCCACCCACCTCTCTCACGCCGGCCCTCTCCGGGAAAGGAGCGCAGCAAGCGCGATTGACTGCGCGGTCGGCCCTCGAATATTCTCCCAACGAAAGCAAGTTCGGTAACGCGCGGGAACCCCGCGGCAGGACGAGCTAAGGCCCGAGCTTCCGTTCCTTTGAATCGCCGTTTTTAACGCCTCGCTTCGATGAGAGCCCAGCGTGCCAGGCGGGTTATGCTCCAAATTCTTCTTGTCGCGTGTTTTTTCTTGCTGCTGTCGCTCTGGGGCTTCTACATTTCAATACGACCGCCGCGGATTCTCTCGGCCACCACGCCGAAAAATTTTGCGCTCGATTACGAAGAGATTTCGTTCGTCACCGAGGATCGGGTGAGACTGCGGGGCTGGTTCATCCCGTGCCCGCGAGGCGCAACGACAAAAACGATCATCGCGCTTCACGGCTATCCCGCCGACAAGGGAAACATCCTGCCGGTGGTGGCGTTTCTGAGCGAGAAGTACAATCTCTTGCTGTTCGATTTTCGTTATCTCGGCGAAAGCGAAGGCCGCTACTCGGCCGTAGGCGGAAAGGAGACGCGGGATCTCGCCGCCGCGGTGGCGTTCTTAAAGGCGCGCGGCGCCGGCGAGATCGGAGTCTGGGGATTTTCGATGGGCGCCGCGGTGGCGTTGATGGCGGCTCCCGGGTTGCCGGAGATCAGGGCGATCGTGTCCGAGTCGAGCTACGCGCAGCTGGATCTCATGGCGCCCGCGCTCTACCAAATTCCAGGGCTCCGGTATCCGCTGGCGTGGCTGACCGGCGTCTGGTCGCGACTGTTTCTGGGCGTCAATCTCAGCGGGGTCTCACCGCAACGGAGCGCGAGGCGGTTGACCATTCCAGTCCTGGTCAGCCACTCCAAAACCGATCAGACGATTCCCTTCGAGCACGCGCTCCTGCTCAAAGCAGCGCTCAAAGAAAACCCGAAGGCGGAATTCTGGTTCCACGACGATCTGTTTCACGGCCAGCTCGCGGGCGACTATCAGAAGCGAGTCGCGGCGTTTTTCGCGGCTCATCTGTAGGTGATGCGCCGGCGGCGCGCGCCTGGGGAGCACAAAAGCCCGCGTGGTCGATCAGAGGTTGAGCAGAACGATAATCCAGGCAGGCAATAGACCAAGGCAGCCACAGAGCCAACCTACGACGGCGCGCCGGCGCGGCGACGAAGGCGTGAACCGACGCAGAAGATAGTCTGTGGCGATGATCCCGATGAGGCCGCCGCCGGAAGAAAACAGGGCGGGCGGCGGGAGAGGGGACTCAACCGGCTGCGCCGTTGCCGGCTGGAGCAGCCCCAGAAAGCCGACGAGCCAGGCCGGAAAGAGCGCGCCGAGCCCGAGAAACCAATAGTGCCTCGGCTCCCATTCGGATTCGCGCGCTTGCAGGCGATAGACGGCGGCGGCGGTGCCGAGAATGCCCGCCAGGCCAAACAGGAGCGACCACGTCCTGGCCATTTTCGGCTGCAGCGGATGTTTGAGATTTCAGTGGCGCCAGTCTCGGAGACTCCCGAGCGCGCCGCTACCCGACCAGCGCCGCGAGATCGCCGTAGTTCTCGAGTCGCAGCGGCCTTTTTCTCTCCTCAATTTCGTGGACGAGCCTTACAACCGCGCGGGAAATTGGCGTCAAAACGCCGGCCTTCTCGCCGCTTTCGACGACGAGCCCGACGACCTGATCGATTTCGGTTTTGCTGCCGCGCTTGAGCTGCGCCACCGGGCCTTTGCGGTCCTCTCTCGGCCATTGGCGCGCCGACTTGTCGAAGGCGGCAAGCCGGGCGTCGAGCGGCCGGCTCGGATGGAAGTCGTTGGGATCGTATTCCGCCAGCGGCTCGAAGCGGACGCCGAGCGCCCGGCCCACGGCGACAATCTCGGCGAAGAAATCGACGCAAAGCCTGCGGTTGACTTCGTTCTCGCAGATGTTTCTCACCGACTCGTCGGCCAGCGAGCCGAACAGCCCCAGGCAGGTATAGGTAAGCTTGCTCCAGAGTTTGCCGCGGATGTTCTCCATCATTTCGGTGGGAATGACCCCATCGAGAAGCCGGTGCACGGTCGTGAGTTGCGGCGTTATTTTTCCGTGCATGTGGCCGATGAAGAGGCGGCCGCGGGCCGCGGTGCGCACATAACCCGGGGCGGGTCTTCGGCTCTGCATGCGGATGCAAACGCCGATCGCATGGTCCGGGCCGACGACTTCCTCGAGCAGCGGCGGGTTGATTCCGTTCTGCAGCGATACCAAGATGGCGCCGGGAGCGAGAAACGGCTCTACCGTTTCAAGCGCGTCGCGCGTGTAGTTGCTCCTGACGGCGATGAACCCGATGTCGAATTTTCCGCTAAGTTCGCCGGGAAGAACCGCGGGCAGGGAAACCGTAAAAGGCCCGTCCGGGACCTCGACCTTGAGCCCGTGCTCGCGGATCGCGCGCACGTGCTCCTCGTCGATGTCGACCAGGGTTACGTCGCTTCCTGCGCGCGCAAGTCGCCCGCCGACGATCCCGCCGATCGGCCCCGCGCCGATGACGACCAGTTTCATGGAAACCCAAAAAGGATCGCTTCGCCCCGAGCCTAGCCGCTCATTTCGCTCCCGAACGCGGGTAGAGCGCGTCCATCATCTTGTGCTTGTGGTGGAGCGGCGTGCCCAAGTACTGATACAGCGTGTGCGCGAGCACGCTGTGCGCCATTAACGGATGCTGGTAGTCCGTGCCGGGACCCGCGAAAACCATGTGGGCGTAGTTGCACGCCTGGTAGTAGCCTTCGCTCGCAACCGCCTTGGCCTCGTGCACGCTCGCGCGCGCCGGCATTCCGGAGTCAAGCTTCCAGAGCGTTTCGTAGGTCGTCAGGCGCGCGGCGTCGAGATGGATCGAAAGCTCGACGACGTGATCCTGCACGCGCTGAAAGCGGCCGATCGGTTGGCCGAAAACCACCCGGGTGCGGGTGTACTCGACGGTGAAGTCGAAGATCTCCTGGCAGCCGCCGACCTGGTAGGCGCAGAGAATCGGCAACGTCTTTTCCAGCGCGCGCTCGACCGTCTGCCAGCCCGTTCCCGCGCCGCCGAGCGCATTGGCCGCGGGCACCTGTGCCTTTTCGAATCGCACCTCGGCGATCGAAATCCCAAATCCGGTGTGGGGCGTGACAAAAACACCCGGGCTTGCGCGGTCGACGATGACGAGAGCGACGTCGCCGTTGTCGGTGCGCGCCGCGCAAACAAAGCTCGTTGCCGCCTCGGCGTCAAAGACGAATTTCTTCGAGCCGTCGAGGACGAGGTTGCCGCCGCTTTTCGTCAGCCGCGTTTGCACCGCCTCCGGGCCGAAGTGCACGCCGCGGTCCGTGAGCGCGGGGACGACGATGTCCTTGCCGCTGCAGATGTCGGGGAGGAGCGTCTTTTTCTGCGCGTCGGAGCCGCCTTCCATCACGAGCTGCGCGCCTAAAACGCCCGAGGAGAAAAAAGGTCCGGGCAGCGGGCCCCGGCCCAGTTCTTCGAACACCACGGCGCAGTCCATGGCCGAGGCGCCCGCGCCGCCGAATCGTTCCGGCAACATCATGCCGGCCCAGCCCAAGCCGGCTCCCTTGCGGTACAGTTCGGTCTGCGCGGTCTGGCGCTTGAGATACCACTGCGTGAGCACGTGCGCAGGCGCCTCCGCCTTGACGAAGTCGGCCGCGACCTTTTTCAACATATTTTGCGTTTCGTTCAGTCTCAGGTCCATTTTCGCCTCGCAATTTTTAGATCGTTTCCGGCGCCTTCTCGGTCGTCGGCCGCCCCAGGCCGACGCGCCGCGCGAACACCAGCCGGTCGGTGTCCAGAGTGCCGCCGCCGTGAAGCTGGCCCGGGCCGCTCCGCACCACGTACTCGAAGTCGACGACCTCGTTCACCGAGAGATTCGGTATCAACGCGTCGCAGCCCATGATCTGCTGCAGCCGCTCGCCGTTTCTCAGGCGCACCATGCGCTGGTGGTAGCGGAACTGAGCGCCGCCGTACGGATGAGGCTGGCGCACGTAGCGGTGCCAGGCGATGCGGCGCGCCATGAGGCTCACGGTGTGAAGCTCGATGGACATGTCGGCAATCAACTCGCGGACTTTGGGATCTTCGATCAGCGGCCTTCCATCGACCTCATTTTGCTGGCAGTACTCGATCACGCGCTCGACCAGCGGATCGGTCCCGACGCGCCCTTCGCCGCCGTGCTCCAGCTCGAGGTGCGTGTTGGCGACTTTCCAGCCGTTGTTCTCGCCGCCGACGAGATATTTCGCCGGCACGCGCACGTTGTCGAAAAAGACCGCGTTCTTGATGCCCATCATGAGATGCATGTGCTGGATCGTGATGCCGGGGAGATTTGCCGGAATGTGCAGCCATCCCAGGTTCTCGTGCCGGGGCCTCGACGGATCGGTGCACACCAGCGTCCAGAGAAAGTCGGGAGGCAGATGGTGGCCGACCATCACTTTCTGGCCGTTGACGACATAGCAGTCGCCGTCGCGGATCGCCTTGGTCTGGCAGTTGGCGACGTCGCTTCCCCCCTGCGGCTCGGTGAGAACCTGCCAGACGGAGATTTCGCCGCGGCACATCGGCGGCAGGAACTCGCGCTTCTGCTCCTCGGTGCCCCATTTGAGAATGACCGGGGCGACGATCCGAGCGAGGGTGTAAAAGACGTGATTGATGTTGAGCCCGTAACGATCGAGCTCGGTCTCGATGACGAGCTGGTGCTCGACGGTCAGCCCGCCGCCGCCGTATTCGGTCGGAAACATCGGAAAGAGCCAGCCTTTTCGTCCGAGCTTGCCGGCAAGATCGCGCCGGAACTGATATTCCTCGTCGTTCTCGCGGGTCGACCACGACGCCGACCAGCGAAGGTGCTCCGCTCCTTTCATGTTTTCCTGAAGCCAGGCGCGCACTTCCTTGCGAAACGCGGCCATCTCCGGCGAATCTTGCTGCAAACTAAAGTCCATGAGTTATCCCTCCTCCAAGGACGCTGCTCGCGCTCGCCCGTCGTACTCGCGAACGGCCGCGAGCGCGCTAAATGATCCCGCGCGCGCGCAGGCGCGCGATCGCCTCCCTGTCATAGCAGAAGCGCGCGAGTATTTCATCCGTATGCTCGCCCAAAAGCGGCGCCGGACGCAAAAAGCGCGGCGGCGTGTCGGAAAGGTTCACGGCGCTGCCGACGAGCCAGGTCGGTCCCATCGCCGCGTGGTCGATTCTTTTGGGGATGCCGAGATGCTTGACCTGCGGGTCGGCGAAGACCTCCTCGATCGTGTTGATGGGCCCGCTGGCGACGTCGTTCTCATCGAGCGCTTTGAGCCAGTGGGCGCGCGGCTTTTTGCGGAACTCGGGCTCCAGGATAGCCAGGATCTCGTAATGGTGCTGCCAGCGGTCGCGCCGCGTCGCAAACCGCGGGTCCTCCAGCAGATCGGGACGGCCGGCGGCCCGAACCAATCCTGCCCACGATTTTTGGTGGCCGGAAAGATGGACCACGAGCGCGCGGTTGTCGCTTGCGACAAAGCAGAAGATTCGCCCGCGCGGGAAATTTTCGCGCGCTACCGCTTCGCCGCCGTTCAGATAATCGGCGACGTGCGACTCGATAAAGGCAAGGCTCACCTGGAGCAACGACGTATCGACGAACTGGCCGCGGCCGGTCTTCTCGCGCGCAAACAAGGCCGCCATGATGCCGTACGCGGCAAAGATCCCGGCCGCGTGGTCGGCGATCGAAAAGCCCGCAACCCGCGGCCGGTCCAGGTCCGTGACGAGGCTCAGCATGCCGCTCAACGCCTGTCCGACCGTATCGAAGCCCGGCTTGTCCCGGTACGGGCCGCTTTGGCCGTAGCCGGAGATGGAGCAGTGGATGAGCCGCGGGTTTATTTTTTGTAGCTCGCCGTAGTCGAGGCCGAGTCGCTCTCTCGTCTCGGGGCGAAAGTTTTCGAGCAGGATGTCGGCTTTTTCCAGAATCCTGAGCAGTATCTGCCGGCCTTCCGCCTCGCGCAGGTTCAACGTGATGCTTTTTTTGTTGCGGTTGAGCGCGCGAAAGCTCGGGCCGTAGCCTTCGTACTTCGGGTTCCGCCCGCGGTGGGTATCGCCTTCGCCGGGAAGCTCGACCTTGATGACCTCGCATCCGAGATCGCCGAGGAGACTCCCGGCGTACGGGCCCGCGACGTGCCCGCTCACCTCCACGGCGACGGTGCCCTCGAGGGGCGCGATCGAGGCAGACGGGATCATGGTTTCTCGCTGTCGCTGCCGCATACAAGCTCACTTCGAGCAAGGTTGTACAAGGTCCGTACCATATTATATAGGAAATCGAAAACGGCCGGCGGCGCCGAAGCCCCGAGTCCGCTCTTTCTCGACGGGAGAGATCCAGGCGGTCGCGCACAGGCTAACGGAGAAAAAATGGCCCAATCGCCCCTGCAAGCGCAAAGCATCATCCGCGAGGTAAAGCGCGCGGGAATTCGCTTTGTCGTCGCGCTTCCCGATCGCACCACCAGCGAGCGCCTGCTCAAGCCCATGCTGCGCGATCAGGAGCTTAAGGTCGTTCAGGTGTGCAAGGAGGATGAGGGAGTTTCGATCTGCAGCGGCCTTTTTGCGACCGGGCAGCGCGCGCTTTTGCTGATCCAGTACACCGGCCTGCTGGATTCCATCAACGCGCTTCGAGGCGTTGCGGTCGAGGGAAAAAATCCCGTGTGCCTGATGGTCGGGCTGCTCGGGAAGGAGCCCGGCGTGCCGCCGGCGCAATCGAAAAAATACGGGCTTCGGATCGTTGAACCGATCCTCGACGCGATGGGGATCGAGCATCATCTGCTCGAGGGCGACGAAGACGTTGCGAAGATTGCGCCCGCGGTCGAACAGGCGTACGCGAAATCGCTGCCGGTCGTTCTGCTGGTCGGAAGGGAGCCGGTCTGATGATGAAGCGAGACGAATGCCTGAAAGTTCTGGCGCGGCACCGCAAGGGCGAAATCGTCGTTGCGGTGTACAAAGCGGCGCAGGAATGGATCCACATCGCGCCGAGCGACCTCAATTACACTTTCACGGGGGCGATGGGGCAGGGATCGTCGCACGCGCTGGGGATCGCGCTCGGCCGGCCCGACAAGAAAGTCATCGTTTTGGACGGCGACGGTAGCCTTTTGATGAATCTCGGCAGCCTGGTCACGATCGCGAACGCGGCGCCGAAGAATTTGCTCCACTGCGTTTGCGAGAACGGGAGCTACGAGACCAACGGCGGGGTGCCGATTCCCAACGCCGGCCGCGTGAGCTTTACCGGGCTGGCAAAGGCCGCGGGTTATCCGAGGACCTACGAGTTCGAAGATCTCGCGGACTGGGACCGCGAGCTGGACAGGATTCTCAACGAAGAGGGGCCGATCTTAATCGATCTCAAAGTGGAGCCGGGCGAAGACTATCCCGAAGATTTCCGCCGGCTGTACAACCCGGAGTTCCGAGACGCCTTCCGGCGCGCGCTGCAGCGGTCAACGTAAGGCCGAACGGACCATCCTCGCCCTCTTTGGGAGACCAGAATTCACGAACTAGAAGTCGGAAGTCGGAAGTCAGAAGTCAGAATTCAGAATTCAGAAGTCAGAAGTCAGAAGTCAGAATTCAGAAGTCAGAAGTCAAGCCGTAGCTACTGGCTGCGGAGCACTTTTCCCGGATAGGCGCCTGTGTGCTCGCCGTTTTTCATCAAAATCGAGCCGTTGACGATCGTGTAATGAATTCCTTTCGCGTGCTGGATGTAGCGCGGCGCGCCGGTCGGCAAATCGTAAACGAGGTGCTGCTTGTCGACGTCGACGGTTTGCGGATCGAAAACGACCACATCGCCCGCCATTCCCGGCCGCAACAGGCCGCGATCGGCGATGCCCAAGACCGAGGCCGGCATAAACGTCAGTTTTCGGATCGCCTCTTCGAGCGGCATGATTTGCCGCTCGCGCACCCAGTAGCCCAAGAGCAGCGTGCAATAACCGAAGCCCGCGTTGTTGGCGACGTGGGCGCCGGCGTCCGACTGGCCGAGCAGCACGTAGGGGCTGCGAAAGATTTCCGCGACCGCCTTTTCGTCGCCTTGAGCGATCGAGTCTTGAAAGACGGTTTCGAGACCTTCGGCGAGAGCCAAGTCGAGAAACGCATCGATAATCGATTTTCCCTGCGCGCGCGCCAGTTGCTGGATACTGGCGCCCTCGAACGGCTTGTGCTCCGGTTTGACGACCTCGCGCACGAAGACCAGATCCCAGCGGCGCGAAAAGCTGATGGGTTGGCGATCCTCGACCGCCTCTCGCGCCAGTTGCGCGCGCGTTTCGGGATTGCGAAGCTCCCGCATGCGGATTTCCAGGGGCAGTGACATGATTTTTCTCCAGGTCGGCATCTCGTCGAACCGGTTGGCGTTCTTGAGCGTCCAGCGCCTGAGCGACGGGCGAGTGGTTGTCATCGCGTAGGTCGCGGCGCCCTGGCGGAAGCTTTCCTCGACGTCGTTGAGCTGCTTGCGCCACAAGTCGGGCTCGCTCCAGCGCTGGCGAATGCTCTCTCCGATCAGCGGTCGGCGGGTGTTTTTGGCGATCTCGTTGTAGCGGCGGCTCAGCCGTTCGATCAGCTCCGGCGTCGCAAAGGCGCCGTGCGTGAACTGGACGGCTCCCCGCCGGCTCTCGCCGACCGCAAGGCACAGCCGCTCGATCTCGTCGAGGCTGGCGAGCCGGCTGGGAACGGGTTTGCCGTCCTCGCGATAGTGACTCTGGTTGTAATTGCTCGAGAAGCCGAACGCGCCCGCGCTCAGGCTCTCGCGGACGATCTCTTCCATCTGCCGGATTTCATCGTCCGTCGCTTCGCGCTCGACGCTGTCCTCGCCCATCACATAGTGGCGGACGGCGCAGTGCCCCACGAGCGTGGCGATGTTCAAGCCCTTCGGCCTTTTGTCGAGGAAGCTCATGTATTCGCCGTGCGTCGTCCATTCCCATGAAATCCCGGCCTGAAGCGCCTCGCGCGGCATCGCCTCCACGCGCACGAACGTGCCGATCAAGGCGTCGCGCATCTCGGGTTTGCACGGAGCGAGCGTCAGGCCGCAGTTCCCCGTGACAACCGTTGTAACGCCGTGCTCGTTCGATGAGGAGCCCAGCGGATCCCAGAGAAGCTGAGCGTCGAAATGGGTATGAAAGTCGATAAAGCCCGGGGCGACGGCGAGCCCGTCGACGTCGATGGTCCGAGCCGTGGGATCGTTGATCCGGCCGATCCCCTCGATGCGGCCGTTTTTTATCGCGAGATCGGCGACAAAGGAAGGTAATCCGGAGCCGTCGTAGATGCGCCCGTTCCTGAGCACCAAGTCGTACATGACGATTCCCTCCTTCGGATCCCTCGCCTCGGCTGGCACACACTAGGGCAAATGCCAGACATCGGTCAAGGGAGGAAAGTAGGAACGGGAAATAAAAGCGGAGCCGGTTCGCCAAGCGATCCGGAGCGGGTTTTTACCGCCGTATGGCAGAGCGGTTTTATGTCTTGTCGGTCTTTGATAAATAGTCGCCGTTCGTGGAGGATGCGCGATGTCTAGCAAGGTCACGATCACTCTCGGCATTCCCGACCATCCGCGCACGCGCGCGCTCATCGAGGGAAAGGTCACCGTCGACGGCTACGACCTCAAGATGACGTACGACTTCGTCTCCTCGGGCGAGCGGCACCATCGTTTCGCGCGCGGCGAATTCGACGTCGGGGAATTTTCTCTAGCGACTTTCTTGAGGGCCAAAGAGAAAAAAAGGAACATCGTCGCGCTGCCGATCTTTTTCGAGCGCGGCCCGCGCCAGCGCAATATCTTTTACCGCGAGGGCGCGATCGGGCACCCGCGGGAGCTTGCCGGCAAGAAGATCGGCTGCACGCGCTACGGCGCCACCGCGATCGTCTGGGCGCGCGGCTTTCTCCTCGATGAGTACGGGCTCAGGACTCGGGACGCGCGCTGGTACGTGTCGGGAGCCGAGGTTTTCGTCGCCGGAGACTTGCCGATCAAAGTGGAGCGGCTCGAGCCGCCGGCGCCGTTTGGAAAGGAAAAGCAGCATCTGGCTACGATGCTGAGTCAAGGCCGGCTCGACGCGGCCATCGTTACCGGGGATTTCGGCTACCGCGGGATTTTTGGCGGCGGGGAGCTGGCGCCGCTCATGGAAAGCTTTCCCGGCGTAAAGGCGCTGTTCACCGATGCCGGCGAGATCATCCGCTACGTGCGCGAGAAGCGCGTCTATCCGATCATGCACGTGATCGCGATGAAGGAAGAGATCGCCGCGCGCCATCGCGACCTCCCGTCAAAGCTGCTTGAAGCGTTCCGCGCCGCAAAGACGCTCGCCGCCAACTACATGAGCGAAGAAGAGCGGGCCGGAGACGAAAAAGAAAAGGCGGTGCTCGGAGAAGACCCCTACGCGTATGTCCTCGGCGAGACAGAAAAGCGGACGATTCGCGCGCTCAACAGATATCAGATCGAGCAGGGGCTGATGAAACAGGAGCTGGCTATCGAAAGCCTCTTTGTTCCTGAAGCGCTCTCCTAGTCGGTGAACTATTCGCCCGTCGTCACTCCACGCCGCGCACCGGCACGCGCGCCCGCTTCATCTTTTCGCCGGTTTCGTAATGGCGGCCCTGGAGCGCAAGCCTTCCCGCCTCCAGATC
Source organism: Candidatus Acidiferrales bacterium (assembly GCA_035559995.1). GTDB lineage: Bacteria > Desulfobacterota > Binatia > UBA9968 > UBA9968 > DATMAM01. The sequence continues at coordinate 125,063 of DATMAM010000066.1, forward strand.
GGCCTCGGGCCACCAGCCAAGCTCGTAGCCGTACCACGGCGGGCGCAGCGCGAGCGGCGGTAGCTCGAGCTTTTTCCAGATCGTCAGCGCCTCCTCCATGATCTCCTTCGGCGGAAGGGATGTCGGCGGATAGGGCCACGGGCGGGTCGCGTCGATCAGAACCCTCGTCGACTGGATTTCCGATTTTCCCGCCTGCACGCCGCCGGGGTTTCCGCTCCCGGGAGGAAAGGCCGACCAGTCGGCGGACTGGAGCCGGCAGGGCCTGATTTTGAGATCGCGGTGCGGCTGCATCCGGTAAGTCATCGCCCAGAAGATCGCGTCCGCGTCTCGCGGATCGATATCGTCGTCGACGATGATGATCATCTTGCTGCCGATGGCGGGAGATTCATCGCACGCCTCGAGAACGGCACTGGCCTCGCCCGGCTTCGGGTTGGCGATTTGCACACAGCAGAGGCCCCAGCTTCCGGTCGATTCGTGGAAGGCAACGCTCTTTACGTTCTCGAAGCCGCGGCTGTGGAGATACGAAAGCACGTTTCCCTCCGCGCCGATGCCGCGGATCTTGCTCGATTCCGAGGGCGGAAACTGGCTGAGCATGGCGACGTAAACAGGGTTCTTCCGATGGGTGATGCAGGTGACCTCCATGAACGGATTGAGCTGCTGCGGATCCATGTAGCCGGTGAACTCCCCGAACGGCGCCTCCGGCTCCATCAATTCGGTGTCGATGAAACCTTCGATGACGATCTCGGCGTTCGCGGGGACGACGAGATCGACGCTCTTCGCCCTCACGACGGGCACCGGCTCGCCGGCCAGGCCTCCGGCGACGGCGTATTCGTCGACGCCGTAGGGAATCTTGACGACCGAGGCGTACGAGACGCTGGGCGGGGCGCCGATGACAACCGCCGTGGGCATCGGTTTTCCGATCTTCTGCCATTTCCGCCAGTGCTGCGAGATGTGCTGTTGTCCGCCGGCGTTCATTCCCAGGCGCGTGCGCGATTTGACCATGCCGCGGTAGTTGCCGATGTTCCGGATCCCCGTCTCGGGATCATAAGTGATCCAGTGGCTGGCGCTGGTATACGGGCCCGCGTCGAAGCCCGGGGTGGAAATCGGAATTGGAAACTCTTCCAGGCCCAAGCCTGGCTTGTCGAGATCCTCGCCCATGTGGATTTCTTCGTGCACCGGGCCCTTCTCGACCAGCACGGGCTCGATGGGATGGGTTCGCGCGTGCTCCCATTTTTCGCTGATCTTTTCCGGGTCGCACTGCAGTCCCTTCGCGTAGATCTGCCGCGATCCGGCGAGGCAGGCGACGGCGACCGGAATATCAAAGCGCCTTCCGAGGACGTCGGTCACGTTGGTGAAGAAAAACGCCTTTCGCTCCGATTCCGGAAGGCCGCGAAACTGCAAGCGCACGAGCGGGTGCAGTTGGGTGTCCTTGTTGATCTCTCTGTCGACGCGAATCAAAAGATCCGAGGCTTCAAGGGCCGCGATCAGCTCGCGGATGTCTTTGTAGTAAGCCATGGCGTCCTCCCTGGAGGAGAGTTTCTAATTTCGCGTCCCGAGTTCGCAAGTTTAACTAGAAACCGGCAACCCGGAACGAGAAAGCGCAAAGGGCCTCGTCTGGTCGCGCAGGTGTCGGAGCCGAGTGTCCGCTGTACGATCGCCTCCATCGTGGCGGCGTTAAGTTATTCCAAACTCCCGCCGGCCGTCAACGCAAACGCCCGTTGACCCAGGATGGCGAGCGTGATCTTATGAAGCGGGAATTCGTACCTGGCAGGCCACGAAAGACTTGCAATCCGCAAACACGAGGTTTGTAGGATGGAGGGAAGGCCCCGTGCGCCGATACCCCTCGTCCCCGCCCGGGTGGGTCGCGCGGGCCTGCGGCCATGAAGCCTTCGACACGCTCAGGACGCTCTGCGACACAAAAATCCCTGGAGAAGGAGAATGAGCGATGGCCGAGTATCGCCTTTTTTCCGCCGATTCGCATCTCGAGATCTCGCCCGAGCGTTGGACGCCGCGCGTGCCGGTTAAATACCGCGGCCGGGCGCCCAGACTGATCAAGCTCGCCAACGGCGGCGATGCGATCATCGTCGAGAACCGGCCGATGTACGTCCTCGGTCTTGCCGTTGCCGCAAGGCCGTACGAGGAGCACGAGCTTACGGGTTTGAATTACGAAACCTCCGCCGGAGCGGGGAGCGCCGAGCAGAGGCTGCGGGAGCAGGAGCGCGACGGCGTCGACGGCGAGGTCCTTTTTACCTCAGCCGGGAATTTGAGCTTCTGGCGCGGCATTCGCGACGACGCCGCTTACCGCGCCGTTTTGCACGCCTACAACGAGTTTCTCGCCGAAGAGTATTGCGCCGTGGCGCCGGACCGGCTCGTTGCGATGGGCGTGATCCCGAGCGCTTCGATCGACGCTGCAATCGCCGAGCTGGAGTATTGCGCCAAGGCGGGACTGAAGGGTGTCGCACTCAACAGCTTCCCGACCGGCAAATCTTATCCCACGCCCGAGGACGACCGCTTCTGGGCCGCCGCTATCGACCTCGACATGGCGCTCACTGTTCACGTCGGGATGCGAACCGACGGCCCGCTCTTCAAGTACAAGCGCGAGCCGGGAGAGGTGGCTTTTGGCGGTGATCCGGTGCGGGTCCTGACCAGGTTTGGCGGCGGCGGCGCGGCACAAAATGCCGTCCAGCTCGTTTTGTCCGGCGTTTTTGATCGCTTCCCCAAGCTCAGAATCTTCTGGGCGGAGACGCAGATCGGCTGGCTCCCGTACTTTTACGAGCAGCTCGACGACACGTACCGGCGCAGCCGCTTCTGGATCGAGCGCTACTTCGGGATCGAAACGCTCAAGCGCCCGCCCAGCGAGTACATCCGCGAGCACTGCTACTGGGGATTCGTGTACGATCCTTTTGGCGTGCGCATGCGCTACGAAGTCGGCCTCGAGCGCGCGATGTGGGGCAGCGATTTCCCTCACGCGGCCGGTGATTGGCCGCACTCGCGGCGGGTGATCGACGACATGTTTGCGGGCGTGCCCGAAGATGAGCGCCGGCGGATGCTGGCACTTAACGCCGTGGAGTTTTTCCACCTGAATCATTCCGGAAGAAAGAACAGGGCAACATAAGAAGCCGAACACGACCATATCCCGTTCGCAGGAGGAATCGATTATGAAAGCTCGAGCGGCTTTCATCGTGGCGCTTGTTCTCGGATCCGCGCCGGGGCTCGCCTTTTCGGCCGCGGCGCAGCCGAAAAAGGGCGGGACGATCACGCTGGCCACGCAGAACGACCTCGTGATCATGAACCCGATGATCCGAACCGCGTCGACGGAACGACTGATGCGGATGCTGATGTTCGACTCTCTGCTGGGCATCGACGCGCAGGGGAACGTCCAACCCAATCTCGCCGAATCGTGGGAGATCTCCCCCGACGGAAAAGCACACACGTTTCGGCTGCGCCGAGGCGTGCTCTTTCACAACGGCAAGGAAATGACGGCCGAGGACGTCCGCTTCTCGATCAATTATACGTTGGATCCGAAAAACGGAGCTTACGGGTTTTCACGGCTCAGCCTGGTCGAGCGAGTGGAGGCGGCCGACAAATACGTGCTTCGGGTTTATCTGAAAAAGCCGACAGCGGTCTTTCTGACGTCTTTGACCAGCATCCAGTCTTTTCCGGTGGTTCCGAGCGGCTCGCTCGAGACGGGCGTCATGAAGCCCGCTCAGTTTCCCCCGGGCACGGGCGCTTTTCGGTTTGTCGAATGGGTTCCCGGACAGCGCGTGGTTTTCGAGCGCTTCGACCAGCACTGGGGACACAAGCCCTATGTGGATCGGGTCGTGATTCGCCCGATTGCCGACACGACCGTGCGCTTTACGGCCCTGCAAGCCGGCGACGTCGATATCATCGAGCGCACGCCTTACGAGTGGGTAAGGCAGGTCGTCGACGGGAAAGTAAAGGGCATCGGCTTCACCAAGGCGACGCTCGCCGGCTACCGCAGGCTCATTTTCAACGTCGCGCGGCCGCCGCTGAATAATAAAAAGCTCCGTCAGGCGATCGCCTACGCGATCGACAAGAAGGAGATTCTCGACGCGACTTACATGGGCTTCGGCGAGCCCGCGGATCAGAAATATCCCAAAGGCCACGCCTGGCATTTAACGAGCGCGCGCTCGTACAGCCGCGACCTGGAGAAAGCCAAGGCGCTGCTCAAGGAAGCGGCTTATAAGGGCGAGGTGCTCGAAATTCTCTCCGACAATGCGGCCTTTCATACGACGGAGACCACCGTCCTGCAAAACCAGCTCAAGAAAGTCGGCATCGCCGTCAAGCTCAACATGGTGGAGTGGGGCGCGTACCGGGAGCAGCAGCGAAAGGGCAACTTTCATCTGATGGTTTACGGCGGCAGCATCGATCCGGACCCCTCGCTCACCTACGGCCCGGACATCGGCTGCGAACAGGATCTCCGAAATCGCAGCTCCAACATGCCGGGCTACTGCGACAGGGAAATCGACGCGCTTCTAGAGAAGGCCGGGCTGGAATCGGACGCAAAAAAGCGAAAAGAAATTTTCGAGCGAATCATCGCGAAAGTCAGCGACGACCTGCCCGAGCTGCCGATCGGTTATGTGCCGCGCTTCTACAGCTTTCGCGACTACGTCAAGGGATTTACCACCAACAGCGAGGGAGAGTTCCAGTTCCCGGGCGGCGGCCTGAGCCACGCCTGGCTCGATAAATAAGCGGTCCCTGGCTTTGTCGGCGGGTTTTTGAGACACTCGGGGCATGGAGGCGGACCGTCCGAAACGAACCCTGCGCGTTCTCATTCTCGAGGACTCGGAAGACGACGCGCTTCTCATGGTGCGCGAGCTACAGCGCGCGGGCTACGAGGTCGCGTTCGAGCGCGTCGACACGCCGCAGTTCTTTTCCGCCGAGCTGGCGCTGGAACGGTGGGATATTGTCCTCGCGGACTACCACCTGCCGTACTTCAGCGGCTACGAGGCGCTGGAGCTCTGGAAAAAGAGCGCGAGCACGGCCCCGCTCATCTTCGTCTCGGGAGTCATGACGCCGGAAGTGGCGGTCGGCGCCATCAGAGAAGGCGCGCACGACTACATCAACAAGAATCATCTGGGCCTTCTCGTGCCCGCTATCGAGCGAGAACTCGGCGCCGCCGAGGAGCGGCGGCGCGCGCGCGCCGCGCTCCAGTCAACCGGCGAAGAACTCAACGCCAAGATAAGAAAGCAGGCGCAAGAGCTCGAGGGCTTGAACGAGGCGCTCGCCGCCGAGGTCGCGCGCCACGAGCAGACGAGAGCGATGGTCCGCCGCTATCTCGAGTGTCGGGCTTTGCTCCGCGGCGCTGCCGAACGGGCGGCCGCCGGGCTCGATCTACCCGATCTGGCGCGCAGCGTCGTCGGGATTTTTGAACGGGCCCTGCCGGACAGCGTGGGCACGGTCCGGCTGTTCGAGGGCGGCGGCATCGGCGAATCCACGGCTTACGCGAGCACGCTTGAAACGAAATGGCGCGACCCGATGTGGGAAACGGCCGAGCGGGCGCTCGCGGGGCAGGCCGCGGGGAGCAACAGTCCCGTCGCGATCAACAAACTCGAAGACGAGCCGGACAATCCCTGTCGGGCGTTTTTTCACGCCGAAGGTTTGGTGTCTTACTTCGCCGCGCCGCTAAGCGCGCGCGGGAAGCTCCTCGGCCGGGTGTCGCTCTACACGCGCCGGGCGCATGATTTTTCGCGGGAAGAAATAGAGCTCCTCGCGGCGCTCGCCGAGCAGGCCGCTCTGGCGATCGACGACTCGCAGCGGCGTTCCCAGTGAGATCCCGCTCAGTGCAGGGTCGGCTTGGACGAGTCGCGCTTTCCGCCCTCGACGATGCCGAAGCGCCGCTTGCGGCGCGCCAGGCGAAGCTGGTCCCAATAGATGCGCAGCCACACGAGCGGGTTGCGCCAGCGCAGATAGACGTAGCCGAACGCCATGCCGCCGAGATGCGCCAGGTGCGCGATCCCCGACGCGCCGGCCGTCGTCGACAGATAGAGCGAGATGGCCCCGATGATCAGCACGAAGTATTTCATCTTCATCGGGAACAGGAAGTAAAAGTAGACGATGCGCTCGGGGTAGAGAAGCCCGTACGCGAGCAGGATGCCGTAAATTCCCGCCGAGGCGCCGATGCTGGGCGCCGACTGGTACGGCAGAAACAACACGTTCAGAAGCGCGCCGCCGGCGACGCAAATGTTGTAGTACTTGAGAAAGAACCCGCTTCCCCAACGCCGCTCCAGATCGCAGCCGAACATCCACAGCGCGAGCATATGGAAAACAAGATGAAAGATCCCGCCGTGGAGAAACTGATAGGTGAGGAGCTGCCAGAGATAGAGCTTCTGCCAGACCAGCGCGGGGACGAGGCCGAAGATGAAAAGGATCGAGCGGTCGCCGAAAGCCTGCAGGAGAAAAATTGCTCCATTGGCGATGAGGAGCGCCTTTACCGCGGGCGTGATCTTGCCGCCGGGACCAAAGACGATGTTTCGCGCGGAGTAGGTCGCCATCGCTCCATTGTAGCGAAATGGGGAGCGAGGGAAAGGGGAATACGGACCTGCGCGCTCCGGGCCGGCTTTTGTCTCGCGTTTCGAATGTCGCTCTGGCACAATAGCAAACGGCGCTACAAAGCGCTCGCTTGAGATTGCCGTCATGGAGCTACCGAGACAAGGTCCTCCGCCTCCGATTGAGCCGAAAGGGCTGTTTACCGGGGTGCAGTTTCGCCCCATCATTATCGGCGCCGTTGTCGACTATGTCGGAACGTCGATCGCGGTCATTCTTTACACGATGTTCTTTTACATGGGAGATGCGCTCGACAGCGGCATGTCGGAAGAGGCGGTTGAGAAGGCGTTTGAAAAAATGGTCGCCTCGCCGGAAGCGCTTCTCACCCTGTTTCTGATCGGCATGCTGGGCACGGTTCTCGGCGGCTATGTCGCCGGCCGCCTGGCCAGAGTCGAGGAGGTCAAACACGGCGCGCTTGTCGGCGCGGTCGCGCTCATCGTCGCCCTCGTTCAAGCCAGCGTGAGCGAGCCCAGCCCGGTCCCGGAGTGGTACAACATTCTGGGCTATATCCTGGCCATACCCGCGGGGGCCTTGGGCGGCTCGATCGCCCAGGGAAAAGGCAAGCCGCCGATTGTCGATGCGACCGCCGGGTCCCGGGGCCCGCGGTTCTAAAAGCAAAAAATTTTTGGCCCGCGTTTCCCGCGCGAGCGCCGCAGCCTACCGCTCGCCTCGAGACGCCGAGAGCCTGCGAAAGCGGTCCCCGTTCGCGGTAAGCCTTTCGGCGAAAACTCCTGCAAGGCAGCGGGCGCGCGTTGTTGATCGCGGCATTTTTTTCGGTTATTGGCTGCCTGTCGCGGCAAACTTTAGCGCGCAAATTTCTTTCGAAACGCCACAGCCAGCGTATAAACCGGAGGAGAAGACTTATGGCCAGAGCAGAATCCGTGATCGGCGTTCCCGTCGCTCGAGTCGAAGGGGTAGAGAAAGTGAGCGGCACGGCGCTCTACGCGGCGGACGTTCCGATGCCCGCCGCGCTGTGGGGAAAAATTCTCCGAAGCCCTTACCCGCACGCGCGCATCGTCGGCATCGACGCGACGGAGGCGCTCAAGGTCAGAGGGGTGCGCGCCGTGGTCACGGGCAAAGACGTGCCGGAGCGCTACCAGGGCAAGAGCATTCGCGACGTTCCGGTCCTCTGCTGGGACAAGGTTCGCTACGTCGGCGATCGCGTCGCCGCCGTCGCCGCTGAAACTCTCGGCGCCGCGGAAGAGGCGCTCGCGCGCATCCGGGTCGAGTACGAAGAGCTGCCGGCGGTGTTCGATCCGCTGAAGGCGATGGAGCCCGGCGCGCCAATCTTGCACGAGCATCCCGGCGCCTACGACGGCGCGCCCGAGGACATTCTCGTCAAAGACGTTCCGAACGTCTTGAACCGCCTGGTCTGGGGGAAAGGCGATGTCGAGCAGGGATTTCGCGCCTCCGATCTGGTGCTCGAGCACACGTTTCGCGTTCCGATCCATCATCAGGGATACATTGAGCCGCAGGCGTGCCTGATCGCGATCGAAGAGGACGGGACGATCCAGGCCTGGTCGTCGACCAAGAGTCCCTTCGGCACGCGCAACCAGCTGGCAAAGGCCATCGGAGTATCGCCAAGCCGAATTCGCGTTAACGCCGTCAACGTCGGCGGCGATTTCGGCGGTAAGAGCGGCGCGGGCGATCTCCCGATCGCGTACTTTCTCGCCGAGCGCGCCAAGCGCCCGGTGCGCATCGTTCTCAGCCACGCCGAGGAGCTGACGGCCGCCAACCCCGACCATTTCACGATCGTGACCGTGCGCAGCGGAGTGAAGCGCGACGGGCGGCTGGTCGCGCGCTATCTGCGCGCGGTTCACGCCACGGGAGCGTACGCCGGGATGAAGCCGGGTCGCGCGAGCATCGGCGGCGCCGGGACCGCGGGCCCGTACCGCATCGATCACACCTACATGGAGGCGCTTCAGGTTTACACGAACACGGTTCCTTCCGGCTTCTGGCGCGCGCCGGGAGCCATTCAAGCCGTTTTTGCGGTCGAATCGCACATGGATCTGATCGCGAAGGAATTGAAGATGGACCCGGCGGAGTTCAGGCTGAAGAATATCATCGGCGAAGGCGAGGAGAACGCGCTCGGCCGAAGCTGGCGCGGCGTCAAGGCGCGCGAGACGTTGCAGGCGGCGCTCGCTGCCGCCGGCTGGAAAAAGCCGAAGCGCGGGCCTTACGTCGGCCGCGGCGTCGCGATGTACGAGCGGGGAACCGGCTCGGGAAAGGCGTGGATCGTCCTGACGGCCGAGGCGGATGGAAGCCTGACCGTTTTTACCGTCAGCGGCGACCAGGGCACGGGGCTGCGCACCGTCTTGTGCCAGACCGTGGCGGCGGAGATGGGTGTTCCCGTGGAGAAGGTGCGCTGCCGGGTGGGCAACACTTCCGAGGTCCCGTACAACGTGGACATCGGTTTTGGCGGCAGCCGCTCGACGAACATCGGCGGCCACGCCGCGATTCAGGCGTGTGCCGAGCTCTGCTCCAAGCTGATCCCGCACGCGGCCCGCATGCTGGGTTGTCCCGAGGCAAACGTCGTGTTCAAGGCCGGGCGCTTTTCGAACCGCGCAAGTCCGCGCCGCTCGCTTGCGGTGCGCGACGTCGTCGCGGCAACGGGCGGCCCGGTCACGGTGAGCGTCGAGCTCGAGGTTCCGAGAAAAGGCTCTTCGACATCTTTTGTCGCCCAGGTCGCCGAGGTCGAGGTCGACCCGGAGACAGGCAAGGTGAACCTAACCCGATTCGTCACGGCGCACGACGTCGGCACGATCATCAACCCAAACGGCCATCAAGGCCAGATCGACGGCGGCGCCGTCATGGCCATCGGCGCTTCGTTGATGGAGGAGCTGGTTTGCGAGGACGGCAAAGTCCTGGCCCAGAGCTTCGCCGAGTACAAGCTGCCGACGATCGCCGACATTCCGGAGCTCAAGACCGTCTTGATCCGCTCCGAAGGGGGTCCGGGTCCTTACGAGGCGAAGGGAATCGGCGAGCACGCCAACGTGAGCCCGCCGGCGGCGATCGCCAACGCCATCGACGACGCCGTCGGGGTGCGGTTGTTCGAGATTCCGATCACGGCGGAAAAGATATACGCGGCGCTCAAAAAGCGGCGGCAAGCCGCGTAGGCATCGCGGTAGCGTGTAGCGCTCACGATGGAATATCGCTTGCTCGGCAACTGTGGGGTTCGCGTTTCGGTGATCGGCCTCGGCACGAACCGGTTCGGTTCCGAAGCCGTGCCGCAGGCCGAGGTCGACCGCATGATTGACGCGGCCGCCGATCTCGGGATCAACTTCATCGACACCGCGGATAGCTACGGGGACGGCCGATCGGAGGAGATGATCGGCCAAGCTCTCAAGGGAAGATGGTCGCGGTTCGTCGTCGCGACGAAATTTTACTTTCCCACCGGCGGCGGTCCCAACGATCGGGGCGCGTCGCGCTACCATATGATGAACGCGCTCGACGCAAGCCTCAGGCGGCTCAAGAGCGATCACGTCGACCTCTACTATATTCACCGCTGGGACGAGAGCACGCCGATCGACGAGACGCTGCGCGCGCTCGACGATGTCGTGCGCATGGGAAAGGTGCGCTACGTGGGCTGCTCCGCTTTCGCGGCGTGGCAGCTGGCGCACTCCTGCCTTCTGGCCGAGACGCGCGGCTGGAGCCGTCCGGTGGTCATTCAGGCCGCGTACAACATGCTCGAGCGCGGCGCCGAGCGCGAGCTTTTGCCTTACTGCCGGGCGCACAACGTCGGGTTTGTTCCGTACTATCCCCTCGCCGGCGGCTTCTTGACGGGAAAATACAAGCCGGGCCAACCGCCGCCGCCGGGATCGCGCGGCGAGACGAGCAGGCAGGTGCGCCAGTTCATGAAGGAGCCCTTCTACCGGAAAATCGAGAAGCTGGGCGCGTGGGCGCAGGCGCGCTCGCGCGGCCTCAACGAGCTGGCGGAAGCGTGGCTGCTGGCGCAGCCGCGGGTCTGTTCGGTGATTTCCGGCGCCACGCGGCTCGAGCACGTTTTGAGCAATGCCAGGGCCGGCGATTGGGCGCTGACGGCGGAGGAGCTTAGAGAAATCGACTCGATTTTGAATTCCGGCGACACCATGCATAATTCTTGACTTTGGGGGTTGGCCCGCCATAGCGTTGCCGCGTGGCAAGAATTGCGCGGATGGTGGTGCCAGGCCTACCGCGTCACCTCACTCAGCGGGGCAATCGCAGGCAGGAGACGTTTTTCTGGGAAGAAGACTATGAAGAATACCTGCGTCTGATGGGGGAGGACGGTTTTGTTGGGCGGCTTGAGGGACTATTGGCTCGTACCCTGCGCCCCCAGAAGCCAGGGACAAAGGGGAGTTGAGCCGGAAATAAGTATGGTGTCCCCGGATTTTGTCCCATCGCGGGCCAAAGCTCCGTCGAACAACGCGGGGTACGACTTGATCGGCATCCACCCCGATCCACGCAGAAAAGGCCGCCAGATCCGAATCCAGGTCAAGAGTCGCGGCGCAACCGACAGCGACCGCGGCTTTCCGTGAAAGCCAGAACCTTCGACGCAGTCGATTGCCCGATCGTCGTTTTCCTTAATGTGGGCTACTTTTTCGGAAAAGCAAGGCGGTGACGCTGCAAGGACGGCGCGCGGGAGCCAGAGTTCTACAGGTTTCCGGTCTCATTCATTCAGTCAGACCATGATGCTCGCTCTTCCCGGGAAAAGGTGAGAATAGGAGGGTTGGACATCGAGAAATACAAGAATGAGGCTGGCTTTGAACAGATCGCCTCGGATTTTCGGATTTTCTACCCTGAAAAGGGACCGGAATGAGTCTCGTCTAACTCAACGGCTGCAGGCGACGCCAACAAACGCGGCGCCTAAGCCGCGGGCGTTAGCCGCCCCGCAAAGAGCCGGCGGTGGCAGAGAACCTGTAAAGGTGGCATATTCGGACTATGAGCAAATCAGCGCTAAACATACATGACCTGACTCCTGAGGAACGTCTGCGTCTAATCGAGGAGCTCTGGGACAGCCTTACGGAAAAGCCTGAGGCTGTTCCGCTGACGGACGCGCAGCGCGAGGAGCTTGACCGCCGGCTCGACGATCTCGAACGGTCGAGTCCAGCGGGCATTCCTTGGGATGACGTTCTGCAGCAGATCCGCTCTCGGCTTAGGTGAAGCCACCGATTTTTCGTCCCGCTGCCGCTGCGGATGTTGAAGATGCCTACCGGTGGTATGAAAGCCAACGCACGGGTCTTGGCGACGAGTTTCTCGCCGCGGTGTCTACCGTGGTTGAATCTTTGGCGGCGTACCCTGAAAGCTTTCCTGTTGTCTATCGGCAGACACGCCGTGCAAACTTGCGGCGGTTTCCCTACGGCCTTTTCTACCGAATTATTGATGATCAGGTCGTAGTCGTGGCATGCATGCACGGACGCCGGCACCCACGACGATGGCAATCACGCAATTAATGGCTAACCATCGGGTTGAGAAGGACGCGGCGGCCCGCGCCTCTCACCCGGAGCGTTAGACAAATTTTGGCATGTGGCGAGCTATTACGGATGTCGTTATAATTTGATTTGTGATACGGTCCTTTGCCGATCGCGGAACCGAAGACATATTCAACGGTGCCGATACGCGAGCGGCGCGCAGGACGTGTCCTAAATCCCTATGGCCGATCGCGTGGCGCAAGCTTGATCAGGTCAACCGCGCGCGCGACCTCTTGGACCTCGCGGTTCCACCCGGAAACCGGCTTGAACGGCTAAGGGGGAATCGAGTCGGCCAGTACAGTATTCGAATCAATGAGCAGTATCGCGTGTGCTTTCGCTGGGAGAATGGATATGCGGACCAAGTCGAAATCACGGACTATCACTGAGAAGCGTCCACAACGTGGCAAATCGTCGCAGTCTCCTGTGGTGCGGCGACTGCCTACTAAGAGGCCTCCGACCCATCCCGGAGAGATGCTGCTCCAAGAGTTTCTGAAGCCTCTTGGGATCAGCCAGTCTGCGTTTGCGGCGCGCCTCGGGATCTCTTTCCCACGGTTAAATGAAATTATCCGAGGTAAACGCAGTATCACACCTGATACAGCGCTGCGACTGGCGCGCGTCTTACGGATGTCGGCGGATTTTTGGCTTGGATTGCAACAGGATTGGGAGCTGTGGCATGCCTTGCGGAGTAAGAAAGCCGCGGCAATCGCTCGGCTACAGCCGCTTCGTGACGTAAGCTGAAACATTGCCTAACAAACGGCTTGAGAGTGGCGCTCTCGGAATCGCGCAACTCACCCTTGACGGCCGAGACGTCGAATCTTTAACTCCAGTGGTCGTTTGTGTAGCATGTGATGCGTGAAGTTCACGCGATATTTCGAAACTTACGGAGCCGTCCGGTCACAGATGCCTGGATTCAGTTCGTCATTGCGCGTCCGATAAGGGAGGTGATCCAACAGGACGGTCGAATTCGTCGGTGGGCTGCGATCGCCGAAGCGGAGGGCAAATATTTGGGGGTTATTCTCCTTCCGATGGGAATCACAACTCGTTTTTTGACCGATCATTCACGCCATGAAGATCGAGTACTTTCAGGATACTGACACGCTGTACATTGAGTTTCGCGCAGTCGAAGTTGCCGAAACCAAAGATCTCGATGAGAACACGATCCTTGACGTCAACCGGAATGGCAATATCTGCGGCATCACCATTGAGCACGCCAGCGATCGAACCGACATTCCGACGTTTTCCTACGAGCAGATTACGGCCTAACCCGCCGCTTGAGCCGACGACGAGCGTCCTGCCGAGCTGAAAATTTTCTGCGGCAGGGGCTCAGCGGCATTGCGTTCGGCGACTACGGGCCATGGAACTGTTTCTTATCGTTTCACCAGTGCTCGGCGGCGGCCCGGTCAACACGGGCGTTAGGCCGGTCAGGCAGCCCGAGAAGTGGAGATGATTCTGGAAAGCTCGCGATCTGAGGTTCCGAGAGCGATGAGAGATCGGATCAGCAGGTCCAGCGAAACCGATGGGTCACCCGCTTCCATCTTGGCGATGCGCGACTGGCTCGATTTGAGCAACTTTGCAAGGTCCGCTTGGGAGAGCCGATGCCGATGTCGGCGCTCTCGCAGACCTTCGGCGAGCCGTATCTTGAGTTCGATGTATGCGGACTCCTCGTTGGAAAGCCGGAGAAACTCCTTGACGCTTCCGATCTTCCAGCCTTTAGCTTTCAGGCGTCTTTTCTTTTCTTCACGCATTTTCATACTCCTTAAGTCGTCTTTTGCAAGCTTGAATGACAGCTCGCGGTGTCTTCGAGGTTTTTTTACTGAAGACCTCCAAGATCACGATGGCATCCGAATCGATTCGGTGCACAATGCGCCACGTGGCGTCGGCGTCGTTGATGCGCAACTCGTGGCACCGCGGCCCAATGGTCGGCATAGGCCTGGAGTGCGGCATTCCAAGCATCTCGCCCCTCTGCAACCGTCGCAGCAGATATCCTGCCTCCACTCTGGCAGCTTGGGAGAAAGGTGGGGTTTTGATTTCTCCGTGCAACCAGACAAGCGGTTTGTCGCTTGGGCTCACCGGCGAGAGTATATGTCAGATCTGACATGACTGTCAACTCGACAACCTAACTTTTCGCTGCAGCCGATCGCTAAAAGCGGCGCCGGGTAAGCTTGATGTTGGGCGCCGCAACGGGGAGTCTTCTCTATGCCTATCAGAACTGCTCTATGGAAAGTCGGCCCGCAACCGTGCCGTTGACTGAGTCTGCGCTCTCGAAGGAGGAGCTGCTGGAGGACATGATCGTTAAGGCGCCCCGCCTGCTCTCCGACGAGTGGATGCTGATTGCGAGACAGGAAGACACTTGCTACGGCGGGCGCATCGATTCGCTGGCTTTGGCTCCTGATGGTCTCTTGTCTTGACGTGAAGTCGTGGCACAAGCACTCGACTACGCCCACTGGGTGGAGAAGCTCGAGCCCGAAGATATCGCCTCGATCTATGGACGCTTCGCACCGGGCAAGAATCTGGCGGAACACTTCCGTCGGCGCTTCGGTCACGCCCTAGATGAAGAGGAGTTAAACCAGAATCACCAGATCATCATTGAAGGGGCCCTTCTACCGGAAAATCGAGAAGCTGAGCGCGTGGGCGCAGGCGCGCGCGCGCGCGGCCTCAACGAACTGGCGGAAGCGTGGCTGCTGGCGCAGCCGCGGGTCTGTTCGGTCATTTCCGGCGCCACGCGGGTTCGGGCGCGTTTTGAGCAATGCCAGGGCCGGCGATTGTGCGCTGACGGCGGAGGAGCTTAGGGAAATCGACTCGATTTTGTCTCCCATCTCCGGCTCGCCCGATTGAAGAGCGCCGGGAACGCAGGTTTTCCCTTTCTCTCCTGCCGCCTTTGGAGCCGCGCTCCTGCGGCTGTGATCGGAGGTTGCGCGGGCGGCGAATTAAAGGGGCTGTCCCCTTTGTCGTTAAGTGGCGCGCGGTAGACTTTCGCGGCCCGTAGCGCGGCCGTCGCCGCGCGGAGCCGCCTCAAGCCGCGCTTCGAGACGGGAGAGGGCGGCGCGAATCTCGGCCAGGTCGTCGCGCTCTTCGACGGCAACCGACTGCAAGTTGTTCACGATCACGCCGACGAAGAAGTTCATCGCCACAAACGTTCCCAACAGAATGAAGCTGACGAAATAAATCCAGCCCAGGGGCGCGTGCGGCAAGACCTTATCCATGACATCGATCCACCCTTCCAGCGTAATGACGCTGAACAGCGTCAGCACGCTTTGGTGAAGCGTGCCGAAATGGTCGGGGGCGAATTCCGCGAACAGCGAGGTTCCGACCGCGGCATAGACGTAGATCAACAGCGCAAGAAGCGCGCTGATGTGGCCGAGCGACGGCAGGCTCAGCAAAAGCGCGCCGACGAGCCTTTGCAACTCGGCCATGACGCTCACCGCGCGCAGCACCCTGAGGATGCGAAACAGGCGCGCGACGGTAAAGAACTGCGAGGAAGGGAGAAAGCTCGCGGCGACGATGACGAGATCGAACACGTTCCAGCCGCTGCGAAAAAAGGCCGCGGCGCCGTTCGCCGCGATCAGGCGAAGGCCGAGTTCCAGAGCAAACAGATAGAGGATAGCCCGGTCGGCGGCGTGGAGCAGGCTTCCGTAGCTGGCCCGCACTTCGGGATAGGTTTCCAGGCCGACGAGGATTGCGTTGAGCAGGATGAGGGTCGTTACGAGCCGCCTGAACGGCGCCGACTCCGTTATCGCGGCGATTTTGGCTGTTGACGATGCGCGAGTCATAGGCGCTGTTGTCCTCCTTGACCGGAGTTTAAATCTAGTACGTTACGCCGCCGGCAAAGTCCACCCGCGCGCGATCGCGGAAGGTCTCGGCCGCTCTTGCGCGGGGCCGCCGGCGGGAATAATTAAGGAGCCGATGGCCGGAAAGCTTTGGCCAAAACGGCTGACCGGGTCCAACCGCGCTGCAGAGCGAGCCGCCGGCGCGATCGCCCTCGTTTTGCTGCCGCTCTCTTTCGCCCCGGCGTTGGCGCAGCCCGACTTCTACGCGGGTAAGACGATCACGATCGTTCAGGGCCGAAGCCCGGGCGGCTTCGGCGACATGCGCATCAAGGCGCTGATGCCGTTTCTGCAGAAATACGTTCCGGGCAACCCCACGGTTGTCGCCGACTACATGCCGGGAGCCGGAGGACGAAAAGCGGCCAACTACATCTTCAAGGTCGCGCGCGCGGACGGCCTTACGATCGGAAACGCCGGAGCCGGTCTGGTCACCAACGCGGTTCTGAGAGAGCCCGGCGTGGAATACGACATCGACAAATTGATCTATCTCGGATCGCCTGACGGGGCGCTCTACCAGTCCGTGTTCGTCACGCGAAAAGAGCTCGGGCTCGACACCCTGGCGAAGCTCCGCGCCGCCGTCAATCTGAGAATCGGAAGCGTGGCGGTCGGGCACTCCACCTACAACGAGGGGCGGCTTTTCGCCTACTTCCTGGACTTGAAGGAGCCGAGGTTTGTCACCGGCTATACCGGCCCGGAGATCGATCTCGCGCTCGCGCGCGGCGAGGTGGACGGGCGAATCCAAAGCATCGATAATCTTTTGCAGCGGAGCTCGGATTGGATTGAAAAGGGGATCATGAACACCCATGCCGTCATTGAGGTTCCCAAGGGGAACCAACATCCGCGCTTTGCGCATCTGCCGGAGATCGAGAGCTTCGCCCGCTCGGAGCAGGAGCGCAAAGTGCTCGCGATGTTGCGCGCTTTTCGGCGCGCCGGCGCGCCGTTGTTCCTGCCGCCGGGAACTCCCAGGGAGCGCGTCGAAATTCTCCGCGAGGCGCTGCGCAAAACCTTCAAGGACCCCGCGTTTTTGCGGGAATACAAAAAGCTCACGGGCGACGATCCGGTTCCGCTGCTGCCGGAGGAGTGCGAAAAAATCATTGCCGAGCTGCCGCGCGACAGCGACGCGATCGCCCTGTTCAAGCGGCTGGTCGGTTCCGAGCCCTTGCCCGCGCGATAAGCGAAAGGGCAAGGTCCAAAAGTTCAAGGAGGTGCGCGATGATAAAAACCAAAGGCGTCTATCATCTTGGAATCCCCGTGGACGACATGGAGCGCGCGATCAAGTTCTACACCGAGGTCCTGGGCATGGAGGTCTTTAAGACCGGCGCGGACGACATGGGCCGAACGCTCGCGCGCGCGGAACTGAGGTCGGGGAACGACATCGTGGTGCTGTTCCAGCGGCCCAAGCCGCTCGCGCGCAACGGCTTCGAGCAAGACGGGGCGACCCACCAGGCGTTTACCGTGGATCCCGAGGATTTCGAGCTGGCCGTTCAGAAGATGGGCGAGTGGGGCGTAAAGATTCACTCAACTCCGCTGGTCAACCGCGAGCGCGGGAGAGGCTTTTATTTCTTCGATACCGAAGGCAACCTGCTGCAGCTCTACGCTCCGCCGAAGCAGCGGTAAAGGATCGAGCCGGTTTCACCGCGCGCCGCGCGGATGGTTCTTTTGCTCCTCGGCCCGCCGCGAGCGGAACGGGCCGAAACCTCAGGGCGTTTACGCGTCGATGGTCTGCCCGCCGTCGATCACCAAAGCGTGGCCGGTGACGAAGGAAGACTCATCGGAGGCGAGGAAGAGAACGCCGTACGCGATTTCCTCGGGCCGCCCCATCCTCTGTAAGGCCCGGTTGCTCGCCGCCATCTTCGCCCGCTGCTCGTCGGTCAAGCGATCCGATGAGGGCCGCGGCGGGTAGCCGCGGAAGCGCTTCGTCTCGACGCTTCCCGGACAAACGCAGTTCACGCGGATGCCGCTCGTGCCGTAGTCCAGCGCCATCTGGCGCGTGAGATTGACGACGGCCGCCTTGGTGGCGCAGTACGCGGGGTAGCGCTCGGTGGCGAGCAGGCCGAACGTGGAAGCGGTGTTGATGATGTTGCCGCGGCCTTTCTTGAGAAAATGCGGCATCGCCGCGCGCGCGCCGTAAAAGATCGCGTTGAGGTTGAGATTGAGGACAAAAGCCCATTCCTCGTCGGTGAACTCGTGGATTCTCTTGCGCACGCCCCCGCCGGCGTTGTTAAACAGGATGTCCAAGTCGCCGAAGCGCTCCAGGGCCGCGCCGACCATGCGCTCGCAGTCCGCCGGAAGCGTTACGTCGGCGCGCACAAACAGAGCGCGCCCGCCGTCGGCCGCGATCAGCTCGTCGATTCGCGGCGCGATCGTTTCCTGAATGTCGCAGCACACGACCTTGGCTCCCTCGCGCGCAAAAAGCCGGGCCGTGGCGCGCCCGATGCCGCTGTTGGCGCCGGTGATTACGGCGACCTTGCCTTCGAGCCTGCCAAGCCCTTTTCCCAGCGCCGGATGTTCGTCAACGCCCGTTACCGTTGCCATCGCGCCTCCTACGAAAGTGCGGTTGCAAATCACAACGTCTGTGATCCAAAGTCCCGATTTCCCGAGTAGGCCCGCAAGCCGTAGCGAGGGGTAAGCGACCCGCACGGCCGCCACTCGGGGACGAAAGGGGTTGGGCTTCGCCGCGCACAGCTGGCCATTTCATCCTCGGTAGGCGGCGCAAGCCCATGAAACGCTCGGGTAAATTAACTGTGCTATCATTTTGCGCTGCTTCAAGACTGAGCCGAGAGAATACCAGATAACCGGCCGTCTAAAAATCACGAAGCAAGCTTGAAAAAAACCGCCCGTCTGGCGGTTGCGGGAATCACGCTGTTATTGGAATCGAAAGCATGAAACTCAAGAGGCGAAAACTCGCGGCCCCGCGCCCCATGACCGGAAAAGAGCGCCGCTGGCTCAACCCGAATCGCGGCTTGGTCAAAGTACTTGAGCGGCGCGCCGACTACATCGTGTCCAGGTTCGTGTATCCCCACCTGCTCGGCGTGTGGAATCCGTACAGCTGGCTCTTGCCGCGGCGGTTTTCGCTGGCCGAGATATCGCTCTCTCCCGCCGGCTGGCCGGCCGGCGTCGGCCGGCTTCAGGTTCTGCTCCTCTCGGATATCCATACGGGGATTTTTCTCAAGCCGCCGATTTTGGCGGAGATTATCCGCTCGCTGATGGAGCTAGAGCCCGACATGGTGGCGATCGCGGGCGACGTGGTGACCGCGAAGGCGAGCGACCTCGATGGATTTCTGCCCGCGCTGGCGCCGCTTAGCCGCGCGCCGCTCGGCGCCTGGTTTTGTCTCGGAAACCACGATTACTTTGACGGCGACCCGAGCGGCGTTCGCGAGGCGCTAGGTTCCGCCGGCATCTCCACCCTCTGCAACGACTCGGTCGTGCTGCCGAAAGACCGCGGGCAATTTGTTCTCGGAGGTCTGGACGACCGCATTTTTGGAAAGCCCGACTGGAATCGGCTGGTGGCTCGACACGGGCCGCCGCATGTTCTGTTGGCGCACCACCCCGATTTCTTTTACGAGGCCGTCGGGTACAACATCCCGCTCATTCTCTCCGGCCACACGCACGGCGGCCAGATTCGCTTTCCGCAGCGGGCGCCGCTGATTCGCCAGAGCCAGTATTGCCTCGATGAAGGGGCGTATCGGTTCGGCTCATCGATACTGGTTGTGTCGCGCGGCCTGGGAAGCGTCGGCCTCCCGTGGCGTTACGGCGCCGATCCCGAAGCGATCCTCATCGATATCGTTCCGTCTCGGTAGGGCCGGCGCTACGCCGGGTCGGTCGGAGGGTAGGCGTGATCGTGCCTGCACTCGGCGCATTTGTGCGCGGGCGCGGGCACCATTTTCGCGCAACGGCCGAGAAAATGAACCGGATGCGTGCATGTGCAGCGCGCCATTTCCGCGCCGCCTCGCTGCTCTTGGTTCACCGAGACATGTCCTAACCTCCGATGGCGCCGGCGTCAACCGCGAATTTTTTTCCGGCAAATTTTCGCGCTCGAGCGGAACGCCGATCTTCCCAGTCGCGCTCGTCAGACACCAAGGGCGTTGAATGTCGCGGAAAAGAGACGAAGTCGCTTTTTTGCAGCGGCTCCCTTTGGCATAGGGTTTGCGCAAATAATCGGGCATGTCAGAAAATTTGGAGGAGAACCGATGCCGAGCATAGCAAAGACGCTTCTCATTTTGACGCCGCTTTTGTTCGCTGCCTGGGGCTGCGAGAGCGTTGCCCTTATCGGGAGGCCGGCGATCGAAAGGGAGGGCGAGTATCGCGGGCGCGACTACGGGCGCGAGGCCGCGCGCGAGGAGGTCGTAG
Source organism: Candidatus Acidiferrales bacterium (assembly GCA_035559995.1). Lineage (GTDB taxonomy): Bacteria > Desulfobacterota > Binatia > UBA9968 > UBA9968 > DATMAM01. The sequence continues at coordinate 145,251 of DATMAM010000066.1, forward strand.
GGACCGTGGACCGGGTGGACTGGCGCGACCGCGAGATTCATTTGCGCACGCCGCAAGCGCGGACCGCCGTGGTGCGATACGATTCCAACACGCTGGTGGTGGGCCGGGGCCGGGACGTGCGCGTCGAGGACCTGCGCGCGGGGGATCTGGTTTTGGTTCAGCTGAGAAGGGATTCCCTGGGCGATCCTTACGCGGACGTGATTCGGCTGCGCGACCGTGAGGACATCGGGTCGAGGCGTTAGGCACCGGCGGCGGACCAAGTAACGGAAGGAGCGATGGCGAATCAACCATTCCTGACGGACGTTCAGACTTTGCGGAAAAGGGCGCGCGAGCATATCGAAAAGGGCGCGATTACGCCGGGCTATCAGGTCGACCGCGAGACCGCGGTCCGTATCCTCAACGAGGCGCTGGCGACGGAGATCGTCTGCAATCTGCGTTACAAAAGGCACTACTTCATGGCCTCGGGCATTCACGCGCAGAGCGTGGCGCAAGAGTTTCTCGAGCACGCCAACGAGGAACAGCTGCACGCGGATCAGATCGCCGAGCGGATCGTGCAGCTGGGCGGCGAGCCCAATCTCTCGCCCGAAGGGCTGCTGACGAGAAGCCACTCCGAGTACATCGAGGGCGAGAGCCTGCGCGAGATGATCAAGGAAGATCTGGTCGCCGAACGGATCGCAATCGACAGTTACCGGGAGATGATCAACTACTTCGGGAACCAGGATCCGACCAGCCGCCGGCTCATGGAAGAAGTGCTGGCGAAGGAAGAAGAGCACGCGGACGATCTCGTGCGCCTGCTGCAGGAATTGGGCGATTCAACGCCCGACCGCCGGCGCTGACCCGGACGCTATTTGACGAAATCGACCGGGGCCGAGGAGCCGACGCTGCCGTTTTGATCGACGGCGCGCGCCGTGAGCGTGTGCGCCGAACCGGCGGGAAGGTTTTTGACGCTCAGCTTGAAATTTTTGGCGCTGCGGTTTGCGCTCGCTTTGAGCACGCCGTCGAGATAAAGCTCCAGGCGCTTGATCTTGCCGCCGTTCGGATCGGAAGCGGAGACGTTCACGGTCACGCGCTTGGCGGAGACGACGACGCCGTTGATCTGAACGACCGGGGGCAGCTCCGCGGGCGCGACATTTACGCTGACCGGCGCCGACGATCCTTCCCCGCCCGCGGTGTCGTAAGCCTTGGCGACAAGCGTGTGCGGCCCCGAAAGCGGCGCGGCGTTCCAGAGAAAGCTAAAAGGCGCAGCCGTTGCCGTCCCGCTCAGCGCGCCGTCGACGTAAAGCTCCACGCGCGAGATTCCCGCCTCCGCGCTGGCCGACACCTCGACCGGCACGGCGCCGCTTACGGAGCTTCCGGCGGCCGGAGAAACGATCGCGACCGAAATCGCCGCCAGGGAAGCCGCGGTCTCGAGAGCGCGCGCGACGTTGATGCGCCCGTGGCCGAAAGACGGATCGTAGCCGGCGCCGCCCAGATCGTCGGCGCTAGCGCGCAAAATCTCGGCGACCTGCGCGTTCGAGAAGCTCGGGTTCAACGAGAAGACCAGCGCCGCCAGGCCGGCAACCAGCGGGGACGAAAATGAAGTCCCATGCCATGAGCTGTACCCGCCGCCGTCCCTGGTCGTGTAGATGAACGTGCCCGGCGCGGCAACGTCAATCCAGCTGCCGAAGTTGGAAAACCAGGCGAGATTATCGTCTTTGTCGGTGGCCGAGACGGCAACGACGTTGTTGAGCGCCGCCGGGTAAAGCGGCGCGCTCGCCGACTCATTGCCGGCCGCCGCGACGATAACCGCGCCTTTGTTCCACGCGTAGTTGACCGCGTTCTGCAAAGTCGCCGAGTAGCTGGGACCCCCAAGGCTCAGGTTGATGACCTTTGCGCCGCGATCGGCCGCGTAGATGATGGCCTCGATCACGTCCGCGTAAGTGGCGTAGCCGTCGGCGTCGATCACGCGCAGCGGCATGATGGTGTTGGCCCAGGCGACGCCGGCAACTCCGATGCCGGAGTCCGTCATTGCCGCCGCCGCTCCCGCCACGGCGGTCCCGTGGCCCTCGGCATCGTCGGTGTCGGTGTTGTTTTGAATAAAGTTGTACCCGGGGACGAGCTTGTCCTTCAGATCGGGATGAGTCGAGTCCACCCCCGTGTCGATGACAGCGATCGTTACGCTCGGCGATCCTGTGGTGATGTCCCAACCGGCCGGAGCCGCAATCCTTTGCAAATGCCACTGGCTCGAGAATCCCGGATCGTTCGGCACGCGCGCCGCCTCCGCCAGGTAGTTTCGCTCGACGGATTTTATCTTGGGATTTTTTCTGAGAGAGGCCTCAGCCTGATCCAAAAATTGCGGCGCGAGCTTGACGCGGTGCGTCCTGAGCCGCGCTAGCTTCTTGAGCGGCCGGGCGCCGTACCTCTGAAATTCCGCCAAAGCTTCCTGCTCCGACACCCCTTCTTGCGCTACGACGAGCAGCTCCCCCGGGACGTGGTCTCCCGGCCGCAAACGGGTCTGTCCCTGGGAAAGCGCCGGCGAGAGCGCGACGGCCGATATTAAAATAATTGCTGCGAGAAAATTGTGCCGACCCATCAGATCCCCCCTGATGCGCGCCCCTTCGGCGAACCAAAGTCCGGGACCCTGACGGTGCCCTTTCTTTCGGTAGCCCGGCCATCAGATTCGCCTGAATCTGATCCTCGGCTTTGCGTCCCAGCCTCGCGGCTGGTTTGCCTTTGTCGAGAAGGGGAAGTGAAGTTGAGCTTTGTAGTCGCAAGAAACATTCCACTGAGGATCGTTTTTTACGCGCAGCTTCTATCCGGAACAGCCGCGGCCTGGCAGGGACTTTTTGGCAGGACAATACGCTTTGAGAAATAAGCTGGGCCAAAAAGATCTTCTTTCATGACAAAAGTGGCGACACGGATGTCAGCGCGGCCGGGATTTCGGCCGCTATCGGCAAGAGCCCACACACCGAGATACGGAGCGTTCAGCGAGATCGGCGAGGCCGGCGCAGGGAAGGCAAGGCTACGGAGCGGCGCTCTTATCGCCACTCCATCACTTCTAACCGCACGCCCTCCGGGCCCTCGAAGAAGCAGACATGGCGGCCGTCGGCAAGTTGGCGCTCCTCGAGGATGCGAATCCCTTTCGATTTGAACTCCTCCACGACCCCGCGAATGTCATCCGTGTCCAGGGCGAGGTGCTCGAGGCCGTAATGCTGCTCGAGCTTCTGCTCCTCGAGAAAGTCGGTCACGTTCATCGCAAGACCGTGGAGATCGAGCCGAAAGCTCGGCTTCTCGCCGGCTCGGGATTCCCGGACGATCTTCGCGCCGAGGTTTTCCACGAACCACTGAGCGGTCTTGCGTGGATCCGATGTCTTGATATGAAAATGATTGATTCTGAATGCCATATCCGCCTCCTCGAGACCGGCATTTTGTCACGATTCCGCCGGTAATCAAAACCATTGCGCGCCCAAAAGCAAGGAAAAATCGAAAAGCTTTTCATTGGCATGCCGGTTGCTCGGTGCAACTCGCTTCGTTCTCGGGATTTCCTTAAGCCCTGGCCGTCCCGGGAGGGCTAGGGCGAGGGGCGCGAATTCGCGCTAGAATCAGTCATGGACCGCGAAGTTTTTCTCGAGCAGCTGCTCGCTGTCATGGAGCGCAAGGACCACTGGGCTTGGCCGGCGTTTACGTCCGGCCTGGTGCCGAAGGAACGCTTGCACATTCACTTCGAACAGGAATACGCGACATATGTTCGGGATTTCCCCGTGATGGTCGGCTGGGCCTACGTCCAATGTCCCGTCGCCGAGGTGCGCCGGAAGCTCGCGGAAAATCTCTACGAGGAAGAAACCGGCGCGCTCGTTGCGGGCCGGCCGCATCCCGAGCTTTTTCTCGAGTATCCGAAGGGGCTCGGGATGGATCTAAGCCGCTTCAGTGACGTGAAGCTCTTGCCCGCGGCTGAAAACTATCGCGCGTTTCTCGACGACGCGATCCAGAAGCGCGGCTGGGAGATCGCCACAGCGATTGTGACTCTCTTCATCGAGGGCACCAAAGATGATCGCATCGTCGTCGAAAACGGAGCCGCCAGGAGCGCGCCGGCGCCTCTGGCGGAGCATCCGCTCGTGAAGCATTACGATCTCCCCTTGGAGCACCTGGCGCTCACCAAAGCGCATCAGCAAGTCGAAGGCGATCATCGCGCCGCCGCATGGAAGGCGGTTCTCGATTTTGTCGGAAAACAGGAGCGCAGGCCCGTGGTCGCGGCGATGAAGCAAGCGCTGGCTCATTGGCTTTCTTACCGCGACGAAGTCGCGGCCGCGTGCGGCATCGTTCGCGGGCCGGACGGCCGCCCCAGGCTCGCATCCGGCAGGCGTTCCCTGCTCCGTTGACGCCGCTCTTTTGCTCGTCGCCTTTATCTGGCGGCTTTCCGCTTTCGGCCGGTAAATTTCTGGAAAAATTTGCCGCCGTATTGTGGGCCGCCTGGCCGTGTAGTAGGTTTTGGCTGTATTCGCTTTAGCTCCGCGATTTTTTGCGCACCAACCGTCCGGTTTCGCACGTGCAGGCGAAAGCGGCAAGCTCAGTCGATTCGCAGAAACGCGGGACGCTCTGGCGGCCGAAGCATGGGCGAATCGTTGCGCCCAAAGATCGAGGCCCGCAAAACCGAAAAGCCAGATAGCATGCTCATTGTTCAGGATGTCTCTGGACGATCTCGTTCTTTTTCTCCAGCACGCCATTGACCGTTTCGTCCGCCGCCTGCGGCGCGGCGCTCCTCCCGCCGTCACCGGGCGGAAGTTCCTGATCGTGCAGATCGACGGCCTGTCGCGGGCCGTTCTCGAGCAGGCGCTGGCGGCGGGTTACATGCGCTTCCTCAAGCGCTTGCTGCGCTCCCAGCAATATCGCCTGGAGCCGATGGCGGTCGGTTTACCGACGTCAACGCCGGCCTTCCAGATGGCCGCCATGTACGGCGTGCGCCCGGACATCCCCGGGTTTCACTACTATGATCGGGAGCGGCAAGCCGACATCCACTTTCCGCGGGCCGGCCACGCGGCGATCGTCGAGAAGAAGCTGGCAGCCGGCCGGCGCGGCATTCTCGAGGGCGGCAGCGCGTACGGCTGCGTTTTTACCGGCGGCGCGGCGAACAGCCTTTTTACCTTCGCGAGCCTTACGCGCCCGAGCGGCCGCGGCCTGCTCGCGGCGCTCTCGCCGTTCGTGGTGCTCGCTTGGGTGTGTGTGAAGAGCCTTACACGCACGATCGGCGAGGTGGTTAAATCGATCCGGTGGTTTGCGCGTTATCCGAGAGGGCGGCGGCAGGGCTGGCGCTGGTTTACGATCAAGGTCGGTTGCTCGGTTTGGATCCGGGAATTCTTCACCCTGTCGGTGGCGCGCGATCTCTATGCCGGCGTCCCGGCCGTGTACGTGAACTACGTGGACTACGACGAAGCGGCGCACAACTTCGGGCCGCGCAGCCGCGCTGCCCTCGTGACGCTGCGCCGCGTCGATCGCGCCATCCGCCGGCTCTGGCGCGTGACGCAGCGTGTGCCCGAACACCAGTACGACCTTTACATCCTGGCCGATCACGGCCAGGCGCCCTGCAAGGCTTACCAGGACATCACCGGAGGGAAGCGCTTCGAGCGCTGGATCTTCGAGCGCTTCCTGGATGCGAGCGCGACCACGGCGGCGGATGCAAGCCCGCGCTCGGGTCTGGTGCATGGGATTCGCGCGAGTCGAAAAGGCGCGAAGAACTTCTTTCAGCATTTCCTCAACTATATCGACGAGGACTTCCTCCGGCGCGAGGATCCCGAGGCGTACCAGCAGAACGATATCCGCGTGATCGCCGCCGGCCCCAATGCTTTTCTCTACGTGTTGGGGACCGTAGCGCCTCTCGACGTCGAGGCTCTCGAGCGGCGGTTTCCCGGGCTTGCGGAAAAGCTCTCCGAGAGTCCGGGCGTGGGCTTTGTGCTTGCGCGATCCAGCAACGGACCGGTCTGCTTCTACCAGGGGAAGCGCTACCAGCTCCAGGAGTGCGGGCCGGGACCGTTTGCGCGCCGCGAGGACGCCGGTCTCGTACTTCAGGGGATTCTGGACCTGATGGAGATGCCGAGCGCGGGCGACCTCGTGATCTATGGCATCGATGCGCCGCAGGGGCACGTCTCGTTCATTCCGGAGATGGGCGCTCACGCCGGACCCTCGCCCGACGAGCTGCATACGTTTATCGTGCGGCCGTCCAGCGTGAGCCTGCCTTTGCCCATCAACCATCCGGTGCAGCTCTACGAGCACTTTATTCGCTACCATGAGCTAGCGGCGCCGTCGTGAAACTTTTTGACCGGCTCACAAGCAGCGGCTCGGAGCTCGAGTCCATCCTACGGATCTGATTTATTCGTTTGCGGCGGCTGTACCGGGGACGGCCCCTTCGGGTTTCCTCAGCTGTAGGGCGGGTTGAGCTGTGGCGAAACCCGCCGGGAGACCGACGGGTATCGGCGCAATGCGCCTCCACCCGCTTAGCCGTATTCGGGCGGCGCAAGCGCCTGTGAGACGACAAGCGCTGGCAGTGCGGCCAGCCGCCGGGCGGCAATGCAAACTTTGCGTTGCAGTAGCCGCTGGGTCGAATGCAGCCGCGATACGGGGCGCGTTTTCGGCTCGCGGTCCGTGGATGTGCGCACGGTACTGATCAAGCACTTCCGCGACCACGCGACGATCATGCTCGCCACTGAGGCGGGCGCGGAGGGTGTAAACCTTTAGTTCTGCTCGCTGGTGGTCAATTACGACCTCCCGTGGAATCCGCAGGGCATCGGCCGCTGTCACCGCTACGGGCAGAAGCACGAAGTGGCGGTCATTAACTTCCTCAATGGACGACCAACTCGAGAAGTGCTGGCGCAGCGTACGGGCACGGAGACCCTGTTCACCCCGCGTTGGGCGGTGGTCTGAAGCCGCCAGAATGTTACAATGGCCGGCCAGAACGGCTTCGAGCCGGTCCAACAGGAGCAGATGGTTCTGCAGTACATGCACAAGCACGGTTCGATCGACCGGGGCGAGGTGGCTGAGCTTTGCCAACTGAACTCCATGCAGGCTTATCGGCTGCTTAAAAGGCTTGAAAAATTGGGGCAGATAAAGCGCATTGCTGGGTCAACCAAAGGAGTTCGTTATGGATTGCCGAGCAAATAATCGCTCGCGTGCAATTATAAATCGCGCGCGTGTAAATAATCCCACGGGACCGCGCAAATGAAGATTCAGAAAATCACATTGCAGAACTGGAAGAACTTCGCCCAGGCCGAAGTAGAGATCCACGACCGCTTGTTTTTGGTTGGCCCAAACGCATCGGGCAAATCGAACTTCCTCGATGCGTTTCGGTTCCTCCGGGATTTGGCGTCAACCGGCGGCGGATTTCAAGAGGCCGTTCGCCGCCGCGGCGGCGTGACAGCGCTGCGCTGCCTGGCGGCGCGACGCTACCCGGACATCACGCTCGGTGTTGTCGTCCGCGACGGATCAGAAGAGTGGCAATACGCGCTTTCGTTCAACCAGGACAGGCAACGCTTTGCGGCGGTGCGTTCGGAACGGGTGCGCCGCGGTAACAAAACCCTTCTGGACAGGCCGACCGACGAAGACAGGAGAGACCCCGCACGGCTCACGCAGACCTACCTCGAACAGGTCAACGTCAATCAACCGTTCCGGGCGCTCGCGTCGTTTTTTGCGTCCATCCGCTACTTGCACATCGTGCCGCAGCTGGTGCGCGAGCCGGAGCGCTCCGTCGGGCGAGCCAACGATCCGTTCGGTGGCGATTTTTTAGAGCAGGTGGCGAAGACACCGGAGAGGACCAGAAGCGCACGTTTGCGGCGCATTCAAGAGGCGCTGCGAGTAGCCGTGCCGCAGCTTCAGGAGATCGAGCTCTTTCGAGATGACCGCGGCACCCCGCACGTGCGCGGGAAATATCAACACTGGCGGCCGCAAGGCGCCTGGCAGACCGAGGAACAGTTTTCCGACGGGACGCTGCGGCTCATGGGGCTTCTTTGGGTCGCCCTGGAAAGCGGCGGCCCGCTGCTGCTCGAAGAGCCGGAGCTGTCACTTCACCCGGAAGTCGTTCGCTTTCTGCCGCAGATGCTCGCGCGTGTCCAGCGGCGTACAGGGCGGCAGATTTTCCTGAGCACCCATTCGCCCGACCTGCTGCGCGACGATGGCATCGGCCTCGACGAAGTGCTGCTGCTGCGCCCCACGCCGGAGGGCACTGATGTTTCATCCGCCGGCAGCCATCAGGACATCCGGGATCTTCTGCAAGGAGGTCTGCCGCTCGCCGACGCGGTCATTCCGCGCACCAGACCGCAGAATGCGGCGCAACTCACCTTGTTCGGAGAAGCCTGAGATGCCCGCACTGATCAGCGCGGCGGTCGAGGGGCCTACGGACGAAGCCGTCGCCGTACGTCTCATACATCACGTCGGGGCTGAAGCCGGTGTCGTGTATGGGAAGCAGGGCAAGCCGCATCTTCGGGAAAGGGTGTCCGGCTACAACCGTGCTGCGCGACACGCTCCTTGGCTTGTGCTCGTGGATTTGGACCGCGACGCCGACTGCGCGCCGCCGCTTCGGACTGCATGGCTACCCGATCCGGCGCCGCGGCTCTGCTTTCGTGTCGCCGTGCGTGCTATCGAAGCTTGGCTGCTGGCCGATGCCGAAACGATTGCCGACTTCCTTGGTGTCGCCCGAAGCAAAGTGCCCGCGCTGCCGGAAACGCTCGATCATCCCCGGACGGCGCTGGTCAACCTGGCGCGCACCTCCCGCCGCAAGGACATCCGTCAGGACATGGCACCGCGTGAAGGCAGCGGTCGGCCAGTTGGTCCCGCCTACACCTCCCGCTTGATCGAATATGCTGGAAAGCACTGGCGGCCGACGGAGGCGGCAAAACGGGCCGACAGCCTCGCTCGCGCGATTCGCTGTCTGCGTTGGCTAGCCCGACTTTCTCAATTCGAGCAAGGAAACTGATTTTTTGGGGGGACGAGAGCTGACGAGCGCTCGTAAATACAAGAGGTGTAAGTTTCAAAGTGGCTGTAGTGTAGACCAAGCATCTTTTCAAGCGGCGAATTTTGCGTAAAATCCAGCGCCATCATGTACCTGAGATGCAACCGGCGGATCAAAGACGGCAAGGAACATTGCTACTGGAACATTGTAGAAAGCAAGCGCTGTGCTGGCGGCCAAGTCGTGCAGCGCCAGGTGTTGTATCTGGGCGAGATCAACGACAGCCAGCGCGAGGCATGGTGCCGGATGGAGGATTGGCGCAGCGGATGGGGTGAAGACGTTTTGATAAGGAGGCGCATTTTCACTCGCCTTTCTTCCCCGTTTTATCCTCCAGTTGAGAAAGTCAGGCCGCTTTGCCGTTCCTTTACGCCTGCCGCATGGCCCTCATTTCCGGCAGCCAATGCTCCGCCCAGAAAAGCGACTGGCCTCTGAGCCCCGTCTCCGAAAACTTGTCAACGGCGCGCCCGATCGTTTAGAATCCGCACCGTTTGGCCGGCAGAAAGTTCGGAATGGCGCGGCAAAACCGGAACGAGCAGAAGAAAGCGAACAACGGCGCGACCGTCGGGTACGAGCAACAGCTTTGGCAGATGGCCGATGCGCTCCGCGGGATTGAGGGGAAAATCGCGCACGGCGACACCTTCCACGACGACCGCTTCCCCGACCTCAAGGCGGACTTCATCCTCGCCAACCCGCCCTTCAACGTCAGCGACTGGGGCGGCGAGCGCCTGCGCGAGGACAAGCGCTGGAAATACGGCGTGCCGCCACCGGGCAACGCCAACTTCGCCTGGGTGCAGCACATCGTCCATCACCTCGCGCCCGCGGGCGTGGCGGGCTTCGTGCTTGCGAACGGCTCGATGTCGTCGAACCAGTCCGGCGAGGGAGAGATCCGCAAGGCCCTGATCGAGGCCGACCTCGTCGACTGCATGGTGGCGCTCCCGGGCCAGCTCTTCTACTCGACGCAGATTCCCGCGTGTCTCTGGTTCCTCGCCCGCGACCGCCAGGACGGCAAGTTCCGCGACCGGCGCGGCGAGATCCTGTTCGTGGATGCCCGCAAGCTCGGCCGCATGGTGGATCGCACCCACCGCGAGCTCAGCGACGAGGACATCGCCCGCATCGCCGGCACCTACCACGCCTGGCGCGGCGAGCCGGAGGCGGGCGAGTACGCCGACGTCCCCGGCTTCTGCAAGAGCGCGACGCTCGAGGAGGTGCGCAAGCACGGCCACGTGCTCACGCCCGGACGCTACGTGGGCGCCGAGGCGCCGGAGGACGACGGCGAGCCCTTCGAGGAGAAGATGAAGCGGCTCGTGTCGCAGCTCCGCGAGCAGCAGGCCGAAGCCGCGAGGCTCGATGCCGCCATCGCCGCCAACCTGAAGGAGCTGGGCTATGGCGGGTGAGACACGCCTTGGCGAAGTCGCCGATATCATCATGGGACAGTCGCCCCCTGGCGACACGTACAATCAGCGCGGCGAGGGCCTTCCGTTCTTCCAGGGGGTGGCGGACTTCAACTACCGCCATCCGACGCCCCGGGTTTTCTGCTCCGCGCCCTCCCGCATTGCGCTCCCGGGAGATATCTTGCTGAGCGTTCGCGCTCCAATTGGTCGTGTGAATGTCGCGGACCGCAAGTGTGCGATCGGTCGCGGTTTGTCCATAATCCGACCCAAAAGACAAGAGGACGGCCGTTACTTGGAGTTCGCGCTCCGAATGCAGCAGCCCAACTGGACCACGATCGAGGGTAGCGGCTCCGTTTTCGGGAACGCCACCCGTCGCGACTTGGAGGAATTGGTCGTTCCATGGCCACAGGGGGCGAGTGAGCGCCGCGCCATCGCCCACATCCTCGGCACGCTGGACGACAAGATCGAGCTGAATCGGCGGATGACCGAGACGCTGGAGGCGATGGCGCGCGCGCTGTTCAAGTCGTGGTTCGTGGACTTCGACCCCGTGCGCGCCAAGGCCGAAGGCCGCGATCCCGGCCTGCCCCAGCCCCTCGTCGACCTCTTCCCCGCACGTCTCGTCGACTCCGAACTCGGGGAGATTCCGGAGGGCTGGGAGGCGGGGGCGCTGGGCGACGTCGCGGGACATCCCAGACGGGGCGTGCAGCCGAACAGCATGGAGCCGGATACGCCGTACATCGCCTTGGAGCACATGCCAAAGCGCTGCATTGCACTGTCCGATTGGGGCGTCGCCGACGGACTCGCGAGCAACAAGTTCGAGTTCAGGAAGGGCGAAATCTTGTTCGGGAAGCTCCGGCCCTACTTCCACAAGGTCGGCGTCGCGCCGGTGGATGGCGTGTGCTCAACGGATATCGTCGTTGTTGCGTCAAAGAGCGCGGACTGGTTCGGTTTGGTTCTCGGCCATGTGTCGAGCACGGAATTCGTCGAGTACACGAACGCAGGATCAACTGGGACGAAGATGCCGAGGACGAGCTGGTACGACATGGCGCGGTATCAAATCGTGCTGCCACCGCAACCGGTCGTTCGCGCCTTCAACGATCTCGTGCGGCCTTTGATCGATCGAATCATCGGCAGCATTCATCAATCCCGAACCCTCGCCGCCTTGCGGGATGCGCTGCTCCCCAGGCTCATCTCCGGCGAGCTGCGGGTGAAGGATGCGGAGATGTTTTTGAAGGAAAGAGAGTTATGAGCGAGACGAGCACACAACCCAAAGACTGCTTCGAGATTGGCGGCGATGACCTGCTCGCTTCAGCCCCGCCTGAATCCGTTCAAGAGAGTGCAGCGGCTAAAGACACACCACCTCTGCCGTTGCCACGAGAGACGCTCGACGATATCCGCGTCCGCGTCGGAACGCTCCTCAAGACCGAAACCGTGTCGTTCCTGCTCGGTGCGGGCGCTTCGGTGGATTGCGGGGGACCACTGATCGGCACGATCCCGCTGATGGTCGAGCAAGCCATCCTTAAGGAAGGCATTACGGGCGACAAGAAGCCGCGCATTCGACGCTGGCTCGTGATTTTCTACGTCGCGGTGCGACATTGCGCGGGCAACACGGACACGCCGATTACTCGTGACGAGATCATTGAACGTCGAGAAACACTGAGGGGCGCTCAGGTTGAAAAACTCTCGGCCAATTTTGAGCAAGTGCTTGCGACGCTGCATCGCTGGCGTGCAGCTCTCCCAAAAGCCGGAGGGCGGCTGCGTCTTGATGGCACCCCTGGGCTCGATGCCAAGTCGGAAGACCTCGACGAATGCCTGCATCACACGACGCGTGCGCTGGCGCGAGCTTGTCAGCTTCCGACGCCCGGCAAAGAGGACGGACTCGCTATCTTCAAGGCCCTCGTGCGCAAGCTCCTCACGCGTCCGCTCAACCTCAAGCGCGTGAACCTCTTCACGCTCAACTACGACACGCTCGTTGAGCAGGCTTCTGACGCCGAGGGGGTCGTCCTGTTGGACGGCTTCGTCGGTACCCAGCGCCGCGTCTTCCGGCCCGAGAGCTACGAGCAGGATCTCTACTTTCCGGCGGAGACGACGGAAGGCCGCGTCCACCGTTTCGACCGGGTGCTGCACCTCTACAAGCTGCACGGCTCGATCACGTGGACTGCGAACGAACCTTCGATCGACGATCCCTACGGCGTCCAAGTCGGTGTTTTCGATCGGGACGGGAAGCAACCTCTCCTGATCTACCCGACGCCGGCCAAATATGGCGAGACGCTGGGCTCGCCCTACTCGGAGCTGTTCCGCCGCTTCGCTGGCGCGCTCGCTCGGCCGCAATCGGTGCTGTTCGTGATCGGCTACGGGTTCGGCGACGAGCACGTGAACGCGGTTATCCGTCAGGCTCTCGCCGTGCCGAGCTTCACCCTCGTCATCGTGGATCCGGCGCCGAAGAGCGACTTTGTGAAGACGCTACGGAAGCAGAAGGATCGGCGCGTATGGATCGCGGAGGGACCGAGATTGGGAACCCTTGCGGGGTTCGTGGAGCGAGTCCTTCCCGACCTGCGGGACGAGGAAATCCGCAAGAAGGTGCTCGCCACCCACCGCGCACTCGCGAAGAACAGCCCCACGCAGGAGGACACTACCAATGGCGACTGACTCAGAAATCGGGCGCGTGGTCGCCGTGGACACAGCCCAGGTCAGCATCGAGCTGAACCGCGACCTCAAGGGGATGAGCCGTAGCACCTATGAGGGCCCTCAGGAAGTCGGACGCATCAACTCCTACGTGATCATCCCAGTGGGCGCGCGGCGTCTCGTTGCGATGGTGACTCGCGTAGTGCTCGTAGAAGAGGCTGAGATGAAGGCCGACCGAACGATGGTGGCGCTTCCCGCCGCCCGGCGCCTGATGAAGGCGACACTCATCGGTACGATCGACGGCGAGAAGTTTCGGCAGGGAGTTTCGCTCTTTCCGGTGCTCGACAACGCGGTCCACCTGGCCGGAAGGGCTGACCTCGATGCGATTTTCGGCCCGATCGAGCAGGGCGCCACGGCAGCGCCCGACCCGAGCGAACCCGGCTACTGCATCCCCATTGGCGAGTCAGCCGTAGTGACAGGGAGGCCCATCCGGATCGACCCGAACGCCTTCTTCGGAAAGCACGCCGCCATCCTGGGCAGCACTGGCTCCGGCAAGTCCTGCACCATTGCCAGCCTGATTCAGTCGATTCACGAGCAGCCGGCCGTGAAGCGGACAACCGTCGTGATCCTGGATACCAACGGCGAATACCGCACTGCGTTCCAGAAACAGAAGGACGGTGGGGTTTGGGAGAATGCCGGCTCCGTCAGGGCTCTTTACATCCCGTCTGATCCCAGATTGGCGACGGAGCGTCTTGCCATTCCGTACTGGTTCATGAACGCCGAGGATTTCGTGCGGCTCTTTCAGGCGTCCAAGGGCGTGCAGCGCCCGGTACTCCTGGAGGCGCTGCGCCTCGCGCGCAACGACGCGGGCAGCGCATCGCCACTTGCCATGCTGCGAGAGGAACTGATCCACGAGATCAATCGCATCTGGTCACTGTCGGGAAAAGACGAGAAGACGTCGAGAGACGTGAAAGACCTCGCCGATGGGCTGAAGAAGCGCCTCGGAGAAGATGATCTCAAGGGTGCCTGGAAAGAGTCGAGCAAAAAGTTCGGCTTAAAAAAAGCAGAAGTCGATTCGGCGCTGGACGCGATCATTCAGACGTGTAAGAAAAATATGGGGCAAAAAGATGGAACACCCACATATCCTCAGATGCTTCCCGCTGATGCAAGGAAAGCGATTCGCGATGCTATCGATCCCATCTACGAGAAGCTAACAGGGGCGCACCTCGGCGAGGGTGCTCGTGCCGCAGGCCGGTCGGCGGATGCGCCGTCGCACTTCGATAAGTTGAAGTTCCGCTCCCGCCACATCGAGCAAGTTCTCCGACGCGAGGAGTCGGGTGGTGCGCGGGCGCGGGATTATTCCGGAACGATGCTGCTGCGTATCGACCGCCTGCTGGCCGATCGGCGGTTCGACTTTCTGTTCGGACCTGTCGGTGAGGCGTTACCTAACCCCGCGCACGCACTGGCCGCGTTTCTTCGCGATACGCTCGGCATTGGCTTCTCTACGAAGGCCGCATTGTCGAACGAGACCGATGTTCCGAAGTCGCGCCTTCCTTTCTACGACCGCCAGCGCGATAAGGCCGGTGCTGTTGATGTCGTCATCTTGGACCTGAGCCTGCTCGCCGCGGAGGTGCTGGAAAACGTTACCGCGCTGATCGGCAGGCTCGTCCTCGAGTTCCTTCAGCGGCTCGGCGAGCATGGCGGCGAAGGAGCGCGCGGCTCGCTCCCGGTCGTGCTGGTTCTGGAAGAGGCCCAGAACTACATCCAACAGCCACGATTCGCCGAGGAAGAGTCGATTGCCCGTGTCGTCTTCGAAAGGATTGCGCGCGAGGGCCGAAAGTACGGCCTGAGCCTCGTTGTTGCTTCCCAGAGGCCGAGCGAGCTTTCGAAGACGGTGCTCTCGCAGTGCAGCAGCTTTATCGTGCATCGGCTGCAGAACCCCGAGGATCTGCGGTACTTCAAGGAGATCGTTCCCGGTATCTACGGGCCGATGCTGGAGCAGATTCCGGCGCTCGCCCCGCAGACGGCGCTCGTCCTAGGCGAGTGCGTTCCAGCGCCGGCGCTGGTGAAGATTCGGGAGGCGCGACCGGTGCCCAGAAGCCGCGATCCTCAGTTCTACCGTTACTGGGTGAGCGATGCTGCACAGGCCGTCGATGTTGAAGGCATCTGCGCGCAGTGGGAAGGAAAGCGCGATGACGGTGATGAGCCCTCATCGGCAAGCGCGACCGATGAGGTCGAAACCTGACGTGACATCATCGAGTTCGTCGTCGAACAGGCCGCCGTCGCCTGCCTGGAGGGCTTCGGCTGGCAAGTTGCCCACGAGCCCGACATCGCGCCGCTGTGCCTCTCGCCACGCAGGGACATGCCGGCGGCCGACCGGCACGACGAGGGCAAGGCCGCACCAGCGAATAGCCGGCTTCCAGACTGGCAATCAGCCGGCGCGTGAGATTGCAGTCAGCCGATGCCCGCCGTCGCCGTGAGCTTTGCCCTGCTCAAGGTATTGAGTACAAATACTCAACGTCATGAGCAAAGAAGGAGTGCCCTACCGCCGCCCCCAGGCGGCCGAGCTGGCGCGGCGGCTCGCCGAGCCGCGGCGCTTCATCAAGGTGGTGGCCGGGCCGCGCCAGGTGGGCAAGTCCACGCTCGTGCAGCAGGTGGTGGACGGGCTCGGGCCGAGGCGCGCTACGCAAGCGCAGATGAGCCGACGCTGCGCGGGGCGGGGCTGGATCGCGCAGCAGCACGGGGCGGCGTAGCTCGCGACGCGATCAGCCGAGGGCTTACCTTTCAGACAGCCGACACGAAACATTGCGTACAGCCGAGGTACTCGCTTACGATTAGCCGATCCGGGATCGCGCTCTCTACCCTCGCCTTACCGAGCGTCGCCTGCGCGAGGCTCTCGCCGATTCGCCGGCCGTGCTCATCCACG